>NZ_JAUSYG010000001.1:2400000-3600000 GCF_030816725.1 Pseudarthrobacter defluvii
CCACATCATTCCGTCCCCGGCATAAATGCCGACGTGGCCCCAATTATCGGGGCCTTGCGGATTCTGAACCACCAGATCACCCGGCTGCGGGTTATCGGTTCGCGCGCCTACCCGCCACTGCTCTACTCTTGGCAACTCGATGCCGGCCTGCCTGTAGATCCACTGAACATACCCAGAGCAGTCCCAAGCCTTGAAGGCCGTGCCGCCCCAGACATATTTGCCGCCGAGTCCCTCCTGTGTGAACCGCAAGATGTCCTGGCGCAGCTGGCTTAGGTTCCGCACCTGTCCGCCATTTTGATTTCCTGCAGTAGGACTCAAACAAGATGCAGGAGCTGTGTCGGTTTCCAAGACAGCAAAAATTGCTGTCGCTGTCGGCTCCCACTGTGCATACAACTCCGGAAAAGCAGAGACCTGGACCGCCTGTGCAGCCGGCCCCTTATCCATGGCCTGCCACCCGGGGACATCCAACAGTCCACGTGGGCTTCCATGGTTGGGACCTGTCGGTCCGCCGTAGAACGCGCGGGCATTGTATGAGGCGTCCATTAGCTCGGGTACAGTGCCCCACCCCGCTGCTGGGCGTTGTTGCGCCGACCCGATTGAATCGTGGTCTGTTCCGCTACCGTCATTGGGGAGGTCAAGGGAACCAGGCACTCCCGGGTTCGCAAGCATGCGAAGGCCCGATTCCTGAAGCGCCATCATGATCGCGATGATTTGTCCGGAACGCGGCACATGAAGTTGCTTGCCCACCGAAATGTAAGCCCGCGCGACGCCCTCTTGACGCGGCGTCAAGACGTAGAGCAGCTTGCCAGCGTTACGGATTTCCAAACCCCCGGTAGCGCCCGCGGTCGCTGCACGAGTGTCGCTTCCCGGAGCACAAGCAACAACACGCTCTCCAGTCGTTCCGGCAAGCACAGCCACGCCGCCAACAAAAGCCATCAGCCCGCAAAGTATTGCGGCTGCGACAACGGCGGACGCGCTCTTCAGCAAAGCCCGTCGCCTTGCCAGGACTGCAATGGCTGCCAAAGCGGCCATCAGTAGACGATCCGCTCCGCAGTCGCATAGAAACCAACCAATGCGCATCGACCACCCGGAGCCGTGACTGCTGGCGGGCAGTTAACCATCACAGTAACCGGCGTTGCGTAAGCGTTCTTGCCAGCGATCGACTCGTCCAATACCCGTACAGTCACCGTGCACACGTGAAAGCCCTCCCAGGGGACCGGGTAATCCTTGACTTTGGCCAATTCAAGGTCGCAACGGACGGCTTCAGCGGTACCGCTTCGCCGGGCAGACTGTTCAGTCAGCACGGTGAAGCTCCCTGCTGTCACGCCAGTCCCCTCGAACTCCCGCACCAGTGCGGACAAAGGATTGGACCCATCAGGGAGAAGCTCCCACCAGGACCGCACGCGCGCATAAACCTCGGAATACGACGACGAGCGACTATCCCAGGTGTAGATTTCCTGGGCTGCCGCCAAAGCGAGTGACCGGTAATCCCTTGTGCTCGGCAGCCTGCCATCCGTCGCGGCAGCCGATGATTTCCCTTCGATCGGAGCAGCTGAGGATTGGACGTGAACTGGCGGCGTAGCTGATGGCGTCCCTACTGCGGGCGCAGTTGCCGACGTCAACGGTGCCGCCTCCCTGCCAGAGTGATCAGACGGCCAGAGCAGAAAGAGGGCGCCGCCTGCAAGCAAGGCAGTGATCCCCACTGCGAACCAAGCTTGACGGCCAAACTCTCGAATAGAATTCATCGCCTAGCTCCGATGATGATCATGGCTTACACCGCGGGTCTGTTTGCTTCGTGCTGGAGGACACGCCAAGCGGCACGGTATAGCTGCCGGGCAAAACCGATATTCACCGCGATGTATCTCTCGGTGACGCCCAGCTCAGCCGCCAGATCGGCCACTTGCACGGATCGGTTTGGTCCCCGCAATCCGGGACGCACGATGGAGGCAGCAACTCGCCGAAGCACAGCGGTGGGAAGGCAGTCCGCGGCCATTTGGCAAAGGTCATCAAGGTCAATCTCAGGGTTGGGACGGCAGTTCAAGGCCGCGTTAATTGTCTGGGCGGTCTGCCGGACAACCGTTACGGCGTGCCACCGGCGTCGGTCCTGGGGAGTAGGAGGTCCATGGTAGCGCGGCCCGACAAGACTGGACACAGCAAGCTTCCATGTTTCCTCAGTCACGCTCCGGTGGACCAGGTCCAACATCGCCTGCGCCCACGCCTGGTCGACACAGCCTTCGGTGCTGCCCAAAAGCGAGCCCGTATCGATGACAGCGAGAACCTCGGGCGAGGTTTCCGTGGTTGTGAAATCTATGAGCAATGGCAAGGTCCGGTGACTTAGTTCTCGCCGGATGTGCGCAGCACAGATCTTGTTGCAGACCCCCTGAACCCAGGCTTCAAACGGAATTCCGGGAAGTTCCCGGTATTTTCCCTTTGCTACTCCGTCCCAGACAGCGACGCGGATGTCCTGCATGACGTCGTCAACATCGCAGGATCGTCCGATTCGTCCCAGACGGGAAATGACGTAGCGGTTCACTCCATCCACGGCGACCAGAATCCGGTCGATTGGGACGACGGGCTCCCCCGCTGGAGGAGCACCTCGCAACGCGATATCCACTCCGGCAGGAGCCGTTGGGCGACTCTTGACTGGATGCGCCTCGGATTCAATTTCCATGGCTTCACCGCTTAGATATTCAGATCGAGTATGGGCGGCGCCGTGCAGGCGGCTCCGGTGCGTGGATTCGTAGATCCAACAACGATCAGCAGAAGCTATGGAATTTATTGTCAAAGATACTTAAAGTATCGTCAAGAGTGCTGTTCTTACTTTTTCGGATTTCTTCGGGAAGAATGGCGCTATGCCGAGAATTACGCAACCGCACGACGCAGCTTGGTCGGCCGACGTCGAGGCTGCCGTCGCGACTTTCGGCAACAGATCGCGCAACGAGATCCTACGATTCCTTACCGCCAGCGGGCCTGCAACGCGCGGCGACATTGTCGCCGCTGTCAGCGCGGGCGATCCCAGCGTGGCCAAACATCTCGCAGCGCTGGAGGAGGCGGGTGTGGTGATGGTCGACGTCGAACCCGGGCGCAGGCACGGACGGTCGCCTCGGTACTCCGCAAACCCTGCCCGGATCAAGGAGCTGCTTGACGCACACCTAAAGTACTTGCTGGAGGAACACCAGTAGCCGAAAAGGATTAACCGGACTGCTCGGGCGGCTGTGACGGTTCGGACTGTGACGAAGCCGCTGCACGCTCGCCCTCCGGCCGCCGGCGGATGTCCTTGTTCAGGTACTCCGTGATAGCTCGCAGCGTCTCCGGCGATACGTCCCCAAGGGTTCGGGTCGCAAAAGTCTTCACCCTCGCAGCCCGAAGGGACCGGACGAACTCCAGCTGCGAATCGATGCGCTGGGGCAACTCCCCAGAATCCGAGTCCAAGAGATACGCAGGATCCACGCCGAAAATTTCGCATAATGCGTGCAGTAAGGTGGGGTCGCTCACCAATCGCCCGGTCCCGTCCTTCATGTAGAACCAGCGCGCCCTGGAGAGCTTGATTCCTCTGGCCGCCAGCTTCTCGTGAACCTCGCGGAACGTAATTGGCTGCCCTCGTTCTGCCACGGCGACGTCGAGAAGCAGGTTCAGGCGCCGGGCCAGCTCAGCCTGAGGAGACAAGGCGGTACCAGAAGGGCGTTCGTCGTCGCCGAACATCGTCCTCCTCCCCTCCACAGTGATACCCGCTCTGAGACTTCACGTGATGCTCAGTATTCCGTTGCTCTACCTCTTGTGCAACGCGTTCCTTCAACCTCTTCCGCGGGCTCACTCAGGGGCGTATTGTTCTGCTGTAGACCCGTCTACACCACGTTCCTCAGAAGTGAGTTTTCATCACCAGGGTTATGGTCTCCATGGCGAACATCATGATGCATCGGACGCGAAGCCAGATCATTCGCTTCTTGATTGCCCATGGGCCGGCAACTTGCCACGACGTGGCTGCCGCTCTGAATGTTCCTCCGCCTTCCTTGCACAGTCACTTTGCCCTCCTTCGTGAAGCGGGCATCCTGACACTTGCGTCAGAACGGTATGAGGCCGAGGTTGAGGAGATTCAAAGGCAGCACGCGTGCCTTGCAGCTGAGCTTCAACCTTCGGGCACGGACGGCAAGAATGGCGCCGCCGAAGTTTCTCACAATTCAATGTCGCAATTCCCCTCCGAAAATTGAGCCGGCACATCGCAGTGACGCGGGTGAACCAGATCTGACCGAGGTCCCCCCAAAACGCATCAAAACGGGCGGGGTTGTCGGCTTGCCATCAATCGCCAACAGCGGGGGTAGCTGCAAGTATTCTCGACGGCATCAGGGGTAGTGCATCTATGACGTGTACTAGGAAAACGACGATTGCCGTACCCGTCGTCTTTTAAGCTGGAACGCTTACTTCTCTGAAGATTTGAACGAACCCCTGGTACTAACTGCCAAAGATGTAGCCCGCCTTATCAAGCCCTCCGTACTCCTCTGACGCCACTCCCCTGTGGCTGTTCCTTCATTTTGGGGACCGGAATGATGCAGTCATCACATCAGCGGCACCCGCACCCTATGGGCTGCGGCACGCAGGGCATTCGAGGACAAGGCCGAGTCATACCACGGTGTGAAACCATGCTCGCTGGGTCCACTGCAGGGACTGAGACAAATCTTCAGGCAGGCCGTTGACGTAGCCGCCACACTGGGCGGGTAGGCACTGCTAGCCTTTGGGTGGCCCACAAATCTCCTCGTTCCCGGAAGGTAAGTCCCCATGGCAATTGATCTCCTCGAGTGCGCCAGATGCCAGACAGACGAGCACGTGGAGCTCGTCGAACGGCTGACCGGGACGCAGAAGAAGGTCAAGTGCACAAATTGCGGACACGAGTGGCTCCGCGGTAAGGCGGCCCGGAGGACGCGACCGCTGCCTACGTTGGAGGAGATTAAGAAGCAGTTCCCTAAGCCCGGTGATGTGGATCCGGTGAAATTGGCACGGGCCAATGAACTCAAGGCTGAGTTTCTACGGCGTGAACCTGAACCTGTGCCGAACGTTGCCCCTTACTGGAGCAAGTACCAGCAGGTGTTCAGCGCCGAAGGCCTGTCGAAGGCGAACCCGCAGGATCTGAAGGACTTCGCCAACTCCAACGTCGGCGCGAACCCGGGAAACATGTCTGTCTTTAATGAAGCTTGGAACGAAATGGGCGCACACGCCGCGGCTGCACAAGTTCGCAGGACAATCGAGTATCTGCTTCGCGGCACTTCACCATCCGCGTTGGAGGACCGCCTTACTGCGCTTATTAACGACGCTACCCCTAACGCGATGAAGGGTTTCAAGGAATCGCTGCTCACGAAGGTCCTCTGCATCGTTTACCCCAAGGAGTACCTGACAATCCTCATGTACACCGGCCTGGCTGGTAAACGAGAAATCGCCCGATCTCTCTGGGGCCTCGAACTCCCCGCCCCTGAGACGACCACCTGGACTAAAGGCCGACTGATCCTGTGGAGCAACGATTTGCTGCGTGCGCTTCTCGGTGACGGCTTCCGCCACCAGCAGCATGCTGCGGAATTTCTGTGGTGGGCAAAGAACGAGGCCTAGCTCACCGTCCGTTTGCGAGGATTATTGCGCGACTACGAATCGGAAAGGTTCGAGCGAATGGTCTGGGGCATAGAACATCCTCTGATCTCACTTGGATCGGCTGGTGATGCGGGGCCACGCTTGCCAAGGGTGTCGCACCAGCAAATCCTGCGGCGCGTGGGTCATGCTAATCCCTATGGGGAAATCTGAAGCACCTTGGGTCCGGAACAGAGGCTTGGGCCGTCTTCTGGCCCAAGAGACGAGCGTGTCCGATCTTATTCAATTCCTAAGCGACCGTGACGCGTCGCCTTGGGCCGAACTCGTCGGTTTCGTGCCGGACGAGGTCTCCCGCGAGGTGCGGGAAGCCAACAACGCTGACCTGCTGCTGACTTCCGGCTCACGCTCAGCGGTGGTCGAGGTGAAGCTTGGGCACCTGATGAGCGATCAGCAGCAGGAGAAATACGAGGCGCTCACGTCCCGCCCAGACCTCTACTTGGCCGCTTTGGCCTCGGACAAGCTTAGGCTGAGAAACAGCGCCGGGCGATGGAGCTTCCTCAGTCTGAGCGACCTCGTCCACCGCTGGGAGTTCGCCGAAGACGAACTGGCCTGCCGTTTGGCGAGCGAGGCCGCTGGCGTGCTGCGCACCTGGGACCAGATGATCTCGGCGGTGTTCGAAGCAAGATCCGAGGAAAACTGGCTGCCACTGAGCGCTCTGAACCAGAAGTTCCTGGCGCGTGTAGTGACGCGCCAGATCGCGCACGAGTTGAAGGAGCGCGATCGAATGGCTTGGGCAGGTGTGACAAGCGGAGGCGGACTGCCCATCATCCAGGGATGGACACCAATTCGTGGCGAGGGAAATGACCGCTGTTTCATGGCTGAGGTCCGCTGGTGGGAAACAAAGCCCGGCGGCGAACTCCGGTTTGGCGTGGATTTTGACGCTCGGCCGGACAACGTCGAGGATGAAGAAGTGCGCCGTGCCGCGTACGATCTGGCAATCAGCATGGATTCCGACATCGAATTCGCGAGCCTCCATGCCCACCTGCAGACAGTGCGGCCAGACCTTGCGGAGCTCCTGAGCCGAGACAAGCGGAGCCGTCCTGAGGTCAAGGGTGACTGGGAGAAGGTCATCGTCCACGGTATGAGAGGCGCCCCTCTCGACGGCAGGAAGTCGAACACCCGAAGGACCGTCACCCCGGGCTTCTTCGGTGACGGAGCACTCCGCTTTCAGGCTATTGTCGACATCGACTTCGATCAGGCCTCAGCCGGCGACTTGACTGAATTGATCGATGCGACGCTGGCGTATCTAACCGCTCGTGAACCCGAGGCGGCTCTATCCAGTTGACGCCGAGACAAACGCGGGCTTACCTGCAGTGCGCACTAATGACGCGCAGGACGCCTTGTGCGGCCACGGCACATTTACGAAGCTATTCCCGTTGCTTTCAGCAGGGCCGGACTCCCCGGCCGGTGCAGCGCCCGCCATTGCATGAATTAGCGCCCGGGGTTCAATTTGTACTCAGATACACTCCGCCATGCCTTTTGCTCTGTCCTATACCCCAAGGCCCCTGCGAGCTCTGCAAGATCCTTGGATGTCTTCAATTCGACAAATTCCTGATGGCTGCGCGCGGCCACGATCACGTCAGTTAGGAGTCTTTCGCGTTGGCCTTGGGTCGGCTGAACTGCCTTAGTTGTGAACGTCGAACTTAGCGTCCGGAGGAGCAAGTTGTACGCATAGTAGTCACGCTTTTTCAGGTGTCTCCTGAGTAGCTCCACCGCAGGAATGACCTGAGTGGGATCAGAAAGTTGATAAAGGACGTCAAACCTAAGTTGAAGGTCTGGATCCTGCCAACTCGCGACGTCACTCGGCCCGTAGTTCAACAACTTGCGAGCAACCTTGAGCTCACCGGCCGTTCTCATAGCCCTGGCTGCAGTGCGCCATGCGCCGTTGACAGCCCCCCCGAGGTGGACTGCTATTTCCATCAATTGATCCTTGGGAAGACCTCCCCTCTCTAGTTCTTGAGCAACTCGAAGGAAGAAATTAGTCAAGTCAAGCGTTTCTGAATCAATAGCAGCGGTCTTGAGCGGCCCCAGGAGCTGCAGATATTCCCTGTCTGCCAATATCTCGCTGCTCAACGCGTGATGCCGGACGCGGCTCGCTCCAAAGTTGAAGGCAGCGGCGGGAACATTCACCCAGCGAGGATCTTCCCTGCCCTCCGGACGTAAAACTTCCACCATGCTGCTTACGAGCAGTTCTTCAACGGCAGCTTCCACGTCAAGGTTTTCCTGGTTTGCGCTCCTCCGCTGCACCGCATCCAATGCGGCAAGCGGAACTACGCTGCGCCAACTGCAAAGCAGGAGGAAGGTGCGCTGGGCTCGAAGACTCAGACGCTCGAATGACCGCTGAAACAACGCATCAAGAATATCCTCCTTCTTGGCGAGAACGCGCTCAACCTTGTTCGGTATTTTGCCCTCTCTAGCAATATCGCCCAGCACTATTTTCACAACATACGGATGGCCAAAAGTCTCACGATGAAGTGAACGAGGAAAGGCTGGGTTGGAATTTAGGGTTGCCACAATACCTAGACGACTGGCGGTTGTTTCAACCAATTCTTGGAACTCATCAAATTCCATCCCCCCTATATCGATGGGGTATTGTCCTTTGAAATCGGTGAATCGGGTCGTTATGAGAAGCTTATTAGGCAGACGAAGATTGGACTTGAGTGAAGCAAAAAGCGCGGCCGGCTCGAGAATGGTTTCAAAGTTATCGAATACAAAAAGAGTCCGATCATCGATATTTCCGCGAAGGGCTGCTTTGAACGCTTCCGCTGGCTCATCTACGTTATAGCCCATTTCCTTTACAAGCTGGGCATAGGCGCCAGCTGCATCCCCGAAGCTCAAGACCTTGGGCTTCACGGGCACTGCCCCTTCAGCATCCATGAGATCGACATCCCTGGCGCTGAACCACAGTATAAGATCGAAGTCTCCACGCTCCGCAACAGTATGCAGGACTTGAAGAGCAGTTGATGTCTTACCGATCCCGCCAGGTCCGCCCAGTGTGATTATCGGATCAATCTCTGAATTCAAAAGTTCATCGAGGAGTTCATGTTCAAGTTCCGATCTTTCTACGTAGTCGGACTTACGCGGAGGAAGATTCCCCCAGGTGGCCCCTTGGAGGTCCAACTGAGCGAGGCCCTCCGACTCACTCGGTGACAGTAATGTAGGCTCAACACTGTAAGCGTGCCCATTGCATCTTTTATGTGATCCAGTAACATAGGACAGCGCCTCAAATGTATGGTCCTTGTCCTTGTAATGGCCGTTCGCGAAAAATACATCGGTTCCGCCGGGCAAGGCCTCTACTAGATTAACCGGCAGCGCCTTTTCACCATGCAAAATGAAAAGTCCGCCTGTAGGAAGATTTGCTGGCAATTCGCGATCAAGCGAAGTAAGGGGGAGATACCTTACTGACCCCGTATGTGTCTCGTGAGCTAGGACCCAGGGGAGATTCAGAAGTCGTAACTCTCTTGACAGCAGAAACAAGGCGTCGGCCAGTGGGGTCACCGCGCTCGACACTTGTCCTAGAACCTGGGCCCCATGGTCATACTTATTCCTGATGTTCGTAAAACGGGTAAAAAAGGAAATAATGGCCGATTTCTCCGTTCGGATAGAGCCACTTGGTACGCCCAATGATTGTTCTGTGGTCTCAAGCAGTCTTAACACATGGGCCTGCCACTCCTCTGCGGCGACACTGAATCGCTGCGTAACTTGCGCCATGAGTGAACTCGCGTCTTTTCTGAAGGCGGTTTTCGCCGGACCGGTAACCAAACGCTGTAGCTCATATGACCAGGCACCAACACCCGTAGCCCGGACAAGGCTGTACTCGGCCTCGTAACGGAAATGGTGGTCACGCTCGTTGTCGAGCAGAGACAGGGCGTTGACTAGCGCTACCTTCGTTAGCATTTCCCCATAACGAAGCAAGGCCTTGAAGTACGCAACATCTCCGTCAACCGCTTGGGACTGCCCCCAGTTTTGTTGACTCCTTAACCTAGCGAGCTTGTGCTCGTGGAAGGATGTTGACCATGCCCACGGCTTATGGGGCGGAGTTCCGCCAGGATGTTATTGATGTGGCCCGCAAGGGCGAGGCGCCGCTGGCGCAGATCGCGAAGGACTTCGGGCTCTCGGTCACGACGTTGAAGCGCTGGATTGCCATCGCCGAACGTAAGGAATCCGGGGCCGGCCCTGCGGCCGCGGAGTCGGCCGAGATGCGGGAGCTGAAGAAGCGGAACCGGTTGTTGGAGCAGGAGAATGAGATTCTGCGCCGGGCGGCTGCCTATCTGGCAAGGGACATCAACCCAAAATGACCTACCCGCTGGTCACGGATCTTGCCGCTGACGGTGTTCCCGTGGCGGTGACCTGCAGGGTGTTGGGATTCAGCAAGCAAGGCTACTACCGGTGGAGGGCCAGCCCGGTGACAGACCGGGACTGGATCGATGCGCACCTCGTCAACGCCGCCCTGGACATCCACACCGACGACCCGGCCTTCGGGTACCGGTTCATCGCCGACGAACTCCCGGAGAAGGGCATCGTGGCGGGCGAGAACAGGGTCCAGCGCCTGTGCAGGGACCACGGCATCTGGTCGGTGTTCTCCAAGAAACGGGGCCTGAACCGTAGACCTGGGCCGCCGGTCCACGACGATCTCGTGGAGCGGGACTTCACCGCCGCAGCGGCGAACCAGCTGTGGCTGACCGACATCACCGAGCACCCCACTGCCGAGGGCAAGCTCTACCTCTGCGCGGTCAAGGACGTCTATTCCGGAAGGATCGTCGGCTACTCGATGGACTCGCGGATGAAGTCCTCACTGGCCGTCGCCGCACTGGAGAACGCCGTGCGGGCACGGCGCCCGGAAGGGACCGTGGTTCACTCCGATCGCGGTTCACAATTCCGGTCACGCCGGTTCGTCGAATCACTCCGTCACCACGGGCTCACCGGCTCGATGGGCAGGGTCGGTGCGTGCGCCGACAACGCCGCAATGGAATCGTTCTTCTCGCTGCTGCAAAAGAACGTCCTGGACCGTCAGCGGTGGCTCACCCGACAGGACCTCCGGCTGGCCATAACAACCTGGATCGAGAGAACCTACCACCGCCGGCGACGGCAAAGACGGCTGGGAAAACTCACGCCCATCGAATATGAAACAATCAACCGGACCGCGCTCACAGCGGCCTAAGACCCGGAGTCAACAAAAGCCGGGGCAGTCCCCTTCATTCGAGACTCGCTCTTGCATCAGCTCGATAGGCGTACGCATCCACCTAGGCTCGCACAGATTGAGCCTGATGTCAGCGGGGCGGGTCAATAGGCACGTTGCGCACGATTCAGGGGCAACTCCCGCGCAGACGAAGAAGTATCTGGATCCCCTACACAATCGGCAGCGCAATGATCTGGCCGGCCCAAACACCAGGGAATTTCACACCGCCAAGAGAACACGCGGAAGGAATGTCCTCATCGCCGATCGAATGGATCTCACGCTCGAACGCATCCCACTTCACTTCTCAGTGGAAGCGCCAACTTGGAGAGGCAGAGGCAGTACCACCCACAGAGGTTTGAATGGTTAAGCACCACCTTCAGGGGGTACGTGGATTACTTCCCCTTACACGACCTCATCGAGCCTAGCTCCGAGTGTCAGGAGATCGAGTACTTCCTGAAGCCGAACGGACCGATCCAACCAGGGGCAGTGTTAAGTCGGGATCTTCCTGCCAAGCCCTGCTCCCCACCTCCTCGCCGCCAGGGAGCACCCCCAAACTAAGTGGGCGAGAATCTGTCGGGAGGGGAGTTCTTTCAGCCGTGGGAGGATGTCGCTTGGCAAGCCAACCCTGCCCCATCGATGCCGAGCTCGGCTCCTAATCCCGGTCTGAACCTTCATTGGACCACGCTGTGGTGGTGCACATACCGAATCGAACGCGTACGATCAACGCATGTCAGCCGTCCAGGTTGGGAAAAGCCCATACGATGGTATGCGCATCATAAACATGCGCGCTCCACGCCATCGTTCAGAGCCGAGTTGCAATGCCGGCCTCTGAGCGAAGGCGCGAGCCGAACTGGAAGAAAAAGCCAGACGGGCTTTTGAAGCTCTTAACCACGAAAAGTCGCGGTCGTCTGATTGCTTGGATAGCTGGTCTCTACGCAGTGCCAATCGTTTTGTTCGCGATCCTCTACGAATGGCTGGACCTTCTGCGCGACAACGGAAGCCCCATTCAAAACTACGGTCAAGCTCTCTTCTTCAGTCTGATAATCCAGGCGAGCGGAGGATTCTTGGACATTACGACGTCCGGACCTTTGGGTCGTTCATTAGTTGCTACTCAGGTGTTAATTGGATTTTCGTGGGCTGCCTTCCTTCCTGCCATTATCCTTATTCGCTTAACCAACCCGGACACACGCAGCCTATATTTCGCCCACAAAATGGCCTTCAATCCAGATACCGGCCAATTCGCTATCCGATATGTTAGCTTCTCCCGCTTGTTGATTTTTAACACCAACCTCACCGTCTGGGCGCGGATCCCAAAGCCGAATAGTGGGGCTTGGAACAATCTCCCGGTGCAGGTGCGATCTTCTGTGGAGTCGAAGCATCGATTTGGCAACATACGCCCAGAGACGCCATTCATCGTCTACACAGACCCCAACAGAGACGCCTTCGCGCGATTTCCGAAAGATATTGAAGAAGTCTTCTTGGATCCGGAGCACTTCAAGGGGTTCAAAAAAAAGAGCATTAAAAATGACGCAATCGTTACCATCGACGTCGCGGGCGGCACCAATGCGGGTGCAGTCCACGCATTCCACGAGTACAGGTACAGCGACATAATCTGCGGCGTTCCCGTCAACGTGCAGGATCGTCTCGGAGGACCCAAAGACTGGAGAAAATTCAACCAGTTTTATGACCTACGCGATTCTGAAGACGGCCAAGTGAAGTGCTTCCAGTGTCAATACCACCCGAGATGTAGCCTCGTCAATAAGTACGAAGGAGCACCGTGAACAGCTCAATCAACCAGCTGGCTAAAACATACAGTGAGCTAGTGGCGAGGCTGAAAGTCGACCAGTACGAGGTGCCTTTGAACCTGGCAGACGAGGGCAGGCTCGTTGAGAAAGCCTATCAATCTGGGTTGAGTCATAATCCTGAGTTCCAGTTCACGCCGGTCTCGGAACAGGCGATTGATGAACTCCTGCAATTCCGGATCACCATGACTGCATTCGACAACCCCTGGGTTCTTCTGTTGGCCACCACAGTGGACTACATGATTCAAACACTCATGGACTGCCGCGCCCACAACTCGACGGCAATCACGACGCGAACCGTTGCAATGTTCGGCGATGTTTCGGCTGCCACTCTGGGCGTGGCCGAGACAGAACTTGAAGCGCCCTACGCGGCAACTACTGAGGAATCGAACTTGGACGCGAAAGGCCTAGCGGATGTCTTTCGTCGCGCGTTGTCGGCAGTATCGCTTACAGACTGGTCAATAACCGTCGAGCCCCGCATGAACGCCATGTTGGATGTAAGCAGCGAGCGTCGCGAGATCCGCATTAGAGGGGGGTCGTTGTTCGGCCGCACCATGGTCACCCGTCTCCTCGTGCACGAAATTGGCTGTCATGTATTCCGGTCGGCGTCGGGCCAGCGCCAACCGATGCGACTCGCCGGATTTGGGCTGGGCGACTACTTGTCCACGGAGGAGGGGCTAGCTGCCTATCTCGAAGATAAAAGTGGTCTCTACGATGCGGTCGACTCGCGGAGGTTTGCTCTGCGATATTTGGCCGCGTCGTGCGCCCTCGAGCACGGGTTCTTTGACGTCTATAAGGAGCTGAGAGCACATGCAGATCACACACAAGCCTTTGAGACCGCAGCTCGCTCAAAACGGGGGATAGCAGACACGTCGCAACCCGGCGCTCACGTGAAGGACAAAGTCTATTTCGAAGGCCTGAAGCTCGTTTCCGACCACTTGAAAGAACACCCGGACGACCTACCGCTCCTTTACACGGGCAAGGTTTCCCTGAGCATGCTCCCTTTGGTTAGGGAGTCCATCGGGCGGGGAGAGCTCAATCAGGGCGAATTCCAGCCGGAGCAAATCCCGCTGCTTCTCGCGACTCTTTAGTCATCGTCGTCCGTTCTGACCTCTATGGCGTACACCGTGGCAAGTCTGCAGAGCACTTACCTTGCCTGGAATAATCGGTGATCCGCTCGTAATGCCGTCTTTCGTCCTAGTAAATCCGCTGCCACTACGAACCGCTTCTCCCGAGGTATGCGGCCGGCGGTGCGGCTGAAGAGCTTGGTACCTGAAGCTCCGGAACCACAGGGTGCTGCCGCGCCTGGCGGCTTTCAGAGGCTTTGGCAGCACCGCGAACCCGAGGCGACTCAATTCCTTGACTCCTGTTGATGCCGAGGCGATCGTTGTCTTTGCTTCCCATGTGAAATTCAAGAAGCAGCGGCCCTCGAGGTTCAGGAGTGGACTTCGGTTTTGCTTCGGAGAAAAGGCCGCAGAGGCGGAGTCCTGGCATGCGAGACTTGCCCCACCTCGAACTCAGCTTATGTGCGTTCGATAAGCTTCTTGAGCTGAGCGTCGTAGACGTAGTCGGTGATCTCGCCGGACATGATCATTGCGACGGCCTTGTTGATGATCTCCATCGGCACCACGAACCACTCCGAGGGGTCGTAGTCGCGTCCTTTCCGGTCGACCTGCGTTAGGTCCAGACGCACCTCGGCGAACACCCGGTGCAGAAGGTGCTCCAGCCACGAGGCTCAATCATCGCCGTCAAACTTCTTCGTCTTGAAGGTGAAGTTCTGCGCGAGCACCTGCTCCATGAGGAGCGATGCGGTGATGGCCTTGAGCATGTTGTTGACCGAGACCTTCACTTCGCCCTGCGAGGCGTCGGGCTCGGCGATGAGGTTCGTGAACTGCGCGTGGGATTTGCCGGGGCTGTCACGGGTGACCCGGCCGATGATCTGGATGACCTCGGTGAGCGAAGCTCGGTAGCCGACAGTGAGAGCGTGCTCGGCGAAGGGCCAGTCGAAGCCCTCCTTGGCCATGCCCAGCGCGATGATGATGTCGACCGCATCGCGGTCCTTGGACGCTGCGTGGGCCAGGTAGTGAAGCGTGTCGCCGCGCTTCTTCTGGTCGGTGTCGTCGACGAGGTCGGCCACGCGGAGGATGGCTCCAGTGTCCTGCCGGTGCACGCGGATGATGCCGGTATCCGGATCGGTTCCATCGACGTGGCCGATGACGTCGATGATGCGACCGACTTCCTCGAGCTTGTCCTTTGTGGACTCCCCTGAGTTGACGCTCGGAATGTGCACGATGGTCTTCTTGTCGAGGTCCAGCACTTCACCGATCGCGTCGGTGTAGCGGCCCTGGTAGAAGTGGTGGCCGATGCCGAGCGAGTGCAGGTGCTCGTATCCGTTGAGCTGGTCGTAGTAGTTGAAGGTGACCGGCGTGAACTTTGCTTCGTCCTCTGGCGAGAGCACCGGGACTGAGTCCCCGCGGAAGTAGGATCCCGTCATCGCGACGATGTGGACATCGCTGCCGTTCATCACGTCGCGCAGGAGAGCGCCGAGCCGGCTCGACTCGGTGTCCGCGGAGACGTGGTGGAACTCATCGATAGCGAGCACCGTGCCGTTAAAAGACTCCGGTGCCAACCTCTCGAACGCGAAGCGGAGCGTCGCGTGAGTGCACACGAGCGTTGCCTCCGGCCCCTCGAGGAAGCTGATAAACGCGTCGACCTTGCCTGCCGAGGAGCCTGGTTGGACCCCCGTTAGCAGTCCAGCGCCTATGCGATAGCTAATTGGTTTTCTTGCGTCCAGTTTTCCCAGTAGCGCTTCGGCGTCATGCCGTTCAGGGATCCATGGGGCCGTTCATGATTGTAGATAGCTTTCCATTCGTCGGCCAAATACTTGGCTTCGGCCATGGTGTCCATGATTTCTCCGGAGAGTTGTTCCCTTCTGAACTGGGCGTTGAAGGACTCGATGAAGCCGTTCTGCCAGGGTGATCCCGGGTCAATGAAGGCGGTATCCACGCCGGCGGTGTTGCACCACTCAATCAGTGCGGCGGCGGTGAATTCGGGCCCGTTGTCACACCTCACGTAGGTCGGGGCGGTGCCGGTCTCGGCGATGATGTTCTCCAACACAGCGACCACGTCGGCGGCCTTGAACGACCGGCGCGGAATGACCGCCAGCGCCGTGCGGGTGTATTCGTCGATGACGTTAAAGAACCGGATGTGCCGTCCGCAAGAGGTCACATCGGACTGGAAGTCGAAACTGACCACATGCATCGGGTACTGGGCAGTTAGGCGCTTCTGTTCACCGGCGCCGGGCCCGGTCCGGCGCTTCTTCCTCGCCCGGGGTTTACAGACCAGGCCTTCATCGCGCCAGAGCCGTCGCACCCGCTTCCTGTTCAGCACCACGCCGTCCCACTCAGGCTGAGCCAGCAGGTGCCAGCGCACCTTCCGCCAGCCCCACGCGGGGTGCTGCCCGGCGACGGCGCGCAAGGCTGCACGGAGCCGGGCTTCCTCAAAGCCCATATCGGGCTTCTTCTTGCGGAACGCGGACCGGTTCTGCCCCAGCACCGCGCACGCGAAACGCTCGGACGCCCCGAACTTCTCCACCGCCATGCGCACGGCACGACGGCGGGGTTCGGGGCTCAGAATTTTCCCTTGGCCACCTCGTTCAGGATGTCGATGGCCAGTTCCTTCTCCGCCAGCAGCCGCTTAAGCCGGGCGTTCTCTTTCTCCAGCTCCTTGGTCCGTTTGGACGCCTCGGCGTTCTTCTCGGACCCGTACTGGTTCAACCACCGATACCAGGTCGCCTCGGTAACCTGGAGCTCCTTGATTACCTCGACCATCGGGCGCCCGTCATTGAGCATCTTCTGGCCCTGCCGGACCTTGGCGATGACCTGCTCAGGGGTGTGTCTGCGTGCCATGATTCGTGAATTTCCTCCTGCGTCCATTCTCGGACACGAAACTCACACAAACACTGGACTTCTATCTGGGGACCCAACCAAGTGCGGCGGCGGTGAATTCGGGCCCGTTGTCACACCTCACGTAGGTCGGGGCGGTGCCGGTCTCGGCGATGATGTTCTCCAACACAGCGACCACGTCGGCGGCCTTGAACGACCGGCGCGGAATGACCGCCAGCGCCGTGCGGGTGTATTCGTCGATGACGTTAAAGAACCGGATGTGCCGTCCGCAAGAGGTCACATCGGACTGGAAGTCGAAACTGACCACATGCATCGGGTACTGGGCAGTTAGGCGCTTCTGTTCACCGGCGCCGGGCCCGGTCCGGCGCTTCTTCCTCGCCCGGGGTTTACAGACCAGGCCTTCATCGCGCCAGAGCCGTCGCACCCGCTTCCTGTTCAGCACCACGCCGTCCCACTCAGGCTGAGCCAGCAGGTGCCAGCGCACCTTCCGCCAGCCCCACGCGGGGTGCTGCCCGGCGACGGCGCGCAAGGCTGCACGGAGCCGGGCTTCCTCAAAGCCCATATCGGGCTTCTTCTTGCGGAACGCGGACCGGTTCTGCCCCAGCACCGCGCACGCGAAACGCTCGGACGCCCCGAACTTCTCCACCGCCATGCGCACGGCACGACGGCGGGGTTCGGGGCTCAGAATTTTCCCTTGGCCACCTCGTTCAGGATGTCGATGGCCAGTTCCTTCTCCGCCAGCAGCCGCTTAAGCCGGGCGTTCTCTTTCTCCAGCTCCTTGGTCCGTTTGGACGCCTCGGCGTTCTTCTCGGACCCGTACTGGTTCAACCACCGATACCAGGTCGCCTCGGTAACCTGGAGCTCCTTGATTACCTCGACCATCGGGCGCCCGTCATTGAGCATCTTCTGGCCCTGCCGGACCTTGGCGATGACCTGCTCAGGGGTGTGTCTGCGTGCCATGATTCGTGAATTTCCTCCTGCGTCCATTCTCGGACACGAAACTCACACAAACACTGGACTTCTATCTGGGGACCCAACCACGCTCGATTCGCGAGGCGATGTCGGCATTAGCTCGCGCTGTAGTCTGGTCCCGATCCGAAATCCACAAGGCATATCGATCCTTACCCTTAATGAACTCGTCCGAACCCAGGAATGACTTGACGAATTTTGCGGCGCTCGCGTCGCTTCGGATGCTGTCTGCTTCGGCAGGGCTTAGCACAAGATTGCCGCCGTCAAGCGGCATGCTTCCCGAGCGCATCACCGGGAGGCCATTTCGCGGCTTCGTCGATTTGGACACATAGATCGTGGCGGCGTCAACCAGGTACCCATTTATGTTCTGGGCCGCGATCTGAAGCCCATCGGTGAAGATGAACTTCTCTCCCATCCGCCCCGCTCGAAGGTTGATTACAGCGACCGTAACGCCAGCATTCCTCTTGGCGTTGTTTTCCCATTTAAAGGACGTGTGCGCGAAGCCGATCTCAATGCCTTTATCGAAGATAGTCGGGAACATCAACCCGACGTGTTCGCCTTGAGATACTGAATTAGTGGTCACAAATGCGAGCTCTGCTTGTGTCCCGGCAATGTAATCGGCACCTTTGACGAACCAGAGCGCAATGTAATCGAGGTTCTTGTTGAAAGGGCGATTCCCGAATACAAACGGGAAGTCGGCCTTCATCTCGGTGGTCTGATACTTCGCCCCTTTGTACGGCGGGTTGCCGATCAGATAGATCTCCTCGCCGTCGTTGGGACAGACATCGTTCCAGTCGACGCGGGTTGCGTTACCCTGCTTTATTTGGCCGGTCTCCTTGAGCGGGATCAGCGGGATCGAGATGTTGAACTTCTCCTTGAACTCAGTGTTCATCTGGTGCTTGGCGATCCAGAGGGAGAGGATAGCGACCTCGACAGCGAAGTCGTCGATCTCGATCCCGTAGAAGTTCTCGATATTGATCCTCGACTCGGCGAACAGCACGAGGTGCTTATTATCCAGTTCGGCCAGCCGTTCCAGAATCGCGTGCTCGAGCTTGCGCAGTTCCTTGTAAGCGATGATCAGGAAGTTGCCGGAGCCACAGGCTGGGTCGAAGACCTTGATGGCGCTGATCCGGTCGAGCAAGGCTTCGAGCTTTTTCACGGAGTCGAAGCTCTCGTCGAGGTCGTCCTTCAAGGCGTTGAGGAAGAGTGGCTCGATTGTCTTGAGGATGTTAGGCACCGAGGTGTAGTGCTGGCCGAGATCGCTGCGCTTTCCGGGAGTGACAATTGCCTGAAACATCGAGCCGAAGATGTCCGGGTTGATCTCGCGCCATATGAGTTTGCCGGCGTTGATGAGCTCTTCTCGCGCCTTCTTGGTGAACATCGGCACCACGTGTTCCTCGGACATCGTGAACAGTCGGCCGTTGACGTAGGGAAACGCCGCGAGATGTTTGGGCTTGTCGGAGGCGTCTGCTGTGTCCAACGCCGTGAACAGGTCTGTGAGGAAGTCCGCGGTGTCCGAGCCGTCGTCCTGGGTGTGGGACCCGACGGCATTGGTGAACTGGCTCTCGGCAAAGATACCCGTGTCTTCGGCGAAGTAGCAGAACAGCAGACGAGTGAAGAACAGATTAAGCGCGTGGCGTCCACGTGGTTGCTTAAGAAGATCAGGGTTCGCCTGAAGCAGCTCATCGAACAGCTTGCCCATGCGTTCGGCAGCCTTGACGTCCGCATGTGTTTCGGCGACGTACTGCGCCTTCTCCATCCCCGCCCAGGGCAGGAAGAAGGTGAAGTGCTGGTCGATGTCCCTGATCGGGAACCCGATTGTCTCTCCCGTCTTGGTGTCCATGGCCACGAGCTCGTCATAGTCGGTGACTATCACGAAGCGCGTGCTGAAGCGCACGACGTCAGGAGACGACTTCAGCTCCTCCAAGACCTCGAGGGGGTCCCCTGTCGTCTCCTTGAAGTAGACGACCTTCTTCTGCGCGACCTCGGTCGCAGGGTTGGCTGCGACGTTCAGATCGCCGGTGCGCAGGCGAGTGACGCTGCTCTGAGGCTTTCCGTAGGCGAGGAGCAAATCGAAAATGAACTCGCGGTCGTACGTCTGACCGCCGGCGAGCGGCGCGACGCGCTCTTCGATGGCTTTCAGATTTAGCCTTGCCACGTACTTATCCCTTGTGCGTATGCGACTCCGTCAACGGTCACACGGCGTTTGGCACACATGCGCCTGTCCTTGAGTCTGGCTAAATTGCAGTCTGCGGACGACCACGGTTCACACAAGTTGCTACTCCTTACACGGCAGGGCGGGACAAACTGCCCTTCGTGATCTTATCCGGACATGGCCGCCGCTCATTTTCCCTCACCGCGTCACGCGACGGCAGTCTCATCGATATTGTCGACGCCATAGTCGAAGCCCTCCTGAAGGTGAGTGTCGTCATTCCACCGGATCCCAGAAGCCCGCACGAAGTCCGGCGGGAAACTCAGCCGGAGTAGTTGGACTCTCGGCACAAGCAACGCCCATGTCCGCGGGTACCGGCACCCCCTTCACCCACCCCCATTCGTACCGGCCTCGCGGCAGCCTTGCACGCCCTGCCGCTCCCTGACTGTTACTTTGCCACTGGCGTATCAGTCGGTCGGGGCCGCTCAGCCCAGAAGACGCGCCTTTTGCGTCGCGAACTCGGTATCGGTCAGCACGCCGGCATCTCGAAGTCCTGCCAGCTTGGTCAGTTCGTCCGCAATCAGCCTTGGGTCTAACAACGCCGGCGCCGCATCAGGAACATCGTGGTCGCGCTGCCCGAAATCAGGGTGGGCCCGGAACCATTCTTCGATTTTCCTGGCAGTGGACTTGCCCACACGTGCCGACGCCAATTCTGTGCCGTGACCAAGAAGTTTCAGCGTCAGGTGATAGTCGGCGTCCCTGGTGTAAGAGAATCCCGTGATGTCCGCTATCGCCACAAGGAACTCCGGTGTGATGTTCCTGTAGGAGGCCGTACCATCGCCGTTGTCGATGAGGCTTCCGTTTCCGAAGCCAAGTTTGAACACCTGTTCTGCCATCTGATCCCCCTTGAAGCCTTCCACGGACTCATGCCAGTCGCAGATTTGTCGCCATCATATTGCGGTTTCTCCGTGAAGGGGCCGTGTCGCAGCTTTTGTGTTCCGGATCAGTCGAGGGGTACAAGACCGGCGCTGCGGGGACCTAAATGGGAGAACCGCTCAGGCATTCGACAGCAGCGCGACGTTTTAGACGACATGCATCCAGGCGGGAGTGCAGATGCGTAGGCCTACCTGCGGGCGGGCACCCGCTTCTTCTTCGCGTAGCCGGACTTCCCTGGGCCGACTGCCAGCTCCGTTTCGTTCGGCGTCGGCGGCTCGGTGCCGTACATCTTCAGGTAGCGGTACAGGGTGGCCCTGGACCAGCCGACCGTCTTGGCGGCCCGGTCTGCAGTCTTGCCCTCGGAGAGCAGTCGGCGCGCTGTCTCGATCTTGTCCTCGACCGTGGTTTCGTCCACCGGCTGCTGGCCGAACTTCACCCCGCGGGCTTTGGCCGCCATGACCTCGGCCCGCACCCGCTCGTTGATGAGTTCCCGCTCGTATTCAGCCAGCGTGGCAAAGAGGCCGAGCTGGAGGCGACCCGAAGCTGTACTCGGGTCGATCCCGTCGACCAGGGAACGCAGCCCGATGCCGCGCTCCTGCATCTCGGCGACAGTATTAAGGACGTCAATCAGGGACCGGCCGAGTCGGTCAATCCTGTAGACGATCACCGTGTCCCCTTCGCGGGCGAACGCCAGCAGCGCGGACAGGCCGGGCCGCTCCTTGGCCGCCTTCGCGCCCGAGAGCTGATCGAAGTAGATGTACTTCTCCTCGACGCCGGCTTCGAGCAGCGCGTCCCGCTGTGCGGCGCCGTGCTGGTCGGTCGTTGACACCCTCACGTATCCCAGTAGCAGTCCCATGCGCACATGCTAGTGCTGGGGTGTGTCAAAAAGCCTCGAGACTTTGTGAGACGCTGCGGTGAGACAGGTTTGGTGAGACACTTCTGGCCCCTAAATACCCGGTTTTCCGGGGTTGGGGTCAGGTCTTATCAAGCTAGTCTTTGTGAGACGGCGGCAGAGACGCGCTCCGCATCTGCTGTCATTTTCAGAAGTCGCCTGCAGTGCGTGTCAGAAGTCGTCTGCACTGCAATCCCGTCCGCCTGGTCGATCTGGCTCGCAGCGTTCTTGTTTCCGTGTGGGCGCGAGGCGTCTCCAGTGATCGGATTCCAGGTCGGTAGTGGCCCTCAGCCGCGTATTCGTGGCGCGGCCGCTATGAATATGCACGTTGCCACCGGTGGTCGTGCCCTTGAGCTGAGTTGACTACTCCTGGTCCCGGCTGTGGGAGGCTGCCAGTGCTGACGGGCGGGAATCGCCGAGACGTTCGATGGTGAACGTCGGTGACAGGCCGCTGAACGCTTGAAAGTCGTGGACGAGGTGCATCTGATCGTGGTATCCGCACTCAGCTGCTATGTCGAGCCACGACCGGTCGGGTCTTCCTACCCGCGCGTCGAGGGCAGCTTGGAAGCGGGCAACTCGAGCGAAACGCTTGGGCTGCATCCCCATCTCGCGCAGGAAGGATCGCTCCAGCTGCCGCACGCTGACGTTCATGTGCATAGCCAAGTCGGGGATGGCGATCTGCCCGCCGTGCCGTGCCAGCCATGACGCTGCCGCTGTGGTGGGCGTCTCCCCGTGACCCAATGCCGCAGCACGATAGATGAATTTCGCTGCAGCCCTTGTCCGCTCGGCGAAGCCAGGCAGTTCGGCCAGAATGTGCCAGAGTTCCACTATGGGCGCTCCGAGCACATCCTCCGCGTCGTAATCCGTTTCCATCACCGCCCTGGTCGGCACCCGGAAGAGAGTCCACAGCGCCGCCGGCTGCAGAAAAATGGCGAACGAATCGATGCTTCCCTCGAATCTGAGGCTGTTGCCGGCCTGCGTGTGGGGGCCCATGAGCCCAAGCGGGCGGCCGGGCTGAAAACCCGCCGCGGCCGAACCCAGGATTAGGGGGCCGGCGAACTCGAAGTTGATGACAGTCTCCAAAAAGGCCGGCATCGGCTGGACCTCAACGACTCCGGTTACGGTGCGCTGAGCGAACGCGCGAACGAACGGCCGTAGCACCGGCGGGGCGGGGGCAGACTGCACTAGGTGCATCGCGGCTACACCTCCCCCGTGGTCGCACAGCCTGTCGCTTATTTACTAGGCAAGACAGGCGGTGCGGGCGAATGATGACTGTGATCGAAGTTTCGCGGATTAACGAATAAAGAGCAATGCCTAGGTACCGCCCACCGGCCACTCCCGCTTTAGAAGAATTGGGTTTCATCCACAAGAGATTGGTGTGATTATGTGCGTCGCGGCCATGCCGCATCCATGGCCCTCTTCACGGGGCTGTCGGCGGTAGCCACTCAGCGCCTGGCCGAGACCGACTCTGAGGAACTGCGCACGCTCGTGGCCGGACGCGTGCATATGGCCCGCTTCGTACTGGACCTGCTGAACGGCGACGGACTGACGTCGGCGCAGGAGATGGAAAGCAGGCTCGCGGGGCGTTTGATTCAAAGGCTCAACGTGAGCGGCCGTCACTGGCGGCCGCTGTCAGGGCTCGTCCCGTAACCGCAGGAACTCGCTTCCTTTCATGAGGATGGCGCCTCCCGATCTGACCGCTTTGCAATGAAACGAGAAACCCATGAAACGCACCAAACGGACCGTTGTGCTACGCCTTGCCCCTGCCCTCGCCGCCGCCCTGTCCGGGAGCCTGGCCGCCCCCGTCCAGACCGCCCCCCAATCGGGCTTGAATTGGGTTCACGGAGGTATGTCATGAGTGATTGGAACGGGGACTGGTTCCCCCTGCCAGGCCAAGCGGTCTTCGGGGAACAGCAGCAGGTCGCGGCTCTTTCCCGGGCACCGGGGAATCTGGACCTGTTCGTGATCGGCTACGACCACCACATCTGGAGCACCTTCTGGACCGAGGGCGGCGGCTGGAACGCGGACTGGTTCCCCCTGCCAGGCCAAGCGGTCTTCGGGGAACAGCAGCAGGTCGCGGCGGTATCCCGTGCACCGGGGAATCTGGACCTGTTCGTGATCGGCTACGACCACCACATCTGGAGCACCTTCTGGACCGAGGGCGGCGGCTGGAACGCGGACTGGTTCCCCCTGCCAGGCCAAGCGGTCTTCGGTGAACAGCAGCAGGTCGCAGCGGTATCCCGTGCACCGGGGAATCTGGACCTGTTCGTGATCGGCTACGACCACCACATCTGGAGCACCTTCTGGACCGAGGGCGGCGGCTGGAACGCGGACTGGTTCCCCCTGCCAGGCCAAGCGGTCTTCGGGGAACAGCAGCAGGTCGCGGCGGTACCCCGTGCACCGGGGAATCTGGACCTGTTCGTGATCGGCTACGACCACCACATCTGGAGCACCTTCTGGACCGAGGGCGGCGGCTGGAACGCGGACTGGTTCCCCCTGCCAGGCCAAGCGGTCTTCGGGGAACAGCAGCAGGTCGCAGCGGTATCCCGTGCACCGGGGAATCTGGACCTGTTCGTGATCGGCTACGACCACCACATCTGGAGCACCTTCTGGACCGAGGGCGGCGGCTGGAACGCGGACTGGTTCCCCCTGCCAGGCCAAGCGGTCTTCGGTGAACAGCAGCAGGTCGCGGCGGTATCCCGTGCACCGGGGAATCTGGACCTGTTCGTGATCGGCTACGACCACCACATCTGGAGCACCTTCTGGACCGAGGGCGGCGGCTGGAACGCGGACTGGTTCCCCCTGCCAGGCCAAGCGGTCTTCGGGGAACAGCAGCAGGTCGCGGCGGTATCCCGTGCACCGGGGAATCTGGACCTGTTCGTGATCGGCTACGACCACCACATCTGGAGCACCTTTTGGACGTGGAAGTGGAATCGGCTGCAGCTTCGTCTTCGCGGGTTTAGTGAGATCGAATCGACGGACAATTTTCTACAGGGCGCCAGTGACGAGGTATACCTGAGTGCGATCAGCACGGACTCAGCGGCAGCGGTCGTCGGGCCTGACGGCAAGCCTTCCATTGACGTAATCCAAAGCGGGAGGATCGGAGACGTCTCGGACGACGAGGTCCGCGGCCCGTGGCAGCAAAATCCCTACGTACTGGTTGAGTTCAACCTCAACCGGCCCGCCAGCCGGCCACGTACATTCAGCGTCACGTGGCTCATCGTCGAGGAGGATAGCGAAGACTTGGCCAAGGCGTTCAATAGGCTGTACGAGCAGGTCGGCGGAGAAGTCAGGCAGGCGGCCGTCACTGCTGTCGCGGCTACCGTCGGAGGAATTGCCGGAGGAGCGATCGGCAGTGTGATCATGCTCCCCGGAATTGGCACCGCGATCGGCGCCGCTGTCGGCGCTCTCGCCGGCGCGGCCTTCGACGGCATCATCGATACCATAAGGGAGGGGCTGGACAACGAGGTATTCACTCCACGCACGATCATTTTGGAGGTACCCGCTGCGGAGGATCTCGGCAATCATCCAGTCGTCGGCACGCTACAGACTCTCGACATCGAAGAACGCGGCGCCAAGTACGTCATTGAATACGACTGGCACCTGGCCTAGCTAAGTCCGCGCCGGGGTGGCAGGTTGGTTCTCCTGCCACCCGGACGTTCCGGCTTAGGCGGTTGTGTTAGGGTCTTCGCCGGGCTTGCCCTTTCGATGACGGTGCTGTGCCGTGTCCGGGTCCCCCGGTAAGAAATTTCGCGCTGCAGGAGGCCTCCCTCCTACTCGATGAGTCTGGGGACATCGGCGCGCCAAGCGATACCATCATGGGCCAGCAACAGATGATGTCCAATGCATTCCCGCATCTCGCCCCGATGGCGGTCAAACACATCCTGCAGCCGGGTTACGCCTACGGGAACGAGTTCCAGTTCGGGCTGCGGCTCATCATGGACAGCATCGAGATCGCATTTGCCGCGGACGTCGCTGTTCGCTCATAGAGTCCCGTCGCGTCCGGCGACGCCGTAAGACGTCCAGCGTCGAGATTTGACGTCCGTCCCCGCCGCCACCTCGGCGCTTAAGCACACAACGATGAGAGCGGGAGCACCATGAAGAGTCGGAGTTGCGGTGCTCTCACAAATGAAGGATTCCGAGAAGGCATCGAATCGAGAATCCCCGGCTCGATGACTCATCGAAGTGGCACGACGTCCTGCATGTGACTTTCGGCGATAAGTGGCGGCGTTCTGGCGGCGCTATTTGGCGCATGAGCTGAGCAGCCCGCAAAGGGATCCTTTACCGGACGCTGCCATATTCTGCCCAAACCACGCCCGATATGCTGCGACGCCGGTTAGTCTGCGTGTATGAAGCCTCGCGGAACTCTTATCGCTGCTCTAGTGCTGGTGATTATCGTGGTTGCAGTAATTGTGGCTTGGACAAGTTTCGGTGACCGCCCAAGCCCCATGACCACTACGGCGCTCAGCAGCGCCCGGTAACCGATCCTCTAGCGAAAACCTTTCCTGAGGGAAGCAGCTTCAAGACCATCGGCGGTGATTGAGAGGACCCATCCGGGGAGTCGACAAACGTTGCTATGGTGCCAATCATGGGGATCACCGAAACACAGCGCGCAGCTCTGACCCAGATGCTCGACACAGCGGCCGACCTCGACCGTTGGCGACTCAGGGCTCACCGAGTGGAAGAACCTGAGCCCGGAAGCGAGCTCGCGGTCGACGATGGGATCTTCCAGCGCATGGCAATCAGCCAGCTTGCACGGCTATCTCTTATCGCCGCGGGCGAACACCTTCGCCTCGCACTCGACGCCATCCAGGCGAAGCAGCTGTACACCTCGTCACATTTCACGGTGCTGCGAGGAGCCCTGGTCGGCGCATCTCAAGCCGTATGGATCTTGGGACCCCAGGATCGCGATGTGCGCCGGGAGCGAGGTCTGACCGTCCTCACAGAGATGTACGTCCAAATGGACAAGTACTACGGCTTTCTCGACAGCACGCAGCTCAAAACCGTCGATCGCGCGAGCCTCGAAGATCAACGAGTGTGGCTGAGCGAGCGCCGTGATGACGTCGCCTCGATCAGGAGCACCAAGGCGACCCTGAACCTCACTGAGGTCACAGGCGTCGCGGCTGATCACGCTTTCGCGGATACTACGTCTCGCGACGCGGTCCGACGAATGTGGCGCGAGATGAGCGCCGACGCTCACGTTCTCGGCTGGTCGCTCTTTCAACGGACAACCTTCGGGCCGGCTGACCGACGCACGGGCGTTGGCGAGGGGTCAGCCCCACGTAGCCCGGAGCATGTCGCGGAGTCGTTTCTGGCCTCGTACCGACTGCTGAGGTGTGGGTGGTCGTTGTTCGACCGCCGCTGCGAGGGGCCGTAGAGACGGACTGACCACGCTTTCGGCCCGCGTCTGCAACCCGCACGTCAAGGGATCCTTCAGCGGACATTAGTGCCCATCAAGCAACATCGATCTAAGTTCTCCTGCACGGGAAGCCATGGTCCGGCGCTGGCTTAGGGTGAACCTTCTCACCTGTAGGTCGATGACCGCCCGACTGGCCACGGCTCCGATGCCCAACAGCTCACCTACACGACGTATTGCTTCATCCACGTTCTCCGAATCGTCAACCACCTGGAACACCTAATCGCGCCGGTCCAGGGCCTGCAAAAGAGCCTCAAGTGTTGCTAACTCGTCCCTCGTATGCCGCTCATCCTCATCCATGCCGCGATTCTTGCACGGGCAGAAGCCTCGAAGCATTTTTCGTCCAGTTTGCGGATCCTTTACCGGACGTGTGCTGGTACTCCCTTGCCATTAGGGTTGGTCGGGCCGTCCCGGGCAGCTGTTGGAAGAGTGACTACGGGGCCAGCACGGGCTCATTCCCCAGTGCCTAGAATGCAACCATGTTCACGTCCAACTTGACCATCGTCCGTCAGAGCGGCATGGATCTCACGGTCCAGACTTTGGAGACCACAGAGACCAATCTCCTCATTCGCCTCAGATCAGAGGCCCGAATTCCAGCCAGGCATAGGGCCGCGATAACTCTTGCAGCGGCGCATGACCGATTTACGCTCACCGATGGAAACGGCATGACGCTGATGACCGCGCATATGAACTCGCTTTCAGACGGACCCTTCGGAGGAATCCTCTACCTGGCCTTCCCGTCAGATGACCAGTTCGATCTAGGCACTCCGCTGACACTCAAATCCGAGAACGCCGAGGTGATATTTCAACTCTGACGCAAACGCGCGCGATTGAGGATCTGCTATCGGGATGCCGCAAAGAGAATGAGCTCAGACCGGCCGTCGTCCGCGGTCACTCCGCGGATCTCCAAGAATCGAGCGACCGGCCGGAAATTGAGAGTCTCGTGCATCCTGATGGATGCCGTGTTGTGTTCGTTCGTGAAGTAGTAAGCGATTGAAGCCCGAGACCAGATCCATTCCAATCTCGCCCGGGTGAGGGCAGAACCGACTCCTCGCCGGCGGAATCCCGGAGCGACCACCACGCCCCCAAGATAGTGGCCCGCAGGAGAGCTGCCTTCGGGATCCGGGTGGAGATGTGTCTTGGCCACGCCGACGACCTCGCCCTGTGCGACGGCCACCAATACGACTCGGTCGTTCCTGGTGGCGATCATCTCGCTGGTCCAGCGTGTTCTGCCGCTGGCATCACAGACCTCAGTCACATCTCCCAGGTCATCCAGGGTGGCTTCACGAATCTGCATGGCCACAGCGTACCGGGCGAGCCGAAACGTGCCCCTTCGTTCCTGCCCGTAAGCCGGTCCTCCACCGGCCGCTATTCGCTCCTGTGGAGCGCCGGTCAAAATGTCATTTTCCGAAGTCGTCTACACAAGATGTCCACAGTCGTCTGCACAGCCACTGCATGTCCGGAGTGCGGTAAAGGATCGGCTTAAGGTCGGTGCACGTCGTGGTTACGAGGCAGAATGATGGCCATGGGGAATGATGACGCAGCGCCAAGACAAGTTCAGCTCAGGAATTGGGACGTTGAGCTCTCGCTCCTGGAAGGGCCGGGCGCTGCTTGGGACGACATCGTGTCCGCCTGGTTGCCGGCAGAGAACAGGCTTCCACCGAGAGCTCCGTATGACTTTCCGCCGAATGGCTGGAGAATCGTTCACACCTTCCACCCGGAATGGGCCCACGAAGCCATGATCCTGGGCGCCCCATCCCAGGGGGAACCCGATAGGTGGGTGCTTGTTCAACTGTCCCGAGACGACAAGGGTTGGCAGTTTGCCATGCCCTTCTCCAGCTGTGGGCCGATTCCCACCAAAGAGGAACGCCGGTCTGGACTGCGTCTGGACTGGGCAAAAGCAACCTATTCAATGGCGATGGGATCTATGCCTGAGATCACCGTCGTCCTTGTCAACGAATCATTGCGGGAGTGGATGCCCACTGAGGAAGACACTTCCCATGTCCAGGGCCTAGTGCTGAATCAACACGGCGAGCAAATCGGAAACGGCTGGTACGCCACAGGAAGCACCCCACGGTTACCTAGCCTGCAACCAGGACAGGAAACAACGCTTCCAGCGTTTCGAAATAATCCCGAACTCCGGAGCTTGGGTGCTGGCGAATACCAAGTGGTGGCCTTTCTAGCCGCTTTGAACCTTCGGACAGTCGTCCCGGCAAAACTCACAATCGAGTAGCGTACGGACTACAATCCTGACAGTGAGAGTGCCCGCTGAAGGATCCTCCACCGGGCGGGCAGAAGTTTAGTTTGACTCTGGTCTGAGGCTGTTGGCCATTTGTGCATTCAGATAGAGCAGTTCCCGAAAGGGAACTGCCTTTCTTGCCGCCGTCGTAATGTTGCGGCCCTCTTCTGTGAAGAGGAACGGGTAGACGCTGATGCCTTCGTCAATGGACAGAGCTGCGACTTCTTCTTCCCATCCCGGCCAGCGCAGTTCCCGGTAAAACTCCGCGGCTCCTGCATTCAGCAGCCACTCAACGAATGCAGTGTGGCCGGCCCCCAAAGGAGTCGACTCCAGAGTGTCCGGCCGCCAGTAGCAAACTTCTCCGGGTTCGGCGGGGAGATCATCGTGATTGATAGCGAAGACTCCACCCAGGACGTCGTAGGCGATCACAAGATGGCCTGGGGGCGCCTCGCGATGGTCGGGATCACCCAGAGCGTTGGCTGTAGCGATGTCCTCCATTCCCTTAGCGCCGGCGCCGAGAATCCGCACCCACCCGTGATCGACGACGAGAGCTCCGCAGTTCGATGCAATCGCTCCAAGCGTCGACGCGGCGGTCACCTGCAACCGGAATAGCACGTTCCCTTTGGCGGTTTCGTCAGCTGGCACCACTTTGAAATCGACGGATGAGCTGGCCAAGAGCGCGTTTAGCCGGGGCCACGCTGGAGAATCGACGCTCAGAAGCTCATCCGCAGATCGTGTTGGAGTCATGATCAGATGCTGTCACAGGCTGCGCTGGATAAGTTGTTTCGCCTGCAGAAATACACTTCCCGGACCAGTATTCAATCGGCCATTGGCGCTCAAAGCGCCCGCTGAGGGATCCCTTTCCGGGCAGTCAGCGCGTTCTCCGCGGGGAGGCGCTTTTCTGATTCATCCCCAGTATCTGCGCACGTCCGATTGGGATCCTTCCGTGTTCGGTTGGGTAGCCTCACTTGTATGGATACTCCGTATCGAACAGGACGGGCTTCGATGCCTTGGACGAACTCGACCGGGTTGATTGGAGTCGACTGCAACACGCGTATGGAAGAGGCTTCGTCTCGCTGGGGGCCGCCGACATGTCACGCGGCATTGCCGGCGACGTAGCGCGATCATTAGCCGCGCTTCGGGACGACCCTTCCTCCGCAATCGGTGAGGGGCTCTACTCCAACGTTTGTCACCAGGGCACGGTATATGAAGCAACAGCCTATGCAGTGCCCTTCATTGCAGCAGTTGCGGCTGGCGACGTCCCAGACGAGATCCGCCTCTCTTTGCTGGTGCTGCTGGGGGACATCTCTATAGGAGGAAGCTACGTAGCTCCTCACGGGTCTCACTCAGGTGCATACGGAAACCATGTAGATGTCCTCGTCACCGAGTCGCTCGCCACTTCGATGAGACGCCTCGCGGCGGTCCAAAAGCCTGCTGTCGTTTTCCGAAGTCGTCTGCACGAAATGTCAGAAGTCGACTGCACAGCGGAAGATCTGGCCGTACAAGAGGGCCGCTCGGCGGACGTCGCCGGCTCCTGGCGACGCCCGTTCGTCCACGTGCCGCCCGGGCAATCGGCTCACATGCAGAGGCACCGGAGTGATCGAACTGCTCGGGTGCCTCGTTTCGGGGATTTCAGAGGTTGCGGATTCGTTTCCACCGATCGGTGATCGCCGGAGTCATCCAGTAATGCGCGCCTGAGCGCGCCGGCGTTAAGCTGGCACCCGAATCGACCACAATCGGCCACCAGTCGGTCTCGTAATGCTTCCGGAAGTGGGGGGTGAGCTTGGTGAACGTGTTTGTGACGCGACCCGCAGAGTGCCCAGTCTCCTCAACGAGGTCCTTCCGGTTGTACTCGCGCGTGCCACGAGGGTCGCGTGCTATGACGTCCATGATGTCGGTGAGAACTTGGGTGATGATCGTGTCACCCTGAGCGACGCGTGCCAGTCGCTCTTCCGTCCACACTTCGTCTTTGGCGTCGGCCCGTTCGTCCTTAGCATCGGACCGTTCAGACACGCCCTCGTGAGGGGGCGTGTCTGCGGCGGACGCGGAAGCAGATGAAACGGCGCTGCGAGCTCGCGATCGCTCCGCAAGCAGCTGGTACACCGCCTCGAGGTCCTCGGCGGGAACCGGTACAGAATGAAATTCACTGGGAGACATTTCTTTATCCTTTCGGGGTCTAATCTTGTGTTCTCCAGACTAACCACTATCGCCTCCCAGGGCAATACCAGCGTCTGGAGACTTACTAGCCCGTCCCATTGAAGCTCTGGAGACCAAGGTCCCTGCCTCCGACCTACTTACGCGCCGACGTGACATTCGGCGTCGAGAAAACACCGCCGTTTGCCGCCAGCATTCACAGAAGTCGCCTGCACCACCCGGGCCCGCTGTCGTCCCGCGCGCCTGCCGGGGACGCGGTTGACGCCCGGGGAGGTTTCTCAATGGCGGGCTGCGGGCTGCCGGCTGTTCTCGAAAACGAAGGATTGCAAGAACAGCTTGAATCGAGAATCCAGGGGACGACCGCTCATCGCAGTGGCGCGACGTGTGACTTTCGGCGGTAAATGGCGGCGTTTTCACAGCGCTATTTGGCGCATGGTGCAGCCCGGAAGTGGTCCCTTACCCGGCATAGACCGTGGTTAGAGTGATGCCATGAGCGGCAGTAGAGCGAAGAAAGAGCGCCAATCCAAGCGTGAGCGTCCTGGTTACCTGGCAAGTGCCGATTACACCCTTCGCGCGGCGAACGCTGTTCTCGCGGTCGACCTCGGTGAGGTACCTGTATCCCGAGTAGCCCCGCAGCGTTGCGCCGGCACGGTAACTACAACTTAAAGATCAGGGACGGTACGGTTCCCACCACCAGCCGTGCTCCAAATAGAAGATCAGGAACGGTACTACGACAGCAGCAAAGGACAAAGTGATGGCTGCGATGGTCATGCGCTTGTTGAAGGTCTTTTGCTGAGCCTGCTCGTGCTCAGATCTAGCACGGTCTGCTTCCGCGTTCTTCATTGTCTGACTCACCGCTTCCACGAGAACGCGCATCTCGTATAAATGCTCGGTTTGCTCTGCGGCCTGCTTTTGCGTTGCATGCGGTTCAGACACGCTCAGCTCGAAATCGGGAACCGGAAGGTTCGAAAGAGTGTTCCGTAACTGTTCAAAAGCCAGGGAGGTATGAGCTTCCGCCGACCCAGAGGCTTCACGTTGCTGTTTCCACGCCTCGATTGCGTCGGCTGATTGGTTTTGCCCGGCTTCGACCGAGGGCTTCGTGTGAAATTCCCGCATCTAATTACCTCGTGTAGGGCTTCCATGCGTCCAAGATGGGGATGAGTGGGCGGATGTCACCGTTTGCCCGCGTTTCGGCCGCGTCACAGCTCGCGCTTTCGGTTTCTTTGCAGGCGGCGGAAGCGTCGTTCAAGGCTATCGTGTCGAGCGTGCCTAGCGTGCGGTTGACTAGGGTGCTTATCTCAGACGGGGGCTTGGGCAGGGCGCGTATCTGCCGGGCTGCTGTCTTTGCAGTCAAGGTGACCGTTTGTGCAGTGAACCGGCAGGTCGTACGTTTAGCGAAGTCAGTCGCAGTCGTACCAATAGAGGCAAATGCGCATTCCCCTATGTTCTCCTCGTATTCCCGCCATTCCTGTTCGTTCTCAGTGATGATGCTAGCGAACTGGGCAACGGTAGCCGTGGGTGTCGGCGTGGGCGTGGCTGTTGGAGTCGAAGAAACGGCCTGCGGTTCCGCGCAACCGCTGAGAATCGGACATGCCGCCAACGTGGCGCCCCCAATATGCATTTTCATGTTCACAGCATAGGGGCGAGGGTCCGACATTAATAGTTGTGTCGTAGCTCTGTCATAGCGTCGCCCCCGGAGGGGTTTGCAGCGATGACAGCGCTGCTGGGTGGGTGTCCGCTCTGTGCATCACCCCACCGGATCATCCATGAGATCCCCTCGCCTTTCCGCCTCCACCTCTTCTCGGGTCAGGGAAACCCAGTAGGCAGCCCCGCTTTTATCTCTGAGCAGATTGCTGCCCCATATTTCTTCCCCGCCAATCCGCCTGCATACATCAACCATGCTTTTGACTGGTACGAAGAAAACCTGTTCGTGGCAGTCTTTCTCGGAGGCCGCGAACACTCCGTCAAACAGGCCGGTACGCTCACATGCATTGATTCCCCAGACATAACTGTGGATGAGCTGATTGCAGTACTTCCGCAGAGCCAGTTGGCTCGCCTGTGGAGCATCCAGGTCGTAAAGATCCTCGAGCTCATGACGGTTCCACATGTCTGGCCTCACGCCTCTCGCCTCGTGTCTCAGAACAGGCACGGTAGCGGCATACGTTTTCCTGGAGACCTTACCGGCTTCTAGCAGCCGCCTAATTGCATAGGCACTCGTCATGATGTCCCGTTCGACAATGAAGCTGCTTCGTTCGGTCCAGCGCCTCTGCGATGACTTTTGTTCGAGCCGATCTGCAACTCGGAGTAGCTCGTCCCGCCAAGGAATAGAGTCAGAAATCATTCCTGAATTTTATTGGTCAGCGCTTGGGTAGGAACATTTAGCGTCTCAGTTCCTAGGAACTGGAACAGCCAGGGCCAGCACTTCGGAAAATGGCGACACGCCGCGACATGTGACTTTCATCGATATGACGTTTTTTGGCACCGCTATTTGGCGCACAGTGCGGCCCGCAAGGGAATCCTTGACCGCGCACCAAGAATCAAAGCATGGGGTCCAAGGGAAGTGCATGGCTCATTTCGAAGGGCCGAGCCTTAGCATTGGGCGGATGAAGGTTGCTAAGGTCCATGGACGCTCAGAGCGGAAACTGCAATGACCGGTGACCGGGACCAGGATGCTTTAAGGCGCCCGCGGCAGGCCCGGCCACGTGACGCTCTTGGACGGCCCCTGCCGTATGGAAGCGCCGGTGTGGAGCCGGTCTCCGAGGAGCCGCTGCCGCCGGCGGAGACGTTGGTCTCGGCCCGGAACCTGGTGGAAGCGGGCCGGCCCTTCGCCGCGCATGAGGTACTGGAGGCCCGCTGGAAAGCCGGGCCGGCCCAAGAACGTGACCTTTGGCAAGGTCTCGCCCAGGTCTGCGTCGGGCTCACCCACGCTGCCCGGGGGAACAGCGTTGGCGCGCTCCGGCTCTTCGATCGCGGCGCGGCCCGGCTCGAGGAGTACGGTTCCGGTGAAGGGCCAACCTACGGGCTCGATTTGTCCGCCGTGGTGAGTTGCGCGCGTGATCGGATGGGCACCGGCGGCTGAGCTGGCACCAGCATCCTCGCGGCAGGCGGAGGTACTATCTCCGGAAGACTGCTGAGAGTTTGCTTGACCCTTGACTTGTCCCATAAGGGGAACGGCGGCAGGCGCTCAGCATCAGGCAGGGGGCCCGCGACGCGACGTCTTCGTACTGATGGATCTCGCGGCTGACCTTCGTCAAAGCGGTGCGGTGCGGCGGTGAATGGGAGTGGCCATGGCTCATGGCATGATTCGACCAGGGTTCCCAAAGTAGGGGACACATATTCGGTCTGGGGAGACGAATGCGGGCTTTTCTGGGGTTTCTGCAAATTGCTTGCGGCATCGGCGGGGTAATCGCACTTTTCAATGGGCAATGGCTGGCGATGGTCGGTGCATGGACGACGGCATTCGTTATCGGGCTGGTTGGCGTCCGCGCTACAAAGGCAGTGAACGGGATTAGCGACATGGGCCGCGAGTCAATCGGCTCCGTGCCCCAGACGATCGACCTGATTCGCCGCGGCGCCTACACCCAGGCCGAAGGAGTGTCGCTCGGTGCCGTGAACTCCTTCCGAATCGGAGGAGATCGACACTTCCTGCCGATCGCGCTCACCGTGCGGGCCGTAGCCCTTGGCGCGAACGGAAAGTTCGATGCTGCACGGAAGGCCGCCGACGAAGCGGAGGTGCTGTCACGGAATACCCCCGCACGGATCCCCGGTGGATACGACGAGATCCGTCCGGTGATTCTCGCAGTTCAGCGAGAACTCCGAAGCTCGACTCCGAGTTCTGCATGTGTGGTTTCAGTGTTCCTCGCCGCGAACGAAGCTGTGTAACGGATGCGTCATGCATTTCGCGCCGCCGTGACACTGATCGTTGCAGGAATGGTGACCGCCATCGCGGCGTGCTCGGGGGTGCCAAGTTTTCGGCTCTGTCGCACTTTCGGAGGTGGGCGGGGCGCTGCTCAGCCGAGGAGGATGCGGTGGAGCAGGAAAATTCAACCGACGTCTACTCTCCAGGCGGGATGGCTGATTCCCGTATGACCCGCCCGAGAAATTGCCCGGTGAAGGTGCGGCGGTTTCTGGGGGTCGACGCAACAGATGCGTGATTTCCGGGTCGTTACCCGGTGCTTTGAGGCTATCGCAAAGCGGGGGCCTGCCCGGTGTGTTCGGCTTTGAATCGTGCTGCCGGGGTGTCGTAGTCGAGGGTCTTCCTTGGCCGTTCATTAAGTTCGCGCATCACGTGCGAGACGTGCTCAACGCTGTGAACGGCCAGGTTGGTGCCTTTGGGGAAATACTGGCGGGCCAGCCCGTTGAAGTTCTCGTTAGCCCCGCGCTGCCAGGGGCTTGAGCGTTCGGCAAAGTAGACCGGAACCCCGGTCTTCTTTGTTAGTTCCTCGTGGCTGGCCATTTCCACGCCCTGGTCCCAGGTGAGTGTTCGCTTCAGGTGTGTTGGCAGCTTTGCGAACGCGCTGATGGCGGCCGCGGTGACGCTCGCAGCGGTGTGATCCAGGGGAAGATTCACGATGATGCCGTACTGGGTTTTCCTTTCCCTGAGTGTCATCATCGCCGAGACTGACCCGACGCCGACGATGAGGTCACCCTCCCAGTGGCCAGCCTCTAGACGGGTTTCCGCCTCTGCCGGCCGCTGGCCGATCATGGTCATGTTGCGGATCCGGGATCCCTGCCCGATGCGGGTGCGCCAGCGCGTCTTGCGGATCCGACGACCGGTGCGCAGCTTCGTGGCATACCGTTGGTGCAGGCCGTGGTCCTCACGCAGCAGCAGTGCCCGGTAGATCGTTTCCGGGCACAACCGCATCGTCTGGTCATCGGGGTATGTCTTCTTCATCCACCCGCAGATTTCGTCCGGCGACCAGAAACGGTTGAGCTTGCGTTGCACAAGGGTGCGCAGCCGCGTGTTGGCAGCGAGCTTATGCACTTTCGGTCGGGCCCGTTGCAGCCGGGCGTCATGATCGGCGGTACGGGGCAGGTAGACGCCCTGAGCGTCACGATGACGGTCGAGTTCCCGTTTGATCGTGGAAGCGTGACGGCCCAGTTCCACCGCGATGCGCCGCATCGAGTGCCCCAGCCGAAGCAGGTCCGCGATCCGCAACCGCTCCCGCGCGTCTAGGTAGCGGCCGGCAGTTACGGCCGGCGCTGTGATGGGCGGGATCTGGAAATTGCTGGCTTGACGCAGCTGCGTCCCCGTTCTTCGGTGCATACCGAGAAGTCTGCATGCTTCTGCATTGCTCACCCCGTTGCGCATCAGCTGCCAATACTTCTGGGCCCGCGCAGCACGGTACTGCTGCGCCTCTGAGAGCACCGCACCGAGCATGTGGTCTGGTCTGCATAACGACCGGAGGAGAAGACAGCGGCGTGCTGCGCCGCCGTGGCGGCATTTCGCCCGTTCGATAGTCGGGATAATCGGTCGCGTTCGAAGTTCAGGCTGAGACGATCCGTCAGACGCAATTGGTCCTGGCACCGCCTAACGGTCACCTTGGACTGACGTAGCTGGTCGAAACGACGGTGCATCCACCGATAAGCGGTCGAACGGCTCACTCCCGCTGCCGTGGCTGCCTCCCCAAGGCTTTCCCCGCGATCAAACGCCGCCCAAAAGCTGACCTCCTCGTCAATATTCATCCGAAGATGATGGCGGTCTTTGACTTGGCCGACGTCAGCTTCCCACGCCGCCAGCCGGGACGTGCTGAACCCCAGTTCCGCTGTCGTCTCGCTCGGAGTCTTGCCGTTACGGCGCAGGCGCAAGTACTCCTCACGCAGCCAGCGGTAGCCGACCTCTTTATCGATGCCAGCATGTCGGGCGGACGCTTTGAGACCGTGCCCGAGCTTGACCGAGGCAAGAAACCGGATGCCTGCTGCTGACGAGGAGCTGAGATACATGTCGGACCACCTTGAAAGAAGGTGTTGCTTCGACCAACAGAATCCGGGGTGCCCTAAACGCTACACGCCAGATGGTCTCAAATCTTAGAGTTTCGCGGCAAGCGGCAGACACAGAAACGCGGCCGAACGTGCCACTCTTCACGGTTTGCTTGAGTCAAACGCTATCCGGGAGTGTCAGTGTTTCGCTCTCGGATCATGCGCCGGAGGCTGGTTCGGGCCGCGGTGAGGTCGTCCTGCAGGGCCGCAACCTGGAGCTTTAGTTCAGTATTTGATGCGCGGGTCTCCGCCAGTTCGCCGGCGAGGCGGTTGAGACGGTCGACCAGAGGGGCAGTGCTGAGGTTGTTTAGTTGGCGGCCGAGCGCCTGCCTGAGCTTTGCCCGCAGGTCCTCGCGTTCGCGGCGGAGGACGGTGATTTCCTGACGGGCCAGTGCCAGGTCGGTTCGGAGAGACTCGATTCCTGCCGGCTGGCTGGTAGCCGTGTCGGGCTGACGTTGCTTGGTGATGGCCTCTTGGACCTGTTCTCGTGTGCCGGGCGAGTAGACGAGCCACGTGGAGACGTTGGCCCTGCGTGCGACTTTGACGAAGGTGATCGGATCGCCGTCTTCGAGCATTGTGTTGAGTTCCCGTGTGACAGCTGCCCGTTTATTGCGGCTTTCTTTCTGCCGGGATTCCAGGAGCACTTGGGCGGGAGTTCTGGGCGCGGGGTCCCGCGTCGTGTCCGTCGTCATGGGGTGCGTGCCCGGACTTTGACGGTGAGGGGTAGCTGTGTGCGGCTGCCGCTGCCGGCGCGTAGGCGGCGGAGCAGAATGGCGGCCTGCTCGACCTCCTGTTGCTCCTCGTGCGGAAGGGCGTCCAGGCGATCCTTCATGGCGCTCAGGACGCGCCGGTAGCTGTCGATCTGGTCATCGAGGTTGCGCAGCACGTAGCTGTCGACGTCCATGGCGGCTGCTGTCTCGCGGTCAGCCTTGAGCGAGCGGATGTGGTCCTCGATCACGGGCAGGTAGGACGGGTCCGGGCGGTAAAAGCCGCAGCCTGAGCATTGGAACCGGATGGGGCAGCTTCCTCCGCCGGCTTTGACGTTGGACGGCTCGATGCAGTTGCCGAACGGGGCTGCCACCGAGCGCATTTCATAAGCTGTGCTCGAAGCGGTCGGCGCGGGGTGACCGCGGCGGTCTGTGACGTGCATGCTCAGGGTCCGGATTGCTTCGCGCTTCCGTTTTTGGTTCACCCGGTAGTAGCCCTGGGTAGTCGAGATACTCCGGTGGTCCATCAGCTCGCACAAGACATCGACTGGTACCCCGGCGTCGGCGTGACGCTGGGCGTACGAGTGGCGGAATGCGTAGGGATAGACCTTCAACCGGTCGAAGGGGATGCGGTCACCGCGGGCATCGGTGGCGTCGCTGAGCAGATCCGGTATCGCATCGAGCCAGATTTTCAGCGACCGGGCAAGGCTTGCCGGCCGGAAGTAAGGGTCGATTCGATCGGGAGTTCCGGAGGGGAAGAGGTAGCCGTCGCGGGGATCGCCGGTGGTTAGTGTGTCTCTGACTGCCCGCCAGGCGGCGATGGATTCGGCGGTCTCTGAAGGGATTGGCAGGTGGCGTCGGTTCCGGCCGGCTTTGGTGTTGTCCCAGATCAGTACGGGTCCGTCGGCATCGAACTTAACACAGTCGGTGCGGAGTGCGCAGACTTCTCGTGGCCGACGTCCGGTGTCACGCAAGACGATGTACAGGGTGCGGATCATGAGGCGCTGATGGTCCTCGGCCATATCGGGGTATTTGGCATTGCATTCCAATTGGGCCAGGTTCTGATCGAGCTGGGTGATGACAGCCTCTGGAATGGCTTTGCCGACTTCCTCTCGTGCCGGTGGGTCCAGTTGGAGGCGATGGGCCTCGGGGTCCCGCAGGAAGGCGTCGGTGACACCTTCCAACTTGCGGGAGCGGCGGCCGAAGTCGACCAGGGCGAACACTGCTTCGAGTCCGACATAGCGGCGGGTGGTGCTGCGCGGTTGCCCGTCAGGGTGGGTCCAGTTCCGGAAGGCCTGGGTGATGGCGTCCAGGTGCTGTGGGCCGAGGTCCTTGATGTGGTGGCCGCCGTCTGCGGTGGCTTCAAGGGCCCGTGATGCCACCTCGACTGCGTTGAGGAGTTCGAGGATTTTGGTGCTAGTCGTGAAGGTTCGGCATTTTTCCATCGCGAGGTCCCTCAGCCAGGCTTGGCTGATTGAAGTGAAATCGGCCCTGCCGCCATGGGTTCGGCGGTGCGTGGACCGGGTGCTCCCGCGCAGGTCGAGGGTCCGGAAGTCCCAGATAAGGCGACGGGTGGGGTCGGCGCCGGTCATCTCCTCGTAGCCGACCTGCAGCCAGTGAATGATGTCGCGCCGGTGGCTGTCCAGGTCTTTGCTGCTACCGCTGCTAGGGCAGAGCTGGTCGGGGCCCAGACCAACCAGGTGCTCATGACGCTTAATGTCCCTGATCAGCCTCCGGAGCATTTTCGGCACGATTCGGCCGCCTGACCTGTCGCGGCATTGGAGGGCATATAGCAGCTCCGCGCGGACGAGAGGCTCTAGCGGGAGCATCGAGAACTGACCAGCGGTTAGGTGTGGGTGGGCCGTGGCCGCCCACTCCGGGGCGGATGTTTCGTGTCCTTCTCGCCGGTAGAGCCCGTGGTGATAGCGGCACAGCCCATCGCCCAGATCCGGCTGCTGATCGCACAGGGGCACCGAGCACCTGCGATGATCGGCAGGGTATGGTTCCTGCCCCGCGGAAAGCCAGGCCTCGAGGCTAAGAGAACTGTCCCGGGCCTGATGTAGGCGCAACAGGCTGTAGTGGCTGCGGCATAGACCTCGACAGATCGCCCGCCGTGCACATGAAACTGCACCGCGTCTGACCAGGCATCCGTAGGCTTCTGTCCCTGGGCGGATCTTCTTACGCGCCGGCGAATACTCTGCCGTGAAGACTTCCATTGCCAGACCTGAGCCCCGCCAGGCCTTCCAACACACGGTGCAAAGAGTTTCTTCTTCGAGCTTCGTTCCGCATTGTTGGACGGCGCAGCGGGTGACCGTGCTGCCTTCGCGTTCCGGGTCACCGCCGAAGAACCAGTTGTCCCCGTCCCATTCTTCAAGCCGCCAAGTGGGGTCTATTCGCTCTTCCAGCCATCGCAGCCACGTTTCGTGGTCAAGGACCGGTGGAAGCCGGGGTGGGGAGGGCTCGTTGATTGCAGACCTGGTGATGGTTGATTCGCTCACCGTGAAGTGTCCCTCCTAGCGCTGGCAGTAGTCTCGACGGCTTCCCGCATCCGTTTTTTCGACGCATGGATATAGCGCTCAGTTGACGTGAAGGAAACGTGGCCCAGCAGTGCCTGCACGACGTCGGGGTCGACTCCGGCTTCGATCCATCTCGTCGCGGCAGTGTGTCGCAACATGTGTGGTCGAACAGTGAAGCCGCAGTCACGCGCCAAACGGTCGACCATCTCCTTGGCATTGGAGTAGCTCATGGACCTTCCGCGCGGTTCCCGGAACAAGTTCACGAAAACGGCATCATTGTCGACCCCGGGGCCGAAGCGGTCCCGCTCAAACTGGTAGTCGGAGTACGCCTCCACGAGCCGTTCGGTGACTGGGATCGTCCGCGGATAGCGTGACTTGGCGAGTGCACTATTCTCATTGATCCGTCTGATCACGTGCAGATGCGGCCCCGGGATCCCGCAGCCCAGTGCTTCCGAGCGTGCCAGGAAATGCACATCTGAACGCCTCAGCCCGAGCGCCTCGCCGATCCGCATCCCTGTAGCCAACAGGGCGGTGACCAGGAAACGGTCGCGAGCGTTCGACGCAGCCGCCACCACGGCCGCCATCTCGTCCTCCATAAGCAACTGCGGCTCGGCCGTGCCCTCGCGAAACTTTAGCGTTCGTTCCTGAACCGTGCGGAACTGATCCCGCTCTCCGGTATCGAACCCGGGAGGGACGAAGTGCAGGTACTTCGGTTGTGACAGCATGCCCGGCACACGGACTGCAACCCACCCGAGCCTCGCGCCGAATTTGAGGAACTCACTGGTAGTGGTCACGATCGCGTTCGCTGTGCCCTTTGACCTCAGCCGCCCTGGACCTGCAGCGCCCGGCCGTTGAACAGGCTCAGTCACCAGCCAGCGAAGAAAGGCGTGCAGCTGTGCGAACTCCGGGTCATGCCAGTCGACCCCGGCCAGCTCGCAGTAGTTCAGAAAGAGCGCTACCCGGCCTGCATAAACTCGTTCCGTGTTTGGCGAGCGGTCCGCAGCCCGTAGTGAAGCCAGGTACGAGCAGGCCTCTACGTGCAAGTTCCAGTCAGCGTCGATGATGACCCATGCCGTTTCCTCAGGGGACGCCACGGCCCGTTCGGCTCGGAACCGGCCAATCAAAGAAGCTTGAGCAACGTCGCTCACACCCCGAGGATAAAAGGAAGGCACGGCCCTTTTGGGGCGCCACGCCCATGTGTCTCACCCTCTGGCTACCCCCAGATAAGTCATGTCCACGACCGGTCGCCGGTCATCATTCCGCGTGACCGCTTTCAGGAGTGGCTGGACCCAGAGCTGTCAGATAGAAGGGACGTCCAGCACCTGCTCGATTCCCTTCCCGAGCCGACCCTGGTGCCGAGGATTGTCAGCCCGCGGGTCAACAGTGTCCGGAACAACGGCCCCGAACTGATCGAGCCGGCCGAATGAGCACAGTCTTCAGCGCTACCGTCCCGTTCCCCAATGCCCTGATGTGGCTGATGTCCGAAGCGGACAAGGAGTTGGTCATCCCCGACATCGACGGGATTGCCAACTTCTGGACCAGCTACAACGCATGGGGCGTGGCCGTCCAGCACGACGTCGATGGCCCGGTGAGGGTGACTATCGGGGCACGGGAAGCCGGACGACCCTGCCCTGGTTATGCTGCATGAAGGCGTGCTGCACACGAGCCGCAGACTGATCGAAGTCCAAACCGTGTACCTCGACTGCGTCGCGCGCTTCCGGACCACCTCGGATGGCGCCGATATTTGCATCTGGGGCGATGACCCGGGGCAGCCGGAGCGCGTCCACATCCAGTGCCGGGACATGGAGGGGGAGGTCTCCGGTGATCGTTGAGCAGCTGCGCGAGCACTACACCAAGGTCGTCGGGGCTGAGCCAGTCTTGCGGGAGATGCGCACCCGTGACGGCCGCGCCATAGGCGTCTTCGAATGGCCGGCAGGAACCACCCGCCTCGGTGTCCACTTCTACGCCTCAGCAGGCGCCAGCCACTACGGACCAGATGCCCGCCACCACGCTGTGGAGCTGTTCGTCGGAGTAAGGCCCGGGGATGACGCCGTCCTGGAAGGCTTCGCGGACATGGCCCTCAGTGTCCTCAAGAGCGGTACCGTGCCGCAGCATGGAGTCTTCGTCGCCGGCGACTGGAAGGTCATCAAAGGCAGAGAGTTCACGGGCTGGGTCCTGACCGAACGTTTCGATGACCTGATCCCGCAACTGGACCTGCCCGATGGGCTGCACGTGGTCTTCCTCGACGCCCTGCCGGTCTTCTGGGAGGAGGCCCAGTACAGGCACGGCAACCGGTCCGACGACCTTTTCGACATCTGGGAGGCAGAGGAAGTGAAGTCCTGGGACCTGAACCGGAATCTCCCGGCGGGGATCCAGCCAAGGAAGACAGGCGCGGCCGGATTGCTGGGCCGCTTCCGGAATGCGGAGGCAGGTGGCTGAGGCCACAAGCACGGATCTTCTGCATGTCCTAAAATCTTGAGGGGCTCGTGGCGGATCTAGGTTACGGATTCACCAGCTAGAAGGATCGGCTGCCTTAACCGTCTAAAGCCGAACAACCATCTTCGCCGAAAATCCATCAACAGTTGGTGAGGAAGCCCTCTACTCGTTCCGGCGGCAGTCCTCATCGAGGAGGTCCGGCTAAGTTCTTTGCGGACGGTGATGCGACTGCGGTTGGCGGGTATGCCGGGCCACGACGAGCAGGGCTGTCGCGTACTCACGCCGCGGGACCTCCTTGAGCGGCGTCTCCCCGTGCTTTTTCTCCAGCCACGCGGTCTACGGCGCCGAGAGTCCTAGCGTGGAGTGCTGGGTCGAGCGAAACTGTTCCGGTCAGGCCTTGTGCGGTCCTGGTAGTTGCGATCCACTTGGTGATGCTTTGCTGGTTTACGTCCATGCTTGCTCTCTATGCAAGGACGCCCGCCACAGCGGTCGGCGGAGGTTTAAGCCCTCCATTCGGGGACGAGTCGATCGGAATCGAAGGTCTTCAAGCCGGTCACCTGGCGTCTTGGCGTGACCACGACTCTGACGAAGATGTCGTCCAGAACGGCTCGGCGGGCACTTGTTGGCATATCGGGCCAGGCATCGCCTCAGCATGGCGCCTGTCGTAAGCTCCCGGGGCCTCACTATAGGGACAGGGTATTGGGCTTTCTGTCGCTCCACGGCGGCCCTCGCAGCCAGCCATTCGTTCCGCGAGATGATACCGGTACCGTAATCCGCTGCGAGCTCTTCCAGTCGGGCATCCAGGGCGCCGACCTTCTCCAACCACTCCCCCGTCATCTCTTCCTCGTCCACGACTCGGGCGTCTTGAAACTGAAAGGCAGCCTCGGCTAACCAAGCTTCAGTCTCTGCTGCGACGATAGTCGTTCCGCCGCACGCCGCTGCTCCGGCGTTGCGAGGACATCTGTAGGAAGGCTTCTTTGACTTCCCATTGATGGATTTCACCATTCCAGTGCCGCACTTAGAGCACACCAGCAATCCTGTGAGCAGATGCTTTCTGGCACCTCCCCTCTTTTTGCCTTCGGAACGGCCCGGGGCGAGTTTAGCTCTAAGCATCGCTAGTGTTTCTTCAGAGATGATGGCATCCCACTGACCCTTGGCTGAGATCTTTCCGTGGTGAACGCGGAGTCCCGCTATGCGGGGTGCTCTGAGGATGCCTTGAATGCTCGCTGCCCGCCACTTTGCTCCACGAGCAGTAGGTATTCCACGCGCTGTCAGATCTCGCGCTATGTCGTTATAGCTCTCACCATGCAGGACACGAGCAGCCATCTCTCGAATGACTGCGGCTTCCTCCTCGACTATCTCGCCTTCTGCGGTGTATCCGTAACAGGCCCGCCCGGGCCATGCACCCGACTCTGCCAGCTCAAGATGTTTCCTGGCTATCCTGGCTTTGGTTTTCGCTACCTCGCCAGCTGCGAAGGCCGTGACCACACGTGCAATGGTCTTGCCGTCAGGAGAACTGAGATCGATTGTTCCACTCGTGACCGAGTGGACGTTTATTCCCGTCCGTGCGGCCAGGTCGATCCAATCTTCGAGCTCTCTTGGGTTTCGGTGCAATCGATCCGCCGCGTATACGACGACCACGTCGACAGCCTTCGCTTCCATCAGCGCCTTTAGCTGCTCGTAACCGGGACGGTTCTTCCCGCCGGAAGCGGAGATGTCGTTATCTTCAAACTCCGCAACGACGGTCCAGCCATACTTTTCTGCCAGTTCCCGGCAGTCCTTTAGTTGCCGGGCAACGCCCAAACCTTCCAGTGCCAGGTCCTTGGAAATCCGGGTGTAGATGGCGGCGCGGGCGTTTTCACCCTCTCGACGATTGATCATGCTTGTTATCTATGCAGGCATGGCCGCGGCGGCTGACCTCCTTGCTCCCGAGGCTAAGAGCGCGGCAATTGAACGAAGCGTATCGTCAGGAGGTGCAGGCTCCGTGGCGTCCTGAAGTGGATCGAATGGCTCAAGCCTCCACGGCTCGTAATATCGCCCTCGGGGACGTAAGCAACTTCGGGCGACAGCATTGGCCAGGTGAAGTCCCGAATGAACTGATCTAAGGCGGGGGCATCAAAACGTGGCTGCTGAACCTCGACGACGACGCCCTGTCCGTGTGACCAATAGGTGCTTATCACACGAGGACGCAGTGCACCTATCAGACCGATCCGACGCAGTAGAGCGCTTTGCCACACAGGATCCTGTGGAAGGCCGTCCTTGTAATGTTCCAACTCCAGGCTCGTCCAGCTTGCAGGATAGCGGGTGGCCAGGCATGTACCGAGCCGATGTTCCTCAGCGAGCCCAGACTGGTGGTCCAGTTCCCATTCCTGGGCAGTGGTGCCCGTGATGATGATTTCGGCGTCCAGTTCAGGCCGGAAGAGGCTAAGGCCAAGGGGATGTGGTCGCACTCTCAGGCCAGGAACCCCGTAGAGCTGCGGCGACACCCGCGAGGAATCGAGTACGGGCATTAGGTCGAGGGATAACTTGGGAGGCAAAGCGGAAGCAACGGGCCCGAGAATCAGACTATTTGGGGTCGGCAAAACCTTTCCAAACCCGAAGAGGTGATCCGACCCGTCCATCTCATTCGGAAGAAGGTCGCCAATTCTGGAAAGCAAGGCCCCTTCCAACTCCTCCTGAGGAGGGGTAGGGGCGCAGACGATTGGAAAGCCATGGGCGGTGCGGAGTCTGAGTGCTTGCAGATATGTCTGCCCCGTAGCTCGAGCCACAAGGCGCGTTGTCTTCTTAAGGTTTTTTGGAATGGCCACGGAAATCCTCCGATTTGTCCTGCCGACCCAGGAATCAGAAGATGCACACAACCATGGAAACCGCTAAGGAAAAGTCGAGCGTTAGCCACTGGGGCCCTTTTTAGGCAGACAACCCCGGTCGGGGGGCTGGTGTCTACGGTTGCTCGTAACCTCAGATAGAGGATACACGTTCCGACTCCCGCTGGTGGCACTAGCTCATACCGGCTTCGGCCACCTCGGGGTCACTGAGCCCCGTCAGGTCCTTCGTGACGCTGTAGAAGAGCGCTGTGGCCTGCGGCGGCGAGGAATCGACGGAACCGGGGATGTCGGCCGGAAGAGCAGCCCCCTTCCGGGGGTGTCAGCAGTTCCCGGGGCGGCAGGCACTGCAGTGCAGGGTCCGCTGGCTTTTGCAGGGGTGCAAGTGCCCGATGCTTCCGTCGCCTGACTTGCGCCAGTCGACGGACCGCAGTGGCTCCCCAGTCACACTCCACGGCCAGGCTTCCTGCGGCGCTCCGACCCGCTACTCAGGCTGCAGGCGCGGCGGATCCCGAAGTTGGCTTGTCAGCTTCGGGGTTCACCAAGGTCAGCCGCGGTCTGGCGGAAATCTCCTGACCGGGTTCATCTGCAGGCTCGTCTCCACTTCCACCCACTTGACTGTCGGCCCCGTGACTCCGGACACCGTTCCACTTCGCCTTCACGGCCGGCAGCACCTTTTCGTTCCACCCGCGCTTGATGTCCGGGGCCTTGGCAACAACAAAGGTCACCGCAGAGCCAACCGCTACGCCCACCGCAAGGCAAATAGCCATAAGCTGCCGTAGTTCTTCATCGGTCAGGCGCTCTGAATCCCTGACTTCCGCCGGGCCCAAGTTATTGCCGGATTCACGGTCGAAAAGGAGCGCACGTTCTGCACCTGGAGTCTCATGCGATGACGCCAGATACGCTCCCTCTGGGACTCGGACATCCTTATTGACCCACTCATCGCCTTGGTCGCTACGGCTCACTTTGACTCCTCTGATTGAATGCCCACGGGCAGGAGCCTACACAGCCCAACCCCGCTTGTGCTGCTCCCCGGCCTCGATGACGTCACCCCGTGAGCCGGAGCCGGTGTTAAGTATCGATCGCTAAGTTTATTGTGAATTTCATCTTATGACTTTGACCGACTACCAGTTCCGTTGCTCGGTCATCATAACCACATTGGCCACCGTTGATGCGAACAAACGGCCCACCGCCGACACTGGGCCTTCTTTGGGGTCAAATGGAGCCGCTTTCAGCAAGAAGGCATAGTCGCAGCCAATCTCGAAATATCCAAGGCAGCCCGTTTAACTTCAAGGACCAATCGCAAGGCGGTAGGGTCGGTCCGAGCTTCGTGCGGACCGTAAAGCTGTTGTGGACGAAGGACTTGGCCTCAGGAAGTTTTCAAACCGGACGGGCTCGCGGTCCGCCGGAAACGTACCTCATCTTCACCGGCCTTTCGACCAAGGAAATTAACGGAACTGCAGCAGCGCCACCGCCAACTCCTACACCGGCTGGCTACGTCCGACATTCTTGGTCAGAACCCTTTCAGGCCCTGACGATGGCCCGCGGACCCGGTATCTGAACCCGCCGCAGCGCAAAAGCCAGGCGAGGCGGCAGCCGTGCTTACGAGCTCTACATTCGCCATCCATCGACGTCACTGTTCACCCAGGCCTGCCCCCAGGTGTCGGTGAAGGAGACGAGCACCAGAGGGTTGGCGCCAACGCTTCCGCTCGGGCCGGCCAGTGGGTGACTTATCGACAGATAGAAAGTCTCCTTGTCGTCGGCCATGAAGGTGCCGACGTAGCGATCGACGCAAACGTCGTTCTGGGCGGTGATGAGCCCATTAGCGGTTGCTCCTGCCAGTTCCTGCTCGAACCCCTCCGGTGCCAGGTCCCGCCAGTCGCTACCTTCCCTGAGATCCCAGACAGCGATGCTGAGCCTGGTAATCGGATTAGCGCTTTTGTTCTGGATAGTCACTTTAACAGTGTGCGTCGTCTGACCCAGTACGTATGGCTGGGATGAATTCGAAGAAACCCACGTCGATCTGACCCCGATTGCCCGCGCATCTTTTTCGCGGAGCAGCTTGTCATCCTCTTGGCGTTTCTCAATCTGCTCGTGGCGCTGCTGGATCTGGTGACGGATCTGGCTTCCAGTGAAGATCAGGCCGCTACCAGTTGCAATGGCGCCAATCCAAGTTGCGATGTCACCCCATTCGGGCTTGTACGGTACGAGGCTGGCAAACCATGCCGTGGCAAAAAACATGGCGGCCACGAGCAGGAACCAACGAACGAATGCGGACCGCCAGAAATCGATGATTCCAGACGGTCTTGCATGCGTGCTTCGCTCAGATATGTCCTTGCGATCCTCGATCTGCGTGCTGGTCATGCTTGTCCCCCCAGGTAACTGCAGCTAGCGATCTAGGAAGAATACTGCCCGGTGGCGCCCCGTACTAAACCGGCTTCCCTGTCTTACCCTCATCGGCTTCCGCGGACGTGGCGGCCAGGGCAGCTACGGCTTCACCATCGACGGCGTTCCGGATCATGGTATCGACCGTCTGGTCCTGCGCAGTCTCAATGGCTGCCTTGTCGCCGTCCGCTGCGGCGTCGTCGGCGATGTGCCGTGGGATGCATTCCTTGGCCGGCGTGCCGGGCTTGAAGTCCAGGTCGCACTCGATCGGCAGCCCGAACTGTCCGCGGAGCTCCTCGACGTCGCCGATCGGGATGTAGCCCCACTCGCCGTGGCCCAAGCCGAGGTCGGAGTACCCGAACGCCTCGTTTTCCTTGGGGTCGTATTCGGCGATGTACCGGTCCATGCCGCCTGGAAGTAGTGCGCCCGGATGGGCTTGTCCCCGATGGGTCCGTCGTTGTCCGTGGCGTAGAGCGCGGGCCAGGAGGTCACCTCCTCGGCCGGCGGGTAAGAGTCGTGGCCGCGGCGTTTCCACTGGGTCTCGACCGGCCATAGGGCGCCCAGCGCGACGGTTGCCTCGACGCCACTCCGCGTTGGTGAACTGGCCACCGCCCGGACCGGCGGGCTTGTGGCGAGCTGGAACGTCTCTTCTGAAGGTCGGGGTCAGCCTGCCTGCGTGGGGCCCCAACTGAATCCGCCAAGTCGTACGGGTACAGTGGCCGTCCCGAGGCTTCGTCAGCTCTGGGCGAGGAGCTTTCCCTTCTGTTGGTTGAATTCGTCTTGAGTGAGCAGGCCGCGGTCGAGCAGTTTGGCGAGCTGTTCAAGCTCAGCGGTTACGTTGCGACTGGGGTTTACCTGCGGCCTGCGGCCAAGGACAGTTCTCAGAACAAGCCCGAGGATGATGACCGCGGCCCCGAAACCGATGATGCCCCAGTAGATCGCCGACTGTTGGCCGGCAGCTGCCCGGCAGGCGCCCGAGTAATTGGCTGTCCGCCCGTGCATGGCGTTAGCGATGTCCGCTCCGGCGGCCGAAGTCTGGCTGGTGAAGGCTCCGTCGCAGTACGGGCCGACACTGACCGTATAGCCGAGGAAGATGCCCACGGCGATGATCGCTACGCCAAGGAATAGCGGCCACGCGGGCCCAGAACGTACGCGTTCGGCCGCTGAAGCGGGTGCCGGTCGAGGCGCGGCCTTCCGCCTAGCCGATGCGGGCTGAACGCTGGCTTCGGTTTTCGCCCCAGATCCTGTGGCCGCTGTCGCCTTCTTTCTCGAGCTGAGAATCCAGATGATGCCGACCAGGAGGACGACACTTCCTACGATAATGACAGCCGTCCAGACTGGGGCGTACTGCTGGGCGCTGGCCCGGCAGCTCGTTCGGACGGCCATGGCGTTCGGGCCCGTGAGCACTTCCTGCGCGTAGTTGAACGCGGAAGGGCAGGACTGGGCCACGGGCAGCAGGAAGCCGCCCGCGGCGCCGGCCGCTGCGGTGAGTAATCCCAGCACGAATGTCGCAAAGCGCAGCTTCAACATCGGTCTCCCCCAGTGATCGGTGTGCGTCACAAGAGGCTACGTCCACCGCCGGGCAACCCGGCTCAAGGATCCCGCAATTTCTCCCAAGGAATGCTGGCGTTTCGACCAATTACCGGTGCCGGGTGACCTCGGCGAGGTCACCGACGCGGTAGCCGCCCAGGCTGACAAGGACAGACCGGCGGATTGGTGCCGCTTCGACCTGGAGGCCTACTTCCTCAAGTGCGAGGGCCGCTTGGACGCCGCGCACGTACCAGCCGTGGGCACCATGGGCGACCGGGCGGTGCGAATCGCAGACCGCGACACGGCCTATTGGGTAGAGCCGCCTTGAGCGTCCCGGCCAGCATCATTTCCCCGGGCGTTCACCCCGTTTACGCGCAGTCGTCGCAGACTCCCGTGGCCGGCAGTTGGATCCCGTGAACGCTGCACACCGGCTTCGGTCTGGGTGCTTCCTGCTTCGGCGGGTTCACCCGGGCCTCATACTTGGGTGTCAGCTGAGGTTTGGCGTCAATAGGCACGTCAGCGCCGAACTTCTTGTAGCATTCCAGTCGCTCGGCCGCGGCAATACGTTCCCGTTCCAGTGCGGTATCCGGGACCTCCCGTCCGGAGGCCCGCAACACTGCGTCGAAACCGGTTCCGACCGTCCCGTCCGTTGCACTGACCACCAGCGACGTCAAGGCCGGCAGATTGTTCTTCAGGCAAAGGCGGATGACCCGGTTCAACAGCCTTGAGCTAAAGTTCGGAACGAGCATCCGTGTGCTGGTCTTTGTTTCCTCGAAGACCCGGGTGGCAAGTGCCTTGTAGGTGATGAAGCCTCCGTACGATCCGGCAACTTCCTGGAGCACCGGCACGGCTGCTAGTGCCCATTTTTCGATGTCCTGCCGGAAAGCGGACTCATCGTCGCGCAGGGACTCCTTCATGGCGCCAGGCGAATCCGGCATGACCCTTCTCTCGTCATAGGGACTTTTCCAGGACGCATCCTACCCGGAACCAAAGATCCGATAGCCAAGGGACGCGGGCTTCCCCGGGACGGCAGCCCTCTGGCCCTGCGGCGGATATACGCCGGGGTGCGCACAGGCCTAAGACTCTGACCCGGGTAGCTGGGGGCCGATGCGTCTGCGGGGCGTCTGCAAGGCCTCTCGTCTGTGGCCCTCCAGGTGCGCGGGGCCAGTTCGGTCGCCTGCGGTGCCGACGCTTTCAGCTCGCCCACCCGCCTCGGCGGCTGACCGACCTCCACCGCAGACTCGGCCCGAAGCTGTCCATGTTCAGATATACCCTCGCCGGTCGGTGTCGCCGGCGGCTTCGTCCACCCGGTACACGCTTTTTCGTACGCATCCCATCGGCGGTAGCAAATATCTGTAGTGGCAAAGCGTGGCGGTTTGTCCTCATTAGATAGGCCCCGTTGAAGATGAGCGTTCTTCCTCTACTTACAGCCCTCGAGGATGCCAGCAATAGAATCATGCTCGGCCTGGGTGACCCAGAGACTGTATTTGACCTTGACGGAAGTTTGGCGGGCGACGTATTCGCACCGGAAGGCTATGTCCGGCGGTAGCCACGTCGCCGCGTCACTATCGCCCTTGGCGGCGTTGGTGGGTCCATCAGCAGCCATGAGGTTCAGCGGGTCGTTGGCTAGTTCCTTACGCCGCTCGTCGCTGAGTTGCTGTGCACCCTTCTGCCAAGCATCACTCAGGGGCACAACATGGTCGATCTGGACCTTTAAGCTCGTGTCCTGGCCACGGACGAAGGTGATCGTTGTGCCGGTGTATTTGTCGGCCAAGGTGCCTCCAGCGACTACACAGTTGTTGGTGCCAGCTTTGAAGGTCTTGTCGGTTAGGTCCCGGGCAAGAATGTCATTGCGGGTATCACAACCGTTGTGGTCAACGTCCGCCCAGGCTGGCCCGAACTCATCGCGGGTATAGCCTGTCTTTGGAGCTCGACCTTTCACCGGGATGGTCTCCAGTTGGACGAGCGCACTGGCCGCGTCACCGGCAGCTTCCGGATCTGCCGTCGTTCGACCAGGGAGGCCTGGAGCAGAACCGACCGCTTCGAAGGCGTAAGAGTTGGCGTCACAACCTACTAATGACGCAGCCAGCATCAAGGCGGTGGCGGCGGTCAGAACTTTGGCGGGCGAGCAGGTGGTCTTCATAGTCCTCTGGGTCATAGGGGTCGCTTTCGCTCCACGCTAACTTCGGCCCACGCCTGCCGCGGGTAACCGTCACCGTGGTGCTTGCCACACACCCGGCGCCCGTTACCATCCGTGAGCATCCGCTTTGGAGCACTACGCACATCCTTGGCAGGAATCAATCACGCATATTCAGTTGGCTGTAGCCAGCCTGACTTTAGAGCGGGTACCGATCAACCGTTCGTTTGTCACGGGCAGACTGCCAGAAGGCGAACCAGTGCCGCCGGGAAGGATCTCACTGAGCTTGGCAATTTCGAGGATGTGCTCCGAGGTGAAGATGATCTTTCCTTTGCCCCAGCACGCGTGGGGGAAGCGTCCGCTGGTTGCGCCGTCCCGAAGCCATGACTCCGTGCAGCGCATGAGAGCGGCAGCTTCGGCCGGTTCAAAAAACTCGATATCCACGGAAAACCTCCGACAGAATGGGACCTGTTTCCATGTTCATGCGAGCAGGAAGACCCTCCAACATGACCTGACGCCGGTCACCTCTGGAAGGCGGTGACCGAGCGCTCCGTGGCATCAGCACCAGCCTGGAGCGCCTCCGGCATCAGGTGCCCGTAAACCTGCTCAGTGGTCCTGGTGGACGCGTGACCCAGCCGGCGTGAAATGGTGAACAGGGGGACCCCATCCTGGATCAGCCAAGAGGCGTGAGTATGGCGGAGGTCGTGGATCCGAGGATCTTTGGTTAGGCCGTTCCCCTGGGCCGTTCGAACGGCTGGGACCCAGTAGTGGTGCCAGTAAAGCTTGTGGATAATGCGCCCGCCGTTGGGCGTCGTGAACACAAGTTCCTTTCCGGGCCGGCTCGCGACCAGCGGGATCAGCAGCTCCACCAAGGCAGGATTAAGTCCTATGGTGCGCTTACCGGCACCTGTCTTCGTCGCCCCGATGTAGAACTGATTCTGGCCGTCCCGCTTCCATGCCTTGTTGATCCGGGCGGTAGGCGGCTTGGACAGCAGATCAACGTCGGCCACAGTCAGCGCGGTGGCCTCCCCAAAGCGGGTGCCAGTCATGACAAGGAAATTGGTGAAAGCCTTGTACCGCTCCCCCATGCCCTCCATGATGAGGCTGAACTCGGCGTGGGTCAGAAACATTGCCTCGTCCTCGGCTTTCTCAATGCCGGGAAGCTGCACGCCGCGGCATGGGTTCCGCGAAATGTAGCCGAGCATCTCCGCGGTATTCATGGCTGCCGAAATTAGGCCGTGTACGTTATGGATGGTCTTCGGCGCCTTGCCCTTGGCCATCATCGACTTCACCCAATGGGCAATGACGCGGTAGTCGAGCTTGTCCACAGGAACGTGGCCGATGACCGGCCGGATGTGGAATTCAAGCATGGTCTGGTACGTCTTGACTGTCCCGCTCGACGGGCGGACCAACAGATCGATATGTTCCTGGATGACTTCCGCCACAGTCGGCGGGCGCTTCTCGTTTGTCAGGATGGCGTGCTGCGCGATCTCAAACGACTGGCCGTTAGCGTCCAGCAGCCTCTTCAGGGTTTCAGCCTCGACGAGACTAGCGACTGTCAGTCCCTGCTGCTCGCGGCTCTTTGGGTCCCGCCACAGCACCATGTAGGACGAGGAACCGTCCTTCTTAGTGCGTTTACGGATGCTTGCCACATCAAAAACGGTACGCCGCTGTCAACACTTTGGGCGTTTTTGTCAACACACAAAGTGGCAAGTGCCGTTTGACCTGCGGAAACACTGTGCCCGAGGTGGGACTCGAACCCACACACCTTTCGATACCGCATTTTGAGTGCGGCGCGTCTGCCAATTCCGCCACTCGGGCGCGGAATACGCGGAGTAAAACGCTACGCCCACAGCTGACTGTGAGCAACGCGATCGCTTCACGTACGCGGAATTACTCTACATGCAGATAGGCTGAATTCCAGAATCGCGCCGCCGTCGCCGCAAACGAACCCTGCAAGCCAAGTACAGCCGCGGTGGCACCTAAGATAGTGATGTCCCGCCGTACCTTTTCAAGGAGATCCCGTGACTGAACAGACGGAGTCCAAGCCCACATCCCAGCCGGCGCGCCGCGTCATTGTGGCAGAGGATGAAACCCTCATCCGCCTCGACATCATCGAGATCCTGCGCGGCGAAGGTTACGACGTTGTGGGCGAGGCGGACAACGGCGAGAAGGCCGTCCAGCTTGCCGAGGAACTGAAGCCGGACCTGGTCCTCATGGACGTCAAGATGCCCGTCATGGACGGCATCTCCGCGGCGGAGAAGATCGTCAAGGCCCGCATCGCGCCCGTGGTGCTGCTGACCGCCTTCAGCCAGAAGGAACTGGTGGAGCGCGCGCGCGACGCCGGTGCCATGGCCTACGTCGTCAAGCCCTTCACGCCCGCGGACCTCATTCCCGCTCTGGAGATCGCACTCTCCCGCCACGAGGAAATCAAGGCCTTGGAGGGCGAGGTTTCGGACCTGCAGGAGCAGTTCGCCACCCGCAAGCTCGTGGAGCGCGCCAAGAGCCTGCTCACCACCAAGATGGGCCTGACGGAACCGGAAGCCTTCCGCTGGATCCAGAAGACCTCCATGGACCGCCGCCTCAGCATGCGCGAAGTCGCCGAAACCATCATCAACCAGGTCAACTAGCGCGCCGGCCGGGCCCCGGAGAGAGTACGACGGCGGCCCGGCCGCCCAGCCAGCAACGGTCGCCAAAGCGACCAAGCCACAGCAAAAAGGACCCCCGCCGAAAGGCAGGGGTCCTTTTCTGTCTGAAGACTAGGCCTCGGCAGCCTGGTTCTTCTTCTTCTTTTCCGGCCAGGGGCCGAGCTTCTCGCGGTTGCTGGTGACTTCTCCCGCACGGGTGGAGTCGGCGAGGTCACCCACCTTGTGCACCTTCAGGGAGTTGGTGGAGCCGGCCTTTCCGGGAGGCGAACCCGCGGCGATAACCACCAGGTCACCATCCTGGACCAGGCCCATCTCCTCGAGGCTGCGGTCCACCTGCGCGGTCATGGCATCGGTGTGGTCCACCATCTGCACCAGCACGGGCTGGATGCCCCAGGTCAGTGCCATCTGATTCCACACCTGCTCCACGGGGGTGAAGGCGAAGACCGGTTTGATGGGGCGAAGGCGGGAAAGCCGGCGGGCGGAGTCACCGGACTGGGTGAACGCGCAGATGTACTTGGCGTCCAGCTGATCGGCAATCTCGACGGCGGCACGCGTGATGGCGCCGCCACGGGTCCTGGGCTTTGTGCCCAGCGGGGGGACGCGCTCCAGCCCGTGGACCTCGGTGGATTCGATGATCCGGGCCATGACCTTGACGGTCTCGACCGGGTACTTGCCCACGCTGGTCTCACCGGACAGCATGACGGCGTCCGCACCGTCGAGGACGGCGTTGGCGCAGTCTGAGGCCTCGGCCCGGGTGGGGCGCGGGTTGTCGATCATGGACTCGAGGACCTGGGTGGCCACGATGACCGGCTTGGCCCAGCGGCGTGCCAGTTCCACGGCGCGCTTCTGCACGATCGGCACTTCCTCCAGCGGCAGTTCCACGCCGAGGTCGCCACGGGCCACCATGATTGCGTCGAACGCGTCGATGATCTCCGGCAGCTGCTCCACGGCCTGCGGCTTTTCGATCTTGGCGATGACCGGCACGCGGCGGCCTTCCTCGTCCATGATCTCGTGCACGCGGGTGATGTCCGAAGCATCCCGCACGAAGGACAGCGCCACCATGTCCACACCGCGGCGCATCGCCCAGCGAAGGTCGTCCTCATCCTTTTCGCTCAGGGCGGGAACGTTGACGGCCACGCCGGGAAGGTTGATGCCCTTGTTGTTGGACACCATGCCGCCAACGGTCACCTCCGCGACCACCTTGACGTCGTCAACCTCGATGGCACGCAGCGCCACCTTGCCGTCGTCGATCAGGAGGGCATCGCCCACCTTGACGTCCTCGGTGAGGCTCTTCAGGGTCGTGGAGCAAATCTCCTGGGTGCCTGGAACGTCCTCGGTGGTGATGGTGAAGATGTCGCCCACGGCCAGGGCGTGCGGACCGTCAACGAAGCGGCCCAGCCGGATCTTGGGGCCCTGCAGGTCGGCCATGATGGCCACGGCCTTGCCAAGGTCGGACGCTGCCTTGCGGACGTTCTCGTAGGTGTTGTCATGCACGGAGTAGTCACCGTGGCTCATGTTCATGCGGGCTACGTCAACGCCGGCCTCCAGCACCGCGAGGGTGTTGTCGTAGCTGGCAATTGCCGGGCCGAACGTGGCAACAATTTTTGCGCGTCTCATATACCTACCCTATTGGTCTCTTGCATTGGTTAAGTTGTCGGCGAGGTGAACCCTCGATGCAGCCCTAGAGGACGGCGATGGCGCGGTCCGTCGGTGCGACGGGTGCGGGAAGGATGGTGCTTCCCATCAGGTACTTGTCCACGGCCGCAGCGGCGGCACGCCCCTCGGCAATGGCCCACACGATCAGGGACTGGCCGCGGCCGGCGTCGCCGGCCACGAACACGCCTTCGGTGTTGGTCATGTAGTAGCCGTCACGGGAAACGTTGCCGCGGCCGTCGAACTCTGCGTGCACCTGCTCGGTGATGCCGGCCGGTTCAGCACCGGTGAAGCCGAGGGACAGGAACACCAAGTCCGCGGGAATGATCCGCTCGGTGCCGGCCTTGGGGAGGCGCTTGCCGTCCACGAACTCAGTCTCGGCCACCTTCACGCCGGTGAGCTTGCCGTTTTCGCCTACGAACTCCACGGTGGAGGCGAGGTAGGTGCGTTCGCCGCCTTCCTCGTGCGCGCTGGCCATCTCGAACAGGGTGGGGAACGTGGGCCACGGCTGGTGGCCGGCACGCTCCGACGGCGGCTGCTTGCCAATGGCCAAGGTGGTGACGGAGGCAGCGCCGTGCCGGTGTGCCGTGCCCAGGCAGTCAGCACCGGTATCGCCGCCACCCAGGATCACCACGTGCTTGCCGTGGGCGTTGATCTGGTTCTCAATGGTCTCCCCTGCCACCGCACGGTTGGCGGGCACCAGGTAGTCCATGGCGAAGTGGACGCCGTCCAGGTCGCGACCCGGGATAGGCAAGTCGCGCGGGACGGTGGCCCCGGTGCACACTACGACGGCGTCGTAGCGCCTGCGCAGCTGCTCCCAGGTCACGTCGGTGCCTACCGAGACGCCGGTCCGGAAGCGGGTGCCCTCGGCCTTCATCTGCTCGACGCGGCGGTCCACCTGCTCCTTTTCCATCTTGAAGTCGGGGATGCCGTAGCGCAGCAGGCCGCCGATCTTGTCATCCCGCTCGTAGACGGCGACGGTGTGCCCCACGCGGGTGAGCTGCTGGGCGACGGCCAGGCCGGCGGGGCCGGAGCCGACCACCGCAACGGTCTTGCCGGTGAGGCGCGCGGGCGGCAGGGGGCTGACCCAGCCGTTGTCCCAGGCCTCGTCGATGATCGAAACTTCCACCTGCTTGATGGTGACGGCGGGCTGGTTGATGCCCAGCACGCAGGACGCCTCGCAGGGCGCCGGGCAGAGCCGGCCGGTGAACTCAGGGAAGTTGTTCGTGGCGTGCAGGCGCTCGATTGCTTCCTCGCCCTTGTCCCGCCACATCAGGTCGTTCCACTCGGGAATGAGGTTCCCCAGCGGGCAGCCCTGGTGGCAGAACGGGATGCCGCAGTCCATGCAGCGCCCGGCCTGGGCCTTCAGCGTGCCCTTCTCCTGGGCCTCGTAGACCTCTTTCCAGTCCATGATGCGGACCGGAACGGGACGGCGCGGCTGGGTTTCACGCTGGCGTACTTTCAGAAATCCGCGTGGATCAGCCACCGGTAACCTCCAGGATTCGAGACCATACTTCTTCGCCGTCGGGGTCAAGGCCCTCTTCGATGGCGTCGAGGCGGGTTTGCAGCACGGCCGCGTAATCGCGCGGCAGTACCTTGGTGATGCGGGCGGCGGTGTCGTCGAAGTTCTCGAGGAGGCGCGCCGCCAGCTGGGAGTCAGTTTCTTCCACGTGCTTGACCAGCAGGCCGTGGACAATGTCGCGGTCCTCGGCGTCCAGCTCGCGCAGCTGCAGCTCGCCGGACTCCAGCGCCTGCTTGTTGACGCGGGTGGTCCGCAGGTCCAGCACGTACGCGGTGCCGCCGGACATGCCGGCGCCGAAGTTTCGGCCGGTGCGGCCGATGATCAGCGTCTGGCCGCCGGTCATGTACTCGCAGCCGTGGTCGCCGATGCCTTCGACGACGGCCGTGGCACCGGAGTTGCGGACCAGGAAGCGTTCGCCAACCTGGCCGCGCAGGAACATCTCGCCGCTGGTGGCGCCGTAGCCGATCACGTTGCCGGCGATGACATTGGTTTCAGCCTTGAAGACGTTGGTACGGTCCGGGCGGACGACAATCCGGCCGCCGGACAGGCCCTTGCCTACGTAGTCGTTGGAGTCGCCGTACAGCCGCAGGGTGATGCCCGCGGGCAGGAAGGCGCCCAAAGACTGGCCGGCGGTGCCGTTCAGCGTGACGTCGATGGTGTCCGTGGCCAGGACGTCGGTACCAAAGGTCTTGGTGACGACATGGCCCAGCATGGTACCCACCGAACGGTCCGTGTTGATGACATCCACGGTGATCTTCACAGGGCTGCGGTCCGTCAGCGCTTCGGTGGCCATGGTAATCAGCCGCTGGTCGAAGTGCTTGTCCAGCTCGTGGTTCTGGCCGGTCATGTTGCGCAGCGGCGCGTCGTCGTCGAACTCCAGGCCGTGCAGGATCGGGTCCAGGTCCAAGCCGTCGGCCTTCCAGTGGTTGATCGCCTCGCGGGCGTCCAGCACCTCGGCGTGGCCGATCGCCTCCTCCAGGCTGCGGAAGCCAAGCTCGGCAAGGATCTCGCGGACTTCCTCGGCAAGGAACTCGAAGAAGTTGACCACGAACTCCGGCTTTCCGCTGAAGCGGGCACGCAGCTCGGGGTTCTGGGTGGCAACACCTACGGGGCAGGTGTCCAAGTGGCAGACGCGCATCATGATGCAGCCTTCCACCACCAGCGGAGCGGTGGCGAAGCCGAACTCCTCGCCGCCCAGCAGCGCCGCGATGACAACGTCGCGGCCGGTCTTGAGCTGGCCGTCCACCTGCACCACCACGCGGTCGCGCAGGCCGTTGAGCATCAGGGTCTGCTGGGTCTCGGCCAGGCCGAGCTCCCACGGAACACCGGCGTGCTTGAGCGAGTTCAGCGGCGAGGCGCCGGTTCCGCCGTCGTGTCCGGAAACAAGTACGACGTCGGCCTTCGCCTTGGTCACGCCGGACGCCACGGTGCCGATCCCGACTTCCGAGACAAGCTTCACGTGCACGCGGGCCGAGGGGTTGGCGCGCTTGGCATCGTAGATGAGCTGCGCGAGGTCCTCGATGGAGTAGATGTCGTGGTGGGGAGGCGGGGAGATGAGTCCGACGCCGGGGGTCGAGTGCCGAGTGCGGGCAACCCACGGATAGACCTTCTGCGCCATCAGCTGGCCGCCTTCGCCGGGCTTGGCACCCTGCGCCATCTTGATCTGGATGTCGTCGGCGTTGGTCAGGTAGAGGCTGGTCACGCCGAAGCGGCCGGACGCGATCTGCTTGACGGCAGAGCGGCGCTTCGGGTCCAGCAGGCGGTCCACATCCTCGCCGCCTTCACCGGTGTTGGACTTGCCGCCCAGCTGGTTCATGGCGATGGCCAGCGTCTCGTGGGCTTCCTGGGAGATGGAGCCGTAGCTCATCGCACCGGTGGAGAACCGCTTGACGATGCTGGAGACGGGCTCCACTTCCTCAAGGGGAACGGGGGGGCGCTCGTTCTTGAACTTGAGCAGGCCGCGGAGGGTCATCAGGTTGGTGGACTGGTCGTCCACTCCCCTGGTGTACGCCTTGAAAATGTCGTAGCGGCGCTCACGCGTGGCGTGCTGCAGCCGGAAGACGGTCTCCGGGTTGAAAAGGTGCGGCTCGCCGTCACGGCGCCACTGGTACTCGCCGCCGCCCAGGAGCGGACGGTGCGGCTGCTCGATACCGCCCTCCGGGTAGGCCATCTGGTGCCGGGCGGAAACCTCGGCAGCGATGACGTCCAGGCCCACGCCGCCCAGCTGGGAGTGCGTGCCGGCGAAGAATTCGTCCACCAGTTCCTGGCCCAGGCCCAGCGCCTCGAAGGTCTGGGCGCCGGTGTAGGAGGCCACGGTGGAGATGCCCATCTTGGACATGATCTTCAGGACGCCCTTGCCCAAGCCCTTGATCAGGTTGTAGACGCCGTCCTGCGGGGTGACGCCGGTGACGTCGCCCGCGGAGATGAGCTGTTCCACGGATTCCATGGCCAGGTACGGGTTGACGGCGGAGGCGCCGTAGCCGATCAGGACGGCAACGTGGTGCGTTTCGCGGACGTCGCCGGCCTCGACTACCAGGGCGGTCTTGGTGCGGTTGGCGCTGCGCAGCAGGTGGTGGTGCACGGCGCTGACCAGCAGCAGGGACGGGATGGGTGCCCACTGGGCGTTGGAGTCGCGGTCGGACAGCACGATGTACTGGACGCCGCGGTTAATGGCGCCGGAAACCTGCTCGCAGATTTCGGTGAGCCGGGCTCGGAGCGCGTTCTCGCCGCCTTCGGGGCGGTAGAGGCCGCGGACCTTCATGGACAAGCGGTCGCCGTCGGGGCTTTCGATGTTGGCGATCTTTGCCAGTTGGTCGTTGTTGATCACCGGGAAGGGCAGCTGGACCTGCGGCTGGCGGACCTGCTTGGTGTCCAGCAGGTTGCCGTTGGGTCCAATGGCACAGGTCAGCGAGGTGACCAGCTCTTCACGGATGGCGTCCAGCGGCGGGTTGGTGACCTGCGCGAAGGACTGCACGAAGTAGTCGAAGAGCAGGCGCGGGCGCTTGGAAAGCACGGCCACGGGAGTGTCCGATCCCATGGCACCCAGCGGCTCGGCACCGGTGCGGGCCATCGGGCCAAGCAGGATCTTCAGTTCCTCTGTGGTGTAGCCGAAGGTGCGCTGGCGAATGTTCACGGACGCGGCCGTGTGCACCACGTGCTCACGCTCGGGCAGATCGTTAAGGTCGATCAGGTTGTCCTTGACCCACTCGGCCCACGGGTTCGCGGCGGCGACCTCGGCCTTGACCTCTTCATCGTCGATGATCCGGCCGGCCTCGGTGTCCACCAGGAACATCTTGCCCGGGGACACGCGGCCCTTCTTGACCACCTTGGAGGGCTCGACGTCGATCACGCCCACCTCGGAAGCAAAGACGATAAGGCCGTCCTCGGTGATCCAGAAGCGGCCGGGACGCAGCCCGTTGCGGTCCAGGGTGGCGCCCACCAGGTTGCCGTCGGTAAAGGAGACGGCGGCGGGGCCGTCCCAGGGTTCCATCAGCAGCGAGTGGTACTCGTAGAAGGCGCGGCGGGCCGGATCCATGGTGGCGTGGTTTTCCCAGGCCTCCGGGATCATCATCATGATCGAGTGCGTGATGGGACGGCCGGACAGCCAGAGCAGTTCCGCTACCTCGTCGAAGGACGCGGAGTCGGAGGCGCCGGGGGTGCAGATGGGGTACAGCTCTTCCGGCGAGTTGCCCAGCAGCGGGTTGGCAAGCTGGGACTGGCGTGCGCGCATCCAGTTCCGGTTGCCTTTGACGGTGTTGATTTCACCGTTATGGGCGATGGTCCGGAACGGCTGTGCGAGCGGCCAGGACGGGAAGGTGTTGGTGGAGAAGCGGGAGTGGACGATCGCGAGCTTGGTCTTGAAGCGCTTGTCCGAAAGGTCCGGGTAGAACGGCTCCAGCTGGGCGGTGGTGAGCATGCCCTTGTAGACGATGGTGCGGGAGGACAGCGACGGGAAGTACACGCCGAACTTGTTCTGCGCGCGCTTGCGGATCCGCCAGGCGCGGGAGTCCAGCTCGTTGCGGTCCAGTTCCTCGCCACTGGCAGACGCCAGGAAGGGCTGGGAAAAGTAGGGCATGCAGGCACGGGCCATGGCACCCACCAGGTCGGCGACCACCGGCACTTCCCGCCAGCCGAGGACCTTGAGGCCCTCGTCGGCGGCCAGGCCCTCGATGCCTGCCTTGGCGGCGTCGGCCTCCCGCTGCTCGGCAGGAAGGAATGCCGTGCCCGCAACGTACTGGCCGGGAGCGGGCAGCTCGAACTCGGTAACGGCCCGGAAGAACTCGTCCGGGATCTGCATGAGCAGGCCCGCGCCGTCGCCGGTTCCCTCGTCGGCGCCTACGGCGCCCCGGTGCTCGAGGTTGCGCAGCGCGGTCAGGGCGGCATCGACGATGTCGTACCCGGGTTCGCCGCGCAGGGTCGCAATAATAGCGAGCCCGCAGGCGTCCTTCTCCTGTTCCGGGTTGTACAGCCCGGCGGCCTCCGGCATGGCTGCGAAGCGCTTGAACGGCGACAGGGCAGTCTCAGGCTGATCCGGTTCGGACCAGCTGGGAGTGTTAAGAGTTTGGGTCATGGGAGACGTCCTTCCTCCTGATCGTGCGTATGGAAGGGACACCGTTGGCCCCACTCGTCGGCGCCGCTGCAAAGGGCACAACAAAGTGTTGATTACTGGAAATTGTAGGTCAGCACGGCCTGCTGAACTAACGGTTACGCAGGCCCCTGCCCGAGGCAATACCGGCCAGCATCTCTGTACTGTCCGGACTCGCCCCATTCCACGACATTGTGGTTTCGGGCTCTTCGAGCGGTGGCTCTACTGCCCTGCCTGGCCGGCGTCCTACTTTCCGGTGCCGGCCTCCGACGCGGGTCCCGTGGCTGTGCTGCCGGAGTGTCCGGCAGCCGTCGCATCCGTTCCGGGCTTTGAGCCGGCCGGTGCCGCCGCGGCTTCTTCCGTGGGGTCGGAAGCATGCCTGGAACCGCTGTGGTTATCAGGGAGATTACCACGCGAATCACTATCTGAGACACCGTCGTCCGTATCACGGACTTCGTGACCGGTCCCGGAATCCCCTGCCCCTTCCACGCCCTTTGCCGGTGCGTGGCCCGGCAGGTACACCGTGTCGGGATCCGGGCGGCCCTTGAGGCCCAGGAGGATGAAGGCAACCAGGGCAGCGAGGAAGACGAAGATGCTGGTCCAGACGTTGAGCCTGGTGGTGATGCCGAAGATGCTGATCTGTTCAGCGTCGTCGATGCGCATCGCCTCGATCCAGACACGGCCCAGGGTGTAATACATGGCGTACAGCCAGAAGAGCCGGCTCCGACGGAAGTGGAAGCGCCGGTCCAGGGCGAGCAGGATCAGGACGCCTGCCAGGTTCCACAGGGACTCGTAGAGGAAGGTGGGGTGGAACAGTGTCTCCGCGGGCATACCGGCGGGGAAGTTGGGGTTGTCCGCATCGATCTGCAGGCCCCACGGCAAAGTGGTGGGACCGCCGAAAAGTTCCTGGTTGAAGTAGTTGCCCCAGCGTCCGATCGCCTGGGCCAGGAGAAGGCCGGGCGCCGCGGCGTCAACGAAGGCACTCAGTTTGACGCCGCTGCGGCGGCATCCGATCCAGGCACCGATGGCACCAAGGACGACGGCGCCCCAGATTCCCAGCCCCCCTCGCTGGATCTGGGGGATCAGTGAGAGGTCCCCGGTTCCGTCAAAGCCGGGACCGAAGTAGGCATCCGGCGACGAGACCACGTGGTACAGGCGGCCGCCGATGATGCCGAAGGGGATGGCCCAGATAACAATGTCCCAGACGCTGCCTTCAGGGGCGCCGCGCTTGGCCCACCGGACGGACGTCAGCCACAGGCCGACGATGATTCCGGCCAGGATGCACAGCGCGTATGCGTGGATCCTCAGGCTGCCCCACGGCAGGGGGATATCGAAGCCGGACCAATCCGGGCTGGGGATGCTCGCGGGCGCCATGGCGGGCGCGTGGGCGGCTGCCTGAAGGAGTGCCTGCATGGCCTAGGCCCCGGTTTCCGGCGCCACGCCGTTACCGCGCGCCAGGCCGGTGCTGAGGTCCTTGGTGAGGGCGGCGACTGCGTCCACGCCGCCGTCGCCAAGTGTCTTCACCAAAGCGGTGCCCACGATGACGCCTTCGGCATAGGCGGCAATTTCGCGCACCTGGTCCGCGTTGGACACGCCCAGGCCCACGCAGACACGATCCGCGCCGGCACCATGTGCGGCGGAGACGACGTCCTTGGCGGCACTGCTCACCGAAGTGCGGGCGCCGGTGACGCCCATGATGGAGACGGCGTAGACGAAGCCGCGGCTCGCGTCGACCGTTCGCTGCATGCGCTCCGGGGTGGAGGACGGTGCCACGAGGAATACGCGGTCCAGGCCGTACTTGTCCGAGGCTTCCATCCATTCGCCGGCCTCGTCGGGGATGAGGTCCGGGGTGATGAGCCCGGCTCCCCCGGCCTCGGCCAGCCTGCGGGAAAACTCGTCGACGCCCATGCGGGCCACGGGGTTCCAGTAGGTCATGACCAGGACGGCCGCGTCGGTCTGGCTGGTGATGCCGGCAACCACGTCGAATACCTGGCTGACATGGAAGCCTTTTGCCAGCGCCTCGGTGGTGGCGGCCTGGATGACCTGGCCGTCCATCACGGGATCAGAGTACGGGATGCCGATTTCGATCAGGTCGGCGCCGTTCCGGGCCGCGGCGATGCCGGCGGCGATGGATTCCTGAACGCTGGGGTACCCGGCAGGGAGGTAGGCGATAAGGGCGGCGCGGCCCTGGGCCCGTGCCCTGTCGATTGCCGCCGCGGCCTTGCTGGTGGTCGCTGCCGTGCCCTTGGTATCTGCCTGGTTGGCCATGTCTGCGCCGCTCACAGCTGCTCCCCCTCTTTGCCGATTTCGGATTCGGCGGAATTCTTGTCCAACAGGTCAAACCATTCGGCGGCGGTGGCCACGTCCTTGTCGCCGCGTCCGGAAAGGTTGACGATGACGATCTTGTCGGCGGCTGTTCCTGTTCCTGCGGACGCAACTTCGGCGGCGAGCCGCTGGCCCACCTTGATGGCTCCTGCCAGCGCGTGCGAGGACTCGATGGCAGGGATGATGCCCTCGGTCCGGCACAGGAGGCGGAAGCTCTCCATGGCTTCGCTGTCGGTGATGGGCTCGTAGCTGACCCGGCCGATGTCGGCCAGGTACGAATGCTCGGGGCCAACCCCGGGGTAGTCCAGCCCGGCGGAAATCGAGTGCGACTCGATGGTCTGCCCGTCGTCGTCCTGCATGAGGTAGGAACGCGCGCCGTGCAGCACGCCGGGCTTGCCCAGAGTGATGGTGGCCGCGTGCCGGCCGGTCTCCACGCCTTCGCCGCCGGCTTCGAATCCGTAGATCTTCACGCTGGGATCATCCAGGAAGCCGTGGAAGATGCCGATGGCGTTGGAGCCGCCGCCGATGCAGGCGCACACGGCATCCGGGAGCCGTCCTTCCTGCTCAAGGATCTGGGCGCGGGCTTCCTCGCCGATCACCTCATGGAAGTACCGGACCATAGCCGGAAACGGGTGCGCGCCTGCGGCGGTTCCCAGCAGGTAGTGCGTGTTGGAAACGTTGGCCACCCAGTCGCGGAGGGCGTCGTTGATGGCGTCCTTGAGGGTCTGGGAGCCGCTGGTGACGGGGATGACCTTGGCGCCAAGCAGCTCCATGCGGGCAACGTTCAGCGCCTGGCGGCGGCAGTCCTCGGCGCCCATGTACACCACGCATTCCAGCCCCATGAGGGCCGCTGCGGTGGCGCTGGCCACGCCATGCTGGCCGGCGCCGGTTTCCGCGATGATGCGGGTCTTGCCCATGCGCTTGGCCAACAGTGCCTGGCCAAGGACGTTGTTGATCTTGTGCGACCCGGTGTGGTTAAGGTCCTCCCGCTTGAGGAACACCCGCACTCCCCCGGCATGCTGGGAAAAGCGCTTGGCTTCCGTCAGCAGGGACGGCCGGCCCGAGTAGTTCTTGTTCAGGTCCGCGATTTGGGCCCGGAACTCGGGATCGTCCTTGGCCTTGTTGAACGTCTCTTCGAGTTCGTCCAGTGCTGCGATGAGGGACTCTGGCATCCATCGACCGCCGTAGTTGCCGAAGTACGGCCCCGGCGCATGGCGGAGGGATCCGCCCTGCAGGAATGCTTCCGCGGTGGTGTTGTCAGCGTTTCCTGAGGGTGCTTGAGCCATCAGTCCTGTCCTGTTCGAAGTTGGCGGTCAGAGTGTTGTAGCCCGGCACGGGGCCGGGAATGCTGAGGTCCTGCGGGGCCGGCGGCCGGCCCGTCAGGAGGTTGCCTCAAGCGCGGGCAGCTATGGCGGCGGCACCCGCGGCAGTGAATTCAGCGATCCGTTCCTGCGGCGTGGCGTGGCTCACCAGGGCCTCGCCCACCAGTATGGCGTTGGCGCCGCTGGCGGCGTAATGCGTGACGTCCCCGGCGTCGCGGACGCCTGATTCGGCAACCACGACGGCCTCAGCCGGAATCATCCCTGCCAGTGAGGCGAAAACCGAGCGGTCGACGTCGAGCGTTTTCAGATTGCGCACATTCACGCCGATAATCCGCGCGTCCGCGGCGACGGCACGCTGGATCTCTTCTTCCGTGTGCGTCTCCACCAGCACGTTCATGCCGAGCTCCCGGCTCAGGGCGCTGAAGTCGGTGAGCTGGGCGTCAGAAAGCGCGGCCACGATGAGCAGGATGAGGTCGGCGCCGTGGGCACGGGCTTCCCAGATTTGGTACTCGTCGAGCGTGAAGTCCTTGCGGAGCAAGGGGATGTCGACGGCGGCGCGCACGGCGTCAAGGTCGGCCAGGGAGCCGTTGAAGCGGCGCTGCTCGGTGAGGACGCTGATAACGGACGCACCGCCGTCGGCGTACTGCCTGGCAAGCGACGCCGGGTCCCCGATGCTGGCGAGATCGCCCTTGGACGGGCTGCGGCGCTTGATTTCGGCGATGACTTTCAGCTGTTCCCGGGTTGGGGAGGTCCCACCGAGGGCTGCCCAGGCATCGCGGGCAGGCGCCGCGGCCTGGGCCAGGTCCTCCAGCTCAGCCAGCGAAACGAGCCGCTTCCTGGCTTCCATATCCTCCCTGACACCGGCGTTGATGTCATCGAGAACAGTCGCCATCAGTGGCCGGAGTTCTTCAGCTTGCTGCCCTCGACGCCGTAGCCTGCCTTGCGCATGACGTAACCGAGGATCAGGCCGATGACCATGACCACGGCGCCGCCGATGAAGATGGGGGTGCTGGCGATGACGAAGGCGATGGCTGCGATGAGCGCACCGACGAGCATGACGATGACGCAGGTCCATGCGGCCGGGCTGTTGCCGTGGCCCAGTTCCTGGCTGTGGTCAATGGCGCCGGGGGCAACCGTGCGGGTGCCTGACTTGGAAACGGACGCAGGTGCTTTGCTCATGGAAATCTCCTCAGGATGGATACTGCTTACATTCTGCCATTTTTTGGGTGCAGCCCGCGTACCGCCGGGCTTGCACGCCGGCTCCGGCCGCTGCGGCCCTGGCCCTAGGTGGGGTCCTCGCCGCGGGAAAGCCGGTCCCAGCTGTCGATCTCGTCAACGGGGCCGACCGCTGCAGGGCTTCCGGCGGCGCCGGGTGCGTCGTACTTGGTGCGCGCCTTCCAGTAACGGGAGGCCGGCAGGATCAGCAGGGCCGCCAGGGCCAGCAGGCAACCGGCGACGACGGCGAGTACGGGGAAGGCGGTGAGCTCAACGTGCGCCTGGCTGCCGGAGACACCGGTGGCACCGGCGATGGTTCCCTGCGCCGCGGCGAGCGGGTCAGCCAGGACGGTGGCGGCTGCGGCCACCACGCCGGCTGAGGCAAGGACAATGATGGCGGTGATGACCCAGCGGGCGATCCTGCCCGCGATGGCCGCTGCCAGCCCGCCGGCCAGGGCCACCAGGGCCAGGGCCGTGACAGTGGTGGCGGCCTTGCTGCCCTGCACCTGGATGGCGTTTTGGGTTGCTGCCGCCTGGCCCACCTGGTTGGGGTCCAGGGTGGCGGTCATCCAGGTCTGGGTGGTGCTGCCGAAGGCGGCCAGGGCCAGGAGGGTGACCAGCAGCACCAGGGTGGACTTGCGCGCCCACACGGGCACGGCCCGGGACGTTGCTGACCCGCCCGCGTTACCTGCATCCCCTGGCTTCCCCGGCTGATGCTGGTTGCCGGCTGCGGCTCCGGAATCCGGCATCAGGAATCCGTCCCGCCGGGGAGGGACTCCGCTGAGATGTTGTGGAGGGATCCTGCGGTGTGGACCGCGCGAAGCGGGGCGGCGGCCTTGTTGACGGTTTCCAGGGCCTCGGTGGGGTTCACGGAATCGGCCACGATCCCGCCGCCGGCCTGGACGTACGCGCGTCCTTCCCGGATCAGGGCGGACCGGATGGCGATGGCCATGTCCATGTCACCGGCAAAGTCGAGGTAGCCCACCACGCCGCCGTAGATGCCGCGGCGGTGCGGTTCCAGCTCGTCCAGGAGCCGCAGGGCGCGAGGCTTGGGGGCACCGGAAAGGGTGCCCGCCGGGAAGGTGGCCTTCAGGACGTCATAGGCCTTGGCCTGCGGGGCCAGCCGGCCCACCACGGTGGACACCAGGTGCATGATGTGGCTGAAGCGCTCCACCTCCATGAACTGGGTGACGTCCACGGTGCCGGCCACGCAGACCTTGGAGAGGTCGTTGCGGGACAGGTCAACCAGCATCAGGTGCTCGGCGCGTTCCTTTTGGTCGGCAAGGAGTTCCTCGGCGAGGGCCTTGTCCGCCTCCACGGTCTTTCCACGCGGGCGGGACCCTGCGATGGGGTGGGTGATGACTTCCTCGCCCGTGACCGTCACCAGGGCTTCCGGCGAAGACCCGACGATGGAGTACTCACGGCCCTCAGCGTCTTCGAGGCTGAAGATGTACATGTAGGGGCTGGGATTGGTGTTGCGCAGTACGCGGTAGACGTCCAGCGCGGACGCATCGCACTCCATCTCGAAGCGGCGCGAGATCACCACTTGGAAGACCTCGCCGTCCACAATGGCTTCCTTGCCGCGGTCCAGCGCTGCAAGGTATTCGGCTTCATCCCAGCGTTCCTGGACGCTGGACGCGAAGTCCAGGGCGGCCGGCGCCAGCACGGAGACCGGCTGCACCACGGGGGCGCTGACCTTTGCCAGGAGTTCCTTGACCCGGGCCACGGCGTCGTGCCATGCCTCATCGACGCGCTCGGAGCTGTTGTCGAAGTTGATGGCGTTGGCGATCAGCAGGACCGTGCCGTCCACATTGTCGTGCACGGCCATGTCGGTGACCAGGTTCAGGGCCATTTCCGGCAGCTGCAGGTCGTCCTCGGGCGGGCTGACCAGGCGTTCCCAGTGCCGGACGGTTTCCCAGCCCAGGAAACCCACCAAACCGGAAGTGAAGGGCGGCAGTCCTTCGAAGCGGTCGGTTCGGAGGGCGTCGACGGTGTCGCGGATGGCGTCCACCGGGCTGCCGCTGACCGGCACGCCTGCAGGCGGTTCTCCCAGCCAGTGGGCCTGGCCGTCTTTGGTGGTCAGCGTGGCACGCGATTTGGCGCCGATGAAGGAGTAGCGGGACCACGCTCCGCCCACCGCTGCCGATTCCATGAGGAACGTGCCGGGCTGGCCCTGCGCCAGCTTCCGGTACAGGCCGATGGGGGTCTCGGCGTCGGCCAGTACCTTGAGCCTGACGGGAATGACGCGGCTGTGGCCGGCGAGTTCCCGGAACTCCTCAAGGCTTGGGCTGATGGTTCCAAGGTCCTGCATGGCTATGCTTGTCCGCCTCTTCTTCGAAAAGGGCCGGCGTCGCCGGCACCTTGAGTGTGCTTGCTGGGTGGCCGGAGCCGGGATGAAGCCGGCCGGGCAGCGTGTTCCGCTTAGCCCGCCTGGCCTGCCACCACGTCCAGGTCCCTGCCGTCAAAGCAGGTCCGGGTGCCTGTATGGCAGGCGGCACCCACCTGGTCGACACGCACCAGCAGTGCGTCGCCGTCGCAGTCCATGGCCACGGATTTGACCCACTGGACGTGCCCCGACGTATCTCCCTTGCGCCAGTACTCCTGGCGTGAGCGGGAGTAGAAGGTCACGCGTCCGGTGGTCATGGTGCGGTGCAGGGCTTCGTCGTCCATCCAGCCAAGCATCAGGACCTCGTGGGTGTCGTACTGCTGCACCACGGCGGCCACCAGGCCGGCGGCGTCGCGCTTCAGCGCGGCCGCAAGCTCCCGGGGAAGGGGGCCGGCCGGGGCAGCAGCTTGCACGGACGACGGCGGCGCTGATTCCTCAGGCGACAGCGCTGGTACCAGAGACTGGGACGCGGCTGATCCTGCGGTTTGGACGGGGGTTGGCTGCTCAGACATCGGGTCAAGTCTAGTGCCTCTGAGGGCCCGCTCTCCTGTTGTGAACAACGGCACGCCACCGGCCGCTGCAGTGCTGCCCAACTCCACAGCTCTCGTGCTAGTTTTCCAAGTGATGCATTTCGTCGAACCGTCCCGAGAAGTCCTGGCCGAAACCCTGCTTGCGGCCGGCCCTGATGCGCCCACTCTGTGCAAGGGCTGGCGCACCAGGGACCTTGCCGCGCACCTGTACCTCCGCGAGCGGAAGGCTGCCGTCGGGCTGGGACTGGTCATCAAGCGCCTGGCGAAAGCATCGGACCAGGCAACCGCCAAGCTGGCTGCCAAGCTCAACGGCACCGAGGACTACGCCCGGCTGGTGAACACCTTCCGTGCCGGCCCGCCGGCACTCTCGCCGATGAGCATCAAGGCGCTGGACGAAAGCGCCAACCTGATCGAGTACTTCGTGCACACTGAAGACGTCCGTCGGGCCGTGGCCCGGTGGGCCCCCAGGGCACTTGATGAGGCCTACTCCGATGCGCTGTGGGACGAACTCGTGAAGCGGGCCGCCATCCTCTACCGGGGTGTGGACCTGGGCATTGTCCTCGTCCGCCCCTCCGGCCCCCGCCACGTGGCCAAGCGCGCTCCTGTTTCCGTGGCGATTGTCGGCGAGCCGGGCGAACTGCTGATGCACGCCCACGGCCGCACCCGCCACGCGCTGGTCACCTTCGAAGGCCAGCCAGACGCCGTCGCCCTCCTCCAGTCCGCCGAAGTAGGACTTTAGTCCCCACCGGCCCCCTAACCTCGCAAGCTCGGCCAGGGAACCCTGCGGGCGTGGGCCCATCCACCGGTCCTAGCGGACTTCGAAGCCAGCGTCGCGGATGGCGTCCTTGACCAGGTGCATCATGTTGTCCGGTCCCCAGTGGAAAATCGAGGCTGCCAGGACGGCGTCCGCGCCGGCCGCGACTGCGGGCGGGAAGTGGGCAGGCTCCCCAGCACCGCCGGAGGCGATGATGGGGACCTTGACGGCGGCCCGGACCAGTTTGATGAGCTCCAGGTCGAAGCCGTCCTTGGTGCCGTCGGCGTCGATGGAGTTCAGCAGGATCTCCCCCACCCCCCGGTGCGCTGCTTCCCTGGCCCATTCGACCGCGTCGATCCCGGTGCCGGTACGGCCGCCGTGGGTGGTCACTTCAAACCCCGACGGCGTGGGCTGGGACCCGGGGCGGGTGCGGCGGGCGTCCACGGACAGGACGAGCACCTGGGAACCGAAGTGCCGGGTGATTTCGTCGATGACGTCGGGCCGGGCCACGGCCGCGGTGTTGATGGAGGCCTTGTCGGCGCCGTAGCGCAGGAGCTTGTCCACTTCGGCCACACCGCGCACGCCGCCACCCACGGTCAGGGGGATGAAGACTTCCTCGGCGGTGCGGCGGACCACGTCGAAGGTGGTCTCGCGGTTGCCGGAGGACGCTGTGACGTCAAGGAACGTCAGTTCGTCGGCGCCGGCGTTGTCGTAGCGGTGGGCGAGCTCCACGGGGTCGCCGGCGTCCCGGAGGCCCTCAAAGTTGACGCCCTTCACGACGCGCCCGGCGTCGACGTCGAGGCAGGGAATGACGCGGACTGCTACTGCCATGGGAACTCCTGGATATTCAGTGCTGCTGGGGTCGCCGGTGATCAGATGCGGCAGGCGTGGATGCTGCTGACCAGGATGGCGCGGGCGCCGAGGTCGTACAGTTCGTCCATGATCCGGTTGGTTTCCTTCTTGGGCACCATGGACCGGACGGCCACCCAGTCGGAGTCGCGCAGAGGTGAGACCGTGGGCGATTCAAGGCCGGGGGTCAGGCTGGCTGCCTTCTCCACGAGTTCCTTGCGGATGTCGTAATCCATCAGCACATACTGGCGCGCCACCAGCACGCCCTGGAGGCGGCGGATGAGGACTTCGATTTCCTTGGCCGTGCCGTTGGCGGCGCCGCCGTTGCCGGTGCGCCGGATCAGAACAGCTTCGGATTTGAGGATGGGGTCGCCGAAGATTTCCATGCCGGCGGCCTTGAGGGTGTTGCCGGTTTCGACGACGTCGGCGATCGCGTCCGCGACGCCGAGGCGGACAGAAGACTCAACCGCACCGTCGAGCCGGACCACTTTGGCATTGATGCCGCGTTCGGCCAGGTAGCTGCGCAGCAGGCCGTCGTAGCTGGTGGCCAGGCGCTTGCCTTCCAGTTCGGCGGCGGAGTTGAAGTCGCCCACGGGCCCGGCGAAGCGGAAGGTGGAGGCGGCGAATCCCAGCGGCAGGAGCTCTTCGGCTTCCACTCCGGCGTCCAGCAGCAGGTCGCGGCCGGTGATGCCGACGTCGAGCGTTCCCTGGCCCACGTACACCGCGATGTCGCGGGGGCGGAGGAAGAAGAACTCGATGTCATTGTCGGGGTCCACCATGACCAGCTCGCGGCTGTCGCGCCGCTGGCGGTAGCCGGCTTCGGAGAGCATGGCGGACGCGGCTTCGGACAGGGAGCCCTTGTTGGGGACGGCTACTCGCAGCATGGGAATGTCTTTCTGGGGTGGAAGGTCTTGTTTTCAGGCAGTACAGGCCACAGCGGGCCCGGCGGCAGTGCGCCGGACCGGTGGCTACAGATGCTTGTAGACGTCTTCCAGGGTGAGGCCCTTCGCGAGCATCAGAACCTGCAGGTGGTACAGCAGCTGGGAGATTTCCTCGGCCGCGGCTTCATCGGATTCATATTCGGCAGCCATCCATACTTCGGCTGCTTCCTCAACGACTTTTTTGCCGATGCCGTGAACACCGGACTCCAATTCAGCGACGGTGCGGGAGCCTTCCGGGCGGGTGGCTGCCTTCTCGCTGAGCTCAGCGAACAGCGTCTCGAAATTCTTCACGCCCTCCAGCCTACTTGCTGCGGCCGTGCGGGCGCTTCCCGGGCCCTTGCATGACGGGCGCGATGTGAGGGAATACACACCGCGCCCGTGCAGCGAGGTGCCGCTTAGCTGCGGTACTGCTTGAGGACGACGGCGGTGGCCAGTGCCGCGGTGACGGCCTCGTGGCCCTTGTCTTCCTTGGAGCCGGGCAGGCCGGCGCGGTCCAGGCCCTGCTGTTCGTTGTCGCAAGTGAGCACGCCGAAGCCCACCGGCACGCCCGTGGAGACGCTGACGTCGGTGAGGCCCGACGTCGCGGCCTGGCAGACGTAGTCAAAGTGCGGCGTTCCGCCGCGGATGACGACGCCGAGGGCAACGACGGCGTCAAAGTGCGGTGCCAGCCGCGCGGCAGCGACCGGCAGCTCGAAGCTGCCGGGAACCCGCAGGACCGTGGGCTCGGCGATGCCGGCATCCTTGGCAGCCCGGAGCGCGCCGTCCAGGAGCCCGTCCATGATCTGGGTGTGCCAGCTGGCTGCAATGATGGCCAGCTTCAGCTGCGAGGTTTCAGCTGGGTTGAGGGTGCTGAGGTCGATGTCGGGGGCGCCGTGTCCGCTCATGGGTTTGTTGTGTTCCGTTCGTTCGTGAAGACGTCAGTCTTGTTCGTGGTCGTAGGGGGTTTCGGGGGCCGTCACAGGCACGGGAGCCACCTGGGTGTCCAGCACCAGCCGGTGTTCCATGCGGTCCTTCTTGGTGCGCAGGTACCGGATGTTCTGTTCGCGGGAGGGGACCTCTGTGGGAACCATTTCCACGACCGTCACCCCGGCCTTGGCCAGCCTGTTCTGCTTGTCCGGGTTGTTGCTCAGCAGCCGGACTTCATGCAGGCCCATCTCGGCGAGGATCTGGGCCGCGGCCTTGTAGCAGCGGGCATCAACGGGAAGGCCCAGCTGCTCGTTGGCTTCGACGGTGTCAAAGCCCGCTTCCTGCAGCGCGTAGGCCTTGATCTTGTTGGCCAGGCCAATGCCGCGGCCTTCCTGGCCGCGGAGGTAGAGCAGGGTTCCGCCGTTGTCCCGGATCAGCTCCAGCGCAAAGGCAAGCTGTTCCCCGCAGTCGCACCGGTAGGAGCCAAAGACATCCCCGGTGAGGCACTCGGAATGCAGCCGGACAAGTGGAGCTTTTCCGTCGGTGGGAGCATTGGGGGAACTGACGGCCAGATGCTCCACGCCGGTGACGAGGTCCGTCCACGCCTGCGCCACGAAGTCGCCAAAAGCGGTGGGGAGTTGCACCACGGGCCCTCCACTGACGGGATGGGGCGCTTCACCGGACACCGCGTGGGGCTTCCGGTGGCCGTCCTGGTGGCTGTCGTCGCTGGCTGCCGCTGCCGTCATCGCTTCTCCTTCTCTTCGCCCGGAACCTCCCGGGCTTCCTCCTGCGGGACTCCCCCGGCCCCGGCTTCAACATACGCCACCAGGTCCTCGATGGAGATCAGGGGGCATCCATGTTCCGCTGCGAACGAACGGAGCCCGTCCAGGCGCATCATCTCACCGTCGTCATACACCACTTCCGCGATCACCCCGACCGGCTCCAGGCCAGCCAGGCGGCACAGGTCCACAGCGGCCTCGGTGTGGCCCTGGCGTTCCCGCACACCTCCGTCAACTGCACGGAGCGGGAAAATATGCCCCGGCCGGGTCACGGACGCCGGACCAGCCTGCGGGTCCGCCAGGATGCGCGCGGTCAGGGCCCGGTCCGTGGCGGAGATCCCGGTGCTGACACCGGTGGCGGCGTCGCAGGACACGGTGTAGGCGGTGCCTTTTGCGTCCTGGTTCACGGCCGTCATGGGAGGCAGCGCCAGGGCGTCGGCGCGGTCCCCTGTCAACGGCACGCAGATGACCCCGGAGCTGTACCGGATGGTCCAGCCCATCAGCGCCGGCGTGGCGTGCTGGGCGGCGAAGATGATGTCGCCTTCATTTTCCCGGTCCTCGTTGTCCACGACGAGGACTGGCCGGCCCGCGGCCATGGCGCGCACAGCGTCTTCAATGGAGGACAGACCCCTGGCGGGCGCGGACACGCGTCCTTCAGGAACCCGGGCTCCGGCGGCCGGGTCCCTGACAGCGGGGACGCCGGTGGCGGGGTTGGTGGCTGAAGCTCCAGCGACAGCCGGTTCCAGGCGTACTGCGGCGTTCACCGTGCACCTCCCGCGATGGCAGCTTCGCCGGCACCGGCTGCTGCATCCGCCGGCGCATCGTCGCCGCGGAAGGCAAGCAGGCGTTCGGTGTACTTTGCCAGGACATCAACTTCGAGGTTCACCCGGCTGCCGGTGGTTTTGGTGCCCAGCCCGGTTTCGGCGAGCGTGGTGGGGATCAGCCCCACTTCGAACCAGGGCTCCTGCTCTGCGGCCGGGCTGACCGCCGTGACGGTGAGCGAGACGCCGTCGATCGCAATGGAACCCTTCTCGGCAATGTAGCGGGCCAGGTTGGCGGGAACGCCAAAACGCAGGCGCTCCCAGTTGCCCTGGGGTTCGCGTTCCAGCAGGACTCCGACGCCGTCCACGTGTCCCTGCACAACGTGCCCGTCCAGGCGGCCGCCGGCGGGAACGCAGCGCTCCAGGTTGACGCTGTCCCCGGCAGCAAGCTCGCCGATGGTGCTGCGGACCAGGGTTTCGCCCATGACGTCCACGCTGAACTCCTTGCCGTCAATGGCGGTCGCCGTGAGGCAGACCCCGTTCACGGCGATGGAGCCGCCCAGCGCCAGGCCGTCCGTCGAGCCGGGCGCGTGCAGCCGGAGGGTGGCGCTGGTGTTTCCGTCGCGCTCCACGGACAGCACCTGCCCCTGCTCCGCAATAATTCCAGTGAACATCAGTAGCCTCCCTGGGCTTGCCCCGCGCAAGCGCGGGTTGGTTGGTGGTCGAGTGCAACTTTTCGTTGCGGTCTGAGGTGGAGTCGAAGGTCCCGGCCCAGCGTGCGGACCGCGCCGCCGTCGGACGGGTCCCATTCCCAGTGCTGGGCGTCGGGCAGGCTGGTGATGCCCAGTCCGTTCAACGAAGGGGTGCCGGATCCCAGCAGGGTGGGTGCCACGTACACGATGAGCTCATCCACCAGGCCGGCCGCCAGGAAGGAGCTGAGGATGCTGGAACCGCCTTCCACCATGACGTGCCGGGTGCCGGATTCGTACAGCATGGACAGCGCCTCGCGCGGGTCACGGGTGGGAAGGTGGACGGCCAGGCCGTCATCGCCGTGGATGGCGGCGACCTCCGGAATCCCGCGGAGGCCCATGACGGCCCGGACGGGCTGCTTGGGCGTTGGGTTGCCGGAGGCGTCCCGGGCCGTCAGGCGGGGGTTGTCCACGAGCACGGTTTGGGTGCCCACCAGGATGGCGTCGATCCGGCCGCGGATTCCGTGGTTGTCCGCGAGGGACTCGGGGCTGGAGATCCATTGGCTGGTGCCGTCTTCGGCGGCGATCCGGGCGTCCAGGGTCTGGGCGATGTGGAGGGTGACAAAGGGGCGCTTGGTGGCCACTGCCTCGAACCACTGGCGGTTCAGGTCCAGCGCTTCGTCGGCGCCCAGGCCGCTCCGGACCCGAATGCCGGCGGCGCGCAGGGTTGCGGCGCCGCCCGCAGCGGGGTCATGGGGGTCGTCAACGGCATACACCACGTCCGTGATCCCGGCAGCGATGATGGCCTCGGTGCACGGGCCGGTGCGGCCCACGTGATTGCAGGGCTCCAGCGTGACCACCATGGTGCAGCCAGCAAGATCAAGGCCGACGGCGGCAGCCTGGGCAATGGCATCGGCTTCGGCATGTGCGGTGCCCGCACCGCGGTGGTACCCCGTTACGATCTCCCGCCCGTCGGGGCCCACGACGACGGCGCCCACCAGCGGATTTGCGCCGCGCGGTCCCTGCAGGGCTGCTTGGAGGGCATGCTCCATGGCCCGGGTTTCGTCGGCGGTGAAGGCGGTGACCACCCCGGCGGCGGGCTGCAGTTCCACGGCGCCCGTCATGCGTCGGACTTTGCTGGCTGCGCGGCGGACCTGTGATGTGGACCTGCCATCAAGGCAGCAGGAGTTTCGGCGTTGAAGAGCCATCGCTGGGGGTTCATCTGCGTGTCGTTCCTTCCCTGTCGAACCGCGATGGCTCCGGGGATTACGACAGCAGAACGCTGCGCGGCCCAATGGCTGCGCAGATACAGCTGTACGTGCTTCTCTCATCCAGACTTTAACTGTCGGTACCGGAATTCCACCGGTTCAACCGTCCGCCGGGATCCTCTTGCAGAGGACACCGGCTCGCGGGTCGCGGACTGTCACCGCCGGTTCGGACTTACACCGACCCCGGAGCACGTATGTGTGTTGTTATTGTGCCACAACCGGCAGGGGCTTCCGGTTATTCCGTCGCCGCACGTAACGTGCGCGAGCCCTTCTCGCGCAGGAGGTCGATGGCTGCACCGGGATCGTCGGCGCCGTAGACAGCGGACCCGGCCACAAAGACGTTGGCGCCGGCTTCGGCGGCGCGGGCGATGGTTTCTTCGGTGATGCCGCCGTCCACCTGGATGGCGACGGCCGCCCCCGAGCCGTCCACGGCCGCGCGGGCCCTGCGGATCTTGGGCAGAGTGACGTCCAGGAACGCTTGCCCCCCGAAGCCCGGCTCGACCGTCATGATGAGCAGCATGTCCAGCTCCGGCAGCATGTCCAGATAGGGCTCCACGGGGGTTGCGGGGCGCAGGGCCATGCCCGCCTTGGCTCCCCTGCTGCGAAGTTCCCTTGCCAGTTTGATCGGTGCAATCGATGCCTCGGCGTGGAACGTGACAGAGGCGAGGCCGGCGTCGGCGAACCCGGGAGCCCAGCGGTCTGCATCGGCAATCATGAGGTGGGCGTCGAGTGGAACCGGGCTGACGGCCTGGATGCGCTGGACGACGGGCAGCCCGAGGGTCAGGTTGGGGACGAAGTGGTTGTCCATGACGTCCACGTGCACGGCGTCGGCATTGCTGATCCGCTGGAGTTCGGCTTCAAGGTTGACGAAGTCGGCGGAGAGGATGCTCGGGTGGATGCAGCATTGCGTCAAGGGTGTGCCTTTCGCTGAAGGTGCGGTGGTCTCGTGGAAACGTATTGGCCTCATGGGCTGCCCCTGCGAAGCCCGTCCCGGCGCGAAGGACAGGACGGACCGGTTGCGCGCAGGCGCAAAGTTTCAGGCCTTCTTCTTAATCAGGGCCAGGAACATGGCGTCGGTGTGGTGGAGGTGGGGCCACAGCTGGGCCGTCAGTTCGTGGCCGGCGTCGAGCTTGCCCGTCAGGCTGACGGCATCAAGGGCGGCCCCGGCGTCCAGGAGTTCCAGGTCGTCGCGCTTGCGCAGGACGTCCGCCACAACGGCGGTGGTTTCGGCCGGATGCGGTGAACAGGTCACGTAGGCCACCACTCCCCCAGGGCGGACTGCGGCCAGCGCGGAAGACAGCAGTTCGCGCTGCAGCGGGCCAAGGTCCGCGATATCTTTGGGTGAGCGCCGCCACCGGGACTCCGGCCTGCGCCTCAGTGCTCCGAGACCGGTGCAGGGAACGTCGACCAGTACGCGGGTGTACCGTTCCGGCTGTTCTGCCCCCACCTCCCGGCCGTCACCGGTGCGGACCTGCCAGCTGCCGTGCGGCACGGCCGACAACGCCTGGCTGACGAGCTTAGCCCGGTGCGGAGCAGGTTCGTTCGCCAGGAGCGTGGCGCCCCGCTGGTGTGCCAGTGCGCCAAGGAGTGCAGCTTTGCCGCCCGGGCCGGCGCAAAGATCGAGCCACGCTTCCTGGTCCGCAGCGGCCGATGCAGCGCCTGCATCCTCCGATGCCGGGCCGAGGTCCACGGCCGCCAGGGCCCTGGCCACCAGCTGGGAACCGACGTCCTGGACGCGCGTGGTTCCGGCGCGCACGGACGCCAGCCGGCCCAGGTCGCCGCCGCTGGAAAGAGCCGAGCCTTCCACCAGCTCGCCCGGAGTGGCGCCGGTGTCGAGCGCCTCATCCAGGCTGCCCAGGCCGGGCAGGGCCACCAGGTTGACCACGGGGGCGGCGTTGTCTGCTTCCAGCAGGTCGTCGATCTCGGCAGCGGACCGGCCGTGGGCCACGAGTGACTGGCGCATGGCGCGGACGATCCATTCCGGGTGGGCGAACCGAAGCGCAGCGATCTTCGTCTGGTCGGTTTCACCCTCCACCAGCAGATCCAGCCACTCTTCGAGGGAGTGCGCCGCCACCTTGCGCAGGACCGCGTTGATCAAAGCGGAGGGGCCGGCCCCAATAACAGCACGCGCCAGCCCCACGGTTTGGTCCAGCGCCGCGTGCGCCGGAACCCGCATGGCCAGCAGCTGGTGCACGCCGATGCGGAGGGCGTCCAGGACGGCGGGGTCCAGTTGGGCCAGGGGCCGGTCCACGCACCGTGCCAGGATGGCGTCGTAGGTACCCTGGCCGCGCAGGGCGCCGTAGCTCAGTTCCGTGGCGAACCCGGCGTCCCGTTTGTCCAGGTGGTGATGCCGGATCCGCGCGGGCAGCACCAGGTTGGCGTAGGCATCCTCCTCTGCCACAGCGCGCAGCACTTCGAAGGCCACCAGACGGGCGGGATCGGCGCGCCTGGTCCGCTGCGACGGTGCCTGCTCCGTATAGCCCCGCTGCGGTCCGCGGTTGCGTTCCCGGCCTTTGGCGTCCCTCCTGCTGGCGTCCCGGGGTCCGCCGTTGCCGCGGCCGCTGCCGGCGGGCGCGCCGCTGCCGCCCTGTCCGATCTTGCCGCCGCGGCCGTATCCTCCGGCGCTTCCCCCTCCGTCAGCGTTGGGCCGGCCGGTATTCCGTCCACCTGTGTTGCCGCCGGAGCCGCTCATTCGAACACCACGCTTTCCAGAGAAGCCATGCCGCGTGCCCAGTCGGCCGCGGCCATCATCTTTTTCCCGGCAGGCTGGACCCGGGTAAGTTCCACGGCGTGCGAGCCTGTTCCCACCACCACGGTTTTCCCCTGCAAGGCCACTGAGCCGGGGGCAAGTCCTGCGATATCCGATCGGAGCCGCACAGGCTCAAGCTTGACCCGCTGCCCGTCCAACAGGGTCCAGGCGCCGGGCTCAGGGGTGACTCCCCGCGCCTGCCGGTTGATGGCAAGGGCAGGATGGGACCAGTTGATGTGTCCGTCCTCCAGGGTCAGTTTGGGTGCCAGCGAGACGTCGCCGGCCTGCGGCTGCGCGGATGCTTGTCCGGCGTCGATAGCGGACAGTGTCTGCGCCAGCAGGACGGCGCCGCTGTGGGACAGCCGCTCCAGCAGGTCTCCGGCAGTGTCCTGCGGCCTGACGGCCTCGGTCAGCGTGCCAAAAACGGGGCCGGTGTCCAGTCCTTCCTCCAGCTGGAAGGTAACGGCACCGGTGACATCGTCGCCTGCCATGACCGACCGCTGGACCGGCGCCGCGCCACGCCAGGCGGGCAGCAGGGAGAAATGCAGGTTGACCCAGCCGTGCCGCGGTATGCGCAGTGCTGCAGGGGGAACCAGTCCGCCATAGGCGACGATTGCCGCAACGTCCGGCTGCACAGCAGAGATTTTGGTGATGGCCTCCGCGTCCAGGCGTGCCGCGTAGATGACTTCGATGCCCAGTTCAACGGCGCGCTGCGCAACCGGTGACGGCGTAAGCACGCGTTTGCGTCCCACCGGTGCATCGGGACGGGTCAGGACCGCAACGACGTCAAAGCCGGCCTTTACAAGCGCGTCAAGGGATGGGACTGCGACGGCGGGCGTCCCCGCGAAAAGGACCCTCACCCGGCTGCGCCGAAGCTGGAGCCCGAAGTGCTGCTGCCACCGAAGCTTGCTCCGCCGAAGCTCGACCCCACGCTCTTGGCCCGCTTGGCAGTGGTGCGCTCGGTGACGGCGTCGTAGTTGGCGTTCCGGATGGACCGCAATGCCGCCTTCCGGTCCTCGCCCTCCAGCCGGTCCGTGTAGAGAATGCCGTCCAGGTGGTCGTTCTCATGCTGGAAGCAGCGCGCCAGCATCCCCTCCCCCTCGATGGAGACAGGGTTGCCGTGCATGTCCACACCGGTGACCTTTGTGGCACGGAAGCGGCGGACCGGGAAGCCAAGACCCGGGATGGAGAGGCAGCCTTCCACGTGGTCCGGCTGGTAGTCATCGCTGTTTTCCAGGACCGGATTGATGATGTGCCCTTCGACGCCGTCGATGCGGTAGGTGAAGACGCGCTTGCTGACGCCGACCTGGGGCGCGGCAAGGCCGGCCGCCGTCCACGTCCTCCATGGTCTCGGTCATGTCGGCGACCAGTTTGGCAAGCTCGGGTCCGAATTCCGTCACGGGATCGGCAACTGTGCGCAGCACAGGATCGCCGATGATGCGGATATTCAGAATAGCCATGCGCTGTTTGTCCTCACGGTTGGCGGCAATTGGAACTTATCCAGTTTAGGTGCAGTCCTGGTGGCGGCACTGAGCCCGATGCATGCAGCTAGGCGCTGCGGGTGTGGGCCAGCGGCGGAGGTGCGATGGGCAGCAGCGCCGTTCCGGCACTGATGGTGTCTGCGGACAACTCCCACACCCGGCGCAACGCACAGAACTTCCACCAGTGGTGCTTGAGGACTTCAGGGTTGGCGCGGACGGGGCGGACCTCGGTCTCGCCGATGGCGACGGCCAGCAGGACCGGGTTTTCCCCAAATTTCCAGGGCTCCCAGGTTCCGGCCTCAGCATCGACGAGGCTCTCTTCTGCCTTCATCCCGGCCACCAACTGCATGACCACTTTGTCGTCCAGGGGCTTGACCAGGCCGTCCCGGGTGGTGCCCTTGGTCTTGTAATCGATCAGGCAGATACGTCCGTTGATCCTGGCGACGAGGTCAAGGGTTCCGGCGTACCCCACTGAGTTGTTCCACACCGTGATTTCGGGGGCGATGGGCTCCACCCGGAAGAGCTCCCACCATTCATCGAAGCGGACGGCGAAGGCTTCCTCCCCGTTGGCGGCCAGGGCTTCACGTGCCTCCTTCATGGCATGGGGGCGTCCCAGCGCCCGCAGCGCCACCTGTTCGCAGTAATTATGGACGCGGTCTCCGCGCCTGGCGGCATCGTCCCGGTAGGCTTCGGCAGCCTTGGCCGCCCGGTTGACGGCCTGCTTGATTTTGGCCGGGCTCCCCAGGCAGTCCGACAGCAGTGGATCATTGGCCAGGCTGCTGGCACCCATATACCCGAACCAGCCGTCGAGTCCGTGGGGCTGCTGGCTGATCACGGTGGTGATTGAAGGTACGGAGAACTGCTCAGACGTGGACCGTGCGTACATCCGGCCATATTCGGTGGCGTGGGCGAGAAGCGGATCAGTCATACAAAAGACTCTTTCACAGGGGGCAGACAAAAGCTCCGGGGGCCGGAGCCGCACACGAAAAAGGTCCGTCTCCGCTGCTGATGAGCGGAAACGGACCTCTGCGGTGGGCGATACTGGGTTCGAACCAGTGACCTCTTCGGTGTGAACGAAGCGCGCTACCACTGCGCCAATCGCCCCGATGCATTTGAATGCTAGCCCACCTCTGCCCCAATTCAAAAATCGAAGATGCCGCACCCGGCCACACCGCTGGTCCAGGGACTTCCCCACCCCGCACCATTGCACCCCTGCCCGGCAAACCAAGTCCCGGCGTCGTGAATTACACGGCTGTAACTAGCCCGATCCCTGGAATCACGCGGGAGTAGGGGTCATGCGACCTCAGGCAGCCGGAGCGATTTGGAGATTCCCGGAACCTCCTATATTGTTTTTACTCGTTGGAACGCGAGGAAATGCCGGAAACGGCAGGGAATCAACCCTCCAAAATGCGGACGTAGCTCAGCTGGTAGAGCACCACCTTGCCAAGGTGGATGTCGCGAGTTCGAATCTCGTCGTCCGCTCGCAGGACACTGTCACAGCAAACATTCTTCGGAATTGACGCTAACACGGTGGGTTGGCCGAGAGGCGAGGCAGCGGCCTGCAAAGCCGTATACACGGGTTCGAATCCCGTACCCACCTCGGTGAAAACCTTGGATTCCGATTTTCGGGTTCAATGGGCGATTGGCGCAGCGGTAGCGCGCTTCCCTGACACGGAAGAGGTCACTGGTTCGATCCCAGTATCGCCCACTGGCAAGGAAACTTGCCCGCAGTACCACCGGTTTACCGGGACATCCTGCACATGCGGACGTAGCTCAGCTGGTAGAGCACCACCTTGCCAAGGTGGATGTCGCGAGTTCGAATCTCGTCGTCCGCTCTCTTTGTATCCCACTTACCGGTCTTCCGGTTCCGGGCGATTGGCGCAGCGGTAGCGCGCTTCCCTGACACGGAAGAGGTCACTGGTTCGATCCCAGTATCGCCCACCAAGAAAAAGCAGCTCTCCGGGGCTGCTTTTGTCGTTTCCGCGCATCCGCTGCAGGCGAACGCGATTCCCTTGGCACCCCGTCTCCGCCCCGATAAGATCGAATGCGCGAGGAGCGACCTGGCTCCGCGATTGAAGGGAGGTGCTCGTGGGTTTAATTGGCGACCTAAAGGGCAAGGCTCAAGGTCTCATCCGTGGCAACGAGCAGGCCATCAAGAACGGCATCAGCAAGGCCGGCGATCTGGTTGACAAGAAAACCGGAGGCAAGTACTCCGGCCACGTCAATAAGGTCCAGGATGGCGCTTCCAAGCTCATTGACAAGAACGGAAACCCGGGCCAGGCACCTGCCGCCGGGCACGTTCCCCCGGCAGCTCCTGGAAATCCGGTTCCACCGGTAGACAGGGCTCCGTAAAGGATTTGGCCAGGGCTTTGCCCTAGCACGTCAACGGGGCGCGGGTCCCGCCGTGAGGCGGCGCCCGCGCCTTTGGCGTTTAATCCCGCCGAACCCGTCCGCAGTCAAGGCGGCCCGGGGACGCGCTAGGAAGGTTCGTGGTTCTGGCCTTCGCGGGCCAATGCGGTGAGGCGGGAGACGGCGCGGAAGTACTTTTTCATGTACCCGCCGGTCATCATTTCCTCGGTGAACAGCTTGTCGAACGGAACACCGCTGGCCAGGATGGGAACGTCCTTGTCGTAGAGCCGGTCTGCCAGCACCACGAAACGCAGCGCCACAGCCTGTTCGGTGATGGTTTCCACGTTGCGCCACACGACGCCGTCGATACCGTGGATCAACTGGCGGTAGCGGCTGGGGTGCACGCCGGCCAGGTGGTGGATGAGGGTGGAAAACTCGTCCTGGGCCACGGTCTTGCCGTCGAACTCCGCCTTCATGTGGGCGTTGAGTTCGCTGTTCCGCAGCGGGGCCGGTGCTGCGGGGAGGCCACGGTGCCGGAAATCCTCGCCATCGATGCGGATAACCTCGAACTGGTCCGCCAGGACCTGGATTTCGCGCTGGAAGTCCACGGCGGCGAAACGGCCGTCGCCCAGGGATCCCGGCAGGGTGTTGGAGGTGGCGGCAAGCTTGACGCCGGCATCGGCCAGTTCCCGCATGAGCCGGGACATCAGGACGGTGTCGCCCGGATCGTCCAGTTCGAATTCGTCGATGCAGACCAGTTGGTAGCTGCTCAAGGCATCCACGGTCTTGCGGAAGGACAGGGCACCCACCAGGTTGGTGTACTCCACGAAGGTGCCGAAAGCCTTGGGGCCAGGCGCTGCGTGCCACAGGGACGCGAGCAGGTGGGTCTTGCCCACGCCGAAGCCGCCGTCCAGGTAGATACCTGCCCTGGATTCGTCCTTCTTGCCGAACAACTTCTTGAAGAGCCCGCCCCCGTTACCGGACCCCACGCCGTCGGCAAATCCCTCCAGCGCACGCACCGCCGCGGCCTGGCTGGGCTGCCTGGGGTCCGGGCGGTAGCTCGAAAAGGAAACCTCCCCAAACCGCGGCGATGGGTAGAAACCCTTGAGGAGTTCATCCACCGAAACTGCCGGAGTGCGGGCGGCAAGCTGTTCGATCTGTACCAAGGTGGTCCGTTCTGCTGGTGGTTGGTCCCCAGAAAGGATACCGGCAATGCACACCCAACCCGGGAGGGACGCCGTCCCGCCGCCCCTCGGCGTGACGAAGGCAACATTTCGCCCTATTAACGGAATACGGACAAGCCTGCGGGCGCTGGTTAGTGTGGGAACAGATTCCAATGCATGTTCCGCGGTTTCCCGTGCTCTTACTGAAAGGCCCAGTCATGCCCTACCCGGTTGAACAGAATGAGAAGTTCGCAGCCTACGCCCACCCCGAGCGGCTCGTTTCCACCGAGTGGCTCGCGGCCGCCGTCGAAAGCGGCGCAGTGGCGGCCGGCGATCTCGTCGTAGTGGAATCCGACGAGGACGTGCTCCTGTACGAGACCGGCCACATCCCGGGCGCCGTCAAGATCGATTGGCACACGGACCTGAACGACGAAGTTTCCCGCGACTACGTTAACGGTGAAGCTTTCGCCGAACTCGCCGCGTCGAAAGGCATTTCCCGTGACAGCACCGTGGTCATCTACGGCGACAAATCCAACTGGTGGGCAGCGTACGCCCTCTGGGTCTTCGAACTCTTCGGCCACCGGGACGTCCGGCTGCTGGACGGCGGCCGCGACAAGTGGGTTGCCGAAGGCCGCGAACTGACCAAGGACCGGCCTGCTCCCGCTTCCGGAAACTACCCGGTGGTTGAGCGTGACGATGCCCCGATCCGCGCCTTCAAGGATGACGTCCTGGCCCACCTGGGCACCGGTCCCCTGATCGATGTCCGCTCCCCCGAGGAATACACCGGCCAGCGCACCCACATGCCGGCCTACCCGGAAGAGGGCGCACTGCGCGGCGGCCACATCCCCACCGCCGCCTCCATCCCGTGGGCACGTGCCGCTGCCGCCGACGGCACCTTCCGCAACAGGGAAGAGCTGGAGGCCATCTACCTGGGCGAGGCCGGCCTGACCGAGGGCGACGACGTCGTGGCCTACTGCCGCATCGGCGAGCGTTCCAGCCACACCTGGTTCGCCCTGAAGTACCTCCTGGGCTTCGATTCCGTCCGCAACTACGACGGATCCTGGACCGAGTGGGGCAACGCCGTACGCGTTCCCATCGTCAAGGGCGCCGAGCGCGGTTCCGTGCCTGTCGCCGTCGGAGCCTGAGACAGCCCTCCCCCGCGTAGAATTGGACCGATGACTACTCAAGCCTTGCCTTCCGCCCTGGCGGCCATCGTGGACGATTTCCAGGCCCTGTCCGAACCGGAGAGGCTGCAGCTCCTGCTGGAGTTCTCGGAAGGACTGCCGGAACTCCCCGACCGGCTCAAGGACCACCCTGAGCTCCTTGAGCAGGTGGTGGAGTGCCAGTCGCCGTTGTTCCTCACCGTTGAGACGGGAACCAACGACGACGGCGCCGTCCGCCTGTTCTTCAAGGCACCGCCTGAGGCGCCCACCACGCGCGGTTTCGCCGGGGTGCTGCACGAGGGCCTGGACGGTTTGACAGCGGACGAGATCCTGTCGGTGCCGGACGACATGCCGGAACTGCTGGGACTCACCCGCGCCATCACCCCCCTGCGCATGCGGGGCATGACCGCCATGCTGGGCAGGATCAAGCGCAAGGTGGCCGCCGCGTCCCAAGCCCAGGCCTGACGCGCGTCGATGGCGCGGAAGAACACATCCCAGGGAACCCCGGCCACAGCGGCCCTGACCGCGGCCGGGGTTCCCTTTGTGCTGCATCCGTACACCCATCATCCCTCCGCGGCGAGTTACGGTGCCGAAGCTGCGGAAGCACTGGGCATCGATCCCTCCCGCGTCTTCAAGACCTTGATGGTAGAGGTTGAGGGCAGGCTCGCCGTGGGCATCGTCCCGGTGAGCGGGAGCCTGGACCTGAAGGCCATGGCCGGCGCGCTGGGAGCCAAGAAGGCTGCCATGGCCGATCCTGCGGCAGCCCAGCGCCGCACCGGGTACGTGCTGGGCGGCATTTCCCCGCTAGGCCAGCGCCAGCCGTCTCCCACAGTGCTGGATTCCAGCGCCCTGGGCCTGGACAGCATGCTGGTGTCCGGAGGCAGGCGCGGCCTGGACATTGAGCTCGCCCCGGCGGACCTGGTCCACCTGACTGGCGCCGTCACCGCCCCGATCAGCTCGCTCACGGCTGGCAGCCCCCGGCCGTAGCAGGCTAAGTGGGACTACCTGGTTCGGCCGGTGAAGTGGTCCATGGTCTGGTTGACTCCCAGCACGTCCATGAGCCGGTCAAAGAGGCTGACCGGCAGGATCCGGAGGACCGGAAGCAGGTTCACGAGGGGCGGCAGGACCAGCTTCCGGCGGCCGGCCTCGATGGCCTCCAGGACTTTGGCTGCCACATCCTCTTCCTCAAGGATGGGGAGGAGCCGAGGCCAGCGGGTCTGCACACCGTCGAACATGCCGGTGTCGATGTAGTAGGGACACACCACCAGCGTGTTGACGCCCACCTTTCCGGCGCGGAGTTCTGCCCGCAGCGACTCGTTGAAGCCGAAGGCCGCGAACTTGCTGGCAGAATAGTCGGTTTGTCGGGCGACGCCCACCAGTCCGGCAGCACTGGCAACGGTCACCACCGTCCCCCGGCGCCGGTCTGCCATCCCGCCGAGGAATGCGCGGGTCACCCAGTAAAGGGCCATGACGTTGACCTTCATGGTCCGTTCGATGGCTTCATCGGTTGCGTCGAGGAACTGCTGCCCGCTGACCACTCCGGCGTTGTTGACCACCACGTCCACCGGGCCTGCGGCAGCGGCGGCGGCGCTAACCGCCGCACGGTCGGTAACGTCCACGGCCTGGGCCTCGGCGGACCCGCCAGCGGCCCGGATCTCGTCGCGCACGGCCGCTCCCGCTTCAGCATCCACGTCCCAGATGACCACCCGGCTTCCACGCCGGGCCGCTCCAAGCGCCATGCGGCGGCCCAGTCCGCTTCCCCCGCCCGTAATCAACAGTGTTGCGCCGGAAAGCCGGGTCCCTCTGGCCATGTCAGTTCTCCTGGTGTTTGGCGGTACGTGCTCTGGTTTGGTTTGTCCTGGTCCTGGCCCTGCTTATGCGGCACCACGCGCTACCGCCGCACCGCCATCCGGCGGCCGGGTTTACCCGTGCCTGTCTGCGGATTACCGGTTTCGGGGAAAGCGGCCCATCAGCGTGATTGCAGCTTTCATGATCCGTGCATAAGTCCTGTTGGACATGCCGGGAGGGGGCGCCACCCGGAGCAGCCGCTGCACGGCAATGGTTTGCGGCTCGGTATATTTCAGGATCCCCTCCCGGCCGTGGCGGCGGCCGGCGCCGGAGTCCTTCATCCCGCCAATGGGCGCATCGTGGGAGGCCCACGTGGCGGCGTAGCCTTCATTGACGTTGACGGTGCCGGTCAGGAGCCGGCGGGCCACCTCTTCCCCGCGGCGGGCGGACCATACGCTGCCGTTCAGCCCGAAGTCGGAATCGTTGGCAAGTGCCACGGCCTGGTCGTCGTCCGCTGCCCGGTAGACCGCAACAACAGGTCCGAACGTCTCCTCCCGGGCGAGGAGCATGTCCGGAGTGACCCCGGCCAGGACAGTAGGTTCGTAAAACAACGGCCCGAGGTCCGGCCTCCGCCGTCCGCCGGCGAGCAGTTGTGACCTCTCTCTGGCCACTGCGTCCTGGACGTGGCGGTCCACCCGTTCCACCTGCGCGGCGCTGATGAGGGACCCCATGCCGATGTCCCAGTCCGGTCCCGCACCCATCCGGATTGCCTTCACGTCGGCTGTGAATGCCGCCAGGAAGCTGTCGTACACATCGGCGTGGACGTAGATCCGTTCGATGCTGACGCACAGCTGCCCGGAATTGAAAAAACAGGCGTGCACTGCGCCGCTGGCGGCTTTGGCCACATCCGCGTCGGCTAGCACCAGCATGGGGTTCTTGCCGCCGAGTTCGGCCGAGTAGCCGATCAGCCGCTCACCGCACTGCCTGGCCACCGTCTTGCCGGTCTGGGAGGAGCCGGTGAACATCAGGAAGTCGACGCGCTCAATCAAGGCAGGGCCGATTGCGGTGCCGGGGCCGGTGACGATCTGGAAGAGATCCGCGGGCAGGCCGGCCTGGCGGAGCAGTTTGAGCATCAGCAGGGCCGTAAAGGGCGTTTGCGAATCCGGCTTCAGGACGATGCCGTTTCCGGCCAGGAGGGCTGGTAGGGCGTCGGAGACCGCAAGGGTCAACGGATAGTTCCACGGGCTGATGACACCTACCACGCCCTTGGGCACGCGGTATTCGGTGGTGCGGGTCAGGACGGGGGCGGCGCCCTTCCGGGGGCGCGGCTTCAGGTGCTTTTCGGCGCTGCGCTCGTAATAGTTTGCCGTCAGGACAACGTCCGCCAACTCCTCGAAGGCGCTCAGCCGGGACTTGCCGCTCTCAGCCTGCACCATGTCCAGGATGTCCTGCTCCCGGACCAGCAGCAGCTCCCGGAAACGCCGGACTACCGCCCGGCGTTCACCAGCCGGGAGGCCCGCCCATTGGTGCTGTGCCTTCCGGGCGCGGTCTACGGCGGCGCCGACGTCGGCCGTGGTGCATACCGGTACTTCGCCTACCAGCGTGCCGTCAAAGGGGGCATGGGACGCCTGCGTTGGCCTGCCTGCTGCGGCCGCTACTAGTTGCGGGAGCTCCGCCGCCAGGAGCCGTCCCCGGTCAATGACTGCGCCGGTTCCACGCGGTTTCGCCACGTCACGCCCCCGCTGCAGTGCGGTGGGCCGGTGCTTCCGGAAGGGGCCTCGAACCCGGGTCGAGCCGTGGCGCCAGTTGTTGACGCAGCCAGGCCTTCACCAGCCGTTCCCAGCGTTCGGGATCCACGTTCCATTCCTTGGTGTGGCGGGCATGGTTGAACGTTTCGAACGTCACCATCTCCGGGTTCCGCTCGGCCAGCAGCGCGGAGGGTCCATACGGTACGTACTCATCATCAACGCTGTGGATGATGAGGGTGGGCGTGCGCAGCTCCACGGCCCGGGACACCCAGTCCATGACCTTCAGGTCCACCGGCGCGGACAGCCCGGTGAGCCTGCGCCCCAGCGGATGGCCAAGCATTAGCTGCCCGTACCTGCCCACCAGCGACGGGATCCGGTTCAGCTGCGCGTGGTGCGCCAGGACCGTAACCCAGTCGATGACCGGCGCGTCGAGCACCATGGCCCGGATCAGGTGCCGGTACCGGGAGAGGTCTGCTGTCTGCAGGCAGATGGCTCCTCCCATGGACCAGCCGAACAGCACCACTTCTTCGGCGCCCTGGGCCAGTGCGTATTCGATGGCAGCCTCAATGTCCTGCCATTCCGTGGAGCCCAGCCCGTACCGTCCGTCGTCGGCCGACGGCGCAAGTCCGTCGTTCCGGTAGGACACCAGCAGGCTGGTCAGTCCCAGCTCCAGGGCCGGGCCCACTGCCCGGAGGACCTCCTGCCGGGTGGCACCGCGCCCGTGCACCATGATGGCCCACGTGCGGGCCATTCCTTTGGCACGGACCAGCCAGGCGGGCGCCTCGCCCCGCTCAACGGGAATCAGCACATCTTCGGCAGGAATTCCGACGGCGGCCGGGTCCGGGTGGATAGCGCCGCTCCACCACCCCCAGCGGGCGGCGGAGAGGTCACCGCTGTAGACGGCCTCCACCTCGCGCAGGACCGTCCGCTCGGCAGGCGAGTAGGAAACGATGCGGCCGATCCGGGCGTGGCCCTTGCCGCCGTCGAAAAAGAACCCGTAGACCCCATCCACCGTGGTGTCATCGTCCGCAGCCAGGATCAGCTGCTGTTTTTGGCCGTCCCGGATCACGGCCAGCACTTCCTTGTCCGCCGCGCGCTGCCGGGCAGGGGTGATCACGCGGCGGGCAAAGTAGACGGCGAGCGCGGAGGACCCTGCCCCCAGCAGGCCTGCCACCGAGCCGCCGGCGATGGCCCCGCCGATAGCCCATTTTGCCCCCGGCGACATTCCGCCGGAGTCCCGGGTGGGTGCAGTCATTGCAGGGCTCGCTCGCCGGAAAGGTGCCATGGGACTATTCTTACCGGCCCTGCGGCCGATACCCGCATTCCAGGGCGGGACCGGCACGTCGCCGCACGGCTTGCGGGTGTGCACCGGGAGCGCGGTGCGGGCGTCCCCCACCGGCGCTAGGCTAAGGCCATGAGTGATCCCATCGTCATCCTGACCGAAGAACCACTGGGCGCGGAAGACCGCCTTAATATTGAACGGCTGGTGGATGGCGGGGACAGCCCCCTGCTGGTCCTGGTGCCGGCCAACACGGAGCGGCACCTGCTGGTGGACTTCCTTGAAAACCTGTCCCTGCTGGACGTTGCCAAGGCATTCCGGGACCTCGCGGCACGCAACCCGGACGCCGTCGTCGAAGGCGCACAGGCGGACGAAACCCTTACGGCCTCACTCGCGGCGCTGGCGGGACTGGGTTCCGGCGTAACCGGCCAGGTGGTGGACGGCAGGGCCGTGGACAGCCTGGTGGCGAAGGTCCGGGAGACCGGGGCGTCCCAGGCCGTGGTGATCACCAGGCCGCACGCCGTGGCCGATACCTTCCACACGGACTGGGCCAACAAGGCCCAGGACCAGCTCGGCGTCCCTGTGCTGCATCTGTACGCCGGCTCGGGATTTATCGGCGACTCCTGAGCGTTGGGAATGCTATGAGCATCTTTGGAAACAGCATCTTCGGTAACAAGGCAACGGACACGGTTGGCGGCGGCCAGGAAAGCACCACCCCTGGGCGCGCCGTCGAGAAAACCGATGCCCAGTGGCGGGAGGAACTGACCCCGGAGGAATACCACGTCCTCCGGCAGGCCGGCACCGAACGGCCTTACACCGGCGAGTACTGGGATACCCACACCGAGGGCGTCTACCAGTGCCGGGCCTGCGGCGCCGAACTGTTCACCAGCAATGAGAAGTTCGACTCCCACTGCGGCTGGCCCTCCTTCTGGGCTCCCTTGGCCGAGGGGAACGTCCGCTACATCCACGACCGGACCCTGGGCATGGAGCGGATCGAAGTGCGGTGCGGGTCCTGCGACTCCCACCTGGGCCACGTCTTTGAGGGCGAGGGCTATGGCACGCCCACCGACCAGCGCTACTGCATCAACTCCGTTTCCCTCCGGCTGGTCAGCAAGGATGACAGCACGGATGACGCCGGAAGCGGGTCCCAGAGCTAGCCCGCCGACACAACTGAGCGCAGTACCGCAAGCCAGCCCCCGTGCGTTGTTCCCACAGCCGGGGGCTGGTCTCATTCCATCCGGGCTCACACCGAGACTAAGTCTTTCTTACTCATGCGCCCTGTGGGCATAAGTCGTTCTGGTTGCTTGTTACGCTCGCCAAAGAGACGCAAGCAACCAGAAAGGCAGCCGACGATGACAGAGATGCTGACCACCGCGGTCACCGGGATTTCCGCACAGAACCTCGACTGGCTCCGGCTCAAGGCCGCCGCCACGGCACTGCAGGCCCTCCAGGTCCAGGACGGATCCGTTCCCGAGCGCGCCCACCACGCGGCAGCAGCCGGGCATGTGGACACCATCGTCACCGCAATCAGGGCATTGTCCCCCGCCTTCCCGCATGACGCCGCCTACCTCCAAGCCGCCTGCGCAGACTTCGAAGCCTGGGCAGCCGGCGGCTTCGCCGTGCCGGACTTCCTGTCTTCCCTGCTGGCGTTCCAGCCCCAGGAGCAGCGCCACGACGGCCTGCAGCACCTGGTGGTCTTCCCCATGTACACCCAAAACGGCAGCAGCAACCGCCTGGTGGAGGCCGTGCTGGTCGAGGTCATCTGGCCGGAGTTCATCGCAGGGCTTGAGGCCGGCGAATACTCGAACAAGCTGTTCGTGCCCATCCGCTTCGTCGACTTCACCCCCGGCTACGACACCAACTCCGCCGTCCTGTTTCCCGAGACGGTGGCCGTCAGCCAGACCCCCACCTTCACCTGGGGCGCCATCTTCGCCGACCGCGAAGCCGCAAGGTTCCGCCGTGTCCTTAAAGCCGCCGCGGAGATCACCTCGCTGGAGCTGCCGGAGGGAGCCGCGGAACTGCTCGCGGACCAGGACCTCACCGAGGCAACGTTCGTGATGTGGGACCTGATCCACGACCGGACGCACATGCGCGGAGACCTGCCGTTCGACCCCTTCATGATCAAGCAGCGGATGCCCTACTTCCTGTACTCGCTGGAGGAACTGCGCTGCGACCTCACCGCTTTCCGCGAGTCGGTCCGGATCGAAAAGGACGACGACGCCGACCCCGAAACCCGGCGGCACGCGAAGCTGGTGCAGTACGCCATCATCTTCGACCGCATCTTCCGCTTCGCCATTACCGGCAGCCGGGTCCGCAACTATGACGGCCTGGGCGGTCAGCTCCTCTTCGCCTGGCTGCACCAGCAGCACGTGCTGCATTGGACGGACACGCGGCTTACCATCGACTGGGATGAGGTGGCGGACGCCGTCATCGCTTTGGGAGCCGGCATCGATGAACTGTACTGGCGTTCCATCGACCGGCCCAAGACCGCCCATTGGCTGGCGGCCTACCAGCTGGTGTCGGCTACCGTCACACCCAACCCGGCCTCCGTGTGGGCCAAGGGCCCCGACGCGCTGCCGCTGGCGGGAACACCCCGCGGCCTCACGGACCAGGTCCTGGATGACGAATTCCCGCTGTCCATGTTCTACGAGGCATTGGAGAAGAAAATGCGCCCGGTCATTGAGTCCACCGCCGGCATTACCGGCCGCTCCGCACTGTGACAGGCACGGTGACCGGGTCCAAGCCGGCCCGTGTCCTGGTGACCGGCGGCAGCGGCGCGTCCGGAATCGCCGTGGCCCGCGCCCTCGCCTCCGCAGGGCATCGAGTGGCCACAGTGGGCTCCGACCAGGCCAGGATCAGGGCCGCGGCGAAGGAGGCGGGCGACGGCGTCACCCCCTTCACGTGCGACCTCGCGGATTTCGACGGCGTGCGGCAGCTCCGGGAGCAGCTCAGCGTGACCTTCGGGTCGGTGGATGCCGTCATCCATCTGGTGGGCGGCTGGCGCGGGGCCAAGGGAATTTCTGACCAGTCCGATGACGACTGGGACTTCCTGGAACGCGGCGCCGTCACCACGCTGCGGAACGTATCGCGCGTCTTCTTCGACGATATTGCCGCCTCCACCGCCGGACGGTTCGCGATGGTGTCCTCCACAGCAGTGGACAAGCCCGCCGCAGCGGTGGCCAGCTACGTGGCGGCGAAAGCTGCGGCGGAAGCCTGGACCATGGCCATGGCGGACGGCTTCCGCCGAATCTCCGAAGCCGGCGGCGGCAACGCGGCCGCCACCGTGCTGGTGGTCAAAGCCCTGGTGGACGACGAACTCCGCCGCGCCCACCCCGAGCGGAAGTTCCCGGGGGCGACGGACGTCGCTGACCTGGCTGCCGCCGTCGTCCGGCTTTTCGGCGCTCCGTCCACCGAGCTCAACGGTGCACGCCTGCGGCTGGCGGACTGACCGCCGTGACTGTACCTAGACTGAAAGCGTGAGCAACCCTATGACGACAACAGTAGAAACCGGCGCGGCGTTGCGGCTGCACGATCCCAGCGTGCGCGGCTTTGCCTCGGACAACTATTCCGGCGTGCACCCCGAAGTCCTGGCCGCCCTTGCCGCGGCCAATGAAGGGCACCAGGTCTCCTATGGCGAAGACGACTACACCGCCCGGCTGCAGGAACTGATGGTTGAGCACTTCGGCCCTGGCATCGAATGCTTCCCGGTCTTCAACGGCACCGGCGCGAACGTCCTGTCACTGCAGTCCCTGCTCCCCCGCTGGGGTGCCGTGGTGTGCGCCTCTACCGCCCACATCAACATGGATGAGAACGGGGCCCCCGAACGCATCGGCGGCCTCAAGCTCCTGCACGTTCCCACGCCGGATGGAAAGCTCACCCCCGAACTGATCGACCGGGAGGCCTGGGGCTGGGGCGACGAACACCGCGCCCAGCCGCTGGCCGTCTCCATCACCCAGACCACCGAGCTGGGCACCTGCTACACGCCCGAAGAGGTTCGCGCCATTGCCGACCACGGGCACGCCAAAGGCATGAAGCTGCACATGGACGGCGCCCGGCTGGCCAACGCGGCTGCCCACCTCGGTGTGCCCCTGCGCGCCTTCACCAGGGACGCCGGGGTGGACATCCTGTCCTTCGGCGGCACCAAGAACGGCCTGCTCTTCGGCGAGGTGGTGGTGGCGCTGAACCCCGAGGCGGCGCACGGCCTGGTCTACCTGCGCAAGATGGACATGCAGCTTGCCTCCAAGATGCGGTTCATGTCGGCCCAGTTCATCGCCCTGCTGGAAGGCGACCTGTGGCTGCGGTCGGCCTCGCACGCCAATGCCATGGCCGCCCGGCTGCGTGCCGCCGTGGACAGCATCGACGGCGTCCGGCCCACCCAGAAGACCGAATCGAACGGCGTCTTCGCCATCCTGCCGCCCGGCATCGCGGACAGGCTGCGCAGTTCCTTCCGCTTCTACGACTGGGACGAAGCCACAGGGGAAGTCCGGTGGATGTGTTCCTTTGACACCACGGAGGAGGATGTTGATGCCTTTGCCGCCGCGATCCGCCACGAACTTCGGGATTACCGGGACGGGCAGGCCGGCTGACCGTCCGCCGACGGCGAGCCTTCCTGTCCCGCCCCGCCCCGCACCGTAATCTGCCAAGGTGAACGCACTTGACCAGGTTCCCCCGGATTTTCTCCATGCCCTGGGAACCCTCAGGAAAGCCCGGTGCCGCAAGGAACTGCGCCTCGCGGAGATTCCTGCCCCTGCCCGCCTGGCTCCTTTCGCCGTCGCGCTGGGCGCCGAAGTGATGGCGCCCAGCGCCGGTACCCCTGCCACCCCCATGCACGGGCCGGCGGCGCTGGCCTTCGCTGCTGCCTCCGGAACAGCCACCCCAGCGTCCGATGAGGACGAAACGGAACTTGCCACGGGGCGCTTCATCCTCCTTCACGATCCGGAGGGCTCGGCCGTGTGGGACGGGGAGTTCCGCATCGTCACCTACATCCGGGCCGAGCTGGAACCGGAGATGGGCAACGACCAGATGCTGGGGACAGTGGCGTGGACCTGGCTGGTGGAGGCGCTGGAGAACCACAATGCCGGCTACCGGGCGGCGGGCGGGACCGCCACCCGGGTCCTCTCCGAAAGCTTCGGCACCCTTGCGGAACGCCCGGGATCGATCGACATCGAACTCCGTGCCTCCTGGACCCCGGATTCTTCCGACGTCCAGGCCCACCTTGAGGCGTGGTCCGACATGGTGTGTACCTTCGCCGGGCTCCCGCCGCTGCCCGACGGGGTCACTGCGCTCCCGCCCCGGCGCCGAAGCCAGCCGAACGGTTACGGTACCGGCCGGTAAACTGGGGGCATCATGACCCTAAACACTCCGGAAAACACCACAGCCGGCGTCCCGGCTGCTGCTGCCGCACCCCACATCACGGTGGAGGGCTTCGACAGCCCCATCCCCGAAATCATCGACCTTGACGCTCCCCGGGAGGGCGTCCCGCTGGTCATCGAAACCCAGTCCGGCCTGGAGCGGTGCGCTGCCGCCATCGCCGCCGGGACCGGACCCGCCGGCGTGGACGCCGAGCGTGCTTCCGGTTTCCGCTACGGCCAGCGCGCCTTCCTGGTGCAGATACGGCGTGAGGGGGCCGGCACCTGGCTGATCGACCCCGAGCCGTTCGGGAACCTGGACATCATCAACGACGCCCTGCGCGGCGTCGAATGGATCCTGCACGCCGCCAGCCAGGACCTGCCCTGCCTTTCCGAGCTGGGCATGTGGCCGGACAAACTCTTCGACACCGAACTCGCCGCGCGGCTGGCCGGACTGCCCCGCGTGGGCCTGGCCGCAGTCATCGAGCAGCTGCTGGGGTTCGGGCTGGCCAAGGAACACTCCGCCGCGGACTGGTCCACCCGGCCCCTCCCGGAGCCGTGGCTGCGCTATGCCGCACTGGACGTCGAAGTCCTGGCCGAACTGCGCGAGGAACTCATCGAGCTGCTGCAGGCCAACGGGAAACTGGAGTACGCCGAGCAGGAATTCGCAGCCATCCTGGCCGCGGGCATCGCTCCCCCGCGGGTGGACCCGTGGCGCAAGACGTCCGGCCTGCACCAGATCCGGGACCGTCGCCAGCTGGCCGCCGTCCGCGAGCTCTGGCTGGAACGCGATGCACTGGCGCAAAAGCGTGACGTGGCCCCCGGCAGGCTGCTTCCCGATTCCGCCCTCGTTGCGGCGGCAAAGGCCATGCCCGCCACGGTTCCGCAGCTGCTCACCACCAAGGGTTTCCATGGGCGCGCCGCCCAGCGTGAAGCTCCCCGCTGGCTGCGCTGCATCTCCACAGCCCGCACGCTCGAGGAACTGCCGCCGCTGCACCTGGCCACCAACGCACCGCCCCCTCCGCGGGTCTGGGCGGACCGTGATCCGGAAGCCGCCGCCCGCCTGGCCACGGCCCGGCCCTTGCTCCAGGCCAAGGCTGAGGAACTGGACCTGCCGCTGGAAAACCTCCTGACGCCCGACTACCTGCGGCGGGTGGCCTGGCGGCCCCCGGCGGAGGTCACGGAAGAGTCGATTTCGGCCGAGCTGCTCACGCTCGGTGCCCGGAAGTGGCAGGTGGAACTCTCTGCTCCCCTGATCGCGGGTGCCTTCCTGGACCCGCAGCCGCTGCCGCCCAAGGAGTCGAAGGCAGCCACCGCAGCCAGCGGCCAGTAACTCCGCCGATTCCAGCCCTTGCTTGCTAAGTTACTCACGAGTAACATCGAGGTGACCCACGTCAGGCCGCTGCCGCCTCCGGCATGCGCCCGGCGCGTTACGTCTCGATGAGGAGTTACACGTGAGCCAGCACGGAAGCGGCGCATCCCAGCGCACTGTCCGCGACGTCGTCTTTGTGGACGGCGTCCGCACACCCTTCGGCAGGGCCGGCGAGAAAGGAATCTACGCCGGAACCCGGGCCGACGACCTGATCGTGAAATGCATCCGCGGCCTGCTGCGCCGCAACCCGTCCCTTCCGCCGGAACGGATCGACGAGGTGGCCATCGCCGCCACCACCCAGACCGGCGACCAGGGCCTCACCCTGGGCCGGACCGCCGCGCTGCTGGCAGGCCTCCCCCGCACGGTCCCCGGCTTCGCCATCGACCGCATGTGCGCCGGGGCCATGACCGCCGTCACCACGACGGCAGGTGGCATCGGCTTCGGCGCCTACGACGTGGTGATCGCCGGCGGCGTGGAACACATGGGCCACCACCCCATGGGCTCCGGAGCGGACCCGAACCCGCGGTTCATGTCCGAACGCCTGGTTGATCCGGCGGCCCTGAACATGGGCAACACGGCAGAAAACCTGCACGACCGTTTTCCGGCCATCACCAAGCAGCGCACCGACGCCTACGCGGTGGCCTCCCAGGACAAGTTGGCAGCCGCCTACCAGGATGGCCGGATCCAGCCGGACCTGGTTCCCGTCGCTGCCCGCAAGCCCGGCGAGGGCTGGACCGTCCACAGCAAGGACGAACCTCCCCGGCCCGGCACCACGGTCGACGACCTCGCTGCCCTTCGCACCCCCTTCCGCGCCCACGGCCGGGTCACTGCCGGGAACGCGGCCGGCCTCAATGACGGCGCCACCGCAGCCGTCCTGGCATCCTCCGACACCGCCGCAGAGCTGGGCCTGCCCGTGAAGATGCGGCTGGTCAGCTACGCCTACGCAGGCGTGGAGCCGGAAGTCATGGGCATCGGCCCCGTGCCGGCCACCGAGAAGGCGCTGCAGAACGCGGGACTGGGCATCGACGACATCGGCCTGTTCGAAATCAACGAGGCGTTCGCCGTCCAGGTCCTGAGCTTCCTGGACCACTACGGCATCGCCGACGACGACCCCCGGGTCAACCGGTACGGCGGCGCCATCGCCGTGGGCCACCCGCTCGCTTCCTCCGGCGTCCGGCTGATGATCCAGCTGGCCCGCCAGTTCGAGGAAGATCCCACCGTCCGGTACGGAATCACCACCATGTGCGTGGGCCTGGGCATGGGCGGCACCGTGATCTGGGAAAACCCGCACCACCCCGACTACAGTGGAAACCCCTCCGGCCACACCGCCGCTGATGTTTCCGCCGCCGCTGACGTTTCCGAAGGAGCCCTGGCATGAGCGCCGCAGATTTCCGCAAGTTGGCCGACCTTTTCCCCAACGAAACCGTGACCCACTCCTACGTGCAGGACATCACCCTCCCCGGCACGGCAGGGAAACCAAGCCCGGGCACCTTCGCCCTGGTCACCCTGGACAACGACCTGGACCACACCAAGCCCACCACACTGGGACCCAACACCCTGGTGGAGCTGGGCACCGTGCTGGAGGGCCTGCGGGACCGTGCCGCGCGGGGCGAAATCGTGGGCGTCGGCGTCACCGGCAAGCCGCACTACCTGGTGGCTGGAGCCGATCTTTCCGCGGTGAAGTCGCTGGAGAAGCGCGAGCACGGACTGTGGATGGCGCAGTTGGGCCATGACGTCTACGCCACCCTGGCTAACCTGGGCGTCCCCAGCTTCGCCTTCATCAACGGCGCAGCCCTCGGTGGGGGCCTCGAAATCGCCCTGCAGTCCACCTACCGCACCGTGTCCACCGGTGCGGGCGCCCTGGCGCTGCCCGAAGGTTTCCTTGGCCTGGTGCCCGGCTGGGGCGGCGTCTACATCCTTCCCCGCCTTGTGGGTCCGGAAAATGCCGTCAAGGTCATGATCGAGAACCCGCTGAGCAACAACCGGACCCTCTCCGGCGCCCAGGCCTTCCGCATGGGCATCGCCGACGCCGTCTTCGAACCCGCCGACTTCCTGGAACAATCGCTTGCCTGGGCCGCGGAAATCATCTCCGGCGACGTCGTCCCGGAGCGGCCCAACGCCGTCGACCCCTCCGCCCCGGACAGCGCAGCCCGCTGGACCGCGGCCGTTGACGCCGGCCGGAAGTTCGTTGAAGGCAAGACCTCCAACGCCTCCCCCGCCCCCGCCAAGGTCCTGGAACTCCTCGAGGCCAACCGGACCATGACAGCCGCGGAATCCGCCGCGCTGGAATGCGCAACGCTGGCCGACCTCATGCAGACGGACGAGTTCCGCTCCACCGTCTACGCCTTCCTGGACCTGGTGCAGAAGCGCGCCAAGCGCCCGGCCGGCGCCCCCGACCGCAAGCTGGCCCGCCCCGTCACCAAGGTAGGTGTCGTCGGTGCCGGGCTCATGGCGGGCCAACTGGCGCTGCTCTTCGCCCGGCAGCTGAAGGTACCGGTGGTCCTGACCGACATCGACCAGGCGCGCGTGGACAAGGGCGTTGCCTACGTCCATGCCGAGGTGGACAAGCTGCTGGCCAAGGGGCGCGTCAGCCAGGACGCAGCCAACCGCACCAAGGCGCTGGTCACCGGATCGGTGTCCAAGGAAGCCTTCGCGGATGCTGACTTCGTGATCGAGGCCGTCTTCGAAGAACTCCACATCAAGAAGCAGGTGTTCGCCGAACTCGAAGGGATTGTTGCGCCGGAGTGCGTCCTGGCCACCAACACGTCATCCCTCTCTGTGACGGAAATGGCCGCCGACCTGCAGCACCCTGAGCGGCTGGTGGGTTTCCACTTCTTCAACCCGGTGGCCGTCATGCCGCTGCTGGAGATCGTCCGCGCCCCGCGGACCGATGACGCCGTGCTGGCCACCGCTTTCGAGCTTGCGAAAGCCCTGAAGAAAACCGGCGTGCTGGTCAAGGACGCCGCTGCGTTCGTGGTCAACCGCATCCTGCTCCGGCTCATGGGGGAAGTGACGGCCGCGTTCGACGAAGGGACCCCGGCAGACGTGGCGGACAACGCGCTGCGGCCCATGGGCCTTCCCATGAGCCCATTCACGCTGCTGGCCATGGTTGGCCTTCCCGTGGCCCAGCACGTCCAGGAATCGCTGCACACCGCTTTCGGCGACCGCTTCCCAGTCTCCGCCAACCTGAAAAAGCTCATCGACAACAACGTCAAGGCGCTCTGGGAAAACAGCCCCGACGGTTCCCGCGCCGTCCCGGCCTCCACGCTCGAGCTGATGTCCTTCGGCACCACGCCTTCCACCGAAGAGCAGGTGCTGCGCCGCGTCCAGGATGCCCTGGCCGAGGAAATCGGCCTGATGCTGGACGAGGGCGTCGTGGCCGGGCCTGAGGACATTGACCTCTGCATGATCCTTGGTGCGGGCTGGCCGATGTTCCTGGGCGGCATCACGCCGTACCTTGACCGGGTGGGCGCCGCCGAGCGGATCAACGGTAAGCGTTTCCTGGCGCCCGGCGTCGCGTCCCCGGCGGACGGCCAGCCGCAGCAGTAGGCCGGACCCCGAGGGGAATGCCGCGCAGACAGATGGGCAGGGACGGTTAGGCCGGCACCAGCCGTCCGCCGTCGAGGGCCAGGATGCGGTGCGCCGCCGAACGTGCGTAGCCCAGGTCATGGGTGACAAGCACGACGGCGGCGCCCTCCGCCGCTGCCGAGCGGACGGCGGCGTCGAGCAGGGCCAGCCCGTCCCCGTCCAGAGCCACAGTGGGTTCATCAAGCGCCAGGACCACCGGCCTGCGCGCCAGGACGGTGGCCAGGGCCAGGAGGCGCTGGGCGGAGGCCGGAAGCTCGGCCGGGTGATCGTCAGCCGCGCCAGCCAGGCCCACAGCGGCCAGGGCTGCGGCGGCTCGTTCCTTCGCCGTTGCCGGGCCCACCAGGCGGTCCAGCCCGAAGCCGACCTCCCGGAGCACGGTCCGTTCAAACAACTGATCACGCGGCTGTTGGAACAGCAGGCCCACCGAGGCCGCGGTCGTTCCCACCGGAGCTCCGGCGATGTCGGTGCCGCGGACTGCAACACTCCCGGACGTGGGACGCAGCAGGCCATTGAGATGCCGCAGGAAGGTGGATTTTCCGGCACCGTTGGGTCCGGTGACCGCCACGATCTCACCCGGCTGGACGGCTAAGTTAATGTCCTCCAGCACCAGGGTCCGGGCGTCCTGTGCCGCTGCTTTCCGGCGTTTCCTGCCCCGGGCCGGCACCGCGTACCCGAAGGACACGCCTTGCAGCTGCAGGGCGGGCGGCCCCGGTTCTACCGCCGCAGCCTGCGGAGGTGGCGGCGTCCCAAGTGGCGGCGTCCCAGCCGGCAGGGAACCAGGGCGGCGGATGGCCGGCGGCAGCGATCCCGTGTCCAGGCCGGCAGGTGGCCCGCTTGCGGTGGCCGTACCGTCCGACAGCACCACCCAGGTGTCCGCCTCCTGCAGCAGCGGATCCACCGTCTGGCTGAGGATCACGACGGCGGTGCCGCGCTTCAGGAGGTCACGTACCAGGGCCGCAAGCTCCTTGATCCCTGCCGCGTCCAGGGAGGCGAAGGGCTCATCCATGACCAGTACCGGGGGCCCGGCGATGATCGCGCAGCCAATGGCCAGGCGGCGTTGCTGGCCGCCAGAGAGCCGTGCCGGGTCCTGGTCCAGCAGGCTGGCGAGTCCCAGCAGGCCAGCGGTGCGCTCCACGGCCGCCACCATGTTGCCGCGCTCCACCCCGGCGTTTTCCAAGCCAAACGCCAGCTCCTCCGCCACCGTTGCCCGGACGGTGGACAGGACGGTGGCGGGGTCCTGCGGGACGAAGCCCACCTGGCGGCCCCACCCGGCCGGGTTGATCCGCGGGTCCCCCTGGCCGCCGTCGAACTCCAGCCGCGTGCCGTCCAACTCAAGGAAGCCCGACAGGGTTCCGTAGCCGCCCGGCGGCAGCCAGCCTGCCAGGAGGCGGCCCAGGGTGGACTTGCCGCTCCCGGAAGCGCCGAGGACGGCCGTGAAGGAGCCCGGCGGAAAGGAAACTGCAAGGTCATGCAGGGCCGGGGCGTGCCCGTCGTGGAAGGTGAAGCGCCGGATCCCGGCTGCGAGCACAGGCGCAGTTCCATTACCGGCATCACTGTCATTGCCTGCATTGCCTGCATTGCAAGCATTACAGGCATTGCTGGCATTGCCTGCATTGCCTGCATTGCAAGCATTACTGGCATTGCTGGCATTGCCTGCATTGCTGTCATTACCTGCATCACTGTCATTGCCTGCATTGCTGTTACTGCCAGGTTTCAAGGGGCCGCCCGTGACCATGTGCTCAGCCACCCGCGCCTGCCTGCACCAGGCGGAGAACCACCGCTGCCAGGGCCGCCAGCACCAGGACTGCACGCGCCGTCCGTTGCGGGCCGGAATCAGGAACCTCCCGGTAGCTGGTCCGCGGACCGGCATTGCTCAGTCCCCGGGCTTCCAAGGCGGCCGCCCTGGTGCCGGCGTCCTCGATAAGGGACAGGACAAGGGGAACGGCCTGCACCCGGAACGCCGCGATCCTGGATGCCAGGCCGGGGGAGACCACCAGCCCGCGGGATTCCTGGGCCTGCCGGATCCGGTGTGCGCGCGCCGCGATGGCAGGCAGCAGGGTCAGCGTGGAGGCCAGCACGAAAGCGAACCGGCCCTGCACGCCGCGGGCGGATAACGCCGCAACGAGGTCAGGAACACTGACGCTGAAGGAGAACAGCAGCAGGGCCATGACAACGGCGGCCAGCAGCAGGATCCGCTGCCCCGCGAAGCCCAGGCCTTCTGCTGTGACCCGGGCAGGTCCCCACTCTGCCAGGACGGTCCGACCCTCCGGAAAGAACAGTCCGTGCAGCACCAGCAGTGACAGTCCCAGCGGGACCAGGACTGCTGCGGCGGCCGGCAGCACCCGGCGGCCCGTGCCGCCTGCCAGCGACAGGCAAAGGCACGCGGCAACCACGGCCACGGACAGCTGCCAGCTTGCGGCCGCCGTCGTGATGGCCGCCGTGCTGCCGGCAGCCGCAAGCCAGGTCAGGGGATTAAGCCGGCCCCGCCTGGTTTGGGCCGTCCTGCCGGCCCGGAATGCTGTCACGGGGTCCGGTCAGTCCTTCGGGGCTGACCCATGCGATGTGTGGCCTGCCGCGGGTGCGGTCCCGTTGGCCTGATCCCGCACGGCAGCTTCCGCCTGCATCTTCGCCGCCGGACCGCTGCCGGCCGCGACAGTAGCCTGCCCGGCGTTTGCTTCCGGGGTGTTGCCGGCCAGCACCCGGTGGCGCCGGATGAAGGGGAACTGCTGGCGTGCCCGGCGGGGCAGCGCATAGACCAGGACGGCCACGATCGTGAACACGATCGCCTTATCCATGGGATCCGAGATCAATGCCTGCTTGGTGATGGCGGCCAGGAGGGTATCGCCCATGGCCCGGAACGCGCTCACGATCGCGCCCGTGGCAACGCCGGAGGTCCCGCCGAAGACGAAGGCCGCCACTGGCGCGGACACCACGCCCGCGATGATGCCGGTGACGAAGCCGGCGACCGGAGCCAGGTAGAAACGGCGGAAGAGGCCGTAGCGGGCTGCCAGTCCTGCCAGGCATCCGATGAGGGCGGCGCCGGCGGCGAACGGCAGCACCGTGGGGTTGAAGAAGGACCAGACGATGCTGCTGAGGGCCCCGGTGGCTGCACCGGCTGCCGGACCGGCGAGGACGGCGATCAGCACGGTACCGATGGCGTCCAGGTAGAAGGGCACCAGCGTGCTGCCGACGAACTGGCCCAGCACGATGTTCAGGACCAGTGCCACCGGAATCAGCACAAGGGTGGACGCCGGCAAGGTGGGCAGGACGGCGGCGATCAGCAGGACCGCCCCGGCCAGGAAGCCGGTGAGGGCGATGAGGGCCGACGCGCTGCCCGGGCCTCCGGTGATGTCTGCCGGCTGGTTGAGCACCAGGTAGAGGTAGGTGGCGGCGATGGCCAGGGCGCCGAGGATTTCCAGCAACCGGCGCCGGACCGGGCGGCGTTCCTGTGGCGGAAGCGTCAAAGAGGGCGATGACATGGGGAATGTTCCTTTGGGTGCAGGCAGTGTCCCGGCAGTACCGGGCGGGAAGATGGCTGCCTATGTCACCTCGGCAGCAGCCGGCGGCGACTGCGCCGGGCCGGTCCGGAGCCTATTCTACCGGCCATTCTCGGGGCAGCGTCCTACACAGGATCAGCCGTGAGCCGGCTCCGCAATTTATCCCGCCCGGACTATCCCACTAGGGTTTTCCCATGCGGCGCGCCAGCTTCCCGACGGCGGACACCAGCTCGCCAAAGGCCTGTTCCGGGTTGTTGGCGGACACGATCCGGGCGTTGGGGGGTGCGCCCCAGAGCCCGCGGAAGTCGGCCACGGTGGTTCCCGCCAGGAGCGGTGAGTCGGTTTCGACGTCGACAGTGGCGGGGCGGGCCGTGTACTCGAGCGTGCCGGCGGCGACACCGGCGGCGAAAAAGTCATGGACGTGGGCCAGGTACCCCTGGTCGTAGTGCCGGTGGAACTCGAAATAGAAGCGGAGGGCGTCCGAGAGGTGCCTGACCAGCATGTTGTCAGAGGTGCTGGGCAGCCCCTCGGAATCCTCGGGGAGCACCAGCGTCCGGGACGGAAGCGCCGGCCGCCTCTGCCAGTGCCCTGACGTGGGCGGGGTGCAGCTCCATGCGTTCTGTGGTGTCCAGGGAGCAGACGACGGGCAGTTTTTCCAGCGGCCGGCCCCGGTACGCCGCATAGACCTCCTTGGCGGCGTGCGGGTCCACATGGGTGTTCCACTCGGCCGTGGGCGTGGTGTTGCCCTGGTGATAGAAGGCACCGCCCATAATCACCACCTTGGCCAGGAGGTCGGGAAGTTCCGGTTCCTGCCGCAATGCCAGGGCGAAATTGGTGAGCGGGGCAGTTATGAGTGCGGTGAGCTCGCCCGGCCTGGCCCTGGCATGTTCGATCCAGAGGTCCACCGCGTTCCGGGGGCTGAGCTGCCCTGACGGTGCAGGCAGCACCGCGTAGCCGATGCCCTGGGGGCCGTGGGTCTCCGGGGTGGTGAGCAGCGGGATGGACAGCGGCTTCCGGGCACCCACCGCCACCTGCACCCCTGGCCGGCCGCACAGCTCCAGCAGCGCCAGGGTGTTGCGGGCCACCTGGTCGGCGTCGACGTTGCCCGGCGTCGCCGTGACTGCCACGAACTCGGTGTCCGGGAGCGCGGCAAGGTAGGCAAGCGCCAGGGCATCGTCGATGCCGGTATCAACGTCCAGCAGGTAGGCGGGCACGGCGGCCTAGAAGAGTGCCACCTTGGGCACCGCGGGGAAGATATCGTCCAGGACGGCAAGGTCCTCCGCGGTTGGAACCCAGTCGGCCGCCTCCGCATTCTGCCTGACCTGCTCCGGCCTGGTGGCGCCGGCGATGACGCTGGCCACCGAGGGCTGGGCGGCGAGCCAGGAAAAGGCAACCTCGATCTCCGTCAGGCCGCGTTCCTTGGCGAAGGCGCTGAACTCGCCCAACTGGTCCCAGTCGGCGTCGTTCACCAGGTTGGTGCGGGTGTGGCTGAGGCGTGACCCTTCAGGCGCGTGGCCGGGCGCGTATTTGCCGGTGAGCAGCCCGTTGGCGAGCGGGAAGTACGGCAGCACGCCCAGGCCGAACTCTTCCGCGGCCGGCGTCACTTCGAGCTCGGCGCGCCGGTCCAGGAGGTTGTAGTGGTTCTGCGAGGAGATGAAGCGGGCCGTCCCCAGTTCACGGGCCACATACTCGGCCTGCGCGATCTGCCAGCCCGAGCGGTTGGAGTGGCCGATGTAGCGGACCTTGCCGCTGCTGACCAGGGTGTCCAGCGCCGCCAGGGTCTCGTCGATGGGAGTCAGCGGGTCCGGAGTGTGGAACTGGTACAGGTCGATCCAGTCGGTACCCAGCCGCCGAAGCGAGGCCTCCACCGCCTGGATGATGTACCGCCGGGAGCCGCGGGCACCGAAGTCCGGTCCGTTGGCGCCCTTGGCATCCATCCCGAACTTGGTTGCCAGGACCACGTCTCCACGGCGGCGCCCGAGGGCTTTGCCGAGCATGGTCTCGCTGAGGCCGGGTTCCCGTCCGTAGGTGTCCGCCACGTCGAACAGGGTGATTCCGGCGTCGATTGCTGCATGGACGACGGCGTCGGTGGCGTCCTGCGACTCAGTGGCGGTATGTGCCCGGCCCAGGTTGTTGCAGCCCAGGCCCACAGTGGAGACGGTGAGGCCTGACTTTCCGAGGCGGCGGTAACTGGTCAATGACGTCTCCTAAAGGCTGAAGCTGCTGTTGGGCTTGGCTGAGTGCTTGAGTTTGTAATGGTCCGGGTCGCTGTAGGGTGCGGCGCCGATGCTGAGCTTGGTGAAGTCCAGGTCCTCACCGCGGATGCAGACCTTGATGGCGTTAACTGCCTTGTTCACATCCGGGCACAGGCAGAAGACGTTGAGCTTGTAGTCGGTGAATTCCGACCGCTCCACCGTGCCCAGGCCGCGCCATGCCAGGTGGCTGATCAGGGCGTCCTTGGCCTTTTGCTCCAGGTAGCGGTCCCGCTCCGTGCCTTCCCGGGTTTTGAGGGCGAACTGGGCCACCACCCAGAACTGCTCCTCGTTGGGGATCTCGGCGTACCCGTCCTCCGCGCACTGGGCCGCAAAGGCGTCCAGGAGGCCGTCGGCGGAAGCGGCATCGGGGACGTCGGTCTCCTCCGTCTTGCTCTGGTGCCCCACGGCACCGAAATTCATGACGAACTGGGAGTACTCCTCGTCGAACCAGGCCTCCCTGAACTGGAGGGCGCCCTCGTCGTCGCGCTTGTACACCCTGACAATGCCGCTCATATGTTGCGTCCTTTGGTAAACCAGTCGACGTCGGTGCCGTCGAACGGCGCTTGCTGCGCCTTGACTGCATGGTAAAGATCGTCCGCGGCGGCCTGGATGTCCTGGATCAGCCGCTCCGGGTAGTGCATGGAGACGCTGTGCTCCGCGAACTCATCCTGGTCGTCGATGAAGACCCCGCGGCTTGCGGTCCAGATGACATCCAGGTCCATATCAATCACATGGAACTCGGTCACGGCGGGCCTGATGCGCGTCCACTCGTGGCCCACCGCAAGGTCGATGTAGACACGGACACCGCCAGGATGGGCTGAGTCGTAGAACGTGGCCACCCAGTCGCCCTCGCGCGGTACCAAAAGGACGGCGTCGGAACGGGTGTAGAAGGCGGCGCCGGGGCGGGAACAGAACTCGTTGGTGCCCTGGAAGATCCACCAGCCGTGCTGGTCTTCGCCGAGGTACCGCCCGGGCACCACCCAGTGGGCCTTGCCGTTCCACTTGCGGTTCCGGGAGACCACCAGGTGGCCCGGCTCCAGTCCGTTGGGGACGCGTGTTGTGGTGGTGTGCAGAACCGGTCCGGACTCCCCCGCAGGGGCGGGGTACTTCAGTTCATCCTCGTCCCTCACAGGATCGGAAGGCTGCCGGTGGTGGGGTGCTGCTGTCCGGGCAGGGGCCGCGCAAACGGTACCTTCGTGCCCAGGACCTGTGCCACGACGTCGTGTGTAATCTGCTGGGCGGTAAGCCCAACGCGCTCCAGCACCTGGTTGCGGGTGCCATGCTCCAGGAATTCGACGGGAAGTCCCACCTCGTTCAGCGCGGTGTCCACGCCGGCGGCGCGCATCTCCTGGCGGATGCGGGAGCCGACGCCGCCGGCCCGTACGCCGTCTTCGATGCAGATCACCAGCCGGTGGTGCGAGGCCAGCGCAATGATGGAGCGGCGGACGGGGAGTACCCAGCGCGGGTCCACCACGGTGGTGCTGATGCCTTGGGCACCGAGCCGGTTGGAAACGTCCAGGGCCAGCTCGGACATGGCGCCGACACTGACGATCAGCACGTCATTTTCGGTGGAGCCGGAGGGGCGGCGGGCAAGGACGTCCACGCCATCGCCCAGCCGTTCCAGCGCCTCGACTGCCGGCCCGACGGATCCCTTGGAGAAACGGACCACGCTGGGTGCGTCGCTGATGGCCACGGCCTCGCGCAGCTCCTCGCGGAGCCGGGTGGCGTCACGTGGCGCCGCCAGGTGCAGGCCGGGGACGATCTGCACCATGGCCATGTCCCACATGCCGTGGTGGCTGGCGCCGTCAGGCCCAGTGACGCCGGCGCGGTCCAGGACGATGGTGACGCCGGCCTTGTGGAGGGCGACGTCCATGAGCAGCTGGTCGAACGCACGGTTCAGGAACGTGGCGTAAACGGCCACCACGGGGTGCAGCCCGCCGAAGGCCATGCCCGCGGCGGCGGTCAGCGCATGCTGCTCGGCGATGCCGACGTCGATGACCCGCTTGGGGTGCTTGGCGGCGAACTTGTGGAGGCCCACCGGAATCAGCATGGCGCCGGTGACGCCCACGATGTCGTCGCGGTCGTCAGCGATGGCGGCAATCTCGTCCGCGAACACAGACGTCCACGATTGTGCGCCGCCGCTCCCGGTGGGCTCGCCGGTTTCAGGGTCGATGATGCCGACGGCGTGGAACTGGTCCGCTTCATGGGCGCGGGCGGGGGCGTAGCCGTGGCCTTTTTCCGTCATGGCGTGCACGATCACAGGGCCGCCGTAATTCTTGGCGGTGGAGAGTGCAAGCTCCATGGCCTGGAGATTGTGCCCGTCCACCGGGCCGATGTACTTCATGCCGAGGTCCTCGAACATGCCCTGCGGCGCCCACCAGTCCTTGATGCCCTTTTTCATGGCGTGCAGGCTCTTGTAGGTGAACTGGCCTGCGGGGCCGCCGTTCTGTAGCTTTTTCTTCCACCAGTCCAGCGCGCCTTCGTAGGCCGGGGCGGCACGGAAGGAGTCGATGGTGGGGCGCAGGGAGGCAAGGTAGTCGGCGAATCCGCCCACTGTGGGCGCGTAGGACCGGCCGTTGTCGTTGACCACGATGACCACGCGGCGCTTCTTGTCCGCTGCGATGTTGTTGATGGCCTCCCATGCCATTCCGCCGGTGAGGGCACCGTCACCCACGATGGCCACCACGTGGCGGTCGCTTTCGCCCGTGAGCTGGCGGGCGCGGGAGATGCCGTCGGCCCAGGACAGGGACGACGACGCGTGCGAGCTCTCCACGATGTCGTGTTCGGACTCGGCCCGGGCGGGGTAGCCGGAGAGTCCGCCCTCCTGGCGGAGGGTGCTGAAGTCCTGGCGCCCGGTGAGGAGCTTGTGGACGTAGGACTGGTGTCCGGTATCGAAGACGATGCTGTCACGGGGAGATTCGAAGATGCGGTGCACGGCCAGCGTCAGTTCGACGACGCCGAGGTTGGGTCCGAGGTGGCCGCCCGTTTGGGAGACGTTCGTGATCAGGAAATCCCTGATCTCCGAAGCCAGCTGTTCCAGCTGTTCCTCGGTCAACTCGTTCAGGTCCTGCGGATTCCGGATGGTGTCCAAGATTCCCAATGACCCCTCCTTCGGGTGGTAGACGTGCCGTTTAACTCTAACGCCTCGCCTCAAAAGCAAAGCTTACTTGCAAAGCCGAAGCCCCGGCTGGTCGGTGACCGGCCGGGGCTTCGGGGAGGATGCTGCCTGCTGGCAGAGCCCGCTAGTTGGCGGAGATCTGGCGCAGCACGTACTGCAGGATGCCGCCGTTGCGGTAGTAGTCCGCTTCGCCCGGGGTATCGATGCGCAGGACGGCGTCGAACGACTTCGAGGAGCCGTCCTCGGCGGTGGCGGTGACCTTCAGGGTCTTGGGCGTGGTGCCCTCATTCAGGGCGGTAACGCCCTCAACCGAGAAGGTTTCCGTACCGGTCAGGCCCAGGCTGGCGGCGTTCTCGCCTGCCGGGAACTGCAACGGGAGGACGCCCATGCCAATGAGGTTGGAGCGGTGGATGCGCTCGTAGCTCTCGGCGATGACGGCCTTGACGCCCAGCAGCGCCGTGCCCTTGGCGGCCCAGTCGCGGGACGAACCGGAACCGTACTCCTTGCCTGCCAGGACCACCAGCGGGGTGCCGGCTTCCTGGTAGTTCTGGGCGGCGTCGTAGACGTAGGCCTGCGGGCCATCGGCCTGGGTGAAGTCGCGGGTGAAGCCGCCTTCAACGCCGTCCAGGAGCTGGTTCTTGATGCGGATGTTCGCGAACGTGCCGCGGATCATCACTTCGTGGTTGCCACGGCGGGAGCCGTAGGAGTTGAAGTCCTTGCGCTCCACGCCGTTGGCCAGCAGATACTGGCCGGCGGGGGTGTCGGACTTGAAGGAACCGGCCGGGGAGATGTGGTCGGTGGTGACGGAGTCGCCGAGCTTCAGGAGCACGCGGGCACCGGTGATGTCCTTGACCGGCTCCGGCTGAGCCTGCATGCCCTCGAAGTACGGGGGTTTCCGGACGTAGGTGGACTTCTCGTCCCAGGCGAAGGTGTCGCCGGCCGGCGTGTCGAGCGCCTTCCAGCGGTCGTCACCTTCGAAGACGCCTTCGTAGCCGCGGGCGAACATTTCCTTGTCAATCGAGGAATCGATGACCTGCTGGACCTCTGTCGGGTTCGGCCAGATGTCCCTCAGGAACACGTCGTTGCCGGCTTCGTCCTGGCCCAGGGCATCGTTTTCGAAGTCGAAGTCCATGGTGCCAGCCAGGGCGTACGCGATGACCAGCGGCGGGGACGCCAGGTAGTTCATCTTGACGTCCGGGTTGATCCGGCCTTCGAAGTTGCGGTTGCCGGACAGGACAGCGGTGACCGAAAGGTCGTTGGCCTGGATGGCCTCGGAGATCTCGGCGTCAAGCGGGCCGGAGTTGCCGATGCAGGTGGCGCAGCCGTAACCGACGATGTAGAAGCCAAGCTTCTCCAGGTACGGGGTCAGGCCGGACTTGTTGTAGTAGTCGGTGACAACCTTGGAGCCGGGGGCGACGGAGGTCTTGACCCACGGCTTCGAGGTCAGGCCCTTGTCCACGGCGTTGCGGGCCAGCAGTGCGGCGGCCAGCATCACGGACGGGTTGGACGTGTTGGTGCAGGAGGTGATCGAGGCGATCGAAACGGCACCGTGGTCCAGTTCGAATTCACGGCCATCTTCGGTCTTCACTGTCACGGCGTTGGAGGTGCGGCCGGCAGCGCCATGGGCGGCGGAGTAGACGGGCGGAATCCGGTCCGTGTCCGTGACGTGCGAATCAGGCTGTGTGAACGAAGGCGCGTCTGAAGCGGGGAACGACTCCTCCAGCGATTCGTCGACCGTGCCGGCGTCGGCATCGTGGGCAACGTAGTTCAGCAGGTCGTGGCGGAACTCGTCCTTGGCCTCCGTGAGCACGATGCGGTCCTGGGGCCGCTTCGGACCGGAAATGGAGGGCACAACGGTGGAGAGGTCCAGCTCAAGGTACTCGGAGAACTTGATCTCGCGGGAAGGATCGTGCCAGAGGCCCTGTTCCTTGGCGTACGCCTCGACAAGGGCAACACTTTGCTCTGAACGGCCGGTGAGCCGCAGGTATTCGAGCGTGACGTCGTCGATGGGGAACATCGCAGCGGTGGAGCCGAATTCCGGGCTCATGTTGCCGATGGTGGCGCGGTTGGCCAGCGGCACCGCAGCCACGCCTTCGCCGTAGAACTCGACGAACTTGCCCACGACACCATGCTTGCGCAGCATTTCGGTGATGGTCAGGACGACATCGGTGGCGGTGGCGCCGGCGGGGATGCTGCCGCTCAGCTTGAAACCGACAACACGCGGGATCAGCATGGAGACGGGCTGGCCGAGCATGGCGGCTTCGGCTTCGATGCCGCCTACGCCCCAGCCCAGGACGCCCAGGCCGTTGACCATGGTGGTGTGCGAGTCGGTGCCCACGCAGGTGTCAGGGTAGGCCCGGAGGGCGCCGTCCACTTCGCGGGTCATCACGGTGCGGGCCAGGTATTCGATGTTGACCTGGTGCACGATGCCGGTTCCCGGCGGAACGACCTTGAAGTCGTCGAACGCAGTCTGGCCCCACCGCAGGAACTGGTAACGCTCACCGTTGCGCTGGTATTCGATCTCCATGTTGCGTTCCAGTGCGCCGGCGTTGCCGAAGGCGTCGATCTGGACGGAGTGGTCGATGACCATTTCGGCCGGTGCCAGCGGGTTGACCCGCTTGGGGTCACCGCCCAGTTCCTTGACCGCTTCACGCATGGTGGCAAGGTCAACCACGCAGGGAACGCCGGTGAAGTCCTGCATGATCACGCGTGCCGGCGTGAACTGGATTTCTGTATCGGGCTCCGCATTGGGATCCCAGCCTGCCAAAGCGCGAACGTGATCGGCAGTGATGTTCGCGCCGTCCTCGGTCCTCAACAGGTTTTCAAGCAATACCTTGAGGCTGAACGGAAGGTTTTCTGCACCTTCAACGGAGTTCAACCGGAAAATTTCGTATTCGGTTCCGGCTACATTAAGTTTGCCTTTTGAACCGAAGCTGTCCACAGTGCTCATCGCAGGACTCCTCTCGCAACAGTTTCATCTTTGTCGCGCGGTTGACCGCCTGCTAGTTAGGACGCCCTAAGTAGTTTCCAGGGCCCGAAAATTGCACACGGCCGGCCGAGAATTCGGGCGCGACGTGGGACTACTACCGCCATCGTAGTCGAAAACCCCGGCGGCATCACGGACCTGGAGTCAGCAGTGCCACGGTCTCCAGGTGGTGGGTGTGGGGGTACAGATCGAACGCCCGCAGCCCTGCGAGCTCCCAGCCTGAGCGGCGGAAGTAACCCAGGTCACGGGCAAACGACGCCGGGTCGCAGGACACGTAGGCGATGGCACGGGGGCGCGAGGCAACCAGTTGCCCGACGACGGCTTTCCCGGCGCCCGCCCGGGGCGGATCGAGGACCAGAGCGTCGAAGTTCCGCGGTTTCTGGCGCAGGACCCGCTCCACGCGGCCTTGCACCACCTCCACCTGGGCGGCTGAGTGCAGGTTTTTGCGGGCGTCGCGGCTGGTTCCCGGCGCCCCTTCCACGGACAGCACCGACCCCGCCTCACCCACGGCGTCGGCAAGGACGGCGGTGAAGAGGCCGGCGCCCGCGTAGAGGTCGGCAACCACCGCACCGGGGTGGATGAAGTCCCCTCCCTGCAGGAATTCTGTGACAGCGCCCACAAGAGTCCCGGGCGCGTCGCGGTGGATTTGCCAGAAGCCCTCGCCGGTGACGCGGTACTCGTGGCCCACGGCGGACTCCTGCACCCAGGTGCGTCCCCGGAGCTGGGTCACCTGCCCGGTCAGCGGATCGAAGGCCGCAACGGAAGCTTCCCCCGGCACATCCGCGGCAATCGCCCGCAAACGCTTCTCCTTGGTTCCCGGCGCCGGGGCCAGGAGCACCAGGGGGCGCGACCCGTTGGCCGGCGCGGCCACCTCGACCCGCTCCACAGCCTGCAGGTCCAGCTCCCACAGGTGCAGGGCGTTGATCGCTTCGCTCGCCAGGGGCATTTCCCGGACCGGAATGATGTGGTCGGAGCGGTGGGCGTGCATTCCGAGCCTGCCGCCGGGGGTGACCGAAAAACTTGCGCGGGTGCGCCACCCAAGGCCGGTGCCGCCGTCGTGCTTCTCCCCCACCTGTTCCACGCCGCCGGTCCACACGGACGGCATCTGCTCGAAGCCGGCCAGCCGGGTAAGCTGTTCACCCAGAACGTCCGCCTTGAGGCTGCGCTGCCGGTCCGGCGTGATGTGGCCGAACTCGGCGCCGCCCACCGGCGGGTGCCCGTGGCTCCAGGCTCGGAGGGAATCGGCCGGACGCCAGAAGTGCTCCACCCGGTCAGGGGAGGCTTCAAGCACCTCGATGACGTCGGCCCGCCAGAATTTGGCGTCGTCCCCGGCCTCGGTCAGCCGGACCCGGACTTTCTCCCCCGGAATGGCGTGCCGGACAAAGACCACGCGGCCCTCGTGGCGCGCCACGCAGTGCCCGCCATGGGCCACGGGCCCGACGTCGAGCACCGCCTCTTCGCCGGCGTGGCCGGCTTCTGCGGTCTGGGCGGCGGTGGAGGTTCTGCTGGTCACTGCACGTCCTGGAGGTTCTTTGCTTCTTCGGATGATTTGAGCTGCCAGGGAACGCTGGCCACCATGACGCCCGGCTCAAAGTGGAGGCGGGCCTTGATGCGCAGGGCGGTCTGGTTGTGCACCAGCTGCTCCCACCATTTGCCCACCACATATTCAGGGATGTACACCACCACGAGGTCCCGCGGGGAGTCCAGCCGCATCTGCTTGACGTAGTCCATGATGGGCGTGACGGTTTCCCGGTAGGGGCTGGCCAGGACGGTCAGCGGGACCGGGATTTCGAGCTTTTCCCAGTCGGCAATGGTGTGCGCCGTCTCCTCGGGGTCGATATCCACCGTGATGGCATCAAGCCGGGAAGGCCGGGAGGCCCGGGCGTAGGCGAGGGCCCGCAGGACGGGCTTGCGGACATGGGACACCAGCAGGACGGCGTGCACCCGGGTGGGCAGCGCCCGCGGGGAGGAGTCCTCGTCCACCGCGAGTTCCTTGGCCACGTTGTCGTAGTGGGCGCGGATGCTCCACATGATCAGGAACAGGATGAACATGGCCAGCAGCGCGATCCAGGCGCCCTGTTCGAACTTGGTGATGAGGACGATCACCAGCACCAGGCCCGTCATTCCGAAACCTATGGTGTTGATGGTGCGGGACTTGATCATCCGGCGCCGCACGGCCTTGTCCTTGGCGAGTTTCAGTTCCCGGCCCCAGTGCCTGATCATTCCCAGCTGGCTGAGGGTGAATGAGATGAAGACGCCAACGATATAGAGCTGGATGAGCTTGGTGACGTCGGCGTCGAACGAAATGATCAGGATCAGGGCGCCCGCCGCGAGGGCCAGCACACCGTTGCTGAAGGCCAGGCGGTCGCCGCGGGTGCGCAGCTGCCGGGGCAGGTACCCGTCCTGGGCGAGGATGGAGCCCAGGACCGGGAAGCCGTTGAAGGCGGTGTTGGATGCGAACACCAGGATGACGCCGGTGGCGGCCACCACGATATAGAAGGGGATACTGCCCGCGCCGAAGATCGTCTGGGCAATCTGGCTGATGGCGGGGTTCTGGATGTAGCCCTCAGGCAAGGGGCTTCCGTTCAGCAGGAATTCCTTGGCAGGGTCCAGGACGATGTGGACCTTGGTGGCATTGGCCAGGTAGATGATGCCGGCCAGCATGGCGGCGCCGATCACGCCCAGGAGCAGCAGGGTGGTGGCCGCGTTCTTGCTCTTGGGGTGCCGGAAGTTGGGCACGCCGTTGCTGATGGCCTCGACCCCGGTAAGCGCCGCGGCGCCGGAGGAGAAGGCCCGCAGCAGCAGGAAGGCGCCGGCCAGGCCCACCAGGCCCTGGTCGAAGCCCTCCGCCGGGACGATGGTGAAGGCCGCCGATGGCGCCTGCCCCAGTTGCCCCGTGGCGGCCTGGAACATGCCCACCGCGGTCATGCCCAGGATGGAGGCCATGAAGATGTAGGTGGGGACGGCGAAGACGCTGCCCGCTTCCTTGATGCCGCGCAAATTCACTAGGGCAAGGATGACGACGCCGATGGTGGCGATGACGGCCTGCTCACCGTGCAGGGACGGGACAGCCGTGGTGAGGTACGCGGCGGCCGAGGACATGGACACGGCAACCGTCAGGACGTAGTCCACCAAGAGGGCGGAGGCCACGGTCAGGCCCGCGTACTTGCCCAGGTTTTCGTTGGCGATTTCGTAGTCACCGCCACCGGACGGGTAGGCGTGCACGTTCTGCCGGTAGGAGGCCACGACGGTCAGCAGCACCACCATGACGGCCAGCCCCACCAGCGGCGAGATGGCGACGGCACTGACGCCGGCGAGGGCCAGGGTGAGCAGGATCTCATCCGGGGCGTAGGCCACGGATGACAGGGCGTCCGACGCGAAGATCGGAAGTGCGATCTTCTTCGGGAGGAGGGTGTGGGCCAGGCGGTCGTTCCGGAAGGGCCGGCCCACCAGTACGCGTTTGACGGCGTTCAGTATTGTCAACACCCCACAAAGTTAGTCTGATTCGCGGGCGATGTCATGACGGGGCCGGGCCCGGCTGAACCAGGGCCGTGCCGGTAGAGTTCTAGCTGCACGATCCTGACATAAATACAGAGGAGATACGGTGGCGCATTTCGTGATCATGGGATGTGGCCGGGTGGGGGCAACGCTGGCGCACACGCTGGAGGATGCCGGGCATTCCGTGGCCATCATCGACCAGGACGACCGCGCTTTCCGCCGGCTCCGGCAGGGCTTCACCGGCCGGAAAGTCACCGGTGTGGGCTTTGACCGGGACACCCTCAAGCAGGCAGGAGTGGCCGAGGCCTACGCCTTCGCCGCCGTTTCCAGCGGTGACAACTCGAATATCCTGGCAACCCGGGTGGCCCGCGAAACCTTCCACGTGCCGCATGTGGTCGCCCGGATCTACGACCCGGGCCGCGCCGAGATCTACCAGCGCCTGGGCATCCCCACCGTGGCCGCCGTCCGCTGGAGCGCCGACCAGGTGCTGCGCCGCATCCTTCCGGAACAGCATCTGGCAGGCGACTTCCGTGAGCCGTCCGGACGGCTGGTCCTGGCCGAACTGGACCTGGACGCCGGCTGGATCGGGCACCGGATCAGCAGCATCGAAAAGGCCGCGGACGTCCGCGTTGCCTACCTCACCCGCTTTGGCGAGGGCCTGCTTCCCGATGCGGGGACTGCCTACCAGGACGGCGACACAGTGCACGCCATGCTGCAGGTGGACCGCAGCGCCCAGATCTCCCAGATCCTCGCCAAAGCCCCCGCCAAGGAGTATCAGTGAAAGTCGTTATCGTCGGCGCCGGCAGCGTCGGATCATCCATCGCCCGGGAACTGCTGGCGCATAAGCACGAGATCCTGCTGATCGACCTCAAACCCGAGGTGATCGGCCGCAGCGGGCTTCGGGGCGCCCACTGGCTGGTAGGCGACGCCTGCGAGCTTTCCACTCTGCAGGGCGCCAAGGTGGAGGACGCCGACGTCGTGGTTTCCGCCACCGGCGATGACAAGGTCAACCTGGTGGTGTCCCTGCTGGCGAAAACCGAGTTTGGTGTCGGCCGCACGGTGGGCCGGGTGAACAACCCGAAGAACGACTGGATGTTCAACGATTCCTGGGGCGTGGACGTCGCGGTCAACACCCCGCAGCTGATGACCGCCCTCGTGGAGGAGGCAGTGGAGATCGGCGACCTTGTCCGACTGCTGACGCTGCAGACCGGGGTGGCGTCCCTGGTGGAATTCACCGTCCCGCACGACTCGCATGTGATCGGCATGACCGTGGGCGACATCCACTGGCCTGAGGACGCCACCCTGGTGGCAATCCTTCGGGATCAGGCACCCATCACCCCCAGCCGGGACGACGTGATCGACGGCGGCGACGAACTCTTCTTCGTGACCACCATTGCAGCCGAGGACGGACTGCGGGAGCTGCTCTCCTCGGCCCCCGGCAGCATCGACACCGGCGAACAGCCCGCGGAGGCTGCGACCCCTGCGGCCGCCGGCCACGGGCATGCACCGGACGACGACGGCTTCGACGGCTAGGTTCCTGCCGCGCCTTTGGCGTCAGGCAGCTTGGTCCGCGCCGGCTTCAGTTTCGGCTGGAGCCGGCCGGGTTACGAGCCAGGCCACCCAGACGCCGAGGATGTACAGGGGTGCTCCCATGATCAGGCGCGTCGTGGCGAGGGCGGCCAGGCCCTCGGTGCCCATCAGGTAGAGGGGCACCTGGACGATAAGCCGGAGCGCCAGGACGGCGACGATGATCCACGTGCCAAGACGGTATGCCTTGACCCGGGCGGGTTCCTTGCGCCACTCCACGCCCTCATTGCGGATGAAGCCGAAGAGGAGCCCGGCCACGGGCCACTTAACGGCGATTGAGAGCACCATCGCCAGGATGTAGGCGGCGTTGGTGAAGAAGCCGGGGAGGTAGAAGTCTTCCGCTTTGCCGGTGGTGTTGGCCAGCCATGCGGAAATGCCGACGCCGGCGACACCCGCCAGGGCCTGGGTCAGGGGCCGGCGCTGCACCAGCCGGACAACGGTGAACACGGCCGCCGACGCCAGGGCCGCAATCAGGGACACTGGAAGTTCGCGGGTGACGGTGAAGGCCACCAGGAAGACCAGGCCGGGAACGATGCTTTCGGCAATGCCCTGCACTCCGCCGGCGCTGCGAAGCACATCCACCCGCCCGTCGTGGGTGCGGTGGAGGCCGGCCTTGGCTGCGTATTCAGCGGCGAGCCCGGCAACCGGGGACGGGGCAGCAGTCTTCGGCTCTCCCTCCTGCGGCCGTCCGGGAGGGTTTGAAGCACCGGATGGCTGGTGGGGCTGGTGCTCGGTCATTCGCCCTCCTGGCGGGACAGTATCTCGTAACGCGGGTTGAAGATGGTGGGCATGTCCTTGCCGCGGGCCAGCATCCCTTCGACCCGGATCTCGGCTCCCGCTTCGATGCCCGGCACGCGACGCCGGCCCAGCCAGACCACGCGGAGCCGAGGCGGCTTGCCCCGCCCCGCCCCTGCGGCGGGACGGTCGGCGTCGTCCTCGGCAACAATGGCGCTGAACTGAGGGGTGCGGTCGGCCGGAACGAAGGTCACTGAGTCGACGTGCCCCTGGCAGAGGACCCGTCCCCTGTCCGGCAACTGCCCCAGGGGTGTGATGCCGGAGCCGGCTGCGGCACCGTCCCGGTGGGGCTCAGCCGATCTGGGTAACTTCGGGACCACGTTCGGGCTCCTCCAGGGTGGGCGCGGCGGGCGGAGGAGTGGCGGAGGCGTCCTTGGGCAGCCGCAGTTGCAAAAGGTCACGCGGCGGCATGGGGCTGTCACCACGGACCACGACGACCTGCCGGAACAAAGCCTCAAGCGGTTCAGCTGCGGGCCGTTCCAGTGCCGCCGGTCCACCCAGGACGCCGCGCAGGAACCAACGGGGGCCGTCAACGCCGATGAAGCGGGCCACCCGGTAGCCCTGGCTGCCGTCCGGGAGCCCGGCGGGCAGCTTGGCCACCAGCTCCGTGCCGAAGGCGCCTTCCACCTCTTCGACCTGGCCGCCCTGGGCGCCGACCGACTGGCCGATCTGTTCACGGATTTCGTCCCAGAGCGTCTCGGTCTTGGGGGCGGCGAAGGCCTGCAGCTGAAGGCTGGAGCCGTTCAGGTCAAGGGTCACAGCCACAACGCGCTGCGTGGCCTCTTCCACCTCAAGCCGCAGCTGGAGGCCCTCGCTCGGCGCGATCAGCAGGGCGCCCAGGTCCACGAAGCCGTCGCGGCTGGTGATCTCGGCCTCGTCCAACGGACCCTGCCCGCGCCGTGCGTCCGGTGCCGGCGCGTCTTCGCCGGCCTCCGCCAGGGTGAGCTCCTCTACCGGCTCCGCCGGATCTTCCTTCTTTGCTTTCCTGCCGAACCCAAAGACCATGGGTGACTCCTTAATTCTTCAAGTGTGCCAGTTCTGAAACCTGCCGGCCGGGACCCTGGAGGTTCCGGCGTCGTGCATGCTGGCGTGGCAGCGGGTGCAGCCGGGTTATGCTCCGGGAACGTTGAATCCGCCTGTGGAGCCAAAGCCTCCCGTACCGCGCACGGACCCGCTCAATTCACTGACAGGAATGAACTGGGCATACTCCACCCGCTGGATGACCATTTGGGCAATTCTATCGCCGCGCCGGAGCTCTATTGGCCGGGATGAGTCGGTGTTGAGCAGGGTTACCGATATCTCGCCCCGGTAGCCCGCATCCACGGTACCGGGAGCGTTGACGATCGTGAGACCGTGCTTGGTGGCCAGGCCGGACCGGGGGTGGATCAGCGCCACGAAACCGTCAGGCAGCGCAATGGCCACGCCCGTGGGAACCAGTTTCCGCTCCCCCGGCAGCAGGACCACGTCCTCGCGGGCGCGAAGATCTGCGCCGGCGTCGCCCGGATGCGCGTAGGACGGCGCCTCCAGCTCCGGATCCAGCATTTTCAACTGCACCTGCAGGGTGGGGGCAGCAGCAGCGGGTGATGCTGCGCCAGGGGCAAGGTCTACCGTTGCGGGTTGATCAGTCACAGTCACTCACTCTAACCCGCGCCCCCGAATCAGTCCTAGGCAGCCTTTGCCGGAATGGCCGGCGAAAGCGGCAGCACAGCGGGGCCGCCCAAGGTGAAATACCCAGCCAAAGGTGGAAAGCTTGGCCTATGCCCGAATCAAGCCCGCACGCATCCGTTCCCAGCACACCCTCCGCCGGGGCACCTGTTACCTACAGGGAGAAGCTGTGGCCCAACGCCTGGATCTGGATCATCGGTGCCGGCGTCTCCGCTGCCGGAATCCTGGTTTTCGCCCCCATCAGCATGGCGGCGGGCTACACCGCGGCGCTGGTGCTCTTCGCGATCATCGCGGTCCTTCTGGTTCTCTCCACCCCCGCCATCACCGTGACCGCGGATACCCTTGCCGTTGGAAGGGCCACCATCGAACGACGGTTTGTCGGCAGCGTGCAGCAGTTCACCGGCGAAGAAGCGACGGCGGAACGGGGCACCCGGCTGAATGGGCTGGCCTATCTTTGCATCCGCGGCTGGATTAATCCCGTGGTGAAGATCGAGATTACGGACCCGGCCGACCGTACCCCGTACTGGCTGGCTTCAACCCGCCACCCGGACCAGCTGACGGCAGCCCTCACCCGGCGCTGATGCCGGCCAATTCCCGGCTGCGGGCCCTTCACCCGGCCTTGAGCCCTGGAATCGAGCGGAAATTCACGGCGCGCCCTGCTCCTTGAGGCAAATACGGGCCGCCGGGTGGCAGAGTTTCGCTTGATAGTAATGCCAGGGTGGAGGATTTGTATGCAGGATCTACGGCTTGTAGGCGTGCACGACGACGGGACGCATCTCCTGTTGAGCGGGGCCGGCGGCGAGATGTTCCAGCTGCCGATCGACGAGGCACTCAGGACAGCCAGCCGGTCTACGGCAAAACCACGGACGGAACGGCCAGCTGTTCCCATGTCCCCAAGGGATATCCAGGCCCGGATCCGCGCCGGCGCCACCGCTGCGGATGTCGCCGAACTGTCCGGGATGCCGTTGGCCAAGGTGGAACGATATGAGGGCCCCGTCCTGGCGGAGCGCGAATATGTTGCCCAGCAGGCCCGGAAGGTTGAAGTCGCGGCGCCCTCCCCCGGCCACGACATCTACCGGTCTGCGTTCGGCGACAACCCCGCAACCCTGAACGACATGGTGGCCCACCGCCTGTCAGCCCACGGCATCGACCCTTCCACAGTGGAGTGGGATTCGTGGCGGCGCCAGGACGGCACGTGGACTGTCTCGGCAAGCTTCGAGGCAAAGCCCGGCGGAACCTCCGGCATCGGCGAGGAACCACCGGCTTTGTGGACGTTCAACCCTGCCCGCAAGACGCTGCAGAACACCAACCGCTGGGCCCAGCAGCTGAGTGAACTCGAGCCGTTGGACGGGCCTGTTCCCGCCCGCCGGCTCACTGCGGTGTCCGACCGGCCCTTCGATTTTGAGACCGACGCGGATACGGCCAAGGCTTCTCCCGGCAACCAGGCCGGCCCTGCCCAGGATTCCGGCAAGGACCCGGACGGCCTGCTGGACATGCTCCGGTTGAGGCGTGGTCAGCGGCTGGGCGTGGATGAGGATTCCGACGACGCCCTGGCCTTGCTTCTGACGCATGGCGTGCCGGCCGCCCACCCCCGCCCGTCCGAGGTAGCCGCCGAACCGGAGGCAGAGCAACCGGAGCCCCAGGATGACCAGCGGGATGCGCCGGCCGCCCAGGGCGATTCCTTTATCCGGCGCAGGGATACCCGGCCGTCCATGCTTTCAAGGCTCAGCCTGATTCCTCCGCACCGGGACGGCCACGACGACGCATTGCGGCTTCATGACGGCGTCAGCACCGACACGAGGGAAATCACCATCGCGGCCACCCCGCAGAAACCCTCCGGATCCGCGCCGGCTTCAGGGTCCGGGGCAGGTTCCGGAAGTTCCGGTGGGGGCGGGTTGGATGAACTGCTGGGCGGCAACCCCCGCCGCCCCGCCAAGCAAGACGACGCATCGCCGGCCACCGGCCAGCTGCCGGAGACCGAGGCGCCGGAGCGGCCTGCCCGGCCCAAGCGGTCCAGCGTCCCGTCCTGGGATGAAATCGTCTTCGGCACCCGAAGCGACTAAGGGCATTTCCCCGACGTTGATCCTTCCCGCCTCCGCTGCGTGTTAGGATCCCCGCACACTGTCGGTCAAAAGCTGTAAAAGCGGAGGTTCGCCATGCCGTTCACCACCTGCCACATGTCCATGTCGCTGGACGGCTTCGTCGCCGGCCCTGACCAGAGCCGCGAGAACCCCTTGGGCAAGCGGGGACTGGAGCTGCACGGCTGGCATATCGGCGATCCTCGGGCGAACGATGAGGACAAGACCGCCGCTGACTGGCTGATGCGACCCAGGGGTGCGTACGTGATGGGCAGGAACATGTTCGGCCCCATCCGCGGCGAGTGGGATGGTGACTGGACCGGGTGGTGGGGCCCCGAACCGCCTTACCACGCTCCGGTGTTCGTACTGACGCATCATGCCCACGACCCGATCCAGATGGAGGGCGGGACAACCTTCCACTTTGTTACTTCGGGCTTCGACGCGGCCTACGCGGCAGCCCTTGAGGCCGCCGGGGGCAACGGGGTGGACATCGCGGGTGGTGCCTCGACTGTCCGGCAGGCACTGGCCGCAGGCGTGATCGACGAACTCACCTTGGACATCGCTCCCGTCCTGCTTGGTTCGGGTGAACGGATCTTCGAAGGTGCCGGGTCCTTTGGCTTCGAACCCGTCGAGGTCCTGCATTCCCCGCTGGCCACGCACATCCGCTACCGCCGCACCCCGCAATAGAACGCCCCGCCAACCAGGACAGCCCATCCCGCAACAAAACGCCAGGCAGCGCTCATCCAGTGGTGCCGAAGTGACAGTCCCAGTAGTAAGCAGCGCGACTCAACCAGCAGTGTGCCGCAACTATGCAGGTTACATGGCGAGGTACTGGAGGAGGGCGTCTTCCAGGAGGCTGCGTTCTTCGGGTCTGTTGCGGGCCGCAGGCAAGAACTCGGGCGGCCAGCGGGGTGGTTCCCAGTCCTGGTCTTCGCTTTGGTAGTGCCGGCCGGTGGGTGAGATCCAGCCGGGTGGTTCGTTCTTGGTGGCCGCGGTGGGTCTCCACCCGGTGGTGTGTCGAAGTTTGTGGTGTTTCGGGCAGGGCTGACCCAGGTTGGCGATCCCTGTTGTGCCGCCGTTGGCCCAGGCTAGGAGGTGGTCGGCGTCGTTGTCCAGGGAGTTGTTGCTGCAGCCAGGGAACGGGCACTTGCCGTCCCGCATCCGCAGCCAGGCCCGCATCGCGCCGGTCACCCGGTAACTTTCCCGGCCGATCTCCAACGGCGCCCCGTCCCGCGGATCCACCAACACCCGGTAAAACGAGCCTGCACCGTTCGCGACCAGGCCCCTGGCCATCGACGGCGGGATGGGGCCGTACCCGTCCAGCATCGCCGGCTCATCGGTCATACCCATCAGGGAGAACACCGGGACCGTGACCAGCACCTGCGCCCGGATCGGTGATTGCACACGGTCCCGGACGGTGCCTGCACCCTTGGTGAAGCTATCGCTGCCACGGGTGTCGCCGTCGTTCGTGGTGCCGTAGGTGAGGATCACGTCGGCGAAAGTGTCCGCCCGGAGCTGGGTCAGGCTGCGGCATTCATCCGGTCCCTGCATGCTCCGGGCGATAGCCGTAAGCCGGTTCCACCCGGCCAGGGCCTGAGCAGCGGGCAGGCACGCTGCCAGCCACGCCATCCCGTCCTTGTCCGCCCGGAACTCCACCCGCCGGTCCGCCACCCCCTTAGCATGCCGGACTTCGATGCTCTCAGCATGGTGGCGTTCCCGCCAGGTGCGGGCCTTGGCCTTGAACCGGTGCGCCGGAAGCCCACCCACCGGGCACCCCCGCGCCGGGTCCGGTGCGTCCGGGTCAAGGAAATGGGCTTCCAACGCCGCCGCCCCAACAGCGTCCAGACTGGCTGTCTCGTCCGCCATTACCACCGCGTGGCTCCAGGAGATCACCCCGGCCTGCAAAGCCTCCAACGTCCGCGGCAACGTCGCCGTGACGGCGTGCGAGGTGGCCAGGAACGAACCCGCCGCCCGCGGCCCCAGAGCCAGCACGCATCCGATCTCCGCCGCGACCGCCATCTCCTGCGCCTGCACCGGAACATCCGGCCCCGCAACAGCAGCGGCGCTCTCCACATACGCAACCGCCGCCCTGGCCTTCAACGCAGCAATCCCGGCCTCCACCTCCCGGGACCCGGCCAGAATGTCCAGGCACCCATCCGCCAAGCCAGCCAACGGATCAGCAGCCGAGAACGGCAACAAACCCTGCCCGTCCACCTCCGCACTAAGCACAGCAAGGGCAGCCCGGATATCCGCAAAAGCCCTCACCACCGCCGCTGTTCCCATAAACCAATCATGACAACGGGGTACGACAATGAGGCCTCGATGCCTTGCACCAGCAGAAGTGTTGGGGAATCAGCGGACCACAAACAGCCCTACGTCCCGCGGTTCTCCCCCAGCCCGCCGGAACCCCGCCACAGGCACGCATCCACCTCGAACGGCAGCAACTGGTCCTGCTGTGCCATCAATGACGCCCCATGCGCCGTGACCCGTCGCATGAAGTGTCGGCGGCACAGCGTCTCGTAGCCCACCACGGGAACGTGCCCGGCCTCCGGGGCGGCGGCTTCGGCCACCATGTCCACGTCGCCCACCACCACCTGCGCGCCCTCGGTGACCATGACGCCGTCGACCGTCCTGGCGTTGTGGGTGGCCCGGCGGCCGCACCAGCACAGCGCCTCCACCTGAAGCACCTGCACGCGGTCGGCGAGCTCGATGAGCCGCTGTGAGCCCGGAAACAGGCGGGTGCGGAAGTCAGCGGTGATGCCGAACGCGAAGACGTCGACGTCAATTTCGTCCACCACCTTGGCCAGCTGCTCCACCTGCCCGGGGGTGTAGAACTGGGCTTCGTCGCAGATCAGGTAGTCAACGCGCTGGCCCTGCGTGCGCCGGACCATGACTTCCTCCCAGAAATCCGTGCTGTCCAGCACCTCCACCGCGTCCGTCTCCAAACCGAGCCGGCTCGAGATGCGGGACTCGCCGGCGCGGTCATTCCGGCTGAACCGCACGCCGCCGCGGCCCCGGGCGCGGTGGTTGTAGTCCATCTGCAGGGCCAGGGTCGATTTACCGCAGTCCATGGTGCCGGAGAAGAAGATGAGCTCAGCCACGGCGGCTCCTTCCCTGGGCGGTAAAGCAGAGCAGCGGAACCTCCCGCTCGGCCTTGGTCAGCGAGCCGTGCTGGCCCACTACTTCCATGGCAGTGGGCCGCATGCGCCGGCCGTCGTAAAGCGCGACGGCGTCACGCGCCGCGACCATCACGTCACCGATCCTGCCTTCCACAGCAGGACGCACGTCGCCAAAGAGCCCACCTGCAATGGCCTCCTCGCGGGTGAAGGCCCACACCCGGTCACCGAACCGGGCTTTCCACGCGGCGAGCAGCCGCTCGCGGCCGCCGGCAGCCGCCTCCAGGTGCGCCTCTTCCAGGTACAGGTGCACCATGCGCGGCTCACCGGCGGTGTGGCGGACGCCGTCCACCAGTTCCGGGTCTTTCGAAAAATCAATGCGCTGCGGCTCGGGGATATCCAGCATTCCGTGGTCGGCGGTGAGCAGGATGGTGGTGCCGGCGGGAAGGGACGAGTTGAGCCGCTTGACGGTGGCGTCGAGCTCTTCCAGCTGGTGTTCCCACTGCTCCGACTTGCAGCCGTAGCGGTGGCCGGCCTTGTCCAGTTCGTTCATGTAGAAGTACATGAGGGACGGGCCGGAGGCGGACATGGCTTCGGCAGCGGCCGCGGTCCGGGCATGGGAGGTCGTTCCCGAAATGAACCTCCCGCCCCGCAGCGCGGCCCGGGTCATGGGCGAGCCGTCAAACTGGGCAAGGCTGACAGTGCTGACGTCCACGTCCTCAGCGATCCGTTCAAAAACCGTGGGGAACGGCTGCCAGGCGGACGGGTCGACGCCGGGATCCCAGTTCCCCAGCAGGTTGACCACCTTGTCCTGGTCCGGATCCAGGACGTCGTAGCCCACCATGCCGTGTTGCCCGGCCGGAAGACCGGTGCCAAAGCTGGACAATGCCGCGGCGGTGGTGGAGGGAAAGGCGGAGTCCAGCCACACGGGGACCTCACCCTGCCCCGCCTGCATCACGGCGCGGAGGAAGGGCGTGTGCGCGGCCTTTTGCTTCAGGAGGTTCCGGCCAAGGCCGTCGGCCAGGACGATGCAGACCCTGGAGGCGCCGGGAAGTCCCAGGGTGTTGGTGAAGCCGTCCACGCCGAGGCTGGCTGCCGCGCTGGTTAGGACTTCGGCGATGGAACGGTGCCCGTAGGCGGGAGCGGGCGGAAGGTCGGGAGCGGCTTGTACTGCTTGGTGGCGGTCTTCCGGCATCTCAGCGCTGCTGGTGCCCGCGGCTGAGCCGGTTGCCGAACACTCCCGAGCGCGGCCGGGGCGCCATGGACTGGACGTGCGGGACGGGCGCGGCGGAACCGGTGTTGACTGCGCGCAGGGCCCGGGCGAAGAGCTTGGCGTCCTGCACCGCCTGCAGGCCGTCCGCCTCGGCACTGATCCGGAGCACGATGTCTTCCTGGGCGATGGTTCCGGTGTAACCGTGGTCCGCTTCGCACTGCGGGTCACCGCAGCTGGCCGGACCCATGTCCAGCCGCTGGCCGCCGGACCAGGCGATGGACAAGGTGAGCTCGCGGACAGGGTCCGATGGCTTGTAGTTCTGCGGCTGGGCGTACATGTAGCTGAGGACCACGGACCGGATCTGGGCCACGGGAACAGACTCCGTGGAGATTTGGGCGACGATCTGTTCGCCGGCGTCATCCAGTTGCTGGTCATCCACATGGGTAATCACCAGCATGTCCGCGGTCAGGACCAGCACGGTGATGTGGCGGCGTACCTCGGCGCGGTCGAAGTGGGTTTCCAGGTGCACCAGGTGGGCCACGCAGTCCCGGCCGTCCAGTGCATCGTCGACGACATCCGAGACCAGCGGCGGGTAGAACCCCGCCTTCTGCAGCGCATCTTCCAGGCTCTGGCCCTGGACTCCGTGGTTGTGTGAGCTGTGCTGGCGGACTGCCTGGTTTTCATTGTCGGGCGTTTCGGGCGCCGACGCGGGAGGCTGGAAGCTCATGCCCCCATTTTCACAGATCGTCCGGTCACTTGCTAACCGCGTCAGCCCAGCATGGCCCGGCGGGCACTGTCCGTGCGCTGCGCGGCGTTGCCGATCCGTACGTCGGCGGCGAGTATGGTTACCCCCGCAGTGCCGCACAAAACGGGGTTGAATTCCACCAGCGCGATCTCCGGGTGGTTGTCCTTCATCCACGCCAGCCTGCCGGCGAGGTCCTCCAGGGCCTGCACGTCAACAGCGGGCAGGCCCTGGTAGCCGAAGAGCTTCCGGGAGGCCCGCGGGGCACGGATGAAGTCGTGCACGTCCGCGGCGGAAAGCGGCGGCACCCGGTGCGACCAGTCGTCGAGCAGGTTGACGGCGTCGCCGGCGAGCCCGAACGAGATGACCGGGCCCAGCAATGGATCCTCGATGGCACGGAAGGTGCAGGCCTGCCCCACAGGCGCCATCGCCTGCACTTCCAGCGCAGGGTCTCCATAGGACGCGAGCGCACGCCGCATCTGCACCAGGTTCTGGCGCAGCGACTGCTCGTCCTCGATGCCCAGGCGCACCCCGCCCAGATCCAGCCGGTGGCGAAGGGCAGGAGCAGTGGTTTTCAGGACCACGGGCCAGCCCAGCGCGTCAGCGGCCGCCACCGCCTCATCCGGTGTGGTGAACGGCAGCGAGGGCAGGACGGAGATGCCGTAGTGCCCCAGCAGGGAAGCAGTTGCGGCGGGGTCCAGCTGCTTGAGCTGTTCCCCCGCGACATCCCGCAGCAGTTCGTCGAGCTCGGCTTCGGCCTGCCGGGGGTCGCAGCCGGCGGGTTCCACAAACTGCCCCTGGTCGCGCGCGGCCCACTCCGCGTACCTGACCACGGCGGCGAGCGCGGCCACGGCGGCACCGGGATTGGAATAGCAGGGGACGGTGCATCCCTCCGCTCCCACCAGGCCCTCCACGTGGATGGCGGGATCCAGGATGCCGGTGAAGGCAGCCACCACGGGTTTACCGGCGGTTGCCGAGCATTCGGCCAGGACCTGCGCGACGGCGTCGGCGGTCAGGCCGCGGGCGGGCAGCAGTGCTGCGACGGCGGCGTGCACCGCGTCCGAGGCCAGGGCGTCAAGGAGTGCCTTCCGCAGCGCGGGAAGGGCCACCGACTGGCCGGCGTCGAGGTCCAGTCCTGAGACCACCTGTGCCACCCCCAGTCCGTGCGCCGCGGCGCTGTCCGCCACCACGTTGCCCAGCGCCTGGGAGTTGCTGAAGACCGCAACGTCAGGTCCGGCGGGAAGCGGCTGGCCGGAGACCACCTGTGCCACGTCCACGAGCTGCTCCACGGTTTCCACCCGGATCACGCCGGACTGGCGCAGCATCGCGTCCAGCGCCCCGGCCGGGGCCTGGGTGGTGCGGACGGCATGGCCCGGCGGCAGGCGCAGCCCCATGGTGTCCGACTTCGCCACGATGACCGGCTTGGTGCGGGCCAGGCGCCGCGCGATCCGGGAGAACTTGCGCGGGTTGCCGATGGACTCGAGGTACAGGCCCACGGCGGAGGTATCGGCGTCGTCCTCCCAGTACTGCATCATGTCGTTGCCGGACACATCCGCCCGGTTGCCGGCCGAGAGGAGGCTGGACACTCCCAGCCGGCGCCGGCTGGAGGCGGCGTACAGCGAGACGCCGATGGCCGCCGACTGGCTGAACAGGCCCAGGCTGCCGCGCAGCGGCATGGTGGGCGCCATGGAGGCGTTCAGCGACACGTCGGGGTGTGTGTTGGCGATGCCCAGCGATGCCGGCCCGATCACCCGCATGCCGTTCGCCCTGGCCTGGCGCACCAGGGCGCGCTGCCGCAGCAGGCCGCGTTCGCCGTCGTCCGCGAAGCCTGCCGAGGCGACCACCACGCCCTTGACGCCCGCTGTCGCGCACTCTGCCACCACCCCGGGGACTTCCTCGTACGGCACGGCGATGATGGCCAGCTGGACGGGTTCGGGAACTTCGGAGAGCTTGCCGTAGGACATCATCCCCGCGAGCTCCAGCGCGTCCGGGTTGATGGCGTAAACGGAGCCGTGGAAGCCGCCCTCGATAATGTGTTCCAGCAGCTGGTACCCCACGGTCCCCCATTTGCGGCTGGCACCGATGACGGCAACGGACGACGGCGCCAGCAGCTCCCGGACGCTCCTCGCCTCGGCGCGGTGCTCGCGGGATTCCATCACGGCCCGGGATTTTTCGGTGGGGTCGATGTTGAACTCGAGGCTGACGACGCCGTCGTCGAAGTGGCGCTTGACGTCGTAGCCGGCGTCCGAGAAGACCATCAGCATCTTGCGGTTTTCCGGCAGCACCTCCGCGGTGAACTTCCGGATCCCGTTCTCATGTGCGGCGGTGGCGAGGTGTTCCAGCAGGATGGAACCGATCCCCCTCCCCTGGTGGGCATCGGCGATGTTGAAGGCGACTTCCGCCTCGGTGGGATCGATGAGCCGGTCGTACCGTCCAATGCCGATGATTTCGCCGTGGATGGTGATCACGAACGCCACCCGGTCCTTGTAGTCCACCTCGGTGAAGCGCTTGAGCTCCTTGGCGGACAACCTGGCCTTGAACGCGAAGAAGCGCATGTAGATTGAATTCTGCGACTGCCCGGTGTGGAAGGCCTGGACGGCGTCCACGTCCGACGGGTGGATGGGCCGCAAATGCGCGGTTCCGCCGTCCCGCAGGACGACATCGGCTTCCCAATGTTCCGGATATTCGCCGTCCCCGGGCTGATCCACCATAGGCTTAGCCTAGCCAAAAACTCCGGCAGCACACCCCAACGGCTGCGCTGTAAACCCAGAAGGATTCACCAAACCCCATGGCCCGCCGCCAAAGTCCAGCCCCGATCCCCGACGAGAACTACACGGAGAACATCGTCGATATCGATGTCACCTCCGAGATGCAGGGATCGTTCCTGGAGTACGCGTACTCGGTGATCTACTCGCGTGCGCTCCCCGACGCCCGTGACGGGCTCAAGCCGGTACAGCGCCGCATCCTCTACATGATGAGCGACATGGGCCTGCGCCCGGACCGCGGCCACGTCAAGAGCGCCCGTGTGGTGGGCGAGGTCATGGGCAAGCTGCACCCGCACGGCGACGCCGCCATTTACGACGCCATGGTGCGCATGGCGCAGGACTTTTCGCTGCGCCTTCCGCTCATCGACGGACACGGCAACTTCGGCTCGCTCGACGACGGCCCGGCAGCGCCGCGGTACACCGAGGCCCGGCTGGCGGCGGCCGCCCTCACGCTCACCAACCACCTCGACGAAGACGTGGTGGACTTCGTCCCCAACTACGACAACCAGCTCACCCAGCCGGACGTCCTTCCTGCAGCCTTCCCCAACCTGCTGGTCAACGGCGCCACGGGCATCGCCGTCGGCATGGCCACCAACATGGCCCCGCACAACCTGGTGGAGGTCATCTCCGCGGCCCGGCACCTGATCGCCAACCCGGACGCCACCCTGGATGACCTCATGCGGTTCGTCCCGGGACCGGACCTGCCCAGCGGCGGCCGGATCGTGGGCCTGGACGGCATCCGGGATGCGTACGCCACCGGCCGCGGATCCTTCAAGACCCGCGCCAAGGTGGAAATCGAACAGCTCTCCGCGCGCCGCACCGGCCTGGTGGTCACCGAACTGCCGTACATGGTGGGCCCGGAAAAGGTGATCGAGAAGATCAAGGACGCGGTCAACGCCAAGAAGCTGACCGGCATCAGCGACATCGTGGACCTGACCGACCGCAAGCACGGGCTGCGGCTGGTGATCGAGCTCAAGAACGGCTTCAACCCGAACGCCGTGCTGCAGCAGCTGTACCGGTACACGCCGATGGAGGACTCCTTCGGCATCAACAACGTCACCCTGGTGGACGGCCAGCCGCAGACGCTGGGCCTGGTGGACCTGCTGTCCGTCTACGTCAACCACCGCATCAACGTGGTCCGCCGCCGCACCGTGTTCCGGCTGGGAAAGAAGAAGGACCGGCTGCACCTGGTGGAGGGCCTCCTCATCGCCATCGTGGACATCGACGAGGTCATCCAGATCATCCGGTCCTCCGACGAGGCCGCCGCCGCCCGTGAGCGGCTGATGTCCATCTACGACCTCACCGAGATCCAGGCCAACTACATCCTGGAGCTGCGCCTGCGCCAGCTGACCAAGTACTCCCGGATCGAGCTGGAGAAGGAGCAGGACGAGCTGCGCCGCGAAATCGCCGAGCTGCAGGCCATCCTGGACTCCGAGGAGCTGCTGCGCACCGTCGTCTCCGACGAACTCGCCGCCATCGCCGAGGAACACGGCACCCCGCGGCGGACGGTCCTGCTGGAATCCGAGGCCGTGGCCCCCACCGTGGCCGCCGAAATTGCCGGGGCCAGGAAGGGCAAAGCCGCTCCGCTGTCACTGGAAATCGCCGACGACCCCTGCTGGGCCATCCTCACCGCCTCCGGGCAGGTGGCCCGCACCAGCAACCAGGAGCCCCTCGCCGAGGCAGGTCCGCGCAGCAAACATGACGTCTACACCTCGGTGGTGAAGACGTCCGCGCGCGGCGAGATCGCGGCCGTCACCTCGCTGGGCCGCATGCTCCGGCTCCAGGTCATGGACATGCCGGTGCTTGCGCCCATGGCCGGGCTGCCCAACCTGGCCGGCGGCGTTCCAGCCAAGGACTTCCTCACGCTGGTGAAGGGCGAGTCGCTGGTGGCGTTCGTTCGCCTGGATGAAGTCCTGGCCGTCGGCACGGCACAGGGCGTGGTCAAGCGTGTCCAGCCGGACTACCCGCTGAACCGCGAAGACTGGGAAGTCATCACCCTCAAGGACAAGGACTCCGTGGTGGGCGTGGCTCCGGCCGGCGCTGACGACGCCGAACTGGTGTTCCTCACCCGGGAGGCCCAGCTGCTGAAGTTCCCCGCCTCCGCCGTCCGTCCCCAGGGGCGTACCGCCGGCGGCATGGCCGGGATCAAACTCGCCGCGGGTGACCAGGCCATTTTCTTCGGCGCCGTACAGCCCAATGACGGGTCCGCCGTCGTGGTCACCATCGCCGGCACCAACGGTGCCCTCCCCGGCACGGCCCCGGGCACGGCCAAGGTCACGGCGCTTTCCGAGTATCCCGCAAAGGGACGCGCCACCGCGGGTGTCAGGTCACACCGGTTCCTCAGGGGCGAGGACATGCTGCTGCTCGCCTGGGCAGGGCACGGCCCGGCGAAGGCTTCATCCGCCGCCGGGGTGGCACGGTCGCTGCCGCAGGAACACGGCCGGCGTGACGGCTCCGGCGTACCGCTCTCCCAGGCCGTCGAAGCGGTGGGCCCGGCCATGGCCTGGCCGGACGCTTCTTCAGCGGAGGACTGACGCGGCGGCGTAGCTTGTAGCGCAGCTGCGCCAACCGCACCGCTTAGACTGCTCCCATGCCTATCGTTCCTGATGAAAAAGACTGGACCTGGGTCCTGTCCCGCCCCTGCCCGGAATGCAATTTCGATGCCTCCTCCGCCACCCCGGCAACGGTTCCAGGGAGCATCGAAAGCATGATTCCCCGGTGGCTGGCCGTCCTCCGCCGGTCGGACGCGGCGGAGCGCCGCGACGACCAGACGTGGTCGGCACTGGAGTACGCGTGCCACGTGAGGGACGTCTTCACCCTGTTCGTCCAGCGGCTGAACCTGATGCTGGCGGAGGACGGCGCCCGCTTCGCGGACTGGGACCAGGACCGGACAGCCATCGAGAAGGACTACGCCAACGCCGACCCATCAGAGGTGGGACCCGAGCTGGCCGCAGAAGGGCATGAGGCCGCCGAGTCCTTCGCCGGGGTCCCGGAAGAGGACTGGGGACGCAGGGGGCTGCGGAGCAACGGCTCGGAGTTCACCGTCCTCACACTCTCCCAATACTTCCTGCACGACGTCGTCCATCACCTGCACGACGTCGACGGCTAGGAGTACGCTTCCCGGGTCCCTCCCGGGCTTCAGCGCGAACGCGCCAGCGGCGCCCGGCCCCTTGCGGCGAATGCCGGGAGGTCGAGGCGTCCGTCACCGGCCAGGATGTCGGCCGGGTTATGGGTGACCAGCACCACCGTGCGGTCCCGCAGGCCGGAACGCAGGTCCGCGAGCATGGCTGCCGCAGACTCCGCGTCCAGGTGCGCGGTGGGCTCATCCAGCAGGATCACTTCCGCGCCGGTCAGCAGTGTCCGCGCCACCGCCAGGCGCTGGCGCTCGCCGCCGCTCAGGAAGGCACCGCCGGGCCCGATCCGGGTGTCCAGCCCGGCCGGCAGCCGGCCCACCAGCCCGGAAAGTCCGACGGCGGCCAGGACGGCCTCCAGCTCGTGGTCCGCCGCCGGCGGTGCGCCCTTTGCTGCCGGCCGTCCCAGCAGCAGGTTCCCCCTGATGGTGGAGTCGAAGAGGTGGGCCTCCTGGGGGCACCACGCCGCCCGGCCGGTCACCTTCACCTGGCCTGCGGCGGGCGGCAGGAAACCCAGCAGGACCGAGAGCAGGGTGGACTTGCCGGAGCCTGAGGGCCCCGTGACCGCCAGCCAGCGCCCGGGGGCTGCCGCGGCGTTCACTCCTGCAAACACCGGAGAGCCTCCCGGCCAGGCTGCTGCCAGGTCCACCAGTTCGACGCCTGGGGCCCCGCCTGTCCTGGGGGGAACGGGATGCAGGCCGTCGGTCGTTGCGCCGCCTCCCTCAAGGGCCCCGGACTCCCCCACGCGGCGCAGGACGGCACGGAGCGCGGGGTACTGTCGCACCGCCGTCGTCATGGCTGCATACGGTTCCACCAGCGCGAGGACCAGCAGGACGATGACCGCTGCCGTGGCGGGCGCCACCCGGGTTTCCAGGACCTCCGGGCCCGCGAGCAACGCGGCGGCCAGGGCGGCAGCACCGCAGGCGGCGGTGGCAACGGCGTGTCCCAGGCCGTCGGCCCATGCGGAGCGCTGGGACGCGCGGGTGGCCTCCCGGTCCTCCGCCAGCAGCGCGTCGAGCACGCGGGGCGCCACGCCGTTGGCGTGCAGTTCGGCCCGGGCATCGAGGGCAGCGGAGACGCGGCGCAGGACGCCGGAGCGCAGGGACTGCTCGGCGCTGGCGGACTTCCGGTCTCCCCACAGGGCGGCGGCGGGCGCCAGCAGCAGGCCGCTGATGGCAGCGCCCACCACGGCCGGAAGGGCGGCCGGGACCAGGACGCCCGTCGCGGCCACGGCCAGGATGGAGACCGCAAATGCCGTGACGGGCGGCAGGACCACGCGCGGCAGGAGGTCGCGGACGGTGTCGACGTCGTCGATCACCGTACCCAGCACGTTGCCGCCCTGCAGGAGCCGGCGCAGTGACAGTGCCCTGCGGCTCAGGGATTCCCACAGCCGGCCGCGGAGGCGGGTGAGGGCTGCGAACACGGCATCATGCAGCAGCAGCCGTTCCCAGTAACGGAACACCGCGCGGCCAATGCCGAAGAAGCGGACGCCGACGATGGCCGTCAGGAGGTAGAGGATGGGCGGCTGCTCACTGGCACGGATGATGAGCCAGCCGGAAAGGCCGGAAAGCGCGATGGCGAAGACGGCCGCCAGGGTGCCGACGAACGCCGCAGCAGCGAACTTGCCCCGGACCGGCGCCAGGAGCGCTGCGAGAAGCCGGCCGGCGCTAGGAGCGGACCGGGCAACGCCGGCCCTGGCCTTACGGGTGTCTCCGCCGGACTTTCCGTCCCCGTGCACCGCGATTGCCGTGGCGGCTGGCTCCGATGCGCCGGGCACGTCTGCGGATGCCGGGCTGTTTGCCGGGGCGGGTGCTGCCGGCAGGATGCCGTCAACGCTGCCGTGGTGCACCGCTGCCGGCGTCGGGTCCGCCGGCAGCACGGGCACCAGCAGGTCCGCCAGCTGGCGGGTGCGCTGGTTGTGGGCCACCAGGATCACGGTGACCTGGCCGCGGAGCCGGCGGATCGTGTTCTCGACGATGAGTGCCGAGGCGTCGTCCAGGTGGGCGGTGGGCTCGTCGAGCAGCAGCAGGGTGGCACCGGCGTCGATCCTGGCCAGGCCGCGGGCCAGGGCAACCCGGCGCAGCTCGCCCGGGCTCAGCTCCGCCGGGTGCTTGCCGGCCAGGTGGCCCGCTCCTGCCCGTTCCAGGCAGCGGCGGGCAGCAGCTTCGGCTGTGAACCGGTCCAGGCCGTGGGCGGAGTCCGGCGAAAGGTACAACAGCACCTCGTCCAGGACGGTTGCGGCCACCATGACCGGGTGCTGCGGCACCCAGGCCACGGCACCGCGGTCCAGGCCGCTGATGGATCCGGTGATGCTGGTCCCAGTGCCGCTTGTCCCTGTGCTGCTGGTCCCGGTACCGCCCGTTCCGCCGCCGTGGCCGATGGTGCCGGCGAGGACGCCCAGGACGGTGCTCTTGCCGGCGCCGCTGGGGCCGTCAAGGGCGGTGATCCTGTCCTGCGGCGCGGTGAAGGTGAGGGGGCCGACGGCGGCTCCTGACCTCCCTGCATAGGTCACGGTGAGTGCGGTGACCTCCAGGGGGGCGCCCGGCCTGCCGGCCTTGGCCGCGGCCAGCGGTGTTGGCTCGGGGGCACCGGTCACGGCGGCCGTTTCGGCGAGCGCCACCCTGCCATCGTCGCTGGCGTGGTGGGCGGTGCCGAGTTCCCGCAGCGGGAGGTAGCAGTCCGGCGCCAGGAGGAGCGCCAGGAGGCCCGCCTCCAGCGGCATGTCGCCGTGGACCAGCCGGACGCCGATGAAGACGGCCACGACCGCCACGGAGATGGTGGCGATGAGTTCCAGGGCCAGGGCGGACAGGAACGCCGTCCGCAGGGTGCCCATAGTGCGCGAGCGGTATTCCTCCGAGATCTCCTCCAGCGCCTTGCGCTGCGCCGTGGCCCGGCCCAGCCCGACGAGGACCGGGAGGCCCTTGGCGAGCTCGAGCATGTGCGCAGACAGCCGCGCCAGGGAGGCCTGGGCCTGCCGCACGTTGTCCTCGGTGTACCGGCCGATCAGGACCATGAACACCGGGATCAGCGGCACGGTCAGCACGATGACCAGTGCGCTGACCCAGTCCGCAAAGAGGATCCGGGCTCCCAGTAACAGCGGAACGGCGGCGCAGTTGACCAGCGCCGGAAGGAACTGGGTGTAGTAGCTGTCCAGGGCGTCCAGGCCGCGGGTCGCCAATACCGCCAGGCCACCGTCGCCGGGGCCGGTCCCGCGCACCCCGCTGCGCAGGGCCCGCTCCAGCAGTTCGGCGCGAAGCTCTTCCTTGACGCCCAGTGCTGCGCGGCGGGCGGCGACGGCCTGCCCCCAGACCGTCAGGGACCGGAGGACGACGCCGGCGAGCCCGGCCGCGATCTGCTGCGCCCAGGCAGGGTTCCCGCCGACCAGTCCGGCAAGGACGGAGGCCACCGCCTGCCCGATGAGGACCAGGGAGAGGGCCTTGAGCGCAGCCAGCAGTCCCAGCCAGTAGATTGCGGACCGGGTTGCCGGACCGGCGGGGAAGGACGGCCGCATGTCAGCCCTTGGTGGTGAAGGCCTTGGCCGCCACCGCCGGGAGGAAGCTGTGGGCTTCCGGGATGTGCGCCGCGCTGACGCGCCGGCGGAACACCCAGTAGGTCCAGGCCTGGTAGGCAATCACCAGGGGAAGGCCAAAGGCGGCCACGATGCTCATCAGCCCCAGGGTGTAGTCCGAGGATGAGGCGTTGGAAATGGTGAGGTCAAAGGCGCTGTCCAGCGTGGAGGGAAGTACCACCGGAAACACGGCCCCGAAGATGGAGGCGGTGCCCAGGACCAGGAAGGCGCCCAGGGCCAGGAATGCCCTGCCTTCGGATCCGTTCCGGGCCAGCAGCCAGGCGGTGGCGGCAGCGCCAACGGCCAGGACCACGGCAGCCCAGGTCCACGGCTTGCCATCCATGAACTGGACGGCAAGGGCCCATGCCGCGATGGGCAGGAGCAGGACCGGCAGGAGCCGCACGAACCACTGGCGGGCACGGTGCCGGACCTCGCCGTCGGTCTTGAGGGCCAGGAAGGCCAGGGCGTGGAGCAGTGCGAACCCCACCACCGCGACCCCGCCCAGCAGGGCGTAGCCGCTGAACCAGGCCATGGGACCGCCTTCGCGGTCGCCGTTGGCGTTCAGCGGCAGGCCGGTGGTGGTCAGGGCCAGGGCGGCGCCCACACCGAAGGCCGCGAAGAAGGAACCCAGTGCGATGGCCCAGTCCCACCGGTTCCGCCAGCTGTCCGTGTCCACCTTGCCGCGGTACTCGAACGCGACTGCACGGAAGATCAGGGCCAGCAGGACCACCAGCAGGGGAAGGTAGAGCGCGGAGAACAGCGAGGCGTACCAGAGGGGGAAGGCGGCGAAGGTGGCGCCTCCGGCGGTCAGCAGCCACACTTCGTTGCCGTCCCATACGGGTCCGATGGTGTTCAGCAGCACGCGGCGTTCGGTGTTGTTGCGGGCGAAGAGCTTCATCAGCATGCCGACGCCCAGGTCGAAGCCCTCCAGGAAGAGGTAGCCGGTCCACAGCACCGCGATGGCGATGAACCATATGGTGGGAAGCAGTTCCATTGTGTGTTTCCTCTGCTAGTAGGCGAAGGCCAGGACGTCGTCGGCAGTTTTGGATTCCCCGTTGCCGCCGGGGCCGGGGGTTTGGTCCTCGTTCTCGTCAGCCGGTGCTGAGCCAAGTTCCGGCATTGCGGACACGACGCCGCCGCGGATGTACTTGACCAGCAGTTTCACTTCCACCACCAGCAGGACCGCGTACACGGCGGTCAGGGCAACCAGCGACGTGATCAGCTCCCCCGCGGAGACGCCCGGGGATACCGCGGCGGCGGTGAACATGAACACCTGGTCGATGCCGCTGGGATCGGGGTTGGGCGCCACGACGAAGGGCTGGCGGCCCATCTCGGTGAAGATCCAGCCTGCGGCGTTGGCGCCGAAGGGGGCCAGGATGCCGAAGACTGCCAGGCGCATGAGCCAGCGGGATTCCGGCACTGTCCCCTTGCGGGTGAGCCAGAGCGCCACCAGTGCCGCCAGGGCGGCGAGGCCGCCGAAGCCGATCATCATCCGGAATCCCCAGTAGGTGACCTCCATGACGGGCACGTACTGGATCTCCTGGCCGGCGCGCTCACCGTAGATGGGGTTGTCCGGCAGGTGGGTTCCGTAGTTGGCCTTGTATTCGGGCAGCAGGCTGTTGACGCCCTTGACCTCGGTGGTGAAGTCGCCCTTGGCCAGGAAGGACAGGATGCCCGGGACTTCGATCACGGCCACCACGTCGTCGCAGTTCTTGGATCCCACGTTTCCGACGCTCAGGACGGAGAAGCCGGTGCCGTCGTGGCAGGCGGCCTCGGCGGCGGCCATCTTCATGGGCTGCTGCTGGAACATCAGCTTGCCCTGCAGGTCGCCGGTGACCGCGGTGCCGGCGAACGAAATCATGGCGACGACGGCGCCGATGCGCAGGGACCGGATCCACACGTTGTGGTCGGCAAGGTCGCGCCCCGGGATGCGGGCGTCTTCCCCGGGGATGACCCGGCCGTCGGCACCCACCGTATCCACGCCATCGTGCCTCCTCCGCCAAAGGTGGTACCAGGCGATTCCCAGGAGGAAGCCGCCTGCCACGGCGAGGGCGCCGAACAGGGTGTGCGGGACGGCCACGAGCGCTGTGTTGTTGGTGAAGACGGCCCAGGCGTCGGTCATCACCGGCCGGCCGTTGATCATTTCCACCCCCACCGGGTGCTGCATCCAGCTGTTGGCGACGATGATGAAGTAAGCGGAAAGCGCCGAGCCGATGACCGCCACCCACAGGCAGGCAAGGTGGATGGCGGGCTTGAGCTGCTTCCAGCCGAAGATCCACAGGCCCAGGAACGTCGACTCGACAAAGAAGGCCAGGAGGGCCTCAAGGGCCAGGGGCGCCCCGAAGACATCCCCCACGAAGCGGCTGTACTCGCTCCAGGCCATCCCGAACTGGAACTCCTGCACAATGCCGGTGGCCACGCCCATAATGAAGTTGATGAGGAACAACTTTCCCCAGAACTTGGTCATGCGCAGGTACTCGGGCTTGCCGGTGCGGTACCAGGCGGTCTGGATGACGGCCACCACGAGGCCGAGGCCGATGGTCAGCGGCACCATCATGAAGTGGTAGACGGTGGTGATACCAAATTGCCAGCGTGCAATTTCCAAGGCGTCCATGGCGGTCCCTACTGTTAGCCAATGCAGTCTTCTACGCTTTGTAGAACTCCAACTTCTACAAAGTGTAGAACATCCTCGATGGCGGACGAAAACCACTCCCCCTCCCTAGGATGGCGCGTCGGGGCGCGGCGCGCCAGATGTTCTACCCGATGTAGAAGGTTTGCTGGTTTCGGGGTAAATTTAGTTGTGTAGTTGAACAACCGCGTGACGTCACCGCGCCCCTCCGGGCGCACGGTGCGGGGAAATAAAGGAAAAATGACATGGCTAGTCTTGGTGAACTGGAACGGGCAGTGATGGATCTGCTCTGGGGGGGCCAGGAAGCGGCTACGGCCAATACCCTGAGGGACCAGTTGGCGCGCACGTCGGCGGCACAGGGCGGTACCGGGCACGAGGGCAAGGAACTGGCCGTTACCACGGTGCTCACGGTCCTCTCCCGCCTGGAGAAGAAAGGGCTGGTGGAACGCGAACGCGGAACCCGCCCGCACCGCTACCAGGCTGTGTCGAGCCGTGCGGACCACACCGCGGAACTGATGCATGAGGTCCTCGGCTCAGCGCCGGACCGCGAGGCCGTCCTGGCCCGCTTCATTGGGTCTGTGTCCGAAGGTGAAGCCGAAACGCTGCGCAAACTGCTGGGCCACCTCTAGCAGACCATGTTCTGGGCCTCATACCTGCTGGCGGTCCTTGCGATCATCCTGGCCTGGCCGGTGCCGATCCTCCTGTCACGGGCACATTGGCCCGCCAGGTCGCCGTTCACGGCAATGCTCCTGTGGCAGGCCATCGCGCTGGCAGGTGGACTGTCCATGATCGGTGCCATGCTGGTCTACGGCCTGGAGCCTGTTGGTGACAACCTCATCGCGGGGCTGCGCGCCCTCGCCGGAATGGTGCTTTTCAACGCCCCCACCACGGCACTTGGCTTCTGGCACATCTTCGCGCTGTCCGCTGCCGCCCTGCTCACGGCCCACCTGGTCTTTACGCTGCTGCTGACGTACTACAAAATCCAGCGCCAGCGCCGCCGCCACCGCGAACTGCTCGCGCTGCTCGCGTCACCTTCCAGCCAGGACGCCGGCACCCTGGTCATCAGCCATGACTCACCGGTGGCCTACTGCCTTCCGGGCGGCGCCCGTTCCGTGACAGTCCTGTCGGACGGCCTGATGGCAGCCCTTGAACCGGCAGAACTCCGGGCCGTCCTGATCCACGAGAACGCCCATTTGAACCAGCGGCACCACCTTTTGCTCTGGGCCTTCGCCGCCTGGCGGCAGGCCCTGCCGTGGCTGCCCACCACACGGCTGGCCCAGGAATCCGTGAACTCGCTGATCGAGATGCTGGCCGACGATGTGGCCCTGCGGACCGAGAGCAAAACCACCCTCATTAAGGCCATCGCCATCGTGGCAAGTGGCTCAGCGGGGGGTGCCGGCGCCGGTGATGTCCGGCCTTCCTCTCCCACCCTGGCCCTGTCCGGGCTTGAAGCGGCATCAGGCGGATCCGGCTCGGACGCCGTCCGTACCGCAGCTTCGCGGGTCAGCCGCCTCCTGACGCCCCAGCCGCCGCTTCCTGTCGCCGTCCGCAGCGCGGTCATGGCCGGCAGTGCCCTGCTGCTCGCCCTGCCGACCGCATTGCTGGTGGTTCCCGGACTGCTCGGCTGACCCACCGCGGTCAGGCGTCGATGCGCTCCCGGTCCAGGCTGGACGCTCCGGCGATGATGAAGTCCTTGCGGGGTGACACATCCGAGCCCATCAGCAGGTCGAAGATCTCCTCCGCCTGCTGCGCGTTTTCGATCCCGACTTTGCGCAGCGTGCGGTGCCGCGGGTCCATGGTGGTCTCCGCCAGCTGCTCGGCGTCCATCTCCCCCAGGCCCTTGTACCGCTGGATCGGTTCCTTGTACCGCTTGCCCTCCTTGGCCAGGCGGGCCAGGAGCACGTGGAGTTCCGCCTCGGAGTAGGTGTAGATCATCTCGTTGGCCTTCTGGCCGGCGTTGATGACCTCCACGCGGTGCAGCGGCGGCACCGCTGCGAATACCCTTCCCTCCAGGATCATGGGGCGCATGTACCGGAAGAACAGGGTCAGCAGCAGGGTCCGGATGTGGGCGCCGTCCACGTCGGCGTCCGTCATGAGGATCACCTTGCCGTACCGGGCGGCGCTGATGTCGAAGCTGCGGCCGGAGCCTGCGCCCACCACCTGGATGAGGGCCGCGCACTCGGCGTTGGACAGCATGTCCCCCACCGACGCTTTCTGGACGTTCAGGATCTTGCCGCGGATGGGCAGCAGCGCCTGGAAGTCGGAGGAACGCGCCAGCTTGGCAGTGCCCAGCGCGGAGTCGCCTTCCACAATGAACAGTTCGGAACGCTCGACGTCGTCCGTCCGGCAGTCAGCAAGCTTAGTGGGCATCGAGGAAGTTTCCAGCGCGTTCTTGCGCCGCTGCGTCTCCTTGTGGACGCGGGCCGAGATGCGCGACTTCATCTCGCTGACGATCTTTTCCAGCAACAGCGCGGACTGGGCCTTGTCATTGCGGTTGCTGGCGGACAGCTTGGCGGAGATTTCCTTCTCCACCACCCGGGCTACGATGGCCCGGACGGCGCTGGTGCCGAGGATCTCCTTGGTCTGGCCCTCAAACTGCGGTTCCGCCAGCCGCACGGTCAGCACCGCCGTCAGGCCAGCAAAGATGTCGTCCTTTTCGATCTTGTCGTTGCCGGCCTTGAGCTTGCGAGCGTTCGCCTCCACCGCTTTGCGGAAGGTCTTAACCAGGGCCTGCTCGAAGCCCGACTGGTGCGTCCCGCCCTTGGGGGTGGAGATGATGTTTACGAAGCTGCGCACGGTGCTGTCGTAGCCGATGCCCCAGCGCAGCGCCACGTCCACCTCGCAGTCCCGCTCCACCTCGGCCAACTGGCTGTGTCCGCGGTCGTCAAGGACCGGGACGGTCTCCTTGAATTTTCCCGAGCCGTGCAGGCGCCAGACGTCGGTGACGGCAGGATCAGCGGCGAGGAACTCGACGAACTCCGAGATGCCGCCGTCGTGGTGGAAGACCTCCTCATGCGGCCCCGCTTCGCCGGGGGTCCCTGCCAGCCTGCGCTCGTCCCGCACCGTGAGCTTGAGTCCGGGCACCAGGAAGGAGGTCTGGCGGGCACGTGCCACCAGGTCCTCGTAGGAGAACTTGGCATCCGGGGTGAAGATCTGCCGGTCGGCCCAGTAGCGGATCCGGGTTCCGGTGACGCCGCGTTTGGCCTTGCCAACGACGTCCAGCACGGAGTCGTTGACGAACGGGGTGAACGGCGCTGCCGGGTCCAGGCGGGACCCGGTGTCCGTGAAGCGTCCGGGTTCACCCCGCCGGAAGGACATTTTGTAGGTCTTGCCGCCGCGGTCCACCTCCACGTCCAGGCGGGAGGACAGGGCGTTCACCACGGAGGCGCCCACGCCGTGCAGGCCGCCCGAGGCGGTGTAGGAGCCGCCGCCGAACTTACCGCCGGCGTGCAGCTTGGTGAAGACCACCTCGACACCGGTGAGTCCCGTCTTGGGCTCCTTGTCGATGGGGATGCCGCGGCCGTCGTCGTGGATCTCCACCGAGTTGTCGGCGTGGAGGATGATGCGGATGTCGTGGCCGAACCCGGCCAGGGCCTCATCCACGGAATTGTCGATGATTTCCCAGAGGCAGTGCATGAGGCCGCGCGAGTCGGTTGAGCCGATGTACATGCCCGGGCGCTTGCGGACGGCTTCGAGGCCTTCCAGGACGGAGAGGTGCCGGGCGGTGTACTCAGAGCTTGGTGCCACTGGTGGTGAACTCCTTCAGGGACGTCGTTGCGGCGCTGGAACCGCACCTTCCAGAGTAGTCGGCGGCGGCGGTGAGAGCCGTCTGCCACACCCGCCGGCGGCTGTGCGGCGCGCCACGGACCTCCGTGTCCGGCGGAACTTGGCCATTCTTGACGGAAGCTTGCGGATACGCGCACAGCGAACTTGCCCCATCCTTGCGATGGTTTGGATACGAATGCTGGTTATATAGATGTACTGATCTACTAAGGAGGCCGACATGACAACAGCAGTGGCAGACCGCACGCTCAACGCACTCGACCGGTGCGACCGTTGCGGAGCCCAGGCATATGTGCGGGTTGTACTCGAGTCCTCCGGCGGTGAGCTGCTGTTCTGCGGCCACCACGCCCGTGCAGTCGAGGCGACGCTCAAGCCGTTGAGCTCCGACTGGCACGATGAGACGGGAAAGCTTCACGAGAAAGCTGCCGTGGAAATCGACTAGATGAGGCATCGGTAACAACGAACCCTGCGGGGCCTTTCCACCACGGAAGGGCCCCGCAGGCGTTTAACGGCGCAGCGCCTCACTGGGAAAAACGGCACCTAAAAAGCATGGGCCGTTCCGGAGCCACCCAAGGGTGGGTCCGGAACGGCCCCTGCTTTTCGTGCGGGCCTAGTCCAGGTAGTCCCGCAGGACCTGGGACCTGGAGGGGTGGCGGAGCTTGGACATGGTCTTCGATTCGATCTGGCGGATGCGTTCGCGGGTGACGCCGTAGACCTTGCCGATTTCGTCTAAAGTCTTCGGCTGGCCGTCGGTCAGGCCGAAGCGCATGGCGACGACGCCGGCCTCGCGTTCGGAAAGGGTGTCCAGCACGGAGTGCAGCTGCTCCTGCAGGAGCGTAAAGCTGACTGCGTCAGCCGGGACAACGGCCTCGGAGTCCTCGATCAGGTCGCCGAACTCGGAATCGCCGTCCTCGCCCAGAGGGGTGTGCAGCGAAATGGGCTCGCGGCCGTACTTCTGGACTTCGACCACCTTTTCGGGGGTCATGTCCAGTTCCAGGGCCAGTTCTTCAGGCGTGGGTTCGCGGCCCAGGTCCTGCAGCATCTGGCGCTGGACACGTGCCAGCTTGTTGATGACCTCAACCATGTGCACCGGGATGCGGATGGTACGGGCCTGGTCGGCCATGGCGCGGGTGATGGCCTGCCGGATCCACCAGGTGGCGTAGGTGGAGAACTTGAAGCCCTTGGTGTAATCGAACTTCTCCACGGCGCGGATCAGGCCCAGGTTGCCTTCCTGGATCAGGTCCAGGAACAGCATGCCGCGGCCGGTGTAGCGCTTGGCCAGTGAGACCACAAGGCGGAGGTTTGCCTCCAGCAGGTGGTTCTTGGCGCGCTTGCCGTCGTGGATGATGAATTCGAGTTCACGCTTGTACTTCGGATCCATGGACCCGTCGTCGGCGGCGATCTTTTCCTCGGCGAAGAGCCCGGCCTCGATCCGCAGCGCAAGATCGACTTCCTGCTCGGCGTTGAGCAGGGCCACCTTACCGATCTGCTTCAGGTAGTCCTTGACGGGGTCAGCCGTAGCGCCGGCAGACATGACCTGCTGCACGGGGGCGTCGTCATCGTCTGCGTCAGAGTAGACGAAGCCTTTGCCGCTGCCGGCGGCACCCTTGACGGGATCAGCTTCGGCATCTTCCTCAACGACTTCGAGTGCGGTCTCGTCGATGTCTTCCTCGACTTCTTCGACCTCGTCCGCGTCAACGTCACCGGCGGTCTTTCCAGCCGCTGCTGCGGCCTTGGCGCCGGGCTTGGGCCCACGTTTCTTGGGCTCGCGCTTGCCGTCCGCCGCAGCTTCGCCGGCCGAAGCCTTGTTGGCTGCCCGCGTGGCTGCCCGCTTGGCATTGGTCGCGGCCTGCTTCTCCTCAGGGGACAAGACATCCTGGGCGGCGGAATCCTTCTTCGTGGAAGACGGGGTCACAGAAAACCTTTCTAGCGGTGGTCTGTGGAATCACCATACGGGCAACACCACTATGACCCTGTCAAGTCCGTGATGAAAACCAAGCGCCACCACGGACGGCAGAGTCACTTAAGACAACTCCCGAAGCGGCTGTATTGTTCCCTTGCGGGACCGTTACAAGCACTCGATACACGGACCCAACCGGGTCTCGGCATCCATTGTCTCATGATTTGCCCGGATCCGGCCTCCCCGCCGCAATCCGTTCCCGCCACTTGCCGAAGGTCTTGCCCACGCCGGCCGGCGTATCACGCTCCTTACCCTGGTGGGCAGCCCCTCACAGCTCCCACTTTCACCCGGCGGGGTCCTCCCCGAACTTCTGCCAGGCGGCCTCCCTGCGCGCCGCCCAGCCACAGAGCGTTCCCCTGCCCACGAGATCCAGCAGAAGTTCCGCGAGCCTGTATTCCGGCTCCAGCTCGAGGGCCTGCCCCAGGTAGGCGGCAGCGTAGGAACCGCGGCCCCGGCACCACGCCACCCAGCCGCGCATGGTCAGCGCCGCGGCAGCAGCCTGACCTCCCAGCACAGCCAGTTGCCCGAGGACCCGGTCCAGCGTTTCCAAGCCTGCCCAGTCGGGGACGTCGGGCGCAACGCCCATAAGGACCTCGCCGTAGCCGGCTGGAACGGAACCAGAGCGGGCCGCCCCATCCTTGGCCCGGCGCGGCGGCCGAAGGGCAGCTGCCCTTCCTCCTGCCGTTTCCGTCCCCGGTTTGCCCAACGGCGAGGCCCGGAGGGGGAATTCGGCTGGCGGCAGCAGCGGCAGCAACACCACGGACCCGTCGGCGCCGCCCCCGTCATCACCTTCCGCAAAGACGTTGAACTGTTCCGCGCCGGCTTCGGCAGCGTTCGTGCCCGCGGCGGCCATCACCATCACGGCGTCCCGCCACGTGGGGACCAGGAGCGTGGCACGAAGAAAGGCATCCCGCTCTATATCAGGCAACCCGGCATCCGCCGAGCCGCGGTCCAGCAGCATCTGCCAAAAGCCGAGCACGGCCTTGAACTGCGCACGGCTTCGGGACCGCCCTCCCAATTCCTCTTGCCAGCCGGCCTGTGCTTCAAGGACTGCGGCCAGGTGCATGGCAGGCACCGGCGCTTCCGGCGCGCTTCCGGCCCTTGGTGCCGGGCCGACGCTGCTCCCCCGGTAGACCATTTCCGTATTCAGCATGCTGTCCCGGATCTCCTGAACCGGACGCCCCGGAAGCGGGCAACATGAACCATCGCTGCACAGGGCGTCCCGCCAATAGTCATCGCCCACAAACCAGGCAGCACGGACCGGCATCCCGGCTTGGTCCAGGGAACACTGCACTGTGGAAATCAGGAGGTCGTAGGCGCTCGGCGGGACCATTCCGGCGTCAGAGGTGAAGACGGCCAGCAGTGCGCCGTCCGCATCCTGGTCCGACTCAAGGTAGCGCCGGACGGCGCCGGCAAACCCGAAAGGATCGCCCTGCCCGTCAGGTGACGGAAGGTCAAGCCGCAGCGTGGCGCCCAGCCTGGTGCCGTGCAGCGTCATGGCCACCAGGCTGGAAACCGGCCAGTACCCCAGGCTGTGTGGAATGAAGCCAAGAATGTCTTCCGGCCCGCGGATTGTTAATCGTTCTGGAGCTGTCATGGCTCCAGCTTTCGCCGCCGGAACTGCCGCGGGCAGGGGCAAGCTCAGCTATGTGGGCAAACGGCCCGGTGGAGGAACAGTGACAAAAAAGGAACGGTGGCAAAGGAAGGAACGAAAACGCCTCAGTCGTCCGTCCGCGCCGGCTGGCGGCGGCGGGCCAGGCTTTCCCTCCGCTGCCGGGCCAGGGCGCTGCGCAGCGGCGGCACCACGATTCCCTGGGCGGCCATCTGCCGGCGAACCTTCCGCCGCGAGGCCACGATGGCCGCGGCGCCGACCGCCAGGAGCAGGAACTGGACGCTCAGGGCCAGCCGGAAAGGATCCAGGCCATACAGCACCCCCTGCGAGAACCCCGTGGCGTAGAGGAGGTCGAGCACCAGCCCGATGAGGAAGATGGACACCAGGGCAGCGATGAAGCCGCCAACGTTGACGATCCCGGTGGCGGTGCCGATCCGGTGCGCGGGGTTGAAGGTCCGGGCGAAGTCGAAGCCGATCATCGAGCCGGGGCCGCCGATGGCGAGTACCACCACCAGGCCGGCCAACAGCCACAGCGGAGCCCGTCCGGGCAGCAGCAGCACCGCCGCCCAGGCTGCGGCGGTGGCGGCGGCGATCAGCAGCACCATGGTGGAGCGGCGCAGGGGGTGGCGCGACACGAAACGCCCGATGAAGGGGCCCACCGCCATGGCCGCGGCGACATACAGCGCCATCAGGGCGGCGACGGTGCCGGCATCCAGGCCCTGCCCCGAAATCAGGAACGGATAACCCCAGGTCATGGCAAACACGGTGCCGCTGAACTGGATGGTGAAATGGCTCCACATCCCCAGCCGGGTGCCGGGCTGCCGCCACGCACGGGCCAGCGAGGCACCGGTTGCCCTGAGGCCCTGCCGGGCGGCCGGCCGCTCGGTGCCGGGGGGAGCATCCTGCAGCAGCACGATGACAAGTACGACGGCGAGTGCGGACATCCCTGCCAGCATCAGGAAGGCAGGGGTCCAGCCGGACTGGTGCAGCACCAGCGCGAAGGGCAGGACACTGAACAGCTGCCCCAGCTGGCCGGACATGCCGGTCAGCTGGGTGACGAGCGGGACGCGCGCGGGGGCGAACCACAGCGGAATAAGCCGGATCACCGAGATGAAGGTCATCGCATCGCCGGCGCCCACCAGGACGCGGCCCAGGACTCCCCCGGGAATACTCTCGGCAAACGCCAGCTGCAGCTGTCCCAGCCCCATGAGGACAGCGCCCCCGGCGATCATGACGCGCGAACCGAGCCTGTCCACCAGCACGCCCACGGGAATCTGGAGTCCGGCGTAGACCAGCAGCTGCAGGACGGTGAAGAAGGAAATGGCCGACGCCGTGGCGTGGAAGCGCTCCGTGGCTTCCAGGCCCACCACGCCGAACGAGGTCCGCTGTGCCACGGCCACCAGGTACCCGAAGATTCCAATGGTCCAGATAAGCCAGGCGCGGGGTGCAGTCACCACTTCATTATGCCCGGCTCCCGGGCGCGAACCTGAAGCTGTGACGCCGGGCTACTGCCCCGGGTTTTCCCTGGCCAGGTAGGCCTCCACGGCGGCACCCAAGTCGTCCGCGTCGGGAAGCTCATCGTTTTCGTTGGCCAACAGCGACCGGCGAACGATGCCGTCCGACTTCTCGTCGTACCGGGTCTCAAGCCGGGACACCACCTGCTGGACTTCCTCCGACCCCTCGATCTGCTCGGCGATCTGGCGGCTAACTTCGCGGCCTGATTCACGGAGCCGGTCGGTGGGCAGCATCAGGGAGGTCGCGGCGCCAAGGTATTCCAGCCCGGCGACGGCGGCGGTGGGGTACTCGGCCTCGGCAAGGTAGTGCGGTACATGGATCACGTAGCCGGCAACGTTGCGTCCGGCTTCCACGAGGCGCAGCTCCAGGAGGTGCCCAACGGCGGCGGGAACTTCAACGGTGGGCTTCCACACCGAGATGCCCTCGATCAGCTCCGGCCGGTTCCCGTGCACCGTCACGCCCACGGGGCGGGTGTGCGGCACGGGCATAGGGATGGAGTGGATCCACGTAACGAGGTTGACGTCCAGCTTCTCCACGATGTTCACCACGGCGCGGGCGAACCGTTCCCACTGCAGGTCGGGTTCGAAGCCGGCCAGGAGGAGGAACGGCTTTCCCAGTCCGTCCACCAGCCGGTAGAGAGCCAGCCGGGGCTCCTGGTAGTCCTGGATGTGGTCTTCAACGAAGCTCAGGTGCGGCCGCCGGGACCTGTAGTCGATCAGCTGGTCGGCATCGAAGACCGCGACGGGCTGGGCATCGAGGGAGTCCAGCAGCTCTGCGTTGATCTGCTTTACCACGTGGCCGGCGTCGGCAAACCCGGTGAAACCCATGACCATGTTCAGTCCCTGGAGCTCGGGGCTGTGGAACAGCTCGATGTTGCTGGCATAGAGCGCGTCGGGGTCCAGCAGGGAGCCGGAAATCCGTTCAAGCACGGCATGTTCCTTTCAGGGTGCGGGTTGACATCATTCATAACGCAGCGGGGGCGCGGCACATTCCGCCGGACGGTGTGGCGCACCTCTCAGGAAATTCTCCCGGCGCGCCGGCGAAGGGCTACGATCGGAACTGGCCTGCCAGGCGGGCCTGCACGTACCCGGGGACCATCCAGAACGGCGGGATCCGGGGCCACCATGGCAGAGCGCCCAACATGCATCCCTGCCCGAACGTTTCGAGAATTGAGGACTCATCCCTGTGGTCAAGAATACTGAAGTCAACCTTAGTACCGTCTCGCGGGACCTTAAGAGGAACCCCAGTGATGCAGTGGTCATCGGGGTGGGGCAGGGAACCGACGGGCCGGTCCTGTTGGACAACCCCCTGACGGCGAAGTCAGCGGAGGCCCTCGCGGACTCTCTCAAGGCACTCGGCGTCACGGGCGCCGCGGACCAGCTGGTGCGGCTGCCGGGCCTGTCCGAAACGGGTGCCGGCATCCTGGTCCTGGCCGGCGTGGGCAAGGTTCCGGCCACCGGGCCGCTTCCGGCCGAATCGCTCCGCCGGGCAGCGGGATCGGCCCTCCGGCAGCTGGCCGGCGTGGCTACAGTCACCCTGGCGTTCCCGACGGCGACGGTGCAGGACGTCACGGCCGTCGCCGAGGGTGCCGCGCTGGGCGCCTACTCATTCACCGAGTTCCGTTCCTCGACGGACGGGCTCAAGGACCCCGTCCGCAACGCCGTGATCTTCACCGAACTGGCCGGCACTCCGGAGCTGGAGGCGGCGCTGAAGCGTGCCGGCCTGGTGGCCAAGGCCGTGAACGCCACCCGGTCCCTGGTCAACACCCCGCCCAGCCACCTCTACCCGGAGTCATTCGCGGAGGCCGCAAAGGACCTCGCGAAGGGCCTGCCGGTCAAGGTCACCGTTTGGGACGAAAAGCGCCTCGAAAGGGAAGGCTTCGGCGGCATCATGGGCGTGGGCAAGGGGTCCACCCGGCAGCCGCGTCTGGTCAAGGTGGAATACTCCCCTGCCAAGGCCACCGCCAAGATCGCGCTCGTGGGCAAGGGCATCACGTTCGACACCGGCGGAATCTCGCTCAAGCCGGCCCTGAACATGGGCGACATGAAGAGCGACATGGCGGGCGCCGCCGTCGTCCTTAACACTGTCCTGGCCCTCGCCGGCCTGGGCCTGCCGGTCAAGGCGACCGCCTGGCTTTGCATCGCGGAAAACATGCCCGGCGGCGGCGCCTCACGTCCTGCCGACGTCCTGACCATGTTCGGCGGCAAGACAGTGGAGGTCCTCAATACCGACGCCGAAGGCCGCCTGGTCATGGCGGACGGCATCGTCGCCGCGAGCCGCGAATACCCGGACGCCATCATCGACGTCGCCACCCTCACCGGAGCCCAGCTCATCGCACTGGGCAACCGCACGGCCGGGGTCATGGGCTCTGACAGCGTCACGGGCGCGCTCAAAGCGGCGGCGGACCGTGCCGGCGAGCTGGTCTGGCCCATGCCCCTGCCGGAGGAACTGCGTCCCACCCTGGACTCCCAGGTGGCGGACCTTGCCAACATCGGCGAACGCCACGGCGGAATGATGACCGCAGCCGTGTTCCTGCGCGAATTCGTGGGTACGGACAAGACGGGCGAACAGATCCCCTGGGCGCACATTGACATCGCAGGACCGTCCTTTAACAACGGCAGCCCCTACGGCTACACCCACAAGCAAGGCACGGGCTGCACCGTCCGGACCCTGGTTGCCTACGTGGAAGACATCCTGGCAGCTGCTTAGCCGGCTGCTGAAGCCAGTCCAACGCGGCTCTGCGGCGCAGGCGATCCCTGCGCCACAGAGCCGCGTGAGACTGGACACAAGCGCTCCACAAAGGCAGTGCCAAGGTGGAGCATGGATAGGTGGTTCGCTAAGGTGAACCACGGTAGTCACAAATGCAAGAGAGTTGCCCTGCTGACATAATCACGGCAGTGCAAGTTCCAAGACCAGATGATGCGCGCTGACCGCGTCATCGTTCACGCGAGGGAGCGTTTTAGTGGCCGATCAGGCAACTGCGCAAGAATTCGACATCCTGGTACTCGGCGGCGGCAGCGGCGGATACGCTGCGGCGCTGCGTGCGGTACAGCTCGGCCTCACCGTCGGCCTCGTGGAGAAGGGCAAGCTGGGCGGCACCTGCCTCCACAATGGCTGCATCCCCACCAAGGCCCTGCTGCACTCCGCAGAACTGGCCGACCACGCCCGTGACTCCGCCAAGTACGGCGTGAACGTCACGCTGGACAGCATCGACATCAACGCCGTCAATGCGTACAAGGACGGCATCATCGCCGGCAAGTACAAGGGCCTGCAGGGGCTCATCAAGTCCAAGGGCATCACTGTCATCGAAGGCGAAGGCAAGCTGCAGGGCACCGACACCGTCGTGGTGAATGGCACCGCCTACAAGGGCAAGAACATCGTCCTGGCCACCGGCTCCTACTCGCGCACCCTCCCTGGCCTGGAAATCGGCGGCAAGGTCATCACCTCGGACCAGGCCCTCACCATGGACTTCATCCCCAAGAGCGCCATCATCCTGGGCGGCGGCGTCATCGGCGTCGAATTCGCTTCGGTCTGGAAGTCGTTTGGCGTGGACGTCACCATCGTCGAAGGCCTGCCCTCCCTCGTTCCCAATGAGGACGCGACGATCGTCAAGAACTTCGAGCGGGCCTTCAAGAAGCGCGGCATCAAGTTCTCCACCGGGATCTTCTTCCAGGGCGTGGAACAGAATGACGACGGCGTCAAGGTCACCCTGGTGGACGGCAAGACGTTCGAAGCCGACCTGCTGCTGGTCGCCGTCGGCCGCGGCCCGGTCACGGCCAACCTGGGCTACGAGGAAGCCGGCGTCACCATCGACCGCGGCTTCGTCATCACCAACGAGCGCCTCCACACCGGTGTCGGCAACATCTACGCCGTGGGCGACATTGTCCCCGGTGTGCAGCTGGCCCACCGCGGCTACCAGCAGGGCATCTTCGTGGCCGAGGAAATCGCCGGCCTGAAGCCGGTGGTTGTCGAGGACATCAACATCCCCAAGGTCACCTACTCCGAACCTGAAATCGCCACCGTCGGCTACACCGAAAAGGCTGCCAAGGAAAAGTTCGGCGAGGACCAGGTGCAGACCCAGGAATACAACCTGGCCGGCAACGGCAAGAGCTCCATCCTGGGCACCTCCGGCCTGGTCAAGCTGGTCCGCCAGAAGGACGGCCCCGTGGTGGGCGTCCACATGATCGGCGCCCGCATGGGCGAGCAGGTGGGCGAGGCCCAGCTGATCGTGAACTGGGAAGCCTACCCGGAGGATGTGGCACAGCTGGTGCACGCACACCCCACCCAGAACGAAGCCCTTGGCGAAGCCCACCTGGCGCTGGCCGGCAAGCCGCTCCACGGCTGATCACCCCAGCATTACCAGGCCCGGTGCACCCGGTCTCTCAGACCGGGTGCACTAGGCTTCCAACAAGGCAGCAACCATTCGCACTACACAGATCAATAAGGAGAACGGGGACGACATGTCTGAATCCGTTAACTTGCCCGCCCTCGGTGAGAGTGTCACCGAAGGAACCGTCACCCGCTGGCTCAAGCAGGTAGGTGACCGGGTAGAGGTGGACGAGCCGCTGCTCGAAGTCTCCACCGACAAAGTAGACACTGAAATCCCCTCTCCTGTAGCTGGCGTGATTGAAGAAATCCTGGTCGCTGAAGATGAGACCGCCGAAGTAGGTGCGCCGCTGGTGCGCATTGGTGACGGTTCCGGCAGCGGTTCCGCGCCGGCCGAAGAAGCTCCCGCGGCTGCTCCCGCCGAAGAGGCACCTGCAGCAGCACCCGCACAGGAAGCCCCGGCCGAAGCGGCACCCGCACAGGAAGCCCCGGCCCAGGCAGCGCAGGAAGCACCCGCTGCCGGCGGCGGCGAAGGTCACGAGGTCACCCTCCCCGCGTTGGGTGAGAGCGTCACCGAAGGCACCGTCACCCGCTGGCTCAAGGCCGTTGGCGACTCCGTCGAGGTGGACGAGCCGCTGCTGGAAGTTTCCACCGACAAGGTGGACACCGAGATTCCGTCCCCGGTTGCCGGCACCCTGCAGGAAATCCGGGTCAACGAGGACGAGACCGCCGAGGTAGGCTCCGTGCTCGCCGTTATCGGCTCCGGCGCTCCCGCTGCTGCCGCCCCGCAGGCTGCACCGGCCGCTCCCGAGCAGGCGGCGCCCAAGCCCGCACAGGCAGAGTCCGCCCCTGCCCAGACCGCGCCCGCCCAGGCTGTTCCTTCCGAGCAGGCTGCACCCCAGGCTGCACAGGCCCCTGCCTCCCAGGCTCCTGCTGCTCCGGCAGCCCAGGAAGCCGCATCGGCCGGTGGCTCCGAGTCCGGCTACGTCACTCCCCTGGTCCGCAAGCTGGCCAACCAGCACGGCGTGGACATCTCCACGCTGTCCGGCACAGGCGTTGGCGGCCGCATCCGCAAGCAGGATGTGATCGCCGCCGCCGAGGCAAAGGCCGCCCCCGCTCCTGCTGCGGCTCCGTCGGCAGCCCCGGCCGCGTCTGCCCCCGCCGCATCCGGTGCAGCCGCCTCGTCACTGCGTGGCACCACCCAGAAGGCTCCCCGCATTCGCCAGGTCATCGCCCGGCGCATGCGTGAGTCGCTGGAAATCTCCACCCAGCTGACCCAGGTCCACGAAGTGGACATGACCAAGGTCGCCAAGCTGCGTGCCCGTGCCAAGAACTCGTTCCAGGCCCAGAACGGCACCAAGCTGACCTTCCTGCCCTTCATTGCCAAGGCGGTTGCCGAGGCCCTCAAGCAGCACCCCAAGCTCAACGCTGCCTACGATGAGGAAAAGCAGGAAATCACCTACCACAACGCCGAGCACCTGGCGATCGCCGTCGACACCGACAAGGGCCTGCTGGTCCCGGTCATCTCAGACGCCGGCAGCCTGAACCTCGCCGGACTGGCGGGCAAGATCGCCGACGTTGCTTCCCGCACCCGCGACGGCAAGATCGGTCCGGACGAACTGTCCGGCGGCACGTTCAGCATCACCAACATCGGTTCGGTCGGAGCCCTGTTCGACACTCCGATCATCAACCAGCCCCAGGTGGGCATCCTGGGCACCGGTGCCATCGTCAAGCGGCCCGTAGTGGTCGTGGATGAAAACGGTGACGACTCGATCGCCATCCGCTCCATGATGTACCTGTCCCTGACGTACGACCACCGCCTGGTGGACGGCGCCGATGCAGGCCGGTTCCTCCAGACCCTGAAGGCGCGCCTTGAAGAAGGCGCATTCGAAGCGGACCTGGGACTGTAACAGTCAGCCACGAACGACGGCGGCGGGCGCCAACGGTGGGACAACCACCGGCGGCGCGCGCCGCCGTCGTTGTTTAAGCCGCCGTCGTTGGTTAATCCAAAGCGCCCCAACGTTCGGCAGGGCCGGAACTCCGGGACCGCGTGGCTTTGCTACAGGCGGTAGAAATGACTGGCTAAGCTGGAGGCATGACTATTCTCTTCAACATCCTGGTTTTCCTGCACGTGGTGGGCGCAGCCATGATCGTGGGCTATTGGATCGCCACGATGCGGACCCCCACCGTGCATCCGCGCCAGCGTGATGGCGCCTTCCTGCAGCTGCTCACCGGCATCGCCATGATGGGCATCCTTCCGTTCCTGCCGGACAAGGATCCCAACTACGCCAAGCTGGGCATCAAGTTCGTCATCGCTGTCGTGGTTGCGGTCCTGGCCGTGATCGGAACCCGCAAGGTCAAGAACGGACAGCCCGTCTCCACCGGGCTCGCCCACGGCGTCGGCGGCCTGGCACTGGTCAACATCGCCATCGCCACCATCTGGCAGTAGCCCACCCACATCCGGGCACCCGGTCATAATCCTCTGAGAGCGGACAATCCGTGCACCGGAGGGGCCGGGTCCCTAGGATGGGAAACGGTGGGCCCGGCCATGCTGCCGGACCCGGACCGAATCGACGTTGAGGAGAGACATGGCTACAACACGCAACGCCCACACCGTATGGACCGGAAGCCTGACCGAGGGCTCGGGGAACACCACCCTGGACAGCTCCGGCCTGGGCACCTTCGATGTCACCTGGAAGGCGCGCACCGAGGCTGCCGGCGGAAAGACCAGCCCGGAAGAGCTGATCGCCGCTGCCCACTCGGCATGCTTCTCCATGGCTTTCAGCCACGAACTCAGCCAGGCAGGCTTCACTCCTGAAGAGGTCAACACGAAGTCAGAGGTCGGTTTCCAGCCGGGCACCGGCATCACCGGCAGCCACCTGACCCTCAATGCCCGCATTCCGGGCATCTCTGAAGAAGACTTCCAGCGCATTGCCGAGGCCGCCAAGAAGGGCTGCCCTGTGTCCCAGGCCCTGGCCGGAATCGAGATCACCCTCGACGCCACGCTGCAGTCCTAGGCCGCAAGGCCCCGCACAACGCCAAAGGCCCTGCCCCTCCGGAATTCCGGAAGGGCAGGGCCTTTGTTGTTGCCGGTGAGGTCAGCCGTCGTGCCGGCGCGCCGGCAGCGGAGCAGGCAACAGTTTCCGGTAGCCCGAGCGGGCCGGAGGCCGGTCAGTGGGCAGTTCCTGGATCATTTCCTTCAGTGCACCGATGCCGTACTCCAGCTGGGGATCCCGTCCGGCAGCATAGGCGTGCGGCGGGTACGTCACCTCGATGTCCGGATCGACGCCGTAGTTTTCCACGCTCCAGCCCACGCCGCCGCTGAACCAGTTCGCGTAGCGGGGCTGCGTGACGCCGGTGCCGTCCGCCAGCGTGAAGCGGTTGTCGATGCCAACAACACCGCCCCAGGTGCGGGTTCCAATCACCGGACCGATGCCGCGCAGCTTCGAGACCTGGGTGATGATGTCGCCGTCGGAGCCGGCAAATTCGTCTGCAAGGATGATCACCGGCCCCCTCGGCGCGTGGTGCGGGTAGGTGCGCGGCTTCTCCCCGCGCGGCATGCTCCAACCCGTGACCTTGCGGCCAATGAGCTCAGCAACAAGCTGCGAGGTGTGTCCCCCACGGTTGCGGCGCACGTCGACGATCAGGCCGTCGAACGCGGTTTCCGTGTCCAGGTCCCGGTGCAGCTGGGCCCAGCCGTTGGCCATCATGTCCGGAATGTGCAGATAGCCGAAGGTTCCGTTCGACGCCTCCCGGACTGTCCGCCGGTTGCCCGCCACCCACTCCTGGTACCGCAGGCGCTCCTCATCCTTGACAGGCACGACGGCGACCCTGCGCTGGGTGCCTTCAGCACCGCCATGTCCGGGGCCGTTGAGGAGGGTGAGCTCCACGGTGCGGCCGGCCGCCCCGACCAGCTGCATGGCAGGAGTGACGTTTTCGGACAGCGGGACGCCGTCGATGGCCAGCAGGACGTCTCCGGCCTTGGCACCGACGCCCGGCCTGGTGAGCGGGGAGGTTGCCAGCGGGTCTGAGGACTCGCCCGCCAGGATGCGGGTGATCTCCCAGCCGCGGGCAGTGTGCGTGAGATCGGCGCCGAGCCTGCCTTGTCCGCGGCTGCCGCGTTCGGTGACGGCGGCAGGGCGCACGTACGCGTGGGAGGTTCCCAGTTCGCCGTGCAGTTCCCACAGCAGGTCCACCAGGTCGTCGTGAGACCCCAGCCGTTCCACCAGGGGGCGGTAACGGGCGTGGATGGACTCCCAGTCCTGGCCGGCCATGTCCTCGGTCCAGAAGAAGTCGCGCTGCAGGCGCCAGGCCTCGTCGAACGCCTGTCCCCAGACGCTCAGGGGATCCATCAGGACACGGATCCGGCCCAGGTCCACTTTGACCACCTTGCCGGATTCCTCATCTGCCTTGGCATCCGACGGAACCACGGTCACCTGCTTGTCGGCAACGAGCACCACTTTGCTGCGGTCGCCGGAGAGGCGGTAGCTGTCCACGGCGTCCACGAGGGTCGCCTGCTTGCGCCGCGCGATGTCGTACCGGACCAGGCTGGGACGGGCGTCCTTGTCCTCCTGGCTGGCCTTCCCGTCGCCGGTTACGCCGGCCAGGACCGAGTCGAGCCAGAGGAGTGCACCGTCAACGGCTTCCAGCGAGCTGTAGTTGCCCTGCGGAACAGGCACACCGATCACGCGGTGGGCCAGGCCCTCCGCATCCACCGTAACGGCAGGCACGGCACTGTCCCCGGCCTCGTCTGCGTCCGTGGGTTTTGCGTCCGCACCGGCGTCCGGTTCCGCGCCCGCGGGATCAACCGAAGGGCCAAAGGGCGACGGCGTCTCAGCCGTCAGTGCCACCAGGTACGGCTTGATGGGGCTGGGGAAGGAGAGGTCGAACGAGTGCCCGTCATACACGGGGTCGAAGCTGCGGTTGGACAGGAAGGCGAGGAATTTCCCGTCCGGCGTGAATGCCGGTGAGGCATCGCGGAAGCGGCCGTCAGTGACGTCCACGGGTTCGGCGTCGAGCCGGTCCACGGTGGCCAGGCGCAGCCGGCTGCGCGAACCGAAGGACGTGACCGGCTCCGACCACGCGAGCCAGCGTGAGTCCGCCGACCACGCCAGTTCGGAGATGCTGCCTTCTCCGATGCTGGCCACCTGGCGAAGGTCACCGTTGCCCGTGTCCATCACGTACACGTCGCCGAACGACGTCCCGAGGGCTACCCACCGGCCGTCCGGGCTTGCTTCCAGGGAGCTGGCCCGCGAAGGTGTGGGAACACTGATTCCTGCCGCTGCCGCCGGCGTCTGGGCTTCCGCGCCCGGAGCGCCTGCCTGCGGTGCAACATCAGCCTGCTCGTCGTCCGCGGGAGCATGGGCAGTACTTGCCGCCAGCACCGCGGCCCCGGATGCGGGAACGGGCTGCGGCAGGCTGACCGTTCCCTCCGCCGCCTGGTCCGTGTCCGGGGAACCTGGTGTTTCGGAGACTGCAGTACGTGAAGCGGCGCCGGCCTTGCCCCTTCCTGCTTCTGCCTGGGCAGCGGTGTGCGGGACGGGCGCGGCAATGTCCCTGATGTTCAGCGCTTCAACACCGCCGTGGTCGGCGATATAGGCGATCCGGCCGTCACCGAGGGGCCTGGGAAGCCTGCCACGCACTCCGGGGGTGGCCTCAACGATGCGGGAGGGCCCGTCCTTGTGCCGCAGCCAGTGGATGGTGCCGTGCGTTTCCACGGCGCTGGCGGCACCTGTCGTGTCCGGCACCACGGCGCCAAGGTGCTTGACGGCGTCGAGGAGAGCGGGACGCCTGGTCTGCGAGGCGGAGCCGAGGGTAATGTCCAGCTTGGCCGCTTCCGAGGCGAGGTCCTGGAGGACCCAGAGTTCGCCGGCGGACTCGAAGATCACCCGCTTGCCGTCGGTGGCGGCGTGCCGGACGTAGAAGTCCTGGTGGTCGGTGTGGCGCCGGAGGTCTTGTCCGTCGGGAAGCACCGAGTACAGATTTCCGTAGCCCTCGTGGTCGGAGAGGAAGGCGATCCGGCCGTCCACCCAGAGCGGGTCGGTGAGGTTGCCGTCAAGGTCGGGCAGGAGGCGCTCGAATTCACCATTGCCGTCGCGGTCAATCCACAGCTTCCCGGCCGTTCCACCGCGGTACCGCTTCCACCATGCCGGTTCTCGGGACAGCACGCTTGCCAGCACCACAGGACGCTCATCCCCTACTTCGGGCCCGTACGCCACGGATTCCACCGGACCATAGGGGAGTTCCTGTGCCCAGCCGCCTTCCAGGGGAACACTGTAGGCGTGGGTGTGCCGGCTTTCCGCCTGCCGGAAGGCGCTGGTGACCACAACGGCCCCTCCGGCGGTGAATCCCCTGACCTTTGTGGTGCTGTGGCCAAAGTAGGTGAGCTGCCGGTACCCGCCGCCGTCGACCTGTGCCGACACAACCTCCGGAGCTGTTCCCTGGACCACGGTCCACACCAGCCGCTTGCCGTCCGGGGTGAAACGCGGGTTGCGGGCAGGCAGTTGGAGCGACGAGACACGCCAGGCACGGCCGCCGTCCAGGGGCGCGATCCACACGTCGTCCTCGGCCACGAAGGTGACCAGATCGCCGTGCAAATGCGGGAAACGGAAGTAACTCGAAGAGGTCATCGTTCGATCATAGTCAACCCCTCCCCCGCCCTGCGGGAGGCACACAACCCGCTGTGACGTGGTGTGATGGACCATGCACATTGTCATGGCCGGCGCCTCCGGGCTCATCGGCACCTCCATGTCCGCCGCCTTCCGCGCGGCCGGCCACTCCGTAGTGACCTTGGTCCGGCGCCCGCCTGCCCGTGCAGACGAAGTCCGCTGGGACCCGGTGGCCGGCGTCCTGGAGCCCTCTGCGCTCGCCGGCGCTGACGCCGTGGTCAACCTTTCCGGCGCCGGCATAGGTGACAGGCCATGGACGCGGGGGCGGGTGGAGGAGCTCTTCAGTTCCCGCTTGGGCCCCACCAGGACCCTGGTGCACGCCATGGCGCAAATGGATGCGCCGCCGGCCTCCTTCATCAGCCAGTCGGCGTCCGGTTACTACGGCGACGCCGGAAATACGGTCCTGCGCGAGGACGCACCTGCAGGCTCCGGCACCCTCGCGCAGATCTGCGTCGAGTGGGAGCAGGCGGCACTGGCGGCGCCGGCAAGCGTGCGCGTGGTGCTGCCCCGCACGGGAGTGGTGTTCAGCCGTTCGGGCGGAGCGCTGGGGAAACTGCTACCACTGCTGCGGCTGGGTGTTGGCGGTCCCTTTGGCAACGGACGCCAGTTCTGGCCCTGGGTCACCCTTGCGGATGTTTCCGCCGCCTTCCTTTTCCTCCTGGACTCTCCGGTCTCCGGCCCGGTCAATGTCACCGCACCTGAACAGGCGGACGTCAACACGATTGTGGCGGCGCTGGCCCATGCCCTTCACCGGCCTGCCGTGCTGCGGGTTCCGGCCCCTGTGCTGCGCACGGTGATGCCGGGACTGGGCGAGGAGCTCCTGCTGTACAGCCAGCGGATGGAACCGGCGGTGCTGGCATCCGCCGGCTTCCAGTGGCAGCACGGCAGCCTGGAAGACGCTGCCCGCTGGGTGGCCGCCAAGGACGGCTCCGCCTAGCTGCCCCGGCCACGGGTAGGCCAGGACCCCACACGGCCGGCTCCGCCACCGGTTCACGGGACGGCGAGGACGTCGCTGACCCGCCACTGGCCATCCTTCGAGACCAGGACCAACCGAAGCGCCTGTGGCTGGCTGGGTACCCCCGCGGCAAGCACGGTGTTCCCCGCGTCGACCCTGCGGAAGCCGGAGGTTGCGGACACCACCCGGACGACGGCGAGGTCCGGGGTGGCGCCCTCTTCCGCCGCCACCCCGGAAAGTGTGCTGGCGAACCCGGCCAGGCGGTGCCCGGCGGAACGGAGTGGGGCGGCTATGCGTTCGTCGGCGGCAGCTGCAGCGGAGCCGGGCACGTTCACGTCGTCGAGCAGCTCCAGCCTGCCGCTGCTGAACGCATAATCCCGCAGCGATGCAAGGCCCTGCACGGCAACGGCGGGATCAGCTGCCCGGGCCCGCTGCCTGGCATCGTCGACCGGCGCTGCGGTTCCTGTTCCCCCGTGCACAACGGCTCCGGTCGGAGGTGCTGATGCAGGCGGCCAACCGGCCGCAGCGGTGCCGGGCCAGGGCGGCTGCGCGCCGGCAGACAGCCACCACATCCCGGCAACCGCCGCGACGATGACGGGAAGGAGCGCCAGCACCAGCGTCCTTCCCGTCCGTCCGGCGGCAGACCCCTCGGCATGTTTCCTGCGCTCTCGGGCGGCGGCTTTCCTCCGCAGTCCGGCGGCGGCCTTCGTTCCGGCCGAGGGCACATGTTCTGCCGCGGAATGGCGTCTTGACCGGCCGAGGGGTGGAGTGCTGGAAGCCGGGGCATAGGACAAGGCGGACCAGCGGCTCGTCGCCATGCGGCGGCGCAGAGCCTGGAGTTTCCGCCGGAGGCCGCCACCCCTCGTTTCGGGGGCAGTGTGCCGCCGCGTCAACAGCTCAGGCAGGACGGTGGGGTGGACGGCGTCGGAAAGGTCCACGGGCTGCGGTTCGGCGCTGCGGTAGACGGCCGTGGCAAGCGCCAGCGCGTCAGGGCGCAGCCGCCGGTCCTCATTCAGCCCTGCTTCCAGCACTGCGGCGAGTTCCTTGGGCACGCCGGGAACCAGGAGGGACAAGGGCGGCCGGTCGGCAGTGCGGCCGGGCGCAACACCTGTCAGGCAGAACCAGCCAAGCGCGGCAGCGGAGTAAACGTCCCGTTCGGGCTGCAGGCCGGCACGGACGGCGTCGATCGGCGACGGATCAAGGAAGCCCAGCGTTCCGGCGGTTCCCGCGCCGCCGGGGTCCCCGAGCATCCGGGCAACGCCGACATCCGACAGCATGGGTTTGCCCTGCCCGGTGAACAGCACATTCCCCGGGGAGACATCCGAATGGGTAAAACCTTTACCGTGCAGATAGCCCAGGGCCTGCGCGATGGGAGTCAGGACGGTGACGGTCTCCCCCACACTGAGCCTGCCACGCGCGGCCACCAGCTGCGCCAGGGAGCCGCCGGCAGCATAGTCCATGGTCAAGGCCTTCCCGCTGCCCGAATCCGCAACCCGCACCGCATCGTGGGCCCTGACCAAATGCTGGTGGTCCAGGACCGACAGGATGCGGATCTCCCGCCGCATCTCCTCCTCGGTAACGGCTGTGCCACCCCGCACCCTGCTGCCGGCTTTGCGGAAGCACTTGAGCGCAACATCCCTTCCGGTCCGCTGTTCCCGGGCCAGCCATACATCCGCGCTGCCGCCCCTGCCCAGCAGCCGGCCGACGTCGTACCCGGGGACATCCGGCACCTGTGCATCATCCATGGAACATGTCTAGCCGAGTTCCGGGCCCGCTGCAGAAGTTATCCACAGCCCTGGCTGCCGCAGTCACAATGGAAGCCGCCGGTGAGCTTGGACACTAAACCGGGCCCGCGTGGCCGCGGGGTCTAAGCTGGATGCCATGACTCTTGAGTTTTCACAGCTGGGTCTTGCCCCCGACCTCGTTGATTACATGGAAGGCTGGGATGCCCAGCGCGAACTCCATGACAAAGTTGTCGCCGGAGTTGCCCCCAGCACAGTCCTGCTTTTGGAGCACGCCGCCGTTTACACGGCAGGCAAGCTGACAGAGGACCATGAGCGCCCGTTTGACGGCACGCCCGTGGTTCCGGTGGACCGCGGCGGCAAGCTCACCTGGCATGGCCCGGGACAGCTGGTGGCCTACCCCATCCTGAGGCTGAAGAACCGCTCCGGCATCCGGGATTACGTGGAGCGCCTGGAAGACATCATGATCACCGTTATGGCGGACCACGGCATCAAGGCCGAACGTATCAAAGGGCGCGCCGGCGTATGGATCAAGGCCGACTCCAAAGGCCCGGACCGCAAGATCGCCGCAATCGGCATCCGCGTGCTGAACGGCGTCACGATGCACGGCGTCGCCATCAACTGCAGCAATGACCTGGCGCCGTACGGGCAGATCATTGCCTGCGGCATCACCGACGCCGGCGTAACCACCATGTCCCTGGAGACAGGGCGGGAGATCCGGCCCGCGGATATTATGGACCGGTTCGTCGCGGAGTTCCGCAAACATGAAGAAGCATTGGTTTCGAGCCCTGAAGGAGCTCTACTGTGACATTGGCACCTGAAGGCCGGAAGATGCTGCGGATCGAGCAGCGCAATGCTGCGGTCCCGGTGGAGCGCAAGCCGGAGTGGATCAAGGCCAAGGTCCAGATGGGCCCGGAGTTCGTGGGCCTGAAGAACCTGGTGAAAAAGGAAGGCCTGCACACCGTCTGTGAAGAGGCCGGCTGCCCGAACATCTTCGAATGCTGGGAAGACAAGGAAGCCACCTTCCTGATCGGCGGCTCTGAATGCACCCGCCGCTGCGACTTCTGCCAGATCGACACCGGTAAACCCTCACCCCTGGACCGGTTCGAACCCACCAAGGTGGCCCGCTCCGTCCAATCCATGCAGCTGCGCTACGCCACCGTCACCGGTGTGGCCCGCGACGACCTCGAAGACGAAGGCGTCTGGCTCTACGCCGAAACCGTCCGCAAGATCCACGAACTGAACCCCGGCACCGGCGTCGAACTGCTCATCCCCGACTTCTCCGGCAACCCCGACCACATCGCCGCGATCTGCGACTCCAAACCCGAGGTCTTCGCGCACAACGTCGAAACCGTGCCAAGGATCTTCAAAAGGATCCGCCCCGCCTTCCGCTACGACCGCTCCCTGGACGTCATCACCCAGGGCCGCAATCACGGCATGGTCACCAAATCCAACCTCATCCTGGGCATGGGCGAAACCCGCGACGAAATTTCCGAAGCCCTCCGCGACCTCCACGAGGCGGGCTGCGACCTGATCACCATTACCCAGTACCTGCGCCCGTCCGAGCGGCACCTGCCCGTGGACCGCTGGGTCAAACCCCAGGAATTCGTCGACCTACAGCACGAAGCCGAAGAAATCGGGTTCCTCGGCGTCATGTCCGGGCCCCTGGTCCGCTCCTCCTACCGCGCCGGCCGCCTCTGGGCCACCGCCATGCGCAAAAAAGGCCGCGACATCCCCGCCGAACTCGCCCACATCGCAGAAGGCATCCAGGACTCCGGCACCACCCGCCAGGAAGCCGCCACCCTCCTGGCAACCCACTCCTGACCCGGGAAATGTAAGGGGGCCAAGGGCCGGACGCCGGAAGTTTGAAGCGTCCGGCCCTTCGGTTTAAGTCACGTAGAATTGAGGCACTATGGCGAAATCCCCTGACTCCAGCAACTCCCCTTCCGCGGGCTCAAGCGCGGTGAAGCGCGGCCTGTTCACGCGCAAGCCCAAGGAAGCAAAGGCCAAGAAGCCCAGCCGGCTCAAGCAGATCGGCGAGGTCTTCACCATGACCCGCCGCCACGATCCCATGGTGCCGTGGCTGATGCTCGCGGTCTTCCTTGGTGTTGTGGCCGTAAGCTTCCTGGTGGGTTTCTGGCTGGACAACTGGATCACCGGCCTGATCATCGGCATTCCGCTCGGCCTGCTGGCCGCCACCTTCATCCTGTCCCGCAGGGCAGAACGGGCCGCGTTTGCCCAGATTGAAAACCAGCCCGGCGCCTCCGGCGCTGCCCTCGGGACCCTCCGTAGGGGCTGGATTACCGAGGAACAGCCTGTGGCTGTGAACCCCCGCACGCAGGATGCCGTGTTCCGTGCCGTTGGTCGTCCCGGCGTCGTCCTTGTCAGCGAAGGCCCCACCCACCGGGTGAAGCCGCTGCTCGATGCCGAGCGCAAGCGCCTGGCGCGGATCCTGCCCAACGTTCCTGTCCACACCATCCAGACGGGGCGCGGCGAGGGCCAGGTGCCGCTGAGCCAGGTGGCCAAGCAGATGGGCAAGATGAAGAACGAACTGACCAAACTGGAAGTCAGCACCGTCTCCAAGCGCATCGCCTCCATGGGCAACAGGCTTCCCATCCCCAAGGGCATCGATCCCTACAAGGCCCGTCCCAACCGCGGGCGTTAGCCACCAGGACGCCCCGGTACCGGCACAGCCGGCCGCCGGGGCGTTTTTTCTTGCCCCAACCCGCCCCGCATTTACCTGTGACAGGAGTCGACCATGCCCCTCCGGACAACCGTGATCCGCATCTTCCGCATCCTCGCTGTGGCCGAAGCGTGCAGCTGGGCTGCGCTGCTGACCGGAATGTACTTCAAATGGGTCGCCCGCACCACGGAACTTGGCGTCGAGATCGCCGGGCCTGTCCACGGTGCGCTGTTCATCGGCTATGGGGCTGCGGCGCTGATGCTGTGGCGCCTGCAGCGGTGGCCGTTCCTGGTGGCTGTATTGGCCGGGCTCTCCGCCGTCTTCCCGTTCGCCACCATCCTGTTCGAGGTGTGGGCCGGCAGGCGCGGTTACCTCGCTGCTGACCGGGGAGCTGAGGCTGCAGCCGACCTGGAACCCAGCCGGGCCTAAGCGGAGAGGGTCCGGCCTGTTGGAGTCGATTGATACAGGGGCGAAGCTGCGGGAGCCGGTGACGGGCATGCAGGGCCGCCGGCGGGTGGTAGCCGTCCTCTCCCTGCTCGGGGCAACGCTGTTCTGGGCCGGCAACTACGTTGTGGGCGCCGGTGCAGTCCAGAGCATCGACCCGCTGAGCCTGGTGTTCCTGCGGTGGGCTCTCGCGTTGGTGCCGCTGCTCGTGATTGCCCAACTGGTGGAGCGGCCGTCCTGGCGCTCCGTGCTGGCCGCGTGGCCGTGGCTGCTCGCCTTGAGCGTCTGCGGCCTGCTCGGCTACAACCTCCTGCTTTACTTTGCTCTGGAGCACACGGACGCCTTTAATGCGTCGCTGATCAATGCGTTTAATCCTGCTCTGATCACGCTGGCCGCCACGGTCTTCCTGCGCGAGAGGCTCACACCGCTGGCGGTGGCGGGCGTCCTGATGGCTCTGGCGGGCGTCCTGATCGTCATCAGCGGAGGGAATGTGGGCCGGCTTATGGCCACGGGATTTGGCACCGGTGAAGTACTGATGGTGGGTGCCATCGTAGTGTGGACGGTGTACACGATCACCGGCCGTCGGGCACCGAAGATCCCGCCCATTACTGCCACGGCGGTCCAGGCAGCGGTGGTCGTGGCCATCCTGGGCCCGGTCCGTTTCGCGACGGGCGGCCTGGCGCTTCCCCCTACGACCACCGCGCTGGCGTCACTGTTGTTTATCGCCGTGTTCCCGTCGGTGCTGTCCTACCTGCTGTGGAACCGCGCCCTGACGGTCCTGCCGGCGGCCGGTGCGGGGGTGTTCCTCAACCTCATCACCGTCTTCACCGCAATCCTGACCGTTCTTGCCGGGCAGGTCCACACGGCGGCCCAACTGGTGGGCGGCGCGGTGGTCATCGCAGGCGTGGCGGTGACCAACGCCCCGGCCTTCCGCCGGCCGCGCCGGTTGAAGGAAGCCGCAGAGGAATAAGCCGGAAACGGACGTTTAGCGCCGGATGAGGAGCGTGTTCATGGCCTTGTCATGCAGGCCGCGCTGGTCCGGGTCGAAGATGACTGCGGGGATGACGAGGCAGAGGAGCACCGCCCTGACGAGGGCCGCGAGCGGGCCAGGAGTGCCGCCGCCGGGCTTGACCACGGCGATGCCCATGACGCGGTGGCCGATGCTGTAGCCGAGGGTTCCCACCAGCAGGATCTGTTCGATGGCGAAGACCGCAAGCGTTGCCCACGAGTCGCCGCCAAAGGCGAAGTTGCTGATGACCAGCGCAATGCCCCAGTCGATCATGATCGCCGCGATCCTCCGCCCCGCCCGGGCAATGGATCCCGGGCCGGATTCCGGCAGGCCCAGCCGTTCGCCCGGGTACTTCGAAATGCCGGAGGTGTCCGGTCCGCTGAGCCAGGAGCCAATGTCTTTGCGATCTACCACTGTCCAAGCTTACCGAGCCTCCCCGCACCAGCCCGCCCACAGTGTGGATGGGACTCGACCACACTGTGGACGGAAGATACCGTGGACATAGCAGGGCATTCTGTAACCTGCCCGAAACAATGCGGACACGGACGGGAAATCCCGTATCCCTAGGCTGTTAGCAGTTTCAAGCAATCCCCCGGCAGGTACACCCAGCAGGGAAACAGTATGTTCTCCCTGCTTTTGGATTGCGCTGGATCAATGGCTTGCACGCCAGATATTTACATATGCGTTAGGAGCATAGATGTTCAAGACTGCGGACGAAGTCCTCAAGTTCATCAAAGACGAAGATGTAAAGTTCGTCGATATCCGCTTCACCGATCTTCCGGGTGTCCAGCAGCACTTCAACGTCCCCGCCAAGAGCGTCGACGCCGATTTCTTCATCAACGGCCAGCTCTTCGACGGTTCCTCCATCCGCGGTTTCCAGGGCATCGCCGAATCCGACATGCAGCTGATCCCTGACGTCACCACCGCGTTCCTGGACACCTTCCGCATGGAGAAGACCCTCGCGCTGAACTTCTCGATCGTCAACCCGCGCACCGGCGACCCCTACCACCGCGACCCCCGCGGCGTGGCCGAGAAGGCAGAGGCCTACCTGGCCTCCACCGGCATCGCGGACACCGCGTTCTTCGCTCCCGAGGCCGAGTTCTTCGTGTTCGACAACGTCCAGTACCAGTCCTCGCCGCAGGGCAGCTTCTACAAGATCGACTCCGAGGAAGCCCACTGGAACACCGGCCGCGAAGAAGAGGGCGGCAACCTGGGCTACAAGACCCCCGTCAAGGGCGGTTACTTCCCGGTCTCCCCCACGGACAAGCAGGCTGACCTGCGTGACGCCATGTGTGTTGCCCTGGACGAAGCCGGCCTTGAAGTTGAGCGCAGCCACCACGAAGTTGGATCCGCCGGCCAGGCCGAGATCAACTACAAGTTCACCACCCTGACCCACGCGGCCGATGACCTGCAGAAGTTCAAGTACGTCATCAAGAACACCGCTGACGCCTGGGGCAAGTCCGTCACCTTCATGCCGAAGCCGGTCTTCGGCGACAACGGCTCGGGCATGCACTGCCACCAGTCGCTGTGGAGCAACGGCGAACCGCTGTTCTACGACGAGAAGGGCTACGCCGGCCTGTCCGACACCGCCCGCTGGTACATCGGCGGCCTGCTGAAGCACGCCGACGCTGTCCTCGCGTTCACCAACCCGACGGTGAACTCCTACCGCCGCCTGGTCAAGGGCTTCGAGGCTCCGGTCAACATGGTGTACTCGCAGGGCAACCGCTCCGCCGGTATCCGCATCCCCATCACGGGCTCCAACCCGAAGGCCAAGCGCATCGAATTCCGCGCGCCGGACCCCTCCTCCAACCCGTACCTGGCGTTCGCTGCCCAGCTGATGGCCGGCATCGACGGCATCCGCAACCGCATCGAGCCCCCGGCTCCGATCGACAAGGACCTTTACGAGCTCCCTGCCGAGGAAGCCAAGGACATCCCCAAGGCTCCGGGCAGCCTGGAGGAGGCCCTTGAGGCCCTGCGCGAGGACAACGAGTTTCTGCAGGCCGGCGGCGTCTTCACCCAGGACCTGATCGACACCTGGATCGAGTACAAGTACGAGAACGAGATCCGCCCGCTGTCCCTGCGCCCGAACCCCTACGAGTTCGAGCTCTACTACGGCGTCTAGCACCAACGCTTCCTGAAGCAGCGAAGGCGGCCACCGGTACACCCGGTGGCCGCCTTTTGCGTTGTCCGGACGGTTAGGCCGCGGACGGAGACCTAAGGTGGGGGCCCGCCTCCAGACGTGCTGAGACCGGGAGCCGGACCCCCTGGCGAATGCCCCCCGAGACGAAGACTGTCCAGCCTTCCCCCCAACAAGGTTGGAGAACACCGCCACCCACATAATCGGGCAAACGCTTACTAAGCGCAATGCCGGCCCGGCGCGTTACGCCCGCACAGCAGGGACGTCAGGTGTGGCGAAGCTGTGGAACATGGTGCGCTGCGGCCCTGCCGGGCCTCCCAGATACGGTCCCGCATCAACGAAGCCGGCACGGCGGTAAGCGGCCTGGCCCGCAGGATTTTCGTCATTGACGGAGAGTACGACGCCGGTCTCGCAGCTTTGGTGCCGGGCGGTAAGTTTCCGGGCTGCCTCCACAGCGGCGGCCGCCGCAAGGGCGCCCAGCCCTTTTCCCTGGTGCCGCCGGTCGATGAGGAAGCCGCGCAGCAGCCAGGCCGACCAGTCGTCGGGCCAGCCGGCCAGGCCGGCCGCTCCTTCCTGAAGGGTCAACAGGCCGACAGCATCGCCGCCGGACTCCACGACATAGGGGTGCCGTAACTCTTCCGCCAGTCCTGCCAGGGCCATGCGCAGCGGGTCGCCCACGAAGCGGTCCTGGCCGGGCAGCAGCGACAGGTCCGCGATCGCACCCAGCTGGATGGCACGGGCACCTTCATCGAGGTCCCGCAGGGATATCAGCCAGACCCAGTCAGTGGCCATAGAAGACGCGTTCAAAAACGGCACGTGCCCGCCGGCTCACCCTCAGGTAGTCCTCCTCCAGCGCGGCTGCATGACCCGGCTCGTAGCCGCACCAGCGCGCCACGGCCTCCAGGTCGCGGCGCGAGGACGGCAGGAGGTCGGAGGCCTTACCGCTCCAAATGACGTTCGCGGACCGGATGCGGCTGGCAAGGCGCCAGGCCTCCGCCAGCAGACCGGCGTCGGCAGCATCCAGCAGGCCAAGCTCCTCGGCGGCTGCGAGGGCCTCCAGGGTGGACGTGGTCCGTAGTTCCGGATGCTTCCCGGCGTGCTGCAGCTGGAGCAGCTGGACCAGCCACTCAACGTCGCTGAGGCCGCCGCGGCCCAGTTTGAGGTGGCGTGCGGGGTCAGCACCGCGCGGCAGCCGCTCGGATTCCACCCGCGCCTTGACGCGCCGGATCTCCCGCACGTCCTGTTCCGCCACTGACTCCGGGTACCGGATGGGATCGATGAGCTTGAGGAAGTCGGCCGCCAGGGTGTCGTCACCTGCCATGGGCCGTGCACGCAGCAGGGCCTGGGCTTCCCAGATCAGGGACCAGCGGCGGTAGTACTCGGCGAAGGAGTCCAAAGAGCGCACCATGGCTCCGTTCTTGCCCTCGGGCCGCAGGTCCGCATCCATCTGCAGGACCCGTTCCGCCATGATGGCCGGTTTCAGCGGCTGGGTGAGCAGGCTGGAGACTTTGGCAACGATCCTGCCGGCCTGTTCCTGTGCCTCCGCGTCGGAGAAGCCGGGAAGGGCGCGGTGCACATACATGACATCGGCGTCCGAGCCGTAGCCGATCTCACGTCCACCCTGGCGGCCCATGGCCACCACCAGGACCGTGGTCTTGAGCGGTCCGTCCGCGGAGACTATGCCTTCGGCCACCCGCAGGGCACCGAGGACGGCGGCCCGGTCCGTGTCCGCCAAAGCGCTGCCCACCTGGTCCTGGTCCAGAAGCCCGGCCGAATCAGCGATGGCGATGCGCAAAATCTCCCTGCGCCGGATCAGCCGGATCAGGCGCATGGCGCTTTCCGGGTCCGAGTGCCGGGACATCTTGGCCGTGATCTCCTGCCACTGGGCTTCGAAGCCCAGCGGTACCAGGTCCTTGTCCTGTCCCAGCCAGGCCACCGACTCCGGCGACACCTCCAAAAGGTCCGCGATCAGCCGGGAGTTGGCGAGCATGTGGCACAGGCGTTCGGCGGCGGCATTGGAGTCGCGAAGCAGGCCCAGGTACCAGTGCGTGGTGCCCAGCGCCTCACTGACGCGGCGGAAGGCGAGGAGGCCGGCGTCGGGGTCCACGCCTTCGGCGAGCCAGTCAAGCAGGATGGGCAGGAGCTGGCGCTGCAGCGCGGCCCGGCGGCTCACCCCGGCCGTCAGCGCCTCAATGTGGCGCATCGCCCCCTGGGGGTCCCGGTATCCCAGGGCGGCAAGCCGGCCCTGCGCGGCCTCGGGCGTCAGTCGGGCGTCCTCGCTGCTGAGTTTGGCCGCCGAATTCAGCAGCGGCCGGTAGAAGATGCGTTCGTGCAGTTCGCGGACGGAGCGCTTGGTGCGCTGCCACGCGGACAGCAGGGAGTCCGGGGTGGGCCGCTCGTTGGAGAACGGCCCCAGCACGGCCTTGGCCAGGGAGCGCAGTGCCGGCTCAGCCACTGGCATGAGGTGGGTTCTGCGCAGCTGGAACAGCTGGATGCGGTGTTCCAGCAGCCGCAGGTACCGGTAGGCGTTGTCGAAGGCTGCCGCATCGGAACGGCCGATGTAACCTCCGGCGGACAGTGCGGCGATCGCGGAGGTGGTGTCCCGCCGTCGTAATGACTCATCTGCCTTGCCGTGCACCAACTGGAGCAACTGCACGGTGAACTCGACGTCGCGCAACCCGCCGCGGCCCAGCTTGATCTGGCGCTGCTCCTCCGCAGCGGGGATATGCTCGGTCACCCTGCGGCGCATGGCCTGGACGGACTCCACGAATCCCTCCCGCCCCGCGGAGCTCCAGATCAGCGGCGCCACGGCGTCCTCATAGGCCCGGCCCAGCGCGGCATCGCCGGCGATGGAACGGGCCTTGAGCAGCGCCTGGAACTCCCAGCTCTCAGCCCACCTGGCGTAGTACGCCTCGTGGGAGGCGAGGGTGCGGACCAGCGGCCCCGACTTCCCTTCGGGCCTCAGGTTGGCGTCCACCTCCCAGAGCCCGGGTTCCCTGGCCACCGACGATATGGCCCGCGAGATGCCGCTGGCCAGGGCTGTCCCGATAGTGTTGGCGTGTGCGTCCTCGAGGCCGCCCGGGTCCACCACGTAGATGACGTCGACGTCGGAAATGTAGTTCAGCTCCCGGGCTCCGCACTTGCCCATGCCGATCACGGCAAGGCCGACGTCGGCGATGTCCCCTGCGGCGTGCTGCTCCGCCGCCTCCGCACGGGAAACCGCGAGGGCGGCCTCGATGGCGGCTGCGGCCAGGTCCGCCAGTTCACCGCCCACTGACGGCAGGAAGTCCAGCGGATCCGCCGCGCACAGGTCCTTGACGGCGAGGTCCACCAGCCCGCGCCGGTAGGCCGTGCGCAGGGCGGCGTAGGCGTCCATGCCGGTGGCGGCAGCAACGGGACGGGCAGTCCGGGGGTCTGCGCCCACCGACTGCAGGAGCGTGGTGCGCAGCCGGTCCGGGTCGGCGGGCAACGGCTCGGGGCTGGCCCGGACCCGGAAGGCCTCAAGGTGCTCCGGGTGCCTGATGAGGAACTCCCCCAGGGCCTCCGACGCGCCGAGAACCCGGTACATCGGCTCGCTGGCCTCCAGCTCCGCGGCGGCCAGGTCGCGCAGCTGCGGGTGCTTTTCGATCAGCCGGACCAGGGACTGCAGGGCAGTGTCAGGGCTGGCCGCCAGCTGCAGCCCGGCAAAGAGGCTGTCCTGGTCCAGCCCCTCGAGTTCGGGCGCGGCAAGGAACCGCTCGCCCTTTTCCAGGTCGCTGAATCCGGCCGCGATGAGGCGCCGTGCCAGGCTCACGGCAGGCACCTAGAGGATGCCGAGGTTGCGCTGCAGCTCGTAGGGCGTCACCTGCAGCCGGTAGTCCTGCCATTCGGCGCGCTTGTTGCGCAGGAAGTGCTCGTAGACCTGTTCACCCAGGATCTGCGGCATCAGCTCCGAGTCCTCCATGGAGCGGATGGCATCATGCAGGCTGGCGGGCAGCGGATCGTGGCCCATGGCGCGGCGCTCGGCAGAGCTCAGCGACCAGACGTCGTCCTCGGCGGCAGCCGGCAGGTCGTAGCCTTCCTCGATGCCCTTCAGGCCTGCGCCGAGCAGAACAGCGTAGGCCAGGTAGGGGTTGGCGGCTGAATCAATGCCGCGGTATTCGATCCGTGCAGACTGGCCCTTGCCGGGCTTGTACAGCGGCACCCGGACCAGCGCTGAACGGTTGTTGTGGCCCCAGCTGAGGTAGCTGGGGGCCTCTCCCCCGCCCCACAGGCGCTTGTAGGAGTTGACGAACTGGTTGGTGACGGCCGTGAACTCGGGCGCGTGCTTAAGGATCCCGGCAATGAACTGGCGTGCGGTCTTGGACAGTTGGAACTCCGCACCCGCCTCGAAGAACGCGTTGCTGTCACCTTCGAACAGCGAGAAGTGCGTGTGCATGCCGGAGCCGGGGTGGTCGGTGAACGGCTTGGGCATGAAGGTGGCGTAGGTTCCCTGCTGCAGTGCCACCTCCTTGATGACGGTGCGGAACGTCATGATGTTGTCCGCGGTCTGCAGCGCGTCTGCGTAGCGGAGGTCGATCTCGTTCTGGCCCGGGCCGGCCTCGTGGTGGCTGAACTCCACGGAAATGCCCACGGATTCCAGCATGGTCACCGCGGTTCGGCGGAAGTCCTGGGCCACGCCGCCGGGCACGTGGTCAAAGTAGCCGCCCTCATCCACGGGCACGGGCGCGCCGTTTGGACCTGGCTCGTGGGACTTGAGCAGGTAGAACTCGATCTCCGGGTGGGTGTAGCAGGTGAAGCCCATGTCCGCGGCCTTGGCAAGGGTGCGCTTAAGCACGTTGCGGGGGTCGGCCGCGGAGGGCTCGCCGTCGGGGGTGAGGATGTCGCAAAACATGCGCGAGGTCTGCTCGGTCTCGCCGCGCCACGGCAGGATCTGGAAGGTGGCGGGATCCGGCTGGGCCAGCATGTCCGACTCAAACACGCGGGCCAGGCCTTCGATCGAGGAGCCGTCGAAGCCGAGGCCTTCCTCGAACGCGCCCTCGACTTCCGCCGGTGCCAGCGCCACGGACTTCAGCGACCCCACCACGTCGGTGAACCACAGGCGTACGAAACGTACGTCGCGCTCTTCGATTGTGCGCAGGACAAACTCTTGCTGGCGGTCCATGATGGCCCTCTTCTCCGGTCAACGTCCATGCTCCGGGTCCGCGCAAGGGGAAAGCCGGCAGCAGTTCATCAACACTGTACTAATCATTCTGCGCCGATGCTGAAGCCTGCGCCGTGCGTAACACAGCATTAACTTGGCCGTTCATGCGTGGCTGCTCCGGACAGCCGCCAACTCCTGTTCCTGGCGCCACATCCGATGGCCCGCACGGCTGCCGTTATGACGCTCATCACCGCTGCCCGGCCGTGACCGTGGTAGCTAGGACGGCGGGTACCGCACTACGCTCATCCCATGGCCTCCAACAGCTCTGACTCCAGCGCGTCCGCAGAAGTACCCGCCCCCTACGGCAGTGGTCCGGGTGTGCCTGCCCCGGCTGAACGGAAGCCGGCGAAGGTCCGGATCCACCACCTCCAACAGGCCAAGCGCGACGGCACCAAGTTCGCCATGCTGACCGCGTACGAGCAGTACACGGCCGAGATCTTTGACGCGGCAGGCATCGAAGTGCTCCTGGTGGGTGATTCAGCCTCCAACAACGTTTTTGGCAACGAGACCAGCCTCCCTGTCACCGTGGACGAGCTGCTGCCCCTGTGCCGCGCCGTGGCACGGTCCGCCAAGCGCGCACTGGTGGTGGCGGACCTGCCGTTCGGCAGCTACGAGGTCAGTGCGGAACACGCCGTTGCAGCCGGTGTCCGGTTCCTGAAGGAAGGCCTGGCGCACGCCGTTAAAATCGAGGGCGGGCAGTACTACGCACCCACCGTCCGGGCCATGGTGCAGGCGGGCATTCCGGTCATGGCGCACATCGGCTTCACGCCGCAGAGCGAACACGCGCTGGGCGGCTACCGCGTCCAGGGCCGCGGCGACGACGCCCAGCGCCTGATTGACGACGCCGTGGCGCTGGCCGAGGCGGGCGCGTTCTGCGTGCTGATGGAAATGGTCCCCGCGGAGACGGCAGCAGCGGTCGATGCAGCAGTGGACGTCCCGACGGTGGGGATCGGCGCCGGCAAGGCCACCACGGGCCAGGTGCTGGTGTGGCAGGACATGGCCGGACTGCGCGGCGGAAAGATGGCCAAGTTCGTCAAGCAGTACGCAGACCTGCGCAGCACACTGCACGACGCCGCCACCGCCTATGGCAACGACGTCCGGTCAGGCGGGTTCCCCGGCCCGGAACACTCCTTCTAACTTCCCCTGACGACCCCGGAACTGCTGCCCGCGGGTGCCGCCTGTCGGCACTCCTCCGCGGACTGCCTCGGCCGCTGGCGGCCTCACCTTGACGTCCGCTTCCGGAGCACCGACAGGCGGCCGGATGCACCCGGCCTCAGTCGTCGTCGCCCTTCTCCCAGGCCTCATTGCGGGCCCTGACCTTCTCGATGGCGTGCTCCGCTTCTTCGCGGGTCTTGTAGGGCCCAATGAGCTGGCTCCAGTCCGAGAGCCGGTCCTCTTCCACTTCGTGGGTGTTGATGTTGAACCAGTACTCAGTCATCGTTGCTCCTCGTTCCGGCGACGGGGAAAGCAGGTGATCCACGTAACACAAACACTTACGGGTCCCCTCCGCCGCTTGTCGGTTGTTAGGCGTTCTGTGGTGCCTTATATGATCAATCTATGCCTTCCCTTGCCTCGACTGCACCCATTGGCACCCTCACCCCGGGTACCCTGAGTCCGCAGCGTCCCGTTCCGGCGTCCATCCCCCGTCCGGAGTACGTTGGCAAGCCCGGCCCCGCCAAGTTCACCGGCTCCGAGGTCAAGTCCGCCGAAACCATCGAGAAGATCCGGCTCGCCGGAAAGATCGCAGCGCAGGCCATCGTGGAAGTGGGCAGGCACATCCAGCCGGGCGTCACCACCGATGAGCTGGACAAAGTGGGCCACGAATTCCTGCTGGACCACCAGGCGTACCCGTCCACGCTCGGCTACCGTGGCTTCCCCAAATCGCTGTGCTCCTCGCTGAATGAAGTCATCTGCCACGGCATTCCGGACAGCACCGTGGTCCAGGACGGTGACATCCTGAACATCGACATCACGGCCTACATCAACGGCGTCCACGGAGACACCAACTACACCTTCCTGGTGGGGGACGTGGACGAGGAGTCCCGGCTGCTGGTGGAGCGCACCCAGGAGTCATTGAACCGTGCCATCAAGGCCGTGGCGCCGGGACGCGAAATCAACATCATTGGCAGGGCCATCCAGTCCTACGCCAGGCGCTTCGGCTACGGCGTGGTGCGTGACTTCACCGGCCACGGCGTCGGGGAGGCCTTCCACACCGGGCTGATCATCCCCCACTATGACGCGGCCCCCGCCTACAACACGGTGATCGAAACCGGAATGGTCTTCACCATTGAACCGATGCTCACCCTGGGCACCGTGGAGTGGGACATGTGGAGCGACGACTGGACCGTCGTCACCCGGGACCGCAAGCGCACCGCCCAGTTCGAGCACACCCTGCTGGTTACCGAGACCGGCGCCGAGATCCTCACCCTGCCGTAGCCTGTTCCATGCCCGAAGTGGCATGGCTGCCGGTGCAGACCGGACCCCTGTTACGGGCCGCGCAAGCCGGCCCCTTTTCCTGCCCGCCCCTGTCAAGAACGGAATCCCATTGGCCAAGAAGGACGAGAAGTCGCACAAGAACGCACCGCTGATCGGCATCGACATCGGTGGTACGGGCATCAAGGGCGGCATTGTCGACCTGAAGAAGGGCAAGCTGCTCGGAGAACGCTTCCGGGTTCCCACCCCGCAGCCTGCCACCCCGGAAGCCGTGGCCGAGGCCGTGGCCCTGGTGGTGGCGGAACTTTCGGCGCGTCCGGAAGCACCGGAGGCCGGCTCCCCTGTGGGGGTGACCTTCCCGGGCATCATCCAGCACGGCGTGGTCCACTCGGCCGCCAATGTGGACAAGAGTTGGCTTGATACGGACATCGACGCCCTCCTCACCGCCCGGCTGGGCCGGCCCGTGGAGGTCATCAACGACGCCGACGCCGCCGGCCTGGCCGAAGCCCGCTACGGCGCCGGCGCCGGCGTGTCCGGCACAGTCCTGGTAATCACCCTGGGCACCGGCATCGGTTCAGCATTCATTTTCGACGGGAAGCTCGTCCCCAACGCAGAGCTTGGCCACCTGGAGGTTGACGGCTTCGACGCTGAATCGAAGGCGTCCGCCGTGGCCCGCGAACGGGACGGGCTGTCGTGGGACGAGTACAGCGTCCTGCTGCAGCGCTACTTCTCGCACGTGGAGTTCCTGTTCTCGCCGGAACTGTTCATTGTGGGTGGCGGCATCTCCAAGCGCGCGGACGAGTACCTTCCCAACCTCAAGCTGCGCACGCCGATCGTCCCGGCCGTCCTGCGCAACGAGGCAGGGATCGTGGGCGCGGCGCTGGAAATCGCGCTGCAGCACAAGCTGGCCAAATAGGAGTGGTGCCGGTGGCGGCTGCGGCTTCCCCTCCGCTGCCGCCACCGGAGTCTAGAGGGGGGTCTTCTCGGAGCTCTTGGCGCTGGCCGCGCCCTTGGCGTCTTCCTCGGCCTCGTGGCGCAGCAGGGCAATAGCGGTTTCAAAATCCTCGAGGGACTCGAACGCCTGGTAGACGCTGGCGAAGCGCAGGTACGCCACTTTGTCGAGTTTCTGCAGCGGCCCGAGGATTACCAGCCCAACCTCGTGGGCGTCGATCTCGGCAGCACCGGAGGCGCGGATCTGCTCTTCCACTTCCTGCGCCAGCATGGCGAGGTCGTCCTCGCTGACCGGGCGCCCCTGGCAGGCTTTGCGCACGCCGTTGATGACTTTGCTGCGGCTGAAGGGTTCGCCCACGCCGGACCGCTTAATGACGGAGAGGCTGGTGGTTTCCACGGTGGTGAACCGGCGGCCGCATTCGGGGCATTGCCGGCGGCGGCGGATGGCCGAGCCGTCGTCCGCCATGCGGCTGTCCACTACGCGGGAATCGGGGTTACGGCAGAACGGGCAGTACATGGCGTTCCCCCTTTTCGCTCGTGGTGTGCAACGTCAGTAGAGGCCATCAGCACCGCCGGGGGGCGATGCCGTGGCGTCTCCCAGTTTACGGGCATATCTGGGGTAATAACAATCCTGTAATTACTACATGTAGTGGTGTCACCCGAGGCGGGGGAATCGGGCCGTCACGGCGTCGCCGTGGGCAGGAAGGTCCTCGGCGCGGGACAGGCTCACGATGTGCCCGCTGACCTCCGCCAAGGCATCCCTGCTGTAGTTGATGACCTGGATGGCGCGCAGGAAGGTGGTGACGTTCAGTCCGGATGAGAACGCTGCGGTGCCGCTGGTGGGCAGGACGTGGTTGGAGCCGGCGCAGTAGTCCCCCAGGCTGACAGGGCTGTAGTCGCCGACGAAGATGGCGCCGGCATTGCGGATGCGTGCAGCCACGGCGGCTGCGTCCCGGGTCATGATTTCCAGGTGCTCGGCGGCGTAGGCGTCGCAGGCGGCGATGCCCTGCTCCAGGCCGTCCACCAGGACCACGCCGGATTGCGGGCCGGAGAGCGCCTCCTGGACCCTGGCCGAATGCTTCGTGGCCGCGGCCTGCAGCGCCAGTTCCGCACGCACCGCCGCGGCAAGGTCCTCGGAATCGGTGATGAGGACCGAGGCTGCCTTCGGATCGTGCTCAGCCTGGCTGAGGAGGTCCGCGGCAACCAGTGCCGGCTGCGCCGAATCATCAGCAAGGATGGCGATTTCCGTGGTTCCTGCCTCGGAGTCGATGCCGACGACGCCCTTGACCAGGCGTTTGGCCGTGGCGACGAAGATGTTGCCGGGCCCGGTGACGACGTCCACGGGCTCCAGTGCCGGACCAGCGTCCGTGGCTTCAATGCCGTACGCGAAGGCGGCGATGGCCTGGGCCCCGCCGATGGCGTAGACCTCGGAGATGCCCAGCAGCGCTGCTGCCGCGAGGATGGTGGGGTGCGGCAGCCCCCCGAATTCCTTTTGCGGGGGCGAGGCCAGGGCAATGGATTCCACGCCTGCGGCCAGGGCGGGTACCACGTTCATGATCACCGACGACGGGTACACGGCAAGTCCGCCGGGAACGTAAAGGCCCACGCGCGCCACGGGCACCCAGTTCTGACTCACCACCGCGCCGTCGCCCAGCTCGACGTCGACGTTCCGGGGACGCTGGCCGTCGGCGAACTTCCGGGCCCGGCTGATGGATTCCTCCAGGGCAGCCCGCACGGCCGGGTCCAGCTGGTCCAGGGCTTCGGCAATGGCCTCCCGGGGAACCAGCGGGTGTTCCTGCGCCACGCCGTCGAACTTGTCCGCGAGCTGGGCCAGCGCCGTGAAGCCGCGCTGCCGCACGGCGGAAATGATCTGCAGGACCTTGTCCTCGGCATCCGCCACGGTCTGGCCCTTGGCGCGGGGAACAGCTGCACGCAGGGCCGCGAGGGTCAGGTTGCGGCCGCGGAGATCGATGGTGCGGAAGTCGACGGCGGCTGTTACGGGAGCGGGAAAGTCCGGGGAAGTGGTCACCGGCCTATTTTACGGCGCCGAACGCGTCTGCCGTTCCGGCCCTGCCGGCATCGCCCTTCCTGCCGCCGGCGCCTATGAGTTCCAGGACGAAGACCGACACTGCCGTCGCGGCTGGCCAGAGCAGCAGCACCGGCCACGCGCGCAATGAGAAGGCAATGCTCGCGTTGGCAGAGGCATCGACCGCCGGGCCCCAAAGCCGGGCCGCCAGGACGCCTGTCCCCCATGCCACCACGCTGCCGGCCAACGCCCCCACCAGGCCGGTCAGCAGTGCTGCCTGGGGGTCCGGACGCTTGCCGTCGGCCAGGAAGACAGCAAGCAGGCACCCGGCCAGCACAAGGATGCCGGCAAGGGTAAGGTCACGCGGCAGCCAGACCAGGGGTGCGCTGCCGGAGGCCAGTGCCGGGTCGCGCGTGACCAGGTTGAGCCCGCCCGGGGCCAGGAGCCACCACAGGATGCCTGCCGGAATTCCCGCCGCCGCCGGAACCAGCAGCAGGGACCATGGCAGCAGCCGCCGGGAGGGGCGGGCGAAGTTCGTCATGCAACACACCTTAACAAAGGTTCCCCCAACGCCATCCCTGCCTGCTGCAGGGGCCGCCGGTTTTCCCGGTGCGACCGACGGCCAATACGCTTGGAGGAAGAGATAAGCCACCTAGTCCAGGAGTTTCGGTGACCGACAACAGCGAGCCGTTTGAGCAGACCTTCAGGGAGATGTTCCGCCGGCACGCCGCGGGCGTCGCCATCATTACCGTGAACTACCAGGACGAGCCCTACGGCTTTACCGCCACCTCCGTCGCCTCCCTGTCCGCCAAGCCGCCGCGCTTCACCTTTAACATGGCGCGCAGTTCCAGGTCGTGGCCCGCGGTAGCCAACACCCAGTACCTGGGAGTGCACATGCTGGGGCTGGAGAACCAGGAACTGGCAGCACGTTTCGCGCGGCCCGGGAACCGTTTCGAAGGCAACCACTGGGAGACCGGCCCGCACGGGGTGCCCATCCTGAAGGATGTCGCCGGGTGGCTGATTGGCGAGATCCAGATGCGACTCTCCTTCGAGAACAACGCGGTGGTGGTGGTCCAGGTGATGGACGGCCAGGTGGGCGGCGAGGGTTCACCGCTGCTGTACCACGGCGGCGCCTACGGGCAGCCGGTGCCGCTGGACTACGAGATCTGACGCCGGCGGGCCGGCCCGTCACAAACAGGCGGCCGACGGCGGGAGGTGATTCCCGCCGTCGGCCGCCTGTTTGTCAGGTGTCTTGGTCTTTCAGGCGTCCAGGCAGGCCGGGCCCAGCAGGACCTTCAGGTCGCCGAACAGGGACGGGCTGGGGTTCACCCGGAGGTGGACGGGCAGTCCCATGATCTCCGTGCGGGTGTCACCTTGCAGGTGCAGCCGGACCTCGGAGTTGCCGCGGTGGGTGCGCAGCACGTCCCCAAGCTCCGTGACGACGGCCTCGGTGGCCTTGTGGGTGGGCATGGTGATGACCAGCGGCCCGTTCAGGCCCTCGCTCAGGTCCGGAACGGAAAGCTCCATGCAGTTCAAAGTGATGGCGCCGTCGTCGCGCTTCTGGAGCCTGCCCTTGACCACCACGATCAGGTCCTCGGCGAGCACGGAGGCGATGGGTCCGTAGACCTGGCCGAAGAACATGACTTCGATGGAACCGCCCAGGTCCTCGATCTCTGCCCGGGCGTAGGCGTTGCCGCTGGCTTTCGCGATGCGGCGGCTCAGGGAGGTGATCATGCCCGCGATGGTGATGATGGCGCCGTCCTGTGGCCCGTCCTCGCCCAGGATGGTGGTGATGCTCATTTCGGCGTGCTGGGCCAGGAGGCCTTCGAGGCCCTGGAGCGGGTGGTCGGAGACGTACAGGCCCAGCATGTCGCGTTCGAATGAGAGTTTGTCCTTCTTCTCCCACTCGGGCAGGTCCGGGATCTCGATGCTGAGGGATGCCTCCGACTCGGCCTCCTCGAAACCGGCGAAGAGGTCGAACTGGCCGATCGCCTCGTTCCGTTTCAAGGTGATGACGGAGTCGATGGCCTCTTCGTGGATCATGGCCAGCGCGCGCCGGTGGTGGCCCAGGGAGTCGAAGGCCCCGGACTTGATGAGGGATTCGATGGTTCTCTTATTGCAGACCACCGCCGGCACCTTCATCAGGTAGTCCTTGAAGGACGTGTAGGCGCCTTCGCTCTCGCGTGCGGTGACCATGGCCTCCACGGCGTTGGCGCCCACGTTGCGGATGGCGCCCATGCCGAAGCGGATGTCGTTGCCCACAGGGGTGAAGTTCAGGGCCGACTCGTTGACGTCCGGCGGAAGCACCGTGATACCCATGCGGCGGCACTCGTTGAGGTAGATGGCGGACTTGTCCTTGTCATCGCCCACCGACGTCAGCAGGGCGGCCATGTACTCGGGCGCGTAGTGCGCCTTCAGGTACGCGGTCCAGTAGGAGATGACACCGTACGCGGCCGAGTGGGCCTTGTTGAAGGCGTAGTCGGAGAAGGGAAGCAGGATGTCCCAGAGGGTCTTGACCGCCTCCATGGAGTAGCCGTTGTCCTGCATGCCCTGCGAGAAGCCGGCGAACTGTTTATCGAGTTCCGATTTCTTCTTCTTGCCCATGGCGCGGCGAAGGATGTCGGCCTGGCCCAGCGAGTACCCGGCCAGCTTCTGCGCCACGGCCATGACCTGTTCCTGGTACACGATCAGGCCGTACGTGCCGCCGAGGATCTCCTTGAGGGGTTCCTCCAGCTCGGGGTGGATGGGGATGACCTCCTGGATACCGTTCTTGCGCAGCGCGTAGTCCGTGTGCGCGTTGGCGCCCATGGGGCCCGGCCGGTAGAGCGCCAGGACGGCGGAGATGTCTTCGAAGTTGTCAGGCTTCATGAGCTTGAGCAGCGACCGCATGGGACCGCCGTCGAGCTGGAACACGCCCAGGGTGTCGCCGCGGGCCAGGAGTTCGTAGGACGGGGCGTCATCAAGCTCGAGGTTTTCCAGGTCCAGGTCGATGCCCCGGTTCATCTTGATGTTCTCGAGGGCGTCGGAAATGATCGTCAGGTTCCGCAGGCCCAGGAAGTCCATCTTGATCAGGCCAAGGCCCTCGGACGTGGGGTAGTCGAACTGGGTGATGACCTGGCCGTCCTGGAAACGGCGCATGATGGGAATGACGTCGATGATGGGGTCCGAGGACATGATGACGCCGGCGGCGTGCACGCCCCACTGGCGCTTCAGGCCTTCGATGCCCAGCGCGGTTTCGAAGACCTTGGCGGCTTCGGGGTCCGTGGCGATCAGCTGCCGGAAGTCCCCTGCTTCGCCGTAGCGCTTGGACTCCGGATTCTGGATGTCCGCCAGGGGAATGTCCTTGGCCATCACTGCGGGAGGCAGGGCTTTGGTCAGCGTCTCGCCCATGCTGAAGGGGTAGCCCAGCACGCGGGAGGAGTCCTTGAGGGCCTGCTTCGTTTTGATGGTGCCGTAGGTGACGATCATCGCCACGCGCTCATCGCCGTACTTGCGGGTCACATAGTCGATGACCTCCGAACGGCGCCGGTCATCGAAGTCGACGTCGAAGTCGGGCATGGAGACGCGGTCAGGGTTGAGGAACCGTTCAAAGATCAGGCCGTGGCGCAAGGGGTCCAGGTCGGTGATGCGCATCGCGTACGCCACCATTGAGCCTGCACCCGAACCACGGCCGGGGCCAACGCGGATGCCGTTGTTCTTGGCCCAGTTGATGAAGTCGGCAACCACCAGGAAGTAGCCCGGGAAGCCCATGGAGGTGATGACGCCGAGTTCGTAGTCCGCCTGCTTGCGGACCTCGTCCGGGACGCCGCCGGGGTAGCGGTACTGCAGACCCTTGTCCACTTCCTTGACCAGCCAGGAGGTCTCGTCCTCGCCCGGCGGGCAGGGGAACCGGGGCATGAAGTTGGCGTCCGTGTTGAAGGACACCTCGCAGCGCTCGGCGATCAGCAGGGTGTTGTCGCAGGCCTCAGGGTGGTCGCGGAACAGCTCCCGCATTTCCTGCGGGGACTTGAGGTAGTAGCCGCTGCCGGAGAAGGCGAAGCGGGAACCGCCGTTGTCGTAGGTGGGTTCCAGCAGCGTGGAGCCCGACTGGATGGCCAGCAGCGCCTCGTGCGCTTTGGCGTCATGCTCGTGGGTGTAGTGGAGGTCGTTGGTGGCCACCAGCGGCAGGTTCAGGTCCTTGGCCAGCCGCAGCAGGTCGCCGGTGACGCGCCGTTCAATGTCCAGCCCGTGGTCCATCAGTTCGCAGAAGTAGTTCTCCGCGCCGAAGATGTCCCGGAACTCGGCCGCGGCCTCCAGCGCTTCGCGGTACTGGCCCAACCGGAGCCGGGTCTGGACCTCGCCGGAGGGGCAGCCCGTGGTGGCGATGAGCCCCTCGGAGTAGGTGTTGAGCAGTTCCCGGTCCAGCCGCGGCCACTTGCCGAAGACCGAATCAAGGGAGGCGATGGACGAGGCCCGGAAGAGGTTCCGCATGCCCACGTTGTTGTAGCTCAGGAGCGTCATGTGGGTGTAGGAGCCACCGCCGGAGACGTCGTCCTTGCGCTGCGATTCATCGCCCCAGCGCACCCGTTCCTTGTCCGTCCGGGCCGTCCCGGGAGTCACGTATGCTTCGACGCCGATGATCGGCTTGATGCCTTTGTCCGTAGCCTTGCGCCAAAAGTCGAACGCGCCGAACAGGTAGCCGTGGTCGGTGGTGGCAAGCGCGGGCATGCCCAGGCGCTCGGTCTCATCGAACAGCTCCCCAAGGCGGGCAGCTCCATCCAGCATGGAATATTCGGTGTGGGTGTGCAGGTGGACAAACGAATCATTGCTGGAACTCACCGCACTATTCTAAGCGCTGCCCCTCCGCAGTCCCGCCAGGGGCGTCCGTGTCAGGCCTGGCCGGATTCAAGCACTTCCAGGGCATAAGCAAGGTCCTGCGGGTAATCACTGGTGACCGTGACGCGCTCCCCCGTCACCGGGTGGTCGAAGGCAAGTTCACGCGCGTGCAGCCACTGCCGGGTAAGCCCCAGGTTGGCGGCGAGGCGCGGATCGGCGCCGTACGTCAGGTCCCCGGCGCAGGGGTGCCGGAGCGCGGAAAAGTGGACCCGGATCTGGTGCGTACGCCCGGTTTCAAGATGGACCTCCACCAGGGTGGCCTTGCCGAATGCTTCCAGGACCTCGTAGTGGGTCACCGAGGGGCGCCCGTCCTCGATGACGGCGAAGCGCCAGTCGTGTCCGGGGTGGCGGCCGATGGGCGCATCAATGGTCCCGGTCAGGGGGTCGGGAAGGCCCTGCACCACCGCGTGGTACACCTTGTCCACGGTGCGCTCCTTGAAGGCCCGCTTGAGGGCCGTGTAGGCGCGCTCGGACTTGGCCACCACCATGACGCCGGAGGTCCCGACGTCGAGCCGGTGGACGACTCCCGCCCGTTCCGGGGCGCCTGAGGTGGAGATGCGGTAGCCGGCGGCTGCGAGCCCTCCCACCACGGTTGGCCCAACCCAGCCGGGCGAGGGATGGGCTGCCACGCCGACGGGCTTGTCGACGACGACGAAATCGTCGTCGTCGAGCAGGATGTTCAGGCCTTCCACAGCTTCCTCCACGACTTCCAGCGGGTCCCGCCGTTCCGGGACGGTGACATCAAGGGTCTCCCCCGCCACGAGTTTTGCCGACTTTGCCAACGCCTTGCCCCTGTTAAGCACGTGGCCCTCCGCCAGCAGGGACGCGGCCACGGAACGGGACACCCCCAGGATGCCGGCCAGCCCGGCGTCGGCCCGTGTTCCACCGAACTCTTCGGCGACGACGATGCGTTCAGTCATGGCCGGGCTTGTCCTTGTGCCCGCTCCCCAGGCGGGTTCCGTCAAGGGCAATGCCCCGCACGGTGAGGATGCAGATGATGGCGACGGCGGACACCACGGCTGAATCGGCGATGTTGAAGATGGCGAAATTGGGCAGCTGGATGAAGTCCACCACGTGTCCCATGCCAAAGGAAGGCTCGCGGAAGAGCCTGTCCGTAAGGTTGCCCAGTGCGCCGCCAAGCAGCAGGCCCAAAGCCAGCGACCACCACGCCGAGCCAAGCCTGCGGACCTGGAGCAGGATGGCGATGGCAACAGCGGCCATGATGATGGAAAACACCCAGGTGACGTTCTCGCCGATGGAGAACGCCGCGCCCGAATTGCGGATGAAGTACCAGTGGAGAAGTGGCGGAAGCACGGGGATACGCTCCCCCTCCACCATGGTGGAGGTCACCCAAAGTTTTGTGAGCTGGTCCAGGACGTAGGCGAAGACCGCGAAGCCGGCGAACAGGGACAGCAGGACGGCGCGGCGCGGGCGGGGTGGGGGCGGGACAGGGCGTGCCGCACCTGCGGCGAGTTCGTCAGTCATGGTGCTTTCAATTCGTGTGGAACTGGGCGTCAATGCCAAAAGCCGGCGGCCGAGGAATCCTCAGCCACCGGCTTTCAGAATACGTGCTGCCAGGGTTAGTTGGCTTCGCTGACTTCCGGCGTCGCAACCGATCCGCGGGCGTCCAGATCGCGCAACTGGCCTTCGATGTAGGCCTTCAGGCGGGAGCGGTAATCGCGCTCGAAGCCGCGGAGCTGTTCCACCTTGCGTTCCAGGACGGAGCGCTGCTGCTCGAGTGCACCGAGGATCTTGCGGGACTTTTCCTGCGCGTCGTTGACCAGGCTGCTGGCTTCGATCTGCGCTTCGGCGATGATCTTGTCCTTCTGCGCCTGGCCGTCTGCAACGTGGCGGTCGTGCATCTGCTGCGCCATGGCCAGCAGCCCGGCTGCGGACTCAGCGGAAGTGGAGACAGCGCCGGGGGCGGCCGGTGCGGCTGCCGCCGGGGCTGCGGGCTGGACGTCCTTCTTCTTGGCTTCGGCGGCCTTGGCCTCTGCCTCTGCCTTTTCGCGGGCCTCGTCCTTGTCGGCCTTGACCGGCGCGGGGACCTTCTCCACCACAGGTGCGGCAGCGGAGCTTGCCGGCACGCTGGAACCAGCTTCAGCGAGCTTCTTGCGAAGCTCATCGTTTTCCTGGTTCAGGCGGCGGAGTTCAACGACGATTTCGTCCAGGAAGTCGTCAACCTCGTCCTGGTCATAGCCCTCACGGAACTTGGTGGGCTGAAAGCGCTTGTTGACAACGTCTTCTGGCGTCAAAGCCATCTGGTCACCTCACTGGTCTGGTTAGTCAGTAGGCCTTCCGGCCGTCAAAACTACGGTACCTAAATTTGGTCTGCTTACTCTAATTCAACACCGCAGTGTCAAACCGGAGGTTTCTTTGCTTTACAGTAGCCGCTTCAGGGCGGAACAAACTGCATTGCCGCGTCTGGTCGCTGGCTCAGGCCAGGCTCCTGGTGACGCCCATCGCAACACTGACCCCGATGAACAGGATCAGGAAGCCGAGGTCCAGGGAGATGCCGCCGAGCCGGAGCGGCGGGATCAGCCGCCGCAGTCCCTTCAGCGGCGGATCCGTGATGGAGTACACGGCATGTGCCACCACCAGGGCCCGCGCCCCGCGGGCGCCATTCCCTCGCGAACATCTGCACCCAGTCGAACACCAGGCGGATGATGAGGGCGACGAAGAACAGCAGCAGGGCGAGATAGAGAAGTCCGAAAACAATTCCCATGACTTATTTCATATCTCCATATTCGTGCGGAGCGTTAGGGCGCCGCCTGTTGTACTGCTGGTGTCTTGTCTATTTCAGCACAGATGCCAGACAGGTGTCCCTGCCTGGCATCTGACGAGCCCTGATCTTAGCTTTGGTTGAAGAAACTGGCCTGCGTATCACTGGCCTTCTTGTCGTCGCCGATCACTTCGACGTAGGACGGTGAGAGCAGGAACACCTTGTTGGTCACCCGTTCAATGCTTCCCCGCAGGCCGAACACCAGTCCTGCCGAGAAGTCCACCAGGCGCTTGGCGTCAGCTTCACCCATGTCCGTGACGTTCATGATCACCGGAATACCGTCCCGGAAGCTCTCGCCGATGAGCTTGGCATCATTGTAGGAGCGGGGGTGGATGGTAGTGATCTGGCGGAGACCAGTGTTCTCTTCGCGGCTCGAGGCCGCACGCTTAATGGGGGTCACAGGGGCGCGGTATTCCTCTTCGGGGGCGTAGGACGCCTCGCGGCTGACTTCGCGCACCGGCGCAGGGGCGCGGCGTTCCTCGCGGTCAACTTCCATCGGTTCGTCCTCATCCTTATGTGTGGTCTGTTGCTCGGGCTCGTAATGCTCGTCGCCGTCGGCGAGCCCAAGATAGATCATTGTCTTGCGCAGAGCGCCGGCCATGGTCGACTCCTAATCGTGTCCCGTAAGCGGGCCGCCCAATGATTTGACAGCACTGGAGTCCCCCGCCCATCACTTCCAATAGGTCCGACGCTACCCCACGGCGGGACGGGAACCGAGAATATCGGAACCGATTCGCAGGTGTGTCGCACCGAACTTGATAGCGGCCTCCAGGTCCTGGCTCATGCCCGCCGAAATCGCGGTGGCCGCCGGGAACGCCGCCACTAGCCCGGCGGAGATCCCTGCAAGTTTTTCGAACGCCGGCTCCGGCGGCGCGCCCAGCGGGGCAACCGCCATCACGCCGGCCAGGTTCAGGCCTTCGGACCCGGCGATCCGTTCCGCCAGGGCGGGTACCTCGGCTGGGGCGGCTCCACCACGGTGTGCACCGCCGTCGTGTTTTTGGTCTTCAAGGCTGACCTGGATGAAGCAGTCCAGCGGCGCCCGGCCGCTGGCCTCCCTCTCATTCCGGACCGCCTTTGCCAGGGCATCCACGAGCTGGGGCCGGTCCACTGAGTGGACTGCCGACGCGTAGCGGGCCACAGACTTGGCTTTCTTGGTCTGCAGCTGGCCAACGAAATGCCACGTCAGGGCAAGGTCGGCCAGTTCAAGAGCCTTGGCGGCGGCTTCCTGGTCCCGGTTTTCACCGACGTCCCTGATTCCAAGGGAGGCCAGCCGCCGGATGTCCTCCGCCGGGTGGAATTTGGTGACCACGATCAGGGCCGGCAGCCGCCCGCCCCGCCCTGCATCTACGGCGGCCGAAGCGATACGGGACCGCACCGCGGCAAGCCGCTGGGCGAGCTCTGCGGTGCGGGCGTCAGCCTGGCCCTGCCCCGAAGCCGAAAGCTCAGTCATGGCACCAGACCAACCCGGCGAAACGGCCGGTGTTCCGGTCCCGGCGGTAGGAATAGAGTGTTTCGGTCTCGCGCGTGCAGGCGCCTGCGTACTCCACGTCCACCCCAGCGTCCTCAAGCTGGCTCCTTGCGCCGGCGGGAAGGTCCAAGGCAGGGGTTCCCCAGGAGGTGGTGCTCCAAGTGGCGGGAACCAGGGCGGCAACTTCATCGCGCAGCGCGGCGGGAACCTCGTAGCAGGACCCGCAAATTGACGGCCCCAGCCAGGCGCGGATCCCGGAGGCGCCGAGGGACTTCATACTCTCCACCGCGGCTGGCAGGACACCTTTTGCGACGCCGGGCCGGCCGGCGTGCACGGCGGCAAGGACCGGTCCGCTGCCGGACTGCCCGGCCAGCAGCACCGGGATGCAGTCCGCCACCATGACCGCCAAAGGCAGGCCGCAGGACACCATGGCATCGGCTTCCGGTACCGGCGACCCCGCGTCCATCTGGACAACGGTGGTGCCGTGGACCTGGTTCATGAAACGCAGCGACTGCGGGCCCACGCCGATCGCCTGCTCCAGGAGCGCCCGGCGCCCCTGGACCGCGGCAGGATCGTCTCCCACATGCAGGGCCAGGTTTCCTGCACCGGCGTCGGTAAATGCGGCCGACACCCCGGGCAGGATGTCGGCGCGCCAATGGAACAAGCCGGTGCCTACTTCAGGAAGTCGGGGACATCCAGGTCATCCGGGTGGGTTCCGGTCATGTCCGGCTCCACCACGGAAGGCAGGTCGACGTCGAAGCCTGAGTCGGCGGGGACGGCAGAGGGACGCTGCTGCCCCCAGTTGCTGAGCCCGGCAGCGCCGACGCCCGCATGGAGCGGCTGGACGTTCTGCTGGTGGTTTCCATTGCTCTGGTGGTTGCCGGCCTGGGGGTGGGCCGAGGCGGGGGCGGCAGCGGGGGCAGCGGGCCGCTGCGGAGCGGCCTGCGGCTGGGACTGGTCCATGGAGGGCGAGGTGGCCTTGACGTCGTCGAAGCCTGCTGCGATCACGGTAACGCGGGCTTCGTCGCCGAGGGCATCATCGATGACGGCACCGAAGATGATGTTGGCTTCGGGGTGGGCCACTTCCTGCACCAGCCGCGCGGCCTCGTTGATTTCGAACAGGCCCAGGTCGGAGCCGCCCTGGATGGACAGCAGCACGCCGTGCGCGCCGTCGATGGATGCTTCCAGCAGCGGCGAGGCGATGGCGAGTTCGGCTGCCTTGACGGCGCGGTCTTCGCCCCGGGCGGAGCCGATGCCCATCAGGGCCGAGCCGGCGCCCTGCATGACGGACTTGACGTCCGCGAAGTCCAGGTTGATCAGGCCCGGGGTGGTGATGAGGTCTGTGATGCCCTGGACACCGGACAGCAGGACCTGGTCAGCGGAGCGGAACGCGTCAAGGACGGAGACGTTGCGGTCGCTGATGGAGAGCAGGCGGTCGTTGGGGATCACGATCAGGGTGTCCACCTCGTCGCGCAGGGCGTCGATGCCTGCCTCGGCGGAGCCGGCACGGCGGCGGCCTTCGAACGTGAACGGGCGGGTGACCACGCCGATGGTCAACGCACCAAGCGAGCGTGCGATCCGGGCGACAACCGGCGCACCGCCGGTGCCCGTGCCGCCGCCCTCACCGGCGGTGACGAAGACCATGTCGGCGCCCCGCAGGACTTCCTCGATTTCGTCCGCGTGGTCCTCGGCGGCCTGCTTGCCCACCTCGGGGTTGGCGCCGGCACCCAGGCCGCGGGTCAGCTCGCGTCCGACGTCAAGCTTCACGTCGGCGTCGCTCATGAGCAGGGCCTGGGCGTCGGTGTTGATGGCGATGAATTCAACACCCCTGAGGCCGACCTCGATCATGCGGTTGACTGCGTTCACGCCACCGCCGCCGATGCCGACGACTTTGATGACGGCCAAGTAATTCTGCGGAGCTGCCACGTTACGTGTCCCTTGTTCGTGTCTTATTGCGAAAACTGATGGAGAGCTTCAACCTTGAAACCTTAACCTTCGAGTTGAAGGTTATAGTTATGTCAAGTAACTCTTGTCTGTGACGGTATTTCCTCTGGTTCACACATTCAATAACCGGGTCCGCGTGTCGGATTAATACCGGGAAAGAAAGCGCTCAGCGCGTCACGGGGTGCCGGGGCACACTGACATCGTAGACCCTGACCGGGTTCTTCGGATCCGCCGGGGCCTTGAGGAGCGCGGCCAGGACCTTGGCCTTGAGCTCCTTCTCCGAGGCGTTGCCCCACACGATGGTCTGGCCGTCCACCAGCTTCAGTTCCACGGCATCCACGGACTGTGCGGACGCGTTGGACAGCTTGGCCAGGACGTCGGCCGGCAGGGCGCCCAGGACCGCCGCGGTGGCGCGGAAGAGGTCCTGCCCGATCGCCCCGGCACCGCCGTCAATCACGGGCAGCGACGCCGACGCCGGATCATCTGTCGTAGCCAGCTGGACGCCGTCGACGTCCACCAGCTGGTACTGCTCCCCCTGCTTGACCAACGCCACCGGCACCCGCTCATGCACGGCGACGGCAAGGGTTGACGGCGGACGCGCCTCCACGGATACGGACTTCACCTGCACCAGGGAGTCGAGCAGGCCGCGGACCTCATCATCGCTGATCTGCGGCAGCGGCTTTCCGCGCAGGGGTTCCAGCGCGGCCTGCACCTGCTCCGGAGTGGCCAGGCGCGTGCCCGTGACCGAAACGGTCTTGAGGGCAAGGACCGGTGAGTAGACGGCGGCTGCGAGCAGCGCAGCCACCAGCACAAGCACCGTCCCGACGGCGAGCAGGACTCTCTTCCTCCGGCGCCGGCCCTTGGGCTCGGGGAATGCCAGGACGGTCGCCCCGGCGGGCTTCTCCTGCGAGTGCCCCTGCGGCGCGTTCAGCGTTGGCTGCTGGTCCGTTATGCTGCGCGATGCGGTGATGACGTCCCCGCCGGGGTTGCGGCGGGGGGCCTCTTCCGGCGCGTCGCTTCCGGGCGCGGGGGCGGGGCGGCTGGTCCGCTTGGGCGGGGCGTAGGTGGGACGGCGGGAGCTAGGCACGCAGCGCCTCCACGATTTGGGGCCCATACGTCGTGACATCGCCCGCGCCGACGGTGAGGACAACGTCCCCGTCCGCAGCTGTGGCGGCCAAGGTGTCCACCGCGTCACCGGCACTGACCAGCCGGCCGCCCTTGGTGAGGTGGTCTGCGATGAGCTGGCTGGTGACCCCGGGAATGGGGTCCTCCCGGGCGGGGTAGATGTCCAGGACCAGGGCGGTATCGGCCAGGTTGAGGGCTTCGGCGAACTCTGCCGCGAACTCCCGGGTGCGGGAAAACAGGTGCGGCTGGAACAGGACATGGACTTTGTTGCCGCCTGCCACCGAGCCGGGCTGCGGTCAGGGCGGCCCGGACTTCCGTGGGGTGGTGGGCGTAGTCGTCAAACACCCGGACCCCGCGCACCGCGCCCTTGAGCTCGAAGCGCCGGGACGCCCCGGAGAAGCGGGCCAGGCCCTCTGCCGCGGCTGCCGGTTCCACGCCGAGTTCCAGGGCCACGGCAAAGGCGGCCGCGGCGTTCAGGGCGTTGTGCCTGCCGGGAACCTGCAGCGACAGGCTGTACCGGGCACCTCCTGTTGACACCGCTGCCTGGCCCGGGCCGTCGTCGTGCAGCCGGAGGTCCACCGTCTCGCCGGTGCCGTACAGGACCACCCGCGTGTTGCCCCGTGCCCTGGTCCGCTCGGCGAGGGCCAGGGCGCCGGGATCGTCGGCGCAGGCCACCAGCACGCCTTCGGCGGGCAGCAGCTCGGTGAAGCGGTCGAAGGACCGGTACACGGCTTCAGCGGTGCCGTAGAAGTCAAGGTGGTCAGGCTCCACGTTGGTGACGACGGCGATGCGGGGCCGGTAATTCAAGAAGGAGCCGTCCGATTCATCTGCCTCGGCGACGAAGATTCCGGCGGTTCCGTTGGCTGCATTGACCCCGAGCGCGGGGATGTTGGCTCCCACGGCAAAGGAGGGATCCAGGCCGGCCGCCCGCAGCAGGACGGTGATCATCGACGTCGTGGTGGACTTGCCATGCGTTCCGGCCACGGTCACCACAACGTCATCGCCCATGGTGGCGGCCAGCGCCTGCGAACGGTGCAGCACCGGCAGCCCAGCCTGCCGCGCCGCCGCCAGTTCGGGGTTGTCTTCCCGGATTGCCGATCCGGCCACCACGGTCTGGGCGTCCGCCAGGTTGCCGGCTGCGTATCCCACCGCGATGCGCGCACCGGCCGCCGCGAGGTCCGCCATGACGGGCAGGTCCTTGGCATCTGAGCCGCTGACGGGGACGCCGCGTGCAACCATGATGCGGGCCACGGCAGACATGCCTACTCCCCCGATGCCAATGAAGTGCACCTTTCCAAGGGTGTCCAGGCCGGGCGTGTTGTTGGGGCTCATGCTGACACCGCTTCCAGGACAAGACCAGCCATGCGCTGGTCGGCGTTTCGGATACCGAGCCGGTAGGACTTGGCTTCCATGGCGGCGAGCCGCGCTTTGTCGGTGATCAGCGGAATCAGCTCCCGCTCAACCCATTCCACCGTGAAGTCGCGGTCGGCCACCAGGAGCGCGCCGCCGTCCGCCACCAGGCCCTTGGCGTTCAGCGCCTGCTCCCCGTTGCCGATGGGAAGTGGCACCAGGACCGCGGGAACGCCCACGGCGGCAACCTCGCAAACCGTGGCGGCCCCGGACCTTGCCAGCAGCACGTCAGCAGCAGCGTAGGCAAGCTCCATCCCGTCGATGTACTCCACCTGCCGGTACCCCTTGGCTGCGAGGGGTTGGCCGGCCTGGTCCAGGACGGTTTTGCCGCGGCCGGTGACATGGAGGGTCTGGACACCGGCCCCGGCGAGCAGGGACACGGCGGCGGCGATGGTCCGGTTGATGCTCTGTGCCCCGGAGGAGCCGCCCGTAACGATCAGGGTCGGCTGCTGGGGATCAAGCCCAAGAGCCTCCCGGGCGGCGGTACGGGCAGCCTTTCGGTCCAGGCCGGAAATTTCCGTGCGCATGGGCATGCCCACGTGCACGGCGTTGCGGAGGGGGGTGCCCTCGAAGGCCACGGCCACCCGGCCGCCCAGGAAGGCCCCCACGCGGTTAGCCAGCCCCGGGCGGGCGTTCGCTTCGTGGATCACGATGGGGATGCGGCGCTTCCGCGCCGCCAGGTACATGGGAGTGCAGACATATCCGCCCACGCCCACCAGCACGTCGGCCCTGGCCTGGTCGAGGATGCTCCCGGCCTGGCGCACCGCGCCGGCCAGCCTGCCGGGCAGGCGGAGCAGGTCCGCGGACGGCTTCCGGGGAAACGGAACGCGGTCAATCGTGGCCAGGTCCACGCCCGCGGCGGGAACCAGGCGGGTTTCCATTCCCGCCGGCGTGCCGACGGCCAGGACGGCTGCGTCGGGGGATTCGCTGCGGATGGCAGCGGCGATGGCGAGCAGCGGGCTGATGTGGCCGGCTGTTCCGCCGCCCGCCAGGACGATGGAGGGGTGTGTCGGAGTCATCGGGGGTTAGGCACGCTTTCTGGAATTCTTTGGTTGGTTCTTGTCCCGCCCTGGCCGGGTCCTGAATTTCAGCATCCGCTTGGGGCGCATGGCCGGGGCCATTTGTTCCCGGGCCAGCGACAGGACCACCCCGACGGCACACAGCGACATCAGCAGGGCGGAGCCGCCGTAGGAGATGAACGGAAGGGGCACGCCAATGACGGGCATCAGGCCGGTGACTACGGACATGTTCACCGTGGCCTGGCCCAGCAGCCACACCATGATGGTTCCGGCCAGGACCCGGTGGAACATGTCTTCCTGCGCCACCACCACGCGGTAGATTGCGGCGCCGAGGATTCCAAACAGGACCAGTACGACGACGGTGCCCACCAGGCCGAGTTCCTCGCCGATGATGGCGAAGATGAAGTCGTTGTGGGCTTCGGGGATCCAGCTGTACTTCTGCCGGCTCTGTCCCAGCCCCACCCCGAGCCAGCCTCCGGACGCAAGGCCGTACATGCCGTTGGTGGCCTGGTAGTTGGCGTCGATGCCGTCGGCGCAGGATTGCCCGGTCCACCATGAGGTGATGCGGCACATGCGGTTGGAGCTGGTGACAGCCATGACTGCCGCGCCGGCGGCGGCGATGAGGCCTGCGATGCCGAAAAGATAGAGGGGAACGCCGGCGAAGAACAGGGCTGCAGCCATGATCATCATGATGATCATGGCGGTGCCAAGGTCGTTGCCCACCAGGATCAGCACGATGATGACGGCCGCCATGGGCACGGCGGGGACCAGCACGTGCTGCCACCGGCTGAGCAGCCTGCCCTTCCTGGCCAGCACCGTGGCGAGCCACAGGGCGAGGGCCAGTTTGGCGGCCTCGGACGGCTGGAAGGTGATGCCGCCCAGGTCGATCCAGTTCCGGTTGCCGTTGATCTCGTCGCCTATCACCTGTACGAGGGCAAGGAGCGCCACGGCAACCCCGACGGCGGGCCAGGCGAGCCGCTTCAGCCAGATGACGTTGATGCGCGAGAGCACGAACATGGTGAAGATGCCGATTGCGGCGAAGACGCCCTGCTTCAGTGCGTCGCCGTAGGGCGACTTTCCGGCCGCGATGGACTCAACACTGGAGGCGGAGAGGACCATCATGATGCCGATGGCCGTCAGCGCGAGGGTGGCGCCAAGGATGAGGTAGTAGGTGGAGCCGTTCCGGGACTTGCCTGTGCCTTCCAATGCGGACCAGAACCGGCGGTGCAAGGAGCGCAGTTTTGCGCCGGCGTCAGCCGGCCGCCGGATGGCGCTGGAGCCGGGGCCCGCTTTGCCACCGTTCGGCTTGGCACCCTGCTGGCGGGTGGGCGTGCTGACCATTGTTACTCCTCGCCGGTCTGGGCCTGCCCTTCCACCAGCTCGCGGACAGCGTCGATGAAAGTACCACCACGGTGAGCGTAGGAAGAGAACTGATCCATGGAAGCAGCTGCCGGAGCCATCAGCACGGTGTCGCCCGATTCGGCGATCCGTGCTGCTGACGCAACCGCCCGGGACATCACCTGTTCTCCGTTGCCGGGGGAACCGGCGGAGGTGCCGCCGGGCGCGGAAGCAGTCTGCACTTCTTCAGTGTCACCCGCTTCCGGTTCGATCACCGGGACATCGGGCGCGTGTCGCTGGAGGGCTTCGCGGAGTGGGGAGGTGTCGGTTCCGATCAGTACCACGGCCTTGAGCCGGGCCGCGTGGTCCCGCACCAGCTCGTCATAGCTGACGCCTTTGGACAGGCCACCGGCGATCCAGACAACTTTGCTGAAGGCCGACAGGGATGCCGAGGCCGCGTGGGGGTTGGTGGCCTTGGAATCGTTGACCCAGAGCACGCCCTGCAGGCGGGCGACGGGCTGGATGCGGTGATCGCCGGGGACGTAGTCGAGGATGCCTTGGCGGACTGCCTTGGCGTCCGCGCCGTAGGCGCGCACCAGCCCGGCTGCGGCGAGGGCGTTTGCCACCATGTGGCGCGGGGCGAGCGGCCCGAGGTCTGCCATGGAGGCCAGTTCAGCCGCGCTGTTCCTGCGCTCCTCGATGAAGGCGCGGTCCACCAGCAGCCCTTCCACTACTCCGAGCATGCTGATGGCAGGCGTGACAGTGGTGAAGCCCACCGCGCGGCAGCCCTCCACGACGTCGGCGTTTTCCACCATGCGCTCGGTTTCGATCTGCTCTGCGTTGTAGATGCAGGCCTTCTGGGTCCGCTCATACACCTTGGCCTTGTCCGCCAGGTACGAATCGTAGGAGCCGTGCCAGTCGACGTGGTCTTCGGCCACATTCAGGCAGACGCTGGCTACCGGCGAAACGGATTCCGCCCAGTGCAGCTGGAAGCTGGAGAGTTCGACGGCGAAGACGTCGTATTCGACGGGGTCGCGAAGGGCGTCCAGGATGGGGGTGCCCACGTTGCCGACGGCGATGGCTTTGAGGCCGGCGGCCCGCAGCATTGATTCGGTGAGGCCCACCGTGGTGGTCTTGCCGTTGGTGCCGGTGATCGCCAGCCAGTCAGCGGTCTTCCGGCCTTCCCGGACGCGCACCCGCCAGGCGAGTTCGACGTCGCCCCACACCGGGATGTGGGCCCGTGCCGCTGCTGCCAGCAGGGCTTGGTCCGGACGCCATCCGGGCGAGGTCACGATCAGTTCCGGGAGTTCGCCGTCGATGCGCGGGATATGCGTGACCGCGTCCGGGCCCAACAGCACGTCGGCGGCACCCACGATTTTCAGAGTGTCCGCGTGCGCACGTGCCGTGTCACTGGTGGCAGCATCAACCACCACGACGCGTGCACCCAGTTCGATCAGGGTGTCCGCTGCGGCGAAGCCAGACACCCCGATGCCGGTGACGACGACGCGCAGGCCGGCCCAGTCGGAGTCCCAGGAGACGAGGTTGGCCAGGCGGGGGGAAACGGTCACAGCAGTACAACCCATTCAGCGTAGAAGATGCCCAGGCCCACGGCGACGAACAGGCCGCCGAGGATCCAGAAACGGACCACAACGGTCACCTCGGCCCACCCCTTCAGTTCGAAGTGGTGCTGGAGTGGTGCCATTTTGAACACGCGTTTTCCGCCGGTCGCCTTGAAGTAGCCAACCTGGATGATGACGGACAGGGTGATCAGCACGAAGAGGCCGCCCACGATGCCCAGCAGGAGTTCGGTCCTGGACAGGATGGCAAAACCGGCCACCGCGCCGCCAATGGCCAGCGAGCCCGTGTCGCCCATGAAGATCTTCGCCGGCGATGTGTTCCACCAGAGGAATCCCACCAGGGCGGCGCTGAGGATGGCTGCCAGGAGCGCAAGGTCCAGGGGATCCCGGACGGAGTAGCAGCCGCTGCCGGCCTCCCTCGGCGATCCGCAGGCCTGGTTGCTTTGCCAGATGCCCATGAGTGTGTACGCCCCGAAAACCATGATGGATGCCCCGGCGGCCAGGCCGTCGAGGCCATCGGTGAGGTTCACGCCGTTGGTGGCCGCGGTGACAATCAGGTTTGACCAGATGACAAACAGGATGGCGCCAAGGACGGTGCCGCCGAAGGCAAGGTCGAGCCAGGGAAGGTCGCGGACCAGGGAGATCTTCGTCGACGCCGGCGTCAGCCCGGCATTGTTGGGGAAGTTGAGCGCCAGGACGGCGAAGATGATGCCGACGGCGGCCTGGAGGATGAGCTTGGCCTTCGCGTTGAGGCCAAGGCTGCGCTGCCGGGAGATTTTGATGAAGTCGTCCAGGAAGCCCACCAGGCCCATGCCCACCATGAGGAACAGCAGGATCAGGGCCGAGGCGGAGGGCCCCGGCGAGTCAGGGTTCATCATCAGCATGATGAGGTGCGTGAGTCCGTAGCTCAAAAGGACGGAGGCGACCACCACGGTTCCACCCATGGTGGGGGTTCCACGCTTGGTGTGGTGCGATGTGGGGCCGTCGTCGCGGATGAACTGGCCGTAGCCGCGGTGCACCAGGAGGCGGATGAAAAGCGGGGTGCCCACCAGGGAGCACAGCAGGGCCAGGCCTGCGCCGATCAATAGAGCAATCACAGCAGAGTGCTCCTTTCGTCGGCAGGGGTGGGGGTTGGGGGTAATGCTATCCGATCGCCCAAATGGCGAAGCCCAACGCTGTTGGAGGACTTGAACAGCACCAGGTCGCCGGTCTGGAGTTCGGCGTCCAGGATGTCGTAGGCCTCATCCACGGTCTCGGCGAAGAGGCACTCGTCTCCCCAGGAGCCTTCCTGCACCGCTGAGACGTAGAGGGCCCTGGCTTCGCGGCCCACCACCAGCAGCCGGGAGATGTTGAGGCGCACCACCTGGGTGCCGACGGCGGTGTGCTCACGGATGGAGTCGCCGCCCAATTCCAGCATTGCCCCCAGGACTGCCCAGGTGCGGCGTCCGCGGCCAAGATCGGCAAGGGTCCGGAGGGCGGCCCGCATGGACTCCGGGTTGGCGTTGTACGCATCGTTGATGATGGTGACGCCGTCCGGCCGTTCCGTCCGTTCCATGCGCCAGCGGCTGGCAGCGGCCTGGTTGCTCAGCGAACCTGCAATGTGGTCCCCCGGCACTCCGGCGGCCCAAGCGGCCGCGGCGGCTGCCAGCAGGTTTCCCACGTGGTGTGCTCCGATGAGCCTGCTGCTGACATGCCGGGGAGCGGCGCCGTCGGGAAGCTGGAGGTCGAATTCGGGGCTGCCCCCGGCATTGGTGTCGGCGTTGAGCGCCTGGACGTGTGCCTCCGGACGTCCTTCGGCGGAGAAGCCCAGGACGGCGGCGGAGGTACGGCTGCGCATTGCGGCGACGCGTTCGTCGTCGAGGTTGATGATGGCGGTGCCGGCGGCGGTGAGGCCTTCGACCATCTCGCCCTTGGCCAGCGCGATGTTCTCCACTCCCCCGAACTCGCCCGCGTGCGCCGTGCCTACTGTCAGGACCACTCCGATGTCCGGCTTGACCATTTCGGCCAGGTAGCGGATGTGGCCGATGCCGGTGGCACCCATCTCGATGACCAGGTAGCGGGTATCGGTGCCGGCCCGGAAGACCGTAAGCGGGACGCCCACCTCGCCGTTGTAGGAGCCTTGCGGCGCCACAGTGTTGCCCTGTGTGGCCAAAATCCCGGCCAGGAGGTCCTTGGTGGTGGTCTTGCCGGCGGAACCGGTGATGCCTACGACTGTCAACTGGTCTCCTGCTGCCGCACGTGCGGCGCGGATGCGGCGGACGGCTTCGGCGGCAAGGGCGCCCATGGCCAGGACGGCGTCGGGTACCACCACGGAGGGGTAAGCACTGCCGTCCGTTGCCGTCACCGGGTGCTCCACCAGTGCCAGGACGGCGCCGGCGGCAAAGGCGGCGTCGATGAAGTCATGGCCGTCGGCGTGGTCGCCCGGCTTCGCGACGTACAGCGAACCAGGTGTGGCTTCGCGTGAATCCGTCACCACCGAGAGGGGCGTCAGTCCGGGATCGGCGTCCAGGCGCCCGCTGGTGATTTCGGCGATTTCCGCCGCAGTAAATGCAATCATCTCGGTCTAGGACTCTATCCGGTCGTCATGGAGAACGTTGAATCCCCTGGCTGTCAAGGCGCTGCGCAGCTCAACCCTGTCGTCCAGTGCGAGGTTCACGCCCTTCACTTCCTGCCAGACCTCGTGCCCGCGGCCTGCCACGAGGATGGTGTCCTGCGGGCGGGCCAGGGCAACGGCATGGCGAATGGCTTCGTCCCGGGGAAAGACCTCCAGCAGCTCGGCCTCCAGCGACTCGTTGTCGAGGGCATCACGGGCCCCGGCCAGCACGTCGGCGCGGATCGCTGCCGCGTCCTCGTCGTGCGGGTCGTCGTCGGTGATGATCACGGTGTCCGCGAGGCGGGCGGCGATGGCACCCATTGCCGGGCGCTTACCTTGGTCCCGTTGTCCTGTGGCGCCGAAAACGACGATCAGGCGGGAGCCCGGTTCCGGCGACCGGACTGCTTCCAGGGCGCGGGCCAGGGCGTCGGTGTTGTGGGCGAAGTCCACCACGGCGGCCGGCTGTTCGGCGATCAGCTGCATCCGTCCCGGCACGGCAACCGTGAAGGGGTCGGCACTGTCCAGGGCGGCCTGGAGCCCAGCTGGGTCCACACCGGAGGTGAGGACCATGAGCACGGCCAGGGCGGCGTTGGCGACGTTGAAACTGCCGGGCAGGCCCGTGTGGACCTTCAAGGTGGCACCGGCGGGACCCGTGAGGGTGAAGTCGGTACCGAGCCCGCGCGGCGCCGCCGCCGTCACCGTCCAGTCAGCCTGGTTGCTGCCGCTGGTGCTGAGCGTGGTGACCGGCACCTGGGTGCTGCCGGCCAGGCGGCGTCCCCACTCGTCGTCGACCGTTACCACGGCGCGGCGCGAGCGGCCGGGGGTGAAGAGCTCTGCCTTGGTGGCAAAGTACTCCTCCATGGTGTTGTGCAGGTCCAGATGGTCCTGGGTGAGATTGGTGAAGCCCGCGACGTCAAAGAGCAGGCCGTCCACCCGCTGGTAGGAGATGGCGTGCGAGGACACTTCCATCGCGGCAGCGTCGAGTCCGCGATCGTGCATCAGCGCCAGGAGGCCGTGGACCTCGGGCGATTCCGGCGTCGTGAGGAGGCTGGGGATGGGCTCCCCGCCGGCCAGGATTTCGATGGTCCCGATCAGGCCCGTGCGCTGCCCCAGGGCGCGCAGCAGGGAGGTGATGAAGTAGGTGGTGGTGGTCTTCCCGTTGGTTCCGGTAACGCCGAAGAGCCGCAGCGGGCGTCCGTCCGGAGCCTGGCTGCGGTAAATCATGGCGGAGAGGGGCCCCACCTCGTTGCGTGGATTCCCGACGACGAGCACCGGCACCGGCGTGTCCGCTGCCAGTGCCAGCAGCCGCGCCCCGGCGGCGTCGGTGAGAACCGCCACCGCCCCCGCAGCTATGGCGTCCGTGGCGAAGTCAGCGCCGTGCCTGCTGGCTCCCGGGAGCGCTACGTAAAGGTCGCCGGGCTCCACCGTGCGTGAGTTGAGGGATATGCCCGTGATCTCCGCGGCGGCGCCGGGAACGGGCACTGCTACGCCAAGGGCCTGCCCGACGTCGGCCAGCGGGACGGCGGCGACGGTTGCGGGCCGGAAGCGGCTTGGGCTTTCGTCCCGGGCAGCGCCGCTGCCGGGCGTGGTGAACTCTGACAAGGGGATCTCCGATGGTGCTAGTGCGCGCCCGGCGTGGTTCGCCCCGGGCACTGTGATGCGCTGGATGCTGCTGGTACTCCCGGCCGCGTGGCGCAGCGGCTACTTGGCGTACTGGGGCATCCTGGCCGGCTGGCCGGTTGAAGGCTGGACGTTGTAGGTCCGCAGCGCCTGGCTCATGACGGACCGGAACACCGGACCGTTGGTGATGCCGTAGATGCTGCCCTTCGGCCGCTGGAGCACCACCTCCACAATAAACCGCGGATCATCCATTGGCGCCATTCCCACGATGGAGGCGGTATAGCCGCAGTAGCCGGACTTGCCGTCGTCGCAGGGTGATTCCGAGGTGCCGGTCTTCGCCCCCACCCGGTAGCCGTCGATGCCGGCGTCCTTGATTTCGCCCTCGGTGACGGCGCTTTCCAGGATGTCCTGGACCTGCTGGGCCGTGCTGTCGGAGACGATCTGCCGCGACGGCTGGGCGGGCACTTTCTCCTCGGTGCCGTCGGGGGAAATGTAGGAGTCGATCAGCCGTGGCTGCAGCATGACGCCGTTGTTGGCGATGCTTTGGTAGGCGCGCACTGTCTGGAGCGTTGACTGGGAAACGCCCTGCCCGAACAGCACCGTGTACTGCTGGCGCCCGTCCCACTGGTCCGGGGGCGACAGGATACCGGCGGCGGTCGCGGGAAGTCCGATGTCCGGGGCCTCGCCGATGCCGAACTTCTTCAGCCAGTCGTACCGCTGTTCCTTGCTGAGCCGTTGGCCCGCCATGACTGTTCCGGTGTTCATTGAATAGCCGATGATGCCCGCCAGGGTCCGTTCCTCGGTGCCGTGGGTGAACGCGTCGCTGAACGTCTGGCCGTCGACGGTGTAGGTGGGCGGGATGGTGAAGGTGTCCAGCGGTTTGGCAAGTCCTTCTTCTATCACGGCTGCAGCCGTCATCATCTTCTCCACGGAACCGGGCTCGTACGCTGCTGTCACGGACCGAACGCCCCTGTCCTTGGCTGCCACCAGTCCGGGGTTGTTGGGGTCCGGGGAGTTGGTGTCGGCCAGGGCAATAAGGTTGCCGGTCTTGGCGTCCATCACAATGATGACGCCCCACTCGGCGCTGAGTTTGTCCGCCTGGCTCTGGATGGCCTGCTGGGCAAAGTACTGAAGATCAGAGTTGAGCGTGAGCTTGACGTCCTTGCCGTTCTGCGGCGGGGTCAGCTCGTCAAGGCCCACGGGGATGCGCAATCCGTCGGCGCCAATCTCCAAACAGGCGCTTGCCGTCCTTGCCCTTGAGCTGGTCGTCCTGGGTCTGCTCGATGCCGGCCAGGCCCGTGGTGCCGTCCTGGAGGAAACCGACCACTCCCCCGGCCACAGCGCCGTTCGGGTAAACACGCTTGCTGACGCCCTCGGCCACGATGCCGGGCACCTGGAGCTTGGAGATACGGTCCTCCACGTCAGGCTTTACGTCCTTGGCCACGATGTAGTACGGCTGCTGGCCCGTGACGGCATCACGAACGGCATTCGTGTCCATGCCGAGGGCGGCGGCAAGCTCGGAGATTGCCTGGTCGCGGCTGACGTCCACCAGCTTCTCGTGGCCGTCTGTCTGCTCGAGGCGCTTGTAGGAGTCCGTTTTAGTATTGACCCTTTGGTCCACCACGATGTTGTAGCGGATCACGCTGTTGGCGAGGACAGTGCCGCGGGAGTCCAGGATGCTGCCGCGCTCAGCGGGCAGGATCGCAGAGGTCATCCGGCTGTTCAATGCTGCTTCGGCCATGCCGCCGACGTCGAGACCTTGGACCAGGAAGAGCTTTCCGCCCACCACCAGCAGGAGTGTGAGCATGACACCCAGGCCCAGCCGCAAGCGCTTCGTGGCGTTGGGTACCTTGCTTTGTCCTGCCTTGCCGGTCTTCTCCGCCACCGTAATATTCCTTGCTGCTCGACGCTGTTGCCTGTCCTGCCCCCTGGGCTACTGTCCGGGGACCTTCTGCTGGGGTGCCGGCACGGAACCGCCGTGAAGCTCGCGTGCCGGGACCGCCGCGGCGGCCTGGGCGGCTGCTGCCGCCTGGGCAGCCCCGCGGGCCGCTCCGGACTGTGCCGGGTTGGCGGAAGGAGCAGCCTCAGCGGCCTTGCCGGCGTCCGGCGTCGTTGCCTTATCCGCGGCTGCGGCATTGGGGTCTGTGCCCTTGGAAGCTGTTCCGCTTGAAGCCGGCGGGACAATGAGCTGGCCGGCAACTGCCGGTGCCGGGATCACGGCTCCGCCGGCTGCACCCTTAACCGCGGGGGTTGCTTTTCCTGTGACTGACAGGGTGGACAGATCGATCTGGCCTTTTACGGTGGATGCCACCATGCCAAGCTCCGATGCCTTAGCCGCCAGGTTTTGCGGGGCTTCGTAGCTCTGCACCTGCTGGGTGAGGTCCTGGTTTGCCTTGGTCAATGAGCTCTGCTTGGCCCGCAGCTCCACCAGCTGGTACTGGGCGGTGGACACCGAGATGTTCAGGACCAGCACCGCAACCAAAGCCACGGCGAGCATGGCGAAGCACAGCACGACGAAGGGGGCCCGGCGCTTTTTCGGCGCCGTGCGGACCACGGAGAGCGGGGTACGCCCCTTCCGTCCCCCGCCCGGCTCGGCGGCAGGCCTGGCATCGGCCGCCGATGTGCCGGAAACAACGGGAAAGTTCTTGACGGCGGCGGTGCTCATGCAGCTCTCCTGGCTCTGATTCGTTCTGCTGCGCGGAGCCTGGCGGAGGCAGCGCGCGGATTTTCGGCGATTTCGGCGGCGGTGGGCACCTCAGTGCCTTTGGTCAGGGTCTTGAGTTCCGGCTTGTGCTCTTCCAGCTCGACGGGGAAGCCAAGCGGAGCGGAAGATTTTGAGCGGGCCTGGAGAACTCCCTTCACGATCTTGTCCTCCAGGGAGTGGTAGGACATGACCACGATGCGGCCGCCGAGAGCCAGGGAGTCCACGGCGGCGGGCACGGCCCGTTCCAGGACATCAAGTTCTTCGTTGACCTCGATGCGCAGGGCCTGGAAAGTACGTTTGGCAGGATGTCCGCCGGATTTCGCGGCGGAGGCAGGCACTACGGAACGGATCTGCTCGACGAGTTCGCCCGTGGTGGCGAATTCCTTGACGGCACGCGCTGTGACGATCCTGTTGGCGATCCGTCCGGCAAACTTCTCCTCGCCCCACTTGCGGATAATCCGGACCAGGTCCGCTTCGCTGTAGGTATTGACCACATCGGCTGCCGTTTGGCCCTTGCTGGTGTCCATCCGCATATCCAGCGGGGCATCGAAAGAGTAGGCGAAGCCGCGCTCACGTTCGTCCAGCTGGAGGGAGGAGACACCCAGGTCCATCAGGATGCCGTGTACTTCGGCCACGCCGAGGTCTGCCAGGACGTCCTGGATCTCGTCATAGACCGCATGGACCAGGTCGGTCCGGGCGGCGAAAGGAGCCAGCCGCTCCCCCGCGAGGGCCAGCGCTTCCTCGTCACGGTCAATGCCGATGAGGTGGAGGTCGGGAAACCTCTGGAGCATGGCTTCCGAGTGCCCGCCCATCCCCAGCGTCGCATCTACCGCGACGGGGGTCTCGCCGCGCAGTCTGGCCGCTTCGAATCCCGGTGCCAACAAATTAATGCACCGGTCGCGGAGGACCGGCACATGGCGTTCGGACGTGGGTTTGGGTTGATCGGTCACGCCTGGTCCTTTCCCGCCGTCGTTGTCACCTGATGCTTCTGGGACCAGATCCCCATCCGCGCCTACCGTTCCGCCCGCCTGGCTCCGGGGAAGGTGAGCCAGGTTGGCAGCCGATGGGCCGGCTGGAGATCTCATCCAAGAAACCACGCAGCCCCGCTCCGGCACTCAGAGAATGCCGGGAATGGGATCGTCAGTTTCGGAAAAGGCCGTCTCCTTCTCCGCAAGGTATTCATTCCAAGCCTGGGCGTCCCAGATCTCGGCGCGGGTACCGGCGCCGATAACGGCAAGTTCCCTTCCGAGTCCTGCATACTCCCGGAGCGCCGGTGGAATGGTCACGCGCCCCTGCTTGTCAGGTACCTCGTCAGAGGCTCCAGAGAGAAATACGCGGATGTAGTCACGTGCCTGCTTGGAGGAGATTGGCGCCTCCCGCATCTGCTCGTGGACCCGTGCAAATTCCTTCTCACTGAAGACGTAGATGCAACGTTCCTGGCCCCTTGTGAGCACCAAGCCGCTGGCAAGTTCCTCGCGGAACTTAGCGGGGAGAATGATCCGCCCCTTTTCATCCAGACGTGGCGAGTGAGTGCCCAGAAACACTGGCCCACCGCCTGTCCGCTGTCAGGAACTGCACATCCCCTATGTTGCAACCACCCTCTTATGTCCTCCACATTACTCCACTTTCCACCACAGTCAACGCAGAAAGGGCCGCGCGGCGCTGCGATTATGGGAAAAGAGGCGTGAAATGGCGCGGATTTACGGCAGTGGTGGAAAGTGGAGGACTTTTGGCATCGCCAGCGCTGGCGCATTTGATCAGCCCCCCTCGACCGGTCTACGCCCTCGAAAATGTTCCTTAAATGCGAAAAGACCCGCCGCAGCGGGTCTTTTCGTGCAATTCCCCTATCAAGGGGGAGCGGAATGGAGGGGCCTAAATGACCACGCGCCAAACCTCCTAGGGCTCTCCCCGGCGGCGCTCGTCCCAGCGCTCTTCCAGGCTGCTCATGAACGAACTCCGTTGCTTGCCTGGCTTCGTTCCCCCGGCCTTGGCCCCGGCGCCCCCGCGGGAACTTTTCATGGTGGCGAAATACACTCCGGCACCCATGACAACGAAGCCCAGGACTCCGACGAAGATGTTTTGGAGGGTGACACCGACCAGCAACAGGAAGACACCGGCAAGCGCGCAGAGGACCCCAATAACTACATGCCTCGTAGACCATGAACGCCCGGGGTCCGAACCCATCGAGTTCGCGAACTTCGGGTCGTCCTCGTGAAGCTGCTTCTCAAGCTGCTCAAGCAGCTTCTGTTCGTGCTCCGACAGCGGCATCACGACCTCCTTTTGTAGGCCAACGTCCGGGCTGATCCCAGCCACTACTTCTACTCCGTAGAACGCCTTCCATTGCTGGGAAGTTCCCGTTTTCGCCGGCCGTGGCAAAAACGGGGTTTCAGCATGCGTTCGCGGAGCGGGAGCATGTCCAAGAGGGGTCCGGCAGTAAGTCCATTCACTCGAAACTATGTACCTCTAAGGATAGATTGTTGAGGGCCGATCTGAAAGACGGCAATGACTTCGGCGGACGCTTCAGGCGGGTCGCTGTGCGCCGTCTCCGGACCGGTTCTCCGGCTCCATCAACCGGGCGGGCAGGACGGACTTGCTGCCGAACCTGCGGGTCACCTGGTCCAGGGCCTGTTCCGCCGCCCTCCAGTTTTCGTCCCGACGGTCGAAGCTCAGCTGCAGGGAGGTGCGCGCCGCCTCCTCGAGCTGCTCCGCCCTGACGCCCACGAGCCGTACCGCCATGGACCTTGTCCCGAGGGACTCCAGGAGCTGGAGCGCCACGGCGTAGATCAGCTGGGCGCTGTCCACCGGGGTCTGCACCGTCCTGCTGCGGGCGACGGTGGAAAAGTCGGCGAAGCGCAGCTTCAGCGCCACCGTCCTGGCCACCATTCCGGCACTGCGCAACCGGGCTGCGGTGCGGTGTGAGAGCCGCAGCAGTTCGCGGCGGAGGAGGGCTTCGTCGCCGGTATCGGTGGCAAAGGTCTCTTCTGCCCCAATGCTCTTCTCCAGCCGCACCGGTGTGACCGGCCGGGGATCTATTCCCCAGGCAAGCTGGTGCACATGCTCCCCGGTGGCCCCAAGGACCTTCTTCAATGAGGACAAGGGTGTTGCCGCAACGTCCGCTACCGTCCTGATTCCCATCTTTGCCAAAACCTCCCCGGTCTTGGCGCCCACACCCCAGAGGGCCCCCACCGGGAGGCTGTGCAAGTAAGGAACGGTTTCATCCGGTCCGATCAGCAACAGCCCGTCCGGCTTGCACCGGGTGGAGGCAATCTTGGCCACGAACTTGGTTTCCGCGATTCCCACGGAGGCGGTGATGCCCAGTTCGGCTGCCACCCGACGGCGGATCAGCTCGCCGATTCCCCGAGGGGGACCCAGCCGCCGGAGCGCACCGGTGACGTCCAGGAAGGCCTCATCCACACTGAGGGGCTCCACGAGGCCGGTGATGGATTCGAAGATGGCCATCAACTGCCCGGACACCTCGTAGTAGAGCTTGTGCCGGGGTTCAATGACAACGGCTTGCGGGCACATCCGCATTGCCACTGCCATGGGCATGGCGGACTTGACGCCAAACGCGCGGGCTTCGTAGGAGCCGGAGAGCACAACGGACCGCTCCCCTGGGAAGCCCACGATCACAGGTTTGCCGCGAAGTTCGGGACGTGTCCTGAGCTCCACCGAAACAAAGAAGGCATCCATATCCACGTGCATGATGCACGTGCGCCGGCGGCCCTGGGACCGCGCGGCCGATGGCTGGTTCATACCTGCGGGCCCCACGCCTGCAATCCTATCGGCTTGCAGGCGCAGCACCGTTTGTCAGGAGCGTTATGGAGGCTGGCTACACTGGAGGCTGGTTCGCCAACAACACCAGGAGGAAAGTCTCTGTGACGGCTATTGGAAACTTCAGGCCCGCCGGCTTGGCCGCGCTTGCCGCGGCAGCGGTTCTGGCCCTGGCCGCCTGCAGCCAGACCCCGTCCGGGCAGGCAGAGCCATCCCAGTCCGCGTCCGTTGCTGCCACCCAGTCCAGCCTCACGGCCTCCCCCAGCCCTTCGGCGTCGCCCCATACCTCCGCCACTGTCGGCGCGGTCGTGGCGGGCTTTCCGCAACAGCTCCTCCCCCTCATGACGGGGGCGTCAGTGGTGTCCAGCAGCTTCGACAAAGCCTCTGCCCCCGCCACAGCCGCCCTGGTCGGGACTGTAACCGCCCCCACCGCCTCCGTCGTGGACTTTTATACGAAGGCGCTGGAAGGCCAGGGCTTCAAGGCCGTGCCCGGTGACAAGGTAGGCGGGGTGGCTTCAAAGGATTTCGTCCGCGGTGACAACGAAACTGTGAACCTTTCGGTGGTGGAGGCCGCAGGTGTTTCCACCTTCACCATCGGTGCCAACGTGGCAGCTGAGTCAGCCAAGTGACAGCGGCAGAGCAGCTACGGAATGAACAAGCCGACTTCGTGGCAGGGGTAGCCGGCGAGCTTACCGGCTTCCTGGCCGCACGGCAGTCCGTGATGTCCGGCATTTCCCCGGACATTGAACCGATTATGGGTTCAATCTCCAACCTGGTCACCGGCGGGAAGCGCCTCCGTGCCCTGATGTGCTACTGGGGCTGGCGGGGCGCCGGCGGGGAAGCCGGGGCCGGCCAGGTTGTCACGGCGGGGGCCGCGCTGGAGCTGTTCCAAGCTGCTGCCCTGATCCATGACGACATCATCGACCGCTCCGACACCCGGCGGGGCGGTCCCAGTGTCCACCGCCGCTTCAGCCAGCTGCACACGTCCCAGGGCTGGGCACTGGACAGCGAGCGGTTCGGCCAGGCCGCAGCCATCCTTGCCGGCGACCTCTGCCTGTCCTTCAGCGAGGAGGCCTTCACCGACATCGGTGAACGGGCGGCGGCGGGAAGCAGGGCACGGCTGATCTTCAACCTCATGCGCGCAGAGGTCATGGCCGGACAGTATCTGGACATCCTGGAAGAAGTGGCCGGTCCTGTCCGGGACCGGGCGGGAGCGGTCAGCAGGGCGCACTCCATCATCCGGTTCAAGAGCGCCAAGTACTCCACGGAGCACCCCCTGGCGCTCGGCGGAGCCCTGGCTGGAGCGTCGAATGAATTGCTTCGCGGCTACTCGGCATTCGCCCTTCCGCTTGGTGAAGCCTTCCAGCTCCGCGACGACGTCCTGGGCGTGTTTGGCGATCCGCTGACCACCGGCAAGCCGGCAGGGGACGATCTGCGTGAAGGAAAGCGCACTGTTTTGGTGGCGCTGGCCCTGGACCAGGCTTCCCCTGAAGAGTCCGCGTTCATTGACGCGCGCCTGGGCAGCCCCGATCTGTCCGAAGCTGACATCGTGGAGATCCGGCGCATCATCGAGGATTCGGGAGCATTGCAGGCCACCGAAGTCCTCATTGGTGAATTCGGTGCCGCGGCATTCGATGCCCTTGACGGGCTCCCCTTGGATGATCTGGCCAAGACTGCGCTGCGGAAGCTGACTGAAGCAACCGTCAGCCGAGCCTCCTGAAGCCGGGACCTACCAGGCCAGGGTTTGGGCCCTGCGCCTGATTTCGGTTTTGCGGCCTTCCCGCAACGCGTCAATGGGGCGCCCACGCAGTGACTCATCGGCCGTAAACAGCCAGACGATCAGGTCCTCATCCGAGTAGCCGGCATCTGCCAGGACCACAATGGTCCCCTTGAGGCTGTCCACCACCTGGCCGTCCTGGATGAATTCGGCGGGAACGGACCGGATGTTGCGTTCCCCGACCCGCAGTGCCGCCAGGGACTTTTCGTCAATCAGGCTGTGGACCTTGGTGATGGAGACATCTAATAAACGGGCGACATCGGGCAGTGGCAACCACTCGCCCACCAGGTTTTCTACATTACTCACGGATCAAGGTTGCCACGCAGCCCAGCCCGACGCCTAGTCGAGCCAACCCGTTCCGCCCCTGGCCTGCGGACACTCCCGAAAAGAAGGCATTGCGGGAGTTCATGAATTTCTTGTGCTAACGCGAAATTCGTGAGAGATTCACATTCATCACAGTTGTAACACTGATAACTTAAGTCACAGTAGTATCAAGATTGACAGCGGCATCCCCGCCCGCGTCCGCACCCGCAGTTGAGAAGAGGATTCCTTCCGATGACGATGTCCCGCTCGCCCAAGCAGCCCCCCAAACCGAGTCTGCCAATGATTGCCGCCACTACTGCGGCACTGCCAGCGGTCGTCCTGTCATCCCTGGCCCTTGCCCAGCCGGCCGCAGCGCAGCAGCCGGTGCGGAGCATCCCCAGCAGCCTCGCAGCAGCCATGAAGGCCCAGGCGGCCGCAAAGACGGCGGGGGCAGTTATCCCCGCTGCAGTCGTCTCAACCACCATTCCGGCAGCCTTCCAACCTGCACAGCCGGCGGCGCCTGCGGAGTACACGATCGTCCGTGGCGATACGGTCAGCGCCATCGCGGGCCGTTTCGGCCTGGACACCGGGGAAATCCTCAAGTTGAACAACCTGCAGGCCAACACCATCATCTACCCCGGCCAGAAGCTCAAGCTTTCCGGCTCGGCCGCGCCGGCGGCACCCGCACCCGCACCCGCCGCCGCTCCGGCGCCGGCACCTGCCGGCGGGGCAACCTACACGGTAAAGTCCGGCGATACGTTGGGCGCCATCGCCGCGAGGCACAACGTGGCCCTCTCTGATCTCTTCAACTGGAACAACCTCTCCATGCGTTCCATCATCTATCCGGGACAGAAAATCAAGGTGGGCGGCGGCTCCGCGCCCGCCCCGGCGGCCCCCGCGGCACCGGCACCTGCACCCGCGCTGGCAAACACCTCGGCTCCGGCGGCAGGCTCCTACACCATCAAGCCCGGCGATACACTCTCGGCGATCGCATCCCGGCACGGGGTGAAGTTGTCCGACCTGCTCTCCGCGAACAAGCTGGGCATGGCCTCCATTATTTACCCGGGCAGCAAACTGGTCATCCCTGGCGGCTCCGGCCAGCCGGCCCCGCAGCCCGCGGCAGCGCAGCCGTCCGCCGCTCCCCTGGTGCCCAGTTCCTTCCTGGGATTCAGCTACCCGGCCGCCGTGGTCAGTTCGGCGAATGAGAACAAGGCCCTGCTGAATGCTTCTCCCGTTCCCTCACGGGAGGAAATGAAGAACATCGTTGCCGATACGGCCCGCCGCATGGGAGTGGACACCTCCCTGGCCCTTGCTTTTGCCTTCCAGGAGTCCAGCTTCAACCAGCGGGCCGTGTCACCCGCCAACGCGATCGGCACCATGCAGGTCATTCCCAGCTCCGGCCAGTGGGCATCAGACCTCGTGGGACGGAAACTGAACCTGCTGGATCCGTACGACAATGCAGCGGCCGGCGTGGCCATCATCCGGCAGCTGCTGGCCACCAGCAAGGACCAGGACACAGCAATCGCCGGTTACTACCAGGGCCAGTACTCGGTGAGCAAGTACGGCCTGTACGACGACACCAAGGCATATGTTGCCGCGATCAGGGCACACCAGAAGAGCTTCCGCTGAGCTCCTGCCCCTGACCATTTCAGTGGCACGGGTCCGAACCGTTACCGGTTCGGACCCGTTTTCGTTTCGGCCGCGTTTTGCTGCGGGATTAGGATCGTAAGGTGCAGGAACACGTGTCAGACCCAGTTGCAGGGACGCTGGTGGACAACCGCTACGCCGTCACCTCCAGGCTTGCCCGTGGCGGAATGTCCACCGTCTATCTCGCAGTGGACCAGAGGCTGGACCGCGAAGTGGCACTGAAAGTGCTGCACCCCCACCTCGCTGCCGACGAGAACTTTTTGGACAGGCTGGGGCGGGAAGCCAAAGCCGCTGCCCGGCTGTCCCACCCCCACGTGGTGGGGGTCCTCGACCAGGGCCACGACGGCAACACGGCCTACCTCGTCATGGAGTACATCAAGGGCCATACGCTCAGGGATGTCATCCGGGACAGGGGCGCCCTCCCGCCCAGGCTCGCCCTGGCACTGATCGATCCGGTGGTGGAGGGGCTGGGCGCAGCGCACGCAGCCGGTTTCATCCACCGTGACGTGAAGCCAGAAAATGTCCTGATCGCCGATGACGGCAGGATCAAGATCGGCGACTTCGGCCTGGCACGCGCCGTCACCAGCTCAACGAGCACCGGTGCGTTGATCGGAACAGTGGCCTACATCTCGCCGGAACTGGTTCTGGGCAAACCCGCGGACGCTCGCAGCGATGTCTACTCCGTGGGGATCATGCTGTATGAAATGCTGACTGGCCGGCAGCCGTTCGAGGGTGAGGTGCCCATCCAGGTGGCCTACCAGCATGTCAACGGCGCTGTGGGTCCGCCGTCGGACCAGGTACCCGGGCTGGCCGGCGAGGTCGATGAACTGGTGCAGTGGTGTACTGCCAATGATCCCGAAAACCGGCCGGTGGACGGCAATGCGCTGCTCCAGGAGCTGCGGCATATCCGGACCCACCTCACGGATGCGGAGCTTGACCTGCAGCCCCCTGCAGCAGTGGCTTCCGCCTCCCAGCACCAGACCGAGGTCCTGGGGCGCGCCAGCAATCCCACCACCTTGCTGCCCCCTTCGCGGCCCGCCGCGCCCGCCTACCCGCCCGGGCACTCGGTGCGGGCGCAGGACCGGTCGGACGCAGGACAGGTTCCAGCCGCCCAGGTGGCCCACTATCAGCGGCCGGGTCTGGCGCTGCCCGACGACGACGATTCCGACGGCGGCTGGTCTCCCCCGCCGCCCCGGCTGGGGAAGCGGGCCCAGCGGCGCGCCGACAAGGAAGACGAGAAGCTGAGGGCCCTGGCCGCCGCAACGCCGGTGCGTACGCTCCGGGAGGGAAATCCACGCCGCCGCGGCGTCCTCTGGATCCTGGTCCTGATCGTCGCCGCGCTCCTGGCCACGGGCGCCGGATGGTTCTTCGGCATGGGTCCCGGTGCGGCAGCCGCGGTACCGGCGGTGGCCAACAAGACGGTAGCCCAGGCCCAGCAGGTGCTCAGCGGAGTTGGTTTCCGCTCAACAACGAGCGACGTGTTCGACGACGAGGTTCCCACCGGGCTGGTGGTGGGCAGTGAGCCCGCCGCGGGGACCCAGATCCGGAAGTTCCAGCCCGTCTCACTGCTGGTCTCGAAGGGTCCGCAGCTGTTCCCCCTGCCCACACTGAGCGGTGGCACGCTGGAGGAAGCGAAGGGCTCGCTGAACGCGGCGGAGATGGCGATGGGAACGGTGACCGAAAAGTTTGACGAGGATGCGGCGGCGGGCATCGTCCTGTCGCAGGACCCGGCAGCCGGCACCCCCGCCCGCCACGGCACCCCCGTGGCGATTGTTGTTTCCAAGGGTCCACAGCCCATCGCCGTTCCCTCAGTCATCGGGAAGTCCGAGGATGACGCCGTGGCGGCAGTCGAGGCAGCCGGGCTTACTGCCGAAGTGGCCCCGGACGAGGTGTTCGACCGGGACGTCCCGGCGGGCGACGTCGTCCGCCAGTCCCCTGCCAACGGGACACTGACCCGGGGCGGCACGGTCACGTTGACCATCTCCAAGGGCCCCAAGATGGTGAATGTCCCCAGCTACATCGGCAAGCAGGCCACCGAGGCACGCAAGGCGCTGGAGGCGCTGGGCTTCCAGGTCCGGGTAAACAACATCCTGGGCGGTTTCTTCGGAACCGTGCGGGACCAGTCACCGGTGGACCGGGAAGTCCCGGAGGGCTCGGTCGTCACCATCACCGTGGTGTAGGCAAGGTGGGCCGGCGCTGCCGGCCCACCTGAGCCGTATGGCTTTGTCCCTAGTGCCTGGCGAGGGCGCCGGCCACCAGGAAGGCCATTTCGAGCGACTGCATGTGGTTCAGCCTCGGATCGCAGACTGACTCGTAGCGGTCCAGGAACGCTTCCTGGTCAATCGGGTCCGCGCCGCCCAGGCATTCGGCAACGTCGTCGCCGGTCATTTCAACGTGCAGGCCGCCGGGTACCGTGCCCAGGCCGTGGTGCACCTCGAAGAAGCCCCGCACTTCGTCAATGACGTCGTCGAAATTGCGCGTCTTGTAGCCGTTGGGCGAGGTGACGGTGTTGCCGTGCATGGGGTCGGTAACCCACAGGACCTGTGCGCCGGAGGCAGTGACCTTTTCGACGACGGCGGGCAGCTTCCCGCGGATGTTTCCGGCGCCCATGCGGGTGATGAAAGTCAGGCGGCCGGGCTCGCGGTCCGGGTCCAGCTTGTCGATCAGGCGCAGGGCGTCGTCGCCGGTGGTGGACGGGCCGAGCTTGACCCCGATGGGGTTGCGCACCCGCGAGAGGAAGTCGACGTGCGCGTGGTCAAGTTCGCGGGTCCGCTCCCCGATCCACAGGAAGTGCGCGGAGGTGTCGTAGGGGAAACCGGTGCGGGAGTCGATGCGGGTCAGGGCACGTTCGTAATCCAGCAGCAGGGCCTCGTGGCTTGCGAAGAACTCGACGCGCTTGAGGGCTTCGAAGTCGGCGCCGCAGGAGTCCATGAACTTGATGGCACGGTCGATGTCCCGGGCCAGCGACTCGTAGCGGGCGTGCGCCGGGTTCTCGGTGAAGCCCTTGTTCCACTGGTGCACGGAGCGAAGGTCCGCGAAGCCGCCTTGGGTAAAGGCCCTGATGAGGTTCAGGGTGGAGGCGGACGTGTGGTACGCGCGGAGCATGCGGGCGGCGTCGTGGCCCCGTGACTCGGGGGTGAACTCGTAGCCGTTGACGATGTCGCCGCGGTAGGCGGGCAAGGTAACGCCGTCGCGGGTTTCGTCGTTGGAGGAGCGCGGCTTGGCGAACTGGCCTGCCATCCGGCCCATTTTGATGACGGGCATGGCCGCGCCGTAGGTGAGGACCACTGCCATCTGGAGGATGGTTTTGACGCGGGCACTGATCTTGTCCGCGGTGGCAGCCTCGAAGGTTTCTGCGCAGTCGCCGCCCTGCAGCAGGAACGCCTTGCCCTGGGCTGCAGCAGCAAGCCGCTCGCGGAGCACATCCACTTCGCCTGCGAATACCAGCGGCGGAAGGACGGACAATTCCTTTACGGAAGCTTCAAAAACATCCCGGTCCTGCCAGCTGGGCTGCTGGGAAATGGGAAGGTCCCGCCAGTTGTCGAGTCCGGGATAGTTGGCCGCTCCGCTCTGGGCGGTACTGGACAGCGAAAAGGCGGGTTTTGCAGATAGCTCAGTCACCCTCTAAGACTAACGGCAGGGCGGCACCGGAGGGCACCGGGCCGTCACGCTGCCGCGTCTCCCCGTCACAACTGGGGTGCGTCCTCTTCGAAGGTTCGGTTATCCGGCGGCTGTGGTGCCGGCGTCGTCCTCTGCGCCATCATGCCCGGCGGTCGGACTGCCGGGCATGCCGTCCTGTACAAATCCGCCCCCGTCAGCCACCGGGGCCGCCAGGGGCTCCGCTGCGGCCCGTGGTTCCCCGGGCTTGCCGACGAGCCGAAGCTTCACCACGGCCGCGTATTCGTCCACGTACTCTTGCCCGGAAAGCCGCAGCAGGCTGGACATGATCTCATCGGCGACCTTGCGCTGGACCGCCCGGTCCTCTGCCTGCTCCGGGTACTGGCTGAAGTCAAGGGGTTCACCGAAGATCATGCCGATCCTGCGGATGTTGGGCAGCCGTTTGCCGATGGGCTGGACTTTGTCGGTGCCGATCATGGCAACGGGAATCACCGGGACCCCGGCCTGCAGCGCCAGCCTGGCCACACCCACCTTGCCGCGGTACAACCGCCCGTCGGGGCTCCGCGTACCCTCCGGGTAGATGCCCAGCAGGCCGCCTGCGTTGAGTACTTCCATTCCTGCATTCAACGACGCCGCGGAGGCCGCGCCTCCGGACCTGTCCATGGGCAATTGGTTGGTGAGGCGGAAGAACGCGGCCGTCAGCCTGCCCTTGATGCCCGTGCCCGTAAAGTATTCCGACTTTGCCAGGAAGACCACGGGCCGGTGCACCATGAGCGGCATAAAAATGGAATCGGAAAAAGACAGGTGGTTGGAAGCGATGATGGCAGCTCCCTGCGCCGGGATGTTGTCCAGGCCTTTGACCCAGGGCCGGAAAAGCAGCTTGATCACCGGACCGAGGAAGATCCTTTTCATGACCCAATAGAACACGTGGCGAACCTCTCCGGAAGGCGGCTTCCAGTCCCCGCGTCGGGCCTGGCCAGCGATTCAATGCAACCCTACTCTAGTGAGATTTGGGTGGAACAGTGACACGATGGAGTCATGACTGAAAGCAGCCTTCCGCCCCGTCCGGCCGCTTTCAGCTATCCAGGCCACGGCCCCAACGCCCGCATCGGCGTCGCCCTGTGCCACGGGTTTACGGGCAGCCCGCTGAGCATCATGCCGTGGGCGCAGCACCTGGCGGACCTGGGGTACGCAGTGACCGTCCCCCTGCTCCCGGGCCACGGGACGGACTGGCGCCAGCTTGCGTTGACCGGCTGGAAGGACTGGTACCGCAGCTACGAAAAGGCCTTCCTCGACCTTGCCGGCCGGACGGACGCGTGTTTCACCGCGGGCCTGTCGATGGGCGGTGCCATCGCACTGCTCGCGGCAGCCCGTTATCCAGTGGCGGGGGTCAGCGTGGTCAACCCGGGTCTGAGCTTCTACGACTGGCGGGTGCGGATCATCGGCCTCCTTAAGTACGTCCAGCGCACCACCGTCCCCCTCCAGGAGGACCAGACCAACGCCCCTGCAACGGATGACGGCGACTACTCGCTGACTCCACTGTCTGCCGTGCACGAGCTTAAGAAGCTGTTCGCCGCCGCCGTACGCGGCCTGCCCAGGGTGGATGCCCCGGTCCAGGTCTTCAAGTCACGCACCGATGGCGTGGTCCCGCCCACATCAATGGCGCTGCTGCGGAAAGGACTGGGCGCGAACCTGGCGGAAGTGATGGACCTTGCCAGCAGCGGACATGTGGCTACTCTGGACGTTGACGCGCCTGCGATCTTCGCCAGGTCGGGCGAATTTTTCGCCGCACACGCCCGCCGCACCACTTCCTTGGAGACGCCATGACCTCCGGTCCGGACCACAGCCCGTTCAGCAGCGCCTTCAGCGGCGAAGGACCCCGCACGGGAGTAGTGCTGTCCCACGGGTTTACGGGCAGCCCGCATGGCCTGCGCGCCTGGGCCACGGCCTTCGCCGCGGCCGGCTTCGCCGTCCGGATGCCGCTGCTGCCCGGGCACGGGACCACCTGGCAGGACCTGGCACGCACCCGCTGGCAGCAATGGCACGGCGCCCTGGATGATGCCTTCCTGGAACTGGACGCCGAGTGCGACCAGGTCTTCGCAGCCGGCCTGAGCATGGGCGGTGCACTGGCCCTGCGCGTTGCCGCCACCCGCCCGGTGGCCGGAGTGCTGCTGGTGAACCCCGGGCTGGTGATTGACGATCCGCGGGCACCGCTGGCCGGAATTCTCAAGCTGGTGCTGAAGAGCACCCCGTCCATCGGCAACGACATCCTCAAGGCGGGTGTGGACGAAGGCGCCTACGCCCGCACCCCCGTGGCCGCTGCCCATGAACTTAACAAGATGTTCAAGGACACGGTCCGGCTGCTTCCCCGGGTCACAGCGCCCGTCCAGGTTTACCGTTCCGCCGTGGACCACGTGGTGTCCGACTCCAGCATGGACGTCCTTCGGCGCGGGCTGGAGCATGCTCCCCTGGAAGTGGTCCGGCTCGAAAACAGCTACCACGTCGCCACGCTGGACAACGACGCCGACCGGATCTTCGAGGGGTCGGTGGACTTTATCCGGCGGGTGCTGCAGGAAACGCCGGCCAGCCCTGCGGGTTCAGGACAGGAGGTCCACCGTGAACAGGCCTGACTCGGAACAGCCCGACCAGGGCGCCAACCAGGACGACGCCGTATGGCTGGACCTGGTGGCCCGGCTGGAATCAGACACGGTGGCGACACGCCCCGATTCCCCCGGCACGGAACAACGACCGGCCGCGGGGGCGGAAGCGGCTCCGGAAACACCGACGCGGGCCTCCTTCGGCGACTTCGATCCCTTGGGCCTGGCGGGACGGCCGCCTGCCGAACCGTCGGCGGCGCAACGCCAGGCGGAGGCGGGAGGGCAGGACAGCCACGGTGCGGCAGGGTCCACGGAGGGCCCCAGGGATTATGAGGTGGACGACGGCGACGAAGAGTTCGTGCCGGAGGAGCCACCCAGCCTGGCCGGCACGGAGCCGCTGACCATGCTGGCCTGGCTCGGGGCCGTGGGGGGCCCGGTGGCGCTGCTCTTGTCGGCCATGTTCTGGCGCTCGGCGCCCCTGCTTGCCATCGTGGGCATCGTTGCCGCGTTCGTCCTGGGGACGGTGTACCTGATCATGAAGCTGCCGCAGGAAAAGAACGGGGACGACGACGGCGCCAGAGTGTAACACACCCGGCGGCCCGCCGTCGTCGTTAACTGCCCTGGTCGTTAACTGCGGACGCGGCTGCTGACGCGCGAAAGGTCCGCCGCACCGATGAGGCCCGCGTTGGGGCCCAGTGCCGCGAGCTCGATTCCCGCAGCGGGGCGGAACCCCCGGCCCGTCAGGTTCCGGGCGAAGGCCTTGCGGGCCGGCTCAACCAGCAGGTCACCCGCTGAGCACAGGCCGCCGCCGATCACGAAGAGGCCCGGGTCCAGGGCCGCTGCCAGGTTGGCCAGCCCAAGCCCCAGCCACTCCCCGACTTCCTCGATCAGTTCGCGCGAGGCCCGGTCGCCGGCCAGTGCCAGGTCGGTCACGATGGCTCCCGTGATGGCTTCCGGATGTCCGCCCACGGCTGCCAGCAGGTCTTGGGCCACCGGGGAATTGGACCGGGCCAGGAGCCTTGCTTCACGGCCCAGGGCGTTGCCCGACGCGTACTGTTCCCAGCATCCGCGGTTGCCGCATTCACACCGGTGCCCGCCCGGCATGATGATCTGGTGGCCGAACTCCCCTGCCACGCCGAACCGGCCGCGCTCCACCCTGCCGTCCATCACCATGGCGCCGCCGATGCCGGTCCCAAGGGTGATGCACACCAGCCGGTCCTCCCCCTGGCCCGCGCCGAAGCGCCACTCAGCCCACGCTGCTGCATCGGCGTCGTTGGTCAGGAGCACCGGGCGGCGAAGGAGCCGCTGGAGGTTTTCACGCAGCGGCTCGTTGCGCCAGGCCAGGTGCGGGCTGAAAAGAACGGTTCCGCCGGCCAGGTCCATCCACCCGGCGGCACCGATGCCCACCGACCAGATGCGGTGGCCCCGGCTGAGTTCCTCCACCAGTTCCACGATGACCTGTTCCACTGCGCGTGGATCCGTTCCGGGGGTGGAGCGGCGGGCCTCGCTGAGGATCCTTCCTTCAGCGTCCACCACTCCCGCGGCCACCTTGGTACCGCCGATATCTATCCCGATAGCCAGTCCCTTGCGGCCCAGGCGAAGGTGTCCGCCCGTACCGCCATGGAGCTGCCCGGCCCGGTAGGAAGCGGGACGGCGGCGCCAGGGGGCTGGTCTTTTCAGGGGGCCGGCCTGATCGCCGGGCAACGGTCCGTACATAGTCCACCATTCTAGGCGGGCGGCAGGATTGTCTTGACATATAACCCCGCACGCGGCGTCCATTGACGACTAAGTTACTCGCCAGTAGGTTTATGTACTGCACGGTTCCGCCGGGGGTACTAGTCTTTAGGCAACCCCCTGCGCGGGACTTCAGATATCAAAGGAGCTATAGTGCGCGAATTCAGTGTTCCGCCCCTGGTTGTTGTCCCACCGGAAACCAACATCACCGACCTGGTGTTGCGGCAGGCGGCCAAGCCGGGCAACCCGGCACTGTTTTCCCGCCTGGACGCGGCAGGTGCCTGGCGCGACGTGCCCGCCACCGAGTTCCTCGCTGACGTCACGGCGCTGGCCAAGGGCCTGATCGCCAGCGGAGTGGGCGCCGGGGACCGCGTTGGCATCATGTCCCGCACCCGTTACGAATGGTCCCTCGTTGACTTCTCCATCTGGTTTGCCGGCGCCGTGTCAGTGCCGATTTATGAGACCTCCTCCCCCTCCCAGGTTGCCTGGAACCTGGGGGACTTGGGCGCCGTGGCCGCTTTCGGCGAGTCCGCCCACCATGAGAACGTCATCCGCCAAGCCGTTACCGCCGAGGGGCTCACCGCGGTCCAGCACGTGTGGCAGCTCGAGGGCCAGGGCCTGGACACCCTCCGCGAGGCGGGCCGCGGTGTCAGCGACGAAGAACTGGAGTCCCGCCGCAGCGCCGCCGGCCTCCGCGATGTGGCCACCATTATCTATACCTCCGGAACCACAGGACGCCCCAAGGGCTGCGAACTCACGCACGGCAACTTCGTGGAGCTCTCGGACAACGCCCTGGCCATCATCGGCGAGATTGTCCACGAGAACGCCAAGACCATCATGTTCCTGCCGCTGGCCCACGTGTTCGCCCGCTTCATCTCGGTCCTGGCCATGGCCGCAGGAACCACCGTGGCCCACACCCCCGACATCAAGAATCTCCTTGCCGACCTTCAAAGCTACGAACCGACATTCATCCTGGCGGTGCCCCGGGTCTTCGAGAAGGTTTACAACTCCGCGCTGACCAAGGCCGAGGACGGCGGCAAGGGTGCCATCTTCCACCGGGCTGCCGAAACCGCCATTGCCTACTCGAAGGCCCGGCAGGACGGACGGGTGGGGCTGGGCCTGAAGTTGCGGCACGCACTGTTCGACAAGCTGGTCTACGGCAAGCTGCGTGCGGCGATGGGCGGACATGTGGCACACGCAGTGTCCGGCGGCGGCCCCCTGGGCGAGCGGCTGGGGCACTTCTTCCAGGGCATCGGCCTGCAGGTGCTGGAGGGATACGGCCTCACCGAGACCACCGCACCCATCACCGTGAACACCCCGTCGCGGATCAAGATCGGCTCGGTGGGCAAACCGTTGCCCGGCAACGCCGTCAAGATTGCCGACGACGGCGAGATCCTGGCCAAGGGCGTCTGCGTCATGCAGGGCTACTACAAGCGGGACGACCTTACCGGGGAAGCCTTCACGGACGGCTGGTTCCACACCGGGGACATCGGCCGGCTGGATGACGAGGGTTTCGTCTGGATCACCGGCCGCAAGAAGGAAATCATCGTCACCGCAGGCGGCAAGAACGTCATCCCCGCCCTGCTCGAAGACCAGATCCGGGCTGATGCCCTGGTGTCACAGGTGCTGGTTGTGGGCGACAACCGGCCCTTCATCGGGGCCCTGGTAACCCTTGACCAGGAAGCCCTTCCGGGCTGGCTCCAGCGCCACGGGCTGCCCGCGGACACCACGCTGGAGCAGGCCGCCGCCAATCCGGTGGTGAAGGCAGCAGTGCAGGATCTCATCACCGCGGCAAACACCTCCGTTTCCCAGGCCGAGGCCATCAAGTCCTTCCGCATCGTGCCGGCCGACTTTACCGAAGCCTCCGGCCACCTCACCCCCTCCATGAAGGTGAAGCGGGCGCAGGTGATGAAGGACTTCGAAACAGTCATCGAGGAAATGTACTCAGCACCGCGCTCCTGAGGCCCATGACAGCGAAAGGGACCGCCCGCCACGGGAGGTCCCTTTCGTTGTTTCACTGACATCGCCACTGCGGTTTGGAGCCGGGTACTACAGTGGATGCATGGCTCCCAGCCGCCGTCCGCTCGACGACCTGCGCGAAACCATCGGCCATCTGGCCGATCAACTCAAGCTGCCCAATTCGGAGCGCGTTGACGACCTGGTGGGCGATCTCATCGGCACCAGGCCCGGTCCGGCCCGGCCGCTGTCCGAGGTGCAGGCCGAACTCGATGCGCTGGTCGGACTGGAGACCGTGAAGGAACAGGTGCGCGCCCTCGTCGCGCTGCTCCAGGTCCAGGCCCGCCGTAAGGCGCACGGCCTTCCGGAGGTTGCCACATCACAGCACCTGGTCTTCCTCGGAAACCCGGGCACGGGCAAGACCACCGTGGCGCGGCTCCTGGCCGAGATGTACCGCGCGGTCGGCCTGCTGCAGAAAGGCCACCTGGTGGAGGTTGACCGTTCGGGCCTGGTGGGGCAGTACGTCGGGCAGACTGCCATCAAGACGGACCGGGTCATCAGGCGTGCCCTGGACGGCGTCCTGTTCATCGATGAGGCCTATGCGCTGGCCCCGGAGGACGGCCGGATGGACTTCGGCCCCGAGGCGATCGAGGTCCTGCTCAAGCGGATGGAGGACCACCGCCACCGCCTGGTGGTGATCGTGGCCGGGTACCCGCGGCTGATGGAGGCCTTCTTGCTCTCAAACCCCGGGCTGCGTTCCCGGTTCGCCCGCGAGATCACTTTCCCCGACTACTCAGTCGAGGCACTCCAGACGATCTTCCACCAAATGCTGGCCCAGCACGAGTACACGCTGGAGCCGGGTGCGGACCAGATGCTGCGCCGCATCCTCACCGGGCTCCACGCGGGCGAGGACTCCGGCAACGCACGGTTCGCCCGAACACTTTTTGAACAGGCGCTCAACCGGCAGGCGCTGCGGCTGTCGCGGGACGAGGAACAAAGCCTGGACGCGCTCGACCGCGAGGCCGTCATGACGCTCACCACGGAGGACATCGTCGAGGCCGCGCTGGCTTTGGGCGAGGAGCCGGAGCCGGAACCGACAGAGCCGCCGGAACCGGAGCAGCCACGATGGTGGCGCTGGCTGGTCTGACTGCTCCCCGTAAGTTGGAGAATTTCAGTCCAACTTACGGGGAACAGTCCAGCACGCGTGGACGATATTGCCGTCCGTAGTGCTGCTTACTGTTCGATGACCAGCAGCAGGTCGCCACCCTGGACCTGCTCGACTGCGGAGATGGCGAGGCGGGACACCTTGCCGGCTACCGGCGTCGTAATTGATGCTTCCATCTTCATTGCCTCGATGGTTGCCACCGTGTCTCCTGCCTTGACCGTGTCGCCCGGCTTGACCGTGACGGTGACGGCGCCGGCGAAGGGGGCGGCCACCTGGCCGGGCTGGGCGGGATCGGCCTTTTCGGCGGCCTTGACGTTGCTCACCACGGATCGGTCGCGGACCATGACCGGGCGCGACTGTCCGTTGAGGGTGCACATGACGGTGCGCATGCCCTTTTCGTCCGGCTCCGAGACAGCTTCCAGGGAGGCGATGAGGCGGACGCCGCGCTCCAGCTGGATTTCGTGCTCGGTGCCGCGCTGCAGGCCGTATAGGTAGTCGCGGGTGTCCAGGACGGAGATGTTGCCGTACGTCTCCACACTCTTCAGGTAGTCCTTGGTGGGACCGTCGAAGAGCAACCGGTTCAGCGTGTGCTGGCGGGTCTTGGAATCCGACTTGAGCGCAGCGCTGTCCTCCGCGCTTAGCTCGACGTCGCGTACCTTCACGCTCCTGCCCTGCAAGGCCTTGGTGCGGAAGGGTTCGGGCCAGCCGCCGGGAGGATCTCCGAGTTCGCCGGACAGGAAGCCGATGACGGAGTCGGGGATGTCGTAGTTCTGCGGGTTGGCTTCGAAGTCGGCGGGATCGGCGTTGAGGCCCACCAGGTGCAGGGCGAGGTCGCCCACCACCTTGGAGGACGGCGTCACCTTCACCAGGTGCCCCAGGATCCGGTCGGCGGCGGTGTACATGTCCTCGATGGCCTCGAACCGCTCCCCCAGGCCCAGGGCCATGGCCTGCTGGCGCAGGTTGGACAGCTGGCCGCCGGGGATCTCGTGCTTGTACACGCGTCCGGTGGGGCCGGGCAGGCCGGACTCAAAGGGCGCGTAGACGCGGCGGACAGCTTCCCAGTACGGCTCAAGCGAGCTGACGGCTTCCAGGCTGAGGCCGGTGTCCCGCGGCGTGTGGGCCAGGGCAGCAACAAGGGCCGACGCCGACACCTGGCTGGTGGTGCCGGCAAGCGACGCGGATGCCACGTCCACAGCATCCACGCCTGCGTCTACAGCCGCCAGCAGGGTGGCCAGCTGGCCGCCTGCGGTGTCGTGCGTGTGCAGGTGCACGGGCAGGTCGAAGCGTTCGCGGAGCGCAGCAACGAGCTTGGCGGCGGCGGCGGGCCGCAGCAGTCCTGCCATGTCCTTGATGGCCAGGATGTGCGCTCCGGCGTCAACGATCTTCTGCGCCAGCCCCAGGTAGTAGTCCAGGGTGTAGAGCTTCTCTGCCGGATCCAGCAGGTCGCCGGTGTAGCAGAGCGCCACTTCCGCCACCGCGGTACCGGTGGCCCGGACTGCGCGGATGGCCGGAGCCATCTGGTTGACGTCATTCAGGGCATCGAAAATGCGGAAGATGTCGATGCCGGTGGCCGCAGCCTCGTTGACGAAGGCTTCGGTGACCTCTTCGGGGTAGGGCGTGTAGCCCACCGTGTTGCGGCCGCGCAGCAGCATCTGGATGCAGACGTTGGGCAGGGCCTTGCGCAGGGCAGCGAGACGGTCCCAGGGATCCTCGCCCAGGAAGCGCAGCGCCACATCGTAGGTGGCACCGCCCCACGCCTCGACGGACAGCAGCTGCGGCATGAGGGCCGTCACGGCGGGGCCGGCGGCAACGAGGTCCCGGGTGCGGACACGGGTGGCCAGCAGGGACTGGTGCGCGTCGCGGAAGGTGGTGTCGGTGACGGCGACGGCGTTCTGCTCCCGCAACGCGCGTGCGAAACCTTCCGGGCCCAGCTCAAGGAGCTTCTGGCGTGAACCGGGTGCCGCCTGCTTGTCCTTGACGTCGGGCAGCTTGTGGGCGGGATCGGAATGCAGGGTCAGCTCGCCGTTGGGCTTGTTGACGGTGACGTCGGCCAGCCAGGTCAGGAGCTTGGTACCGCGGTCCGCGGAGACGCGGGCCTTGAGCAGTTCCGGGCGCTGGTCGATGAAGTTCGTTGCCACGTCGCCGGCGATGAAATCAGGGTCATCCAGCACAGCCTGGAGGAAGGGAATGTTCGTGGAGACACCGCGGATGCGGAACTCGGCCAGGGAGCGGCGGGCACGGGCAACCGCCGTTGGGTAGTCCCGGCCGCGGCAGGTGAGCTTGACCAGCATGGAGTCGAAGTGGGGGCTGATCTCGGCGCCGGAGTAGACGGTGCCGCCGTCGAGCCGCACACCGGCGCCGCCGGCCGAGCGGTACCCGGTGATCTTTCCGACGTCCGGACGGAACCCGTTGGCGGGATCCTCGGTGGTGATGCGGCTCTGGAGGGCGGCGCCGCGCAGCTTGACGGTGTCCTGCGAGAGGCCCAGGTCGGCGAGGGTTTCACCGGAGGCAATCCGCATCTGGGCCTGGACCAGGTCCACATCCGTGACTTCCTCGGTGACAGTGTGCTCCACCTGGATGCGCGGGTTCATCTCGATGAAGACGTGCTGGCCTGCCCGCTCACCCTCGGTGTCCACCAGGAACTCGACCGTACCGGCGTTGACGTAGTTCAGGGCCTGGGCGAACTTGACCGCATCCCGGTAGAGGGCCTGGCGGATGCCTTCGTCCAGGTTGGGGGCAGGAGCGATCTCGATGACCTTCTGGTGCCGCCGCTGGATGGAGCAGTCGCGCTCAAAGAGGTGCATGACATTGCCCTCGGCGTCGGCGAGGATCTGCACCTCGATGTGCCGGGGGCGGAGGACCGCCTGCTCAAGGAACATGGTGGGGTCACCGAATGCGGCGTCGGCTTCGCGCATGGCCGCCTTCAGGGCTTCGGGCAGTGCCTCGCGGGTATCCACCCGCCGCATACCGCGGCCGCCGCCGCCGGCCACAGCCTTGGCGAAAATAGGGAATCCGATCTCGTCGGCCGCGGCCAGGAGCTCGTCCAGGTCCTTGGACGGCTCGCTGGACTTCAGGACCGGTACGCCGGCCGCGCGGGCGGCCTTCAGGGCCGCAACCTTGTTTCCGGCAAGCTCCAGCACTTCGGCGGGCGGGCCCACGAAGGTAATGCCTGCTTCCTTTGCTGCCCGGGCCAGTTCCGGGTTTTCGGAGAGGAATCCGTAGCCGGGGTAGATCGCGTCCGCACCGGACTCCTTGGCCACCCGTACCACCTCCGCGACGTCAAGGTATGCCCGGACGGGGTGTCCTTCCTCGCCGATCAGGTAGGCCTCGTCCGCTTTCTGGCGGTGGATCGAGTTTCGGTCCTCTTGGGGAAAGACGGCAACGGTCTTGGCGCCCAGCTCGTAGCCGGCGCGGAAGGCCCTGATCGCGATTTCACCGCGGTTGGCCACCAGAACTTTGGAAAACATACTTCTCCTGCATCATTGCGGGTGGATCGATGAGTGGTCACAGTGTCTAGGACCTACAAGGACAAACACAAATCTTTGTGGTCACGGTCACAGATTTTTCCGTCATGTCCTGAACGCTTTCAGCCTGGCTGGCGGAAACGGCCCCGGCAGCACAGCCGGTGCCATGCCGACGCCCGATAAAGCAGGATTCGCCGGCGCATCAACATATGATGTGTAGGGCGGCAGGACCGTCCGGCTTTGGCTCTGCCGAGGCAAACATTACCCCCAACACGGCATCCGGCGTTAGGTTTTGGTCTCTCAAGTGCAAGTAGTCAGCATCAGCAGCCTTAAGGGTGGAGTCGGCAAGACTTCCGTCACCACAGGATTGGCGTCTGCGGCGCTGTCCGCGGGAGTACGCGCGCTGGTGGTGGACCTGGATCCACATGCTGATGCCACTACCGCTCTGGGTGTCCAGCCCGGCGAACAGCTGGATATTGGCAGGATGCTCAAGAGCCCCCGCAGGGCAAAACTGGCGGAGAACGTGGTCCGCAGCAATTGGGCTGACCGCACCGCCTCGAACGGTTCCGGGCCCGCCGTCCTGGATGTCGCCGTCGGCTCCGCCTACACGGGTATCTATGACCGGCCGGACCTGGGCCGCCGTGACCTCCGCCGGCTTTCCGCCGTGCTGGCCGGCGCCAATGACTACCAGCTGGTGCTGATCGACTGCCCGCCGTCCCTTAACGGGCTGACGCGGATGGCGTGGGCTGCCAGCGACAAAGTTGCCCTGGTTGCCGAGCCCGGCCTGTTTTCGGTTGCCGGCACCGAACGCACCATGCGGGCCATCCAGCTGTTCAAGCAGGAGTTCGCCCCGAGCCTCTCACCGGCAGGGATCGTGGCAAACCGGGTCCGGAGCGGCTCGTCCGAGCACACGTACCGCCTGGCCGAGATGGAGTCTATGTTCGGCGAGCTCCTCTTGAGTCCGCGGATTCCGGAACAGGCCAACTGGCAGCAGATCCAGGGCGCTGCGCACCCCGTCCACCACTGGCCCGGGGATTCGGCCAAGTCGGCTGCCGGCCTGTTTGACGACCTGCTGTCCAACCTGATGGCCACCGGCAGCGGCCTGCGGAGCCGCGCCCGCTGAAGCGGCTGCAACGCCCGCAGCGCGCAACGACACTTGAACGATAAGGGGCGCCCTCCAGCCGGAGGGCGCCCCTTATCTGCTTGGCTGTTCGGGTCAGCTGATCTTCCGCGCGGCCCGGCGCTTGCTCAATTCGTCGTCGGGAAAGGACTGCTCGGCCGCGTGTTCGCTGGGCAGCGAAGCCAGGCTGCCCTCCACCTCGCGCCAAACCCGCCCAACCGCAATGCCGAAAACTCCCTGGCCGCCCTGGACCAAGTCAATGACCTCATCGGCGGACGTGCACTCGTAGACGCTGGCGCCGTCGCTCATGAGCGTGATCTGGGCCAGGTCCTCAACCCCGCGCTCCCGCAGGTGTTCCACCGCGGTACGGATCTGCTGGAGGGATACCCCGGTGTCCAGGAGCCGCTTGACCACCTTGAGCACCAGGATGTCGCGGAATCCATAGAGCCGCTGCGAACCGGATCCTGCAGCGCCACGGACGGCAGGTTCAACGAGACCGGTACGGGCCCAGTAATCGAGCTGGCGGTAGGTGATTCCGGCGGCTTTGCAGGCGGTGGGGCCGCGGTAGCCGGCGTCTTCGTCGAGTACGGGAAGATCCTCGGTGAACAGGAGGCCCTGGGCACCACTCACGGGCACAGCAACACCAGCCTTGGGCTGCTTTAGCCCGCCTGCTTCGCCTTTGGGACTCACCTGGATCCTCCTTGTCGTACGCTCCCTTGGTACTGATACGGCAGCATGTGCATGAAGACCATGCGTGTAATTTTTCCGCGGGGCGCACTTTCCAGTGTGACTTGCGCGGCTGCCGTTAGCAAGGAAACTTGATACTTCGACGTTAGGCCCGGCGGGTCCCGAGGTCAAAGACCTTCGGGGCTTGGAAGAGGCGTGTCGAAAGTTTCAGCCTTAACTTTAACCTTAACGTGACCTTAACCGTCGAAATCCTCGGGTTCCACGTCGTCCAGGAACTCGCGGAAGCGGCGCAGCTCGCGTTCCTCGTCAACCGTGGGGCCGGGCTCGGCGTCCTCACCCTCGTCGTGCTCGGTGATACGGACCCCGGCCTCGTCCATCACGGAATCAGCACACCAGATGCGGCACTTGGCGCGCAGCGCAACCGCAAGCGCGTCGGAGGCCCGCGAGCTCACGGTGGTTCCGTTTTCAAACTGCAGCTGCCCGTAGAAGATGTTGTCCTCCACGGCCACAATATTGACGCTGACCACGGAGTGGCCCAGGGACTCCACGACATCCACGAGGAGGTCGTGCGTCATGGGCCGGGGCGGGACGACGCCCTGCTGTGCCAGGGCAATGGCGCTGGCCTCCGGTGTGCCGATCCAGATGGGCACATGGCGTTCGCCGTGCATCTCCTTGAGCAGGACCAAGGGCTGGTTGGAAGGCAGTTCGATGCGAACGCCTACAATCTCGACTTCGATCATCAGATGTCCATGCGTGAGATGTGGTCCTGCACCAGGGCCCTGTGCAGGGTGAGGCAGAGGTCGCTGATTTCACGGGCGGCCTCCGCTGCCCGCGCCTGCGATGCCGAGTCCTTGCGGGAGGCAAGCGGCGCGACTGCACGTTCCACCAGGCCGAATTCCCGTTCGGCCGCCGCCTGGAAGGGCCGCAGGTGGCGGGGTTCCAGGCCGTGGCTTTCCAGCTGTACGCAGGCCCGGGCAACCTGGAGGGCGTGCTCGTCGAACTGGCCGTTGCTGTGGCTGATGAGGCCGAAGCTCAGGAGTGACTGCAGCAGGGGAACGCTGGCGCCGGATTCGGTGCGGAGCTGTTCCTCGCTGAGCTTGCGGCCGCGGTTTTGCAGCTCGGCGGCCAGCTCATCGGAGACGATGCGTGGGGACACCACGACGCCGGGCGGCAGGTTCTCCGGCCGCTCTCTCCCCTGTCGATGGCGTCAAGGTAGTCCTTGATGACTTTCAGGGGCAGGTACTGGTCCCGCTGCAGCGCCAGCACGAAGCGCAGCCGCTCGACGTCGCCGTCGGAATACTGCCGGTAGCCTGCAGGCGTGCGGCGGGGGTTAATGAGCCCCTTCTCCTCGAGGAACCGGATCTTCGACGCGGTCATGCCCGGGAAGTCGGCGCTCAGCTGGGCCAGGACTTCGCCGATGTTCAGGACCTGGGGACCCCGGCGTTCCGGTTGTGCCATTGCCACAGGCAGCGGTCCCCCGGTCAGCTGCGGCCTGCCGCCGTGGCAGGGCTCAGGTAGAAGGTGAGGCGGAACTTGCCGATCTGGACTTCGCTGCCGGACTTCAGCTCAACCCGGTCCACCCGGTCATGGTTGACGTAGGTGCCGTTGAGGCTGTTCTTGTCAACGACCTCGAAGCTGCGCGGGGTGCGCCGGAATTCGACGTGGCGCCGCGATACCGTGACGTCGTCCAGGAAAATATCCGCGTCCGGGTGGCGGCCTGCGGTGGTGACATCGGAGTCCAGCAGGAACCGGGCACCGGCGTTCGGGCCGCTGTGGGCCACGAGCAGCGCCGAACCGGCGGGCAGCGCTTCAACCGAGTTGCGCTCGTCCGAGGACAACTTGGGGGCGATGGTGGGTTCGTCGGTGACGGGGGTGAGATGGATCGAGGTGGTCTCCGACGCCCTAGCCGCACCCGTGCCGTAATCCCCATCGGCAGGGTTGTGTCTGTGGCCAGCCATGGATTCCTCCTCTTAGACGTTGCGGGCATCGAACCCGCAACCAACATTTGCTCTCCGGCCCTGCCTGCAGGTCCGGCACCGGCACCCGTTCCCGGCTTTGACGTGCGGAGACGCATTGCCTGCGGCGCGGGGCCGGACCGGAATTACCCGTTAGCTTTAGCCTACCTGTTGTTCGTACTCGGATGCACTGAGCAAAGACTCAACGGCGTCAGGTTCGGCGAGTTTGACCTCGATGAGCCAGCCGTCACCGTAGGGATCGGTGTTGATCAGGGCCGAATCGGTGTCGAGGGAGTCGTTTTTGGCCACGACTTCACCGGAAACGGGCGCGTAGATGTCGCTGACGCTCTTGGTGGACTCGACTTCGCCCACCACTTCGTTTGCCGTAATCTTCGTGCCGACCTCAGGCATCTGGGCGTACACGACATCTCCCAGGGCATCCTGGGCAAAGTCGGTGATTCCCACGCGGACCACGCCGTCGGCATTCGGGGCGGTGACCCACTCATGCTCGGCGGTGTAGGACAGGTCTTCGGGAATGTTGCTCATGGGAGGCCTTTCATCGGGGTACACGCCAATGTCAAAAGGGGCACGCAAAACGGGCCGCCGCTGAAAGTATAGGCATATCTGCCGGGGCCGGCACGGGGGCTTTCTGACAAGATGGGGCCATGAATGCAAGCATCGGTGCAGCGTCCCTGGAACTGGGCGGGTAGGCCATGCCGGAACTTCCTGAAGTCGCCGGCCTCGCTGGGTTCCTGGACGAACAGCTGCGGGGCTGCGTGGTCACCAAACTGCAGATCGTCTCCTTTGCCGTGCTCAAGACCGCCGACCCGCCCTACAACGCCATCGAGGGACGGACGGTGTCAGGCGTGCGCCGGTTCGGGAAGTTCATCAGCGTCGACACGGACGGTATTTCCCTGGTGTTCCACCTGGCACGGGCAGGATGGGTGCGTTTCACCGACTCCCCTGCCGACAGCCAGCTCAGGATGGGCAAGGGCCTCATCGCGGTCCGGGCAGCGTTCTCGGGTCCCCAGGGGCCGCGCGGGCTGGACCTGACCGAGGCGGGCACCAAGAAGAGCCTGGCCGTCTACGTGGTGCGGGATCCGCAGGAGGTGCCGGGCATCGCCGCGCTGGGCCCGGATCCCTTTACCGAGGCGTTCGACGCCGACATGCTGGCAGAGATCCTGGCCGGCAGTTCCCAGCAGATCAAGGGACTCCTGCGCAGCCAAAGCGTCATCGCGGGCATCGGCAACGCCTACAGCGATGAAATCCTGCACGCCGCGCGAATCTCGCCGTTCGCCGTCGCCAAGTCCCTGGACCGTGGCACGGTGCAGGTGCTGTACGACGCCATCCACAGCGTGCTTGGGGAGGCGCTGGCGGAAGCGGCCGGCAAGCCGCCCAAGGACCTTAAGGACGTCAAGCGGAGCCACATGCGCGTGCACGCGCGCACCGGCGAGGCCTGTCCGGTCTGCGGTGATACCGTCCGGGAGGTGTCCTTCGCGGACACCGCCCTTCAGTACTGCCCCACCTGCCAGACCAAAGGCAAGATGCTGGCGGACCGCAGGACGTCGAAGTTCCTGAAGTAACAAGATCCGGCACCCGGGGCGTCATCCGGCGACTGTGGCAGCCGAGCGGACAGTATCCCGGGTGAAAGGATTGCGATTCGGGACTTCCGGTCCTGCCCGGGCACGCCCTCGGAGCGTAGCGTCTTGATCAAGGCTCGCAACTCTCGATCAGCACAAGGGGGCCACAATGCGCAGCTCTCGTCCCGCCGTCCTGGTAATGGCCTTGGCCCTCGCCCTCGGCGGTGGACCCGGGGGCACTGGCCTGGCCCCGGCGGGGGCCGTTGCATCAGCGGTGGTTGCGCAGCAGAGCGTTCCGGCATCCATGGCGGTGCAGCAGGCCGGCGACGACGCGATCGTCCAGCATTATGAGCAGCTCGGCGGCAGCGCATCGTTTCTCGGCCCGCCAGTGGGGAGCGCGTACGACATCGCCGGGGGCCGCGCCCAGGACTACACCGCCGGCACGATCTACTGGAGCGCCGGCACCGGAGCGCGCGAGGTGCACGGGGCAATCCGCGGACGCTATCTCGCCTTGGGCGGCCCAGCCGGGTTCTTTGGCTTCCCCCTGACGGACGAGACCGCCGCCCCGGGCGCCGCCGGCCAGTACAACGACTTCGCCCGCGGCACGATCTACTGGAGCCCCGGCACCGGGGCGCACGAGGTGCACGGGGCAATCCGCGGACGCTATCTCGCCTTGGGCGGACCAACCGGGTACCTGGGCTTCCCGCTCACCGACGAGACCAACGTCCCGGGCGCCGCCGGCCAGTACAACGACTTCGCCCGCGGCACGATCTACTGGAGCGCCGGCACCGGCGCACACGAGGTGCACGGGGCGATCCGCGGACGCTATCTGGAGCTCGGCGGGCCAGCGGGGTTCTTTGGCTTCCCCGTGACGGACGAGACCGCCACTCCGGGCGCCGTTGGCCAGTACAACGACTTCGCCCGCGGAACGATCTACTGGAGCCCCGCCACTGGGGCGCACGAGGTGCACGGGGCGGTCCGCGGACGCTACCTGGAGCTCGGCGGCCCGTCCGGCGCGCTCGGATTCCCCGCGACGGACGAGACCGGCACCCCGGACGGGGTCGGCCGGTACAACCACTTCAGCGGCACGAGCGCCGGCTCATCGATCTACTGGTCGCCCACCACGGGAGCCCACGAGGTGTATGGAGCCATCCGGGCCCAGTGGGCGGCCCTCGGTTGGGAGCGCAGCCGGCTCGGCTACCCGACAACCGGCGAGTATGGCATCACGGACGGGCGCCGCAACGACTTCGCGCACGGTTCGATCCTGTGGCACGGGGCCAGCGGCAGGACCGAGGTCATCTACACCACCGTCCCGTCGGCGCTCCTGGGCGTTGACCTCGAGCGCATTCCCACAACGCAGAAGGTTGTCGCGCTCACGTTCGACGCCGGCGCCAAGGACGCCGCTCTCCGATCGATCCTTGCCACCCTCGCAGCGAACGGCGTCCCGGGTACGTTCTTCCTCACCGGAGATTGGGTCAACCAGTTCCCCTCCGACCCCGCGCTGATCTACAACGCAGGACATCGGATCGGCAACCACTCCATGACCCACCCGGACTTCACGACCCTGACCGACGCCCAGATTGCGGCCGAGATCGGCAACGCGCAGAGGACGATCGAGACGGCCGGAGGCAACCCGCTCCCGTTCTTCCGCTTCCCGTTTGGCGCCCGGGACTCCCGCACGATCGCAGACGTCAACGCCGCCGGCTACACGGGAATCCGGTGGACCGTTGACACCCTGGGCTGGCAAGGAACCATGAACGGAACGCGCGGCCCGGGCTTCATCGTCCAGCGCGTCATGGCATCAGCACAGCCCGGGGAGATCATCCTGATGCACCTCGGCTCGAACCCCGACGACGGCTCTACACTCGACGCCGCAGCCCTCCCCCAGGTGATCTCCCAGTTCCGGGCGGCAGGTTACGGCTTCGTCACCCTCGACGCCGCCCTCGGTTAGCTGGCCCCCGGGGCTGGCCACGCGTGGAAGGGGCTTGGCCGGGTGGTTTAATCCCGACAACGCAAAAGCCGCGGAAACCCTTAAGTTTCCGCGGCTTTGTGGTCGGGCTGACAGGATTTGAACCTGCGACCCCTTGACCCCCAGTCAAGTGCGCTACCAAGCTGCGCTACAGCCCGCTGGTTCCGCCGTTCTCCGCTGAACTCAACCCGTAGGTTTTCATCAGCAGTCCGGCCGAACCACCTAGAAGAGCTTACACGATCCGGAGGGGTGCCTGTGACACTTTCCCGTGATCAGCTCCCAGGTGTGTCGGATTTAACGCTTCCGGCCCCGCTTCTCACGCACGCGCATGCTGACTTCAATGGGCGTGCCTTCGAATCCAAATGTTTCGCGCAACCGGCGGGTGATGAACCGGCGGTAGCCGGGGTCGAGGAATCCGGTGGTAAACAGCACGAACTTCGGCGGCCGGCTGGAGGCCTGGGTGCCGAAGAGGATGCGCGGCTGCTTGCCGCCGCGGACCGGGTGCGGGTGCGCGGCCACAAGTTCACCCAGGAAGGCATTCAAGCGTCCTGTGGCAATGCGCCGGTCCCAGTTCTCCAGGGCCAGGTCCAGCGCAGGAACCAGGCGGTCCTTGTGCCAGCCGGTCTTTGCCGAGATGTTGACGCGCGGAGCCCAGTCGACGTGGGCCAAGTCCTGCTCGATCTCGCGCTCCAGATAGCGGCGGCGTTCGTCGTCGAGCAGGTCCCACTTGTTGAAGGCCAGGACCAGGGCGCGCCCGGACTCGATGGCCAGCTGAAGGATGCGCACGTCCTGCTCGCTGAGGACCTCGTCCACGGCAAGGAGCACGACGGCGACCTCCGCCTTCTCGAGCGCGGCCTGCGTCCGGAGGGAGGCGTAGTAGTCCGCGCCCTGGGCCATGTGCTGGCGGCGGCGGATGCCGGCTGTGTCCACGAAGCGCCAGGTGCGGCCGCCAAGTTCGATGAATTCGTCCACGGGGTCCCGGGTGGTGCCGGCGGTGTTGTCCACCACCACGCGTTCGGATCCTGCCAGCTTGTTCAGCAGCGAGGACTTGCCCACGTTGGGGCGGCCAATCAGGGCAATGCGGCGGGGACCGCCGGAACGCTCCACACCTTCAACGGTGGAGAACTCAGGCAGCACATCCATGACATGGTCCAGGAGGTCGGCCACCCCGCGGCCGTGCAGTGCCGAGACCGGGTACGGCTCGCCGAAACCAAGGCCCCACAGTGCTGCGCTGTCGGCTTCCTGGGCAAAGTCGTCCACTTTGTTAGCCACCATGATGACCGGCTTCTTGCTGCGGCGCAGCATCTTCATGACGCCTTCATCGGTGGCGGTGGCGCCGACGGCGGAGTCAACCACGAAAAGGACGGCATCGGCGAGTTCGACTGCCATCTCGGCCTGCTCGGCAACCCTGGCGTGGATGCCGCGGGCGTCGTGTTCCCAACCCCCGGTGTCCACCAGAGTGAAGTTCCGGCCGTTCCAGTTCGCGGAGTACATCACGCGGTCGCGAGTAACGCCGGGGGTATCCTCCACCACCGCTTCACGGCGGCCCAGGATGCGGTTCACCAGCGTGGACTTGCCCACGTTCGGACGGCCGATAATGGCAAGGACGGGGTCCAGCTTGAGGGGGCCTTCGAGGTCCTCGTCGCCGTACTCCCCGCTCAGCAGGGCGGCGTCGTCCTCGTCAAGCTCATAGTCCTCCAGGCCGGCCCTGAGGGAGGCGGCACGCAGCTCCGCTTCGTCGTCGTCAATCGCTGCCAGGCGCTCGGCAACCTGGTCGGTGCCTGCGGGCCTGTATTCGTCTTCGGCGCCGGAATGCCCGGAGGTCTGGGTGGTGTCGCTCATTGCAAGTCCTTAGTGGTCATCTGCCGGCGTCCCGGCTACTGCTGTCAAATCTTTGGTGTCAGCGAAAGGCAGGGGCTGCCCGCTGAGTTGGATGGTGTCCTGGACGTGCCCTGCCAGCGCTGCACGGATCTCCCGCGCCGCCCTGTCCATTGAAGCACGCCCGGTTTCGCCTGCCCGGCGGGCCAATGTGAGGGCGGACCCAAAGCTGACGTGGAAACGGCGCCCGGGCCGCGGAACAAAGTCCAGGTGCTCATCGCCCCGGCGGGTGCCCAGGATGGCAACCGGCACCACCGGCGCCCCGGAGTTCAGCGCCAGCCAGGCCACGCCGCCGTTGATGTCCGCGGCTGCCCCGCTCCCCCGGGTTCCTTCAGGGAGGATCCCAACGCACCGCCCGGCGTCGAGCACGTCCTTGCAGCGCTGCAGCGCAGCGCGGTCGCCCCGGCGGTCCACCGGAAGCTGGCCGGAGGCGGTCAGAACCTTGCCCAGGAGACCTTTGAACATCTCCTGCTTCACCAGGATGTGCATGGGCCGGGGCGCGGCGCCGAACATCACTGGCCCGTCCAGGAGACTGATGTGGTTGGCCGCGAAAATCACCGGGCCGCCGGTGGGCACGTTGCTTCTGCCGGTCACACTGGTCCGGTAGACCAGATGGTCGAGGATCCAGCCCACCGGCCTGCTCCACGCCATGGTCAGGTTGGACGGCAGGACGGCCACGGACTCAGTCACGGTTGAGGACCTTGGTGACAATCACGAGGGCGGCATCGACGGTCTGCTCGAAGTCCAGGTCAGAGGAATCCAGCGTCACTACCCCGGAAGCGGCCTGCGTGAAGTTAACCACGGTGGGAGTCCTGGGCATCGCGGTGCGTTACCTGGGCTGCCAGCTGCTCGGCGTTCTGCGTTCCGCCCAGCTGGATGCCCCGGCGGCGCAGGCGGGCTTCCTCGCTGGCGGTGAGGAGCATGCGCACCTCGGCCCCGGGGGCGACGACGGTGGTGATGTCACGTCCTTCCACCACCATGCGGCGGTGGTGCTTTTCGATCAGGTCCCGCTGCCGCCGGATCAGTTCGGTGCGGGCACCGAGCGTGGTGGCGACGGCGCTGACGGCGGAGGAGATGGCCGGCTCCCGGATGGCATCAGTGACGTCCACGCCACCGACCCGGACATATTCCTCCAAGGGGCTGGTGCTCAGTTCCAGGACGAAGTCGCGGGACGCCTGCTCCACCGCAGCGCCGTCTTCCAGGTCGACGCCTTCGGTGACGCAGTACCAGGTCAGGGCACGGTACATGGCGCCGGTGTCCAGGTAGGCCAGCCGGAGCCTGCGGGCAACTTCCTTGCTCACGCTGGACTTTCCGGAGCCTGAGGGCCCGTCGATGGCAACCACCAGCGGCCGGCCGATGCGCAGGGCGCGCATGGATTCGAGGAGTTCCTGTGTCATTACTGAAGTACCCGCCATCCGCGGTCGTTGAGAGCTTCGATCAGGTGGTCGTGCTTGTTCGGCAACACGGAGATTTCCACCATACCCACGTTTTGGCCCGACGAGTGGTCAAGCCGCAGGTCCTCCAGGTTGACGCCGATCTCCCCGATCTCGGTGAGCAGCCGGGCGATTTGGCCGGGTTTGTCATCCACCAGGACGGTAAGCCACGCGTAGGCCTGCGGCGGGCCGCCGTGTTTCCCGGGGATGCGCGCCTGTCCGGCGTTGCCCTCGCTCATCAGCTGCGCGAGGTCCAGCCGTGCCCCGGGTGCGGTGGGGTCCTCCAGGGTTCCAATCAACCGGTTCAGGTCTTCCCGGACACCGTAAAGGATCTCCACCACCTTGTCCGCGTTGCCGCCAAGGATCTGGACCCACAGGGTGGGGTCGCTGGCTGCGATCCTGGTGACGTCGCGCAGGCCGTTGCCCGCCAGGGACAGCGCATGCAGCGGAGTTCCCTGCAGCCGGCTGGCCAGCAGCGAGGACATCACCTGGGGCAGGTGCGAGACCAGCGCAACAGCTTCGTCGTGTTCGTCCGCCGTGAACTGCGAGACGACGGCCCCAAGGTCCGAGGCGAGCGAGCGGGCCACCTGCAAGGCGGCACCGGACGTTTCCTCCGAGGGGCAGAGCACCCAGGGCATGGAGGTGAAAAGTTCACCGCGTGCCGCCACCGGGCCGGACTTTTCCCGTCCCGCCATTGGGTGGGTCCCCACGTAGCGGGACAGGTCCACGCCGGATTCCCGCAGCCGGGCCAGGATGTGCGCCTTCACGCTGGCGATATCGATGACCACAGCATCCGGGTAGGTGGACAAGGCGGCGAGGACGACGTCGGCCGTCACGTCAGGCGGAGCAGCCACCACCACAAGCTGCGGCGACGCGTCGCCGAGTTCGGACAACGGGCGGCCGGCACCGATGTCCACGGCCACCGCCTGGTTGGTGGGCGACGGGTCGGAAAGGAATACGGGCACACCGCGCCCCCGCAGGCCCAGCCCGATGCTGGTGCCCAGCAGCCCGGTACCGATGACCACCACCGGGCCGTCCAGGTGGCCGCGGCCCTGGCTTTTGAACGCCGACATGCGTCAGAGTCCTACGGATGCCAGCAGGTGGCCGACTTCCTGCTTGCCCAGGTTGCGGATGCTGCCCTGGCGCTGGTCGCCGAGCCCGATCGGGCCCACCTTGACGCGCACAAGCCGCTGGACCGGGAAGCCGACGGCATCGAACATGCGGCGCACGATGCGGTTCTTGCCCGAGTGGAGCACAACTTCGATCAGCACGTGGCCGGGCGTGGAATCGACCAGGCGGAAGGAATCCACGGCAGCGACGCCGTCCTCCAGCTCAACGCCTGCCTTCAGCTGGGCACCGACACCCTGCGGGAACGGCCCGCGCACCTGCACCAGGTAGGTCTTGGGCACCTCGTAGGACGGGTGGGTCAGCCGGTTTGCCAGTTCGCCGTCGTTGGTCAGCAGCAGCAGGCCTTCGGTGGCGACGTCGAGCCGGCCAACGTGGAAGAGGCGTTCGCCAGTGTTCTTGTTGCTCTTCAGGAAGTCGCTGATGCAGGGCCGCCCCTCGGGGTCCTCCATGGTGGACACCACGCCCTTGGGCTTGTTGAACACCATGTACACCAGGTTCTCGTCCAGCTGGATCCGCAGGCCGTCAACGTGGATGACGGCGGTCTTGGGGTCGACGCGGACGCCGAGCTCGGTAACCACCTGGCCGTCCACCTCCACGCGGCCCTCGGCAATCATCTCCTCGCAGACGCGGCGGGAGGCGACTCCTGCTGACGCCATGACTTTCTGGAGGCGGACGCCGTCGGAATCGTGGAGGTCCGACTGGGGAACGTTGCCGCGGGGGTGCTTTTTCCGGGCCGGTTTGCGGACCGGGCCCAGGTTCTGGCCGAAGCGTTCGCTGCCGAACGCGCGGGAAGCGGCTGCGCCGGGGGCGCCGGTGCGGGCCTTGGGCTTGGGGGCGCCGGTGCGGGCCTTGGGCTTGGGGGCGCCGGGAGTACCCGGGGCCTTCTTGGCGCCGGGCTTGCGGGCGGCAGGCTTGCGCGACGACGGCTTGGCACCCCTGGTGCCCTCCGTCCCCTGTCCGGGCTGGCTCCCGGCGAGGTCGGGGTCGATGAAGCGTTCCTCGCGGGGCTTGGGAGCGCGGTGGGGACGGTCCCCACCGAATCCTGCAACCCGTTTTCCTGTGCCCCCGCGGGAGCCCCCGCTGAAGCTGCCGCCCTGTGGGCTGCGCTGCTGGGAGTTGTTGCGTTCGTTTCCGCCGCGTCCCGAACTGTTACGTGGTGAACCCTGGCGTCCCGCCTGTGTCATGACCCGTCCTTCAATGTGTTTTGGCCGGCAGCGATGTCCAAGGACAACCCTAGCCAGCCGCGCAGACTTCGTCTGCCCTGATAACTAAAACTGGTAAATACGTGCTGCAGGCAGGGGTGGCCTGCCTACATGGTGTCGGCGTCGTAGAACTCTGCGATCCCGTCAAGCCCCGGAAGGTGCGGTGACAGCTGGGGCAACTCCTCCACTGAACCAATTCCCATCCGTTCGAGGAAGTAGGAAGTAGTTCGGTAAAGGATTGCGCCGGACTCGGGATCTGTTCCCGCGTCCTCGATCAGCCCGCGCTGGGCCAGCGTCCGTACGACAGAGTCAACATTGACCCCGCGAATTGCGGACACGCGCGCCCGGGAAACGGGCTGGCGGTACGCGATGACCGCCAGTGTTTCCAACGCCGCCTGGGTGAGCCTGGCCGTCTGCCCCTCAAGCACGTACTTGCCCACAATGTCGGCAAACTCGGCGCGGGAGTAGATCCGCCAGCCGCCGGCGATGTTCCGCAAGTCAAAACCCCGGGGGCTGGAACCGATACCAGCGTGGCTGGCACTCTCCATCTCCGGGGCTTTAACAGTATAGCCGTTATACTCACGCTGCAGTTCGGCCAGCAGGGAGCGGACCGAGTCCACCGTCAGCCCCACCCCTGCGGCCAGCTCCTCCTCCGTGGCCGGCTCGTCCAAAACCATGAGGACGGCTTCCAGGGCAGCCTTGGCTCCCCCGGGAAGGTCGGCGAAGTCCGGCCCGTGGCCGGTGTCGTCCTGCTGCTGCGTATCCTGCGACGGGTTCACAGTTGCTCCTCGAATTCTTCGCTTAGGTTTTCCGCCGACCAGTCCCGGCGGTCGGCCGTCCAGTGGATGGCAAGGTCCGCCAGCGGGGAGAGCTGGTCGAACGAGACAGCCCGGTCCCGGAACAGTTCCAGAAGTGCCAGGAACCGGGCCACCACCACCAGGGTGGACCCGGCGTCTGCGATCAGGGAACGGAAGGTCAGCGGCGACTCCTGCTGGAGCCTGAGGCCCAGCACTTCTGCCTGCTCCTTGACGCTGACGTTGCTGCCGTGCAGGTGGCCAAGCCCCACCTGGGGTGGCTGCGCGGGCGCCTTGGGCCGGAGCGCGGCTTCAGCCAAAGCCGCAAACTGCTGGGGCGTGTGCTTCCAGACCAGCTCGGGCAGCATCGCGGCAAAGTGTTCCTCCAACGCCACCTGCCGGGGAAAGCGCCGGCCTTCCTGATGCAGGGTTTCGCCCAGGATGCCTGCCACCTGCTTGAAGGCCTTGTACTGGAGCAGCCGGGCAAAGAGGAGGTCGCGCGCCTCCAGCAGCGCGATGTCCTCGTCGTCCTCGACTTCACCGGCGGGGAGCAGCCGTGCCGCCTTGAGGTCAAGCAGGGTGGCGGCAATCACCAGGAACTCGCTCGCCTCATCCAGCGCCCATTCCTCGCCGAGCTGCTGCAGCTTCCGGATGTACTTGATGAACTCATCCGTGACGGTGGCGATGGCCACTTCGGTGATGTCCAGCTGGTGCTTGGCGATCAGCCCGAGGAGGAGGTCGAACGGACCCGTGAAGTTGGCCAGCCGCACCTCGAAGCCGGGCTTGGTTTCGGCCACGGCGTGGTTAGGGTGCGCCGCCGCGGGAGATCAGCTCCTTGGCGAGCCGGCGGTAGGCGTCAGCACCCACATGGTTCCCGGCGTAGCTGGTGATGGGCTCCGCGGCCACGGTGGCGTCCGCGAACTTGATGGAGCGCTTGATGACGGTTTCGAAGACCTTGTCACCGAACGCTTCCACCAGCCGGGTAATGACTTCACGGCTGTGCAGGGTCCGTGCGTCATACATGGTGGCCAGCACGCCGTCCACCTGAAGGCGGGGGTTCAACCGGTCCTGGACTTTGTCGATGGTTTCAACGAGGAGGGCCACGGCGCGGAGCGCGAAGAACTCGCAGATGAGCGGGATGATGACGCCATGGGCCGCGGTGAGGGCGTTGACGGTCAGGAGGCCCAGGGACGGCTGGCAGTCGATGAGGACGACGTCGTAGTCGTCTTCGACTTTCTTCAGCGCACGGTCCAGGACCTGTTCACGCGCCACCTCGTTGACCAGCTGCACTTCCGCGGCGGAGAGGTCGATGTTGGCCGGCAGCAGGTCCACGTTTTCCACGCCGGTCTGGTGGATGGCGTCGCGGATGTCCACCTTGCGGTCCATCAGGACGTTGTACACCGTGAGGTCCAGCTCGTGCGGGTTGACGCCCAGACCGGCGGACAGGGCACCCTGGGGGTCGAAATCCACCAGCAGGACGCGGCGGCCGTATTCGGCGAGCGCCGCCGCGAGATTAATCGTGGAGGTGGTCTTTCCCACGCCGCCCTTCTGGTTGACCATGGCGATCACGCGGGCCGGACCGTGGGAGGACAGCGGCGCGGGGTCCGGGAACTCACGGTATGGGCGCCCCGTGGGCCCCATCACCGTGTTTTCGAGGTCGAATTCCGTGCCCTCCAGAGTTGCTGAACCCTGTTCGCTGCTCACGTATTTGTCCACACTTTCGATGACGGTGATTTCCTGCCGCTGGCTCGCCAGCGCCGATCGTTCTGCTCCCTAGGTTACAGCGCCCGACACGGTATTCGACGGAACTTGACTTTCCCCGGATGTTGAGCCTTGACCCTCTAGCTGAGGTCGAAGGTTGAGGCGGACGGGAACACAAAACCGCCCCCGCAGCGTGGCTGCAGGGGCGGTTTCGGATCGGCTGGGTGCGTGGTGCTAGGCCTTTGCTGCCTCGCGTGCGCCTTCTTCCTTCGGCGCCATTTCGCCGTGCCCGGCGATCATGGTCTGCTCGTCGAAAGGCACTTCGCCGGAGAGGACCCGGGCGACCTGCCCGCCGTCGATCTCCTTGACCCAGGTTCCCACCAGGACCGTTGCTACGGCGTTGCCGGTGAAGTTGGTCAGGGCGCGGGCCTCGGACATGAAGCGGTCGATACCCACGATCATGCCCACGCCGCCCAGCAGTTCCGGACGGTGTGCCTGCAGGCCGGCGGCGAGGGTGGCCAGGCCCGCGCCGGTCACGCCGGCCGCACCCTTGGAGGCGATGATCATGAAGACCAGCAGGGAGATCTGGGCCCCGAGGTCCAGCGGCGTTCCCATGGCGTTGGCCACGAAGAGGGAGGCCATGGTCAGGTAGATGGCCGTGCCGTCCAGGTTGAAGGAGTAGCCGGTGGGGACGGTGACGCCAACAACAGGCTTGGAGACGCCCAGGTGCTCCATCTTCGCGATCAGGCGCGGCAGGGCAGCTTCGGAGGACGAGGTGGAGAAGATAATGAGGTACTCACGGGCCAGGTACTTCATGAGCTTGAAGATGTTCACCCCGGCAACCACCTGGAGCAGGCCGCCCAGGATGACCACAATGAAGAGTGCGCAGGTGATGTAGAAGGCGATCATGAGGGTGAACATGCTCACGATGGCCTGGAATCCGGTAGCGCCGACGACGGCGGCGATGGCACCGAAGGCGCCCACCGGAGCGAGCCACATGATCATGATGAGGATGCGGAACACGAGGGCCTGGGCGTGGCCAATGGCCTTGAGGATCGGTGTGCCCTGGGCGCCCATCTTCTGCAGTGCGAAGCCAACCAGGATGGCGGCAAGGAGGGTGGGCAGGACGGGGATGTCGCCGGGAATGATGCCCATCAGGAAGTCCACGGTGCTGTCCGTGGCGGCCTTCTTGTTGGGATCGTAGGGCGTGAGCTTCAGGCCCTCACCCGGGTGGATCAGGTTGCCCACCACCAGGCCGATGGCCAAGGCGAAGGTGGACATGATGATGAAGTAACCGAGCGCCAGGCCGCCGACTTTGCCCACGGTGGCTGCCTTGGCGATGGAGCCGATGCCCAGGACGATGGTGCAGAAGATGACCGGAGCGATCATCATCTTGATGAGCTTGACGAAGCCGTCGCCCAGGGGCTTGAGGGATTTGCCGACCTCGGGGAAGATCAGGCCAACCAGCGCGCCCAGAATGACGGCCGCGATAACGGCGATGTAGAGGTAGTGGGACTTGTCCAGTCCCTTGCGCCGCGGGGCCGCGGTCTCGAGCGACTCTCCTCGTTGAGAAGCCATGTGTGTCTCCTTGTGGATATTCTGATAGACGCTGCGGCGCAGTCTCTGGGCTCAACACGTCCTTGCAATGTGATACCCATCATTCGGCACCCCGTGATTCAGCTCACCGTTGCGTTCATATTGGTCGCGGCACCCGCAGGGTCAACTGGAGGTACGCATGATCCACCGCTGGAGCATTGCCCGCCGGCTCTTCCTGGCGAACCTGCTGATCGTCGTCTCCTTTATCGCCATTGTGGGAACGGCCGCGTACGTGGACGCCAGGGACCGCACCTACGACGAAGCAGGCCGCCGGATGGAAGGGGTGGCCGCCTCCATCGCCGCCAATCCCCTGGTGCTGCAGGCCGCAACGACGCCGGATCCGTCCGCCCTCCTGCAGCCCTACGCCAGCGATGTATCCACTGCGGCGCACATCGATTTCATTACCATCATGGCTCCGGACCGGACCCGGTGGACGCACCCGCGGGACGAGGAGCTGGGCCGCCCCTACATCGGCTCCATTAACGCCGCGCTGCGGGGCCAGGCGTTCACGGAAGTGACGGCAGGCACCCTTGGACCCTCCGTCCGGACCATCGTGCCGGTCAAAGACTCCACGGGGACGGTCAAGGCCCTCGTGGCGGCCGGGGTTACCGTCCGCAACGTCGACGTCGCCCTGGCCGGCCGCCTCCCGGTCCTGCTGGCCGTCGGCATCGCCCTGCTGGTGGGAGGTTCCCTGGCATCCTGGCTGCTGGGCCGCTACCTGCGGCAGGTGACCCGCGGGTGGGGGCCCGAACAACTCGCCCAGCTGTTCGCGTACTACGAATCCGTCCTGCACTCGGTCCGCGAAGGCCTCATACTGATCGACGCCAGGAAGCGCGTGGTGATGTACAACGACCAGGCTGCCGAACTGCTCGGCCTGCCGGAGACGGGCAGCAACGATCCCACCCGTCCTCCCTCGCTGGCGGAACTGCCCCTGGACAGTGAACTGCGCAGCCTGTTCGACTCCGGGCGGACCACCAAGGACGAGATGGTCCTGGCCGGATCCCGGGTGCTGGTGGTGAACCAGGGCCCGGCGCGGGGTCCCGACACCCCCGGGTCACGCGGGAAAGTGCCAGTGTACGGAACCGTGGCAACCCTCCGGGACCGGACAGAGATCGAAGCGTTGGGCAACGAACTGCAGACCATGCGGACCCTTTCGGATGCGCTCCGGGCACAGACCCACGAACACGCCAACAGGCTGCACACCATGGTTTCGCTCCTGGAGCTGGGCCGGACCGGGGAAGCCCTGGACTTTGCCACGCAGGACCTTGCCCTGAGCCAGCAGCTGACCGACGACATGGTGAGATCGATCGACGAGCCGGTGGTGGGCGCCCTGGTGATGGGGAAGGTGGCCGAGGCCCACGAGCGCGGTGTCCAGCTGGAGGTGTCCACCCTCAACTCCGGCACCGCCCCCGGCCTGGCTGTCCAGGACCTGGTGACGATTCTGGGCAACCTGCTGGACAACGCCATCGATGCTGCCGCCGAGGCACCGCCGCCAAGGCGGGTGGTGCTGACCCTGGAGGCGGACGAGGAAGGCCTGGACATCGCCGTCAACGATTCCGGGGCGGCCATCGATCCCGGGGATTCCGAGAAGATCTTCCGGCATGGATACAGCACGAAGCCCGCAGGGACGGGCGGCCGGGGCATTGGCCTGGCGCTGGTCCGGCAGGCGGTGCAGCGACTGGGCGGTACGCTGGCCACTAATGGTCGGCGCGGCGCCAAGTTCGAAGTATTCCTGCCTGCGGCGGTGTCCGTGGAGAAGGAGCAAAGACAGTGAGCAACATCCGTGTCCTCGTTGTCGAAGACGAGGCCATCGCTTCGGCGGCCCACGCCGCATACGTGGGGCGGCTGGAAGGGTTTGAGCTTGCAGGGACTGCACCCGACGGCCAGTCCGCCCTGCGGCTGCTGAACGAATTCGTGGCCGCGGGCGAGCCCGTGGAACTGGTCCTGCTCGACATGAACCTGCCGGACCTCCACGGCCTGGACATCGCCAGGCGGATGCGCTCTGCTGGGATCCTTGCGGACATCATCGCCATCACGGCCGTCCGGGAGCTGGCAATTGTGCGCAGCGCCGTCGCCATCGGCGTGGTCCAGTACCTGATCAAGCCCTTCACGTTCGCCACGTTCTCCGACAAGCTGGAAAACTACCGCCAGTTCCGTCAGCAGCTGGCCGGTTCCAGCGTGGGCCCCGGCAAAGGAGGCGCCTCCCAGAGTGAGGTTGACCGGGCGTTCGCCAGCCTTAGGGCACCGTCCGAACTCCCGCTGCCCAAGGGCCTCTCCACCTCGACCCTCGGCTCCGTCCAGGAGTTCCTGCGCCAACAACCCGAGGCTGTATCCGCCACCGAGGTCATGGACGCCCTGGGCATGTCCCGCGTCACGGCGCGGCGCTACCTCGAGTACCTTGCCGACGCCGGCACGGTGTCCCGGACTGCCCGTTACGGCACGCCGGGAAGGCCGGAGAACGAATACCGCTGGAACGCCCGCTGACCCCGTATCGGCGGCCAGAACACTCTTGCCGTGCCCTCAGCCGGCCTGGCCCCGTCCCACCCGCAGCACTCCAACCAACTGCTCGATGACCCCTGGATCCTCGATGGTGGAGGGCACCGTATACTCCTCGCCGTCGGCTATCTGCCGCATGGTCTTTCGGAGGATCTTGCCGGAGCGCGTCTTGGGCAGGGCATCCACCACGGTTACATGCTTGAAGTCCGCCACGGCACCGATGTCCCGGCGGACCAGTGCCACCAGATCCTTGGCGAGGACGTCTTCAGGGATGTCGACCCCGGATTTGAGCACCACATAGCCGCTGGGACGCTGGCCTTTGAGGGGGTCTGCGAGGCCAACCACGGCGCACTCGGCAACGGCCGGGTGCTGCCCGATCACCTGTTCCATGGCGCCGGTGGAGAGCCGGTGGCCGGCGACATTAATGATGTCATCGGTGCGGCCCATGACGAACAGGTAGCCGTCCTCGTCGCGGTACCCGGAATCGCCGGTGGCGTAGCAGCCTTCAAAGGCCTGGAGATAGGAGGAGATGAAGCGTTCGTCGTTTCCCCACAGGGTGGTGAGGGTGCCCGGTGGCAGCGGCAGGCCCAGCACGATGTTGCCTTCGGTGCCGGGCTCCACTTCCATGCCGGCGCCATCAAGGATCCGCAGCCGGAAGCCGGGCATCGGAACACTCGGGGACCCGGCCTTGATGGGCAGCGGCTCCAGCCCCCGCGGGTTGGCACATATAGCCCAGCCGGTTTCGGTCTGCCACCAGTGGTCCACCACCGGCACACTCAGGACCCGCGAGGCCCAGTGGAACGTGTCCGTGTCCAGCCGCTCACCGGCCGTGAACAGCGTCCGCAGGCTGGACACGTCATAGTTCGTGAGCAAGGACGCGTCCGGGTCCGCCTTGCGGATGGCCCGCAGCGCCGTGGGCGCGGTAAAGAGCACGCTGACCTTGTGGTCCTGGACAACCCCGCCAGAAAGCACCGGCATCCGGGGTCCCCACCGGCTTGCCTTCGTACATCACCGTGGTGGCTCCAGCCAGCAGCGGTCCGTACACAATGTAGGAGTGCCCCACTACCCAGCCGACATCCGAGGCGGTCCACATAACGTCGCCGGGCCCGACGTCGTAGATATTCTCGAGCGTCCAGCGCAGGGCGACGGCGTGGCCTCCGTTGTCCCGCACCACCCCCTTGGGCGTACCGGTGGTTCCGGACGTGTAGAGGATGTACAGCGGGTCCGTCGCCTTCACGTCGACCGGGCCAGCGGGCTCAGCCGAGGCCATGGCCTCGTCCCAGTCCAGCCAGCCGGCGTGGTCCGCCGCCGCTGACGCAAATCCCCCGCGCGCTTTGACCAGCACGGGAATGTCCCGCGTCCCCGCCAGCTCAAGCGCCTCGGCGACGGCCGGCAGGTACTCGATCCGGCGGGCCGGTTCAATGCCGCCCGAAGCGGTCACCACTGCGGCAGGTGCGGCGTCCCTGATCCGGGCTGCAAGCTCTTTGGGCGCAAAGCCGCCGAAAACCACGGAATGGACCGCGCCCAGCCTGGCAGTGGCCAGCATGGCGATGGCCGCTTCCGGGATCATCGGCATGTAGATCACCACCCGGTCCCCTTTGCCCACGCCGTTGCCGCGGAGCACACCGGCAAAGCGCTCAACCAGGTCCAGGAGTTCCGCGTAGGTATAACGCTGCTGGGTCCCCAGCATGGCGGAGTCGTGGATCAGGGCGTCCTGCCCTCCGCGCCCCTCGGCGACATGCCGGTCCAGCGCGTTGTAGCAGGTGTTCAGGATGCCGTCCGGGAACCAGCCGTACAGTGGCGCCCGGCTGGAATCCAGGGCGTTGCTTGGCGGAGAAGTCCAGGCAATGCTATGCGCTGCCTCCAGCCAGAAAGATTCGGGCTGTTCAACGCTGCGCTGGTAGCTGTCCCGATAGCTGTTGGTGACCATGAGGTAATCCCATCCACGACATTGTGATGCAGCTCATGGTAGTGGCAAGACAGTGCGGCCGACAAGAGGTCTGTATACAGAAATGCCACCACCCGGGACTCTTCTGCCCAAAGTACTGTCCCAAGCGGCCGCTCCTGTATACACTGGTTGGGTTATCAGTGGAAGGAGCCAGCCATGCGTGCCAGTGACAAGGCGTACGCCGCCCTGCGCGACGACATCATCGAATGGCGCCTGGCCCCCGGAACGGTCCTCGCCGAAGTGGAACAATCCGAACGCCTCGGCGTCTCGCGCACGCCGCTGCGGGAAGCGCTGGGCCGCCTTACAGCGGAAGGGCTGACGACGGCGGGCGGCCGCGGCGTCGTCGTTACCGATATATCCCTTGAGGACATCGATGAGCTCTTCGAGCTGCGCGAAACACTTGAGGGCAGGGCCGCGGCACTGGCCGCCCGGCGCGGGGACGCGGCAACGTTCGAGCGCCTGCAGCACGAGCTGCTCCGGGCCCCGGAGCTTGTCAGCGGCGACGAGCCGGCACTCCACGACTACTACGAACTGGTGGGCAGGCTGGACGCTGCCATTGATGCCGCCATCTCCAATTCCTACCTGGCCCAGGCCATGCGCAGCCTGCGCGTCCACCTGGTCCGCATCCGGCGGCTGGCAGCCGACGACGCGCGCCGCCTCACGGCCGCAGCCGCCGAGCATGCCGCCATCGCAGAAGCGATCGCAGCCGGCAATCCGAAGCTCGCCGAGGCGGCCACCATCGTCCACCTGCACCGCAGCCTCTCCCACGTCAAAGCAACGCACACACCCCACCCGAAGGAGCACCATGGTTAAGGAACACCACGTCCGCGTCTACAAGAGCGAAGAAAACCTGCCCCGCGAGGACCAGCTTGCCTACAAGATCGCCCAGGTCGCGGCGGACCCCGTTGCTGTCTCCGGTGAAGTGACCGACATGGTGATCAACCGCATCATCGACAACGCGTCGGTGGCCATCGCCTCCCTGAACCGGGCTCCCATCGTCGCGGCCCGCGCCCAGGCGCTGACCCATGGCCCCAGCACCGGCGGCAAGGGCTCCAAGGTCTTCGGCATCGGCGAGCGCGTGGCACCGGAATGGGCCGCCTGGGCCAACGGAGTGGCCGTCCGCGAGCTGGACTATCACGACACCTTCCTCGCCGCCGACTATTCCCACCCCGGCGACAACATTCCCCCAATTCTCGCCGTGGCCCAGCACGTCGGCTCCAGCGGGCACGACCTGATCCGCGGCATCGCCACGGGCTATGAGATCCAGGTGAACCTGGTCAAGGCGATCTGCCTGCACAAGCACAAGATCGACCACGTGGCGCACCTTGGCCCCTCCGCGGCTGCCGGAATCGGCAGCCTGCTGGGACTCGACGTCGAAACCATCTTCCAGTCCGTGGGGCAGGCGTTGCACACCACCACCGCAACCCGGCAGTCCCGCAAGGGCGAGATTTCCACCTGGAAGGCGCACGCCCCGGCGTTCGCCGGCAAGATGGCCATTGAATCCGCAGACCGGGCCATGCGCGGCCAGACCTCTCCCGTGCCCATCTACGAAGGCGAAGACGGCGTCATCGCCTGGATGCTGGACGGCCCGGACGCGTCCTACATGGTGCCGCTCCCCACTCCGGGCGAAGCCAAGCGCGCCATCCTGGACACCTACACCAAGGAACACTCGGCCGAGTACCAGGCGCAGGCCTGGATCGACCTGGCCCGCAAGCTGCACCGCGAACACCCTGAGGTGACGGACCCGGCCAACGTCGAATCAGTCCTGATCAAGACCAGCCACCACACCCACTACGTGATCGGCTCCGGCGCCAACGATCCCCAGAAATACTCCCCCACCGCGAGCCGGGAAACCCTGGACCACTCCATCCCGTACATCTTCACCGTCGCCCTGCAGGACGGCGCCTGGCACCACGTGGACTCTTACGCTCCGCAGCGCGCTGCACGGCCGGACACCGTGGAGCTCTGGCACAAGGTGACCACCGTGGAGGATCCCGAATGGACCCGCCGGTACCACTCCCTGGACATCGCCGAGAAGGCCTTTGGCGGGTCAGTGGAGATTACGCTCAAGGACGGCTCAGTCATCACCGACGAGATCGCCGTGGCCGACGCGCACCCGCTGGGTGCCCGGCCATTCGCCCGGGAACAGTATGTCAACAAGTTCCGCACCCTCGCCGCGGGGCTGGTGGAGGAGGCCGAAATCGAAAGGTTCCTCGCCGCCGTCGAACGCCTCCCCCACCTCGCCGCGGGCGAACTGGACCAGCTGAACATCACAGCCGCCCCGGGCGTCATCGACCTGGCCGCGGCACCGAAGGGACTCTTCTGATGCTGTACTCCAAGACCACCCCGGAGCAGAAACGGATCCGTTTCCGGGAGCTGCTGTCCTCCGGCACCATCCAGCAGTTCCCGGGCGCGTTCAACCCGCTCTCGGCCCGCCTGATCGAGGAAAAAGGCTTCGCCGGGGTCTACATCTCCGGCGCCGTCCTGGCCAACGACCTGGGCCTGCCGGACATCGGGCTGACCACGCTGACGGAGGTGGCCACCCGCGCCGGCCAAATCGCCCGCATGACGGACCTGCCCTCGATCGTCGACGCCGATACCGGGTTCGGCGAGCCCATGAACGTGGCCCGCACCGTGCAGGAACTCGAAAACGCCGGCCTGGCCGGCTGCCACATCGAAGACCAGTTCAACCCCAAGCGCTGCGGCCATCTGGACGGCAAGAACGTGGTGGACCTGGACACCGCTACCAAGCGGATCCGGGCCGCCGCTGACGCGCGGCGTGACCCGAACTTCCTGATCATGGCGCGGACCGACATCCGCGCCACCGACGGCCTGGAAGCAGCCCAGGAGCGGGCCCGGGCTCTCGTGGAAGCCGGGGCGGACGCGATTTTCCCGGAAGCCATGAAGGACCTCAGCGAGTTCCAGGCCATCCGGGACGCGGTGGACGTACCCATCCTGGCCAACATGACTGAGTTCGGCAAAAGTGACCTGTTCTCCGTGGACCAGCTGGCCGGCGTCGGCGTCAACATGATCATCTATCCGGTCACCCTGCTCCGTAGTGCCATGGGCGCTGCTGAGCGTACTCTGGAATCGATCAAGTCCGACGGCACCCAGGAGGCACAGGTCCCAAGCATGTTGACCCGTGCCCGGCTCTATGACCTCGTTGACTACGAGGCCTACAACCACTTTGACACCGGGGTGTTCAACTTCCGGATCCCCGGCGTCCGGTAGGACCCGGGATCCCCGCAAGAACGAAGGAGTTTCAGCATGGCTGAAAATGAGATCAAAAAGGGCCTTGCCGGCGTCGTGGTTGACTACACCGCGGTTTCGAAGGTCAACCCGGACACGAACTCGCTGCTGTACCGGGGCTATCCCGTCCAGGAGCTGGCGGCCAAGTGCAGCTTCGAGGAAGTCGCCTACCTGCTCTGGAACGGCGAGCTGCCCACCAAGGAGCAGCTGGCCGAATTCACCGCGAGGGAGCGGGCCGGAAGGGCTCTTGACCCCGTGGTCAAGCAGGTCATCGACGCCTTGCCGGTGACGTCGCACCCGATGGATGTCTGCCGGACCGCGGCATCCGTGATGGGCGCCCGGCACCCGCTGGCCGAGGACTCCTCCCGGGAAGCGAACATGGCCAAGGCCGTGGACCTGTTCGCGGCCATGCCAGCGGTGGTGGCCTATGACCAGCGCCGCCGCCACGGCCAGGAACTCGTGGAGCCGCGCGACGACCTGGGCTATTCGGCGAACTTCCTGTGGATGGCCTTCGGAGAAGAACAGGTGCCGGAAGTGGTGGAGGCCTTCAACGTCTCGATGATCCTCTACGCCGAGCACTCCTTCAATGCGTCAACGTTCACCGCCCGCGTCATCACGTCCACACTGTCCGACCTGCACTCAGCAGTGACAGGAGCCATCGGGGCTTTGAAGGGTCCGCTGCACGGCGGTGCGAATGAAGCCGTGATGCACACTTTCGACGAGATCGGCATCCGGCAGGAGGAGTCCCTCGAGGAGGCTGCCGCGCGGGCGAAGGCCTGGATGGAGGATGCCCTGGCGCAGAAGAAAAAGGTCATGGGCTTCGGCCACCGCGTCTACAAGCACGGCGATTCCCGGGTCCCCACCATGAAGGCCGCCCTGGACAAGATGATCGCCCACTACGGCCGCCCCGAGCTGCTGGGGCTGTACAACGGCCTGGAAACGGCGATGGACGAGGCCAAAGCCATCAAGCCGAACCTCGACTACCCCGCCGGGCCCACGTACCACCTCATGGGCTTCGATACACCCACTTTTACTCCCCTGTTCGTGGCCAGCCGGATCACCGGCTGGACCGCGCACATCATGGAGCAGCTCGATGCCAACTCGCTGATCAGGCCGCTGAGTGAGTACAACGGCGTGGAGGAACGGCACCTTCCGTAGCGCCGGGCAGGAACGCCCGACGGCGGGAGGGCACTTTGGTGCCCTCCCGCCGTCGGGCGTTTAACGGCTTGGCGGTTGGCAGCTAACCCAGGAGGCTTTCAGACGAAGCGACGGATTCGTTGTCGGTGTGCATGGTGACCACCACGTTGACCCTCCGGCCCTCCAGCACCACCGGCAGCCAGTGGTCGGCGTCCTGCCACATGCGGTCCACCGGCAGGGTGTCCACCCGGAACCACTCGGGCAGGATCTCGTCGCTGGGTTCCGGTTCGCCCTGCCAGGTGCGCGCGGTAAAGAGCCGGGTGGCCATGTTCCATTCGGGCCGCGCGGGGAAGACGAACCGGACGGTTCCGGCATCCGCCAAATCTTCGTGGCGGAGCACCACGGCGGTTTCTTCAAGCACCTCACGGATCACCGCCTGCGCGTGAGTCTCCCCCGGCTCCACATGGCCACCGATGCCCACTATCTTTCCTTTGCCGAACCCGGTTTGCTTCAATCCCAGCAATACCTCGGTCCCGGTGGGACCTTCCCGCAGGAGGAAGCAGAGTGTGACAGAAGCGAATTCCATGTGCCCAACCCTATAGCCGGGTACGAGGCGGCGAGGCTATCCAGCCGCAGGGCCGTCGCCAACGAGTTCCGGCCGGAGTTCCACCGGGATTCCTTTTTGCCCGAATTCTTTGTCCATCGCCTGCTGGGGGGTCAGGCTTTGGTTGTTCAAGGCTTGGAATTCCCAGTTGAAGACACTGGAGTAGGTCTGCTGGAAGTCGCAAAGGAACCGGCCATCCCGCAGTTTGGCAATCTGGTACCACGCGTTGCCCCCATCGAGCTGGAGGGCCTTGGCTCCCTCATCCGAGATGGAGAAGGCCAGCCACCCGCCGGCACAACCCAGGACGGTGTAGAGATGTTGTTGGTCGGCGGGGATCGGAAAGATTATGCGCTGCTGGTCGCTTCGCTGCAGGTCCACGTTGTCCATGGTGCAGGGCACGCCGCCGGTGCTCAAGCCACCGGCCGCAGGGTTCCCAGGTTGAGCCGTGGAGGGTGATGCGGTGGCGGTGGGTTGTTCACTCGCAAAAGGTGTGGCATGCGGACTGGCGGGCGCAGGGTTTCCGGCTGACTCCGAGGGCGCCACGCCGGGTGTCGGCATGGGCCGCTGTGTCATGGTTCCGCCAACGTACACCGCACCAGCCACAGCTGCGGCTGCGAGGACGGTCGCGGCCGTTGTCCGGACGGCTGTCCGTCCCCGCTGGTTGCCGCGTTCCGGTGCCGGTGCCGCCAAACGGATGACTTCGGTTTCCGCAGTTGGCGCAACGGACGGGGCAGCTTCGCTTCCGGCCACCGTGTTCGGTGGCGTCGGCCGGGGTTTGGCGGCCTTCATCAACTGCTCGATGCGATCCATGGCTAGTCCTTCCGTTCGGTCATGAGATGTGCCGGTGCCGCCTTGGCGAATGCCCGGCGTGCACGGTGCAGCCGTACGGCAGCAGTTGAGGGGGAACATTCAAGGGCCTGGCCAAGTTCGGGGATGGTGAGGTCATCCCAATAACTGAGCATGAGGATCTCGCGGTCCCGCTCGCGAAGGTGGCCAAGTACTTCCGCTACCGCGGCTTGTTCCCCGGTTTCTTCCTGCAGGACGTTGCGGCCTGCCTCGTCCTGCAACCGGTCAAGGAGTTCCTGGCGGCGACGGCGCCCCCTGTATTCGTTAGCGAGCACATGCCGGGCCGTGGCGATCAGCCAGCCGATGCCGGGTGGCTCGGGAAGTTGTTTCTGCCAGGCAATTCGGAACACATCGGCCGCCAATTCCTCGGCCCGTCCCGTGTCGCTGATGCGGCACGCGATGTACCGGTAGACCCGCCCCGAATGCCGGGAATGCAGATCGATGAATGCCTGCTCTTCCGCTGTCAACATGGTATTTCCCCCCGGACACGTGATGACTTCTTCTTGAAGACTAAGTGTTCCGGGCGGGGCTGGTTCTTACAGCGGGGGGAAAATTATTCTGGGGATTGGTTGCAGCGTCAGGGGCAGGACTCGCCTCAGCCCAACGCCCTCGGGTGCGCCGCGGCGTAGATCTCGCGCAGGGTATCGGCAGTGACCAGCGTGTACACCTGGGTGGTGGTCACGGAGGCGTGGCCCAGCAGTTCCTGCACCACCCGGACGTCCGCCCCGCCTTCGAGCAGGTGGGTGGCGAACGAGTGCCGCAGCGTGTGCGGGGAAACATCCCGGGTGATGTTGGCCTTCTCCGCGGCCGCCTTCAGGATGGTCCAGGCACTCTGCCGGCTGATCCTGCCGCCGCGGGCATTGAGGAACAGCGCCGGCGTGCCCTTCCCCTTGGCGGCGAGGAGCGGCCGGCCGCGGACCAGGTAGGCGTCCAGCGCTCGGGCCCCATAGGAACCCAACGGGACCAGCCGCTCCTTCGAACCCTTTCCGAACAGCCGGACAACGGCTGGCCCGGACTCCGGTTCCGCCAGAGAGATGTCGTCCACGTCCAGCCCCACGGCTTCGCTGATCCTGGCGCCGGTGGAGTAAAGGAATTCGAGGAGTGCCCGGTCCCGCAGTCCCGTGGCGGTGTCCGTTCCAGCGGCCTCCAGGATGCGCGTCACCTCATCAACGCTGATGGCCTTCGGCAGCCGCTTGCCGGCCATCGGCGGGTGGACCTCGCTGGCCGGATCGGCCGGGGTGTACCCCTCGAGGGCCCAGAACTTGTGCAGCCCCCGGACAGCCACGACGGTCCGGGCTGCCGAGCGTACGCCAAGGGTGGAACCGCCGTCGGACCCGTCGGAGAGCGCACGGACGTAACCGGTGACGTGGTGGCGGGTGATTTCCTCGGGCCGGGTGCAGCCGGCGGCGGTGAGGTATCGGGCGTAGCGGGCCAGGTCACGGCGGTAGGCGGCCAGCGTGTTCACGGCCAGGCCGCGCTCCACGCCCATGTGCTGCAGGTAATCGGTGATGGCCCGGTCGATGGCGGGCGGAATGTCCGCAGGGACCGCGCCGGCAGAACGCACTTCCGCAGCCGGTTGGACAGACGGTGCCGCTTCAGCCGCGGGACCCGGGACCATCAGCGCTGGCTTGGGTGTGCGGGCCAGGGCGCGTCGGCGGGCCTGAGGTCTTCATAGTTGCCGGTCCGGGCGGCCGCGGCGGCAAGGATTCCGACGACGGCGGACGGGTTGTGCAGGCGGCCCGCCAGGACGGATGCCACGGCATCGTCCAGGGCGATCCAGTGGAATTCGATCTCCGCTTCCTCTTCCGTGCGCTCGTGCCGTTCGTGGTGCGGCACCTCGGTGAGGTCGCGGGCCAGGTAGATGCGGATGGCCTCGCTGGAGGATCCCGGGGAGTTAAAGACATCTGCCAGCACGTTCCACGTCCCGGCGGCGAGGTCGGCCTCCTCAGCGAGTTCGCGGGCTGCCCCCACGACGAAGTCTTCGCCTTCAACATCCAGCAGGCCCGCGGGGACCTCCCAGAGGTCCATGCCCACCGGGTGCCGGTACTGCTTCAGGAGGAGGATCTCGCCTTCGGCGTTCATGGGCAGGATGGCGACGGCGCCGGGGTGGTCGATGTAGTCGCGGGTGAGGGCGTCCCCTGACTCGGAGAGCTGGAAGGTGTCGCTGACGACGTCCCAGATCCGGCCCTGGTAGACCTTCTCCGTAGACAAAAGACGGCGCGGGCTTGGTGCATCCGAAACCTGTTTCGCAGGGGTGGCTTCAGGTGTACCAGGCATCGCGCCGTCCTTTTTCATCTCTTGGCTACTTAGCGGTAACGCTACCCGATGCTGCAGCCTCGCCGTCCGCGGGCGCAGCCGTGTCGGCAGGGGCTTGACCCGTGTCCTGGTGGTTCGCGTTCTGGTGGTCCAGGGCAGCCTTCACCAGTCCGGCGAACAGCGGGTGCGGGCGGGTGGGCCGCGAGCTCAGCTCGGGGTGGGCCTGCGTGGCCACGTAGTACGGGTGGACGTCGGCAGGCAGCTCGACGAATTCCACCAGTTTGCCGTCCGGGGACATTCCGGAGAAGACCAGGCCCTTGTCCGCGATCTGCTGGCGGTACTTGTTGTTGACCTCGTAGCGGTGCCGGTGGCGTTCGCTGACTGTGGTCTTGCCGTAGGTTCCGGCGATGACCGATCCTTCGTCGAGCTTGGCTTCGTAGAGGCCCAGGCGCATGGTTCCGCCCAGGTCGCCGCGGCCCTCGACGTACTCCAGCTGCTCCTCCATGGTGGCGATCACCGGGTACTTGGAGTCCGGCTCGAACTCGCTGGAGGAGGCGCCTTCCAGGCCCACCACGTTGCGGGCGTACTCGATGACCATGCACTGCAGGCCAAGGCACAGGCCCAGGACCGGCAGCTTGGTTTCCCGGGCGAACTTCAGGGCGCCCAGCTTGCCTTCGAGGCCGCGGATGCCGAAGCCGCCCGGCACGCAGATGGCGTCCACGCCGTCGAGCGCCTTGATGGCGCCTTCACGGGTCTCGCACTCGTCCGACGGGACCCAGCGGATCTTCACCTTGGTCTCGTTGGCGAAGCCGCCGGCGCGCAGCGCTTCGGTGACCGAGAGGTAGGCATCCGGCAGGTCGATGTACTTGCCCACCAGGGCAATCTCGACCTGGTGCTTGGGGTTGTGGACAGCCTCGAGGAGGCGGTCCCAGCTGGTCCAGTCGACATCCTTGAACGGCAGGTCCAGGGCGCGGACGATGTAGGAGTCCAGGCCCTGTGTGTGCAGGGTCTTGGGGATGTCGTAGATGCTGGGGGCGTCCGGGCACCCGATGACGGCTTCAAGGTCGACGTCGCACATGCGGCCGATCTTGGCACGCATTGCCTCGGGAATTTCGCGGTCAGACCGGATGACGATTGCTTCCGGCTGGATGCCGATGGAGCGCAGGGCTGCCACCGAGTGCTGGGTGGGCTTGGTCTTCAGTTCCTGCGAGGGCCCGATGTACGGGACCAGCGAGACGTGGACAAAGAAGACATTGCCGCGGCCCACGTCCTGGCGGACCTGGCGGGCGGATTCGAGGAACGGCTGGGATTCGATGTCGCCAACGGTGCCGCCGATTTCGGTGATGATCACGTCCGGGGCGTTTTTGCCCTCGGCGGGCAGGCGCATGCGGCGCTTGATCTCATCGGTGATGTGCGGGATGACCTGGACGGTGTCCCCCAGATATTCGCCGCGGCGTTCCTTGGCGATCACCGTGGAGTACACCTGGCCGGTGGTCACGTTCGCGGAACCTTCGAGGTTCTCGTCGAGGAAACGCTCGTAGTGCCCGATGTCCAGGTCCGTCTCGGCGCCGTCGTCGGTGACGAAGACCTCACCGTGCTGGAAGGGGTTCATCGTGCCCGGATCCACGTTGAGGTAGGGATCGAGCTTCTGCATCGTGACGGACAGGCCGCGTGCCCGGAGCAGGTGACCGAGGCTGGACGCCGTCAGACCCTTACCGAGCGAGGACGCCACACCACCGGTAACGAAAATGTGCTTTGTCATCTTGGAGGAACCCGGGAACCGGGAATTTACACGGGAATTTGATCGCTGCACCACGGAGTTCGAGCCTATCATCATTTGCGCCTTCCCGTGGGTGCCGGTCAGGCCCGCTGCGGCAGGAGCTTGGCGTCGTCCAGCAGCTCCCGGGCGTGCGCCTGGGCCGACTCCGAGTCCTCCTGGCCGGCCAGCATCCGGGCGAGCTCACGCACCCGCTCCGCCTCGTCGAGGAGGCGGACGTCGCTGGAGGTGAACCCGGTGGAGGTGCCGCCGTCGGCTCCCCTGACTGAGGTCTTGGTCACGGTGATGTGCTGGTCCGCGAAGGCGGCCACCTGCGGCAGGTGCGTCACCACCAGCACCTGCACGTGGCGTGCCAGCATGGCAAGGCGGCGGCCGATCTCGACGGCGGCGCGCCCGCCCACGCCTGCGTCCACTTCGTCGAAGACGAACGTGGGGACGGGATCGACGGCGGCCAGCACCACTTCGATGGCCAGCATCACGCGGGACAGCTCACCGCCGGACGCACCTTTGCCCAGCGGCCGGGCCGGGGCGCCGGAGTGCGGCTGCAGCAGGAAGCTGATCTCGTCCGCGCCGTACGGGCCCAGCTGCCCTGCGGAATCCAGGTTGATCACCAGGGTGGCGTCGGCCATGGCCAGGGCCTTGAGCTCGGCGCTGACCCTGGCTGACAGGTCTTTGGCGGCCTTGGCCCGGATCCTGCTGATGGCTGCCGACTGCTTCTTCAGCTCCGCTTCGGCACGGACCACCTCCGCGTCCAGGGACTCGATGCGGGAGGAATCGTCCTGCAGCTCGTCGAACCTGATGCGTGCCTTCTCCGCCCATTCCAGCACCTCGTCAATGGTGGGGGCGTATTTGCGCACCAGCTTGGCCAGGGCGGCGCGCCGGTCCTCGATCTCGGCGAGCCGTTCCGGGCCCTCGGAGTCCAGGCCCGCCTGGTAGCTCGCCAGCTCGGTGGCGATGTCGTTGAGCAGGAAGCCCACCTCCGCCAGCCGGGCGGCAGCGGACCCCAGCTCGGCGTCGTGCTCCGCCACGTGCTCCAGGGTCCGTTTGGCGGAGTCCACCAAGGTGGTGGCGTCACCTGCCTCACCGAAGTCCTCGGCAATGAGGGCCTGGTGCGCAGTGCTGGCGGCGATCCGCAACTCCTCGACGTTCGCCAGCTTCACGGCCTCGGCCTTCAGCAGTTCGTCCTCCCCCGGCTGGGGGTCCACGTCATCGATCTCAGCAAGGGCGGCCTCCAGGGATTCGGCTTCCCGGAGCCTGTCCCGCGCGGCGCTGCGCAGGCTGTCCAGTTCCGCCTGGCTCGCCTTCCAGCGGCCGTAGAGCTCCTGGTACGCCGCCAACGGCCCGGCCAGCGTCTCCCCGGCGAACTTGTCCAGGGCTTCGCGCTGCGCCGTGGCACCCTTAAGCCGGATCTGGTCCGACTGGCCGTGCACCACCACCAGTGATTCACCGATTTCTGCCAAGACACCCACCGGGGCGGCCCGGCCACCCAGGAACGCGCGGCTCCGTCCGTCCGCGCCCAGCCGGCGGGCCAGGATCAGCTCTGTGCCGCCGTCGAACTCCTCGGCGTCAGCGCCGGCATCCAGGGCACGTGCGACGGCTGGGTGTCCGATGTCGAGCTTAAGCACCGCTTCGGCGGTGGCGCTCTTGGCACCGCTCCTGACAGCCCCTGCGTCCGAGCGGGCGCCTAGCAGCAGTCCGACGGCGGTGACCACCATGGTCTTCCCCGCCCCGGTTTCGCCGGTGACCACGCTCAGCCCCGGGCCGAGCGGAAGCGTTGCGTCGGTGATGACGCCGAGATCACGGATTCTCAGTTCTTCAAGCATTGATTCACTTCGCAGTCGACGGATCGGGATCGCTGTCGGGGCCCTCAAGACGCGCGGGCAGCGGCGGCACGGGCCGGGGCGTCCGCACCACGGGAATGGGGCCCGTGTGCACGGCGTCGGACTTGGGCACCGGGCCGCGCCAGCCGTGGATTGGCAGCTGGAACTTGCGGACCAGGCGGGCTGAGAACGGGGTCTGGTGCGTGCGGGCCAGCCGGACAGGGGTGGCCGACTTGGTCACTTCCACGCGTGCGCCGGGCGGCAGGTCAACCGAGCGCCGGCCATCGCACCAGAGGACCCCCTGGGCGTCAGTCCGGCCCAGCACCTCAACGGCGAGCTTGGACCTGGGCGACACGACGAGCGGCTTGGCGAAGAGCGCATGGGCGCTGATGGGCACAATCACCAGCGCCTCCACCTCGGGCCATACCACCGGTCCACCGGCGGAAAACGCGTAGGCAGTGGAACCCGTGGGGGTTGCGAGCACAATGCCGTCGGAGCCGAAGGAGGTCAGCGGTCGCTCGTCCACCTCCGTCACCACTTCCAGCATCCGTTCGCGGTTGGCTTTTTCGATGGCGGCTTCGTTTAAAGCCCAGGTGTGCCAAATCTTCTGGCCGCGGACCCAGACCTGGACATCAATGGTCATCCGCTCTTCCACCGTGTATTCCCGGCTGGCGATCCACTCGACGGTCTGGGCCAGGTCCGCCCGCTCACTTTCGGCCAGGAACCCCACGTGGCCCAGGTTGACGCCCAGCAGGGGCACATCAACTTCCCGGACCAGTTCGGCGGCCCGCAGGATGGTTCCGTCGCCGCCCAGGACCATGACGAGTTCGACGTCGGGCAGCTGGACGTGGTCGTGGAGCACCTCCACCGGCTGGGCGAGGTGGCCAAAGAACCGCTCCATGTCACCCAGTTCGGACTCCTGCATCACGGGGACCATGCCCGACGCCTGCAGCAGGGCGCAGGCTTCCCAGGCGGCCTTCAGTGACTCCTCGCGGCCGGTGTGGGCAAGGACCAGTACACGCCTGCTCATCAGGTTCCGCTCTCTAGTGGTTCGGCCAGATTTGTCCGAGCAATGCAGCTGCTGCTGCCTCTCGCTCTTCGATCTTAGGCAAGTCTTTGGTGATCCTGCGTTTTATCCACAGGAAGTATTCGACGTTTCCGTCCTGTCCCGGCAACGGACTTGCCGCCAGCCCGCACAGGTCCAGCCCGGCGTCGAGCGCTGCGCCGGCAACCTTCTGGACGGCCATCCGCCGCTCGCGTTCCGACGTAACCACCCCCGTGCGGCCCAGCCGGTCCTTTCCTATTTCGAACTGCGGCTTGACCATCAGCACCAGGTCACCGCCGGGTTCGGTGCAGTCGGCCAGCGGCTGCACCACCAGGGTGAGGGAGATAAAGGACAGGTCCGCCACGGTCAGGGCGGCAGGGCCGGCGATGTCAGCCGGGTCCATGTACCTGACGTTCATGCCCTCATGGACGTCCACGCGGGGGTCGTTGCGGAGGTGCGGCACCAACTGGCCGTGTCCGACGTCGACCGCCACCACCTGCGCGGCACCTCGCCGAAGGAGGACGTCGGTGAAGCCCCCGGTGGAGGCACCGGCGTCGAGGCACCTTTTGCCCTGCGCCGAGACCTGGGGGAAGGCGTCGAGGGCGCCGGCCAGCTTGTGCGCGGCACGGCTGGCGTAGGTGTCGTTGTCATCGAGTTCGACGGCGAGGTCCCGGCTGTCGTCAACCTGCTGGGAGGCTTTGGCCAGGACCTGGCCACCGGAGGTGACCTTGCCGTCGGCGATGAGCGAGGCCGCGTGGGTCCGCGACCTCGCCAGGCCGCGGGCCACCAGCGCCTGGTCGAGGCGGACGGGCATCAGGCTGCCCCGCCGGCGCGATTGGCTGCCGCCCGGACCTGGTCGATAGGATCGCTGTTGAGTGCCGCCAGCAGCTCGTCGTGGAGTTCGTTGTAGACGCTTTCGTGGTCCGCGGCGGGAAGGCCGGGTATGTCGAGAAGCCTGGCCATGGCCCGTCCCACCTGCGGATCAGCGCCGTCCTGCCCGATGTCCCGCATGGCCGCGTTCGGCCACTCCGGGGCGGGCTGGGCTGTCGAGTCGTCCGGTTCGGTCAGCTCAGTCATTGAACCAGTCTAGTGATCCAGCCACACCAGCTTGGGTGCCTGGGCAGTTGCGGCCTCCGGTGTCTCCGCCCACCAGGCCGCGCACGCAGCGCGCCAGGAGTTCAGGTCGTCCTGGCTGCCAATGATGCCCACCGCTCCGTTGGCTACGCGCGCGGTCGCTTCCCCGCAAATGTAGGTGCCGTCGTCGAGCGTCACCTCCGGGTACGGGCGGTGCAGGTCCCCCAGGTCCGCGATGATGTAGTTGGGCCGTTCCGGGGAGCGGGCTGCAAGGATGGTTTCGCGGGTGTCGACGCCGGTCAGCACCGCCACGGTGGCGAAGCCGGCGTTGTTGCCGCCCAGGATGTCTGTGTCCAGCCGGTCCCCCACCACCAGGGGGCGCTCGGCCCCCAGGCGCTTGGCGGCGGAGTGGAACAGCGGCGCCTCGGGTTTACCCGCGACTTGGGGCTGCTGCCCGGTGGCGGCAGCGACGGCGGCCACCAAGGTGCCGTTCCCGGGGGCGATCCCGCGTGCCTGGGGAATGGACATGTCCGTGTTGGTGGCCACCCACAGGGCGCCGGCGTTCACAACATAGGTGGCTTCGGCCAGGTCCTTCCAGCCGATGGCGGGGCTGAAGCCCTGGACCACGGCCACCGGCTCCTCGTCCTGGCTGCCCACCGGGACCAGGCCCGCCAGCTCGATTTCCCGGGCCAGCGCCGGGCTGCCGGTAATCAGGATCCGCGACCCGGGCGCCAGCAGCGAAGCAAGCAGGTCCGCCGCCGCCTGCGAGGAACTGACCACCTGGTTGTCCTCGGCGGGTGCACCGAGTTCACGCAAGTGTGCTGCAACCTCTGCCGGCGAACGGGAGGCGTTGTTGGTTACGTACCCCAAGCCGATGCCGAGCCCGGCGAGCTGTTTCAGCGATTCAACAGCTCCGGGAATTGCGTGCGGACCTGCGTACACCACGCCGTCCAGGTCTGCCAGCAGGGCATCGAAGCGGGAAACCAGGGAAGCCTCACTCATGGGCGGTCAGTCCCGCCGTTCTTCATCGTCCAGGGTGTTCGAGTCTTCGAGGACGTCGTCGCCTGCCTCTTCCGGTGCCGCAGCCTCAAGCTCGTCGTGTTCCACCGAGTCCTGGTCCGATTCCGCGTCGTCCGAAACGAAGTAGTCGGCGTCCTGGTCATCGAAGCTGCTGTCCTGGGCTTCCCTTGCGTCTGTAACGCGGGCGCTTTCGGCGGCAGGGGCAGCGGGAGCCGCTGCCGTGACTTCGGCTCCGGCTTCGGCTCCGGCTTCGGCTTCCGGGGCGGAGGCAGTGGAAGCACGGTCCAGCATCCGGCGGCGCTCAGCCTCTTCCCGGGCCTCCTCTTCCTCGTCCCAGCCGAGGTCGATAATCTCGGGTTCCTGGTCCACACCCTGGCCCAGGGCATTTTCCGCCACCACGGCCTGACGGCTCCACTTCTGCGACTCTTCGTCGCGTCCCACCGCTGCCAGGGCGTCGGCGTAGGCACGGAAGAGACGCGGGCTGTAGGAGAACGCGCGGTTGATGTCCAGCTGCGGGATCTCAAGTTCCGCCACCGCTGCATCCAGTTGGCCGAGGTCGGTACGTGCTCCGGCGGCCACGATGGCCAGCTCTACCTTCCCGGGCGCGTCGAGATCCTGGGCTTCCTCGGAACGGGCAACATCAAGGGCCCGGTCGGGGCGGCCCAGGCCACGTTCGCAGTCGGCCATGACGGGCAGATGCACATTGGAGCCGCTGATCCGCCGGAAGGTCCGGAACTCGCGCAGCGCCTCACCGTAGTGGCCGGCAGCGTAGGCGGTCAGGCCAACGGCTTCGCGAACAGCAGCGAGCCTACCGCCACGACGGCTGGCGGCAAGTGCGTGCTGGAAGGCCAGTTCGGGCTCGTCGTCGATGAGGCGGCCGGCCATGACCAGGTGGCGAGCCACCCACTCCGCGCTCTTGGACTCGAGGGTCTTGATCTGGTGCTGCGTGGCGCGGTCCAATTCCTTGCCCGTGACGTCCTCGTCGATTTCGGGCGAGCGTTCACGGTCCGGCCGGTTGGCGCTGCGAAGGTCGGCAGCGTTGGGCACGCGGGCGGGGCGTTCCTCCTGGCGGTCGCGGCCGAAACTGCGGGGACCGGATCCGCGGCCGGAGTCAGCACGGCTGTCGCCGCGGTTGTTGTCGCGGTCAAAGCTGCGGGGCGCCCGCTCTTGACGGTCACCGAACGGTTTGCGGTTGTCACCGCCGAAGCCACGGCGATCGCCTTCGCCGTCGCGGCGGGGACGGTCGCCGTAGGGCTTGCGGTCGCGGTCACCGAACGGCTTGCGCTCACGGTCACCGGCACCGCCGAAACCACGGCGATCACCTTCCCCATCACGACGCGGACGATCACCAAACGGCTTACGGTCACGGTCACCGGCACCGCCGAAACCACGGCGATCACCTTCCCCATCACGACGCGGACGATCGCCATAGGGCTTGCGCTCACGGTCGCCGGCACCGCCGCCGAAACCACGGCGATCACCTTCCCCATCACGACGCGGACGATCACCAAACGGCTTACGGTCCCGGTCGTCGAAAGACTTACGCTCCCCGCCACCGGTAGCTCCTCCGCGGGAGAAGTTGTTACCCTCACGGTCCGACCGGGACCTGAACCCACGCGGCTCACCGCCGGAGTTGTTGTTGCCGCGGAACGCGCCGCGGTCGTTGCCGCGGTTGCCACCGTTGTGCTCGGCCATATGGATTCCTCCTGTTGTGAGCCGACCACTGGCGCAACTGCAGCCGCTCGTTTCGTTTCCTACGCGACCCGAAATCAAGCGCTTCGAAGTCCGTACATCTTCATCAATTCTAGTGGAGCCGCAAAATGCCGCGGGACAGCGGAAGCCCTGGGAGCGGCATCGTGGCCAGCTTCACAGCTCAACGAACGCCCGCTCACGTTTGGCAGGTTCCTCCCCGACGCCCGCTCATGTCTGGCAGGTTCATCTTGAACGCAGGCTCTCATGGCTTTGATAGCTATGAGAGGGTGTCGATGGTTTACCTGTCAGGGGTGAGCGGGGGTTGATCGTTTAGCTGTCAGGGGTGAGCGGGGGTCCTGGGGCTGGTCCCGGTATTGGGTTCGTTTTGGGTGGTGTGTTGTTAAATGTGGGAGGCCCCAACCGTGTGGTTGGGGCCTCGACCTCAATGATTGTTCCGGCGGTGACCTACTCTCCCACACCCTCCCGGGTGCAGTACCATCGGCGCTGTGGGTCTTAGCTTCCGGGTTCGGAATGGGACCGGGCGTTTCCCCCACGCTATGACCGCCGTAACCCTTTCACCCGCTCCCCCGCGTTGGTGTTGCTTTGGGGGTGGGAAGACTGTGGTTACAACATGTGGTGTTGTATTCAGTTGTGTTGGTTCCCTGTGCAACCCGTGTGTTGCGGGGGTTGTTGGTTGGGAACCACATAGTGGACGCAAGCAGAATTTGTATGTTTCTGTGTGGTGTAAGTTGTTGGCCTATTAGTACCGGTCAGCTTCACGAGTCGTTAGTCCTCGCTTCCACATCCGGCCTATCAACCCAGTGGTCTGGCTGGGGGCCTCTCACACATAAATGTGTATGGAAATCTCATCTTGAAGCGAGCTTCCCGCTTAGATGCTTTCAGCGGTTATCCCATCCGAACGTAGCTAATCAGCGGTGCACTTGGCAGTACAACTGACACACCAGAGGTTCGTCCGTCCCGGTCCTCTCGTACTAAGGACAGCCCTTCTCAAATTTCCTGCGCGCGCAGCGGATAGGGACCGAACTGTCTCACGACGTTCTAAACCCAGCTCGCGTACCGCTTTAATGGGCGAACAGCCCAACCCTTGGGACCTACTCCAGCCCCAGGATGCGACGAGCCGACATCGAGGTGCCAAACCATGCCGTCGATATGGACTCTTGGGCAAGATCAGCCTGTTATCCCCGAGGTACCTTTTATCCGTTGAGCGACGGCCATTCCACAATGTACCGCCGGATCACTAGTCCCGACTTTCGTCCCTGCTCGAGATGTCTCTCTCACAGTCAAGCTCCCTTGTGCACTTACACTCGACACCTGATTGCCAACCAGGCTGAGGGAACCTTTGGGCGCCTCCGTTACTTTTTAGGAGGCAACCGCCCCAGTTAAACTACCCATCAGGCACTGTCCCTGACCCGGATTACGGGCCGAAGTTAGATGTCCAAAGTGACCAGAGTGGTATTTCAACGATGACTCCACCCGAACTGGCGTCCGGGCTTCAACGTCTCCCACCTATCCTACACAAGCCACTCCGAACACCAATACCAAACTATAGTAAAGGTCTCGGGGTCTTTCCGTCCTGCTGCGCGTAACGAGCATCTTTACTCGTACTGCAATTTCGCCGAGTTTATGGTTGAGACAGCGGGGAAGTCGTTACTCCATTCGTGCAGGTCGGAACTTACCCGACAAGGAATTTCGCTACCTTAGGATGGTTATAGTTACCACCGCCGTTTACTGGGGCTTAAATTCTCAGCTTCGCCTTGCGGCTAACCGGTCCTCTTAACCTTCCAGCACCGGGCAGGAGTCAGTCCGTATACATCGTCTTGCGACTTCGCACGGACCTGTGTTTTTAGTAAACAGTCGCTTCCCCCTGGTCTCTGCGGCCCCGATCCCCTCCCACCAGCGATGTGGTGTTCAAGGTTGGGGCCCCCCTTCTCCCGAAGTTACGGGGGCATTTTGCCGAGTTCCTTAACCATAATTCTCTCGATCGCCTTGGTATTCTCTACCTGATCACCTGTGTCGGTTTGGGGTACGGGCGGCTAAAACCTCGCGTCGATGCTTTTCTCGGCAGCATAGGATCACCAAATCCCCCCAAACGGGGGTCCCATCAGATCTCAGGCTATGTGAGTGGCGGATTTGCCTACCACTCGCCCTACATCCTTAGACCGGGACAACCATCGCCCGGCTCGGCTACCTTCCTGCGTCACACCTGTTAATACGCTTGCCTCCCGGGATCAGGTCCTGCGCTCCACCAAAACCCTTCACCCACAAGGGGTGTCGGGCAGGTTTCGGGCAGTTAGTATCCCCCGCTCAGCATGGGCGGTTTTTCGCCGGTACGGGAATATCAACCCGTTGTCCATCGACTACGCCTGTCGGCCTCGCCTTAGGTCCCGACTTACCCAGGGCAGATTAGCTTGACCCTGGAACCCTTGATCATTCGGCGGACGGGTTTCTCACCCGTCTTTCGCTACTCATGCCTGCATTCTCACTCGTGTAGGCTCCACCGCTGGTTTACACCGCGACTTCACCGCCCACACGACGCTCCCCTACCCATCCACACTCCTGAACCACGAAGGCTTGGAGAATATGTGAATGCCACAACTTCGGCGGTGTACTTGAGCCCCGCTACATTGTCGGCGCGGAATCACTTGACCAGTGAGCTATTACGCACTCTTTTAAGGGTGGCTGCTTCTAAGCCAACCTCCTGGTTGTCTTCGCAACTCCACATCCTTTCCCACTTAGCACACGCTTAGGGGCCTTAGTTGGTGGTCTGGGCTGTTTCCCTCTCGACTATGAAGCTTATCCCCCACAGTCTCACTGCTGCGCTCTCACTTACCGGCATTCGGAGTTTGGCTGACGTCAGTAACCTTGTAGGGCCCATTAGCCATCCAGTAGCTCTACCTCCAGCAAGAAACACGCAACGCTGCACCTAAATGCATTTCGGGGAGAACCAGCTATCACGAAGTTTGATTGGCCTTTCACCCCTACCCACAGCTCATCCCCTCCATTTTCAACTGAAGTGGGTTCGGTCCTCCACGACGTCTTACCGTCGCTTCAACCTGGCCATGGGTAGATCACTTCGCTTCGGGTCTAGATCACGCCACTCACACGCCCTATTCAGACTCGCTTTCGCTACGGCTGCCCCACACGGGTTAACCTCGCGACGTAACACTAACTCGCAGGCTCATTCTTCAAAAGGCACGCCGTCACAACTACAAGGTTGCTCCGACGGATTGTAAGCACACGGTTTCAGGTACTGTTTCACTCCCCTCCCGGGGTACTTTTCACCTTTCCCTCACGGTACTGGTCCGCTATCGGTCATTAGGGAGTATTTAGGCTTATCAGGTGGTCCTGACAGATTCGCACGGGATTTCTCGGGCCCCGTACTACTTGGGATACTCACACAGGCGGTGCTACACATTACGGTTACGGGACTAACACCCTCTCTGGCCGGCCTTTCAAAACCGTTCACCTATGCGCGCACATCACACCCCACCAGCCCGGCAGAACTGGTATGGAAAGTCCCACAACCCCGACCATGCAACGCCCGCCGGCTATCACACATGGAACGGTTTAGCCTGATCCGCGTTCGCTCGCCACTACTAACGGAATCACTATTGTTTTCTCTTCCTGCGGGTACTGAGATGTTTCACTTCCCCGCGTTCCCCCCACGCACCCTATGTGTTCAGGTACGGGTCACCAAGTCACTCGCGCGCTTGACGGGGTTTCCCCATTCGGACACCCTGGGATCACAGTCCGGTTATCGACTCCCCCAGGCTTATCGCAGATTCCTACGTCCTTCTTCGGCTCCTAATGCCAAGGCATCCACCGTGTGCTCTTAAAAACTTGACCACAAAGATCAAAAACATTTTCGAGAGAACCACAGAAACCAACCACGCACAATCAACACCACCCACAAAGGAGCAGCACCACCACGCGCAGCCAGATCCAGGTTCATATATCTTGGAAATTGCTTCTTATACAAGATGCTCGCGTCCACTATGTAGTTCTCAAACAACAACCCCACACCACACACCCCACACACAAACCCCCAAAGGGATCAACACGCGTGGACCGTCATGGCAGGGAAACCAGAAACAAACAAACCCACCAGAACACCACCCACACCCCGAAAGGCGCAGACAGCGAACCCGTGGCCCTGTTGTCTCAGGACCCAACAGTGTGCCAAACACTAAACCATCCCCACCCCGCACCCCACCGTTCCAGAACCACCAGGGTTCGTACTAGAGAAGAGCGCAGAAAGAAACAGCCGCTATTTGTTGATATTCCACCCATGAGCACCCGCCGCAGGACAATCGCCTGCGCAACGGGCTTGCTTCCTGACAACCCCCACACCCGGACATACATCCAGGCCGGATGGTTGTAGGTGCTCCTTAGAAAGGAGGTGATCCAGCCGCACCTTCCGGTACGGCTACCTTGTTACGACTTAGTCCCAATCGCCAGTCCCACCTTCGACAGCTCCCTCCCACAAGGGGTTAGGCCACCGGCTTCGGGTGTTACCAACTTTCGTGACTTGACGGGCGGTGTGTACAAGGCCCGGGAACGTATTCACCGCAGCGTTGCTGATCTGCGATTACTAGCGACTCCGACTTCATGGGGTCGAGTTGCAGACCCCAATCCGAACTGAGACCGGCTTTTTGGGATTAGCTCCACCTCACAGTATCGCAACCCTTTGTACCGGCCATTGTAGCATGCGTGAAGCCCAAGACATAAGGGGCATGATGATTTGACGTCGTCCCCACCTTCCTCCGAGTTGACCCCGGCAGTCTCCTATGAGTCCCCACCATCACGTGCTGGCAACATAGAACGAGGGTTGCGCTCGTTGCGGGACTTAACCCAACATCTCACGACACGAGCTGACGACAACCATGCACCACCTGTAAACCGACCGCAAGCGGGGCACCTGTTTCCAGGTATTACCGGTTCATGTCAAGCCTTGGTAAGGTTCTTCGCGTTGCATCGAATTAATCCGCATGCTCCGCCGCTTGTGCGGGCCCCCGTCAATTCCTTTGAGTTTTAGCCTTGCGGCCGTACTCCCCAGGCGGGGCACTTAATGCGTTAGCTACGGCGCGGAAAACGTGGAATGTCCCCCACACCTAGTGCCCAACGTTTACGGCATGGACTACCAGGGTATCTAATCCTGTTCGCTCCCCATGCTTTCGCTCCTCAGCGTCAGTTAATGCCCAGAGACCTGCCTTCGCCATCGGTGTTCCTCCTGATATCTGCGCATTTCACCGCTACACCAGGAATTCCAGTCTCCCCTACATCACTCTAGTCTGCCCGTACCCACCGCAGATCCGGAGTTGAGCCCCGGACTTTCACGGCAGACGCGACAAACCGCCTACGAGCTCTTTACGCCCAATAATTCCGGATAACGCTTGCGCCCTACGTATTACCGCGGCTGCTGGCACGTAGTTAGCCGGCGCTTCTTCTGCAGGTACCGTCACTTTCGCTTCTTCCCTACTGAAAGAGGTTTACAACCCGAAGGCCGTCATCCCTCACGCGGCGTCGCTGCATCAGGCTTGCGCCCATTGTGCAATATTCCCCACTGCTGCCTCCCGTAGGAGTCTGGGCCGTGTCTCAGTCCCAGTGTGGCCGGTCACCCTCTCAGGCCGGCTACCCGTCGTCGCCTTGGTAGGCCATTACCCCACCAACAAGCTGATAGGCCGCGAGTCCATCCAAAACCACAAAAGCTTTCCACCAACCACCATGCGATGGAAGGTCATATCCGGTATTAGACCCAGTTTCCCAGGCTTATCCCAGAGTCAAGGGCAGGTTACTCACGTGTTACTCACCCGTTCGCCACTAATCCACCAGCAAGCTGGTTTCATCGTTCGACTTGCATGTGTTAAGCACGCCGCCAGCGTTCATCCTGAGCCAGGATCAAACTCTCCGTTGAAGAAAAACAGACACAACCAAGCACCACGGAAATAACGCGGAACCAGGCTGCACAAAATTTGAAACCAGCCAAAAACACCAAACCAATACCACAGGGGCGGCACGATTCGGCAAATTCAACCAATCACATTACATAATCGGTATCAACAAACTTGGCACACTATTGAGTTCTCAAACAACAGACACATTCGAATATTCCCGGAAACAATTCAGAATTGAATTTCTATTCCGTATTTCTTCGCTGCGATGTTTTTATCTTATTTCATTCATATTCACTTTTGCAAATCCGGTTGTTTTCCCGGAATTTACTCGGTGGAATGAATCCGCCCAGCAGAATGCGAAGCAATTTTCTCGACCCACGCACTGCGCGGTGAGAATTGCTTCTCATTAGTTGGGGGTTTGTCACCACTCAGCGGCGGCGACTCAGAAAACAATACACGCCCCCCAGCGACCGTGCAAATCGGCTGCCGGGAGGCGTGCATCAAGGACCCGAAGGTGCTAGGGAACCAGCACCTCAACAGTGGCAAGGTTCTTCTTGCCCCTGCGCAGGAGCAGGTACTGCCCGTGCAGAAGTTCAGATTCAGAAATCACGGCCTCGGGATCCGACACTTTCTCGTTGTTCACGTAGGCGCCCCCCTCCCCCACTGTGCGGCGGGCGGCGGATTTGCTTTCGGAGAGGCCCGACGCCACCAGCAGGTCCACGATCCCCATTTCATCCACCTGCACTGTGGTGGAGGGAAGTTCGGAGGTTGCCGCCTGCAGGGTCGCCTTGTCCAGGGCAGCCAAATCGCCGTTGCCAAAGAGTGCCGCCGAAGCTGCGATGACCTTCTCGGTGGCCTCCACGCCGTGGACCAGTGACGTCACCTCGAACGCGAGCTTCCGCTGCCCTTCCCGCGCGAAGGGCCGCTCAGCCACTGACACCGCGATCTCTTCAATCTCGGCGCGGGTCAGGAAAGTGAACACCTTGAGCCGGTCCACCACGTCGGCGTCGGCCGTGTTGAGCCAGAACTGGTAGAACGCGTACGGGCTGCACATGCCGGCATCGAGCCAGATGGCATTGCCCTCGCTCTTGCCGAACTTGGTTCCGTCCGAGTTGGTGATGAGCGGCGTTCCCAACGCGTGGACGCTTTTGCCCTCCACCTTGCGGATCAGCTCGGTGCCGCTGGTGAGGTTGCCCCATTGGTCCGAGCCGCCGGTCTGCAGCATGCAACCGTAGTCGCGGTAAAGCTGCAGGTAGTCCATGCCCTGCAGGATCTGGTAGCTGAACTCGGTGTAGCTGATGCCCTCATCGGAGTTCAGGCGCGACGCCACGGCGTCCTTCCGCAGCATGGTGCCCACCCGGAAGTGCTTGCCCACCTCACGCAGGAAGTCGATGGCGCTCAAAGGCGCCGTCCAGTCCAGGTTGTTCACCATCCTGGCAGCGTTGTCTCCCTCAAAGCTCAGGAAGCGGCTGACCTGGGCGTGGAGGTAGCCAACCCATTCCGCCACCGTCTCTTTGGTGTTCAAGGTGCGTTCCGCCGTCGGGCGCGGGTCGCCGATCATGCCGGTGGATCCGCCCACCAGGCCCAGCGGTTTGTGTCCGGCCAGCTGGAGCCGGCGCATGACCAGCAGCTGGACCAGGTTGCCCAGGTGCAGGCTCGGCGCGGTGGGGTCGAAGCCGCAATAGTAGGTGACCGGCCCGTTGGCGAGGAGCTTTTCGAGCTCTGCTTCGTCGGTGGAGACATGGACCAGCCCACGCCACTTCAGTTCCTGCCAAATGTTGGCGAAAGTGGGGTCGTTGCGCTGCGGTTCGAGGTTGTTCAGTTCTGGCACGCTTCCTAAGTTAGCAGTAACGCTGAAGGGCCCTGTCAGCGGGCAATGCCGGCAGGGACGGGTTGCGCCGCAATCAGGCGCAGCCGTTGCGTGGCGCGGGTCATGGCCACGTAGAGGTCCCCCACCTTGCCGTGTTCGTGGTTGAGCATCACGGACGGTTCCAGGACCACCACGCCGTCGAACTCCAGGCCCTTCGCCTCACGTGGGCTGATGACCACGATGTCCTGCTCGTAGCTGCCGGCACCGCTGCCGATCCTGCGTCCGTAGACAGCACGCAGGGCTGCGGTGGCCTGGGGCAGGAGGTCACCGTCGGCAATCACGGCGAGCAGTCCGCCGTCGAGCGCTTCAATTTCCTCGGGGAGGACCTCAACGAGCCGGTCCACCACGGCACCGGCAGGCACTTGGTCGATGATGGGTTCCCAGCGGCCCTCGCGGACAGCCTTGGGGGCGGAGACCACCAGCCCGGCCGCGTTGGCCATCCGGACGGCTGCCTCGGCGATCTGCGACGGCGTGCGGTAATTGACCGTCAGCTCCTCCAGCTGCCAGCGGTCACCGAACATCGGGGCCAGCGCACCCTGCCAGGAATTGGCACCTGCCACGGAGCTGGTCTGCGCGATGTCGCCCACGATGGTGAAGGACTTCAGCGGGCAGCGGCGCACCAGCAGCCGCCACTGCATGGGCGAGAGCTCCTGGGCCTCATCCACCACGATGTGCCCGTAGGCCCAGGTGCGGTCGCTGGTAGCGCGCTCGGCTGCGCTCTGACGCGCTTCCTGCTCACGGTTCTGCTCCGCCAGTTCTTCAGCGGACATGAGCGGATCCACGCCGGCGGCCTCCATGTTCACCAGGGTTTGCTTTGCGTTGGCCAGGTCGCGGGCACGGTCGTGCTCCTGCTGCGCCAGCCCGCGCCCGGCCGCAGGGTCCAGCTCGCCAAGCAGTTCGGCGGCCTCGTCCAGCAGCGGGACGTCGGATTCGGTCCACGGGGCGTCGGCGGGGCGCTGCAGCAGTGCCCGCTCAGCCGGGGTCAGGCTGGGGGTGCAGAATTCCAGGATCTCCGGCTTGCTGAAAAGGTCGGAGATCAGCTTCTCCGGCGTCATCGGCATCCAGCACAGGTTCAGCGCGATCCGGACGTCCCGGGCGGTCCGCACGTCCTCCGCAAGGTACGAGCGGTCAGCGTTGTTGCCGATGTTTCCGGCTTCGACGAGTTCAGTCATCTGCTCGGTCAGTTCGCGCAGCAGGATCTTGACGAACGTCACCCGTGCCTCGTTGTAGGGCTTTCCGGTGGCGCGGGCGCGTTCCCGCGCGCGGCGCACCTGCCGGGGCGTAAGGGTCAGCTTGCGGCCGTCCACCTCGAGGATCCGGTTCTGGGCGGGCACGCGCATGCGGTTGGAGACGGCGTTGGCCACGATGGCGGCCATGTCCAGCCGTCCCTTGATGGCGGCCACGTCCGGGTTCACCTCGGGGACGGCGTTGATGCCGGGCATCAGGCGGCCCAGGCTGGCCATGACCACGCCGGTCTCGCCGAGCGAGGGCAGCACCCGTTCGATGTACTTCATGAACGACGACGACGGCCCCACCAGCAGCACGCCCGCACTTTTGAGCCGGTCACGGTGCGTGTAGAGCAGGTAGGCGGCACGGTGCAGTGCTACGGCGGTCTTACCGGTACCGGGCCCGCCCTGGACCACGACGGCACCGGAGATGGAGGACCGGATGATGCGGTCCTGCTCGGACTGGATGGTGCTGACGATGTCCGACATGCGGCCGGTCCGCTTGGAGTTCAGCGCGGCCAGCAGGGCGCCTTCGCCCTGCAGGGCATCGGCGTCCGTGAGCATGGAGGCGTCCAGGACATCGTCCTCGATGGCTTTGACGTCGCGTCCCTGCAGGATCAGGTGCCGGCGGCGGCGTACACCCTGGCGGTCGAAGGCGGTGGCCTGGTAGAAGTGCCCGGCTTCGGGGGCGCGCCAATCCACCATCAGCCTCTGCAGGTCCTCGGTGGTGAGTCCGATGCGGCCAATGTACTGCGCTTCGCCGGAGTCAAGGTCCAGGCGGCCGAAGACCAGCCGGTCATCCACCGCGTCCAGTTGCGCCAGGCGGTCCTCATACAGTGCGGCGAACGCGTCACGTTCCGAAACGTTCTGCATGGTGCCCACGGCTCCGGCACGACGGACCTGCGCCAGCTGCCGGCGCTTTTCCTCCCGGAGTTCCTCCAGCCGGGCGTACAACCCGGCTACATACTCCCGTTCGTGGGCCAATTCGGCGTCGAGCATTAACGTTCCCCTATCGCGAAAGACAGACCGTCCATTCTACTACCATTTCGATTAACGCCGCTGTCACATTGCACCGGGCGGCGCACTGGCCGTCCGCTTGCGGTTCCGCGGCTTCGCGGCCTTGTACTTGGAGACTGTGGGGTCGCCGGTTAACCAGAACCGCCAGGCGTATTCGTCGGATCCTCCCGCTCCTGCCACGCCCACCCGCGGGCCGGCGCTGACGGGACTCCCTGGCCCGGACGGAAGCTCCAGGCCGAAAGGCGGAGCCAGCGCATCCCGGCCGCTGTCCGCCGTCGTCAATCCCAGCGCTTTGGCAAGGCGGGCGGGACCGCTGGCCAGGTCGGAAGGACTTTTCGACGTCGGCCGGCGCCGCTGCGCCAGCTCAAGTCCGTCTACGATTTCCCCTGCCCGGAGCAGTAAAGCGGAGGCGACGCCGGCCGGACCGCACACGATGTTGGTGCAGTGGTGCATGCCGTAGGGTGAAATAGACGTAGAGGTGCCCGGCGGGACCGAACATGGGTGCGTTGCGGGGTGTCGGGCCGCGGTAGGTATGGGAGCCGGGGTCGGGGTGCAGGGAGTCCTCGGGCCCCATGTAGGCCTCCACCTCGGTAAGCCGGACGGACACGGCGCCGTCGCGCGACTCATGGGTCAGCACGGCGCCCAGCAGCTGCGGGGCGAGCTCGCGGGCGTCCGCAGAGAGGAAGTCCCGCAGCCGTTCCGCGCCAAGAGTGCTTTCGTTCACCATGTGACCTTACCCAGATGCTGCGGATTTCATCTGCGTTGAAGCGCGGCCCGGCGGAGGTTTTCGCTGCCACGGCCATGTCCGATTTCCGCTAGTAGCAGGGGACCCTGGCTGGCAGGATGGAGGAATGGACTTCTGGCAGCGTTACCGGGCAATCGATGCCCGTGATCCCCGCTTTGACGGCCAGTTCTTCACCGCCGTCCGGAGCACCGGGATCTACTGCCGCCCCTCCTGCCCGGCCCGGACCCCCAAGGCGGCGAATGTGACGTTCTACGAGACCTCCGCCGCGGCACATGAAGCGGGCTACCGCGCCTGCAAGCGCTGCCTGCCGGAGGCGGTGCCGGGCACACCGGCATGGAACGTACGGCAGGACGTGGCGGGGCGCGCGATGCGGCTGATCAACGACGGTGTCATCAACCGGGACGGGGTGGCGGGCCTTGCCTCCCGCCTGGGCTATTCACCGCGGCAGCTCAACCGGATCCTGGGCCAGGAACTTGGCGCCGGTCCGCTGTCCCTGGCCCGCGCGGCAAGGGCCCAGACAGCCCGCACGTTGCTGGTTTCCACCTCCATGAAACTCGCCGATGTCGCCTTTGCGGCCGGTTTCAGCAGCATCAGGCAGTTCAACGAGACCATTGCCGAGGTGTTTGCCATGACGCCCACGGCAGTGCGCAAAACGGTCCGGCATCCGGCGCCCGGCGGCGGCAGCACTGCCTTGACGTTGGGACTGCCCTACCGCACACCCTTCGACCCGGGCATCTTCTCCTTCCTTGCAGTCCGCGCCGTCCCAGGGATTGAGGAGGGCACCGCCACCTCCTACGGCCGGACCCTCCGGCTCCCCCACGGCGACGCGCGCTTCAAGGTGGAGTACGACGGCGGCAGCCGGGAACGGCCGCTGACGCTCACCGTCGGCGCGGTGGACCTGCGCGACCTTCCGGCGTTGCTGAGCCGCGTGCGCAGGCTCTTCGACCTCGATGCCGACCCGGAAGCGATCGACAGCGCCCTCGCCGCCGATCCCAGGCTCGCCGCATCCGTAGCTGATGCCCCGGGGATGCGGCTGCCGGGCGCGCTGGATCCACAGGAACTGCTGGTCCGGGCCATGGTGGGCCAGCAAATCACGGTGGCGGCAGCCCGGACGGCGTTGACTCAGCTGTCGGCGGCCGGCAGTCCTTCCAGTGCTCCCGGCGAGGGTTTGGACCGGATGTTTCCCACTCCCCCGGAAATCGCGGCGGCCGGACACCTGCTGCGCGGTCCCCGGCGCCGGATCGAGTCGCTGCTGCAGGCCGCGGCAGGGATGGCTGAAGGGCACCTCGAGTTCGGGTACGGCGACGACCTTGCCAGCCTTCGCACGAAACTGCTGCCGTTGCCCGGGGTGGGGCCATGGACCGTGGGGTATGTGGCGATGCGCGTCCTCGGCGCCCCGGACATCTTCCTTGCCAACGACGCCGCGGTCCGGAACGGAATGCGCGCCCTCGATAATGGGAACAACGCCCTGAGCCCCGACTTCCGCGAAACCAGCCCGTGGCGTTCCTACGCCACCATGCACCTCTGGCGCGCTGCGGCCCTGCCCGCCCCGACAACCACCGTTCCTGAGAAAGGAATGCCATGAAAGCCGAACTCCTGCAGCTGGCCACACCGGACGGGCCCTTCACCGTCCTCGCCCGGGACGGAATGGTCCTGGCCTCGGGCTGGACCGCCAGCCTTGCCGAACTGACCGGACAGGTCCACCCCACGCTCCGGCCCGCCACCGTCGAAGAGGTGACAGACCTGGGCGGGATCTCATCCGCCGTCGAGGCCTTTTATGCCGGTGACCCTGAACCGGCCATGGCCGTGCCGGTCCTTCAGCAGTCCGGCCCGTTCCGCGCCCACGCCTGGGACGTGCTGCGGCAGGTCAAGCCCGGTTCACCCGTCACGTACACCGAGTACGCGGCCCTGGCCGGTAACCCGCGTGCAGTCCGGGCCGCCGCCAGCGCCTGCGCGTTCAATGCAGCGGCCCTGTTCGTGCCTTGCCACCGCGTGATCCGGACGGACGGTTCACTGGGCGGCTTCCGCTGGGGCCTGCGCATCAAGGAAAGCCTGCTGGCCCGCGAGGCCGCCTGACCACTCCCTCCCCTGCCCCCTGGGTTGCTCCATCACTTTTGGTCCCTAAAACCCCGGTTTAGGGACCAGAAGTGCTGGAGCAACGAATCGCTACTTGGGGTCCGGCATCGCCGAGGGCCAGGGCAGCAGGCCGGGAAGGTCTGCGCCGTCCCCGGCAGCGGTGGCCCGGAGGCTGTCCAGCGACGGCTGCCGCCCGGCGAGCCAGGCCGCGATGTCGGTGATCATGCCGCTGACTACGGTAGAGCGGGTGCCGCTGCCGATACTCACCGGAGTCAGGCCAAGCGGCTGCAGCAACACTTTCTCCTCTTGGGGCACGCGGGCGGCCAGGAAGTCGAACAGGTGCTCACAGAACGGACGGCTCCAGGTCTCCGGTCCCCGGCCCGTCAGCAGGTCGGCATTATGGATGACCAGCTCGCGCCACAGCGCCAGTCCGCCGTCCAGGACCACTCCCCGCCTGAAGGAAATGGGCGCCCACCAGCCGGTCTGGTTCGCGGACGAATCCTTGACGCCGGGCAACGCATCGAACGCGTGCAGTGCACGCTTGAGGCCGGCGGACAGGTCTTCCCGGTGAGTGGCGGCATCGTGGCCGGCAGCCATGTCGATGGCCTTGTTCCGGCCCTCCATGCCGCCGTCGTACAGCTCAATGGTCTCTCCCCGCGCGGCGTACTCAAGTTGGCGCGCCATGGCATTGGAGATGCCCGTCAGGTGGGCCAGAATGTGCCCCCGCGTCCAGCCGGGCAGGGCTGACGGAGCCTTCACGTCCTCGTCGGTGAGCTTGGAGACATCGGAGGCGACGGCGACGGCGGCTTGATGGATTCCGGCGAGCAGGTCTGCAGGGGAAGGAGAGGTCATGCGGCCAGCCTAGCCGAGCGGTTCGTCCAAGGGGCTTCCGTCAGGCCCAACCCGGTGGCGCACATGCCGGCCGTCATTGCTGGCCTGCCAGAACTCGATCTCAACCGGCTGAACGGCGTAGAGCTGCCACCCCGGATTGTCGCTGCCGTCTGCCCGCGGCCGCTCGTGCCAGTCGACGGCGGACGCCTCGGCGGAGAGCTCGGTGACGGTACCTGCCACCCGGACCTGCCGGCCCAGGCCTGCCCAGTAGAAATTCATCGCTGCCCTTGGTGACTTTTCCAGCTCCCGGCCCTTGCGGGAGGTGCGGGACGTGGCGAAGTGCCAGCCGTCGTCGCCAATGTTTTTCAGGATCAGCATCCGGGAGGACGGCTGCGTGCCGCCGTCGGTGGCCTCCCCAACTGTGGCCAGGCTGAAGGCGTGCGGCTGCTGCTCCCCCGCGTCCAGCGCCTCGTCCAGCCACTGCTTGAAGAGCAATGCCGGGTCCTGCGGTGCGTTCTCCGGGTCGAAGCCAGGCAGGTCTGACGGAAAGTCGGGCAGGGTGCGAAGGAACTTGCGGAAGGTTTCGCTCATGGCCCCAGCCTAGCGGCGGGTAACGGCCCTCAACCCCCAACGCCCGCTCAGGTATCGCAGGTTAAAGGACGACGCCCGCTCACTTTCCTAAGGAGAGTGAGCGGGCGTTGGCCCAAAATATGCAGGAAGTGAGTGGGCGTTTCAGCCGGCGTACTCCCGGACCCCGGCCAGTTCGCCTTCCAGCGCGGCCAGTTGGCGTTCGACGGCGGCCGGCGCCGTCCCGCCCTGGGAGTTGCGGCTGTTGAGCGAGCCCTCGGTGGAGAGGACGGTGCGGACCTCGGGAGTGAGGTGCTCCGAGATCGCCGCGTACTCGTCGTCCGTCAGGTCCCACAGCTCCACGCCGCGGGACTCGGCCTGCTTGACGGCGGCACCGGACAGCTCGTGCGCCTCGCGGAACGGCACGCCCTGGCGGACCAGCCATTCGGCGATGTCGGTGGCCAGCGCGAACCCCTGCGGGGCCAGCGATTCCATCCGCTCCGTGTTGAACTTGAGCGTCGCGATCATGCCGGACACGGCCGGGAGCAGCAGCTCCAGGGTGTCTGCGGCATCGAACACCGGCTCCTTGTCCTCCTGCAGGTCTCGGTTGTACGCCAGCGGCAGGCCCTTGAGCGTGGCCAGCAGACCGGTCAGGTTGCCGATGAGGCGCCCCGCCTTGCCGCGGGCCAGCTCGGCGACGTCCGGGTTCTTTTTCTGCGGCATGATCGAGGACCCCGTGGAGTAGGAGTCATGCAGCGTGACGAAGGAGAACTCCTTGGTAGCCCAGAAGATGACTTCCTCGGAGATCCGCGACAGGTCAACGCCGATCATCGAGCAGACCCACGCGAACTCGGCGAAGACATCGCGGGACGCGGTGCCGTCGATCGAGTTGTGCACGGCGGAGAAAAATCCGAGATCCGCAGCCACTGCTTCCGGGTCCAGGCCCAGCGAGGAACCGGCCAGCGCACCGGAACCGTAGGGCGACACCCCTGCCCGCTTATCCCAGTCCTGCAGCCGCTGCACATCGCGCAGCAGCGCCCAGGCGTGGGCCAGCAGGTGGTGGCTGAGCAGGACCGGCTGGGCGTGCTGCAGATGGGTGCGGCCCGGCATGGCAACACCATGGTGCACCTTGGCCTGCTCCACGAGCGCGTCGACCGTGGCCAGCACGCCGCGGGCGATGATCCTGGCGTGGTCGCGCAGGAACATGCGGCCCAGCGTTGCCACCTGGTCGTTGCGGGACCGGCCGGCCCGGAGCTTGCCGCCCAGCTGGGCGCCGGTTCGCTCGATCAGCCCACGCTCCAGCGAACCGTGCACGTCCTCATCGGACTCCGCCGGCAGGTAGGCGCCGGAGGCCACGTCCTCGTCCAGCTGCGTCAGGGCGGCAAGCATGCCTTCCAGCTCGGCGTCGTCCAGCAGGCCTGCTTTGTGCAGCACCCGGGCGTGCGCCTTGGAGCCGGCGATGTCGTAGCGTGCCAGCCGCCAGTCGAAGTGGGTGGACTTGCTCAGCGCCGCGAGGGCGTCCGCAGGGCCGCCGGCGAACCGGCCTCCCCACAGGGCACCTGCGTTAGTCGCCTCGGTTTTTTGCTCAGCCACAGGGGCTACTTCCCTGCGACGCGGATGTCGCGGCCGGAGGCGACCTTGGCGGACATGCCCCACAGCTCGATGAAGCCCTTGGCCTGGGACTGGTCGAAGGTGTCACCGGTGTCGTAGGTGGCCAGCGAGAAGTCGTACAGCGAGGTGTCGGAGCGGCGTCCGTTGACGATGGCCTGGCCGCCGTGCAGGGTCATGCGGATGTCGCCGGTGACGTACTTCTGGGTGTCCTCGATGAAGGCGTCCAGGGAGCGCTTCAGCGGGGAGAACCACTGGCCGTCGTAGACCAGCTCGGCCCAGCGCTGGCCAACCGTTGCCTTGAAGCGGGCCTGCTCGCGCTCGACGGTGATGTCCTCGAGGTGCTTGTGGGCGGTGATCAGCGCCATGGCGCCGGGGGCCTCGTAGATTTCGCGGGACTTGATGCCCACCAGGCGGTCCTCGACGACGTCGATGCGGCCCACGCCCTGGGCACCGGCGCGGCGGTTCAGTTCCTTGATGGCCTGCAGCGGGGTGACCTTGACGCCGTCGATCGCGACCGGCACGCCGGCTTCGAAGGAGATGGTGACCTCATCCGGTGCCGGCGGGAACTCCGGGGTGGCGGTGTAGTCGTAGATGTCCTTGGTGGGGGCGTTCCAGATGTCCTCGAGGTAGCCGGTTTCCACGGCGCGTCCCCAGACGTTCTGGTCAATGGAGTACGGGTTCTTCTTGGTGGTCTCGATGGGCAGTCCCTTTTCCTCGGCGAAGGCGATGGCCTTGTCGCGGGTCAGGGCGAGGTCGCGGACCGGTGCGATGCACTTCAGGTCCGGGCCCAGGGTCTGGATGCCCACTTCGAAGCGGACCTGGTCGTTGCCCTTACCGGTGCAGCCGTGGGCCACGGTGGTGGCGCCGAATTCGCGGGCTGCCTTCACCAGGTGCTTGACGATGACCGGGCGGGAGATGGCGGAGACCAGCGGGTAGTGGCCCTGGTAGAGGGCGTTGGCCTTCAGCGTGGGGACGCAGTATTCGTTGGCGAACTCGTCCGATGCGTCGGCCACGTAGGCCTCCACGGCGCCGCAGCCCAAGGCGCGCTGGCGGATGGTTTCCAGCGATTCGCCGCCCTGTCCGACGTCCACCGCCACGGCGATGACCTCGGCACCGGTGGCTTCACCGATCCAGCCGATGGCGACGGACGTGTCCAGGCCGCCGGAGTAGGCCAGCACAATGCGTTCAGTCACTTTAAATGCTCCTTGTTGGGGTTTGGTTGATTGTTTGTCTTCAAGCTTATTGCCCGGCTTCCTCGGCCAGCTGCAGGAAGCGGGCGGCGAGGTCCGGGCCGCCCAGCGGGTCGCGGGAGACCAGCAGGACGGTATCGTCACCGGCGATGGTGCCCAGGATGGACGGCATCACCGAGTGGTCGATGGCCAGGGCCAGGAAGTTGGCGGCTCCCGGCGGGGTCCGCAGGACGGCGATGTTGGCGGAGGCTTCCGCCGTAACCAGCAGTTCGCTGCACAGCCGGGCCAGCCGCGCGTCCAGGATTTCCTGCGTCACCCCGCTCTTCGCCGCTCGTTCGCCGCCTTCACCAGGGACGGCGTACACCAGCACGCCTTCCTTGCCGCGGACTCGGACGGCGCCCAGTTCCACGAGGTCCCGGGACAGGGTGGCCTGGGTGACCTGCACGCCGTCGTCCGCCAGCAGCGCCGCAAGCTCCGCCTGGGAACGCACGGACTGCCCGGTGAGGATGGCCGTGATGCGCGCCTGCCGGGCGGTCTTGGTGGCCGGGCTGGTGCCCGGGGAGGACGGCTGCGCGGACACTAGAACGTGCTCTCTCCGGTGCCTTCCACCGGCGAAAGGCCGTCAACGAAAGCCAGCCCGGAGCGGTGCATCAGCCAGGCCATCAGCGCCTTCTGGGCATGCAGGCGGTTTTCCGCCTCGTCCCAGACGATGGACTGCGGGCCGTCGATGACGTCCGCCGAGATCTCGTAGCCGCGGTAGGCAGGCAGGCAGTGCAGTACGACGGCGTCATCCGCAGCCAGTGCCATGGCGCCCGAGTCCACGGAGTAGTCCCGGAACAGCTGCAGCCGGGCTTCCTTCTCGGCTTCCTGTCCCATGGAGACCCAGGTGTCGGTGGCCACGACGTCGGCGCCCTTCAGGGCTTCCCTGGCATCAGCGGTGATGAGCACGGAGCCGCCGGTTTCCGCCGCACGCTCCTCGGCGGCCGCCACGATCTCCGCAGCCGGCAGGTAACCCTCCGGTCCGGCGATCCGGACGTGCATGCCGGCCGTGACGCCGGCCAGCATGTAGGAGTTGGCCATGTTGTTCGCGGCATCGCCCAGGTAGCTCATGGTGAGCCCCTTGAGTTCGCCCTTGTGTTCCTTGACGGCGAGCAGGTCCGCCAGGAGCTGGCATGGGTGGTAGTCGTCGCAGAGGGCGTTGATGACCGGCACCCTGGAGTTCTCCGCCATGGCCACCAGGCCGGCGTGCGCTCCGGTGCGCCACACGATGGTGGACACCATCCGTTCGAGCACCCTGGCGGTGTCCTCCACGGATTCCTTGTGCCCGATCTGCGCTTCGCCGGGGTTGATGATAAGGGCGTTGCCGCCCATGTCCGCGATCCCGGTGGCAAAGGAGACGCGGGTCCGGGTGGAGGTCTTGTCGAAGATGACGGCCACGGTCTTGCGGCCGCTGCCCTCCGCGGCATACGGCTGGACGCTGTAGGGGGCGGCCTTCATGCGGGCGGCGAGTTCCAGCACCTCTGCCTGTTCGGCGGGGCTGAGGTCGGTGTCCTTGAGGAAGTGCCGGGTTGCGGTTGTCACTGGGCGTCCTTTGCTGCTTGGAGGATTGCCGGGAATGCGGTCAGGAAGGCGTCGGCCTGCGCGGTGGTGAGGATCAGCGGGGGTGCCAGGCGGATGGTGCGAGGGCCAGGGCTGTTGATGATGAAACCGGCGTCGAGGGCAGCCTGCACCGCGGCCGGGGCAACGTCAGCGTCCAGGTCGAAGCCGATGAGCAGTCCTTCGCCCCGGACTTCGGTGACGCCGGGGATTGCAGCCAGCGCCGAGCGCAGGTGCTCCCCCACGTCCACGGCGTTGGCGAGCACATTCTGGCTTTCGAGCGCGTGGAGGGTGGCGAGGGCGGCGGCCGTTGCCACCGGGTTGCCGCCAAACGTAGTGCCGTGCTGGCCGGCGGACAACAACGACGACGCCGCCTCACCAAAGGTGATCAGGGCACCGATGGGGAACCCGCCGCCCAGTCCCTTGGCCAGGGTGATGGCGTCGGGAACAATCCCGGCATCCTCGCTGGCCAACCACTTCCCGGTCCGGCCGATGCCGGTCTGGACCTCGTCCAGGATCAGCAGGGCACCCGCTTTGCTGGTGGCTTCCCGCGCGGCCTTCAGGTAGCCCGGCGGCAGCGGCCGGACGCCGGCCTCGCCCTGGATGGGCTCAAGGAAGACGGCAGCGACGGTTTCGTCCACGGCTGCCTCCAGCGCGGCGATGTCGCCGAACGGGATGTGCACCACGCCGCCGGGCAGCGGCTCGAAGGGCGTCCGGTAGGCCTCCTTGGCGGTCAGCGCCAGCGCGCCCATGGTCCGGCCGTGGAAGGCGCCTTCGAGGGCGATGATTTTGGTCCGCTTTATCTGGCCATCCCCGGTGTTGCGGCGGGCCAATTTGAAAGCGGCCTCGTTCGCTTCGGTGCCGGAGTTGCTGAAGAACACCTTGGAGCCCGCCGGGGCATGGGCCAGTTCCAGGAGTTTTTCGGCCAGCGCCACCTGGGTGGGGCTGGTAAAGAAGTTGGAGACGTGGCCCAGCGTGGCCAGCTGACTGGCAATGACCGACGTCACGAAGGGGTGGGCATGGCCCAGCGCGTTCACGGCGATACCGCCCAGGAGGTCCAGGTACTCCTTGCCGTCGGCATCCCACACCAGGCAACCGGCGCCGCGGACCAGGACGCGCTGCGGCGTTCCGAACACGTTCATCAGCGAAGAAGAGTAGCGGGCCAGCCACTCGGAGCCGGCGTGGCCGGTGGTTTCCACCAGCTCATTCACTGATGATTTTTCCACGGTGTTCATCCGTTGATCTCCTCGTCCGGGACTACCTGGGTGCCGATGCCCGCCGTCGTAAATGTTTCAAGAAGCATGGAGTGCGCCAGGCGCCCGTCCACGATGTGTGCCCGCTCCACGCCCTCGTCAACGGCCTTCAGGCAGGCGGCCATCTTGGGGATCATGCCGGATTGGAGCCTTGGCAGCATTTCCCGCAGTTCGGAGGCCGTTATGGAGGAGATCAGGGATGACTTGTCCGGCCAGTTGGCGTAAAGGCCTTCGACGTCGGTCAGGATCACCAGCTTGGTGGCACCGAGCGCCGAGGCGACGGCTGCCGCTGCGGTATCCGCGTTGACGTTCAGGACCTGGCCGGTGGGCTGGAACCGGACGGCGCCCGCTACGCCTTCTCCGCCGTCGACAATCTCCGGGGCGACGGTGGAGATCACGGGGATGCGTCCGGCGTCGAGGATGTCCATGATGCCGGCGGGGTCGACGCCGACCACCTCGCCCACCAGCCCAAGGTCCACTTCCTCGCCGTCCACCACGGTGCCGGTGCGGACGGCGCGGAGCAGGCCGCCGTCTTCCCCGGACATGCCGACGGCGTAGGGCCCGTGGGAGTTGATGAGGCCCACCAGTTCGCGGCCCACCTGCCCGGTGAGGACCATGCGGACCACTTCCATGGCCTCTGGTGTGGTGACCCGGAGGCCGCCCTTGAATTCGGACTCGATGCCCAGCCGGCCCAGCATGGAGTTGATCTGCGGGCCCCCGCCGTGGACCACAACGGGGTGGATGCCCACGTGGTGGAGGAAGACGATGTCCTCGGCGAAGGCGCGCCGGAGGTCGTCGTTGACCATGGCGTTTCCGCCGTACTTGACCACCATGATGCTGCCGGCGAACCGCTGGATCCAGGGCAGGGCCTCGATCAGGGTTTCAGCCTTGTCCTGCGCGGCGGACATGGTGGTGGTTTCACGCGTCTGGGTGTTCATGGAGTCACTTTCCACAGCGGTTGGTACCCGGGCCCTGGCTAGCTGGAGTAGGCGCTGTTTTCGTGGACGTAGTCGTGGGTGAGGTCGTTCGTCCAGATGGTGGCCTCGGCGTCGCCTGCCTGCAGGTCGATCTCCACCAGGACCTCGCGGGGTTCCAGGTCCACCAGGCTGCGGTCATCGCCGATGCTGCCGCTCCGGCAGATCTGGATGCCGTTCATGGCCACGTTGAGTTTGTCCGGCTCGAAGGCGGCGTCGGTGGTGCCCACGGCGGAGAGCACACGTCCCCAGTTGGGGTCCTTGCCGAAGATAGCGGCCTTGAAGAGGTTGGAGCGGGCCACGGAGCGGCTGACCGTCTCGGCGTCGGCTTCACTGGCCGCGTTGAAGGTCCGGATGGCGATGTCGTGGCTGGCGCCCTCGGCATCGGCGATCAGCTTCCTGGCCAACTCGGCGCAGACTTGGGTGAGCCCGGCTCCAAAGGCTTCGGCGGAGGGGACGGCACCGGAAGCCGCGGACGCCAGCAGGACCACGGTGTCGTTGGTGGACATGCATCCGTCCGAGTCTGCGCGGTCAAAGCTAACGCGGGTGGCATCGCGCAGGACGACGTCGAGCATTTCCGGCTGCACATCGGCGTCGGTGGTGAGCACCACCAGCATGGTGGCCAGCCCGGGTGCCAGCATGCCGGCGCCCTTGGCGATGCCGCCGATGCTGAACTCCTGGCCGTCGGCGTCGGTACCGATGAAGAGGGCGGACTTGGGCACGCTGTCGGTGGTCATGATGGCGGTGCCTGCGTCCGGTCCGCCGTCGGTGCTGAGCGCTTCTGCGGCAGCCTCCACCCCTGGCAGGATCTTGTCCATGGGCAGCTGCTCGCCGATCAGCCCGGTGGAGCAGACGAAGACGTCGGTAGCGGAGATCCCCAGGACCTCTGCCACCTTTTCCGCAGTGCTGTGGGTGTTCTGGAAACCGGTGGGGCCGGTGCAGGCGTTGGCTCCACCGGAGTTGAGGATGACGGCGTCCACCCGGCCGTCGGAGACCACCTGGCGGGACCAGTGCACGGGGGCTGCTGCCACCCGGTTGCTGGTGAAGACGGCGGCGGCGGCCTTGGACGGTCCGTCATTGACGACCAGGGCGAGGTCCGGGTTGCCGGAGGCCTTGAGCCCGGCGGTGACGCCGGCAGCGCGGAATCCTTGGGGTGCGGTGATGGTCACGGGGCTACTCCCTGCAGGTTGAGGCCGGCGGTTTCCGGCAGGCCGAGTGCAATGTTCATGGACTGCACGGCGCCGCCGGCAGTGCCCTTGGTGAGGTTGTCGATCACGCAGGTGACGATCACCCGTCCGGTGTGGGCGTCGAAGGCCAGCTGCATGGCGGCATGGTTGGAGCTCTGGACCGATTTGGTCGTGGGCCACTGGCCTTCCGGCAGCAGGTGGACGAACGGCTCATCCTCGTACGCCTCCGCCCAGGCCAGGCGCAACTCGGCCGCCGTGGTGCCGGCCTTGACCTTGGCCGTGGCGGTGGTCAGGATGCCGCGGCTCATCGGGGCAAGGGTGGGCGTGAACGATACGGTGACCTGCTCCCCCGCCGCGTTGGACAGGCCCTGCTCGATTTCCGGAGTGTGCCGGTGCCCGCCACCCACACCGTAGGGGCTCATGGAGCCCATGACCTCGGAGCCGATCAGGTTGACCTTGGCGGCCTTGCCCGCGCCGGAGGTGCCGGACGCGGAAACGATTACGACGTCGTCGGGCTCCAGCAGGTGGGCAGCAAACCCGGGGGTCAGCGCCAGGAGGGCTGAGGTTGGGTAGCAGCCGGGAACAGCGATGCGCTTGGCGCCCTTGAGGGCCTCGCGCTGGCCGGGCAGCTCCGGAAGTCCGTACGGCCAAGTGCCCGCGTAGGCGGAGCCGTAGAACTTTTCCCAAGCGGCGGGGTCTTCGAGGCGGTGGTCGGCGCCGGCGTCGATGACCACAGTACCTTCCGGCAGCTGGGCGGCGATTTCAGCGGAAGCACCATGCGGCAGGGCGAGGAAGACAACGTCATGACCCGAGAGGTTTTCCACGGTGGTGTCTTCAAGGATGCGGCTGGCCAGCCCATGCAGGTGCGGCTGCAGCTCACCCAGGCGCGAACCGGCGTTGCTGTGGGCCGTGATGGCACCGATGGTCACTCCGGGATGCCCGGCAAGAAGCCGGAGGACCTCTCCTCCGGCGTAGCCGCTGGCTCCCGAAACCGCAACAGAAATAGTCATGCTCCGACTATACAGCAATAGTTATGCACTGGTCCCGATAGTTATGCATTCCGTTTCCCGGCCTATGGCAGGTGCTTGCCCTCCTGGCACACGCTGTCCCTAGGATGGTTTCGGCAGCCGGGGCCGGAGACGCCGGGACCCGCGAAAGGAGAGCCATGACGCACGCAATCGTCGCACGGCAGGCAGGCGGACCGGAAGTCCTTGAGTACGCAGAGGTCGAGCCCCCTGTTCCAGGCCCCGGGCAGATCCTGTTCAAAGTCGGGGCGGCGGGCGTCAACTTCATCGATACCTACAAGCGCAGCGGCACCTACAAAGTCCAATACCCCTTCACGCCCGGCTCGGAGGCTGCCGGCACGGTCGAGGCAGTGGGCGAAGGCGTCACCGGCTTCGCAGTGGGTGACCGGGTGGCCACCGCCGAAGGCATCAACTGCTACGCGGATTACGCACTGGTGGACGAGGATGCAGCGCTGCCGGTGCCGAAGGGGCTGGACATCTTTACCGCCGCAGCACTCCCCTTGCAAGGAGTCACCGCCCACTACCTGATGAATTCCACGTTCAAGGTGGAGCCCGGCCACAAGGTCCTGCTGCATGCCGGGGCCGGCGGTGTGGGGCTGCTGCTGATCCAGCTGCTCAAGGCACGAGGCGCTGAAGTCATCACCACAGTCTCCACTGACGGGAAGGAACAGCTCGCGCTCGACGCCGGCGCGGACCACGTGCTGCGCTACGACGGCTTTGCGGAGCGGGTCAGGGAGATTACCAGCGGCACCGGCGTGGACGTCGCCTACGACGGCGTGGGGAAGGACACCTTCGACGGCTCCCTCGCAGCGTTGCGGATCCGGGGAATGCTGGTGCTGTTCGGAGCGGCCTCCGGCCCCGTTCCGCCGTTCGACCCCCAGCGCCTCAACGCCGCGGGTTCCCTGTTCCTGACGCGCCCCACCATGGGCCACTACCTGCGGGACGCGGCGGAGCGGCGCTGGCGCTCGGACGAGGTGTTCGCCGCCGCGTCCGACGGCAGCCTGAAGGTCCGGATCGGTGCGCGCTACCCGCTCAGCCAGGCCGGGCAGGCGCACCGCGACCTCGAGGGCCGCAAGACCACGGGGAAGGTTCTCCTGGTTCCCTGACGCAGGGTCGCCAGCCAACAAAGAAAGTCCCCGCAACCATTCCAGGTTGCGGGGACTCTTGGCTTCCGGAAGCGCCCAGCTACCGCTGGACTGCTCCGAAGCGTTCGGCGGCCAGGGCAACTGCGGCTTCACGCGCCGCCGAGGCCTCGTCAGCGGTCAGGGTCCGGTCGGCGGCCCGGAAGCGGAGCCCGAAGGCCAGCGACTTCTTGCCGTCCTCGATGCCCTTGCCCGCGTAAACGTCGAACAGGGCCACGTCTTCCAGCAGCTCTCCGGCGCCTTCACGCAGGGCGGCAAGGACCTCGTCTGCCGGCACGTCGGCGGGGACCACGAGCGCCACGTCCTGGGTGGCCACCGGGAACGTGGAGATGTGGCGGGCCACGATGACGTCCGGAGCTGCCTCGAACAGGGCGTCGGCGTTGATTTCAAGAGCCACCGAACGGGCGGGCATGTCCGACGCCGCCAGCAGCTTGGGGTGCAGTTCACCCGCGTAGCCAACGGTCTCGCCGGTACGAAGGGCAAGCCGGGCGGTGCGGCCGGGGTGGAACGCCTGGTGGTGGCCCTGGCTGACAACCAGGTCCACGCCGAGGACATCGCCGGCAAGGCGGGCAACATCCAGTGCGTCGGCCCAGTCCCACGCACGGGGCGTGTGCGAAGCGGCGGCCGGCGAATCGTGTCCGGTAAGGACTGCGGCGAGGTGGAACGGCTGGTCCGGGACGCCGTCGAACAGCGCGTCAAGAACCTCGTCTGCAGGCTTGGCGCCCAGCGGCGGGATGGAAGCGGTGCCCACGCTTTCGCCGGGCAGGAACACCAGGCCCGACTCGAAGAGCGCCAGGTCACGGAAGCCCCGCGAGTGGTTGCGCTTGGCCACCTCGATCAGCCCCGGCAGGATCGAGGTGCGCAGGTAGCCGTGCTCCTCGCTGATCGGATTGGCCAGCTTGAGGGCGGTCCGCGAACCTCCCTCTTCAGCCACGCCGAAGGTGTCGTTGGCTGCCTTCGACACAAACGGGTAGGCCAGCACCTCGGTGAGGCCGAAGTCCGCCAGGGCCTGGATCAGGCGCCGGCGCTGCTGCTGGACCCGGGTGAGCCCGCGGCCGGGAGGGGCCACCGGAAGCGTGGCGGGGATCTTGTCGTAGCCCACCAGCCGGGCGATTTCCTCCGTCAGGTCTTCCTTGGTCTCCAGGTCGCTGCGCCAGCTCGGCGGCGTGACGGTCCAGCCGCCGTCGTTCTTGACCACTGCCGCGCCCAGGTCCTCAAGGGAGGTGACAATCTGGTCCTCAGTGAAATCGACGCCGATGCGGGCGGCGGCGAAGCCGGCCGGCAGCTCGATGGCGACGGTTTCCGGGGCAGTCCCAACATCTGTTCCCGCTTCGTCGGCGGTACCCCCGGCGAGTTCCACCAGGAGGTCCACCACGCGCTGGGCGGCGATGGCCGCCACCTGCCAGTCCACGCCGCGCTCAAAGCGCTTGGACGCCTCGGACGGCAGCTTGTGCCGGCGGCGTGAACGCCCAATGGACACCTCGTCGAAGTGCGCGGACTCCACCAGGATGTTCGACGTCGAATTGCCCACCTCGGTTGCCGCTCCGCCCATGACGCCTGCGATGCCGATGGCGCCGGAGTCGTCGGTGATGAGCAGGTCCTCAGCGTCAAGGGTGCGTTCCTTGCCGTCCAGGGTGGTGATCTTTTCACCGGCGGACGCGCGGCGCACAACGATGTCCCCGGAGAGCTTGTCCAGGTCGTAGCAGTGCGTGGGCTGGCCCAGCTCAAACATCACGTAGTTGGAGATGTCCACGGGCAGCGAGATGGAGCGGACGCCAGCCAGCCGGAGCCGGGAAACCATCCACGGCGGGGTGGGACGGGTGGCATCCACACCGCGAACGGTCCGCGCCACGAAGCGGTCGCAGCCGGGCTTGCCGTAGATGGGGGCGTCGTCGTTGAGCTTGATGCCGTAGCCGCCGGACAGCTCCGCGGGGGCCTGGACCTTGCTGGCCGGGTCCGTGAAGCTTGTGCCGGTGGCGTGCGCGTACTCGCGGGCCACGCCGCGGATGGAGAAGGCGTAGCCGCGGTCCGGCGTGACGTTGATTTCCGCTGCCTGGTCGTAGAGGCCCAGCAGCTCCATGGCGTCAGTGCCCACTTCCGGGTCCAGCCCGATGCGGGACAGTACCAGGATGCCGTCGTGGTCCTCGCCGATGCCCAGTTCGCGGACGGAGGCGATCATGCCGGCAGAGAGGTGTCCGTAGGTCTTCCGCGCGGAGATGCGGAAGTCGCCGGGCAGCACTGCGCCCGGGAGGGTGACCACAACCTTGTCGCCCTCAACAAAGTTGTGGGCTCCGCAAACGATGCCCTGCACGCCGGAGGGGTCGATGCCGTCCCCGATGAGGGTCTGTTCCTTGCCTTCGGGGACAACGCGGACCTGGCACCAGTTGATGGTCTTGCCGTTGGTCTGCGGTTCCTTGACCAGGCTCAGGACCTGGCCCACCACCACGGGGCCCTGGAGGGTGTCCGTGGGACGGTGGACGGCTTCTTCTTCAAAGCCGACCTTGACCAGTTCTTCCATGACGTCTTCGGCCGTTGCTCCGGCCGGTACTGCTGCGAATTCACGCAGCCAGGAAAGTGGGATACGCACTGTTAGATCTCCATCCCGAAGTGCTCGCTGAACCGTACATCGCCTTCGATCATGTCGCGCATGTCCCCCACCTCGTTGCGGAACATGAGGGTGCGCTCGATGCCCATGCCGAAGGCAAAACCTGAATAGACCTCGGGGTCGATGCCTGCGGCGCGCAGGACGTTGGGGTTGACCATGCCGCAGCCGCCCCACTCGATCCAGGCCGGGCCGCCCTTGGCGCCGGGGTGGAAGATGTCCAGCTCCGCGGAGGGCTCCGTGAACGGGAAGTAGTTGGGCCGCAACCGGATCTGGGCTTCATCGCCGAACATCTGGCGGGCGAAGTGCTCCAGGGTGCCGCGCAGGTCCGCCATGCTCAGGTTCTTGTCGATGGCGAGGCCTTCGAACTGGTGGAACACCGGGGTATGCGTGGCATCCAGTTCGTCGGTGCGGAACACCTTGCCCGGGCACAGCACGTAGATGGGCACCTCGCGCTCCAGCATGGAACGCACCTGCACTGGGGAGGTGTGGGTGCGCATCAGCAGATGGGCTTCGGGCGGCTCCACGAAGAACGTGTCCTGCATTTCGCGGGCAGGGTGGTCCGGCTTGAAGTTCAGGGCATCGAAGTTGAACCACTCGGATTCCACCTCGGGGCCCTCCGCGATCTCCCAGCCCATCCCCACGAAGATGTCCGCCACGCGGTCCTGCAGGGTGGAAAGCGGGTGGCGGGCGCCGGCACGGCGGCGGCGCGGGGCGGCGGTGACGTCAACGGTCTCCTCCACCAGGATCCGGGCGTCGTTTTCGGCTTCCAGCACTTCAGCGCGCTCGGCGAGCGCCTTGTTGACCTTTCCGCGGGAGGCACCCATCAGCTTTCCGGCGAGCGCCTTCTGGTCCTTGGGCAGGCGGCCGATCTCGCGGTTGGCAAGGCTGAGCGGGGACTTCTCGCCGCTGTGGGCAAGTCGCACCGCCTTAAGCTCGTCAAGGGTGGCCGCACCGGCGATGGCGGTGAGGGCCTGGTCTACAGCGGCGTTGATGGCGGCCTCATCCGTGGGATTCGGAATGGCGGCGCCCGGCAAAGTTTCAGTCATCTACTGTTCTTAGCTACGAGTCGTGGCTGCCGGCAGGCGGGCAGCCGTGCGCGGTTTCCCGCCCGGCGCGTCCGTCGCTGGCAGGTCATGGATGAATGCGCTGAACCTCAGCGGCATTCAATGACCAGGTCAGGGCTCGCCGGCAGGACCGGCGGCCACTGCCCTCCAGTCTAGTTGAACCCTCCGGCTACCATGGCCTCATGACTTTGCGGCAGCGCGCGGGTTCCCTTGACGGCCCGACGGCGGCCCAGCGGCTCAGGCGGGCAGCGAACCTCCTCAACGGGAGCACCCTGGCGGGGCTCGCCGTCGCCCTCGCCGCCCGGACACGCATCAGCCGGGGGCCGCGCGGTTTGATCCTTGCAGCCGGCTACCGCTGGCGGTTGCCTTTTGCCCACGCCTACACCCTGGGCAATGTGGTGCTTTGCCGCAGCACGGCCGAGGAACTGGTGTCCCGCCCGGCGCTCCTGGGGCACGAGGAACGGCACTGCAGCCAGTATGCGTGGTGCCTGGGGCTGCCGTTCATCCCGTTGTACCTGGCGGCCGCCGGCTGGTCCGTGCTGCGTACCGGCAACCCCGGGACGGCCAACATTTTTGAACGGCGGGCAGGGCTGGCCGCGGGCGGTTACCCCCTCACAGGAAGGCGGGCGTGATGGGCCAGACCCCGGACGTTCGGGTGGAAGCGGGAATGGTCACCGTGACGGGAACGGGGTGGGCCGAAGCCGCTCCGGACCTGATGCTGGTTTCAGTGGGCGTGGAGTGCCGCGCCGGATCGGTGCACGAAGCGTATGCGGCGGCCGGAGAAGCGCTGACTGCTGTGGGCTCGGTCCTCCATGGCCGCGGCGTTGCCCCTGCCGATCTCCGTACCGCAGGCCTGACCGTCCGGGCCGACCTCGCCTGGCGGGACGGCGAAGGCCAGAAACTCCTGGGCTATGTGGCCGGGGGCAGCCTCATGGTGAGGCTGCGGGACCTCGGCAGCGCATCGGCTACCGTTTCTGAGGCCGTGCGCGCAGCTGGGGACTCTGCCCGCCTGAACAGCCTGCAGCTGGTCCTCTCGGATGATTCGGCAATCCGGGTGCAGGCCAGGGACGCTGCGTGGCAGGACGCGCTCGGCACCGCCGGGCAGTACGCCGCGTTGGCCTCGGCCGCACTGGGACAGGTGCTGTCTGTTACAGACGGGCGGCCGGCGCCGATACCGGTCCCGCTTGCCGGGCTGCAGCGGGCATCCGCCACGGAAGGGCCGCCGGTTGAACCGGGCGTGAACCGGGTGGAGGCCGCCGTTACCGTCACATGGGAACTGCGCCACTGAGGCGACGTTGAATGGGAACCGGGTCACCCGGGGCGTTGCGGCCTTGACTTCCATTCGAACATGTTTTCGAATGGAGGCATGAGATGGGAAGCGCAAGCACTGGTGCCCACGCCCAACCCCGCTGGTGCAGCCGCCCCGCCGCTGCTTCCGCTGGCTGGCCTGGTCCGCTCCGTCACCACGCCTGAGTTCGCCGGGATCACGTTTCACGAGGTCACTGCCAAGTCGGTGCTCAACAGGGTGCCGGCGGGGTCGAAGATGCCTTTCGAATGGACGGTGAATCCCTACCGGGGCTGCAGCCACGCCTGCGTCTACTGCTTTGCCCGCAAGACGCACACCTATTTGGATTTCGACGCCGGCATGGACTTCGACAGCCAGGTGGTAGTGAAGGTCAATGCGGCGGAGGTCCTGCGCAAGGAACTGAACAAGGCCTCCTGGACGCGCCAGCAGGTGGCGCTGGGCACCAACACCGACCCCTACCAGCGGGCCGAGGGCCGGTACCGGCTCATGCCGGGAATCATCAGCGCCCTGGCCGAGTCCGGCACCCCCCTGTCCATCCTCACCAAGGGAACCCTGCTGGCGCGGGACATTTCGCTGCTCAAGAGCGCCGCCGCCCAGGTTCCCGTAGGGCTCGGCATTTCCCTGGCGATGACCAATGAAGCCCTGTCGGAGACGATCGAACCCGGCACCCCCGGGCCGAGGGCCCGGCTCAGGCTGGTGTCCCGGCTGCGTGAAGCGGGACTGCCCTGCGGAGTCATGGCCATGCCCATCCTGCCGTGGCTGTCCGACAGCGACGAAGCACTGGACGCGCTGTTCGGCTCGCTGGCGGCCGCGGGTGCAACCGGAGTCAGCGCGGGTGCGCTGTATTTGAAGCCAGGCACCAGGGAATGGTTCATGAAATGGATCGCCACGAACCACCCCGAACTTGCTGGCCGCTACCGCCTGCTGTACGGAACGGGCTCCTACGCCTCCAAGGAATACCGGACGTGGCTCGCCGGCAGGGTCCGCTACTTCAAGGCACGCCACGGTTTTTCGTATTCGTCAGGCTTCAGCCACAGGGACCTGAAAGACGGCGACCTGGACAAGCGGGACCTGGACGATCCGCGCGTCGAGGAGGCGGAGTACCCGGCCGGCAGCATCCCCGCCGCGGTTCCGGGAGGCTCCCCCGCTGCTTCATCGGCATCCCGGCCCGGCGTGCAGGACTCCCTCTTCTGAGGTCCCGGACTCAGTCATGCCGCAGGCTCTCCTGCACCGGCACCGCTACGGAGTCCAGGAGGCTGCGGACTATTGGATAGTCCGCCGGGATCCAGGGGAGGCCAAGCACCGCTTCCCGGTCCTGCAGGTCCACCCACCGCAGTTCGTCGTGGTCTTCAAGGGGCAGGGCGTTGCCGCGGGTCACTTCGGCGAACCAGACCCGCATGCTGGCCCGTTCATTCAGGGGCCAGCCCTGGGGCTCCTCCGCCGGCAGCTCCGGGCCCAGGCGCACGGCGATGCCGAGTTCCTCAGCCAGTTCCCGCACGAGTGCCGTTTCGGGTTCCTCGCCGGGTTCCACCTTGCCCCCTGGAAACTCCCACAACCCTGCCAGGTGCTCGGGAGCGCTCCGCCGCGCCACCAGGAGTGCCGCCGGATGGGCCAGGTTGTCCACCACGGCTCCGCCCACTACCTGTATCAGTCCAGTCACCGGCTCATTCTATGGGCCACAATGGGAATGTCCGGAACAGCCTGCGGCACCCCAGGGAAGCCACGGGAATACGTCCTGCCCACCCTGGGTTTGCCCCACCGACCGGACCTTCCTGCCCCACTGCCGTGGCATCGCCCCCTTCCACGTTCCACCCTTCGAAAAGCAGGCATATGAGCAGCGTTCTTTCCCCGACCACGGCAGCCGGCACCAAGGCCCCCAATATCGGAGTGGCCATCCTTGCCCTGGCCATGGGCGGTGTAGGCATCGGCGTCACCGAGTTCACCATGATGGGCCTGCTGAAGGAAGTGGAACAGGGCCTGGGGATCAGCACTCCCGAGGCCGGGCACCTGATCTCCGCTTACGCGCTGGGAGTGGTGGTTGGCGCTCCGGTGCTGGCCGCCGTCGGCGCCAAGCTCCCCCGCAAGAAGCTGGCAATGAGGCTCCTGCTGTTCTTTACCCTGGCCAACCTGAGCTCGTACGTGGCCCCGGATTACGGATCGATGCTCATATCCCGCTTTGCCGCCGGCCTCCCTCACGGGGCCTTCTTTGGAGTTGCCGCGGTCATCGCCGCGTCGCTGGTTCCCCCTACGCGGCGCGGCTGGGCAATTTCCATGGTCATGGCCGGGCTGAGCGTCTCGAACGTTGTGGGGGTACCGTTCGCCACGTGGATGGGCCAGACGTTCGGCTGGCGCCTGCTGTTTGTCCTGGTGGGCGCCATTGGCCTGCTGGCGTTGGGCATGGTGTGGAAGTACGTACCCTTCCAGGCTGCGCACCCCGATGCCAGCATCAGGCGTGAACTCGGCGCCCTCAAGCGGCTCCAGGTGTGGCTGGCCCTCCTGGTGGGGATCGTGGGGTTCGGCGGGTTCTTCGCCACCTACACCTACATCGCCCACACCATGACCGCGGTGGCCGGCATCCCGTCCGCACTGATCCCCCTGGTGGTGGCGCTGTACGGGCTGGGCATGGTGGCCGGGAACATCGTGGGCGGCAGGCTGGCCGACAGATCCGTCATGGGCACCCTGTATTGGGTCCTCCCGGCCGTTGCCGTGGCCCTGGTGGTTTACGCTGTGGCAGCACACTGGCCGTGGAGTGCCATGGTCATGGTGTTCGTAGTGGGAGCGTCCGGCTCGATGCTGATTCCCGCCCTGCAGACGCGGCTGCTGGACGCCTCGCCGGACGCACCCTCGCTGGCATCCTCACTCAACCACGCCGCACTGAATGTAGCCAATGCCCTGGGAGCCTTCCTCGGCGGCCTCGTCATCGCCCTCGGCTGGGGCTTCGTTGCCCCGGCACTCGTCGGTGCCGTCCTCGCGCTCCTCGGTTTCGGCGTCGCCCTCTTCAGCGGCCTGATGGAACGCAAAAGGCCGCTGAAGGCCTGATTTACGCAGCCGTGGCCCTTACCGATGCCCTACCGGGAAGGCGGGCTAACGATGCGGCAACGCCGCCCCCTGAGCTACTGACTTTGGGGGGTGCGTATGTTAGCTTGAGCCTCATCGGGACTATTAATCCCGGTCACAATGAGGAGGAGACATGGGTTTTCTTGCTTGGATTATTTTGGGCCTGATAGTTGGGGCCATCGTTAAAGCCGTTATGCCCGGACGGGTAGGCGGCGGCTGGGTGACCAGCCTCATCCTGGGTGTCGTCGGAGCCATTGTTGGCGGCTGGATTGGCAGCCTCCTGTTCAACAAGGGCGATCTTGCCTTCTTCGACCTCGGCACCTGGATCCTCGCAATCGTCGGCGGCCTGGTTGTCGCCGGCATCTACGGAGCAGTCACCGGACGCGGAAAAGCCAGCCGCGCACCCTAAGCACTCTGTCAATCAATAACCAAGGGGCCCCGGATTTCCGGGGCCTTTCTTTGTGCCCTCGTCTTGATGCCCTCGACAGCAACGAACGGACGCGCGCCGTCCTACCGCCGCCGTCCTACCCTGCGCTTCCGGTGGCCGCGGCAGCCTGGATCCGGCGCTGGGACCGGGCGCTGGCGTAGAGGCAGACGGTGGCCGCGGTCCCGAGGTTGAGGCTTTCAGCGGCGCCATAGACGGGGACGGCCACCCGGTGGTCCGCAAGTTCCAGCTCCTCTTCGGAAAGCCCCTGCGCCTCGTTCCCGAAAAGCCAGGCGGTGGGTTGAGCGAGGTCGTATATGGATTCGGGGCCCGCGCCGGTGAGCCTGCGGCGGGCGCTCTCATCCTGCAGGACGTCCAGGTCCAGTTGCCCGTAACCGTCGGCGGCAAGGACGCCGATGCCGCGGGCCTTGCATGCGGCGGCCAGTTCGGTGGAGTCCGCGGCCAGCACCACGGGGAGGTGGAACAGCGAGCCGGCGGTGGAGCGCACCGCCTTGGGGTTGTAGATGTCCACGCTTGACGCTGTGAAAACGACGGCGTCGGCGCCGGCGGAGTCCGCCGCGCGCAGCACGGTGCCTGCGTTGCCCGGGTCCCTGACCTGGCACAGTACGGCAATCAACCTGGGGCCGGCGTCGAGCACGTCCGCCAGGGATACATCCACGAAACGGCAGACGGCGACGATCCCCTGCGGGTTGACGGTATCCGCCATGGCGGCCAGGACGTCGTCGGTGGCCACCCGGGCGTTTGTGCCCTGCGCCAGTTTTTCAAACTCCGGAAATCGGTCCAGGCAGCTTTCGCTGGCGAACACCTCGGTGACCACCCCGGGAGCACCTGCCGCAAGCCGCTGCTGGTGGAGTTTGAGTGCCTCCCGGACTGCTTGCGGCCCTTCAGCCAGGAACTGGCCGCGCTTTAAACGGGCCGGGCGCCCTGCAAGCTTTGCCACGTCCCTCACCCGATCGGCTCGGGGATTGGACAGTGGAAGATCTTGCGGGCGCCCGGTTTCGTTCATACAAGAACTGTAGTAGCTGACGCTTCCAGTTCCTGAACTGGCCCCTCAGGCGAGGGGCGGCAGCGGCTGACTAGGCTGCGGCAACCTTCTTGGCGGAGGTGTCTGCCGGCAGAGAGTCCTTGGCCACCTGGACCAGTGCGGCGAAGGCGTTGGCGTCAGAAACGGCAAGCTCGGCCAGCATGCGGCGGTCAACCTCGACCTCAGCGGCCTTCAGGCCCTGGATGAGGCGGTTGTAGGTGAGGCCGTTTGCGCGGGAAGCAGCGTTGATGCGCTGGATCCACAGGCGACGGAAGTCGCCCTTCTTCTTCTTGCGGTCACCGTAGCTGTACACAAACGAGTGCAGCAGCTGTTCCTTGGCCTTGCGGTACAGGCGCGAACGCTGTCCGCGGTAACCCTTCGCCCGTTCAAGAACAACCCGGCGCTTCTTGTGGGCGTTGACCGCCCTCTTCACACGTGCCACGTGCGTACTCCTTCGAAAATCTGATCCCAAGCATCTGTTGCCGGTGTTCCGGCGGCCTGAGAAGGCTGTTTGGCAGGTGACGGACCACCGGTAGGCGGTCCATCAATAAACTTGGAAACTAGATGCCGAGCATCTTCCGGATGACCTTGGCGTCGCCCTTGAAGACGATCTTGTCGCCGGCAAGGCGGCGGGTCAGGCGGCTGGACTTGTGCTCCAGGTAGTGGCGGCGGTTGGCCTGCTGGCGGCGCAGCTTGCCGCTGCCGGTCAGCTTGAAGCGCTTCTTAGCACCACTGTGGGTCTTCATCTTCGGCATGGGAACCGATCTCCTTACGTTTCTGCGGACCCGGGGGCCGGCAGTTCTATCGCGCAGCCACCCCTGCGGGCAGCATGCTGGTTGCTGACTGCCGGGGACACGCCCCGGCAGCTGTGAACTAGTTGGTCTTCTTACCGGCCGGCTTCGGCACTGCCTTGGGGGCAGGGCGGGCAGCAGGCTTCGGTGCAGCAGGCCTGGCCACCGGCTTCGGCGGCGCAGGCACACCAGCCGGCTTCGGCGCCGCCGGTGCGGCCGCTTCCGGCTTGGCGGCAGCCGCAGGCCTGGGAGCCGGGGCGGCCTTGGGCGCAGGCGCCTTGGGGGCTTCCTGCTTCGGAGCGGCAGCCTTCGGCGCCTCCTGCTTTGGAGCGGCAGCCTTCGGCGCCTCCTGCTTTGGAGCGGCAGCCTTCGGCGCCTCCTGCTTTGGAGCGGCAGCCTTGGGGGCTTCCTGCTTCGGAACGTCGACCTTGGGGGCTTCCTGCTTCGGAGCTTCCTGCTCCGGAGCGGCAGCCTCCGGTTCGGTGGACACGGTGAAACCTTCCGGCAGGAGGTCCGCCAGTGACTGCGTCAGGGGGGCCTGGTCCTCGCCGGAGGTGTCCACGCGTCCCGAAGCCTTGGCTTCGTTCTGCGCCTTGGCCTCGGCACGCTGCGTGGCGCGGCGTGCTTCAGCCTTGGCTTCGGCCTTGTTCTTCAGCGGGCCAACCACCATGACCATGTTGCGGCCGTCGATGCGGGGGCTGGACTCCACCACGCCAACTTCGGCGACGTCGTCGGCGAAGCGCTGGAGCAGGCGGATGCCCATCTCCGGACGCTGCTGCTCACGGCCACGGAACTGGATCATGGCCTTGACCTTGTCCCCGGCACCGAGGAAGCGGAGGGCGTGCCCGCGCTTGGTCTCGTAGTCGTGGGTGTCGATCTTCAGGCGGAAGCGGATTTCCTTCAGAACCGTGTTCGTCTGGTTCTTCCGGGCCTCACGTGCCTTGACCGCGGCCTCGTACTTGTACTTGCCGAAGTCCATCAGCTTGCACACCGGAGGCTTCGCCTGAGGTGCAACTTCAACGAGATCAAGGTCGGATTCGGCAGCCAGGCGCAGGGCATCCTCGATACGGACGATTCCTACCTGTTCACCTGCAGGTCCGACCAGCCGCACCTCGGGGACGCGGATACGCTCATTGATTCTTGGCTCGCTAATGTTAAAGCTCCTGTGGTTGTTGTTGAGTCCGGCAAATAGAGAAGGCCCCCAATTGCCGGAGCAATCGAAGGCCTCAAACAAGTTGGCTGGCAACCCCTGAAGGGGGCCGCACGTACACGGTGCCGTCAAATGCCGGTCCGTGCCCAACCAGGTACCCGGCAACCTTACGTCCCTGGCAGGTTCCAAATGGAACGCCTGGGACAGCGGCTGACGCGGGTGGGAGAGAACTCCGCTTGCAAACTGCATGCCATTCTACAGAAAAAATTCCCGTCAACGCGGTGAAGCGCTGTTGGGAACCTGATTGTTTGGGACAATCCCTGAAATAACGACATCCAGTTGTTCTGTGTCAAGCTTACCAGTATGAGCACCTCAGACAGTAATTCGTACGTCTTCGAGCCCGGTGACGCAGGCGTAGACGTTTCCCAACAGATCCGGGACATCTCGGAGGTCCCCGCCATCGAGGTCATCACCACGGCCGCAGTCCACCTGATGAGCGCCGCCGCGGTAAAGCTCGGCTTGGCCGAGGAAGACAACGCCGCCGAGCTGAAGGACCTGGACGAGGCCCGGAAACTGATCACGGCACTGGCTGGCCTGGTTACCGCGGCCGCCCCCGAAATCGGCTCCCAGCACGCCGGTCCCTTGCGCGACGGACTGCGTTCCCTCCAGCTGGCATTCCGCGAGGAGTCGCTGATTCCGGATGCTCCGGGCAAGGGCCCGGGTGAAAAGTTCACCGGGGCAGTGAACTAGGGAAGAACTCCCCCAAGCAACGTCCGACGGCGGGACGGCCTTTTGAAGGTCGTCCCGCCGTCGCGCTTTAACCATCCATTGCTCCGTATCTGCCGTTTAGCCGGGCCAAAAGGACAAATACGTGGGCCCACGCCCGCAGGGTTCCCTGGCCGAGCTTGCGAGGTGAGGGCGCGGGTGGGGAACAATCGATGACCGGGCAACCGGTCAGGCGGCAGCCTTCCGGCGGCGCCGCTGGAGCGCCAGGCCCACCACGCACAGCACCACACCCGCGGCGCCGACGGACACAAAGCCGCCGGACGGCCCCATGAGGTCTATAAAGACGCCGGCCAGCGGCGAACCGAGGGCAACACCGGCGGTCAGGGCCGAGCCGTACCAGCCCATGGCCTCTCCACGCCGCTCCTCCGACACCAGGTCGGCCACCTTTTCGGAAGCCGCCGAGAGCACGGGCGCGCACAGCAGGCCCGGAAGGACGGAGACGAAGGCCAGCGTCCAGGTGTCATGGGCGAAAGCCATCGGCAGTGTCAGTGCGGCCATGCCCAGCAGCAGGAAGATCGGCGGGATGGGCCGGTGCATGGCGCCGTAGATCAAGCCGCCCACCACGGAAGCGGCGCACCAGAAGACGAAGACGATGCCGATTTCGCTTTGGTGTCCGCCGATTTCAAGAGCGGCGACGATGCCAACGTCCGTGCCGCTGAGGACCATTCCGGCGCCGGCGGCCACGGCGAAGAGCGCAGCGACCGTCGCGGTGAACCACGAGAAGCCGCCTGCCAGTCTTCCCCGCAGGCCCTGCGCCGCACTGGTGGCAGCCCCGGCGGGGGCCAGTTCCGCGGCGGCTTCCTGCAGATGGGCCGGAGCCGTGGACACGACCGCAACCTCGGCAGCATGCTGCTCATCCTCCGCGCATTCCACCGTGAGGCCCTGGCTGCGGGTGGGCGGGTTGAACCACATGAGGAACAAGCCAGCGAGGGAGGTTGCCACTCCCACCACCGTGAGGCCCGCCATGCTGAAGCCGCTCGTGGCTACTACGGCGCCGGCCGCAGGGCCGATCATGAACACCATTTCCGTGGTGATGGCATCGAGGGCGAATGCGGTGCGGCGCTGGTCTCCCTCCGCCAGGACACCCAGGGATTGCCGGACCACGCTGAAGATGGGCAGCGTAAGCAGGCCGCCCACGAAGACCAGCGGAAGAAGCCATTGGTAGGACACGTGCGGCACTACCGACCAGATCACCGTCTCCGAGATCACGGACGGGATGAGCGCAGTCCTCAGCCCCACAGTGTCTACGCGCCGGCCACGCCATGGCGCGCCCAAGGCGATGCCGATGGTCATGACAGCTGCGGCGGCACCGGCAGCGGCATATCCCTGGCCCAGGGTGAGCACGATGTGCAGGGTGAGCAGAACCCCGGCGGCCGAGTGCGGGATGCGGGCGATCATGCCCACCAGCAGCAGCCGGCGGATAGGCCGGATGGCGAGCAACTCCCGGTAGAGAGCGAAATTCACGAAAGCGGTCCTTCAGGGTGCGCCGCAGCCCCGGCGGGGATCACCCATCGGCTGCCTGGCTAGTCGGGTGCGCGCCTCAGTTTGATTTCAAGGGAATCGACGCGCTCCCCAAACAATACATTCCGGGACCACTCCGCTTGGAGGCCGGCAACCAGTTCCTGGACACCAGCGGCGTCCAGGCCGTCCTCCAGGTACAACACCACCTGCAGTTCCGGCCCGGCACCGCCGCCTGGAACTACCGAGCCGTCGGCAGCCCTGGCGGCTACTCCCCTGCCGGGCAGGAGTTCGAGCCGGCGAATGGCGGCGAAGCCGGACACGGCGTGGCCCATTTCGGCCGCCAGCTCCGGGTCATCGTAGGAGGGGACCCAGTCATGCTGCTTGGCGAGGGCCCAAACGCCGGGCCTGCGGACCACGAACGTCACGTCGGCGCCCGGGTCCAGGACCAGGAGTTCCGCTCCTTCAGCGACCGCCGAGAGCGCCGCCCGCGCGGCGTAAACGGCTACCGGGCGGGCTTCCGGGTGCCATGCCGACAGCGCGGCGGCCGAGGTGAATGCCGGCAGCGCGGTCCTGCCGTCGGCTGCCTTCAACGTCACCAGGGCCATGTCCGCCTGCTTGTCGGCGTGCAGCCCATGGCCGGTTTCTGCTTCTTCAGCCAGCTGCGCCACGATCGGTATGAATACGCGAGTGGTTGCCAGCGCGGCAACCACGCCGGCTTCCCCGCCACGTCCCTCGCGCAGTGCGGCAACCGCGGCGACGTAGCCGGCGTCGGCCGTGCCGTCGTCGTCCTCGAAATTGTGGATTTTGGCGTCATCGCCCGCAAGGCTCCGCCCGGCCCAGGGTTGGCCCGCGGAGTCCGAGGCACCGCCGGCACCGGCCAGCGCTGCGGCAATGTGTCCGGGCAGCCGGCGGGCTGCAGGGCGTTCCGGTTCTTCGACGTTGGACATGGCTTGGCTGCCGCTTGGCCTAGCGCCGGCCGGCGACGTCGAGCGCTTCGGGCAGCGTGAAGGCACCGGCGTACAGGGCTTTGCCCACAATGGCGCCTTCGACGCCCAGGGGTACCAGCGAGCGGAGGACCTTGAGGTCGTCAAGGCTGGAGATTCCGCCGGAGGCCACCACCGGCTTGCCGGTCTTCTCCACCATTTGCCGCAGGAGCTCCACGTTCGGTCCCTGCAGCGTGCCGTCCTTGGTCACGTCGGTTACCACATAGCGGGCGCAGCCTGCCTCTTCGAGGCGGCCCAGCACGTCCCACAGGTCCCCGCCTTCCTTGGTCCAGCCGCGGCCCGCAAGGGTGGTTCCGCGGACGTCAAGCCCGACGGCGATTTTGTCGCCGAAGCGCTCGATGGCCCGGGCGGTCCACTCGGGGTTCTCCAGCGCTGCGGTACCGAGGTTGACCCGCGCCACGCCCAGGTCGAGGGCCGCCTCAAGGGTCTCGTCGTCGCGGAGGCCGCCCGAAAGCTCCACCTTGATGTCCAGCCGGCCCACCACCTCGCGGAGCAGTTCGGCGTTGGAGCCGCGCCCGAAAGCGGCGTCCAGGTCCACCAGGTGCACCCATTCGGCGCCCTGCTGCTGCCAGTTGAGGGCTGCTTCGACAGGGGTGCCGTAGCTGGTCTCGCTGCCGGCCTCGCCCTGGACCAGCCGCACGGCCTGGCCATTGACGACGTCGACGGCGGGCAGCAGTTCAAGGACCGGAAGGTCATGTGCGGTGGTCATACTCATCCTCGGTGTTGGTTCTTGGATTGGGGGCGGGGGCGGGGTTCAGGCATGCCGTTGCGTGACGGCCGGACCGCCTGCCGGACCGCCTGCCGGCGTTCAAGCCGGCGGGCGGCCGGTGGTTACCTGGCCGGCAGCGTGAGCAGGTAGGCGGCGAGCAGCGACATGGCGGCCAGGACATAGAACGTCACCTGGGTCCACAGCGGCTTGCGCTGCTGCCGGAAGGAAATGCCGCCGCCGATCAGGATGCCGGCGAGGCCCATCAGCAGTACCGACCACATCTAGGCGCCGCTGCCGGCGTCGGCGGGTGCTGCACCGGTCCCGGGGCTGCCGCTGGCCGGCTTGCGCAGGCTTTCCACCCAGTTGCGCAGCAGCCGGGCACCGGCGTCACCGGACTTCTCGGGGTGGAACTGGGTGGCACAGAGTGGGCCGTTCTCGACGGCGGCAATGAACGGGGCGCCATGCTCGGACCACGTGACCATTGGCGGAGCCATCCGCGGCTGGACCACGTCGAAGTTCCACTCCTGCACGCCGTACGAGTGCACGAAGTAGAAGCGCTCGTTTTCGACGCCGGCAAAGAGTTTGGAGCCTTGGGGGACCTTGACGGTGTTCCAGCCCATGTGCGGGACAACTTCCGCGGGAAGGGCCTCTACTTTGCCGGGCCATTCACCGATGCCTTCGGCTTCGGTGCCGTGTTCCACCCCTGCCTCGAAAAGGACCTGGAGCCCAACGCAAATAGCCAGCACGGGGCGGCCGCCGGCAACGCGCCTGCCGATGAGGCGGATACCGTCCACCGCCTTGAGTTCGCGCATCACGGTTTCGAAGGCGCCGACGCCGGGCACCACCAGGCCATCTGCGTTCAGCACGTCCTCCGGCTTGGAGCTCAGGATGACTTCCGCACCGGCGCGTTCCAGTGCGCGCACGGCTGAGCGGACGTTTCCGGAACCATAGTCCAGCACGGTGACCGTGGGCTTGCCTTCGGGTGAGGCAAGCTTGCGGGCTGCTGAAGGATCGATAATTGCGCCGTCCTTCAGTACCTGCCCGCTCACAGCGCGCCCTTGGTGGAGGGGATGCCCTCAACGCGGGGGTCCGGTTCGATGGCAGCGCGCAGGGCGCGGGCGAAGGCCTTGAACTGGGCCTCGACAATGTGGTGCGGGTCCCGGCCGGCCAGCACGTTCATGTGCAGGCAGATCCCGGCGTGCAGCGTGATGGCTTCGAAGACGTGCCTGGTGAGGGACCCGGTGAAGTGGCCGCCGATCAGGTGGTACTCCTGGCCCGCCGGCTCGCCGCCGTGCACCAGATAGGGGCGGCCGGAGACGTCCACGACTGCGTTGGCAAGGGCTTCATCCAGCGGCACGGTGGCTTCCCCGAAACGGCGGATTCCCGCTTTGTTGCCGAGGGCAGTGCGCAGGACCTCGCCGAAGGTGATGGCGACGTCCTCCACGGTGTGGTGGACGTCGATGTGGGTGTCGCCGGTGGCCTTGACCGTCATATCGATCAGGGAGTGCTTGCACAGGGCGGTCAGCATGTGGTCATAAAACGGCACGGACGTGTCAATGTCCGACACTCCGGTTCCGTCGAGGTTGATCTCCACGAGGACGGAGGACTCGCTGGTGGCACGCTCCATGCGGGCGGTCCGGGCCGCGGCCGTATTCGATCCGGTTGGACTCATGGTGAGGGATCCTTAGTGGGAGGAGAAGTGGTTCAAGGCGTCCAGCGCCGCACTACAAGTCTAGGCGGGAAGCGCAGCCCGGCCCGCAATGATGCGTTCCAGGGACGTGAGGAAGGCGGTGGTTTCCGCCTCAGTGCCTGCAGTGACCCTGAGGTGGCCGGGGATGCCGACATCGCGGATGAGTACACCGGCGTCCAGCAGCTCCTGCCAGACCTGGTGCGGATTCTCCAGTCCGCCGAAGAAGACGTAGTTGGAGTCGGAGGCGGCAGGCGTCAGGCCCATCCTGGTCAATTCCGAAACAATCCGGTCCCGCTGGGCCTTGATGTCCTGCACGTCGGCCATGAGCGCCTCGCGGTGTGCGAGGGCGGCAAGCGCCGTGGCCTGCGTGATGGCAGAAAGGTGGTACGGCAGGCGCACCAACCGCAGGGCATCGGTTACCTCGGGCGCGGCAGCCATGTAGCCAAGCCGGGCGCCGGCCAAGGCAAATGCCTTGCTCATGGTGCGTGAGACGATCAACCGCTCACGGCCCGGCAGCAGGGTCAGTGCACTGGGCGTTCCGTCATGCGCGAACTCATGGTAGGCCTCGTCGACGATGATGATGGCCTGGCTGTCCTCCCCGGCCTCGTAGACAGCTTCCACGACGTCCAGACCCAGTCCGGTTCCAGTGGGGTTGTTGGGCGAGCAAAGGAACACAATGTTCGGCCCGAGTTCCTTGACCTGGCGGGCGGCGGACTCGGCGCTCAGGTCGTAGCCTTCCGCGCGTTCCCCGGTGATGTACTGCGTGTCTGTTCCGCTGGCCAGCAGCGGGTACATGGAATACGTGGGCGGGAAGCCCAGGGCAGTACGGCCCGGGCCGCCGAAGGCCTGGAGGATCTGCTGCAGGACCTCATTGGAACCGTTGGCTGCCCAGACATTGGCTTCGTCGAGGCCATGCCCGAGGTACTCCGCCAAGGCTCTCCGAAGTTCGGTGAACTCCCGGTCAGGGTAGCGGTTGAGGCCAGCGGCGGCCTCTGTCACCGCGGCGCTGATGGCGGCGCGCACGTCTGCCGGGACACCATGGGTGTTCTCATTGACGTTCAGCAGGATGGGGACGTCCAGTTGGGGCGCCCCGTAAGGGGTGAGCCCGCGAAGGTTGTTTCGGAGGGGAAGCCGGTTCAGACGTTCTAGCTGGTCGTTCACCTGAACAGTTTAGTTGCCGTGGCAACGACCGGAAAATGTGACAGGTTTTGTTCGCCCTCGGCGTGCCTCAGGCAGCCCTGGGAACCCGCCGGGCGCCGGCAGCGGCTATCAGCGTGTTGGAACGAACAGCTGCTGCCCAGGCAGGACGGAGCCGGCACTGAGGTTGTTGAGCTGTACGATGTCCGCCACCACGTCCCGGGCGTCGCGGTCCGGATCCACCGCACCGGCGATGGTCCACAGCGACTGGCCTGGCTGCACCGTCACGGTGACCGTGGGCGTCACGGCCAGGTCCGCCGAGGAGTCGGAGGCCTTGGCCGGCGAGTTGAAGAACCCCGACAGCGAGAGCAGGAGAACGGTGAGGAGTACCAATGGGACTCCAATCAGGACGATCCGTCCCCGGCGGGTAAGGCGCAGGGGTGCCGCGGATGGTGAAACGTTGTGACGAGTTGATGCTGACATGAACTGAGCCCTCCTGGACCTGCCGTGCTGCCCGGGTGTCCGCCGGCGGCCGCCCCGACCATTCAGACCCCGCTCCGGAACTCTCTCCGGCCACGTTTTCGAATAGGGCACGCGCTGGTTAGAACACATGTTCGAACTTTGCTGGTTAAGTTTTAGCACCTATCAACGAACAATGTCGAGACTCGCTAGAACAAATGTTTGAAAAAGCACTGTGGCTGGCCTAACTTTGGAACCAAAGAACAACCACCCCTGAAGTTGACCAGCAGGGTCTGACAATGACAGTGGGAGTCCTACCGGCGGCGGTCGCAGGCCAGCGCCAGGGCGGACGATTCGGCGGCAAGCGAAAGGCATTGGCGAATATGGCAGCAGCAGCCGCCGGGGGCAGGACAGCCCCGCAAACCAAGAGGACCACCAAGGGCCTGACCCCCCGGCAGAAGAAGATCCTCGAAACCATCCAGCGCTCAGTCAATGAGAACGGGTACCCGCCCTCCATGCGTGAGATCGGCGATACCGTCGGGTTGGCAAGCCTGTCCAGCGTCACCCACCAGCTCTCCCAGCTGGAGAAGCTCGGTTACCTGCGCCGTGATCCCAAGCGGCCGCGGGCCATGGAAGTGCTCATGCCCCTCACGCTGGACGGCGGTGCCGGCAAAGCCGCGGGCATCTCTCCTGCGCCCCAGCCTCCCGGCCCGGGTGCCACAGTGACTGAACTGCCCACCGCACTGGATACGGCAATGGTTCCCTTGGTGGGCCGGATTGCTGCCGGCGGTCCCATCCTGGCCGAGCAGCTCGTCGAGGATGTCATGCCCCTCCCCCGCCAGCTGGTGGGCCAGGGCGAACTCTTCATGCTGCGTGTGGCCGGCGATTCCATGGTGGACGCCGCCATATGCGACGGCGACTGGGTGGTGGTCCGGCGACAGGCGGACGCCGCCAACGGGGACATCGTTGCTGCACTGCTCGATGACGAAGCGACCGTCAAGACCTTCCGCCAGCGCGACGGCCACACTTGGCTGCTTCCGCAGAACACACAGTACGAACCCATCCTGGGCGACCACGCCACCATCATGGGCAAGGTCGTCTCAGTCCTGCGTTCACTCTGAAGCGTTCCCCAGCCGGGCTTCCTGACCAGCGCTCCGGGAATCAGCCCGGAGGCCGGTCACGCCCTGCGGGGACTCCCGGAGCTACCGGGACTCCCCGCCCAACCTGGTAAGGGCGGCCAGCGCCTTGCTGCGGTCCGTGGTGGCCCAGAACGGGGGCAGGGCACCGCGCAGGAATCCGGCGTAACGCTCGGTTGCCAGCCGGGAGTCCAGCACGGCCACCACGCCTTTGTCCCCCGTGGACCTGATCAGCCGCCCAGCGCCCTGGGCCAGCCGGATCGCAGCGTGCGTGGCTGACACGGACATGAAGCCATTCCCGCCGGCCTGCGCCACGGCGCGCGAACGCGCCGTCATCAGCGGATCGTCCGGCCGCGGGAACGGGATACGGTCAATGACCACCAGGCGGCAGGAGCCTCCCGGAACGTCAACGCCCTGCCACAGGGACATGGTCCCGAAAAGGCAGGTGTCCGGTTCATCGGCGAACTGTTTGACCAGCGCCGTCATGGTGGATTCCCCTTGGCAGAGGACGCTCATATCCAGTTTGGGCCGCAGGGCGTCGGCCGCTTCCTCGGCAGCCCTCCGTGAAGAGAACAGACACAGTGCTCCCCCGCCGGAGGCCTTGATCAGTGCTTCCAGTTCCTCCAACGCCTCCTGGGACACGCCGCGCCCGGGCTTGGGCAGGTGTCCGGCGACGTAGAGGATGCCCTGCCTGGGGTAATCAAAGGGCGAGCCCACGTCCACGCCCGTCCAGCTGGGAGCACCATCGCCGAGAAGTCCCAGTCCTCCTGCGGCAGGTTCAAACGCGGACCCGATGGCCAAGGTGGCCGAGGTCAGCACCACGGTATGCCCGGCAAATAGGCCCTCCCGCAGCCGCCCGGCCACGGACAGCGGGGCGATGTTGATGAGCACCGGTGCGTTCTCGTCGGGCTGCGAGTAGCCCTGGCCGGGATCGAATGTACTGGCGCGCGAAAACCACACCACCTCCCGGTTTTCCCGGGCGGCGACCAGCCGCTCGCACAGTTCCAGGATGAGCATGAGGCGGGACCTGGCCAGCTGCCTGCCGCCGTCGGCCGTAGTGTTGCTGTCCCCCTTGGAGTCGGACAGCGCCGCCCGGCACGCCTCGCGCAGCTGGTCCACGCAGTCCAGCTGCTCATCGTTCAAGCCATTGGGCAGCAGGCCGTTCGGGGCACCGGCAAGGGCCAGCTCAAGGTTCGCAGCGGCCGCGTTCAGGGCATCAACGGTGATGGCGGTGTGCTTCCGTGCGCCCGAAGCGGCAGCGTGGACCATCGCGACGGACAGCTGTCCGGAGACGGCTCCGGTGACCCGGTCCTGCAGTTCGTGCGCTTCGTCCACCACCACGACGTCGTATTCGGGCAGGACGGCAAGTCCCTCGAATGCGCTGACGGCGAGCATGGCATGGTTTGTCACCACAACGTCCGCTTCAGCAGCGTCCTGCCGGGCGAGTTCAGCGAAGCATTCGGCAGCCATGGGGCACTTTTGGGCCCCCAGGCACTCCATGGACGTCACGGACACCTGCCGCCATGCACGGTCGGTCACGCCCGGGAGCAGTTCGTCCCGATCACCCGTAGCCGTCTTCTCCGCCCACTCGCGGAGCCGGACCACTTCCTTGCCAAGCTGCGAGGAGGGTCCGCCCACGGACGCTGCGAAGTGCGGCACGCTGGTGTCCTCGCCCAGCGAGAAGAGCTGCCCTTCCGACGGCTCCTCCGAGGGAAAGCCGCCTTCGAGCTTGTGGCGGCAGACGTAATTGGAGCGGCCCTTGACCAAGGCAACCTTGACCGGCCGCTCCAGCCCAGGGGTGATGTTCTTCAGTAGCCGGGGCAGGTCCCTGCCGACAATTTGGGTTTGCAGGGCAAGCGTGGCGGTGGACACCAGCGCAGGCTTGTTGCTCTCCAGGGCATGCGCGATGAGCGGCACCAGGTAGGCCAGCGACTTACCGGTGCCGGTGCCGGCCTGGACCAACAGGTGGTTGCCCGTTTCAATGGACCGCGCCACCTGCCGGGCCATTTCGTGTTGTCCGGTGCGGCTTTGCCCGCCCATGCCGGCGACGGCACGGTCGAGCAGTTCGATGACGAACTGCTCGCCGGCCGTCTGCGCGGCTTCTCCGGCCGCCAGGTCAGTCATTGACGACGAATGGTTCCAGTTCGGACGCCAGGCCCTCCCGGACCATCACAGCGGCCCTGGTACCCACCTCGACATGGTCCAGGCTGAGGATCTCGGCATCGGACTCGTGCAGCTTGCTGATCAAGTCGCCGCGATCGTACGGAATGAGCAGCTCCATCTTGACCGACGGCCGGGGAATCGACTCGCTGATGGTCTTCAGCAGTTCCGGAATGCCCTCCCCCGTGCGGGCCGAGACCACCACATGCCGCGGTTCCCGCTGCTTCAGCCGCTCCACCACGAAGGGGTCCGCAGCATCGGCCTTGTTCAGCACGACGATCTCGGGCACCTTCCGGGCGTCAACTTCGCTGAAGACCTTTCGGACCGCAGCAATCTGGCCCTCCGGATCGGGGTGCGAGACGTCCACCACGTGCAGGATCAGGTCGGCGTCCGCCACTTCCTCGAGCGTGGAGCGGAAGGCTTCCACCAGCTGTGTGGGCAGCGAACGGACGAACCCCACGGTGTCGGCCAGGGTGTAGCCGAGGCCGTCGGCGGTTTCGGCCTTGCGGACGGTGGGATCCAGGGTGGCAAACAGTGCGTTCTCCACGAGGACCCCGGCGTCGGTGAGGCGGTTGAGCAGGGAGGACTTGCCGGCGTTGGTGTACCCTGCGATGGCCACGGAAGGCACTTCATTACGACGGCGGTTGGCCCGCTTGGTCTCGCGTGCGGGCTTCATAGCAGCGATTTCGCGCCGCAGCTTGGCCATGCGGGTACGGATCCGTCGCCGGTCCAGTTCGATCTTGGTCTCACCGGGACCACGGGAACCCATGCCGGCTGCAGCGCCACCCACCTGGCCACCGGCCTGGCGGGACATCGACTCGCCCCAGCCACGCAGGCGGGGAAGCAGGTATTCCAGCTGCGCCAGTTCCACCTGGGCCTTGCCCTCACGGCTCTTGGCGTGCTGGGCGAAAATGTCCAGGATCAGCGCGGTACGGTCGATGACCTTGACCTTGACGATGTCTTCCAAGGCACGCCGCTGGGACGGGGCCAGTTCGGCGTCCACCACCACTGTGTCCGCACCCGTTGACAGGACGATGTCCTTGAGCTCCTGGGCCTTGCCCGAGCCCAGGAAGGTTCCGGGGTCGGGCTTGTCGCGGCGCTGCACCAGCCCGTCGAGGACTTCCGAACCCGCAGTCTCGGCGAGGGCGGCAAGCTCGCGCAGCGAGTTCTCCGCGTCCGCAAGCGTGCCCTCGGACCAGAGCCCGGCCAGGACCACGCGCTCCAGGCGCAACTGCCGGTACTCGACTTCTGTGACGTCCTCAAGTTCGGTGGACAGGCCCGCCCGGCGGCGCAGCGCGCGCCGTTCCTCAAGGTCCTGCTGGTCGCCGTCGTAGGTGGAATGTTCTTCGTCAAGGCGGGAAATGGCCTGGGCCCTGCCGAGCACCGCTTTTCCATCACCGCTGCCCTCACCCCGGGGCGTGCTGACATTCTTGGCCGGTACGTCCTTGGCGAGGATCCGGTCGATAACAGCCTGGATTTCCTGCGGACTCATGTCCTGGGCGGCTGGATCGGAACCGGTATTGGGCTGGCTGGTCATGGTCTCCTTTGAAGATTCGGCAATTCCAGAATAGTGCTGATTGAGTGGAAGTTGGAAAGTATTCGCGCTGGGCTTACGGCCTGCGGTCATGGTTCTCCTGATGGTCTGCGCCGGCTGCGATGCCGGGCTGGGAATGCCGCCTTGGAACGGCGGCACGGCGGGAGGGCCGGAGAATGGCGGGACGTGCAGCAGGAGGCTGACGTTCGAGGTTCGTCCGGCGGCCGGGCAGACTCCATGATCTGGCCGGTGCGCAAGCGGAAGGCGCAAAGCCTGCATCGCTGCGGGACGGGTTGTCAGTGGAGGACAACCTGCGGGACGGGCATGGCCCGTGCGGCTACTCGAAGATCAGGAACATGCGTTCCAGCCTAGCAGAGCGGCTCCTGCGCGGTTTCCCATTACGCTGCAAGGGGAACTACTCTGGCGAGTTATGGAGTCAGCACACTATTTCAGCGCGTCCCCCGCCGGCCCCTTCACCCGTAAGCCCCTCACGGTGGAATTGGCGGGCAAGCCGCGCCGCCTCCATACCTCCACCGGCATCTTCAGCCCCGATGGTATCGACAAAGGCACCGCGGTGCTCCTGGCCGAAGTTCCGGACCCGAACCCCCACGGCAACCTCTTGGACATCGGCTGCGGCTGGGGCCCGGTTGCGCTGACCATGGCCCTGCTGGCCCCCCAGTCCAAGGTCTACGCCGTGGACGTCAATGAGCGCTGCATCACGCTGACCAACGAAAATGCGGCCGCGCTGGGACTGTCCAACGTCGTCGCCAGCACCCCCCAGGAGGTGGACCCCAACGTCCGCTTCGACACCATCTGGTCCAACCCGCCGATCAGGATCGGCAAGGAGGAACTGCACGCCCTGCTCAAGCTCTGGCTGCCACGCCTAGCGGACGGCGGGACGGCATGGCTGGTGGTGCAGAAGAACCTGGGTTCGGATTCGCTGCAGCGCTGGCTGGCCGCGGAACTGGACGATTCGTTCACGGTGACCCGCGAGTCAACGTCCAAGTCCTTCCGGATCCTGAGAGTTACGAAAGCGTCCCGCTCGCCACAATGACAGCGGGGCCGCTGAGTTCCACATGCTCGTGCCCGCCGGGGCCGGCAAAGAACTTCACGCCCACCACTCCCCCGGGAACGTGGACCCGCCACGCGTCGGGAGCCTCTGCTCCGGCCCAGTGACGGATGGCGACGGCGGCAGCGCAGGCGCCCGTTCCGCAGGACTGGGTCTCCCCCACTCCGCGTTCATGCACCCGCATGGTCACGGAACCGATGCCGTCATGGACCAGCGGCTCCGCGGGAACCACGAACTCAACGTTGGTGCCGTTCGGCGGCACCGGGTCGACTTTGGGCGCGGTGAAGAGCCGGGTCCCGGACAGTTCCGAAAGTTCAGCCAAGGCCACCACGGTATGCGGATTCCCCATACTCACGGAGAGCGCCGGCCGGGCAACCTCCAGCCCTTCGGCGGTGACCAGGGAATCCATGGCCTTGGCGCTGGCTTCGCCGGGGAAAATGAACTCCCACGGCCCCATGTCCACCGCGTAACCCCCGCCGGTGCGGACGACGGTTTTGACGCCGCCGCGGGTGCCGATGGTGAGGGATCCGCCGTCTGGCAGGTCGATCAGGCCCTCAGCCCGCAGGAAGTGGACGAACACGCGGACTCCATTGCCGCACATTTCGGACAGCGAGCCGTCGGCGTTGCGGTAGTCCATGAACCATTCCGCGTCGGGGGTATCGGCCAGCAGTTCGCGGCCCTCGGGCAGGAACCGGGACGGTACGGCCCTGATCAGGCCGTCTGCTCCGATTCCGCGGTGCCGGTCGCAGAGTGCGGCGGACTGGTCGGCGCCGATGGCGTAGGTGCCCTCCGGATCGGCTACCAGGACAAAGTCGTTGCCGGTGCCGTGCCCCTTGGAAAAGCGGAGCCCGCTCAGTGTGCCCAGGGCGGATCCGGTGGTTTCTGCGGGGGTAGCATTCATGGTCCCAAGCGTAGCGGCGGATCCTCCCCGTGCTAAAAATCTTTGCTGGGATTGCAGCAACCGGCACGTCACCCCAGTGGGCGGCTCCTGCTGTTTGCGCGGCGTGTCGCGGCTTGTCCCGTCTGCAGGGCGCGTCCTACCTGGCCAGGTCTGCTGCCTTGACCACGAGCTCCGGATCCTGCCAGTCCAGCCAGGTGATGCGGGGATCGGCGCGGAACCAGGTCAGCTGGCGCCGTGCGAATTGCCGGGTGGCCACAACGGTGTCCTCAGCGGCAGCCTCGACAGTCGAGGTGCCGTCGAGGACCTGCAGGAACTGTGAATAGCCCAGTGCGTGGGAAGCAGTTTTGCCCTGGCGCAGGCCCCTGTGGTCGAGTCGCCGCACCTCGTCCAGCAGGCCGGCGTCCACCATCCGGTGCACCCGTGCCGCCAGGCGCGCGCGGAGCGCCTCCCGGTCCACCGCGAGGCCCACCTGGATGGCCGGCTGGTAGTACTCCCGGCGGGGCATGAAGGCGCTGAAGGGGCGTCCCGTGAGTTCGTGGACCTCCAGCGCACGGATGATCCGCCGCGCGTCCGATACCCTGCCCGCGGAGACCGGATCCACGCTCCTCAGCCTGGCCAGCAGCGCCTCGGTGCCGACCTCGCCGTGCTCTGCCTCAAGCCGGGCACGCAGAGCCGGATCGGTGCCGGGGAACTCGAGGACGTCCAGGGCGGCCCGGACATACAGCCCCGAACCGCCTGCCAAAATGGCGCGCCTTCCGCGGGCGTGGATCTCCGCGATGGCTTCCCGGGCCTGCTGCTGGAAGTCCGAAACGCTGGCCTCCTGGGTCACATCCAGAATGTCCAGGAGGTGGTGCGGGACGCCTTTGCGTTCGGCTGGCGTGATCTTCGCGGTGCCGATGTCCATGCCGCGGTAAAACTGCATGGCGTCGGCGTTGATGACCTCGCCGTCCAGCTCCAGGGCCAGGCTGACGGCAAGGTCAGACTTGCCGGAGCCGGTGGGACCGACGACGGCGATGACGGGCGGGGCAGCCACCTGTCAGCGGGTGCGCAGGGGCAGCGAGGGCATGCCGAGGGAGACGCCCTTCCGGTCCGTCGAGGACCCGGGCGCGGGCGCTCCGCAGGAGTCGGCCTGTGACCTGTTCCAGGCGTCCCCTGCCCGTGAGCGGCGCAGGCTGTAGTCCTCGAGCGTCGGATCGGACACCAGGTGGAACGCAGCGGCCTCGGTGATGGTTACGGTGACGAGGTCTCCGGGCCTGGGGGCGGGTGCTCCCTCGGGGACCGAGAAGTGCACCAGCCGCTGGTCCTGGGAGCGGCCGGACAACCGGTGGGTCTCCTCCGACTTCCGCCCGGACTGCGCCGTGACCATGACCTCCAGTCGTCGTCCAAGCTGCTTCCGGTTTTCCTCCGCCGCGATGCGGTCCTGCAGGGCCGTGAGACGTTCGAAGCGTTCCTGCACCACTGCCTTGGGCAACTGGTCGGGCAGGTCGGCGGCGGGGGTGCCGGGGCGCTTTGAGTATTGGAAAGTGAAGGCCGTGGCGAAGCTGGACTTTTCCACGACGTCCAGCGTTGCTTGGAAGTCCTCTTCGGTCTCGCCGGGGAACCCGACGATGATGTCCGTGGAGATGGCGGCGTGCGGGATCCGTTCCCGGACCTTGTCCAGGATGCCCAGGAACTTGGTGGACCGGTAGGAGCGCTTCATGGCCCGAAGGATGCGGTCCGAGCCGGACTGCAGCGGCATGTGCAGCTGCGGCATCACATTGGGCGTCTCCGCCATGGCGTCGATGACGTCATCAGTGAAGGCCGCCGGGTGGGGGCTGGTGAAGCGGACACGTTCCAGGCCTTCGATCTCCCCGCAGGCACGCAGGAGCTTGGAGAATGCCTGCCGGTCTCCGAACTCAACCCCGTAGGAGTTGACGTTCTGGCCGAGCAGGGTCACTTCGATGGCGCCGTCGTCCACCAGGGCCTGGATCTCAGCGAGGATGTCCCCGGGCCTGCGGTCTTTTTCCTTGCCGCGGAGGGCCGGCACGATGCAGAAGGTGCAGGTGTTGTTGCAGCCTACGGAGATGGACACCCAGCCGGAGTACACGGAGTCCCGCTTGGTGGGGAGTGTGGACGGGAAGACGTCCAAGGATTCGAGGATTTCCAGCTGTGCCTCGTTGTTGTGGCGCGCCCGGTCCAGCAGGGCGGGCAGGGCGCCGACGTTGTGGGTGCCGAAGACTGCATCCACCCACGGCGCCTTTTTGAGGATGGTTTCGCGGTCCTTCTGGGCCAGGCACCCGCCTACGGCAATCTGCATGCCGGGGTTGGCTGCCTTGACGGGGGCCAGGATGCCAAGGTTTCCGTAAAGCTTGTTGTCGGCGTTTTCCCTGACCGCGCACGTGTTGAACACCACGACGTCGGCTTGCTCGCCCGCTGCCGGAACGTAGCCGGCGTCCTCGAGCATGCCGGCCATCCGCTCCGAATCGTGGACGTTCATCTGGCAGCCGAAGGTGCGGACCTGGTAGGTGCGCGGCTGCGGGGCGCCGGTGTGCGGCGCGGCCCCCACTTCGACGGAAGTGGTGGCACCGGATTGGGGGGAAGGAATGGTCAAACTCACCCGTTAAGGGTACCGGCTTTGGACCGGACCGCTGTCGGACTCCTGCCGGGAATCGAGGACCTCGTTGACGATCCGGAATGCCTGGGACGGCTGGTAGCCTTTTCGCGCAAGCATGGAGGCCAGTCGCCGGACCGCCTTGTCCCGTTCCCCCGGCCCGGACACGTCCGTCCCTGGCCGCAGCTTGCGCTCAACCAAGGCACGGGCCGCGGCTTCCTCGTCGTCGTCGGTCACCTGCTCAAGGGCCGAAGCAGCGGTTTCCTGGTCGATGCCCTTTTCCGCGAGCTCACGCCTCAGCGCGCCCTTGGCGAGCTTGCGGGACTGGGAGCGGCTCCTGACCCACATGTCAGCGAATTCCGCATCGTTGATCAGGCGCACTTCCTGGAACTTGTCCAGTACCGCTTCGGCAACGTGTTCCGGGATGTTCCGTTCGGCCAGCTTCCGGGCAAGCTGCAGCCTGCTTTTGGGCGCTGCAGTCAACTGCCGGTACACGATGGCCTGCGCGACGGAGAAGGGGTCCGGCTCGGCGTCAATGGACTGCGGGTCCTGCGGTACATCAGCGTGGTCCGGCGGCCCTGGCCTTGGGCCGCCGGACTGGGAGCGCCGTGAGCGTGTTCCAGCCAAGAGCTAGAACCCGTCGACGGCTTTCAGCTTCGGCGCGTCCTTGGAGTCGTCTTCAGCGGCCTTTACCCCGACGCCGAGCTTCTCCTTGATGAGGCGCTCCAGCTCGGCGGCAAGTTCCGGGTTGTCGCGGAGGAACCGGCGGGAGTTCTCCATGCCCTGGCCCAACTGGTCCCCGTCATAGGTGAACCAGGAGCCGGACTTCTTGATGATGCCGTGCTCCACGCCCATGTCGATGATGCCGCCCTCGCGGGAGATGCCCTGGCCGTAGATGATGTCGAACTCGGCGACCTTGAACGGCGGGGCCATCTTGTTCTTGACGATCTTGGCCTTGGTCCGGTTGCCGACGGAATCGGCGCCCTCCTTGAGGGTCTGGATCCGGCGGACGTCGATGCGGACCGACGCGTAGAACTTCAGGGCCTTGCCACCGGTGGTGGTTTCAGGGGAACCGAAGAAGACACCGATCTTTTCACGGAGCTGGTTGATGAAGATTGCGGTGGTCTTGGTCTGGCTAAGGCGGCCGGTGATCTTACGCAGGGCCTGGCTCATGAGCCGCGCCTGCAGGCCCACGTGGCTGTCGCCCATGTCGCCTTCGATTTCGGCGCGCGGCACCAGGGCTGCAACGGAGTCGATGACCACGATGTCCAGCGAGCCGGAGCCCACCAGCATGTCCATGATCTCCAGGGCCTGCTCGCCGGTGTCCGGCTGGGAGACGAGAAGGGCATCTGTGTCGACGCCCAGTTTGGCGGCGTAGTCCGGGTCAAGGGCGTGTTCGGCGTCAATGAAGGCGGCGATGCCGCCGGCACGCTGGGCACTTGCCACAGCGTGGAGGGCGACGGTGGTCTTACCCGAGGATTCGGGACCGTAGATCTCGATGACGCGGCCGCGCGGTAGCCCGCCAATGCCAAGGGCGACGTCCAGTGCGATGGAGCCGGTGGGGATGACTTCGATCGGGGCACGGACTTCGTCGCCCAGGCGCATGACCGAGCCCTTGCCGAACTGCTTGTCAATCTGGGCAAGCGCTGCTTCCAGCGCCTTTGCACGATCCGGGGCTGCCGCCATGGTTGACACCTCTAATGCTTTCTCGATGGTGGCCTTCGCGGCCGATGTATTGGTCATCTCTGACGCTAAGGGGACCCACTGACATTCCGGCCGGAGGACGACGGCTATGTGGATAAACCCAATGGAAAAAGCATAGCGTTATCCGAACAGGTATTCGAAGAGCCAGGGTCCTGCGGCGTGTCCGGAGGGGTGGCTGTCTAGTCGCGCCGTGGGGCAATATCCCGCCCCAGCCGCCGTTCTGCCGGAACATCCTGTACGTCGCAGACTGCGAGCCAGACCTTCCGGGGTTCCACGCCCGAGGCGAGGGCCTGGTCGGCGGTGCGCCCGCCCACGCCGGCAAGGACCAGGGTACTGCTCAGCACACGGGAGTACCCCGCGCCGAACTCGTCATCCATGAGACGCCAGTACTCGCTGATTCGCATCGGTAAATCCTCTCATGATTGCGGACCATAGAATTGTTGCCATGAGCACCTCCCCGGATGTCCCGCCCCGGCAAGACGCAGGCGAAGATGCCGCCGATACCGCGCTGCAGAACGTCGAACACCAGATCAGCCTCTTTTGGCGGCGGGCCAGGGCGATTTCCAATCAGCTTTCGCGCGAAGTCCACCCCGACATGGAGCCGGCTGCGTACGGGCTGCTGACGGTGATCCGCCGGGAGGGGCCCATCCGGCTTACCGAGCTTGCCATGAACATCGGGGTGGGCAAGCCATCTGTCAGCCGGCAGATTGCGTTCCTGGAAAGCCTGGGGCTGGTGGCCAAGGAGGCTGATCCCCTGGACCGCAGGGCGCAGTCGATCCGGCTGACGCCCAAGGGCGAAGAGAAGATGCACCAGGTCCAGGACGCCCGGCGCCAGGTCTTCCAGGAACGGCTGCGCGAGTGGCCCGTGGAGGACCTGCAGGAGCTCGCCCGGTACATGGCCAAGCTGAACTCCACCTATGAGCGTGACGGGTTCCCCAGGGAAGCCGCCGACGCATCCCCTGCGGCGGAAGACTAGGACACAGCAGGAAGCCCCCGGCCATGGCCGGGGGCTTCCTGCTGTTCGTCGGACCCGCTGCGGGGTGCCGGCTGCCTTTACCGGGCGCCGGAGAAGAGGCCCGTGGAGAGTTCGTCGTTCAGTTCATTGTTGAGGTCGCGCTCCAGGTCACGGCCGTAACGCTGGGAGAATTCCTGCGGAACGGTGTCCGGAACGGCCACGCCTTCGGCTACTGCGACGCGGTCGCTGACCTCGCGGAGCATGCTTGACAACGGAACATCCAGCGCCGAGCAAATCGAGGACAGGAGCTCTGACGATGCTTCCTTCTGGCCGCGCTCCACTTCGCTGAGGTATCCCAGGGAGACGCGGGCGCTGTGCGAAACTTCACGGAGCGTACGCCCCTGACGCTGGCGGACATCGCGCAGGACATCACCAATTTCGTGACGTAGTACCACCATCTTGCGCTCCTTCTGTTCGCTCTTAGCCTGTTCGGCGAGGCCCACATCCTTCCAGCGGACAACGCCGTTCACGGATACGGGCTGCTTTACCATCTGTATCGCCTTGCTCCCTCATTGGTCAGGTCCGCCGCAGGGCGGACCGTCGTGGTCTTTTCATCCTAGGCGCCTCCGCTCTCCGGAAGCGACACAATGTAATAACTAATCGGTACCGGCTTTTGTTCCCAGAAACTTTACGCCCGGTAACTTCGTCGCCCGCAGCTTTAGGCGGCCAGGGCCTCCAGGAGCCTTTCCAGGGCGGCGGCGCACGCAGCGGCGCGGATGTCGGGCCTGCTGCCGGTAAAGGAATACTCGAAGGCTGAGGTTCCGGCAGCCGTGGAAATCCCGATGTAAACCCGGCCCACGGGCTTGCCGTCGTGGGCATCAGGACCCGCCACCCCGGTGGTGGAAAGTCCGACGTCGGCACCAAGTTCAGTGCGCGCGCCGGCTGCCATGGCACAGGCTACGTCCGGGTCGACCGACCCGACGCGCGCCAGCAGGTCGGCGGGCACGTGCAGCACCGTTTCCTTCACGGAGTTCTGGTACGCCACCACCCCGCCCTGCAGCATGCCGGAGGCTCCGGGCGTGTCGGCAAGAACCGCTGACACGATGCCCGCCGTCAGCGACTCAGCGGTGGCGACGGTGCGCTTGGTCTCGATCGCCTGGCGGACGGCCTGCCCGGCCAAAAGGTGGAGGTTGCTCATGCCTGTTCCTGCCCCTTCGCGGTTCCGGCCTGCCGCTTGCCCCTGGCACGAAGGCGCAGGGCCTCAACGACGTACTCGACTCCGGTCCACAGCGTGATCCCCACGGCGGCCATCATGACCGCGAACGCAACCCAGGACATCCATGGGGCGAACGCCGCGAACGGCAGGAGGTACAGGAAGATCGCCGCGGTCTGCACAACGGTCTTGAGCTTGCCGCCGCGGGAGGCGGGGATGACGCCGTACCGGATCACGAAGAAGCGCAGGGCAGTGATGCCCCATTCCCGCACCAGAATCACGAGGGTCGCCCACCACGGCAGCTCACCCAGCAGGGACAGCATGACCAGCGCTGAGCCGATCAGGAGCTTGTCGGCGATGGGGTCGGCGATCTTGCCGAAGTCGGTGACAAGGTTCCGGCTCCTGGCGATATCGCCGTCGAGCTTGTCCGTGTAGATGGCGACGGCGAACGCGGCCACGGCGGCCCAGCGCCAAGGCCCGGACTCGCTGTGCAGCCCGGGGGCGTCTGCCACGAGGAACCACACGAAAAACGGGACCAGTGCGATACGGATCATGGTCAGGACATTGGGCAGGTTCCAGACCCCGGCACGGCCATGGCCGGCTGCGGTTGCATCGGTGCTAGTCACGTTTCTAGGCTACCGGGCTAGCGTCCGGTGAGGGACCATGCGTCTTCGGACCCGTCGTCATCATCGCCGTACCCGCCCGGCGCGGAATCGGAGCCGTCGTAATATTCGACGTTCTGTTTCCTGTTGTCCAGGTCCGCAGCCACCAGGTCTTCGGCGTAGCCGCCCTGGGCGATGTTGGCGTTGGCATTGTCGCTGAGCGCGGCGGTCTGCGTGTCAGGCGCCGCAGGTGCTTCCTGCCCCTTCATGGCGGCCAGGACAGCGGCGAGGTCGTCCGGCTTGACCAGCACATCGCGGGCCTTGGACCCCTCGGACGGGCCCACCACTCCCCTGGATTCGAGCAGGTCCATGAGCCGGCCGGCCTTGGCGAAGCCGACCCGGAGCTTGCGCTGCAGCATCGACGTGGAGCCGAACTGCGTGGTGACCACCAGTTCGGTGGCCTGCAGCAGCACCTCGAGGTCGTCCCCGATGTCGTCGTCGATCTGCTTCTTTTCCGCTTCCGGTGCCACGTCATCGCGGTAGACGGCCTGGAGCTGTCCCTTGACGTGCTCCACCACTTTGTGAATCTCCGACTCGGTGACCCAGGCGCCCTGGACGCGCATCGCCTTGGAGGCACCCATGGGCAGGAACAGCGCGTCGCCCTGGCCGATAAGCTTCTCGGCGCCGGGCTGGTCGAGGACCACGCGTGAGTCGGTGACAGAGGACGTGGCGAACGCCATGCGGGAGGGCACGTTGGCCTTGATGAGGCCCGTGACCACGTCCACGGACGGACGCTGGGTGGCCAGCACCAGGTGGATGCCCGCTGCACGCGCCAGCTGGGTGATGCGGACGATCGAGTCTTCGACGTCGCGCGGGGCCACCATCATGAGGTCCGCGAGTTCGTCGACAATGACCAGCAGGTACGGGTAGGGCCGGATGACGCGCTTGGAACCCTCAGGCGGGATTACCTTGCCGGCCCGGACGGCCTTGTTGAAGTCGTCGATGTGCTTGAAGCCGTAGTTGGCGAGGTCGTCGTAGCGGGCGTCCATCTCCCGCACTACCCACTGCAGCGCCTCGGCGGCCTTCTTGGGGTTGGTGATGATGGGCGTGATCAGGTGCGGCACGCCTTCGTACGCGGTCAGTTCCACGCGCTTGGGGTCCACCATGACCATGCGCACCTCATCCGGCGTGGCCCGCATCAGGATCGAGGTGATCATCGAGTTCACAAAGGATGACTTGCCGGCACCGGTGGCACCGGCCACCAGAAGGTGCGGCATCTTGGCCAGGTTGGCCACCACGTAACCGCCCTCGACGTCCTTGCCCACGCCCATGACCATCGGATGGTCCGTGCGGCGTGCGTTCTGGCTGCGGAGGACATCCCCCAGGGAGACGGTTTCGCGGTCCGTGTTGGGGATTTCGATGCCGATGGCGGACTTGCCCGGGATGGGGCTGAGGATGCGGACGTCGCTGGACGCGACGGCGTAGGAAATGTTCTTGGACAGCGCCGTCACCCGCTCCACCTTGGTGCCCGGCGACAGCTCGATCTCGTACCGGGTGACGGTGGGACCGCGGCTGAAGCCGGTCACGGTGGCGTCCACATTGAACTGCGTGAGGGTGTCGGTCAGGGCAGCGACGACGGCGTCATTGGCTTCGGTGCGCTCCTTGGGGATGGAGCCGGGGGTCAGGAAGTCCGAGGCCGGAAGGGTGTACGTCACGTCGCCGGCGAGCGAGAGCTGCTCGGTGCGCTGCGGAATGGGAACGGGCGGCGGCGCCGGGGCCACGGGGTTCGAGGGCACAGTCGGCGCGGGGGCAGGCTTGCCGGGAGCAGCGGCGCCGGGAATGACCAGCGGGATGGCCTCCGTGGCGTTCTCCGCCGGCGGCGTCGGAGAGCCTGCGCCCAGGCCCTGGGCCGCCTTGATTTTTTCGACGGCGATCTCCGCCTGGGTGGGCCGGCGCACGCCGGGCGCAGGCCGGGAAGGTTCCCGCTCGTCGTCGTCGATGACGGCGTGCTCAAAGGCCTCGTCCCCCACGTAGCCCTCGAGGCCTGCCTCGGAATCCTGGTCCTTCCCGAAGAGCTTGCGCTTCTTTTTCTTCGGTGCGGCGGGTGCCGCCCGTTCCAGGTAGCTGCGGTCATGGATGTCCCCGGGGTGTTCCTGGTCCATCAGGTCAATGCCCATGAGGTGTTCGTAGGCGCCGCGAAGGCGCCGCGGGATGGCCGTGAACGGGGTGGCCGTGAGGATCAGCAGCGAAATGAACGCCAGCAGGCCATACAGGACCACCGGAACGGCCGGATGGATGGCGGCCAGCGGTGCCGCCCCCAGGAAGCCGAGCATGCCGCCGGCTTTGCGGAGGCCGTCAAACCCGTCCGCGACGGTGGGCTGGCCGCCGAGGACGTGTGCCAGGCCGCAGCCGGCGAACGCCATGATCAGGAAGCCGATCCCCACCCTGTTGTTCCCGCGGCCGTCCGAGGGCTGGCGGAAGAGCCGGAAAGCGCACACGAAAAGCATGAGCGGAAGCAGCAGGGAGATCCAGCCGAAGGTACCGTTCACCACGGCGTATACGGCGTCGGGGAACCAGCCCGTCAGGCCCCACCAGGCGAACGTGGCAATGAAGATGCCCAGTGCCAGGTTGAACAGGGCTGCGCCGTCGCGGCGTTCCTCGGCGGGAAGATCGCTGACGTCGTGGCCGATGCGGCGCACCCCCCCGCCCACCAGGTGGCCCACACCCAGCCAGGCTCCGCCCACCACGCGCAGCAGCCAGGGCTGGTGGTGTTCGACGGCAGGAAGTTGGCGGGTGCGCGCCGTGCTGGATGAGCCGCCGCGCCCTGCCTTGCTGGCTGTGGAGCCGGTTCCGCGGCCGGTGGAGCCGGTTCCGCGGCCGGTGGAGCTCCCGGATTTGTTGCCGGAGCTTCCCCTGCCGGTACCTTTGGGCGCGGAAGTAGTACGTGTGGCCATGGTAGCCACGCTACCGGAAGCATGCTTTGATTCCGGGGATATCAGGGCCGGGACCATCCCCCCAACCCGGTTAAATGCGTCCGGCCCGCACTCCTGCCTGCAGCGGGAGAACGGGCCGGAGCCGGCGGCGGGGACTGTCAGGCCTCGAGCACCACCGGGATGATCATGGGCTTGCGGCGCAGCTTGCGGTTGACCCACGTGCCCACAACCCGGCGCACCACCTGCTGGAGTTGGTGGCTGGTGTGGTCGGCGTGGTTTTGGACTGCCTCTTCCAGTGCCGCATTGATCTTGGGGATGATGTCGTCGAACACCGAGTCGTCCTCGGCAACGCCGCGGGCATGGATTTCGGGTCCTGACACCACCTTGCCGGTGGCGCGGTGGACCACCGTGATGATGGAGATAAAGCCTTCGTCGCCCAGGATGCGGCGGTCCTTGAGGTCCGCGTCCGTGATCTCGCCCACGCTGGAGCCGTCCACGTAGACGAAGCCAACCTCCACCTGGCCCACAATGTCTGCCTGGTGGTCGCGGAGGTCAATGACGGTGCCGTTGTCCGCGAGGATGACGCTGGCCTCCGGGACACCGGACTCGATGGCGATCTTGCCGTTGGCGATCAGGTGGCGGGTTTCGCCGTGAACAGGCATGGCGTTGAGCGGCTCAAGGATGTTGTAGCAGTACAGCAGCTCGCCCGCGGCGGCGTGGCCGGAGACGTGGACCTTGGCGTTGCCCTTGTGGATCACGTCGGCGCCGAGCTTGAGCAGGCCGTTGATGATCCGGAACACCGCATTCTCGTTGCCCGGGATGAGGCTGGAGGCCAGGATGACGGTGTCGCCGTCACCCACCACTACCCGGTGGTCGCCGTTCGCCATGCGGGACAGAGCTGCCATGGGCTCGCCCTGGGAACCGGTGGACATGAGCACCACGCGGTTGTCCGGAAGGTTGTCGATGTTCTTGATGTCGACAATCAGGCCGGCGGGAACGTCCAGGTAGCCCAGCTTTTCGGCGATGGCCATGTTGCGGACCATGGACCGGCCCACGAAGGCTACCTTGCGGTTGTGCTTGGCGGCGGCGTCCAGCACCTGCTGCACCCGGTGGACGTGGGAGGAGAAGGACGCCACGATGATGCGCTTGGTGGCCTGGCCGAAGAGCCGCTCCAGCGTGGGGCCGATTTCCTTCTCGGCGGTGGTGAATCCGGGGACATCGGCGTTGGTGGAGTCGGACATGAAGAGGTCCACGCCCTCTTCGCCCAGCTTGGCGAAGTGCCGGAGGTCGGTGATGCGTCCGTCCAGGGGCAGCTGGTCCATCTTGAAGTCGCCGGTGTGCAGGACCGTGCCGCCCGCGGTGCGGATGAACACGGCCAGGGCGTCCGGGATGGAGTGGTTAACAGCCACGAACTCGCATTCGAAGGGCCCGAACTTCTCTACCTGGCCCTCTTCGACAGTCAGCGTATAGGGCCGGATGCGGTGCTCCTGCAGCTTGGCCTCGATGAGGGCGAGGGTCAGCTGGGATCCGACCAGCGGGATGTCGTTGCGCAGCTTCAGCAGGTACGGCACGGCGCCGATGTGGTCCTCGTGGCCGTGAGTGAGGACCACAGCCACGACATCGTCCATCCGGTCCTCGATGTAGGAGAAGTCCGGCAGGATCAGGTCAACGCCGGGCTGGGTTTCCTCAGGGAAGAGGACGCCGCAGTCCACGATCAGCAGTTTGCCGTCGATTTCGAAGACGGACATGTTCCGGCCAATCTCACCCAGTCCGCCGAGCGGAACGATCCGCAGCGTGCCCTGGGGCAGGCGCGGAGGGGTGACAAGGCCGGTAAGGGCAGTTTGGGTCATAGTGCACTTCTTTCCAGGCGGAAGGTTGCCGGTCTTAGCCTCAGGAGAAGACCAGCCCTGCTTCCGCCAAATCCCCGCGGATGGTTTCGATCTCGGTTTCGTCCGGCTCCACGAGGGGCAAGCGGACAATCGAGTTGGGCAGGACTCCCTGCCATTTAAGAATCTGTTTGGCCGCCACGGCGCCCTGGACGCGGGTCATGGTGGCGCGGACCACGGGCTGCAGCTCGAAGTTGATCTTCCGGGCGGTCCCAAGGTCGTTGGCATTGACGGCGTCGATCATTTCGCGGAAGCGGCGGGTGGCGACGTGGGTGGTGACACCCACCAGGCCGACGGCACCCAGGGCCATCCAGGGAAGGGTGAGTCCGTCATCGCCCGAGTAGAACAGGAGGTCGGTTTCCGCCATGACACGGGTGGCGGCGGTGAGATCCGCTTTGGCGTCCTTGACTGCGACGATGTTGGGGTGCTGTGCCAGCCGGATCATGGTGTCCGGTTCGATGGCGATGGAGGACCGGCCGGGGATGTCGTAGAGCATGACGGGTACGTCCACGGCGGACGCGATGGTCTCGAAGTGGGCGCGGACGCCGGCCTGGCTGGGCTTGTTGTAGTAAGGGGTCACCAGGAGGATGCCGTCGACGCCGAGGGCAGCAGCCTGCTGGGAGAGGTGGACCGAGTGCGCGGTGTCGTTGGTGCCGGTGCCGGCGATGATCGCGGCGCGGCCGCCTACGGCGTCCTTCACGGCGCGGAACATGCCGAGGTTCTCTTCGTCCGTCAGCGTTGAGGTTTCGCCGGTGGTTCCGGTGACCACCAGCCCGTCACAGCCGTCGTCGACCAGCTTGCTGGCCAGCGCTGCCGCCTGGTCGTAATCCACTGCGCCGTCCGTGGTGAACGGCGTGACCATGGCGGTCAGGAGGGTACCGAGGGCAGGGATGTGCGCGGAAGAGTCAGCCATGGAAAAAACGTTACCCTGTCCCCGGCTGGTTAGGACAATGCCACGGACGTGACGAGCGTCAAATACCGTGGTGTCCGGGCCCGGGTGCATTTGTTCCGGCATGGCAGTAACGCCCGACGGCGGCCTGCCGGAGGTCCTCAGCCCAGGACACGAGCCGCTGGGCTGCGCGCACGTAGTGGAACAGCTCGGTGGGAGTCAGGGCCTCGAGGTCTGTTTCCGCCAGGCGGCGGGCCAACTCCGCCCCTTCAGGCTGCGCAGCGAGGCTGACGCCCTCGCGTTCCCACTGCACATCCTCGGCGGGCCGCCCGGAGACGAGTTGGCGGAAAAGGTAGTCCACCACCCCGGGGCTCATTGCCTTCAGCAGGCCGCCCCCGGCACCCGGGTCCTCGGCCGGCAGCCCGGCTGCGGCAAATCCTGCCGGCATCTTCCGGGCGTGCGGATTTACCGACTGCAGGTTCCCCTGGTGCTGTGACTCCTGGGGGCCGGGAACGGCGGAAGGTACTCCTGAGGATGGCGTCTTCATGCAGCCATGCTATTCGAACACATATTCGAATACAAGGTCCCGCCGGGCCAGCGCGGCATACCACTTCGCTGCCGTTCCCTTCCTGACAGCAGCCCCGCCGCCGCGTGTGAGACGATCTGGTCATGACGTCCCGAACCCCGGCCACCCGGTCCCGGAAGACCCAAGGCCGGCAACAAGCGGGGCGCCTCCGGGGCATCGATGCCGCCCGCGGCCTGGCACTGCTGGGCATGATGGCCACGCACCTGCTGCCGACGTTCGAATCCAGTGCCACCCTGACCCCGACGTGGATTGGCCTCACCTTCTCCGGGCGGGCCGCTGCACTCTTCGCCGTCCTGGCGGGCGTGGGACTGGCCCTCTCCACCGGCAAGGACAAGCCCCTGGAGGGTGCCGAACTTTCCGCTGCCCGGCGGGGGGTGGCGCTGCGCGCGCTGGTGATTGCCGCCGTCGGACTTACCCTGGGCGGCCTGGAAGTGAACGTGGCCATCATCCTGGTCCACTACGCCCTGCTGTTCCTGTGCGTCCTGCCGTTCCTGGGGCTGGATGTGAAACGCCTCTGGGCGTGGGCCGCCGGCTGGATCCTGGCGTCGCCGGTGCTGGCGTACCTGCTGCGGCCCTGGCTCCTTGCCCCCGAGCCGCCCCTGCGGCTGGGCCACAACCCAAACTGGGAGGACCTGGGAACGCCTTCCTCGCTGCTCGCGGACGTGTTTTTCACCGGGTACTACCCGGTGGTTCAGTGGCTGTCCTACCTGCTGGTGGGACTTGCCATCGGCCGCCTGGTCCTCACCAAGGCACTGGTCCCCGTCCTGCTGTTGGTGGGCGGAACCGTGACAGCCGTGGTTGCCAAGACCCTTGGCGTGGCCGCCATGGAGGATTGGGGCGGCCTGGCGGCGCTGGAGAAGGCCCTCAACTCGCCGGGGTATCCGTTGGGCAGCGTGCTGCAGGTCAATCTGGCGGGGCTGCCGCAGGAGGGCTCGTGGTGGTGGCTCGCGTCGGCCGCACCGCATTCCGGCACCCCTCTTGACCTGCTGCACACCTCGGCTGTTGCAGCGGCGGTCATTGGGGCGTGCCTGCTCCTGGGACGGCTCGCCGAATGGATCGACCTGGACCTGCTGCTGCCGCTGCGGGGAGCCGGCGCCATGACGCTGACCCTGTACACGGTGCACGTCTGGGTCATCTCCGGCTTCTACCTGAAACCCCTGCCGGCTGGCTGGACCGAGGACGGGATGTACTTTGCCCACGCCGCAGCCGCCATCCTGGTTGGCATGGGGTTTGCCGTGCTGGGATGGCGGGGTCCCTTGGAATGGTTGGGTCACGCGGCGAGCCGGGTGGGCCGGGGCGGCTTCAAGGCGCTCCGCTGACCCGAAGCTTTGCTGACCTGCAGCACTGAGAGAACCGGCCGCCTGCCGGCCGGTGGGCCTAAAGGCAGGGAACCCGCGGCCACCCCGGAACGGTGCCGCGGGTTCCCTCCTGAACACCGATCAGGCGTTTGCCGGCTTGCGGGGAACTTGCCCGCTACTGGGCAGTGACGTTGAAGGTCGCCGCTTTCTCGCCATAGTCATCGAAAACCACCACCTGGACCGGACCGTTGTTCACATCGAACGCGATAATCCCCTTGCGGGCATCCCCGGCACCTACCTCGTCAGTAGGCAGGGGCCCCAGCTTCTCGTCCAGGTAAACCAGTTCGCCCTCTTTGCCGTCGGCATCCAGAACCGTGAAGTTGGAGGGGCTGGAGAAGCTGGTGCCGGTCATCGTCTCCCAGGAAACTTCAACGGCGAGGAAACCGCCGTTCTTCGGCTCGATGTAGTCCATGTTGGGAATCTTGGCCGTGTAGATGGAGTCCAGGACGGCGATCTTCACGGTGTTGCCCTCTGAGACGGTGGCCACCGTGGAGTTGACTCCTGCTGTGCTCCCGCCGGCAGTGCTTCCGCCGGACGGGGCAGGCGCGGTTTGGGAGGCCGTCGGAAGTCCGGGCACCGCGGGGAGCTTCCGGTTATCAACGGCAGCAGCAATCATGGCGACGGAGACGATGGCCATCACGATCCCGGTAATGATGCTCACCAGCCAGACGACGGCGGTGATGATCCAGGCCTTCTTCTTGTTTTCGGGGTAGCCCTCCAGCGGGCGGCCATCCCTGTCCCGGGTATTCCCGGTCAGGGTCATGATCAGGTCGACGATGGACCAGATGCCCATACCGCCGGCCGTCAGCAGCTTTGCCATCCCGGAGCCGATTTTGCCCAGGTAGAAGCGGTCCGCGCCAAAGGTGCCCAACAGGAGGGACAGGATCCAAGTTGTAACGAACGACTTGCGCGGCGCGTCGGAATAGGGGCCCTGGCCGTAGGGCCCGGGCTGGTAGTCCCCCTGGGGTCCGTGGGGACCAGCCGCGTACCCGGCTTCGAAGGAGGGCTGCGCGCCGAAAGACGAGGGTGCCGGCGGGATGGGCGGCGCCGACGGCCCGTTCTGCTGCGGGTGGGGATAATTCGGGTGGCTCATGGAATGGTCCTTCTGTGCGGGAGTGCGGGAGTGCGGGAGTGCGGGAGTGCGGGAGTGCGGGTATGGACATGCGGCTGGTGGGTTACGGATACCAGGGAGGCGGGTGAAGCTTTCAAGGTGCACGGAGCGATTAGGCCTCCGGCTTCCGGGCGCGCGCAGCGACGGTGCCTACGGTGCGGGGCCGGATGCGGCAGTACGGGCTGTTCCGGCTGTACATGTTGAACCGGGGCGGAGCCGCGCCGGAGGTGCTGCTGGACCACTCCGATGGCGTGGACAGTGCCGACCTCATGCTTTCCCCCGAAGCTAAAGAGTGTTTACCGACTAAAGCTATCGTGGACGCCACGGCACTGCGATGGGCAGAGGTGCCCATCGCAGTGGATTGGCGGCTGCGCAACCCCGCCGGGGCGCGCCACCTTGAGGATGCAGCGCCAAGTCACGACGGGGAAGCCAGATGCCGCATCCGCAAGGATGCGGCACCAGCCAGGAGCGGGCCACCAGGACGCGCCTGCAGCCAGGGCCTGCCTGCAGCTAGGACGCGGCCGTGAAAAGCTTCACGGCGTCGCGCATCGACGCCCGGGCACGCTTGCGGTCCCCGGCAGCGTCGTAGGCGCAGCTCAACCGGAACCAGGAACGCCAGTCCCCGGGCGCGGCCTCGGCCTCGGCCCGGTACTTTTCGAATTCCGCATCTGCTGCCGCCCGGACGATCCGGCCGCCTGGCGTGCGCGGGAGCTCGTCCACCGGCAGCCCGCCTTCGGCCTCAAGGACCTTGGCCATCTGCTCCGTGCGGGCACCGAACATCAGCTCGCGGATCAGGGCCCAGGCGCCAACAATGGGCAGCACCAGGTAGGCGGCACCAATGGCCTTGGCGGTCAGGTTGCTGTCCGCGAGGAGGAGGAGGGATCGCTGGAAGGACACCACCAGGTAGAACACCAGCAGCAGCGTCACCGCCGCCACCCAGATCTTGGTGCGGTTCTTCCGGAAGCCCGCCGCGAACCCGTCCACCGCCTAGAGCCCCAGGTCCAGGTAACCGTCCAGCCCGACGGTCAGGCCGGGGTGGTCCGCAACGCTGCGCACACCCAGGAGCACCCCCGGCATGAAGGACGCACGGTCAAAGGAGTCATGGCGAAGGGTCAGCTGCTCACCGGGACCGCCCAGGAGCACTTCCTGGTGGGCCACGAGCCCGCGGAGCCGCACGCTGTGCACACGGACCCCGTCCACCTCGCAGCCGCGGGCGCCGGCACGCTCACTGGTGGTGGCATCCGGGCTTGGCTGCACCTGCGCGGCGCGGCGTTCCGCGGCGATCAGCTCTGCGGTGCGGACGGCGGTGCCGGACGGGGCGTCCACCTTGTCCGGATGGTGCAGCTCGATGATTTCCACCGATTCGAAGTACTTGGACGCCTTTGCGGCGAACGCGGAGGCCAGCACCGAGCCGAGGGCAAAGTTGGGCGCGATCAGGACGCCCGTTTCAGGGTGCTCCGCCAGGAGGGATTCCAGCGCGGAAAGACGCTCAGCGTCCCAGCCGGTGGTCCCCACGACGGCGTGGATTCCGTGCTCGACGGCGAACCGGACGTTCGCTTCAGTGCTTTCGGGGACCGTCAGGTCCACCAGGTACTGCGCGCCTGAGGTGGTCAGCTGCTCCAGCGAGTCACCCCGTCCCAGGGCTGCGACGAGCTTCAGGTCGGGCGCGGCGTCGAGGGCCTTGACGGCTTCGGCACCCATGCGTCCGTTGGCGCCGAGGACGGCCACCAGCTTGGGAACGGAGTGTTGTTCGGTCATGGCATTAACCCTACCGGCGCCAGTGGTGGGTGCAGGAACCGGCCGCGATGCGTTACCTCATTTGGGGCATCAGGCGCCGGCGCCGACCCACTCCACCGTGCCGTCGGAAAAGAACTGCTCCTTCCAGATGGGCACCTGGTCCTTGATGCGGTCCACGAGTTCGGAGCAAACGGCGAACGCCTGCCCCCGGTGCGCGGCGGACACCGCGCACACCAGCGCGGGGTCGCCGATCTCCAGCATCCCGATCCGGTGCGCTGCCCAGATGCGCACGGGCTGGCCAGGCCCGGCCACCCCCGCAGCGTCCTGTTCGGCAACCAGGCGCGCGACGACGTCGGCCATCACCTGGTGTGCCGTGGGGTGCGCACTGTAGCTGAGGCGCTCGACGGCCTTGCCGCCGTCGTGGTTCCGGACCACCCCGCTGAAGCTGACCACCGCCCCGGCAGTGTCGCTTTCCACCGCGGCGATGGCCCGGTCCACGGAGATGGGGTCCGCGCTCAGGACCGCGCTGACTACCTCGAATGCTTCAGTGCCCATGTCCGCCTTCCAGCTGGTCACAAAGATGCCCGATCAACGGATCCAGCACGGTGAGCCCGTCCATGACACCCTTCGGTGACCCGGGCAGGTTCACAATAAAGGTCTTTCCCGCGGCGCCGGCGTAGCCCCGGCTCAGTGCCGCGAGCGGGGTCTTGGCTGCCCCGGCCCGCCTGATGGCCTCCATGATCCCCGGGATTTCCCGGTCCAGGAGCGGCAACGTGACATCCGGCGTCCGGTCGTCCGGGCTGAGTCCGGTGCCGCCGCTGGTGATCACGACGGCGGGGTGCTGGGTGAGGAGCGCCCGGACGGCACCGCCCACGGGCTCGCCGTCGGGAACCACCATGGCGGGAAACACGTCGAAGCCGTGCTCGGTGAGCCAGTCGGTGATCACGGGACCGGTTTCGTCATCGTAGATGCCGGCGGCGGCGCGGGTGGAGGCAATCACGACGCCGGCCTTCCGTCCCTGCACATCGCCGTGTCGGTGGGGTTCGGGCTCTCTGGAGGTTGTGGTCACAGCGCCCAGTCTCCGCTCTTGCCGCCGCTCTTGGCCAGCACCTTGATGTCCGTCAGCACCGCGTGCTTGTCGACTGCCTTGATCATGTCGTAGACGCTCAGGGCGGCCACGGAAGCCGCCGTCAGGGCCTCCATCTCCACCCCGGTGACACCCCGGGTCTTGACGGTGGAATGGATGGTGACGGCGTCCGCACCAAGGTCGAAGTCGACCGTGACCTTGGAAAGGGGCAACGGATGGCAGAGCGGAATCAGGTCCGGGGTCTTCTTGGCGGCCATGATCCCGGCGACGCGGGCAACGGCCACCGCATCCCCTTTGGGGAGCCCACCGGTGCCCAGCAACTGCATGACTTCACTGGTGGTCCGGACCGTGGCGGTGGCGGTGGCTTCCCGGGTGGTTTCGGCTTTGGCGGAAACGTCCACCATCTGGGCGCTGCCGTCCTGGCGCAGGTGCGTCAGCGCGGGGGTCTGTTCTGCATTCACAGCATCCATACTTCCACCTCGTCCCCGGCCGCGAGCTCCGTTACGCCCACCGGGACGTGGACCAGGACGTTGGAGCCCGCGAGCGCGTGCATGAGGTGCGAGCTTTCGCCGCCTTCAAGCCGAACCGTCCCGTCCGGCTGCAGGCTCCCCCGCCGGACCTGGTGCTTCTGCCCGGGGGACGTGAGCGGCTTGGCGAGCCGGGCGCGCAGCGGCAGCCTGGGCGCCGGCGCCCCCAGCAAAGCCGACAGGGCCGGACGAAGGAACATCTCGAAGGACACCAGGCAGCTGACCGGATTGCCGGGAAATCCAAGGAAGGGGACGCCGTCGAATGTTCCGATCCCCTGCGGGCCGCCCGGCTGCATGGCGACGTGCAGGAACTCGACCGGCTGGTCCGCCATGGCCTGCCGCACCACCTCGTAGGCGCCTTTGCTGACCCCGCCCGTGGTGACGATCAGGTCGACATGCGGGCTTTCAGTCCGCAGCAGCGCCTGGAGTTCTGCCGGGTTGTCGGTGGAGATACCGGCGCGCCGGACGCTGAGTCCCGCCTGCTTCATGGCCGCCTCCAGGAGGGTTCCGTTGGAGTCGAAGATCTTGCCCTCCGGAAGCGGCCGGCCCGGTGCGACGACTTCGTCCCCCGTGGTGACAAGCAGGACGGTCACAGCCCGGTACACCTCCACCTCCGCCAGGCCAAGGGCAGCCAGCAGCCCCAGCTGCGCCGGCCCCAGGCAGGTCCCGGCGGCCAGGGCCCGCTCCCCCATTGCGATGTCGCTGCCGGCCGCCCGCACGTAGGTTCCCGGCGCGGTGGCGGGCAGCGTCACCCGGGCATCCTGGCCCGGCTCCAGGAAGTGGCTGGGCACGGCCTTTTCAATGGGTACGACGGCGTCAGCCCCCGCCGGGATCATGGCACCGGTCATGATGGGCGCCGCGGTTCCCGGCTGGAGCGGCTGCGGGCTTGACCCCGCGGGAACGGGGGGCATGATGCGAAGATCCGCGCCGCCGTCGGGAATGTCCGCGGAACGGACGGCATAGCCGTCCATCTGGGAATTGGCGAAAGGGGGAAGGCTGAGCGGCGCCAGGAATCCGTGCACCAATGCGCGGCCAAGGGCTTCAGAAAGTGGAACAATTTCGACACGCGATTCTGCTGCGAGCGGGGCGAGAAGATGCGTGACGGCGGCCAGGTGCCCGGCAACGGAGCCGGCGTGGTGGGCCGTGCCGGCAGGGGTGCCGTGCGTGCTGGTCATGGATACGCCTTTGGTCTCGGCCGTCAGGATTTCACGTCAACTCTAACCGTGTGGAATCCTGTGGCTCCGTCAGGCGCAGGCGGCCGTGATGTTTCATCCTGGGGCCGGCCGCCCAGGTCGGTGGCGCGGACCTGGACTTCATACTGTCCCGGGGAGAGGTCCATGGCCAGTTTCCACTGGTACCAGGTGTCCACGGAGATGCCCTGGGCCAGTTCTGCTTCCCGCCACGGCCCCCGGTTGAGCCGCAGTTCCACCTTCCGGATACCTGTGTGCTGGGCCCAGGCGACGCCGGCGAAAATCACGGTTCCTGCACCCACCGGACGTCCGCTGCGCGGTACGTCGATGCGCGACGACGTCTTGATGGGGCCGCGCTCTGACCAGCCCCGCGGAGTCCAGTACCCGGTGTCGGCGGCGAACGTGGTGACCTTCAATTCCGTCAGCCACTTGGTCGCCGAGACATAGCCGTAAAGTCCGGGGACAACCAGCCGGACCGGGAAGCCGTGTTCCAGCGGCAGCGGTTCACCGTTCATGCCCACGGCAAGCAGCGCGTCCCTGGCGTCGGTGAGGGCCTCCAGCGGCGTCCCGGCGGTCCAGCCGTCGGCGCTGCGCGAGAGGACCATGTCGGCCCCCGGCTGGGGTTCAGCCATGGCCAGCAGGTCGCGGACGGGCCAGCCGAGCCAGCGGGCATTTCCGATCAGGTCCCCGCCCACGCTGTTGGAGACGCAGGCGATGGTGATGTGCCGTTCGGTCAGGGGCTTCGCCATCAGGTCTGCGAAGGAGAGTTGGACCTCCCGGGCCACCATCCCCGCAACTTTGAGTTGCCAGGTATCCGGGTTGACCGCCGGGACGGACAGGGCCGTGTCGATCCGGTAGAAGTCCCGGTTTGGCGTAACCAGCGGGGAAACCCCCGCAACACCGGCCTCCGCAGCGGCAGGGACCTGCGGCGCCGGAGAAACGGCGGCCGGCAGGGTGATGCGTGCCCTGGCTTCGCTGACTGCGGTGGCGGCCCCGCGCCAGATCCCCGCCAGCACCCCGCCTGCCGCAACTGCCGCTCCGGTGCCGCCAAGGGTTTGGAGGAAACTGCGGCGGGAGGAGGCAGCCGCCGTTTCGGCGCCGTGGGTTGACGCAGCGGCGTCCCACGCCTTCAGCCTCCCCACCAGGAGCCGCAACAGCACGACGGCGACAACCGCGGCCAGAAGCGGAAGCACAACGGCCAGCGGGGTCACCTGGGAACGCGTCAGGACGGCTGCCGCTCCGGCGAGTCCGAAGATGCCGATCACCAGGGCCCCGGCGAACCGCCGGCGGCGCTCGAGGACTCCAGCCAGTGCGGCCAGCCCCGCAATGACCAGTACCATGCCGGCCAGGAGCGCGTCCTTATCAGCCGTGCCGAAAGCGGAGACTGCCCAGTCCTTGACACCTGGAGGAACGGCATCGATGACCGCTCCGCCAACAGCGGCCAATGGTGAAAGGGAGGGACTGGCAAACCCCGCCAGCAACTCCCCCATTGCCACACCACCTGCTGCCGCCACTATTCCAGCGGCCGCAGCCCAACTGCTCCGGCCGTGCCGGACTGCCTGTTGCCCGCTGGGGCTTTCCGGGCCTTGTCCAAGGCCGGCGTCGTCGTCGTCCGTCCCTTGCCTGTGCCGGGAAATCTTCACAACTTCAGCATAGGTTCGTTGGCGGTTCCCGGCGCTGGTGCGGCCCGGTTTACCGCCACCCCGGGCCGTTCTGCCCCGGTCACGGTGTGATGCGCGGCTCAAGGTGGCGTAGCCTGAATTTATGAGTGTCCAGCTAGGCATGCCCCAGCCGCCGGAGGAAGCAGCATCGGCACTGCCGGCTGTGCCCGGGCGCCGGCCCTCGGATGCACCGGCCGGGCTGGCGGACCGGTATGGACGCCGCGCCACGGACATGAGGCTGTCCCTCACAGACAAATGCAACCTCCGCTGCACCTATTGCATGCCTGCGGAGGGCCTGGAATGGCTCGCCAAGCAGGCTGTGATGTCCGCCGAAGAGATCGTGCGGATCGTCAAGGTCGGCGTGGAGCTGCTCGGGGTCCGGGAACTGCGGCTGACCGGCGGCGAGCCGCTGGTCCGGCACGATCTCGTGGACATCATCGCGGCGCTGCGTGCCAACCATCCGGACTTGCCGATTTCGATGACCACCAACGGTGTTGGCCTGGCGAAGAAGGCGTCGGCGCTCAAGGATGCCGGGCTGACGCGCATCAATGTTTCGCTGGACTCCCTGCACGAGGAAACGTTCGCCAAGCTGACGCGCCGCCCCTTCCTGGACCAGGTCCTGGCCGGTGTTGACGCCGCCTGGGCCGCGGGTCTGGGCCCGGTCAAACTGAACGCGGTCCTGATGCGTGGAATCAACGACGCCGAGTCCCCCCAACTGTTGGCCTGGGCCCTGGGGCGCGGCTACGAGCTGCGGTTCATCGAGCAGATGCCCCTCGACGCCGACCACGGCTGGACCCGCCGCAACATGATCACCGCCGCCGAGATCCGCGGGCTGCTGTCCCGCGACTTCGTCCTCAGCCCCGATCCCCGCGAGCGTGACGGCGCCCCGGCGGAACGCTTCGAAGTACGACGGCGGGCGGAGGCTTCCGCGGATGCTGAGGGTCCGGTGCTGGGAACCGTAGGGATTATCGCTTCTGTCACCGAGCCGTTCTGTTCCGACTGCCGGCGCACCAGGATCACCGCCGAAGGCAAGATCATGAGCTGCCTGTTCTCGCGCGAGGAGTTCGACCTGCTGGGCCTGCTGCGTGCAGGTGCCAGCGACGGGGAATTGGCGCAGCGATGGCAGGACGCCATGTGGATTAAGCCAAAGGCCCACGGCATGGACCACGTGGGACTGGACGCCCCGGACTTTGTCCAGCCGGACCGCAGCATGAGTGCCATCGGGGGCTGACCGGGATGCTTGTACGTTACTTTGCTGCCGCACGCGCTGCCGCCGGTTCTGAGGAAGAGAAGTTCGACCTGCCGGAAGGCGCCACGGTAGCGGAGCTGCTGGCAGCCGTGGCCGCTGTTGACCGGCCCGCGCCTCCGCCCGGGACGCCGCCCCTGCCCCGTCTTCTTTCCCGCAGCAGCTTCCTCCTCAACGAGGTGGCTGTGCGGGACCAGGCATCAGTTCTTGGTCCCGACGACGTGGTGGACGTGCTGCCTCCGTTCGCGGGCGGCTAGGGCTGCGAACCCGGTCTGCTACGCCTGGCGCCGGGGTTCCTGGTATCCCTGGCGCCAGTCAGGCTTTGATTGTCAGACCCCCGTTGGATGATTCTCTTATGGAAATCGGCAGCGGTGTTGGGGTGGTGGCTTCGGAGGGTGTTCACGCCTGCGTTGCTGTCCTTGATGCCCTTGCTGTCCTTGACTCGCTGGACCGTGAGGACTCCTTCCTCGTTGCAGGGGCAGGTGTTGGTTCCGGTGTTGATGTGCTGGAGCGGCGGTACGAGATCCGGCTGGAACGGCTGGAGGTTATCTCCCGATTAGAGGCACAGCTCGCGGCGGTGAAGGCACGGGACGTCACCGAAGCCTTGCAGTTCCAGCAGGCCATGACCCCGCCGGACGCCTCCGTGCAGGACCGCACCTACACCGAAATGTCCGTCGTTGAGGAGGTCGCCGGGGTCCTGACCATCAGCTCCGCCGCGGCCGGGGCTTTCGTGGACCAGTCCCGGCGGATCTGCTCCCTGCCACCGGTGTTCGAGGCCCTGTCCACCGGGGCGATGTCGTGGCAGCACGCCCGGATTGTTGCGGACGAGACCGAAGGCCTTGACGCTGCCGGTGCCGCCGGGCTGGTGGCGCACTTCTTCGACCCCGACGCCCCCAACCCCGCCCGCGGCGCATCAGCCGGCGAACTCATCCCCTCCCGGTTCCGGGCCAAGGTCCGTGCCTGGCGCGAACGCCACCACCCCGAAACCCTCGAGAAGCGGCACGCCAAGGGCGTGGCGGACCGGCGGATGGAATACACCCCCGACAAGGACGGCATGGCCTGGGTCTCGCTCTACCTCCCCGGAGACACCGCGTGCGCCATCTGGAACCGCGCCACCGCAACCGCCCGCGGACTCCAAGGCCCCCACGAGCCCCGCACCCTCACCCAACTCCGCCCCGACATCGCAGCATCCCTGCTCCTCGGCGCCGGAAATGCCACTGAACTCGGCGAAGTCCCCACCCCGCGGGCCGACGTCCTGGTGATGGTTCCCGTGTTCGCCCTCTTCGGCGTCACCGACGAGCCCGCGATCCTGGATGGTTTCGGACCGATCCCGGCGGCCATGGCCCGGAAGCTCGTCGCGGACGGGGCGGACTCGTTCTACCGGGTGCTTGTTGATCCCCGGGACGGGGCGCCACTGGAAATCGGGCGGAAGAACTACCGGCTCACCGAAACCATCAAACGCTGGATCAGGATGCGTGACGGCAAATGCACCTTCCCCGGCTGCACCAACAAGACCCCCGACAACGAAACCGACCACCTCACCGCCTGGAAACACGGAGGAACCACAGGGATCAGCAACCTGGCCCAACTGTGCCCCAAGCACCACAGACTCAAACACCCAGCCAATGGACACCAGACCCAGCCACCCAGAAAGACCCGCCCGGCTGGACCTCACCAACCGGCCGCCACTACAAACCCGAACAACCCGACCCGGAACCAACACACTGGCCACCACGCATCCTTCCAGTGGAAGCTGTTGCGGGCGCCAATGAGGCGACGGCTTCACCGGGTACTACCGGCCCTGACGCCGGCGTGCCACCAAACACAGCCGCCTCCTCCGGTACCGCGGCTCAACTGAAGGCCACGGAATCTGACGATGAGGACGGGCAGTGGCAGCAACTGCTCGCAGACATGCCCACCTGGCCCGACCCACCACCCGAAGAACCCCCCAGCGAGTACTTGATCGACCCGACGGGACCATGCGCGTCAGATCCACTGTGGGAAGACTTCTACGCTTTGCCATTCGCCCCACCACCGGATCAGTTGCAGGGCATGTCCGTCACCCCGCTTCGGACGTAGCCCACGGCCTGGGAGTTACAGCCGTGTCTTTTCATCCGGCGCCCGTGCTTGTTCCCAAGGCAAGGGCGAGCAGGGACGGGCGGCTGTGGACTTCGCAGACCTGGAAGACCTGCTTGAACTGGTCCTGCACGGTGTAGATGGTCACCCCTTGTGCGGCCGCCATCGTTCCCGTGTCCGCTCCGGCGGCGGCGAATTGCAGCAACTCCCGCTGCCGGAGCGTCAGACCATACGACCTGGCAAACTGATCCACCGGTCCGAAGGAGGACAGGCCTGTATGGTCACGGCCAGCGGTGGGGCACCATCCTGCTGCCCGGGGTCCAATCGGGTGGCTCGGAGGAAGGCCCAGCGTCCTCTGCCGATATGTACCCGGATTCCGCTTCATGCTCATCTACTCCGGCCTCCCGGGCGAGCAACTGGGCGGCCACATTCAGCACCTCAGCAGGCACGTGTTCGTGCGGATACGGCCCGGGCTGCAGCAACCGCAGCCACCCGGCGACGGACGCGGTTTTGCCCACTACTGACAGATTCCCGTCCAGTGTCAGGACGGCCTGTTCCGGCAGGTCGTATTGTCCGGCGCCCGCCGGGTAGCCGGCGCCCGGACCTGGTCCAGTCCGGAACTGCGCGGCAACGGAGCGCCGCAACCCGGGGGTCAATTCCGCTGCCACCTCGCCAAGGCAATTGGACTCATCCTGGGTGAAGTCGACCGCCCCATCCCCCATCCGCCAGAGATCAAGCCAGGCTCAGCACCCGTACTTGTCTGCAAAGACGACTGACAGCACGTCCCGAACGTCGTACCGCCTTAATACTTCCCGCCACACCGGGCTGCGTACGGGCTCGCCCTGGGTGGCGTGCTGAAGGCTAAGCGCCGGCAGCGAAGAATCCATCAACTGTGTCCAGCGCGCGGGCCCGGAGAGATACTGAGCCGGATGAGAGTCGGCAACTCCTCCGGGCAAGGGATCCTGGCCCGGGGTGCCATTCCCACCGTGGTGCGGGGGTCGCAGAGCGGCCACACGAAGGCATCGAAGGGCAACATCCTGCCGAGCTCTGCGAGCGCAGACCTCCGGAGGGTCTGGTGGTCCAGGCCGGACGCGGCAAGAACCCAACGCCCCTGCCCTCGCCGAAGCGCCCAAGACGCGCATCATCGAGGCTGCCTACTGAGCCGCAGCGCCGGTTGAAGCAACTCAGACCCGGTGGAAGACCGAGCGCATGAACGGCCTGTAGGCCGGACTTCCACCATCCGCGACGTACTCCGTATTTGCCGACCCGCCGCCGTCGTCCTTCACGATGGAACGCAACTCGGTGATGTGGGTCAGCACCCCGTCTTCATGCAAAAGGGAGTGACGTGTCCACCCGGCATCGCTGTGGCGTTCCACGCGAAGGATGCCGTTGCGCCAGGTGCAGCGCGCAGCGGTGCCCGGCGGCACACCGGTACTGTCCACATAGTACCAAAGCACGTCGTTACGCGCCGGATCGACGGTGAAGATGCCGTGGCCCTCAAAATGGCTGCCGTCGGGCTCGATGTGGCGGTAGCTCTGCACCACGCCAAGGCCCCCAGCCACTTGGCTGTAGGTCACCTCGGCATCGACGCTGCGTTCGGGCCCCCAGGGGCCTGCAGCGACATGCGTGCGGCCCCGCCAGTGACCCAGCAGACCGGACAAGGCTGGATGGACGTGCTCCAACGCCTGCCCGTCCACGTCACGCCACCCCCTGCTGAAGATCACCTACCACTCAGGATGGACTCTGCAGAGCGGCTCCGCCAGTTACTTACAGCCCGAAGCTTTCCGTCTCATCGAAGGGGCCCACCACGGTGATGGTCCGCGGCGCGGCAGCGAGTTCGGCGGCCAGTTCCTGGACCTGTTCGGCGGTGACGGCCTTGATCAGGCGCAGCGTTTCGTCGATGTCCTGGTATTCACCGGAGACCAGCTCGGCCCGGCCCAGCCGTGACATCCGGGAGCCGGTGTCCTCCAGCGCCAGGACGATCCCGCCGCCAAGCTGCCCCACGGCCTTCCGCAGTTCATCCTCGGAAATTCCGTGCTCAGCGAGCTTGTCCAGTTCCACACCCAGCAGGTCCACCACCTGCCGCACCTTGGACGGCGTGCAGCCGGCGTACATCCCGAAGTAGCCGGCGTCGGCGTAGGACGATGCAAAGGAATAGGTGGAGTACACCAGGCCACGCTTCTCGCGGATTTCCTGGAACAGCCTGGAGGACATGCCGCCGCCCAGGACTGCATTCAGGACGCTCATGACGTACCGGCGTTCATCGGTGGCGACGATCGTGGGGCATCCCATGATGATGTTTGCCTGCTCCACGGCGCGCTTGACCACGTGCAGGCCCGCCGTACCAGTGATGAGAGCACGTTCGGTGGAACGCCGCTGCACAGGCGCGGCGTTGGACTGCAACGACCAGCCGGCAGCCTCGAGGGCACCCACCACAAGTCCGCACACGACGTCGTGGTCAAGGCCGCCCGCGGCAGTGATGACGAGTTCCTCCGGCTTGTAGTACCTGCGGTAGTGCTCCCACACCGAATCCCTGGCGACGGCCCTGATCGCCGACGGCGTGCCGCCGATGGGACGGCCGAGCGGGTGGCTGCCAAGGACCGCGGCGACAAAGTGCTCGTGGGCAACGTCGGTGGGGTCGTCGCTGTCCATGGCGATTTCTTCCAGGATGACGTCCCGTTCCTGCTCCATCTCGTCAGGGTCCAGCACGGCGCCGGTAATCATGTCCGCAATCACGTCGATGGCCATGGGCAGGTCGGAGTCCAGGACCCGGGCAAAGTAGCAGGTGCTTTCCTTGGCGGTTGCCGCGTTGGATTCCCCGCCCACCTCGTCAAAGGCTGAGGCGATCTCCAAGGCGGTGCGCCGCTTGGTGCCCTTGAACAGCAGGTGCTCAAGGAAGTGGGTGGACCCGTGCTGGCCGGGTGCCTCGTCGCGGGACCCGACGCCCACCCAGAACCCGATGGTTGCTGACCGCTGGCCCGGCATCGCCTCCGTCAGTACCCGCACTCCCCCAGGCAGCACTGAACGGCGGACCTCGGACCCGCCATCGGAGCCATGGACCAGGGTGTCGCCGGCGTGGTTCTGCTCAAGCGGCAGGGGTACAACAGTCATTGATGCCTTTCAGGAGGGGCAGCCGGATCTGGGTGCCATCGTAACAGCGGCGGGACCGGTGGATCATCCACCGGTCCCGCCGCTTCGTGCTTATGCCGGGAAGCCCGGACTGTTAGACCTCAGCGCCTTCAGCAGGCTCCGTGGCGTGGACACGCTCGGAATCGGCCGCAGCTTCTTCCTCAGCAACCACGGGGGAAAGCGAAAGCTTTCCGCGGTCGTCGATCTTGGTGATCTCCACCTGGATCTTCTGGCCGACGGAGACGACGTCATCAACGTTGTCCACGCGCTTGCCGCCTGCGATCTTGCGCAGTTCGGAGATGTGCAGGAGGCCGTCCTTGCCCGGGGTCAGCGATACGAAGGCACCGAAGGTGGTGGTCTTGACGACCGTACCCAGGTAGCGCTCACCGATTTCCGGGACCTGCGGGTTGGCGATGGCGTTGATGGCGGAGCGTGCTGCATCGGCAGACGGACCGTTGGTAGCGCCAATGTAGACGGTGCCGTCGTCCTCGATGGAGATGTCGGCGCCGGTGTCTTCCTGGATCTGGTTGATCATCTTGCCCTTGGGGCCAATGACCTCGCCGATCTTGTCCACGGGGATCTTGACGGCGATGACCCGCGGTGCGAACTCGGAGAGCTCGTCCGGGGTGTCGATGGCCGAGTTGATGACCTCGAGGATGTGCAGGCGTGCTTCGCGGGCCTGCTTCAGTGCTGCTGCCAGCACGGAGGCGGGAATGCCGTCGAGCTTGGTGTCCAGCTGGATGGCCGTGACGAACTCGGAGGTACCGGCCACCTTGAAGTCCATGTCACCGAAGGCATCTTCGGCGCCGAGGATGTCGGTTAGGGCCGCGTAGCGGGTCTGGCCGTCCACCTGGTCGGAGACCAGGCCCATGGCGATGCCGGCGACGGCGGCCTTCAGGGGCACACCGGCGTTCAGCAGGGACAGGGTGGAGGCGCAGACGGAACCCATCGACGTCGAACCGTTGGAGCTGAGAGCCTCAGACACCTGGCGGATGGCGTACGGGAATTCCTCGCGGGACGGCAGCACCGGCATGATGGCGCGTTCTGCCAGGGCACCGTGGCCGATTTCGCGGCGCTTGGGCGAGCCCACGCGGCCGGTCTCACCGGTGGAGTACGGCGGGAAGTTGTAGTTGTGCATGTAGCGCTTGCGCGTGACCGGCGACAGCGAGTCGATTTGCTGTTCCATCTTGAGCATGTTCAGCGTGGTAACACCCATGATCTGGGTTTCGCCGCGCTCGAAGATGGCGGAGCCGTGGACGCGGGGAAGAACCTCGACCTCGGCAGTGAGCTGGCGGATGTCCGTCAGGCCGCGGCCGTCGATGCGGATCTGGTCCTTGAGGATGCGCTGGCGCACAACGTGCTTGGTGACGGAGCGGAAAGCGGCGGAAAGTTCCTTCTCGCGGCCTTCGAACTGGCCCGCGAGGCCGGCGAGGACCTCGTCCTTGAGCGCGTCGGAGGCGTTGTCGCGTTCCTGCTTGTCGGCGATCTGGAAGACCGCGGCGAGCTTGTCGGCAGCAGCGGATTCGACGGCGGCGTAGGCGTCGTCCTCGTAGTCCAGGAAGACGGGGAACTCAACCGTGGGCTTGGCAGCGCGGGCGGCGAGATCGGCCTGGGCGTCGCACAGGGCCTTGATGAAGGGCTTGGCAGCCTCCAGGCCCTCGGCCACGACCTCTTCGGTGGGGGCGGTGGCGCCCTGTTCCTTGATGAGGTTCCAGGAGTTGTCCGTGGCTTCGGCCTCGACCATCATGATGGCGACGTCGTCCCCGTCGGCCCCCGACACAGACCTGCCGGCAACCACCATGTTGAACACGGAGTTCTCCAGCTGCGAGTGCTTGGGGAACGCAACCCACTGGGATCCGTTTTCGTCGTTCACCAGGGCAACGCGGACGCCGCCGATGGGGCCGGAGAACGGCAGGCCGGACAGCTGGGTGGACATCGAGGAGGCGTTGATGGCCACCACGTCGTACAGCTCGTCGGGGTTGATGGCCAGGACTGTGACCACGATTTGGACCTCGTTGCGCAGGCCCTTGATGAAGGCGGGGCGCAGCGGGCGGTCCATCAGGCGGCAGGCCAGGATGGCTTCGGTGGACGGGCGGCCTTCGCGGCGGAAGAACGAGCCCGGGATGCGGCCGGCGGCGTACATGCGCTCTTCGACGTCGACCGTCAGGGGGAAGAAGTCGAAGCCTTCACGCGGGTGCTTGCCGGCGGTGGTGGCGGACAGCAGCGCGGTGTCATCGTCGATGTACACCATTGCTGCACCGGCGGCCTGCTTGGCAAGGCGGCCGGTTTCGAAGCGGATGACCCGCTTGCCGAAGCGGCCATTGTCAATGACGGCCTCTGAGAACTGGATTTCGGGACCCTCCATAGAGAGTCACCTCCGTTTCTGGTTTGCGGAAGTCCAGCCGCATCAACCCAGGCCAGCATCTGTCTACTGGCCCTGCACCCGGTCGTCAGTCGAGACCCACGGGCCGGGCTTCTGTCGACGAAGCCGTTCCCGGGGATCACTACCGAGGACCGCGAATGCGTGATGCGGTTGATCCTCCTGTTTAGTTTTTAGGTTGTGAATGGCGCAGCCCGGTCCCGGATGGAACCGGGCCGCTCCAAAGTCCGACTAGCGGCGCAGGCCGAGGCGCTCGATGAGCGCGCGGTAGCGGTTGATGTCAGTCTTCTTCAGGTAGCCAAGCATGCGCTTGCGGCGACCGACCATGCCCAGCAGACCGCGCTGGGTGTGGTAATCGTGCTTGTGCTCCTTCATGTGCTCAGTCAGATCCTTGATCCGCTGGGTCAGGACGGCAACCTGGACCTCGGGTGAACCGGTGTCGCCTTCGGCGGTTGCATATTCCTTGATGATGGACTGCTTTACAGCGGCGTCAAGTGCCACAATAACTCCTTGGGATGTGCCGTGAGGGCCCGGATCAGAAACTCACTGCCGGGTCTGCCGCGTACGTCCCAACCCGGAAAACCGGAGAGGGCCGCTGACAACAGGAACCAGCCGCCACGGACTGCAGCCGGATCCATCGTCCAGTTTACCGGGCCGGGCCTAACCTTGTCGAAACACGCGCGGCAGGATCACCGCGGGCGCTCAGCCTTGCAGCCTGTCCCGGACGGCGGCCATGCCCTCCAGCACCTCGGCGAAGCTGGTGGTCAGGGGCGACAGCCCCACCCGGATGCCGTGCGGCGAGCGGAAGTCCGGAATAACGTCCCCTTCCCAGAGCGCCTCCACCGTGGCCTTGGTGAAGTTGGGATGGTCCACCGTGATGTGGCCGCCCCGCTCCCCCGGCTCCCGGGGCGACGCCAGCTGAGCACCCAGCGGGGCAAGCCAGGCGTCAAAAACCTCCACGGCGAAGGCGGTCAGGGCCACGGACTTCTCCCGGATGGCGGCCATGCCGGCTTCTTCGATGAGGTCCAGGGTGCCCTGCATGGCGATCATGCCGAAAATGGCGGGAGTGCCGCTGAGGAAGCGGCGGATACCGTCGGCCGGTTCATAACCGGCGGCCATCTCAAAGGCGTCCTTGCGCCCCATCCAGCCCCAGATCGGCTGGTTCAGCGACGGCAGGTGGCGGGCGTTGACGTAGGCGAAGGCCGGCGATCCCGGGCCGCCGTTGAGGTACTTGTACGTGCAGCCGGCAGCGAAGTCCACGTCCGCGCCGTCCAGGTCGATCTCCACCGACCCGGCCGAATGGCACAGGTCCCACACCACCACGGCGCCGGCGTCGTGCACGGCCGCGGTGATTCCCGGCAGGTCGGCGAGGTGGCCAGAGCGGTAGGCAATCTGGCTGAGGAGGACGACGGCGGTACGCGGCCCGGTGGCCTGGCGCACCTGCTCAAGGGTCACCCCGGCAGCGGGATCGGGTTCGATCCAGCGCAGGATTAGGCCTTCCTCGAGGGCAATGCCTTCCACCAGGTAGCGGTCCGTGGGAAAGTTCTCGGTATCCAGCACGAGCTCGTTGCGGTCGGGGTCCTGCACGGCGGCAAGGGCGGCCCGGATCAGTTTGTAGAGGACCACGGTGGTGGAATCGGCGATGATGGTCTGCCCCGGAGCGGCGCCCAGGACCGCGCGTCCCAGTTGGTCGCCGATGGCCTGGGGCATGGCCAGCCATCGTTCGTCCCAGCCGCGGATGAGCCGCCCTCCCCACTCGTCGCGGATGAACGCGGCAACGTCGTCGGCGGTCCGCTTCAGGGGCCGGCCCAAGGAGTTTCCGTCAAGGTAGGACAGGGGCGCGTCAGTGCCGATGAACTGCTCCCGGTAACGGGCCAGCGCGTCCTGGCGGTCGAGCTCTTCGGCCCGCCTGCGGAGCTCCCCGGCAACCACATCGGTGCTGTTTTCCTTGTGAATGCTCATTGTCCAATCTCCGTCCTGACAGCGAACAGTTCCGGGAAAAACGTCAGCTCCAAGGCCTTCTGCAGGAAAGTCACCCCGCTGGATCCTCCGGTGCCGGTCTTCATGCCGATAGTCCGCTGGACGGTGCGCAGGTGCCGGAACCGCCAGAGCTGGAAGTTGTCCTCCAGGTCCACCAGTTCCTCGCACGCCTCATACGCGGCCCAGTTGTCCGCGGCGTTTTCGTAGATGTGCTTGAAGAGCGGGACCAGTTCCGGGGTGAACTCATAGGCCTGCGTCACGTCCCGGTCCAGGACGGACCGCGGCACGTCAAACCCTTGCCGGGACAGGTAGGCCAGGAACTCGTCGTAGATGCTGGGGGCGGCCAGCAGCTCCGCCAGCATGGCGTGGGCCTGCGGATCGGATTCGAAAATGGGCAGCATCTTGCTGTTCTTGTTGCCCAGGACGAATTCCACGGCCCGGTACTGGGCGGACTGGAAACCGGAGGAGTTGCCCAGGAAGCCGCGGAACTGCGAGTACTCGGTGGGTGTGAGGGTGGCCAGGACGGACCACTGCTCGGTGAGGGTCTTTTGGATGTGCTTGACCCGGGCAATGCCCTTAAGCGCCGAGCCGAGATCGTCCGCACGCAGCCAGTCCGCGGCGCTGCGCAGTTCATGCAGGACCAGTTTCAGCCACAGCTCAGTGGTCTGGTGCTGGATGATGAACAGCAGCTCGTCGTGGTGTTCGGGCTGGCTGACCGGCTGCTGGGCGCTGAGCAGCGTGGGAAGCTGCAGGTAGGAGGCGTAGCTCATCCGCGAGCTGAAGTCGCGGACAATCCCCTGATCCAGGTTGCGGGTGTTCTTCTCGACGGACACGCAATGCCTTTCGTTGTTGTCACCCCCGGCGGTGGCTGATGCGCTTAGTCGCCGGCAAGGATCCGGTGGGCCTGGGCCACATCCAGCCGCATCTGTTCCACCAGGGCCTCAGGGCCACGGTAGGCCACCATGCCGCGGAGCCGCTGCACGAATTCCACGATGACTGTCTGGTCGTACAGATCGAAGTCCTCCACGGCTTCCTCCGGCCTGTCGATCACATGCGCCTCCACCTGGCGGCTGACGCCGTCGAACGTGGGGTTGGAACCCACCGAAATGGCCGCTGGCCAGCGCTTGCCTGCCTGGTCCACCAGCCAGCCGGCGTAAATGCCGTCCGCGGGAATCAACCCTGTGGCATTCGAGGATAGGTTTGCGGTGGGGAAACCGAGCGCCCTGCCCCTGGCGGCGCCGTGGACCACTTCGCCGCGCATCCGGTGCGGGCGGCCCAGCACCGACGCGGCCGTGGCGACGTCACCCTCCTGCAGCGCCTCGCGCACCCAGGTGGAGGAACAGCGGCGGTCCGTGCCGTCGTCGTCATGCAGGGGGTAGCCCTCGGACCCGAACTCGCTGATGACCTGGACGTCGAAGCCGAACTTTTCGCCCAGCTCCTTCATGGTCTCAAGGTCGCCGGAGTTGCCGCGGCCGAAGCGGGCGTCGTGGCCGATGACGACGTGGCTGGCGTGCAGGCAGTCCACCAGGTACTGCTCCACGAATTCCTCGGCCGTGAGGCTGGCAAGGTCCAGGGAGTACTTGACCACCAGGATGGCGTCCAGGCCCAGCTCCCCAAGCGCCTCCAGCTTGTCATCGAGCCCCATGATGAGCTCCGGCGCTGCCTCGGGCCGGTGGATTACTGCCGGGTGGGGGTCGAAGGTGATGGCCACGGCCTTGGCCTGGGAGAGGCGGGCCGAACGGATCAGCTGTGACAGCACCTGTTGGTGGCCGCGGTGAACGCCGTCGAAGTTGCCGAAGGTGACAACAGATGGGCCGAAGTCCGCCGGGACATCGGACGGATCGTTCCAGATGTAGACCATCACCCTCGCCTTAAGCTGCGTGCAAGCATCGACGTTCCGCCAGCACTGCCGGCTGCGGAACCCTTCAAGGTTACCCGGATCCGCTGCGCGGATTTTGCCATCATTCCGCAGCCTTGGCGGATGCTGCCGCGGCCTGGGAGGGGCGGCGGCGGTACAGCCACACCAGTCCCAGGATGGGAAGCAGCAGCGGGATGAAGCCGTAGCCGCGGCCAAACTGGGACCAGACGGTTTCATGCGGGAACTGCACGGAGTCCAGGATGCTGAGCGTCCCAACTACCAGGACGCCGGCCAACTCAACCAGCACAGCGGCAACGGAGACCTTGAACCAGGTTGTTCCGGCCTTGGCCAGCGACACCGTGGCCAGGATGTAGACCAAGGCGGCGAAGGCGGAGAGCAGGTAGGCCAGCGGGGCCTCGGAGAACTTGGTGAGGATCTGGTATCCGGCGCGGGCTGTGGCCGAGATGGCGAACACCCCGTACACCGCGATCAGCAGGCGTCCGGGTCCGGTGTTGCGGGTATTGCGGACAGGGGCATCGCCGGCCGCCGCGCGGGCATGCTGCTCTTTCATTCTTGCTGCTTCTTCCACTTCAGTACCAGATCTGGTTCATTCGCGCGGCCATCACCAGTACGGTGACGCCCACTGCGGCCAGGACAAAGTTGCTCCACCGCGTCCGCTCGAGGATGGACCAGTAGATGGCAGCGGGGGGCAGGAGCATGGCGGTGCCCATGTACCCCCAGAACTCCCAGGCCTCCCCGGCGATTGGTTCCCCGGCAATGACCCGGACGATCGACCCCACCAGGTAGACCAGCAGCGCCACTTCCACGGCCACCACGGAAAGGATGGTGATGTCGTTGGGGGCCTTCTTCAGGATGGCAGCGCCCAGGCACACCACGGTGGACACCAGTCCGGCGACGAGGATGATCCAGAAATAAGCGTCCACGCCTATGCCTCTGCAGGGGTGGTGGCCGCTGCCCCGTTGCCCGGGGCGAAGACGAGGACGGGCTTGGCGTAGCTGCCCGAGTCCGCGAGCAGGGCCACCAGGCTCCCGTCGGGGGCGAAGCCCGCGGCTGGGTGCTCGGCGGTGGCGGCGCCGGGCGTTCCGGGGGCCGTACCGGCGGCGATCCGCCGCCCGAAGGAGATTTCGGCAGTTTCCTCGACGGTCAGCTCCCGGTTGGGCATCAGGGCCCGGGCAGCCAGGGACATGTCCAGGATGTCGAGCTCGTCGGCGAGCTGTTCCAGCGTGCGCGCCTGCTCCAGGGAGTACGGGCCCACCTGGGTGCGCCGGAGCGACGTGAGGTGCCCGCCCACGCCCAGGGCGTTGCCGAGGTCCCGGGCCAGGGCGCGGATGTACGTGCCGGAGGAGCATTCCACGGTGACATCCAGGTCCACGGCGCCTTCCGCTGCGTCCCTGCGGATCGCGTGGACATCGAACCGGTGGATGGTAACGGGGCGTGCGGCGAGCTTGACGTCCTCGCCGGATCGCACGCGGGCATAGGCGCGTTCACCGTTCACCTTGATCGCGCTGACGCTGCTGGGCACCTGCTGAATTTGGCCCGTCAGCGCCGCGACGCCGTCGTAAATCTCCTGGTCGGTGATGCCGGCGGCGCTGGTGGTGGCCGTGACCTCGCCTTCCGCATCATCGGTCACCGTGGACTGGCCCAGCCGGATGGTGGCGGTATAGGTCTTGGAGGTGCCCACGATGTAGGTCAGCAGCCGGGTGGCCTTGTTAATGCCGAGCACCAGCACGCCAGTGGCCATGGGATCGAGTGTTCCCGCGTGCCCCACTTTCCGGGTCCCTGCGAGGCGCCGCATCCGGCCAACCACATCATGGCTGGTCCATCCCTGCGGCTTGTCCACTATCACCAGTCCAGAAAGCACGCCTCCCAGTATATCGGCGCAGGTTGGGGCCGCTGTCCAGGTGCGGCCAGCGACGGCGGCAGGAACGCTGGCCAGGCCCCTCACCGGGCGTAAGCGGAGGGAAGGTCAACGGCGGCTAGGATGGCTGGCATGCCCCAGCTTGCCGCCCATGTCCGCGACGTGCCCGTGAACCAGATCCGGGAAATTACCGAGGCAGCCTGGCGCACGCCGGGCGCCGTGGTGCTGAGTATCGGCGAGCCGGGCTTCCCGCTCCCCCGTCATGTCCTGGACGCGGGCATCGCCTGCCTGGACCGGGATGAGACGAACTACACGCCCAACGCCGGGATTCCCGCCCTTCGCGAGGCGTTCGCCGCCAGGTTCCGGGAAGAGCAGGGCGTGGACGTCGGCGCTGACCGCGTGTACGTGGTGTCCGGTGCGCAGCAGGGCCTGCACTTCGCCATGAGCCTGCTGCTCTCCCCCGGCGACGAAATCCTGATTCCCAATCCGGGTTACCCCACCTTTGCCATGACCAGTCGGCTGCTCAATGCACTCCCCGTGGGCTACCCGCTGCATCCGGAGCACGGCTTCCAACCCCGGGTTGCGGACGTGGAGGCCCTGATCACCAGCCGCACCCGGGTGCTGGTGCTCAACTCGCCCTCCAACCCGCTGGGTGCCGTGCTCAACCGGGACCTGGTGCGCGAGCTGGTGGAGCTGGCCCGCCGGCACGACCTCTGGGTTATCTCCGACGAGTGCTACGAGGCGTTCACCTATGACGTGCCGCATGTCAGCCCGGCAAGGTTCGACGGCGGCACCGAGGTTGATGCGCGCGTGTTCACTTCGCTGACACTCTCCAAGACCTACGGGCTGACTGGGCTCCGGATCGGTGCGCTGATCTGCCCGCCGGGGCTTGAACAGAAGATGGACAACGTCATGGAGTCGATCGTCTCCTGTGTGGCGTCCGCCCCGCAGTACGCTGCGCTCGCTGCGCTCACCGGCCCCCAGGACTACGTCCGGCACGCACACCGGCACTACCGGGAGAACCGGGACGCGGCCTCGGCGGTCCTGGCTGCGAAGGGGATCCGCTACCTCCCGGCGCAGGGTGCCTTCTACCTGTGGACCGATATGTCCCACGTAACCGGCGGCGACGTACGGGCATGGGTCCGGCGCTTCCTTGCCGACTCCGGCGTGGCGCTGGCTCCGGGGACTGCCTTCGGCTCCATCGGCGAGGGCTGGGTCCGGATCGCGCTGTGCGGCCGCAAGGAGGATCTGCTGGAGGGACTCTCCCGGCTGCCGGCCACCCGGCTGTAGGTCAGGTGGGCGCCGTCAGCTGCGGGCGCCCCCGAGTGCCTGGTCCAGCCACGACCGGAGGACCTGCGCGGGGGCGGCTCCAGCCTGGCGGGCGGCGACCTTCCCGTCAACCATCACCATCAGCGTGGGGATGGCCTGCACGTCGAACCGCCGGGACAGGCCTGGCGCCTTGTCCACATCCACCTTCACCAGCTTGATTTTGCCGGGGCGTTCCCGCGCCAGCTTGTCCAGCACGGGGCTGACCATGCGGCAGGGCCCGCACCAGGCAGCCCAGAAATCGACCAGCACCGGCACCGGGGATTGCTCCGCCACCGCGGCGAAGTCGCTGTCACCCGCGGCCACGATCCACGGCAGGTCCGCCTTGCAGTTGCCGCAGCGGGGGTGCCCTGACGCCTGCGCGGGCACGCGGTTGGTCTTCCCGCAGGAGGGGCAGCTAAGCAGCGTGGGTTCCATCGTCAGTATTCCTTCCTGCTGTCAAAGGCCCGCCACGCCTGGAAGGGGACATCCGACGTCGGGATGTCACCCCGGGTGACCGGCATCAGTTCCGGTGCGGCGCCGCTGAAATAGTCGTAGAAGAGGGCGTCGTCGAAGCCGGCCGCCGCGGCCCCATGGCGGTCCGCAGCGAAATAGACGCGACCGATTCTGGCCCACAGGGCCGAAGCCAGGCACATGGGGCAGGGCTCGCAGCTGGCGTAGAGGACCGATCCGGTCAGATCAAAGTTCGCTGTGGCCGCGGCGGCTGCCCGGATGGCCACCACCTCGGCGTGGGCGGTGGGGTCGTTGTCCCGGGTCACCCTGTTGACGCCGGAGTGGACGCGCCCGTCGGGGGTCACCACCACCGCTCCGAAGGGACCGCCGCCCTCGCCGACGTTTCGCGTGGCCAGGTCCACGGCCTGTTCCAGGTAACGGTCCCGTTCGGGATGGTGGTCCTGTCCCACCTCCCGTTCGAGGTGTTCAAGGGGGATGTTTCCGTGGTCTGCGGCGCTCATAGCACGATCCTAGCCACGGTTACGCGGATGGGGGATGGAAAGGGGGCCAAGAAGGGGGGAAGCCGCCAACCACTACCCGCCGGTAGGGGCCTACGCTTGCGCCCGGGGGATACATTCCGCCTCACCCGAGGCTTTCATATCCAGCCCGCAAGGGCCCCGCACCCCGGAGCACCCCATGAAGAGAAGACTCGCACTCTTAGCCTGTATCACCGCCTCGGCCGCTGCCATAGCGTCCGCAGGCCCAGCCGCCGCTTCCAATAAAGCGCCGGATTACGAGGAGCTTGCAGGCGGCCTGGTCTCGCCGCTGCACGTCGCCGCAGGAAGCGGCAAGGCCGTCCTGGTGTCCCAGGACTTCGCCGGGAAGCTCACCCGGATAAACCGTGACAGATCCACCGAGGACGTGGACACCGGCACACCCATGGGCTGGGAAATAGCCGGCTCCGATACCCGCGGCAGCACAACCTACTTCCTTGAAAGCGTAGGCGCCGGCCAAGGGGACCCTGCTGGACTGCACGGGTACCTGAAGTCGGTTGATTCCAAAGGCGACGTGGACACCATCGCGAACTTTGCCGACTACGAGCGGCGCCACAACCCGGACGGCGACCAGCACTACGGCTTCGGCGACGACGTCAGCGCCCAGTGCCTCGCCAACTGGCCGAGCTTCCCGCCGGCCACCTACACGGGCATTGTGGACTCCCACCCGTACGCCCTGGCTGTCCGGGACAACACTGCCTATGTTGCCGACGCCGGCATGAACGCCGTCCTCAAGGTCAACCTGAAGAACGGCGACATCGATACCGTAGCCGTCCTGCCCCCACGGCCCGCAGTGATCCCGGCGGGGCTGCGGATCCCCACGGATATGCAGGGAAACACGGCGGAGGTGCCGGCCTGTGTAGTAGGGCATGAATATGCCTTCGAACCGGTACCCACGGATGTCGGAATCAGACCTGACGGCATGCTGTACGTGACGTCCCTGCCCGGCGGCCCCGAAGGACCTGAGCTGGGTGCCCGCGGCGCGATTTTCAAGATCAACCCGTGGAACGGCGACACCGATGTGTGGGCAGAGGACCTCCTCAGCCCCACGGGCCTGGCCGTGGCGGACAACGGTGATGTGTATGTCGCTTCGCTGTTCGGTGGCGAGATCCTGAAGTTCACCTGTGACGCTGACCGCTCCCGTTTCCTGGCGGTCAACATGCCGGCCGACGTCGACATCAAGGGGAACACCCTCTACGCCACGATTGACGCCCTGGGCGACCCGGCACAGCCGCCCGCCGGCAAGGTCATCAAGGCGGATCTCCGGTAGCCGAGGGTCAGTGGCCCCAGGCTAAAGCAGCAGGAAGAGTTAAAAGCATCAGGGCCCGGGATAACATCCCGGGCCCTGCTGTGCGTCCTACTTGTTGCCGTCCTCGTCGAGGTCTTCATCGTCGCTGAGGTCGGTGTCTACTTCGTCGAAGTCGTCTTCGTCGATGTCCACCTCGCCGGAAGCATCGGTCTTGTACGGGTCGGCGTCCCCTGCGTGCCGGGCGTTGGCTGCAAGGGCGGCAACCTCGGCGTCCCGCTTGCGGGCCTCCCGCAGCAGTTCCTCCAGGTTGGAGGCGTTGACCGGGATCTGGTCGGCGACAAATTCAAGGGTGGGCGTCAGGCGGACGGTGATGTTCCGGCCCACCTCCTGCCGAAGCACACCCTTGGCCTTCTCAAGCCCCTTGGCAGCATCGGCCTGGACAGCCTGGTCCCCGAGGACGGTGTAGTAAACGGTGGCATGCTGCAGGTCATTGGTCACCCGGGCGTCAGTAACAGTAACGCCCTCCACCCGCGGATCCTTGATCCTCCGGCCCAAGGCCTCAGCAACAACAACCTTAATCCGCTGCGCCAACTTGGCAGCACGTGCCGGATCAGCCATGAACAACTCCTATAAGAAGAAAAAATTAGGGACGTACGACGGCGGCGAAGGCTGCCGGCGCACGTTTCAGTTATCTGCCACGCACTTAAGGCGGTTGCCACGCGCTGAGGCGAGTGGACGACGGACCTACGTTGGATTTTTCCGGCGGCCTGGGAGTGGCATCGGGCCTGCCGGAGCTGGGCGGCGCGGGATCGAAGATCCCAAGCCGCCCAGCGAAGGGGCGGGGCCGCCGGAAAAATCCAACGGCCCCGCACCTGGCACTGCTGACTGCCCGAAGGCGGACCAGCCTAGACGCGCGGCTTCTCGCGCATCTCGAAGGTCTCGATGATGTCACCTTCGGTGATGTCGTTGTACGAGCCAAGACCGATACCACATTCGAAGTCCGTGCGGACCTCGGTGGCGTCGTCCTTGAAGCGCTTGAGCGTCTCAACGGTGAGGTTGTCACCGATGATCTTGCCGTCGCGGCTAATGCGGGCCTTGGCGTTACGCCGGATGATACCGGAGCGGACGATCGAGCCTGCGATGTTTCCGAACTTGGAGGAGCGGAAGACTTCGCGGACCTCGGCGGTGCCGAGCTGGACTTCTTCGTATTCCGGCTTGAGCATGCCCTTGAGCGCTGCTTCGATGTCATCGATTGCTGCGTAGATGACGGAGTAGAAGCGCATGTCCACGCCTTCGCGGTCTGCCAGTTCGGCAACCCGCTCGGCGGGCTTGACGTTGAAGCCGATGATGACGGCGGAGTCGACCGTTGCCAGGTTGACGTCGTTCTGGGTGATGGCACCCACACCGCGGTGGATGACGCGCAGCTGCACGCCTTCGCCGACGTCGATCTTGAGCAGCGCATCTTCGAGGGCTTCCACGGCACCGGACACGTCACCCTTGAGGATGAGGTTGAGGGTGTCGATCTTGCCTTCGGCGACGGCCTGGTCGAAGTCCTCCAGGCTGATGCGCTTGCGGCGCTTGGCCAGGGCGGCGTTGCGGTCGGCGGCTTCACGCTTCTCGGCGATCTGGCGGGCGGTGCGCTCGTCAGCGGTCACGAAGAAGGTGTCACCGGCGCGCGGCACGTTGGACAGACCCAGCACCTGGACGGGGCGGGACGGGCCTGCCTCGGTCAGGGCGCTGCCGTCGTCGTCGAACATCGCACGGACGCGGCCGTGGGCCGTGCCTGCCACGATGGTGTCGCCGACCTGGAGGGTACCGGACTGCACCAGGACGGTGGCAACGGCACCGCGGCCCTTGTCCAGGTTCGCTTCGATCGCAATACCGCGGGCGTCCTTGTTCGGGTTGGCGCGCATGTCCAGGGCGGCGTCCGCGGTGAGCAGGACTGCCTCGAGCAGCTCGTCGATGTTGAGGTTCTGGCGGGCAGAGACCTCCACGAACATGGTGTCGCCACCGTATTCCTCGGGAACCAGACCGTACTCGGTCAGCTGGCCGCGGACCTTTTCCGGGTTGGCGCCTTCCTTGTCGATCTTGTTCACTGCCACGACGATCGGCACGTTGGCCGCCTGGGCGTGGTTGAGGGCTTCAACGGTCTGCGGCATCACGCCGTCGTCCGCTGCGACCACCAGGATGGCGATGTCGGTAACCTTCGCACCACGGGCACGCATGGCGGTGAACGCCTCGTGGCCCGGGGTATCGATGAAGGTGATCTTGCGATCCGTGCCTTCGTGGTTGTGCGTGACCTGGTAGGCACCGATGTGCTGCGTGATGCCGCCGTGCTCGCCGGCCATGACGTCGGACTTGCGGATGGCATCGAGCAGGCGGGTCTTACCGTGGTCGACGTGGCCCATGACGGTGACAACCGGAGGACGTGCCTCGAGTTGCTCGTCGCCTTCGGCTTCCAGCTCGGCATCGAAGTCAATGTCGAACCCGGAGAGCAGCTCGCGCTCCTCGTCTTCCGGCGACACTACCTGGAGCTTGTAACCCAGCTCCTCGCCCAGCAGGGCAAAGGTCTCCTCGTCCAGCGACTGCGTTGCCGTGGCCATTTCACCAAGGTGGAACAGCACGGTCACCAGTGCGGCGGGGTTTGCCTCGATCTTGTCGGCGAAGTCCGTGATGGACGAGCCACGGCGAAGCCGGATGACGGTGTTGCCATCGCCGCGGGGTACGCTCACGCCACCCAGCGACGGGGCACTCATCTGCTCAAGTTCCTGGCGCTTGGCGCGCTTGGACTTGCGCTGCTTGCCACGGCCTGCGCCGCCCTTGCCGAAGGCACCCTGGGTGCCGCCGCGGCCGCGGCCGCCCTTGCCGAAACCACCACCGGCGGGAGCTCCGCCGCCGGCACCGGGACCGCCGGTTCCGGGTGCGCCGCCGGGACGTCCGGGACCGCGGCCGCCGCCGCCGGGACGGCCTGCACCTGCGGGTGCGGGACGCTCAGTGCGGTTGGGCATCATGCCGGGAGTAGGACGGGGACCTCCGGGGCGGGGTGCACCCGGACGGGGTCCGCCTGCACCAGCCGCGGGACGGGGTCCACCTGCACCGGCTGCGGGACGAGGCCCACCGGGACGGGGTCCGCCTGCGCCAGCTGCGGGGCGCGGCCCACCGGGACGGTCGCCGTCGGTGCGGCTTCCGCCCGGACGTGGCATGCCCTGCGAGGTAGCAAAGGGGTTGTTGCCCGGACGGGGCGCGCGCTCACCATCTCCGCCGCGGCCGCGGGGCATGCCCTGGGAGGTGGCGAAGGGGTTGTTGCCCGGGCGGGGGCCGCCTGGACGGGGGCCGGATCCACCCTGACGGGCGGAGGGAGCCGGGGTGTCAGCCTTGGGCGCCGGGCGTGCACCGGGCTTGGCGCCGGTGGACGGAGCACCCGAGGACGGGGTCCCCGAAGCCGGGGTCCCGGACGACGGCGCCGCAGGGGCGGCAGGAGTGGTGGGGGCTGCCGGAGCTGCTGCCTGTGCAGGAGCAGCGGGAGCGGCCGGAGCCGGTGCCTGGGCCTGGGGGGCCGGGGCTTTGGGCGCGGCGGGGCCGGGAGCCGGTGCTGAAGGGCGTGTTCCTGCTGCCGGAGCGGATGCCTTGGGCGCGGCGGCGGGTGCTGCGGCTGGAGCCGCCGACTTTGCCGCGGCGTCGGGGAATGCGTTGCGCAGTTTACGCACAACGGGGGCCTCAATGGTTGAAGAGGCAGAGCGAACGAATTCGCCCAGTTCCTGCAGTTTTGTCACTGCATCTTTGGAAGTTATACCGAGCTCTTTCGCGAGCTCATGTACGCGGACCTTGGCCACATTTCTCCTGTCTCGGTCCGCACCGAGCCAGGCACGAACCGTCTACTTCTTACTGCGGACCCCAGCCGCTGTTGATGCGAAGGGGCCCATTGCAGAGCGCAACAAAGTTGTCATCGTTACGCACTCATCGCTGGGAACTCATCGGGTTTCCATCAGATTTCTGACCCGCTTTCAGGTTGGACGGTTGGTGTTGCAGCCACCGTGGCGGCGTCAACGTTCGTTCCTGGCGTGATCCAGTGTTCGACGGCTGCTGTTTCGGTTGCGCCCGGAAGGGCACGCCCGAATGCTCGCCGCTTGATCGCCAGAGCCAGGCACGATGTGCTGGGGTGCAGCCATGCACCCCGGCCAGCCATCCGGCGTCGTTCATCCACCAGGACAGCGGTTGACCCGCTGCCTTCGGCGACGAGCCGGAGCAACTGCGACCGCGGGCCCTTCTTCCGGCATCCGATGCAGGTACGTTCGGGCTGATTCCCGGTGGAAAGCACTTCTGCCACGGTTATCGTCCTGACGTTCCTTCTGCTGGCCGCAGGTTTTACCGCCTCCGCAGGTACGGAAACGAGCACGCCCAAGGCACACGGCTACCGGCTGTTAGGCGCGGTCTTATCTATTCTAGCCCCTCCGGGCCGTTCTGCCCGAAACCGGGTGGCCGGCGCAGCGCGCCAGCCACCGCCGGACTTACTTGTCGCGGGCCACCGCGGCATCGGAGACGATATCGATGCGCCATCCGGTCAGCTTTGCCGCGAGGCGGGCGTTCTGGCCTTCCTTGCCGATGGCCAGGGATAGCTGGTAGTCGGGGACCACCACCCTTGCCGAACGGGTGGCTTCGTCAGTGATGGTGACCGAATTCACGCGTGACGGCGACAATGCGCTGGCGATGAAGGTGGCCGGGTTCTCGCTGAAGTCGACGATGTCGATCTTTTCGTCGTTCAGCTCGGTCATGACCGCGCGTACGCGCGAACCCATTTCACCGATGCAGGCACCCTTCGCGTTGATCCCTGGGGTGTTCGCCTTGACGGCGATCTTGGTGCGGTGGCCGGCCTCGCGGGCCAGCGCAACAATCTCCACGGAGTGGTCGGCGATCTCGGGGACTTCCAGTTCGAAAAGCTTCCGGACCAGGCCCGGGTGGGACCGGGACAGCGTCACGGAGGGACCCTTGGTGCCCCGGTGCACATCGATGACCAGGGCGCGCAGGCGGTTGCCGTGGATGTACTTCTCGCCGGGAACCTGCTCCGGCGGCGGCAGCAGTGCCTCGATGGAGCCGAGGTTGACCTGGATCATGTGCGGGTTGTTGCCCTGCTGGATGGTGCCGGACACCAGCTCGCCCTCGCGGCCCTTGAACTCACCCAGGACGTTGTCGTCCTCCACATCGCGGAGCCGCTGCAGGATGATCTGCCGTGCAGTGCTGGCGGCGATGCGGCCGAACCCCTCGGGAGTGTGTTCGAACTCGCCGATGGGAGCACCGTCGTCGTCGATCTCCACAGCCCAGATGGTCACATGGCCGCTCTTGCGGTCCAGTTCGGCGCGCGCTTTTTCGAAGGCGCCGGGCGACTTGTGGTACGCCACCAGGAGCGCCTGCTCGATGGTGGGGATCAGGAGGTCCAGCGGGATTTCACGCTCACGCTCCAAAAGCCTCAGTGCGCTCATGTCAATATCCATCAGGCCTCCTCAGAAGGTCCATTGTGTTCAGGTTCCAGACCGTCCTCCTGGAGGTGGCTGAATTCGATCTCGACTTTTCCGTTGCGGATCCTGTCGAAAGGAAGCTTTACGGGTTCGCCCTGCCGGGGCTTCATGCCCTTCTTGACTGCGATTTCCGGAACGAGAGTCACTCCCCCGTCATCCACGGAGTGGACGCGGCCGGTCATGTTTTCGCCCTGGATGACGTTGACCTTGACCATCCGGCCCCGGGCGCGGCGCCAGTGGCGGGGCTCAGTCAGGGGACGGCCGACGCCGGGCGAGGACACTTCGAGGTCGTAGGGACGGCCGTCGTCATTGGGGTCGTTGTCCAGCACATCCGAGAGCACCCTGGAAATGTCCGCGATCACGTCCAGGCTGACGCCGCCCGTCTCCTCCTGCGGCAGGTCCACCACGACGTGGACCACCCGGTGGGAGCCGGGGATGATGGCCACGTCCTCAAGGTACAGGCGGTTGGCCTGGACTGCGGGTTCCAGGAGGGCCCGGAGCCGGGCAGCTTCAGGGTTGTGGACCGGTGCGGTTCCGCTTCCCGAGCCGGTGTGGTCTGGTGAAGCCGTAGCTTCTGCGTTGCTCACGATGCCGGCCGCCTCCCTATAGATGTTGTGGTGTTTACTAGCGTAGCTATTTTACCGGCCCAGTGGTGCACCCGGGTGCCCCTCAGCGTGACACCATGGTCTGTTGTGAACCACCCCCTCAAGGATGCCCAACCGCGCCTGCGCCCATTCCGGTTTGCCGTCTTTGCCCTTGCTGCGCTGGTGGTCCTGAGCCTTGGTTTTGCCTTGATTCCCGCGGAAAGGCCCGCTCCCGCCGAGCCTTCGTTCACGGAACGGGCCAGGGCGGCGGCGCTCAGTACGGCCATGGACCTGCGTGCTTCCGGGATGGATCTGGCTTCCACCGGTGCAGCGGATTCCACCGCCCTGGCCCCGGTTGTGACCTTGCTGACCATCCAGGCCAGGGCGTTGATGTCCCCTTCGCTGATGTCCGCCACGCCTGAGCCGGCGCCGGCCCTGTCGCCGGCATCCCCCGCACCGTCTCCCACCGCGGCTCCCCTGAGCGCCGCGGGGCTCGTCCAGGCACTGGCCGACAGCGGGACAGCCCGCATCAAGGACGCGCAAACGGCCGACGGCGGCATGGCGCGCCTTCTCGCGGGCACCGGCACCGCGCAGCTCCTCGCGGCCGGCCGCCTTGCCGCCGCCACCGGGGTACCCGTCCCACAGGGAGCGGCGGGAGCGGAGGAAGAAGTGGCAGGTTCGACAACAGCGTCTCCGTGCCCGTCACCGTCAGCCTCCGCCGCCCAGCGGGGCTCCGGCCCAGGCGCCCTCCCCGGTACACGCCAGGTGCTTGCCGCTGCCGTTGCCGCGGAGCAGCAGGCCGCATACGGCTACCAGGCGGCCCTCCCCCGCCTCCGTCCCACCGAGGCCGGCCCGGCGTCGGAATTCCTGGCCGCGCACAAAGAGCTGGCCGCCTACGGCGGGGAACGCCTCCGGCTCGCCTGCGGCGGGGCGGTGCCGCAACAGCCCGGGTATGTCCTCGATCCCGGCTTCCTCGCCGCCCCGGCGGCGGGTTTGGGCAGGCTCGAGGTGGCCACCCTGGCCTCCTACGGCGACCTCGTTGCGGTATCCCAGGGCCAGGACCGGAAGTGGGCGCTGTCAGCGCTTCAGGCTGCCGCAGGACGGGCACTTCACTGGGGTGCGGACCCCGGACCTGTTCCGGGCCTCACCCTGGACGTCGGCCAACTGCCCGCCCTTCCCGCCGGCAGCGGACTTCCGGCAACTACTGCCGGAACGCCGTCGGCTCCCGGAGCCTAATCCCTTCCTCCCGTCAACGGCCTGAGATCGCTGGTGTCCGGCCGCAAAGAACACCGCGCAGAGGGTGGCACCGGGCAGGCAGGGGTGGTTTGCTGAAGGCATGAATGCGGATGAACCAGCCGATCCCCCAGGAGCCGGTGCCGCCGGCCCGGAGCTGAACAGCCACCTTGAGACGGAACCGCACGGCGACGACACCGCGCACCGGCTGAACTGGCTGCGCGCAGGTGTCCTGGGCGCCAACGACGGCATCGTCTCAGTCGCGGCGATTGTGGTCGGCGTGGCAGGGGCTACGGCTGAGTCAGGCCCCATCCTCACGGCCGGCGTGGCCGGGGTGGTGGGCGGCGCGGTGTCGATGGCGCTGGGCGAGTATGTTTCCGTGAGCAGCCAAAGCGACAGCCAGCGTGCCTTGATCGAAAAGGAGCGCCGCGAACTGGCGGAGGAACCTGAAGCGGAACTGGCTGAGCTGGCGGCCATCTACCAGGCGAAGGGCCTCAGCCCGGAAACAGCGGCCAAGGTTGCCAAGGAACTTACCGCCCACGATGTCCTGGCAGCACACCTGTCCGCGGAGCTCAACATTGATGAGGCGGACATCGTCAGCCCCTGGCACGCGGCGTTCGCCTCCGCCATTGCCTTCACCATTGGCGCCATCCTGCCAATGCTGGCCATCCTGCTTCCCCCGCCTGATGTCCGCGTCCCGCTGACGTTTGTTTCAGTCCTGGTGGCCTTGGCCTTGACCGGTGCCCTGGGGGCGTGGATCGGCGGCGGCTCAAAAACGCGGGCGGCTGTCCGTGTTGTGGTGGGCGGCGCGTTGGCGCTCGCGGCAACGTTCCTGATCGGCAACCTGCTGGGGGCATCGGGTGTTGTCTGACCCCGTGGTGCGTGGCTCCGCGCCGGTACCACCCATCCCACCGGACCTCTTCCGGCGTTACGCACACAGCAGCGGGGGCAGGGCCTGGCTGGGGCGCCTTCCACACCTGCTGCTGGACCGCCTGGAGCAGTGGCAACTGGAAGTCGACCTTGCCCCCGGCAGCCTGCCGTGGAGCGGGCACGGCGGCCTCGTGGTGCCCGTGCGGCGGGAAGACGGCTCTCCCGCAGCACTAAAAATCGCATTTCCCCACGAGGAAGCCAAGGTGGAGCGGCATGCGCTGGCGCTCTGGGACGGTCACGGCGCCGTTGCACTGCTGGCCTCGGAAGCGGAATCGTGCGCGATGCTCCTGGAACGCCTGGATGCCGGCAGCGCCCTGGCAGGGGTGCCGCTTGATGATGCAGCCGAGGTGTGGGGCGGGCTGGTGCGCCGGCTGGGTCTGGCCCCGGACCACCGCCCCGAATGGCGGGAGTTCGACCACATTGCGGCCCGCGCCGAACAGTGGAGCGACGAGCTGCCCGCGGACTGGGACCAGCTTGGCCGTCCCTTCCCACGCTGGCTCCTGGAAGCCGCACTTGAAGTGTGCCAGACGCGCGGCGCGGTGGGCCGCCGGTCCGCCCACGACCTGTTGGTCCACACGGACCTGCATTTCCTGAACGTCCTGGCGCGTCCGGGAGTGGGGCCGGAGAAAGCACCGGCGGATGCAGCTTATGCAGCCATCGACCCGCAGCCGATGATTGGCGAGCCAGAGTTCGCCGTGGCCCCGCTGCTCTGGAACCGCCTTGCGGACCTGCCGGCGGCCCAGTCGGGTGCGGCGCTCCTCAGGCGCTGCCACGAGTTCAGCTCCGCCGCGGGACTGGAGCCTGACGTAGCCCGGCAGTGGGGCATCGCCAGGGAGGTGGAGAACGCGCTCTGGTACGCCCGGGAGGGACACCGTGGAGATCTGGCCCGGTCCCTCTGGGTTGCCAGTACCCTCGCCGGCAAGGCGCTGGACGGCCTTCCCCATCCCCATGCGTTGCCCGAGCCAGGAATGGGCGCATAGCGAAGGCGGGACACGCCGCAGGCGAAAAGAGGCGCTGGAACTGTCAGGACGTCCGGACAGAGGCAAGGGCTGACCGGACGGCGTCGACTGCGGTAGCCACGTCCTCCCCCGCCGTATGCCAATTGCTCACCGAAACCCGAAGGATGTCCCGGTCCCGCCACCGCGAACCGGACATCCATACTTTCCCGTCCTCGATGATGCGGGCGGTGACTGCACGGGTGGTGTCGTCGTCGCCGAACGCCAGGCACACCTGGGTGTAGGCAACATCGTTGAGTACCTCCACGCCGTCCAGGGCCGCCATTCCCTCTGCGATGGCGGCGGCAGCTCCCGCCAGTCCCCCTACCTGGGCTGCGACGCCTTCCCGGCCCAGGCTTTTTAGCGCGGCCCATACGGGCACGCCACGGGCCCTCCGGGAAAGTTCAGGGACCTTCTCGAAGGGATCGCCCGGGCCTTCCGCGTCGTGCACCAGGTAGCTCGCATGCAGGCCCATCGCAGCCCGCAGCGCGGAGGGGTCGCGGACGACGGCGATGCCGCAGTCGTAGGGAACGTTCAGCGTCTTGTGGGCATCCGTGCTCCAGGAGTCGGCCTCTTCATAGCCCCGGGTGAGGTGCCGCAGTTCCGGCACAGCGGCAGCCCACAGCCCGAAGGCACCGTCGATGTGCACCCACGCGCCGTGCTTGCGTGCGACGGCGATGGCTTCGGCAAAGGGGTCGAAGGCGCCGGAGTGCAGGTTGCCCGCCTGGAGGCACACCAGGGCGGGCCCGCTGCCGGCAGCAAGCGCGGCGTCCAGGGCGGCGGGGACCAGCCGTCCCTGGCCGTCCGCGTCCACCTGCGTCGGCTTTCCGAGGCCCAGGTAGCGCAGGCCAAGATCCACGGTGTCGTGCCGTTCCCGTCCCACGAAGCATCGGATCCGGGGTGCGCCGGAGAGCCCGTCGCTGTCCAGGTCCCAGCCTGCGTCGGCGAGCAGCCGCCAGCGGGCAGCAGCCATTCCGGTGAAATTTGCCATGGTGGCGCCGGTGACGAATCCGACGTCGGCCGTGGACGGCAGGCCCAGCAGCTCCAGGAGCCAGTGTCCGGCCGCCTCCTCAATGGCAGCGGTGGCCGGCGTGGCGTAGCGGAGGCAGGCGTTCTGGTCCCAGGCGCTGACCAGCCAGTCCGAGGCCAGGGCAGCGGGCAGGGTGCCGCCGATAACCCAGCCGAAGAACCGGCCCGAGGGCATGGCCATGAGCCCGGGCTCGGCCTGCGTGGCCAGGAAATCGATCACCTCAGCAGCGGGCATGCCTGCTACGGGCAGCGGCCCGCCAAACACGCCAGCAAGATCGGAGGCATGCAGGCGGGGTCCTACAGGGCGGTTCCGGAGGCTTTCCAGCCAGGCCTGTGAATGCCCTGCTGCGGCCGCGAGGGCCGCGGCATACTCGTCATCGCCGTGTGCCATACGTGCATGCTACGCCGGGACGGTCCCCGTCACGAGGCCCGGTTTCCGGGACCTATCAGGCGAAGTTTTCCTGCCATACGTCGTAGCCGAGCTTGATGATCAGGGCTGCCACCACCACGAGGAAGACCACCCGCACGAACTTGCTGCCCTGCTTCACCGCGGTGCGGGCTCCCAGGTAGCCGCCGGCCATGTTCGCTCCCCCGAGCAGCAGGCCGATACCCCACAGGATGGACCCGTGCGGCAGGAAGAACAGCAAGGCGCCGGCGTTGGTGGCCATGTTGACGATCTTGGCTTTGGCGCTGGCTTCAAGGAATGCGTAGCCCATGGCGGACACCAGGGCGATGACCAGGAAGGAGCCGGTCCCCGGGCCAATCAGCCCGTCATAGAAGCCGATCACCGCACCGATGAGGCAGGCCACCACATAATGCTTATGGCCTTCGTGCCGCAGCGCGGTCAGCTCACCGATGCTGGGCTTCAGGGCCGTGAAAAGCGCGACGGCGACCAGCGCCACCACGATGATGGGCTTGAACACACCGGCCGGCAGGGTGGCGGCCAGGCTTGCGCCGCCGAAGCTGCCTGCCAACGCTATCACCGCCATGGGCACCGCCGTCCGCAGGTCCGGCCCTACCCGCCGGTAATAGGTGGCGGCACTGGTGGCGGTCCCGAAGATGGAGCCCATCTTGTTGGTGGCAAGCGCCTGGACGGGCGCGATGCCCGGAACCAGGAGCAAGGCAGGAAGCTGGATAAGTCCTCCTCCACCAACCACCGCATCAACCCAGCCGGCTGCGAATCCAGCCACCACGATCAGGATGATGGTGGTGAGCTGGATCGACTCGAAGCCGGAGATCACCGGTTGCGGACGGCGTTGACCACGTAGTCGACGGCCTTGTCGACAGCCACGTTCTCGGCATTGCCGCTGCGGCGGTCCTTGATCTCCACCACGCCGTCCACCAGGCCACGGCCCACCGCGAGGATGGTGGGGACGCCCACCAGCTCCGCGTCACCGAACTTCACGCCGGGTGAGACCTTGGGCCGGTCATCGTAAATGACGGACAGGCCGGCCTCTTCGAGTCCTGCAGACAGCTTTTCCGCCGTCTGGAAGATCTCGTCCCCGCGGCCCACGGCAACGACATGGACATCGGCAGGGGCCACGGTGCGGGGCCAGACAAGGCCGCGGTCGTCGTGGTTGGCCTCTGCCAGGGCCGCCACGGCGCGGGTGACTCCGACGCCGTAGGAGCCCATGGTGACCACCACCTGCTTGCCGTTTTGGTCCAGCACCTTGAGGTCCAGGGCTTCGGCGTACTTGCGGCCGAGCTGGAAGATGTGGCCCATCTCGATGCCGCGGGCGGTCTCCAGCGGCCCGGATCCGTCAGGGGCGGGATCGCCGGCACGGACTTCGGTGCACTCGATGACGCCGTCCCAGCCGAAGTCGCGGCCGGCCACCAGGCCGAAGACGTGCTTGCCGGCCTCGTTGGCACCGGTGATCCATGCGGTTCCGCTGACCACCCGCGGGTCCACCAGGTACAACAGTTTGGTGGCGCTTTCGGCACCCAGCAGGGCTGCGTCCAGGGACAGGCCTGGGCCCAGGTATCCCTTGACGATCAGCGGCTGTTTCTTGAGGTCTTCCTCGTTGGCCTGCTCGAGCCCAATCTCGCCCGCGATGGGCAGGAAGGCGCCGATGTTTGCCTCCACCCGCTTCAGGTCCACGGCGCGGTCGCCGGGGACACCGATGACCACCAGCTGCCGCTCACCGGTGGGCAGCGTGACGGCGAGGACCACGTTCTTGAGCGTGTCCGCCGCGGTCCAGGCGCCGCCGTCGCCCTCTGCCCGCGGGGCAATCTGGTTGGAAGCGGCAACCAGGGTCTCGATGGTGGGGGTGTCCGGGGTATCCAGGACCTCCGCCGCCGGGGCACTGCTGAAGCCGATCTCGGCCGGCACCACCGTGGTAACGGCCTCGACGTTGGCTGCATATCCACCAGCGGAGCGGACAAAGGTGTCCTCGCCGATCTCGGTTGGGAACAGGAATTCCTCGCTCCTGGACCCGCCCATGGCGCCGGCGGTGGCTGCCACGGGCACCACCTCGAGGCCCAGGCGTTCGAAGATCTTCAGGTATGCGGAGCGGTGGGCCGCGTAGCTGGCGTCCAGGCCGGCGTCGTCAACATCAAAGGAGTAGGAATCCTTCATGATGAACTCACGGCCGCGGAGGAGCCCTGCCCGGGGGCGGGCTTCGTCGCGGTACTTGTTCTGGATCTGGTACAGGCTCAGCGGCAGGTCCTTGTAGGACGAGTACAGGTCCTTGACCAGGAGCGTGAACATCTCCTCATGCGTGGGGGCCAGCAGGTAGTCGGCGCCCTTGCGGTCCTGGAGGCGGAACAGGCCTTCGCCGTATTCGGTCCAGCGGTTGGTAGCTTCGTACGGTTCACGGGGCAGCAGGGCCGGGAAGTGGACCTCCTGGGCGCCGATGGCAGCCATTTCCTCGCGGATGATCTCCTCGACTTTCCGCAGGACGCTCAGCCCCAGCGGCAGCCAAGTGTAGATGCCCGGTGCGGCGCGGCGGATGTAACCGGCACGGACCAGGAGCTTGTGGCTGGCGACCTCGGCATCGACGGGGTCTTCGCGCAGTGTGCGCAGGAAAAGCTGGGACAGTCGTAGGACCACGGGTGGTATCCGTTTCTGGGGAAGTGCTGGGTCAGCAGGGCCGGACAATTCGTCTGGATACTAATCTACCGGCACGGAACCTGCCGCAATTACGGGCTACTGAAGGCAGCGCGACTGCAGCAGAACCTCGCAAAGGCCGAACACAGTAGAGCCACGCCCGGGAATACAAAGCCCCTGGCCCCCCAGTGAGGCTGGTCATCGCATCCGGGCGTGGCTCAACGCCGTTATCGCCTAAGTACTGGTGAGGACTGGTGAGACCGCCCACCCCACTTCCAGCGCAGCTAGAACGAACTTATGTGATCGTGCGCACGTTTGACAAGTGTTTTTACTTTTTGGGAATCCGTTTGCCTGATGTGTCGTCCGGCGTTACTTCACCAGGCGTCACTTCACCTGGGCGGCAGCGGAGTCCAGGAGCGCACCTGCCCGCCGGACGGCGTCGGCCTCACTCTCTCCGCCGGACGCAACCGCAGTGAGCACCACGCCCTGCTTGACCGCCTGGGCAGTGACCGTTGACTGCTTCTGGCCATCGGGCAAAGCGCTGTCAGTGCGGTACGCAACGGTGCCGGGCAGGCTGCCGGCTCCTTCCACCAGCGTTACGGTGACGGCCACCTCCATGCCGGAGGCAGTCATGGTCATGGAGGAGCACTTCTGCAGCTGGGCCGGCTGGTCCTTGACCTTCGCAAGGAAGCCTTGATCCAGGCCGGCGACTACCGACAGGGCTGTGACGGCCCCGGTGCCGGCGTCCGTGCTCATCCCCATGGCCATGGTTGCTCCGTCGACAGAGGGCACCGTGCTGGCGGCAGCGAGTTCCTTGCACTCTGCCGGCTTGACGTCGATCGACGCGATCATCGCCTTGGTTTGTTCCAGTGTCGTCTTGATGTCCCCGCCCGGCAGGACAGACAGCCTCCGATCGGCGGCGTCCCGGACCTGGGCCACGATGGCAGCGAGTCCGTCACTGGTGTAGGCCTTGGCGGTGGGCGTGGGGGTGGCTGATGGGCTGGGCGTATTTGCCGGGCTTGCGGTGGCAGCAGGCGCAGCAGGTGTGGACACCGCTGCCTGTGGCGCGGGCGCTCCGCCGCAGGCAGAAGCCGTGACGGCAAGAAGGGCGCAGGCCCCGAAAGTACCCAGTGCGGACGTCTTCAATTTTCCCCCAATATTTAGTTTCTAACCCGGCAATTGCCGGTTAGAAAAGGACTGTAGCGAACGTCCCCACCTGGCGGAAGCCCACGCGTTCGTAGGTGGACCTGGCCCTGGTGTTGAAGCCGTTGACGTACAGGCTGGTCATCGGGGCAATCTGCTGGGCTTTTTCCACCACAGCCGCCATGTAGGCGGCGCTTAGCCCCCGGCCGCGGAAGGCCGGGTTCATCCAGACGCCCTGGACCTGGGTGACATCGTCGGTTACTGCGCCGAGTTCGGCTTTGAACACCACCTCGCGGTCTTCGTTGAGGTGGACCAGGGAGTGTCCCTGCCGGATGAGGCCCTCCACCCGCCGGCTGTAGAACTCCCTGCCGCCCAGGTAGGGGGAATAGCCCACTTCTTCCTCGAACATGGCTGCGCATGCGGGAAGGATTCGGTCGAAGTCGGCGAGGTCCCCGTACACCAGGCCAGGGTGGGGCTGTACCAGGGGCGGTCCTTCGATGATCATGAGCGGCTGGTCGGCGCGGACCTCGTGGGCATGGTGCCCGAGCTCGGTGAGTTCGGCGTTGAGTGCCAGCACGGCGTCCGCCGGTCCGAAAGCGGACGCATACCTGCGCCCGGAACTGTTGGCGGCCTCCGCCACCAGTGGGACGAGGGCGCGGTCGAGCTGGACCGGAACCAGGTTGGCCCCGGCCCAGCACGCGCCTGTCAGAATGCCGTCGTCGAATACGCCGATGACTCCGGCCCCGCCGCTGGTGGGCGCCGCAGTGCCCGTGGCGCGCAGGTGCGCCAGGATGAACACATTGGCCACCGGGTCCTGCTGGGCCAGCAATGTGAGCGCGGGGGTGTCCTGGGCGTCGAGGGTACGGACGGAAATCCCCGCCGGATCTGGCGCGTCCCTACGAGACGCTAACCACGGGGCTACCCTTGACAGCATCTTCGCCATCGGCCTCCCCCATCTCTTCCGCGATCCGCATAGCCTCTTCGATCAGTGTCTCAACAATTGCGCTCTCGGGAACAGTCTTGATGACCTCGCCCTTAACGAAAATCTGGCCCTTGCCGTTGCCGGAAGCAACACCAAGGTCAGCCTCTCGTGCCTCGCCGGGGCCGTTCACAACGCAGCCCATGACTGCCACGCGCAGCGGAATCTCCATTCCCTCCAGCCCGGCAGTGACCTGTTCTGCCAGAGTGTACACGTCCACCTGAGCGCGGCCGCAGGAAGGGCACGACACGATTTCCAGCTTGCGGGGCCGCAGGTTGAGCGACTGGAGGATCTGGTTGCCCACCTTGATCTCCTCCACCGGCGGCGCGGAGAGGGACACGCGGATGGTGTCACCGATCCCCCGCGACAGGAGCGCGCCGAACGCCGTGGCGGACTTGATGGTCCCCTGGAAGGCGGGTCCGGCTTCGGTGACGCCCAGGTGCAGGGGCCAGTCGCCCTTTTCGGCGAGCATTTCGTAGGCGGCCACCATGACCACGGGGTCGTTGTGCTTCACGGAGATCTTGAAGTCGTGGAAGCCGTGCTCTTCGAACAGCGAAGCCTCCCAGACCGCTGATTCGACCAGCGCTTCCGGGGTGGCCTTGCCGTACTTCTTCAGGATCCCCGGCTCCAGGGAGCCTGCGTTGACGCCGATACGGATGGAGGTGCCGTGGTCCTTTGCGGCGGCGGCAATTTCCTTGACCTGGTCGTCGAACTTGCGGATGTTTCCGGGGTTCACACGCACGGCGGCACAACCGGCTTCAATGGCCGCAAAGACGTATTTGGGCTGGAAGTGGATGTCCGCGATGACCGGGATCTGGGACTTCCGGGCGATGATGGGCAGCGCTTCGGCGTCGTCCGCGGACGGGCAGGCGACGCGGACAATGTCGCAGCCGGATGCCGTGAGTTCGGCTATTTGTTGCAGGGTGGCGTTGATGTCCGTGGTGGGTGTGGTGGTCATGGACTGCACGCTGATGGGGTAGTCAGACCCAACGCCTACCGAGCCGACTTTGATTTGGCGTGTCTTGCGGCGGGGGGCAAGGACGGGCGGTGGTGCTGACGGCATTCCCAGGCTGACCGAGGTCACGTGGACTCCTTGGGTTGAAAGGGTAAAAAGGCGGCTACGCGGAGATCCCGGCGAGCATGCCGATGATTGGAGACCATTCGGTGATGCGGGTTCCGGCAATGACTCCGGCGCCGGCGAACGGGTCCTGCTTGAGGATCGAGTTGAGGGCGGCTTCATCCGTTGCCTTGAAAATCAGCAAGGCACCTGCACCGTCGCCGTAGGGGCCGCTGGCCAGGAGGACGCTGTCCTCCGCCAGGCCCGCAAGCCATTCGCGGTGCGCGGGCCGGACCTCGTTGCGGGTTTCGGTGGAGTTGGCGGCGTAAACGTACTCAACGGCAAAAACTGTCATACCGCTACCCTATCGCCATGGCCGGTTTGGCAGCGCACGCCTCCGCCGGGCAAAGCCTTGCGGCCAAATGCAGAGACACCCGTGCAGGAATGACCTCAGTGCAGGAAGAGGACTTTGACTGCGGCAGCGGTTCCGGCTGCCCAGAGCATGGAGGTGAGCGTGCCGATGATGAAGCGCTCGGCGGCCACCGGGGTTTCCTTCAACTCGGCGAACCTCCCAAGGCCCTTGATGGCAACGATGTAGGCGATGGCCACGGGCTGGCCGGCAAGGATGGCAAGGCAGACCCCCAGCCGCTCAAGCACGCCAATGATGGCACCACCGCGCAGGATGCGCTGGGTGGGCAGCGCCGGTCCGGCAGTAGCGCGTGACGCCGGCGCGCCCGGCGGTGCGGTCAGCTCACCGTCCACCGTTTGGCCGGCGGCTGCGCTGCCGGCGGCTTCGAGGCCGGCGCCAGGGGCGGACTCAACGGCATCATCCACGGTGACGTCAGCCGAGGGGTCCTGCTCCGCCTTGCGGATTGCCTCGGCCGCCTTCGCAGCATCCGCCCTGTCATCGATGGTCCTTGCCAGCTTGAACACCAGCGCGGTGACCGGCCAGCCGGCAAACCCGGCCACCATCAGGGCCACTGCCACCCACAGTGCAGTCACCTGTCTCCTTCGTTCCGGTTTTCAGTAGGGTCGTCGGCGCGCCGGGCCGGCTCCGCCAATGCCTGGGGCTCCCGGGGCGCCCGGTCATCCCTGGACGCATCAGCACCTTTGGGCACCCCGTCATCCTGCACGAAACCACCAATCTGCGAGTCTGCCCATGCAAGAAGCATCGCGGCAGCTGGCCTGGCCGCCCATTCTTCCTGCCAGCCGGACCGAAGTACGGTCCGGCTCACGGATTGTTCCGAGATGCCGAGTTCATGCGCCACCTGTTTCTGGCTTCCGTGCCGGCCCGGCCCTTGGCCGCAGGGTCCGTGGCGGCGCAGGGCATCCACGACCCGCCACTGGGCCTCCGTCCGGTCCTGGACAAGCCGGCCCAGCAGCCGGAGCACCGCCTCCGCATGTGCACACGCCTGGCTCCCCTCCCCGGCGGTGACACCTCCACCGGTCTTTCCCATGATGCCGGGCACCACTGACAACGGCACCTGCGCGCCTGCAGCTTTGGCCAGCTCAACTGCCTTGCGGGCGGCGACGAACGCAGTCCCGGTCCCTTCCCGGGGACTGGCGCCTGGAGCAAGAGAGACGGATCCGACGCCGATTCCCACGTACCAGCGCCCGCTCCGAAGTGCCTGCAGGGCTATCTCCACCACGCTGGAAGGGCCGTGCACTACTCCCTGGACTTCATCACCTACGGAACGTTCGAAGACCGGCTGTTCCGCTCCGGGAAGTTCGAGCCGCGCAATCCGGACCAGAAGGTCCGGGACGAGGTCTTGGCTGCCGGTGCTTCCCCGCTGGTCGATGGTCATAACGAACATTTCTCAACCATAGGTGGTTGATGCCAGCAGATCAATCAAATTTGGCTGATGTTTCCGGATCAACCCATCTTGGATCGGGAACCGAGGCTTACCCAAAGAGATTGACCGGCTTGACGATGTCCGCGTAGATCAACAGCGCACTCATACCCATCAGCAGCGCAGCCACAACGTAGGTGACGGGAAGCAGTTTGGCGATGTCGAAGGCCCCCGGGTCCGGCCGTCCGCGCAGCTTTGCCACCTTGCGCCGCACGCCCTCATAGAGCGCCCCCGCAACGTGCCCGCCGTCGAGCGGCAGGAGCGGGATAAGGTTGAACACCGCCAGGGCAAAGTTCAACCCGGCCAGCAGGCCAACGAGGGTTGCCACCCGGGCCTGCAGCGGCACAGCCTCCATGGCGGCGACTTCGCCCGCCACCCTGCCCACGCCCACCACACTGATGGGGCCGTTCGGGTCGCGCGGCTCTTCGCTGAAGGCGGCCTTGGCCACGCCCACCACGCGGGCAGGCAGGTTGAAGACGACGCCGGCCACCTGCCGGATGTTCTCCCCCGCCATGGGCAGGACGGACGACGCCGGCTGGGGCACCAGCGCGGTTTGCGCACCGATGCCAAGGAATCCCACGTCCTGGTACTGGAGGTTGCCGGCGGCGTCGGTGGCCTGGCGGCCGTCGTTTCCCATCACCGGACGGGCGGAAAGCACCGGTGTCACCGTGGTGGGTACTGGACTGCCGTCCCGCTGCACCGTAATGGCCACTTCCTTGCCTGCGGAAGCGCGGATCCACTCCGTCAGCTGGTCCCAGCTGGTGACGGCTTTGCCGTCGAAGGACGTGACGGTGTCGTTCGGCTTCAGTCCGGCGGCCGCGGCGGGCGTCAGTTGGCAGTCAGCGGAATCGGGGTCGACGGTTTGTCCGGCTGCCACCTGGCACTTGGAGACGTCCGAAATGGTGGTGGTGGCGGTGGCAACCCCAAAGCCCATGAGCAGCACGGCGGTGAACAGCAGCCCAAGGATCATGTTCATGGCGGGGCCCCCCAGCATGACGACGATCTTTTTCCAGACCGGCAGCCGGTAGAACACCCTGTTCCCGTCACCGGGCCCCACTTCTTCGTGGGCCATGGAGCGGGCTTCAGTGGCAAGCGTCTGGAACATGCCGGTGCTGGAGGGCCGCACCGTGCCGTCCTCCTTGTTGGGCGGGTACATGCCGATCATGGAAACGTAGCCGCCCAATGGCACAGCCTTTACGCCGTATTCGGTTTCGCCTTTCCGGCGTGACCACAGCGTAGGCCCGAAACCGATCATGTACTTGGTAACGCGGACCTTGAAGAGCTTGGCGGGGACCAGGTGCCCCACTTCATGGAGCGCAATGGACACAGCGATGCCCACGGCCACGAAGACGACGCCGAGGATGAAAAGTAGGACAGGGGTCATGGAGGTGCTGCTGCTTCCTAGAGACTGCTGACTGCTAAACGTTCGTGGGCGCGTGCGCGTGCCCAGCTTTCAGCATCCAGCACTGATTCCACCGTCAGCCCGGAAGAACCTGAATGTTCGCTGAGCACGGTATCGATCGTATCCACGATGTCGGTGAAGCGGATCCTGCCGGCATGGAACGCCGTCACTGCCTCCTCGTTGGCCGCGTTGAACACTGCAGGGAACGTACTGCCCTGCTTGGCGGCGTCCTTGGCAAGGCCCACGGCGGGGAAGGCTTCCGTGTCCAGCGGTTCAAAGGTCCACGTGGCCGCCTGCGTCCAGTCGCACGGGCGGGCGGCGTTGGGCACGCGGGCCGGCCAGCCGAGTCCCAGGGCGATGGGCAGCCGCATGTCCGGCGGGGAGGCCTGGGCGATGGTGGAGCCGTCAACGAACTGCACCATGGAGTGCACTACGGACTGGGGATGGACCACGACGTCGATCCGGTCGAGCGGGATATCGAACAGCAGGTGCGCCTCGATGACTTCCAGGCCCTTGTTCACCAGCGTGGCCGAGTTGGTGGTGACCATGACGCCCATGTCCCAGGTGGGGTGGGCCAGGGCCTCCTGCGGCGTGACGCCGTGGAGTTCCTCCCGGCTCCTGCCGCGGAAGGGGCCGCCGGAAGCGGTCAGGATGAGCTTGTCCACTTCAGCGGCGGTGCCGGAGCGAAGGCACTGGGCAATGGCGGAGTGTTCGGAGTCCACCGGAACAATCTGGCCTTCCCTGGCCGCGGCTTTGACCAGGCTGCCGCCCACGATCAGCGACTCTTTGTTGGCGAGGGCCAGGGTGGCGCCGGACTTGAGGGCCGCCAGCGTGGGTGCCAGGCCGATGGAACCCGTGATTCCGTTGAGTACCACGTCCGCCTCCACGGCAGCGATCCGCGCGGAGGCCTCCGGGCCGGCCACGATCTCCGGCCGGTATCCCGTGCGGCCGGCCGCCGCCGCGGCGTCGCGGATCAGCGTTTCCAGCCGGGCCGGGTCTCCCCCGGCAATTCCCACGGCTGCGGCACCGGTGTGGACTGCCTGCCGGGCCAGGAGTTCCAGGTTGCCGCCCCCGGCGCTCAGTGCCACCACCTCGAAAAGGTGCGGGGCGCCGTCGACGACGTCAATCGCCTGGGTGCCGATGGAACCGGTGGATCCGAGGAGGACGATTCTGCGTGGCTGCATTGGTTAAGTATCCCGCACCCTTCGGGCGCCGCCGCGCCCCGGCCAGTGCCGCTGGCCTGCTGCGCCTTGACCCGGGCAAGGCCGGGCGTAACGTGGTTTGCGTGGACTGGCTCTCATGGTTTGATGCGCCGGAGTACGAATTCGCCCGGCAGGTGCTGCAACGGGGCGTGGCGGCGCTGTACTTCGTTGCGTTCCTGTCCACGCTGAACCAGTTTCCCGCCCTGCTCGGTGAGCGCGGCCTGCTTCCGGTGCCGGAGTTCCTCGCCGCCTTCACGCGGTTACGCCGGCCCACGCTCTTCCGCTGGCGGTACTCTGACGGGCTGCTGCGCGGTGTCTGCGCCGCCGGGCTGGTGGTGTCGGCGCTGCTCGTGGCAGGGATCCCCCAGCTCGGCCCGCCCTGGGTCCCCCTGATTGCTTTCCTGGTCCTGTGGCTGCTGTACATGTCGATCGTGAACGTCGGCCAGACGTTTTACGGGTTCGGCTGGGAAATGCTGCTCCTGGAGGCGGGCTTCACCGTGGCCTTCCTCGGATCGAACCAGACGGAGCCGCCCCGGACCATCCTGATCCTGATCGTGTGGCTGGTGTTCCGGCTGGAGTTCGGTGCGGGAATGATCAAGATCCGCGGCGGCAGGGAGTGGCGGGACCTGACGGCGCTGTACTACCACCACGAAACCCAGCCGATGCCCGGGCCGCTCAGCCGGCAGGCGCACCTCCTGCCAAAGCCGCTGCACCGCATTGAGGTGGTGGGCAACCACATCGCCCAGCTGGTGGTGCCGTTCCTGCTGTTCGCGCCGCAGCCCGTGGCCGGCGTCGCGGCGGGAGTAGTTGTGGTCACCCAGCTGTGGCTGGTTGCCAGCGGGAACTTCGCCTGGCTGAACTGGATGGCGATCGTGCTGGCCTTCGCGGCGGTCAGCGATCCGGTGGCGCACGCCGTCATCCCGGCCATTCCCGCGGACTGGAATGCCGCCACGGGAGCCCGGCAGGAGACCCCGCCGTGGTGGCTGGCCATCACCCTGGCGGCGTCCCTCCTGCTGCTGGTCCTGAGCTACCGGCCGCTGCAGAACCTCTTCTCCCGCCGCCAGCTGATGAACGCCAGCTTCAACCGGTGGCAGCTGGTCAACGCCTACGGCGCATTCGGCACGGTGACGAAGCAGCGCATCGAGATCGTGGTGGAAGGCACCCTGGACGAAGCCCCTGGCGGCAGCTCGGACTGGCGTGAGTACGGGTTCAAGGGCAAGCCCGGCGACGTCCGCAGGATCCCCCGGCAATGGGCCCCGTACCACCTGCGGCTTGACTGGCTGATGTGGTTCCTGCCGCTGCGGAGCGTGCACGAGGAATGGTTTTACGCCTTCCTGGCCAAGCTGCTGGCGGCGGACCGGCAGATGCTGCGGCTGCTCCGGCGCGACCCGTTCGACGGCGACCCACCCCATTGGGTGCGCGTGCGCAGCTTCCATTACCGTTTCGCCAGCCGGAAGGAGTTCCGGGAGACAGGGAACCGCTGGGTGCGGACCTTCCTGTACGAGCCCATCCCGCCCACGTCCCTGCGGCGGCCGCAGGACCGGCAGCGGTAATTATGCGTGCGCGGCTGAGCGGCGGATGATCTCCTGGGCGTGCTTCAGGATGGGGCCGTCGATCATTTTCGCCTGGTACCGGAACACTCCGGAGCCAGCCGACTCAGCAGCATCCAGCAGGGCCTGGGCCGCTGCAACTTCGTCCTCCGACGGTGCGTAGGCCTTGCGGACAACCGCGGCCTGGCTGGGGTGGATGCACGCCTTGGAACTGAAGCCCGACGCCACCGCATCGGCTGCCTCTGCCGCCAGCCCGTCGAGATCTGGGATGTTCGTGTAGACGGCGTCCACTGCTTCCTTGCCATGCGCCCTGGCCGCCACCAGCACTGACGAGCGGGCGTGCAGCGCCACAGCCCGGTAGCCGCCGTCGTCCTTCCGGCTGGAAGTGCCCCCCAGGGAGGCCAGCAGGTCCTCGGCTCCCCACATGAGGCCCACCACGTTGGGGGCGGCGGCGATGGCCGGGGCGTTGAGGACGCCAAGCGCCGTTTCGCACAGTGCGATCACCTGGTAGCCCTCGAGCGCCTTGAGCTGTTCAGCGGATTCAGCCTTGGCGAGCATCACCGTCCGGTAAGGCGTGTGGGCCAGGGAGTGCAGGTCCTTCTCGAAGTCCCCGGTACCCACGGGGTTGACCCTGACGATGGTGCAGCTGGGTTCAAGCTCCGGCTCCACCCCGGTGGTTCCCAGCTGGGCCAGGATCGCCCCGCGGGCCCGCTGTTTGTCCGCCGGCGCCACCGCGTCTTCAAGGTCCAGGATGACGGCGTCCGCCCGGGCGGCAGCCTTCTGGTAGCGCTCAGGACGGTCGGCGGGGCAGAAAAGGAGCGCTGGGCCCATCACAAAAGTCATACCGGCATTGTCTCCTGTCCCGGGTCCTGCGTTGTTCCGTTCCGCGCCTCGTGATGGGCGTCCCGCGTCCACATCAAACAGCTGCGTGCGGCCCGTGCCACCACGGTGCCGTCCTGGTTGCGGCCGGTGTGTTCCATGGTGACGATCCCCTGGCCCGGGCGCGAGGCCGAAAGCCGCTTGCCCGTGATGACTGTCTCCGTGTACAGCGTGTCCCCGTGGTAGAGCGGGTGCGGGAAGGACACGTCCGTCAGGCCCAGCTGGGCGATGATGGTCCCCTGGGTCAGTTGGGTAACGGACTGGCCCACCATGGTGGCCAGGGTGAACATTGAATTCATCAGCCGCTGGCCGAAAGGCTGCCCGGCGCTCCAGGCCGCGTCCAGGTGCAGGGCCTGGGTGTTCATGGTGAGCGTGGTGAACAGCACGTTATCGGCTTCGGTCACGGTGCGTCCCGGCCGGTGGGCGTAGACCACCCCTTCCTCCAGTTCGTCGAAGTACAGCCCGCGCTGTTCGATGATCCGCCTGCCGCCGCCGGCTGCAGGGTTGCTGTCTGTGTCCTTGCTGCCGGCATGGTTGCTGTCCGTCATACGGTGAGTTCCCGGTCTTCCTCGAAGAGGTCGGCGCCGGTGGCTGCCACCACGTCCTGGACCGAGACGTTGGGGGCCAGTTCGCGCAGGACCAGCCGTGACGTGCCGCCCTCCTTGACGACGTCGATCACGGCGAGGTCGGTGATGATCCGGTCCACGCAGCCCTTGCCGGTCAGTGGAAGCGTGCATTGCTGGACGATCTTGGGATTGCCGTTGCGGTCTACGTGCTCCATCATCACGATCACCCGTTTGGCCCCGAAGACAAGGTCCATTGCCCCTCCCATGCCCTTGACCATCTTTCCCGGGATCATCCAGTTGGCCAGATCGCCGTTGACGGCCACCTCCATGGCGCCGAGCACGGCCAGATCCACGTGGCCGCCGCGGATCATGCCAAAGGACGTCGCCGAGTCGAAGAACGCCGCTCCCCTATTGACGGTCACAGTTTCCTTGCCTGCGTTGATCAGGTCCGGATCGAGGGCGTCTTCGGCGGGGTATGGCCCGACGCCGAGGATTCCGTTTTCGGAGTGCAGCACCACTTCCACCCCTTCCGGGATGTAGTTGGGGATCAGGGTGGGCATGCCGATCCCCAGGTTCACGTACTGGCCGTTGCGCAGTTCCCTGGCCACCCGCTCGGCAAGTTCATTGCGGTTCCAGCCTTTGGTTTCCGCCGCCGATGTGGAGTCGCCGGGACCGGCATGGTGCTGCGCTCCTGCCCGGCGGTACTCGGGACGTACGGCTTCCGGGCGCGGAGCCTCGGGGCTGTTGGGATCCATGGTCATGCTCCTGCCTGCTTGAGTGCCACCGTCCGCTTTTCGATCCGCTTCTCGCCGTCCTGGGCCAGGACCACCCTTTGGACGAAGATGCCGGGAGTGTGGATGTGTTCGGGGTCCAGTTCGCCGGGCTCCACCAGTTCCTCCACCTCGGCGATGGTGATCTTTCCTGCCATGGCACACAGCGGGTTGAAGTTCATGGCTGTGGCATGGAAGACAAGGTTGCCGTGCCGGTCACCCTTCCAGGCATGCACCAGCCCGAAGTCCGGGGTGAGGGACTCTTCCAGGACGTAATCCACACCGTCGAAGGGGCGAACTTCCTTGGGGGCGGAGGCCACCGCGATGCCGCCGTTGGCGTCGTACTTCTGCGGCAGGCCGCCGTCGGACACCTGGGTGCCAACCCCCGCCTTGGTGTAGAACGCCGGGATTCCGGCCCCGCCTGCCCGCAGCTTCTCGGCCAATGTGCCCTGCGGGGTGAGTACCACCTCGAGTTCACCGGCAAGGAATTGGCGCGCGAACTCCTTGTTCTCGCCCACATAGGAGCTGATGGTGCGGCGGATGCGCCCGTCCCGGAGCAGGATGCCGAGCCCCCAATCGTCAACGCCGCAGTTGTTGCTGACGGTTTCCAGGTCGGTCGTGCCGGCCCGGTGCAGGGCATCGATCAGGGCCACCGGGATCCCGCAGAGGCCGAAGCCGCCTACCGCCAGGGAAGCGCCGTCGGGAATGTCCGCCACGGCTTCGTCAGCGCTGGCAACAACCTTGTCAATCATCATTGATCCTTTCAGGCCGGCTACGGTCCCTGCGGCAAGCGCAGGGCTACAGTCCCAGTTCGCGGGCGATCAGCATCAGCTGGACCTCCGTGGTGCCCTCCCCCACTTCAAGGATCTTGGAGTCGCGGTAGTGGCGTGCCACGGTGAACTCGTTGATGAAGCCATAGCCGCCGAATACCTGGGTGGCATCCCGCGCGTTGTCCATGGCCGCCTCGCCTGCGACCATCTTAGCGATGGCCGCCTGCGTCTTGAACGGTTTGCCGGCCAGCATCCGGGCAGCAGCGTCGTAGTACGCCAGCCGGGCGGTGTGGGCCCGTGCCTCCATGCGGGCGATCTTGAAGGCGACGGCCTGGTACTTGCCGATTTCCTGGCCGAACGCCCGGCGCTCGCGGGCGTACTTGACCGACAGGTCAACGCAGCCCTGCGCGGCGCCGGTGGCCAATGCCGCGATGGCGATCCGGCCTTCGTCCAGGATGGACAGGAAGTTCGCGTAGCCACGCCCTTCAGTTCCCAGCAGGTTTTCCTCCGGCACCCTGACGTCCTTCAGGGTGAGCGGGTGGGTGTCGGAGGCGTTCCAGCCCACCTTGTTGTAGGGCTTTTCCGCCTTGAAGCCGGGCGTATCGGTGGGCACCAGGATGGTGGAAATCTCTTTTTGGATGGTGCCGTCTCCGCGTTCCTTCTGCCCGGTAACGGCCGTGACGGTTACCAGCCGGGTGATGTCGGTTCCGGAGTTGGTGATGAACTCCTTGTTGCCGTTGATCACCCAGTGGCCTTCCTCGCGCCTGGCATGGGTCTTGGTGCCGCCGGCGTCTGAGCCTGCCTCGGGTTCGGTGAGCCCGAACCCGGCGAGCGCCTGGCCGGAGGCCAGCATGGGCAGCCATTCCTGCTTCTGCGCGTCCGTGCCGAAGCGGTAGACGGGCATGGCCCCCAGGGACACGCCGGCTTCGAGCGTGATGGCGACGGACTGGTCCACGCGGCCCAGTTGCTCCAGCGCGAGCGCCAGGGCGAAGTAGTCCCCGCCCATGCCGCCGTACTCCTCAGGGAACGGCAGCCCGAACAGGCCCATCTCCGCCATCTGCTTCACCACTTCATAGGGGAAGCTATGCTCCTCGTCGTGCTTGGCAGAGACCGGGGCCACCACGTTGTCCGCGAAGTCGCGCACGGTGTCGCTGAGGTCCTGGTATTCCTCGGTCAGTTCAAAACCGGTCATGGTCAGGCTCCTTCGCCTTGCTGTGTGTCTGCGTCTGTGTCTGCGTCTGCGTCTGTGTCGGTGTCCGTGGAAGCGGGTTCCGCACCGGTGGGATGCGGGTGGACAGTGGCCAGCACCTGGTCGGCCTTCACCAGGTCGCCCGTGCGGGCCGCCAGGTGGACCGTCCCTGCCAGCGGGGCCACCAGATGGTGTTCCATCTTCATGGCCTCCACGGACACCAGGACCTCCCCGGCCTGGACCTCGTCCCCGTCGCTGACCGGGACTGCCACCACTGTTCCGGGCATCGGCGAGCGCACCTCGGGATCGGCGGCGCCTTTCTGGCGCTGGACGGCTGCGAGCACCCGCTCCAGCCGCGCCTCCCGGGTCAGGACGTCAAGCCGGCAGGACCAGCCGGCATTGCCGAGGAAGAGCTGGGTGGGTCCGCCCGGCAGGGGGTTGGCCCATGTTGGAGCCACCGGCCCTGCATAGACCGGCGCCATCCGATAGCTGCAGCGCTGGCCGTCGAGATCCAGCTCGATGCCCTGCCGGCTGGACCACGTCAGCGCCGCCCTTCGTTGCGGTCCGCCGTTCACGGCGACCACCACACCCTCTCCCCCGTTGGGACTGCCGCTGACCAGCACTGTTGCTACGCCGCCGTCGGGCGTTCCCAGGCTGACGCGGCGCGGTGCCGGGGCGCCGAGGCGCCAGCCGTTCCTGCCCCGCCAGGGCCCGGCCTCGGGGGCGGGGTCGTTTTGCGCTTCCAGGGAGAGAGCGTACAGCGCGGCGGCCACGAGTTCTGGATCCTGAACATGCCGGAAGTCCAGCCCGGGAAGCTTTCCTTCGATCAGCCCGGTGTCCAGGTGCCCAGCCTGGACGTCCGGATCATTGAGCAGCAGCCGCAGGTACTCGACGTTGGTCTCGATGCCCAGGGCCGTGTAGCCGGACAATGCAGCGTCCAGGGCTTCCAGGGCGGATGCCCGGTCCTCGCCCCAGGCAATCACCTTGGAGATCATGGGGTCGTAGTTCGCGGAGAGCTCCAGGCCTTCGACCAGGGAGGAGTCCACCCGGACAGGGCCGTGCGCACCACTCGGCAGTTCGTCCAGCTGGAGCACCGTCCCGGTGGAGGGGAGGAAGTTCTTTTCCGGCACCTCGGCGTAGACCCGTGCCTCCACCGCGTGGCCGGACAGTTCGACGTCGGCCTGCCGGAGCGTCAGTTCGGCACCGGCGGCGATCCGCACCTGCCATTCCACCAGGTCGATGCCGGTGACCATTTCCGTGACCGGGTGCTCCACCTGCAGCCGGGTGTTCATTTCCATGAAGTAGAACTCGTCCGGCGCATCGTCCGACACCAGGAATTCCACCGTTCCCGCCCCGGTGTAGTTCACGCTGCGGGCTGCATTGCACGCGGCCTCGCCGATGCGCGCCCGCACCTCCGCACCATTGGGCAGGCCCTCCAGCAGGGGCGACGGGGCTTCCTCGATGACTTTCTGGTGCCGCCGCTGCAGCGAGCATTCGCGTTCGCCCAGGTGGATGACGTTGCCGTGGTTGTCCGCCAGCACCTGCACCTCGATGTGCCGCGGCGTGGTTACCAGGCGTTCCAGGAACAGAGTGTCATCACCGAACGCTGCGCTGGCCACGCGCCGTGCAGTGGCCAGGGCTGCGGGCAGGTCCGCCGGTTCCTCCACCACGTGCATGCCTTTGCCGCCGCCACCTGCGGAGGGCTTGATCAGGAGCGGATAGCCGACGGCGGCAGCGGCCTCTACCAGGTCGCTGTCCGTCATGCCGGGCTTGGCAATGCCGGGGACCACAGGAACGCCGTAGCCCGCCACGTGGTTTTTGGCGCGGATTTTGTCGCCCATGACGTTCAGTGCTTCGACGCCGGGACCGATGAAGGTGATGCCCGCTTTGTCCAGCGCCCGGGCGAAGTCCGCGTTCTCGCTGAGGAAGCCGTAGCCCGGATGGACGGCCTCGGCGCCGGACTGCCGGCAGGCTTCGACGATCGCTTCGGTGTTCAGGTAGCTCTCGGCCGCGGCGGCCGGGCCGATGCGGACGGCGGTGTCGGCTTCGCGCACGTGGCGGGCGCCGGCGTCGGCATCGCTGTAGACGGCCACGGACCGGATTCCCAGGTGGCGCAGCGTTCGGATGACGCGGCAGGCGATTTCGCCCCGGTTCGCCACCAGGACGGTGCTGAACGGAGGCCGGTGGGCGGTCTCTGTGGTGCTTGTGCCTGTGGCGGTGCTGGTCTGCATGGTCATTGCTGGCTCACATCCGGAAGAGGCCGAAGGAGGTCTCCGGCAAGGGGGTGCGGGAGACGACGTCGAGCGCGAGGCCCAGGACGGTGCGGGTGTCGGCGGGGTCGATCACGGCGTCGTCCCAGAGGCGGGCGGTGGAGTAGTACGGGCTCCCCTGGTCCTCGTACTGCTGGCGGATGGGGGCTTTGAAGGCTTCTTCGTCGTCGGCCGGCCATTCCTCGCCTGCCGCTTCGTACTGGTCCCGCTTCACGGTGGCCAGGACGCTGGCAGCCTGGTTGCCGCCCATCACCGAGATCCGGGCCGCGGGCCACATCCACAGGAACCTCGGCGAGTAGGCTCGGCCGCACATGGAATAGTTCCCCGCGCCAAAGGAGCCACCGATCACCACCGTCAGTTTCGGGACGCGGGCGGTGGCAACGGCGGTGACCATCTTGGCGCCGTTCTTGGCGATGCCGCCCTGTTCGGCGTCCCTGCCCACCATGAAGCCGGAGATGTTCTGCAGGAACAGCAGCGGGATGCCGCGCTGATCGCACAACTCGATGAAATGGGCTCCCTTGAGCGAGGACTCGCTGAACAACACGCCGTTGTTGGCCACGATGCCCACCGGGTGTCCTTCGATCCGGGCGAATCCCGTGACCAGGGTGGTGCCGTAGTCCTTCTTGAACTCGTGGAACCTGCTGCCGTCCACCAGCCGGGCGATGACCTCGCGGACGTCGTAGGGTGCGTTGACGTCAGTGGGCACGGCGCCGTAAAGCCCGTCCGGGTCCACGGCGGGTTCGGCGGCGGGTTCCACCTGCCAGGCTGGAGCGGCGGGAGGCGGCAGGGTGGCCACGATGTCCCTGATGATCTGCAGGGCGTGTTCGTCGTTTTCGGCCAGGTGGTCCGTCACCCCGGAGACCCGGGAGTGGATCTCACCGCCGCCCAGTTCCTCAGCGGTCACAATCTCCCCGATGGCTGCCTTCACCAGCGGCGGTCCGCCCAGGAAGATGGTGCCCTGGTTCCGGACGATGACGGTTTCGTCACTCATGGCGGGGACGTAGGCACCGCCCGCGGTGCAGGACCCCATGACGGCGGCGAGCTGCGGAATCTTGGCGGCGGAGAGGCATGCCTGGTTGTAGAAGATCCGGCCGAAGTGGTCCCTGTCCGGGAACACTTCATCCTGCTTGGGCAGGAAAGCCCCGCCCGAATCCACCAGGTAGATGCAGGGCAGCCGGTTCTCCAGGGCGATCTCCTGGGCGCGGAGGTGCTTCTTGACGGTCATTGGGTAGTAGGTGCCGCCCTTAACGGTGGCGTCGTTGGAGATCACCAGGACCTGCCGGCCGTGCACCAGGCCTATCCCCGCGATGACCCCGGCGCCGGGGGCATCGTCGTTGTACATGCCGTTGGCGGCAAGGGGCGCGATCTCCAGGAACGGGCTGCCATCGTCCAGGAGCTGGTCGATCCGGTCCCGCGGCAACAACTTGCCCCGGGCCACATGCCGGTCCCGCGACTTCTGGGGCCCGCCCAGCGCGGCGTCCGCCAGCCGCTTCCGCAGGTCCTCTGCCAGCGCCAGCTGCGCCTCCCGGTTGGCGCGGAAGGACCCGCTTGCTGGGTCGAGCCGGGTGGCCAGGGTCTCCATCGACGATCCGTCCTTGTGTATGCCGGGCCGGCTCCGCGCCAACTCGGTTAGTGACTAATAACTGAAATTCAGGTTAGTCTCGATTAACTGTGATGTCCAACACACATGCTGCCTTGCTAGAATCTGCGTCGGCTCCAGGAGGAAAAGTGTCCAGCAATCCAGTCCGGCCGGTCCCTGCCGTGCAGGTCCCCACAACGCAAACGCCCACAACCCAGTCCCCTACAACCCAGACGCCTACAACCCAGCGCGGCAAGGCCAAGGAGAACCGGCGGCAGGCGTTGCTTTCTGCCGCCGCCTCGCTGTTCGCGGCCAACGGCTTCAACCGGGTCTCGCTGGAGGACCTTGGCGCGGCGGCGGGCGTGAGCGGGCCTGCGGTCTACCGCCACTTTCCGGGCAAGCAGGCAGTGCTGGCCGACTTGCTGGTCACCGTGAGCGAGGAGCTGCTCGACGGCGGGCGCCAGGTTGTGGAGCGCGCGGCAGACCCCCTGGCTGCACTGCGGGAACTGGTGGAGTTCCAGGTGGATTTCGCGCTCGGCAAGCCGGATGTGATCCGGGTGCAGGACCGGGACCTCAGCAACCTGTCGGAGCAGGACCAGTCCGCGGTGCGCACCCTGCAGCGCAGCTACGTGGAGGTGTGGGTGGACGTCCTGGCCAAGGTCCACCGCGGCACCGACGCCGCTGAGCTCAGGATGCGCGCCCACGCCACCTTTGGCCTGATCAATTCCACGCCGCACTCGGTCCGCAGCCACGGCAGGCGGATGGCGGCCGGCGTCGCCCGTCCCCTGCTGGAGCGGATGGCGCTCGCCGCCCTGACCGTCCCCTCGGCCTGACCCGCCCGGCACCGGGCACCACACGAAGGGCCCCGGCCCGCACAACCGGCCCCTGGCAGCACCGCTGATGCGGGTTGGGGCCGGTGATGTGCAGGTAGGGACCCGCTACACCATGGTGAGCACCATGCCCGGCTCGGCCAGGATTGCCCCGACGTCGGCCAGGAAGCGTGAACCCTGTTCGCCGTCCACCAGCCGGTGGTCGAAGGACAGGCTCAGCGTGAGCACCTGGCGCAGCGCCACCTCCCCCCGGTATTCCCACGGCATGGTGCGGACCGCGCCCAGGCCAAGGATCGCCGCCTCGCCCGGATTGAGGATGGGAGTGCCGGCGTCGATGCCGAAGACACCGATATTGGTGATGGAGATGGTGCCGCCGGAAAGATCGGCGGGCGTGGTCTTGCCCGCCCGCGCGGTTTCGGCGAGTTCCGCCAGTGCCTGGGCGAGCTGCGGGAGAGGCAGCGCATCGGCATCCTTGATGTTGGGAACGGTGAGCCCCCTGGGCGTGGCGGCGGCGATGCCCAGGTTCACGTAATGGAAGGTGACGATCTCCTGGGCCTCTTCATCCCAGCGCGAATTCAGTGCCGGGGTGCGCCGCAAGGCAATGAGGACAGCCTTGGCCGCGAGCGTCAGGGGCGTGAGCTTGATGCCGGCGAACGCCCTGCTGTCCTTGAGCTTGGCCAGCAGCTCAAGGCTGGGCGTGACATCCACGGTGAGGAATTCAGTGGCATGGGGCGCGGTGAAGGCGCTCTGCACCATGGCCGCCGCGGTGTGTTTCCGCACGCCCTTGATGGGAGTCCTGGTCTCCCTCTCCCCCGCACCGGTCCCACCGGCAGGCGCCCGCCCTGCCGTGATCGCGGCCGGCTGTTCCGCCTGCCCGGCATAGTGCTGGACATCTTCCCGGGTGATCAGCCCGCCTGGACCCGTGCCGGGGACCTGCAAGAGGTCCACTCCCAGATCCCTGGCCAGCTTCCGGACAGGAGGGGTGGACCGGGGGCGTTCGGCAGGCTTGGTCTCGGCCTGGGCGGATACGACGGCCGCGGTTGGGGCAGGTTCAACCGGCGTGGGGAAGTCAACCGGTTGTGTTTCCACAAGCCCTGCCACCGGGCCGAAGTTCCGCGCCCGGCGCGTGGGCCGTCCGGAACTTTCGACGACGGCGCCGTACCCCACCAGGTTCGGTTCCCTTTTCGGCGTGTCGCCGGAGTTGGAAGCCGCGTCGGCAGGCGGGGCGCCGGACGGCACGGAAGGTGAGCCGCCGGCGTCGTCCGCTACTTCGAAGGAGACAATTGGCTTGCCGACCTCCACCACGGAACCGGGCTGCTCGTGAAGTTCCTTGATGACGCCGGCGAAGGGCGAGGGCAGCTCCACCACGGCTTTGGCTGTTTCCACCTCGGCGATGACCTGGTTCAGGCTGACGGTGTCGCCAACGTCCACCTTCCAGCTGAGGATTTCGGACTCGGTGAGTCCCTCGCCCAGGTCCGGGAGCCTGAATTCCTTGATCATGGTGGCGCTCATCCTTCCAGCCCGCTCAGGGAGTTAGGGCGGCCCAGGGCACGGTCCACGCCGTCCAGGATGCGGTCCAGGCCCGGCAGGTGGTGCATTTCCAGCTTGGAGTACGGGTAGGGAATGTCGAACCCGGTGACCCGGACCGGGGCTGCTTCAAGGTGGTAGAAGCACCGCTCCGTGATGCTGGCTGCCACTTCCGCCCCGAGCCCGCCCGATTGTCCGGCCTCGTGTGTGACCACCAGGCGTCCGGTCTTCCGCACGGAGGCCACCACCGCGTCATAGTCCACAGGCGCCAGCGAGCGCAGGTCGATGACTTCGATGGAGATGCCCTCGTCCGCCGCGGCGGAAGCGGCGTCCACAGCAGTCTTGACCAGGGGCCCGTAGGCCACCAGGGTGACGTCACTGCCGTCGGTCAGTACCCGCGCCTTGTCCATCGGCAGGGCGGAGGCAGGGTCCACGGACTCATCCACCTCGCCTTTGTCGTGGTAGCGGCGCTTGGGCTCGAAGTACAGGACCGGATCGTCGCAGGCGATGGCCTGCTGGATGACCGTGTAGGCGTCCTGGGGGTTGGCTACCGTCACTACCCGCAGCCCGGAGGTGTGGGTGAAGTAGGCTTCCGGGGATTCGGAATGGTGCTCCGGTGATCCGATGCCGCCGCCGAAGGGGACCCTGATGGTGATGGGCATCTTGACGGCGCCCCGGGTGCGGTAGTGGAGCTTGGCCACCTGGCTGACGATCTGGTCGAACGCGGGGTAGATGAATCCATCGAACTGGATCTCCACCACGGGCCGGTACCCGCGGTAGGCCAGCCCCACCGCGGTGCCCACAATGGCCGATTCCGCCAGCGGGGTGTCCACCACCCGGTGCGTCCCGAAGTCTTTCTGCAGACCGTCCGTTACGCGGAACACCCCGCCCAGGGTGCCGATGTCCTCACCGAGGAGGACCACCTTTGAGTCGTTTTCAAGCGACTTCCGCAGCCCGGCGTTGATGGCACGGGCAAAGGTCAACTGGGTCATCAGCGTGCACCTTCCTCTGAGACGGCTCCTGCGGGATCGCCGAAGGACGCCAAATACCGGGCGTAATGGTCCTGCTGGCGTTCCAGCCACGAGTTGGGTGTGCTGTACACGTGCTTGAAGACGTCCAAGGGCTGGGGCTCCGGCATGGTGGTGCAGCCGCGGCGCATCTCCGAGGCAACGGAGTCGGCCTTGTCCTTGACCTGCTGCTGCAGCTCCGGGGTGAGGAGGCCTTTCCGGTCCAGGAGGCCGGCCAACCGGGAGATGGGGTCCTTGGCAGCCCAGTCCTCCAGCTCATTGGCGTCCCGGTAGCGGGTCGGGTCATCGGCGGTGGTGTGCGGCCCCATGCGGTAGGTGACAGCCTCGATGAACGTGGGCCCGCCCCCGCGCCGTGCCCGGTCCAGCGCCAGCCGCGTGGCAGCCATGACTGCCAGGACGTCGTTGCCGTCCACCCGGAGGCTGGGGATCCCGAATCCGGTGGCCCGGTCCGCGAGCTGGATGTGGGATTGGAGCCGTACGGGCTCGGAGATGGCCCAGTGGTTGTTGGTGCAGAAAAAAACCACCGGGGCCTGGAAGCTGGCGGCGAACACCATGGCCTCGTTGACGTCGCCCTCGCTGGTGGCCCCGTCGCCAAAGTAGGTGACTGCCACCGCGTCGGCACCGTCATTCTGGATCCCCATGGCGTAGCCAGTGGCGTGCAGGGTCTGGGCGCCGATGATGATCTGCGGCGTTGCCATGTTGATGCTGTACGGGTCCCAGCCGCCGGAGGCGTTTCCGCGCCATACCCTCAGGAGGTCGGTCAGGTCCACGCCACGGCAGTAAGCCACGCCGTTCTCGCGGTAGCTGGAGAACACGAAGTCGTCTGCCCGCAGTGACCTTCCGGACCCGACCTGGGCCGCCTCCTGGCCCAGGAGCGGGGGCCAGAGTGCCAGCTCACCCTGCCGCTGCAGCGCGGTGGCCTCCACATCGATGCGGCGGATAACGGTCATGTCCTCGAACAGGGAGCATAACTGCTCGTCGGTAATGTCCCTGACCCAGAAGTCGAATTCCGGGTGGCTGATGCGCTCGCCTGCCGGGGTGATCAGTTGGAGAAATTCCTGCCCCGGTCCGCCAGGATTTCCTGCGCTTCCGGGGGTTTGTGCGCCGCCATGGCCCGTTTCGTCTGTAGACACGATTGCCGCAACCTTCGTACGTTGGTGACCGTAGCTTCCCGGGCTTTTGGCCCCTCGCCGCCACCGGCCTTCCGGGCGTCATTGCCCCAGATACTGTGACCCTACTCACAACACCTAGGGGGTACAACCACTTGGGTATTTTCTGAGCAATATGCCCCGTTCGGCACCGGCCCACCGTGCTAGCGTTGCGCATTATGCGAGCTTTGGATGGCACTGACACCCGCCTGTTGTCGGCATTGGCCGAGGATCCGCGCCGGACCGTTGTGGCGCTCGCCCAGAAGCTGGGGCTGTCCCGCAACACCGTCCAGGCCCGGATGGCCCAGCTGGAAAAGAAGCACGCTTTCCTGTCCTTTGAACGGCGCATCAACACGGCAGCGCTGGGATACCCGCTCATGGCCTTCATCTCCGTGCACGTCCAGCAGCAGAAGCTGGGCCGCCTGGCGGAGGAGATCGCGGCCGTCCCCGAAGTCCTGGAGGGGTACGGGCTGACGGGCTCGGCAGACCTGTTGCTGCGCGTGGTGGCCCGGGACGCCGAGGACCTGTTCCGCATCAACGGAAAGATCCTGGCCTGCGACGGCGTGGAGCGGGCGGACACCGCCCTGGCAATGGGCGAACTGATTCCCTTCCGCGTGCAGCCCTTGCTGGAGCGGGGCTCCGAGGGCGCCTAGCGGCAGTGGCCGGTCCCGGGGCGCTGCGGAAAGCACGACGGCGGCGGGCAGGGCTATAGGCTGGTTTTAGTCATGCGCGGGCCGTCGAAAGGCCCGTCCCGCCCGCGGCGCCGGCGCGCCCGTTCGATGAAAGGCTCCCCCTTGAGCAGTTCCGAGGATCTGAGCAGCCCCCAGGACCCGGGCAGTCCCCGGGGCCCGTACCAGCAGGATCCGTACCAGCAGGGCCGGGCGGCCTACGCGCCACAGCAGCTTCCGCCGATGCCGGCGCAGCCGGCACCGTTCGGCCTGCCCGGCGAACCACCCCGGCAGCGGAGCCGGCGGAAGCTGTGGATCATCCTTGGCAGCATCGGCGGGGTGCTGCTGCTGGTGGTAATCGGCGTCGTCATCCTGGTGAACATCGTTGGCAGCGCCACCAACCAGGCCAGGGGCTTGGCGGACGATTTCACCAGGAAGGTGATCGCGGGTGACCCCTCCGGCGCGTACGACGAATACCTTGACCCTGCCCTACAGGAGCAGCTTTCCAAGGAGGCGTTCATCTCCGGCGTGCAGAGCCTGGAGATGGACAGCTCCTGCCGGCCCGCCTACAACGACCTCAAGGTGGCCACCGATAACGGCGTGAAGTCGGCCGAGGTGGTGGGCCAGATCAGCTGCACCGGCAAGAAGGTTGACCTCGCCTACCGGTTCGAGGGAACTAACCAGCTTCGCATGACCACCATCAGGCTGCGCCCCGCGGCCTGACTCTCTGGCCACGAAAAGAGCCCCCGTCCCGCAGCTTGAACAGCTCGCGGGACGGGGGCTCCTTCCATTTTGAGGAACAGGCCGGCGTCGGTCCTAGTGGTCCACGGCCTTTTCGGCTCCGATGCCCGTGAGCGAGCGGACTTCCATCTCCGCCTGCTTGGCCACATCCTCCTGCCTCTTGTCCAGGGTGGTGCCAAGCCAGCCCAGGAAGAAGGCCAGCGGGATGGACACGATGCCCGGGTTGCTGAGCGGGAAGAGGGCGAAGTTTGCCCCGGGGATCATGGAGGTCTTCAGTCCCGATACCACCGGGGAGAAGACGATGAGCAGGATCGCCGAGGCCAGGCCGCCGTACATGCTCCACACGGCGCCCTGGGTGGTGAACTTCCGCCAGAACAGCGAGTAGATGATGGTGGGCAGGTTGGCCGAGGCTGCGACGGCGAAGGCGAGCGCCACCAGGAAGGCGACGTTCTGGCCGTTGGCGAAGATGCCACCCAGGATGGCGAGGATGCCGATCACCACCACGGTGCGCCGTGCCACCCGGACTTCCGTGGCGGCGTCGGCCTTGCCCTTGGCAATGACGTTGGCGTAGATGTCATGGGCAAAGGACGCTGCGGCCGTAATGGTCAGGCCAGCCACCACCGCCAGGATGGTGGCGAACGCCACCGCGGAGATGAAACCGAGCAGCAGTGGCCCGCCCAGGTAGAAGGCCAGCAGCGGGGCGGCGGCGTTGACGCCGCCCGGGGCGGACTTGATGGTGTCCGCTCCCACCAGGGCAGCTGCGCCGTAGCCCAGCACCAGGGTGAACAGGTAGAACAGGCCGATCAGCCAGATGGACCACACCACGGACTTGCGGGCTTCCTTGGCCGTGGGCACGGTGTAGAAGCGCATCAGGACGTGCGGGAGCGCTGCCGTGCCGAGCACCAGGGCCAGGCCCAGGGACATGAAGTCCAGCTTGGAGGTGTCGGTCTTGCCGTACTGCAGGCCCGGGTTGAGGACCGCGGGGTTGTTGGCGGTCTCCACGGCGCCGCCCAGCAGGGCGGAGAGGTTGAAGCCGTAGATCGCAAGGACCCACAGGGTCATGACGGCGGCACCGGCGATCAGCAGCATGGCTTTGATGATCTGGACCCAGGTGGTGCCCTTCATGCCGCCGATCAGGACGTACATGATCATGAGGGCGCCGACGACGACAATCACCAGCGCTTGCCCGCCCCAGTCGCTGATGCCCAGCAGAAGGGAAATCAGGCTGCCCGCGCCGGCCATCTGGGCCAGCAGGTAAAAGAAGCAGACGGCAAGGGTAGAGATGGCGGCGGCGATCCGGACCGGCCGCTGCTTCAGTCGGAAGGACAGCACGTCCGCCATGGTGAACTTGCCGGTGTTGCGCAGCAGTTCAGCCACCAGCAGCAGCGCCACCAGCCAGGCCACCAGGAAGCCGATGGAGTACATGAACCCGTCATAGCCGTTGATGGCGATGGCACCGGTAATGCCCAGGAAGGATGCCGCCGACAGGTAATCGCCGGCGATGGCGGTGCCGTTCTGGGAGCCGGTGAACGAGCGTCCGGCGGCGTAGTAGTCGGCGGCAGTCTTGTTGTTGCGGCTGGCCCGGAACACGATCACCATGGTCACGGCGACGAACAGGCCGAAGATGCCCATGTTCAGCAGGGTGGTGTCCTTGAGGGCGGCGACGTCCACCGTTGCGGGAATTGCGATCATTTGTTGGCTCCGCCCACTCGGTTTCCGTTCTTATCGAATTCGTGCCCCTCGATCTCGTGCCTGATCTCCGAGGCGATGGGGTCCAGCCGCTTGTTGGAGTAGTGCACGTACCAGCCGGTGATGGCGAAGGTGGAGACGAACTGGAGCAGGCCAAGGATCAGGCCGATGTTGATGTTGCCCCAGACCTTGGTGGACATGAAGCCCACCGCGTAGTCGGCAAGCAGGACATAGGCGAAGTACCACAGCAGGAAGGCCACTGCCATGGGGAAGACAAAGCTGCGGTGACGCTTGCGCAGTTCCAGGAACGGCCCGGTCGACTGGACTTGTTCGAAGTCCACGGACGCCGCTGCGTCCGGAGTATGGGCATCGTTACCCATCGTTCCTCCTCATTGAGTTGCCGGAACACACCGGGCGGCAGGCCCTGATCCACACAGGGGCACCGCAGATGTGACAGCAATCACTCTGCCGCCCGGAAGCGGCCGTGTTCCAGCACATTCCCGCCCGTCGTCGCTCAACGGTTGCGATGCTGCGGCAAACGGCACCCGCAGCTACGCTGGGCACCATGCCGGACTCCCCCCTCCTTACCGCCGCGGCCGTGGCGGTAATCGCCATGGCCATTGCCGTCGTCGTCGGCGTGGGCCTGAAGGTGCTCCGCTCCTTCCGTGATCTGGGCACTGATGCCGAGCGCGCCACGTACCACACGCTCCACGCCGCCTCCCAGGCCGGGCAGCACCTGCGGCGCGGCCTGAACCCCGCCGGTGCCGCCAAGGCCAGCCGCCAGCTGCGCGGCCTGCTCGCCTGCGACGCTTTGGCCATCACGGACACTTCAGGCGTGCTGGCCTGGGACGGCGGCGCCGAGGACGTCAGGCCGGGTTTGATGGAACTCGCCGCCGACGTCCTGGCCTCGGGCCGGACCGCCGTGCTCTCCCCCGGAGAAGAAGGGACGGGCGGCCGCCTTGCCGGTGTCATCGCGCCGGTGCGGGCGGGCACACGCGTGGTGGGTGCCGTGGCCGCCTTCGCTCCTTCGGCAGGGGCGGGCCTGGTCCGGGCAACGGGCGAAGTGGCGGACTGGGTGGCCGTCCAGGTGGAACTTGCAGAACTGGACGCCTCCCGGACGCTGCTGATGGAAGCGGAAGTGCGGGCGCTGCGAGCCCAGATCAGCCCGCACTTCATCTACAACTCCCTCAACGCCATCGCGTCCTTCATCAACACGGACCCGGAGCGGGCCAGGGAGCTGGTGGTGGAGTTTGCCGACTTCACCCGCTACTCCTTCCGGCGGCACGGCGACTTCACCACGCTCGCAGAAGAGCTGCGCTGCATCGACCGCTACCTGCTCCTGGAGCGCGCCCGGTTCGGCGACAGGGTCCAGGTCAGCCTGCGCATTGCCCCCGAAGTCCTCAGCACCGTCATCCCCTTCCTCAGCCTCCAGCCGTTGGTGGAAAATGCGGTCCGGCACGGGCTTGAGGCAAAGGCCGGGCCGGGGCATATCAGCATCACCGCTGAGGACGCGGGTGCCTTCGCTGAGGTCACCATTGAGGACGACGGGGTGGGGATGGATCCGGAGCAGCTCCGGTCCGTCCTTGCGGGCCACACCGATGGAGACCATGTGGGCCTGCGGAACGTGGACGCCCGCCTGCGCCAGGTGTACGGCAACGACCACGGGCTGGTGGTGGAAACGGCGCCGGGCGAGGGAACGCTGATCACCATGCGGGTGCCCAAGTCCCAGCCCGGGCACGATGCGTGAGGTGCGTCCTGCCGCTGGAAGTACCCTAGGAGGATGATTAACGTCCTCGTCGTTGATGATGAGCTGCCCGCCGTTGAGGAGCTGGCCTTCCTGCTGGGCAGGGACGAACGCATCGGAAAGGTGCTGCGGGCCACCTCCGGCGCCGAAGCACTCACGGCATTGGCTGCCGGCAGCATCGGCGCGGTCTTCCTGGACATCCACATGCCTGCCGTGTCCGGCCTGGATATTGCAGCCGCCATCGCCCGGAGCAGCAACCCGCCGGCCGTCGTTTTTGTCACGGCGGACGAGGACCACGCCCTGGCGGCGTTCGAACTCGCCGCCGTGGATTACCTGCTCAAGCCGGTCCGTACGGAGCGCCTGGCCCGATCCGTTGCGCGGATCAGTGAACTGCGCGACGGCGGCGCGGCACCTGAGATGATTACCGTTGACCAGGGCGGGACCACCAGGATGATCCGCCGCGACGACGTCACGTACGTCCAGGCCCAGGGCGACTACGCACGGCTGCATACCGCCGATGCGAGCTACCTCATCCGGGTGCCGCTGGCCGACCTGGAGCAGCAGTGGGCTGATGCGGGGTTCATCCGCACCCACCGCTCCTACCTGGTGGCCCTGAAGCATGTGTCCTCGATGAAGCTGGCGGCCGACGGGCCGCGCGTCACGGTGGCGGGCGCCGGTCTTCCCATCAGCCGGCGGCACCTGCCGATCGTGCGGGAGAAGCTTGAGGCCACGAGGATCAGGCCGCACGCATGACGCGGGTCCGGGTGACGGCCCCGCATGCGTCCGTCCGCACTCCTGCCCGCACTCCTGCCCGCAACGGGCAGCGCCCGCTGGAGTCGCGCGAAGCGGCGCAGGATTCAGACGTGGGACAGGTGTTCGTCCGCTCGCTCATCCGGTCGCAGCTGCGCCTGGCCCTGGTGGTGGCGGGCGGTTTCCTGCTGATCCTTGCCGCGTTCCCGTTGATCCTGGTGGCGGTGCCCGGCCTCGCAGACGCGCGGATCGCCGGCATTCCCTTTGGCTGGCTGCTGCTGGGCGCCGGCATCTACCCTGTGATCGGGCTAAGCGCGTGGCTTTACGTCAGGACGGCGGCGCGCAATGAGGCACGGTACCGGGACCTGGCGGGGGAACAGTGATGCACGGGTGAATGCGGGCGTTGCCATCACCGCCGTCACGGTGGTGTCCCTCGCCACCGCCATCATCGGGTTCTACGGGCTGCGGATCTCGCGCACCACCGGTGACTTCTACGTTGCCTCGCGGACCGTGCGGCCCTGGTGGAACGCATCGGCGATCGGGGGTGAATACCTGTCCGCCGCCAGCTTCCTGGGCGTGGCCGGACTCATCCTGCTGTCCGGGACCGACGCGCTCTGGTTTCCGGTCGGCTACACCGCCGGCTACCTGATGCTGTTGCTCTTCGTCGCCGCCCCGCTGCGCCGGTCCGGGGCCTACACCATTCCGGACTTCACCGAGTCCCGGCTCGCTTCCCGGACGGTCCGGCGGGTCACCAGTCTGGTGGTGGTGATGGTGGGCTGGCTGTACATCGTGCCGCAACTCCATGGCGCCGCGCTGACCATCCGGATTGCCACGGGCCTGCCGCCGTGGGTGGGCTCCGTGGCGGTCGTGGTGGTGGTGTGCCTGACGGTGGTGGCCGGCGGGATGCGGTCCATCACCTTCGTCCAGGCGTTCCAGTACTGGCTCAAGCTGACGGCCCTGGCCGTCCCCATCCTGTTCATCATCTTCATGCTGGCAGGCCATGGGGCCGAGCCGCAGTCCCCGCCGGCCGTCAATCCCACGGGCGCGCCGCCGGCGGGACCGTACCAGAATGTCTCCCTGCTGGTGGCGCTGTTGTTCGGCACCCTGGGGCTGCCGCACGTGCTGGTGCGTTTCTACACCAACCCGGACGGGCACTCGGCGCGGCGCACCACACTGATCGTCCTGGGCCTGCTCTCCGTGTTTTACCTCTTCCCCACCGCCTACGGCCTGGTGGCACGCATGTTCGCGCCCGACCTTGCCCGGTCGGGGCAGCCGGACGCCATGGTCCTGCGGCTGCCGGGCGAACTGGTCGGCGGGATGGCGGGTGACCTGCTCTCCGCCCTGGTGGTGGCCGGGGCATTCGCCGCGTTCCTGTCCACCACCTCGGGCCTGGTGGTGTCCCTGGCGGGTGTCATCAGCCAGGACGTCCTGGGCGGCAGCGTCCGGGGGTTCCGGCTCGCGGCCGTCGTGTCCGCCGTCGTCCCCCTTGGCTTTGCCTTCATGACCGGTTCCCTGGCACTGGCCGGCAGCGTGGGACTGGTGTTCGCCTTCACCGCCTCCACAGTCTGCCCCGTCCTGCTGCTGGGCATCTGGTGGCGCGGGCTGACGGACGCCGGGGCCATCGCCGGCATGGTGACCGGCGGGGTGCTGTGCGGTGGGGCGATGATTGCGGGCGCAGTATCGGGTTCGGGCCTGACGCCGCCCTGGCTCGCGCAGCCGGCGGCCTGGAGCGTGCCTGCCGCGTTCGCCGTGATGGTCATCGTGTCCCGGGCCACTTCCCACCGGATCCCGCGCACCATGCCGCGGATCATGACCCGCCTGCACACCCCGGAACGGCCGCTGGCAACCGAACGGTGATCGGGAGGACAATAGCGCCATGTCCATCGAGGACGGCGGTACGTTCCACCAGCAAGGTGCGGTCCCGGCATCCGTGCGGGCGCAGCTGCTCGCCACGGAGCACTGGGGCCTGCTGGCATCACGCAGTACTGCCCAGGGCGAGGTCTTGACCCGGATCAGCATGTTCCTCACCTTCACGTCGGCAAGCCTGGTCAGCGTGGCACTGGTGGGCCAGGCCACGGGGTTTTCCGATGCCTTCGTCCTGCTGGCCGTGATTGTCCTGTTCATCGACGCGGCGATTGGGCTCCTGACCCAGCTCCGCGTAATGAACGTGGCCTACGAGGACCTCATGTACGTCACCGCCATGAACAGGCTGCGGGCCGCCTACGTGGACCTTGACCCGGGCGTGGCACCGTACCTGATGGCGGCCCATCATGACGACGAAGCAGGTTCCCGGCAGACCTACTATTTCTTCGCCAATCGTGGCAGCTTCAGCCAAGTGGCCGGCAGCAGCATGATCTTCATAACCATGGCGAACGCCGCCTTGATAGCCATCCTGGCAGGCCTGCTGGTGACCCTGGCAGGAGCCGGCACGGCAGGGGCCACAGTGACGGGCGCCGTGTGCGGAACCGGGTTCCTCGCTGTGTCCGTCCTGCGCGGGGGCCGACGCTACCGCGAGGTGTGGCGCCGCTTTACGCCGCTGTCCCCCACCCCGCCGTCCGGGGACTGAGCCCCCGCAGCAGTGGCCCCGTCAGTCGATGGCGGCCATCAGTTCGACGACGCGGTCCAGGAAGGCGTCCACCTGCGACTCCTCGTAACCCTCCTGGCCCACGGCAGGACGGAAGACTGCGCGCCGCACACTGTCAACACTCAGGGGCTTGTCCTGCTCAAGGTAGGCGACGAGTTCGTGGCACAGCCGGTCGACGTCGTGCGTGTCGTAGCTGCGTGCATTCTTTTTGCTGGGCCGGCGGAAGCGGTCCCCGTCCGGCCGGTGCAGCCGGCCCCGGAGGATGCCGGACAGGTTTCCGATTTCGCGCAGCCAGGCTTCCTCGCCGCGCGCCGCGATCAGCTCGTCCCGCTCCCGGCGCGCGAAGGCATCCTCGAGCCGGTCCAGTGCGGCATCCACAACGGCAGCAGAGTAGCCGCCCTTGACGGGATCGAAGGACACAGCCCTTACGTCGGAGCTGTTGACGGGGTCGGCGGCAGTTTCGGGCGTTTCCAGGGAAACCCGCGCCCGCTGCAGGAACTGGTCCACCTGCCTGGCGTTGTAGCCGTACTCACTGCGCTGCACGCGCTCAAAGGACGCAGGGATCTGCCGATGAATGTCCAATGCCACTTCGATTCCTTCAATGCTCTTCAGCCGTTGTGCTTCCGCACCAGTTTAAGGTGCCGGGCCTGGTGCGGCCGCCCGGCGCCTGCTTGTTTCAGATGCCCGGCCGCGCCGGGCTGGAGGGGCCTACGTTCAGGCTACGAGTCCGTACAGGATGAACGCCACGGGCGCGGCGAACACGATGGAGTCCAGCCGGTCCATTACGCCTCCGTGCCCGGGCAGGATGCTGCTCATGTCCTTGACGCCCAGTTCACGCTTGACCATGGATTCGGCGAGGTCGCCGGCGGTGGACGCAGCCACCGTTCCCACGGCCAGCACCGCTCCTACCCACCATGGCTTGTCCAGCACGTAGAGGGCGGCGAGGATGCCGATCAGCATGGCTCCGGCTACCGATCCCGCGAAGCCCTCCCATGATTTCTTTGGGCTGATCTTCGGCGCCATGGGGTGTTTTCCGATGGATGCGCCCACCAGGTAGCCGAAGGTGTCGTTGGAGACCACCAGCAGCAGCATGACGGCGATCTCCCACGCTCCGATGGGCGCCAGCCCGTCCGGCCACAGGCCCAGCGGCGTTGTGCCGGCGGCATGGAGGGGAAGGGCAGCGAAACTGATGAAGAACGGCACCCAGCCCAGGGTAAAGACGCCCGCGAAGATGCTGTTGGCCGAGCCTGCGGCACTTTCGATGGACCGCCAGAGCAGGACCGCCACGGCGCTGAGCAGGAGGGCGAACAACTGGGTCTCGATGCCGCCAAAGTACGCCGCGAACGGCAGGGCCAGGGTACCTGTCATGACCGGCACGATTGGCATCCTGGTGCCGTTGGCCTCCAGCGCCCGGTAGATTTCCCAGACGCCAAAGACCGCGAAGGCCGTGACGATGGCTACGAAGGCCAGCGGGAGGAACAACAGCCCGCCCAGGACGGCGATGAGCATGGCCAGGCCCACCACGACGGCGGCAGGCAGGTTGCGCCCCGCCTTTGGCGTCGGGTTGCTCCTGGGCTGCTTCCCCCGTGTGCGCGCCCTGGGTGTGGGGGCCTGATCTGCCTGGCCCATCAGACTTCGAGCAGCTCTGCTTCCTTGCGCTTGAGCAGCTCGTCGATGCCGTCCACGTGGGCTTTGGTCAGGCTGTCCAGTTCCTTCTCGGCACGGTTGCCTTCGTCCTCGCCCGCTTCGCCGTCCTTGACCAGGCGGTCCAGGGTTTCCTTGGCCTTGCGGCGGATGTTCCGGATGGAGACCTTTGCGTCCTCGCCCTTGGTCTTGACGATCTTGACGTATTCCTTGCGGCGTTCCTTGGTCAGTTCAGGAATGGTGATCCTGATGACGTTGCCGTCATTGGAAGGGTTGGCGCCAACCTCGGAATCGCTCAGGGCGCGCTCGATGTCCCGGAGGGCGGACTTGTCGAACGGGGTGATCAGGATGGTCCGGGCGTCCGGGATGGCAAAGGAAGCCAGTTGCTGCAGCGGTGTGGGCGAGCCGTAGTATTCCACCAGGACCTTGTTGTACAGGCCGGGGTTCGCGCGGCCGGTGCGGACGGAAGCGAAGTCTTCCTTGGCTACCTCAACCGCCTTGTCCATCTTTTCTTCGGCTTCGAGCAAGGTTTCTTCGATCACGGTCTCTCCTGACGGTTCTGGTGCGGTCCGGGGCGCCGGTTCCATGCACTCACGTGGTTCTTGGTTGCTGGTTACCATCCCCGCCGGGAAGGGCGGGGACGGAACTGTCCTGGAATCATCCTAGCCGCAGCTAGGCGGTGACCAGCGTGCCCAGCTTCTCGCCAAGGATGGCGCGGGTGACGTTGCCTTCACCCTCCATGCCGAAGACCACCATGGACAGGTTGTTGTCCTTGCACATGGTCATGGCAGTCTGGTCCATGACCCGGATGTCCCGGCGCAGGGCATCGTCATAGCTGAGGGTCTCCAAGCGCTCTGCGGTGGGGTCCTTCTTGGGGTCTGCCGTGTAGACGGCGTCCACCCCGCTCTTGGCCATGAGTACAACGTCGGCGTGGACTTCCAGGGCCCGCTGTGCTGCCACGGTGTCCGTGGAGAAGTACGGCAGGCCGGCGCCGGCGCCGAAGATGACCACGCGGCCCTTTTCCATGTGGCGGATGGCGCGGCGCGGGATGTAGGCCTCGGCCACCTGGCCCATGGTGATGGCGCTCTGCACGCGGGTTTCAACGCCTGCCTGCTCCAGGAAGTCCTGCAGCGCCAGGCAATTCATGACCGTTCCCAACATGCCCATGTAGTCGGCACGGGAGCGGTCCATGCCGCTCTGGGAAAGTTCAGCACCGCGGAAGAAGTTGCCGCCGCCCACAACGATGGCCACCTCAACCTGCGGGACGGCCGCGGCGATCTGCTTGGCAACGTCACGGACGGTTTCGGGATCGACACCCAGCTTTCCGCCGCCGAAGACCTCGCCGGAGAGCTTCAGGAGGACGCGCCGCCGGCTCTTCTCTGAATGCGTGACAGTGTTGACGGCTTCCATGATGCCTTCCCGTTGATGACTTCCGAAAAAAGGGTATCCTGCCGGATCCGGTGGCCGGAACCGGCTGCGCTCCACTTGGACTGGTCTTCCGCTGCTTTAGGGTTCCAGCGGATTGGGCGCATGCAAAAGGGGCGGCCACCGAAGCAGCCACCCCTTTCAGTTTCGACTAGGAGCCGACGCGGAAACGCGTGAACGCAGTTCCCTTGACACCGGCCTCTTCGAGGACCTGTGCCACAGACTTCTTGGCGTCCTTGGCGAATGCCTGGTCAACCAGGACCTCACCCTTGTAGAAGCCCGTCACGCGGCCTTCCACAATCTTGGTGAGTGCGGCTTCGGGCTTGCCTTCAGCCTTGGCGGTCTCTTCGGCGATGCGGCGCTCGGACTCAACGAGCTCGGCCGGAACGTCCTCACGGGTGAGGTAGTTCGGAGCCATGGCTGCGATGTGGACGGCGACGTCGTGGGCGGCGGCGGCTGCTGCTTCGCCTTCACCATCGACTGCGAACAGCACGCCGACCTGGGCCGGGAGGTCCTTGGAGGTCTTGTGCAGGTAAGCGTCGACCGTTGCACCCTCGATGCGGGAGATGCGGCGGACAACAACCTTTTCGCCCAGGATGGCGCCCTCTTCGACGACGACCTCGGACAGCGGCTTGCCGTCGACATCGGTGGCGAGCAGGGTTTCGAGGTCGGCAGCGCCGGACTCGACGGCGACGGCCAGGACCTTGTCCGCCAGCTGGATGAACTTGTCGGCCTTGGCGACGAAGTCGGTCTCGCAGTTGACCTCGATCATGACGCCGACGCCGTTGCTGACCTTGGCGGCCACGAGGCCTTCAGCGGTGGAGCGGCCTTCACGCTTGGTAGCGCCCTTGAGGCCCTTGATGCGGATGATCTCGATGGCCTTCTCGGCGTCACCGTTGGCTTCGTCAAGAGCCTTCTTGACGTCCATCATGCCGGCGCCGGTGCGCTCGCGCAGGGCCTTGATGTCCGCGGCAGTGTAGTTCGCCATGTGAACCCCTCTGTCTAGAAATGTGTGGTGGTGTTACGGACCGACAGGACGGCAGCCCACGGGGGTGGGCCGCCATCCTGTCAGCAGCTCCGGCTGCGGACAGCGCGGAGAATCCGGATATTGCGTGTCTTACTTGGCGTCTTCGGCGGGAGCCTCAGCGGCAGCAGCCTCGGCAGCGGCCGGGGCTTCCTCTGCGGCCGGAGCTTCAGCGTTCTCGGCCGGAGCTGCAGCGGCTTCTGCCTTGTTGCCTTCGAGGAGCTCGCGCTCCCACTCGGCCAGCGGCTCTTCCGGAGCTTCGGTGGCGCCGGTGCCGCGGTTATTGCGGGCGATCAGGCCCTCGGCAACGGCGTCTGCAACAACGCGGGTCAGGAGGTTCACGGAGCGGATGGCGTCGTCGTTGCCCGGGATCGGGAAGTCGACTTCGTCCGGATCGCAGTTGGTGTCCAGGATGGCCACAACCGGGATGTTCAGCTTCTTGGCCTCGTCAACGGCGAGGTGTTCCTTCTTGGTGTCGACAACCCAGAGCACGGAGGGAGCCTTGGTCAGGTTGCGGATACCGCCCAGGTTGGACTCCAGCTTGGTGAGCTCGCGCTTGAGGAGCAGGAGTTCCTTCTTGGTGTAAGCGGAACCGGCGACGTCGTCGAAGTCGATCTCTTCGAGTTCCTTCATGCGCTGGATGCGCTTGGCAACCGTCTGGAAGTTGGTCAGCATACCGCCGAGCCAGCGCTGGTTGACGTAGGGCTGGCCCACGCGGGTTGCCTGCTCGGCGATTGCTTCCTGGGCCTGCTTCTTGGTGCCGACGAAGAGTACGGTGCCGCCGTGGGCGACAGTGGCCTTGACGAACTCGTAGGCACGGTCGATGTAGGACAGCGACTGCTGGAGGTCGATGATGTAGATGCCGTTGCGCTCGGTGAAGATGAAGCGCTTCATCTTCGGGTTCCAACGGCGGGTCTGGTGTCCAAAGTGGACGCCGCTGTCAAGCAGCTGGCGCATGGTTACGACGGGCATTCCGGCGCTCCTTATTTTCCGGCAGGTCATTCATGAGAAAACCCGGAGGCTTCTTACCCTGCCAATAGTTGACGGTTGATCAGCGTGGCCCGGACGGGCCGTGCTCCTGGCATCCACCGTTCTTCCCATCAGGAACAAAGCCTGACCGCAGGAAGTGCGGTCCTCCGTGGACGACGCCGGGGCGTGCGCTGCCGGAGGGCTGGATGCGCGTAGTCAGCCGCCGCTCCCCCACACTCCTGAATGAGATGTGCCGACGCATTCCGGACAGGGGCGTGCACCGCGGGGGTGGACCACTGGGACGGGAGGCGTTGAGGGCGCAGCAAACTGCTCCACCAAGTGTACTACAGGCGCCCCCTGCCGCCGGACGATGATCTGCCTGGCCGGACGGTTGTCCACATAGCCCCAAGTGGCCCTCCCCCGCCCGGCATCCGCCAGGCAGGCTGGGGGCATGAGACCATCAGTCCTCCTGGCCGCACTCCTGCTGCTGCCGGCGTCGGTGGCCTCCCCCGGCCCGGCTTTCCAGTACGGCAGCCCAGTTGCGGGGCAGTCATTCCCGGGCCAGTCCGCGGCTGTCCAGCCGGAATGGACGACGGCGGCTGCCGGGGTGGGTGCCAGGCCCTCCTGGCAGTGGCCGCTCGCACCGCGTCCGCGCGTGCTGCGGAGTTTCGATCCCCCGCCCAAGCCCTGGCTCAGTGGGCACCGCGGCGTGGACCTGGACTTCGCCGCGGGCACGCAGGTGGTGTCGCCCGCGGCGGGAACGGTCAGCTTCGTGGGGGTGGTGGTGGACCGGCCCGTCATCACCATCGACCACGGGGGCGGGCTGCGCAGCAGTTTCGAACCGGTGGACAGCCCACTGGTTGCCGGCTCCGCCGTGGCTGCCGGCCAGGTGATCGGAACGGCCGTACCCGGTCACTGCCCGGCGGCCCAGTGCCTGCACTGGGGAGTGCGGGAAGGAGAGGTCTACGTCAATCCCCTGCAGTTCGTCCTGGACCTTCGCCCGTCCATCCTGCTTCCATTGCCGGGCCCACCGTAGGCCACGCGCGCCACGCCATGAAGCTGCTGGATGAAGCATGCGGTACGGCGGTGGTGGATGCGCGACGGCGGGCTGAACAGTGGCCGCCGAACAGTGGTTGGTGAGACGGTGGCAGACTGGACCGTGGCGGGTCAGACGATGGCCGAGATGCCGGTGATGGCCCGGCCCGTCACCAGCGTATTGATCTCGGCTGTGCCCTCATAGGAGTAGATGGCTTCGGCGTCGGCGAAGATCTTGGCCATCTCATAGTCGGTCACGATGCCGTTGCCGCCCAGGATGCCGCGGCCCAGGGCCACGCTCTCCCGCATGCGCGCCGTGGCGAAGGCCTTGGCCAGTGCGGACTGTTCGTCCTTCGCCGCGCCTTCGTCCTCCAGTTGCGACAGCCGGACCATCATGCCCATGGAACTGACGATATTGCCCAGGATCCGGACCAACTGGTCCTGGATGAGCTGGAAAGAGGCCAGCGGCCGGCCGAATTGGTGCCGCTCCACCGCATAGCGGCGGGCAACATCGAAGGCGGCCAGCTGGAGGCCCACAGCCTGCCAGGCAACGGAAAGCCGGGTGGCTTTGAGCACCTTGTTGACGTCACGGAAGCTGTTGGCGTTGGCCAGCTTGAAGTGGTCGGGGACCACCACATCCGTCAGGACAATGTCAGCGTTCTGGACGGTGCGAAGGGAGATCTTGTTTTCGATCTTGGTGGCGCTGAATCCAGCAAGGGTGGTGTCCACCAGGAAGCCCTTGACCTGGTTGTCAGCCACGTCGCGGGCGTAGACCACCACCCAGTCGGAGAACGTGGCGTTGCCAATCCACCGTTTCGCCCCGTTGAGGACCCAGGTGTCGCCGTCCCTGCGCGCCGTGGTGCGCGTTCCACCGGCCACATCGCTGCCGCCCAGCGGCTCGGTCAGGCCGAAGGCGCCGATCTTCTTCAGGGCGTAAATATCGGGCAGCCACTCGTCCTTCTGCTCCTGGGAAGCCAGCAGTTCGATGGAGCCGGTGAACAGCCCGTCGTGCACTCCAAGGAAGGTTGCGATCGAGGCGTCCGCGCGGGTTACCTCGGCGTGGAGCATGCCCGCGAAGAGGTTGGAGTACCCCTGCCGCCGGACCGGGCTGACCAGGTCCAGGTCGGCGAACTTGGGCACCAAATCCATGGGAAACTCCCCGCGGTTCCAGCAGTCGACGGCAACGGGCCTGACCTCGCGGGCCAGGAAGTCGCGGACTTCGGCGAGCCGGTCCTGCTCCTTGCCGGACAGAAGCTGCTCGAATGCGAAGAAATCGCCGTCGGCGTAGGGAAGCTCGTGGGATTCGGCTGCAGAGGTTGCCATGGGTACCTTCTTGGGTGGTCAGCGCTGGCCATGCCGCGGAACGGAGCACGGTATGTTACTGGGCAGTAACATACCTCAGGTACCGGGGTTAACCAAGAACGCCGCGGCCAACGAAGATCGTCGGCCGCGGCTGGGGGTAGGGCTACTCGGACTTGAACCGAGGACCTTAGGATTATGAGTCCCGCGCTCTAACCAGCTGAGCTATAGCCCCCAAACCCCGGGAGTACGTATTCGGACCAGGCACTCCAGCAGGGCAAAAACACTCTAGCAAACCCGGGAAAGGGTTCAGACCACTTTGTCCTCGTACGTGGCGCCGCGGTAGAGGTCTTCAAAGGTCTGCAGCGTTCCCTGGATGCTGTGCGGTTCCACCAACTGCCGGCTGGCCCGGCCCATGGCGCGCTGCTCGTCCTTGGGACGTTCCAGCACCTGGGTGATCTTCTTGGCCAGGTCGTCGCTGTCGTTGGGCGTGAAGAGGTAGCCGTTTTCGCCGTCGCGCACCAGGTGCGGCAGGGCCATGGCGTCGGCCAGGACCACCGGGGTGGAGGCGGACATCGCTTCCAGGGTGACCAGGGACTGCAGCTCAGCCGTACCCGGCATGCAGAACAGGTCCGCCTGGACGTAGGCCTTGCGCAGGTCTTCGTCGCTGGCGAGGCCCAGGAACTTAACCCGGGCGGTCAGGCCGAGCCGCCGCACCAGGTCCTCCAGCGCGGGGCGGACCTCTCCCCCGCCCACAATCTCCAGGTGCACGTTCAATTCCGGCGGCGTCTTGCCAATGGCCTCGATGAGCACGTCCACATGCTTTTCTTCAGCGAGGCGGCCGGCGAAGAGCACGGTGGGGTGGGCGTGAGGCTCGATGTACTCGCCCGGCTGCAGCTCGTAGGCTGCGGAGTCGATGCCGTTGGACAGCGGGAGCACCTTGCGTAAGAAGGCGTGCTCGTGCATGGCCCTGGCCGCCAGCGGCGTGGGGGTGGTCACCACGTCCGCGTGGCCCATGACCTTGCCCATGTCCTTCCAGGAGACCCGGCCAATGATGTCCTTGAACCACTGGGGGAACGGCAGGAAGGGGTTGAGGTTTTCGGGCATGAAGTGGTTGGTCGCCACGATGCGCACCCCGCGCTTAACGGCTTCGTAGAGCACGTGCTCGCCGATCATGTAATGGCTCTGGATGTGCACCACGTCGGGCTTCACCCGGTCGAAGAGCAGGCTGATTTCCTTCTTGATTTCCCACGGAAAGCACAGGCGGAAGGTCTCATGGGTGAACGCCTTGTGCGAGCGGAGCCTGTGCACCGTTGCTTCGTCGCGGAACTCGGTGAAGCTCTTTCCCTTGCTGGCGCGGGACGCCAGCACATGGACGTTGTGGCCCCGGGCAGTCATGCCCTTGGCCAGCCGGTAGCCGAACTGGGCAGCACCGTTGACATCCGGAGGATAGGTGTCGGCGGCGATGAGGATGGTCAGGGGGCGCTGGTCGGCGGGCGTGGTCATGGGGAGTACTCCTGATGGTCACGGTGCGGACAGCGTGGAACTGACAGCACGGTTGGCCGCTGGCGCGGGGCGCCGGGCTTCGTGGGATTGCATGGGTTCGGACGGAATGGGTTAGTGGGTCGGCCTGCCGGAAGCCTTCCGCGCGTCCTTCTTGCGCTTGGTGACCTCCGGGTGGTGCCGGGAAAGGGCGATAACCCCAACGATAGCAAGGCACGCGGCGGTTCCCATCGCAATCGCCATAACCGCATGGACGTCGGGCCGCAGTTCGCCCAGGATGATGATGCCGATGGCGATGCCCACCATGGGGTCAACCACCGTGAGTCCGGCGATGACCAGGTCCGGCGGCCCCGTGGAGTACGCACTCTGGACGAACCACGACCCCAGGCCGCCCGCCGCGAGGATGGCCACCACCGAGTACCACTGGACGTTGAGCAGGAAGAGGCCGTTGGGGTCCAGGAGGTGTTTGCCGATGATCCGGGTAAGTACCGCGACGAAGCCGAACAGGATGCCGGCGCCAACGATGTAGACGAACGCATTCATGCGGTGCCGGAACGTCACTGCCAGCGTGCCGAACAGCCCCACCGCCAGGGCCAGCAACAGCACGATGGTGAGCTCATCCTCGGGGCTGACGTGGTGGCTTTCCTGGGTGACGTTGACCGCCAGGAGGACGAAGAGCGCAGATCCGGTGACGCACGCGCCAATGGAGACGGCAGTGGCGCGGTTGATGGTCAGGTCCTGGTCGCGGGCGTTCACCACGGTGGTGATCACCAGGGCGATGGCGCCGATGGGCTGGATCACCGTGAGCGGTGCGGACACCAGGGCTACGGCATTCATGGCCATGCCGGTACAGAGCAGCAGGAGCCCAAACATCCACCTCGGATTGCGGAGCAGTCGCAGGAAGCCGTTGGAACTCAGTGCGAGGCCGCCGGTGTCGGCCTTAACGGCACTGCCCTGGCGCTGGGCACCCAGGGCAAGGCAGAAGGCGCCAAGCACCGCCAGGCCGACGGCAAGCCACACCATCAGGCGTTCCCGCCGTCGTGCTGTTGCAGTTCCCGGCCCTTTCGCAGAATGGCCCAAAAGTAGTTGTACGCGGCAATCCAGTGGCCGATCAGGCCCAGGCCCAACACCACCCAGGCAGCAACAAAGAGCTGCTCCGACATGCCGGTGTCCAGGCGGGAGAGGACCAGCAGCGGGGTGCCCAGGAGCAGCAGGCCGGTCCGCACCTTGCCCACCACGCTGACGGGGAGGTCCGGGTGGCCATGGAAGAAGAAGAGCGTCAGTGCCAGCAACACAGCATCAGGCACCACCAGCGCGGCCAGGTAGAGCCAATGCACGACGCCGGCAATCACCAGTGTGAACGCCACGGCCAGCAGGGCCAGCCGGTCGGCAATGGGGTCAAGGACCCTGCCAAGTTTGGAAGCCTGGTCGAACCGGCGGGCTATGTAGCCGTCAATCCAGTCCGTTCCGGCCATGACGGCCAGGACGACCACCCCGGCGCCGTACTCCTTTTGGGCCAGGACGAGCCACATAAAGAGCGGAACGCCCATGAACCGCACCACAGTGAGCAGGTTGGGGATGGTGAACACGAGGTCGTGGTCCACCTGGGGACGGCCGGGGCGGGCGCCCGCACCAATGAACTTCACCCGTCCCCCTCTCCTTCCCTGCTGCGCCTGAGCGCGGTGTGTCGGTTCTGCCTTGCTTGCGGAGCAGGCTAGTTGGAGCGGAACAGCCTGCGGAGGAGGAGGACCAGCACGGCTCCGGCCGCCACGAAGGCTGCCACCGGCTTCCAGCGCCTGGACAGGTCTGCGGAGCCGGACAACGCCGCGAACCTTTGACCCGCCACATCCACTCCATGCTGCGCCAGCACCTGGCCCTCGCGTGCCTTGACCTGGGCTGCTGCCAGCAGGTAGCGGGCCTGGGTCTTGAGGTCCAGCTCGGTGCCGAGCTCGTCGCGGACCTCCGTGAGGTGGTGCCGCCGCTGGCTCAGGCGGCGCACCAGCTCGGGTTCGGACGCGTGCGGGAACTCCTGGTCGCGCTGTGCCGCTTTGGCTTCCTTTTCGGCTTTTGCCTTCGCAGCGGCCTCGGCCTTGGCGGCCTTCGCAGCCTTGGCCTCGGGGCTTTCCGGATCCAGGATGGCCGGGTTGAACGCCGAGCCCTCCCGGGCAACGCCAATATCGTGCCTGATGCCGCGGATGGTTTCCTCGGGCATCAGCGGCATGGCTTTCTTGAACCTGGCGAGGCCAATCAGTCCGCCGATGAGCGCAACCAGCAGGAAGGCCGCGGAGACCAGGAGGGCTGCCAGCCATGCGGGCATGATGGTGGACAGCCCCATGATGGCCGCGACGATCAGGCCGACCACCAGGAATGCCAGGAAGAGCAGCGCCACGGCGAAGAAGGCCGCGGCCACCCCCACCTGGATGCCCTTGCGTTTGAGTTCGATCTTGGCGAAGGCGATCTCGTCGTTGAGCTGGCGGGGCGCCAACCGGAAAAGGAGTCTTGCCGTTCCGGGCAGCGCAGTGATACGCAATCCCGGGCTGGTACGCCCGCTGTGACGTCCGCTCATCGGTTCCGCCTTACTGGTTTCATGAGTCGATACTGCTTCCGTTTGCTGCGGAAATGTGCAGGCGCACAGTCCACGCCACCAAAACTACCATTCAGGTTCAGGGCGAACTTGGGGGCTTGCCGGACGGCGCGGCCTACAACGCTGCAAAAACAGTCCTGGCCGGGCCTAGGATTGTTCTCCGTGACCAATTCCCCCAATCCCGGCGACTTGCTGAGCCGCCGCCGCAAGCTCCTCTACATCCTCCTTCTGGGTGCTCTGACGGCCCTCGGCCCGTTCACCATCGACCTTTACCTGCCTGCCTTTCCCGCGCTGGAGGCAAGCCTGGGGGTGACCGAGGCGCAGGTTCAGCTCACCCTGGCAGGTACCACTGTCGGTTTTGCATTCGGCCAGCTCGTGGTGGGGCCCTTCAGCGACAAGTTCGGGCGCCGGATTCCCCTGATCCTGGCCACCGCGCTGCACATCGCCGCATCCCTCGGCGCTGCCCTGTCCACGGACATCGCGACGCTTGGAGTGTTCCGTGTCCTGATGGGTGTTGGCGCGGCCGGCGGCGGCGTGGTGGCCATGGCCATGGTGCGCGACCTGTTTTCCGGATATGCCATGGTGCGGATGTTCTCGCGGATGTCGCTGGTCAACGGCCTGGCGCCCATCCTCGCGCCAGTGATCGGTTCGCAGCTGCTCCTGGTGATGCCGTGGCCCGGCATCTTCGTGTTCCTGGCCGCCTACGGAACGTTGGTCATCGTGGCCGCCCTGCTCGTGGTGCGCGAGACGCTGCCGCCGGAGAAGCGGGGCCAGAGCGGCATGACGGCCGGGCAGCGCTACAAGGCACTCTTCAGTGACCGGATCTTCGTGGGGCTGCTCATGGTGGCCGGCTTCAATTTCGGCGGCCTCTTCACCTATCTGTCGGCCTCCCCGTTCCTGTTTCAGGACATCTTCGGGTTCTCGGCCCAGCAGTACGGGCTGCTCTTCGGCATCAACTCCCTGGGCATCGTGACCGGCGTGCAGACCAGCTCGCGGCTGATCCGGATCGTTCCGCCGCAATGGATCCTGGCGGGCGCCACGGCGTGGATGTTCTTGATGGCCCTGCTGATCGTGGTGTTTGACCTGGCGGGCCTGGGCCTGTGGGGCGTGATGGTACCGCTGTGGTTCTACATCATGGGCACCGGCTTCATGTTCCCCTGCGTCCAGGTGCTGGCCCTGGCCGGCCACGCCGGCCAGGCGGGGACGGCGGCATCGCTGCTCGGGGCGGCCACGTTCCTCATGGCCGGGCTGATCTCCCCCGTGGTGGGCTGGCTCGGCATCACCAGTGCCGCGCCGATGGGGGCTGTTCAAGCGGCGTGCATCCTGGTAGCCATCGGGGCACTGTGGCTGGTGGTCCGTCCGCGCACTGTCCCTTCCATCCACTGACAGCAACCGGCCACCAGCCACCAGCAGGAAGGCAGCACATGGACCGCAAACCGCACCGCAATGGAAGGGGACTCTTCCTCGGGGCGGTGCTTGGCGCCGTCGTGGGCTATTTCGCCGGCCGGGCCGTAGGCAACCCCGCCATGGGCATCGTCCTTGGACTGCTGGCCGGCGCCGCGGTCCTTTACCGGGTGAACCCGGGTTCCAGGAAGCCGGGCCCGCGGAAAAAGGACTGCCGGAGGCCGGGCGCCGGGAAGTAGGGGTCCGGGAAGCAAGGCCCAGGAAGCACGAATCCCCCTGTCCCTGCCTTCCGGGTGCCTCCCGCGATAAAATGATCCCGTGCCCAGCTGGCAGAACCAACCGCCACTTCCAGCCACATGGCAACGGTGCGACGCCCGGATCCTGCCACTGTGGTGGGAGCGGCTGTGCGCGCAGGCAGGACAGCAGTCGGCGGCGCTGTATGCGGCGGGGCTGTTCACCGAGGACCGCCGCCGGCCCATCGCCCAATGGTTCAATCCCGCTTTCAACGCGGCCCTGCTGGTGGCCCCGGAAACATCGCCGGAGTGGCCCGTGCAGCGCTTCGGGATTTTCTACGCGCCGCCGGATGCAGGCTTTGTCAGGATCCACTCGGCGCCGCACGAATGGAATCCGCGCGAACCCCGGAAGTCCCCCACCGAGAAGGAAGCCTTCGAGGCAGCCATCGCCGAGGCCGAAAGGTTCCTGCAGGTGGAGATGGATTTCGTGTAGCCAGCGCTTATCGCCAGCTCACGCTTGCCACCCCGAGAAAAGAAAAAATCCCTGTTCCTCCAAGTGGAGGAACAGGGATTTTTCGTAACGCTCCTCCTGCTGGACTTGAACCAGCAACCCTTCGATTAACAGTCGAATGCTCTGCCAATTGAGCTAAGGAGGAATGAAGCAGGTATGACATTAGCAAAGGATTCCGGCCCAAGGGAAATCGGCGGTGTTCCGGGCCAAAAGGGCCCTTCCGGGAAACAAAAATCCCCGTTCCGGAAACCGGAACGGGGATTGGAAGCTCCTCCTGCTGGACTTGAACCAGCAACCCTTCGATTAACAGTCGAATGCTCTGCCAATTGAGCTAAGGAGGAATGAAGCGGGTACCAGCCTAGCAAACACCCGCGGCGGAAACGAAATCGGGCGGAGCGTGACCTCCACCACCCAGTTGCTCCTTCCAGCAGTCGCGTCCTAGGCCTCCGCGCGCAAAGCCCGGCGTTCCATTTCGAGCATCATCAGTTCACGGTTGAGCCGCTGGAATGCCTCCGGATCTGCTGCGGCGTCGAGGCGCTGCAGCTGGCCCATCTTGTCCGCCTTGACCCGGGTGATCTGGAGTTCGAAAAGCCGGGACAGGATGTCGCGGCAGTACTTCAGCACCGCCTCCTCGGTATGGGCCGGAAGCGGTACCACCGAAAGCTCCGACACCAGCGGCCGGAGCGGCTCCGGGACCTCGTGCATGACGTACTCCACCCAGCGCACCGGATCACCCACGTGTCCTGGCCCTGTGGCGCGCATGGCGTCGTGCACGGCCTGGAAGGCCGGGGTGGCAAAGCGGACCGCGGCGAACCGGTCCCAGACCTCGCCGGCCAGCAGCGAAGGCTGCTGCAGCGCCACTTCCAGGGCCTGCCGCTCCATGGAGGCCACGGGGTCGCGCGGGTCGGGCCGGTGGAAGGAAGGGACAGCGCCCGACGGCGGCGCGGCAGCTACGCCAGGGCCTCCGGCTTGGGCTGGGGGCGCCGGGGTTTGCTGGCCATGGTTTTGCGGGCCGTGGTTCTGCCGTCCGCCTGCGCGTGCCCCCGGCGCCGGTTCCCGGGCGGTGTCCCCCCGTTTCGTTGCGTTCTTCACTTCGGTGTTGACCAGGCGCAGGACTTCGTTGGGGTCAGGCATCCCAAGCCAGCCGGTCAGGGCCTGGCAGTAGCCGGTCCGGGTTGAGCCGTCGCGGATGGCCGCCACCACCGGCACGGAAGCCTTCAGGCCCTGGACGCGGCCCTCCACAGTGTCAAGGTTGAACTGCTTCAGGGTGGTGCGGATGGCGAACTCGAACAGGGGCCGCCGGGACTGGATCAGGGCGTGCACCGCCTCGTCCCCCCTGCTGAGGCGAAGGTCGCAGGGGTCGGCCCCGGTGGGTTCCACGGCCACGAAGGTTTGGGCGGTAAACCGCTGGTCCTCCTCGAAGGCGCGCAGGGCCGCCTTCTGCCCGGCGGCGTCACCGTCGAAGGTGAACACCACTTCTCCCCCGGTGCCGTCATCGGACAAAAGCCGGCGGGCGATCTTGATGTGCTCAGTGCCGAACGCCGTGCCGCAGGTGGCCACCGCCGTCGTAATTCCTGCAAGGTGGCAGGCCATGACGTCCGTGTAGCCCTCCACCACTACCAGCTGGCGGTCCTTGGCGATGCTTTTCTTGGCCAGGTCGATGCCGTAGAGGACCTGGGACTTCTTGTAGAGGGTGGTTTCCGGGGTGTTCAGGTACTTAGGCCCCTGGTCGTCCTCGTACAGCTTGCGGGCGCCGAAGCCGATCGTGTCGCCGGCCATGTCCTTGATGGGCCAGATGAGGCGTCCCCGGAAGCGGTCGTAGATGCCCCGGTTTCCCTCGCTGAACATGCCGGTGAGCTTGAGCTCGGCATCGGTGAATCCGCGGCCGCGGAGGTGCTTCAGGAGGGCGTCCCAGCCCTGCGGAGCGTAGCCGCAGCCAAAGTGTTCAGCGGCGGCCCTGTCGAAGCCCCGGCCGAACAGGAAGTTCCGGGCCTCGACCGCGCCCGGGGTAAGCAGCTGGGCGCGGAAGAATTCGTCGGCGATCTTGTGTGCGTCCAGCAGGCGCTGGCGGCGGCCCACTTCCTCCCGGTTGGGGCCGGTTCCGCCGTCCTCGTAGCGCAGCTCATAGCCGATCCTCGCGGCCAGCTTCTCGACGGCCTCCTGGAACGAGCTGTGGTCCTGCTTTTGGACGAACGCGATGACGTCGCCGTCCTCGCCGCAGCCGAAGCAGTGGTATCGGCCCACCTGGGGGCGGACGGTGAAGGACGGCGAGCGCTCGTCGTGGAAGGGGCACAGACCTTTGAAGGTTCCCAGCCCGGCGCCCTTGAGCGTTACGTAGCCGTCTACCACTTCCTTGATGTCCGTGCGCTGGCGTACTTCATCGATATCTTCACGTTTGATCAGCCCAGCCACACAGCAATCTTAGTGTCATTGGCTTGCTGCCGTGGCCCGGTCCCTTACCTGCCGGGCGTCCGCTGCCCCGGTTCGGGCACCGTTCGCTGCATAAGGCTGAGGGCAAGCTTGGGGCAAAGGAAGACGGCTTCCTGTGCCGCGTCCCGGTCGGCGTCCCGCAGCGGGACGTCCGTGCGTTCACGGCCCACCTTGCCGCGCGCCACCGGGTACCCCCAGTCGTCCCGGTCGAGTACGCCGGGAAGCAGTTCCGTGCACAGGCCGCGGCCGTCGCAGCTGGTCCAGTCGATGTGCAGGTAGGTCTTCATGCCGCCACGCCTCCCGGGCCTGTGCAGTATCCGGCCAGGTGGGCGCGGAAGTCCGCGGCGAAGACCTCCAGCGCACTGCTGACCAGGCCCGTGGTCCCCTCGGGATGCCGGCAGGCGCCACGTCCTGACACCAGCCGTCCCAGGCGGTCCAGCTCGGTGGCGAGGCGGTGATCTGTTTCGCCTCCGGCGATCCGGTTGAGGATGGACGCCATGGCCGGCAGGCCGAACATGCAGGGCCCGCACTGCCGGGCGGACTGGCCGGCCAGGTAGCTGACGATCCGGGCCGTGGCCTGGATCCCGCAGGTCTGCAGGTCCAAGGCATGGATTACTCCCGCTCCCGGGCGCGCCGTCCGGCCCGGCGGCCCCACAGGTGAAAGCGCGTGCTCCGCAGGCCGAACCCACCGGCCGTGGTACCCACCCACCAGGACGGCGGACAGGGAACCAGGATCCATGCCCGCCTCCTTCAGGACCAAGCAAAGTTGCACGCCGCCCGGCACTTCCAGCACCACATCCCGCGCTGGGGCAGGACCGGATACGGACACCAGCCTGGTGCCAGGGTCCGTTGGAGTGCCGGCCTCCCGGAACCACCGCGCGCCGAAGCGGGCGATCAGGGCAACCTGGGCCAGGGTCTCCACGTTGACCACCAGTGTGGGACGGCCGTTCAGGCCTGACTCGCTGAGGCGCCGGCGCTGGTCCGTGGGCAGGGCGGTGCCGTTCGCAATCATGTTCACGACGGCGCTCGACTCACCGGAGATGAAGGTTTCGGGAGCCTGCACCACGCGTACCTGTTTGCCCCGCGGACGCTCGGCAAGGGCCTCCCGCACCCGGGGCAGGCTGGCCGCGGGTGCGTAGATGTACATGTTGGTACCGCTCGTGCCGGCTTGGCCGAGGGCAGCGGCGAGGGCCATCAGCCCGTCAATGACCAAGTGGGGGGCGTGGGCAAGGAGTGTGCGGTCCTTGAAGCTCAGGGGCTCGCCCTCGGCGCCGTTGGCGATCACCACTGGCCGGACGGCAAACAAACTCTTCCTCCCGGAACCGGCAGTGGCAGTTGCCTTGCGCCAGGTTTCGAAGGCGGCTCCGCCCCGGCCGGTCAGACCGGATTCGGCAAGTACTTCCAGTAGTCCCGGGCCGGCTGCCTGTGGTTCCCAGCGGCCAAAGATGTCCGTGTGGCGTGCCCAACCTGCATCGGGACCTGCTGCCAGGAGGCGCGGTTCCTGGCGGATGCTGTCCCGGGGCCCTTGCAGGGGCGGGGGCGCGTAAGCGTCCCGGTGAGGGTCCTGGTAACCGGCTTGCTGACGGTCCTGGTAGTTGTCCTGGGGTGCCGCGGGGTAGCTGTCACGGGGTTGGCTCACGGGAGGTTTCCTTGCCTGGCGCGAAAGGTTTCGAGGAAGGACGGGCTTAGCCGCCACAGCAGTGCCGCGGCAACCGCCACCGCGGACACCACCGCCAGCAGGAGGAACCACCCGTTTGAAACATCAGTACCGTTTCCAAGGGCATGGGCCATGGCCACCGGCCAGACACCGTAGCTAAGCCAGTGAACAGCCCTGAAGGTGCGTTGTCCGATCCGGTGCCGCAGCAGCCCTGTGACGACTATGGCAAGGACCAGGTCCAGGGCGACCGTTCCCAGCCCCTGCCAGAACGGCTGGTATGAACCCAGGAACGGAACCACGATGTCCACCGGGTTGAGCTTGGCAAAAGAGTCAAGGAGCAGGGACCCGACGTGCAGCCCCAGGAAAACCGTGGCGAGCAGCGCGATGTTGCGGTGCAGGAGGCTGATGGAGAACCGCGGCAGCACCAACAGGGGCCGGCCTGACCGGTTCAGGATTCCCAGCAGCACCGACGCGGTAAACAGGGCCAGGGACACGAAGCCGCTGACCCGGCCGAAAGCCCACAGTGCCTCATCCATGGCCTGCACCTCCCGGGCTGGAGCTATCGGCAGCGCCCAAGCTTTCCTCAGAGTCGAGACTTTCGTCCGAACTGAAGGTCTCCGCAGGGTGGTGGCTGTCGGCGGGCCAGCCTCCGGTGGTGGTGACCATGCCCCTGGTGTCCACGAAACGGGCGGGTATTCCTTCGGTCCGGAACCAATCGAGGGCCCGGAAGCCCCGGACGACGGCCGCGGTGCTGAACGCGTTCGCCTCCAGGCAGGTAGGGGCCGAGACGGTCACCGAGCGCCAGACCGCCTCGGCAGGAAGGCCAAAGCGTGGATCAAGGATGTGGTGGACCTGGGTGCCCTGATGCTGCCAGCGGCGTTTTTGCGTACTGGACGTAGCCAAGGCAAAACCCTGTGCGAGGGAAATGTGCTGGGCAGGATCGGACGGGAGGTCCTGCACCAGGATCTGCCAGTGGCCGGACTTGCCCTCCGCCTGGCCCTCCTGGGGGCCGGGCCCTGCGCTTGCCAGGTCGCCGCCCAGGCTTACGAGCACTCCGCAGCCCAGCCGCCGGTACACCTCGGCGGCGGCGAGATCCGCCGCGACGGCCTTGGCCGATGCGCCCAGGTCCAGGTGAAGTCCGGCCGGAACCGTCAGCACGGCTGAATCAGGGGTTGTCGCGTCACCGGGCAAAGTATGTGAAGGGAGGGCGTCTGGAGGCAGGGCGTCTAAAGACAGGGCGTCTGAAGGCAGCTTCTGGCCATGGGGTGGGTCGAGGCGGACCCGGGCCCAGCCGGGGGTCCGTGGCGCCACCGGGACCGGCGACGGGGGCAGCGGTGACAGCGGTACGCTCCGGATTCCAGGCCTGCCCGGCGTGCCCGCCCCGCCGGTGGGTGGCTCCGGCGCGTCGCCCGGTATGTCCGGTCCGTGGCCCAGGGCCGCCAGGTCTGCACCGAGGGTGGGGTCCACGTCGCCGTCGGTCATCCTGGCGGCGCCCAGGGCGCGCTCCAGGAGCAGCCGGAACATGGGGCTCACTGTGACGCCCGCTGCCATCCGCGGCTGGAGCGCCACCAGTTCAGAATCGGAACGGAACCGGCTGCAGGCACGGTCCACCGCTTCCACCACCTGGCGGACAATCCGTTCCGCCGCAACAAGCAGGCCCGGTTCCGTGACCGTGACCGTTGCCTCGAGTTCCCACACGGACCAGCTGGATTGTGCGGTAGGAGCCTCCGCCTCTGCAAAGTCCGTGGCCCCTGTGCAATGGGTGGTGCTGCAACCGGCCACGTCAGGACCCCGAGGACCTTCCGTGGATGGTGCCGCCGTTGCCGGGCTGGACCGGACTGCTGCTGCCGTAGTTGCCGTAGCTCTTCGAGCGCCCCGGGTCCCTGTCCTGCCTGGCGCCGTGGTCGTCGTCGTCGTAGCGGGCTGAACCGGATTTGGGCGTGCTTCCCTGTGTGCTGCTGTCCGTGGCGGGGGTTGTCCTGGCAATCACGGACGGGGTTGCGGCATACACGGCGGCCGCGGCCACGCCGGCTGCGGCGAAGCTGCCAACGCCCACGGCAGCAGTAATCCCGGTGGCAAGGCGCTTGCCCCTGCTGCGAGTACTCATGACCTGCTCCCGTTCCTAACGGCCTGCCTTTCCTCCCATGGTGCGCGCCCTTCCTGTGAAGACGCCTTGAGGAAGCTGTTGATCAGGCGGAAGCCCGGGTGGAAGCAAGTGGCGGTTCACCAGAGCGAGGGCAGGCTCCCCACCAGGCGCTCGTACATTGCCAGGGCCGACCCGTCGGTGAGCGACGCCACCTGGTCGATGACCACGCGAAGGCGCGCACCGTCGTCGTCCGCCGCCCGCCAGTCCGCAGCGAACATCGGCTCCAGGTGCCGGTCACCGGTGGCGCTCAGGGCGGTGACCAGTGCGTGGAGGACTTCCCGCTGGCGCTCGTAGATGGGCTGCCGGTGTTCGGTGGTCATGACGAAGGTGGTGGCAAGGCCCTTCATGACCGCGATCTCCATGACCGTCTCATCGGGAACCATGAGTTCGGCGTTGTACCGGGTCAGGTTCTCCGGCCCGTACACGGCGCGGGTGGTTTCCAGGGCGCTCTGGCAGAACCGGCCAATCAGCTGGCTGGTCATATTCTTCAGCGCAGCCATGGACTTGCGGCTGCCGTCCGCCTCGCGCACCCACACGTCGGTGGCCTCCAGGCGGGCCAGTGCGGCGTCGATGGCTGCGGGGTCGTTGTGCGGCAGGTACCACTGCTTGGCGTACCCCACCACACGGGCACGGTGGTCCGGGTTGTCCATCCAGCGCAGCTGGAAGTGGCCGGCGACGATCGCATCCTCCACGTCGTGCACTGAGTAGGAGATGTCGTCCGCCAGGTCCATCACCTGCGCTTCAAGGCAGGTCCGGCGTTCCGGGGCGCCTTCGCGGATCCAGTTGAAGATGGGCAGGTCATCCTCGTAGGCACCGAACTTGCTGGTCCGCTGCCCGTGGATCACCGGAGCTTCCAGGGCTGACCAGGGATATTTCGACGCCGCATCCAGGCTTGCGCGCGTGAGGTTCAGTCCGGCGGGCTGGCCGTCAGCAGTGAGCACCTTGGGTTCGAGCCGCGTGAGCAGGCGGAGGGTCTGGGCATTGCCTTCGAAGCCGCCGATGGCATGCGCCACCTCGTTCAATGCCGATTCCCCGTTGTGGCCGAAGGGCGGGTGGCCGAGGTCATGGCTCAGGCAGGCGGTGTCCACGACGTCGGGGTCGCACCCCAGGGCCCGGCCCAGTTCCCGGCCCACCTGCGCCACCTCCAGGCTGTGGGTGAGGCGGGTGCGGACAAAGTCATCCGTGTCCGGCGCCACCACCTGGGTTTTGGCGCCCAGCCGGCGCAGCGCCGAGGAGTGCAGCACCCGGGCGCGGTCCCGCTCAAAATCGGAGCGGTAGGTGCTCTTGGGCGGCTCCTCCACCCACCGGGCGGAATCGTGCGTGTCGTAACCGGGCAGCGCCAGGGCTGCAGTGGGGGTTCCGGCGGTACGGCTTGCGGCCATGGGCGTTTCAGCCACCGGACACATCCAGTTCCGCGGCGGAGATGTCCCGGGACTGGTCGTCGTTCAGGGCGCGGGAGTCCAGCCAGTCCTTGGGCAGTGCAGGCTTCTTGGGCGAGCCGGCGCGGCCGCGTGGACCTTCCGCGTCCACCCCTGGATAGGGCGAGTCCAGGTCCAGCTCGGCGAGGGTATCCCGGAGCACTTCCAGGCTGGTGACCAGGGCCAGCCGGGTCCGCAGTTCGCCGCCCACCACGTAGCCCTTGAAGTACCAGGCGATGTGCTTGCGGATCTCGCGCAGGGCCTTGCCTTCGTCGCCAAAGGTCTCCACCATCAGTTCGGCGTGCCGGTACACGCCCTCGGCCACCTGGCGGAGGTTGGGGCGGTGGCGGACGTCGCTGCCCTCGAACGCGGCCTGCAGGTCGCCGAAGAGCCAGGGCCGGCCCTGGCAGCCGCGGCCTACCACCACTCCGTCAACGCCTGTTTCCCGGACCATCCTGACGGCGTCCTCGGCAGACCAGATGTCGCCGTTGCCCAGCACCGGGATGTCAGGCAACGCCTCGCGGAGCCGGGCGATGGCGGACCAGTCGGCCTGGCCGGAGTAGAACTGGGCGGCGGTGCGGCCGTGGAGCGCGACGGCGGCCACACCGGCATCGCGGGCGATGCGGCCTGCGTCGAGGTACGTCAGGTGGTCATCGTCGATGCCCTTGCGCATCTTGATGGTCAGCGGAACGTTGCCTTTGGACGCTTCCTTGACGGCGGTCTGCACGATGGCGGTGAAGAGGTCGATCTTCCACGGCAGGGCAGAGCCGCCGCCGCGCCGGGTCACCTTGGGGACGGGGCAGCCGAAGTTGAGGTCGATGTGGTCGGCCCGGTCTTCCTCAACGAGCATCCGGACGGCGGCGCCTACGGTCACGGGGTCCACACCGTACAGCTGGACGGAACGGACTTTTTCATCGTCGTCGTGCGAAATGATCCGCAGGGACTCGGGCGTCCGTTCCACCAGCGCGCGGGACGTGACCATCTCCGCCACGTACATGCCGCCGCCGTATTCACGGCACAGCCTGCGGAAGGCGGAGTTGGTGATGCCGGCCATGGGGGCCAGGATCACCGGGGTGTCAACCGTGATGGGTCCCAGCTTCAGGGGCGGGAGTTCCAGCTTGGGGGCGGGAGGAGTTGCTGCAACAGTCACCTGTCCATTGTTGCAAAGCCGGGCAAATCGGCGGCTGGCCGTGTTCGGCAGGTGGCGGGTGCGAGTGCCAAAGGGCCTGTTGCACGCTTCCGCCCGGTGCTAGCGTGGCGCGGGAACGGACACCCAGCCAGGACGTTTGAAGGAGACATACCCATGCTTTCCGACACCTCGTATCCCGTGATCCAGGCGACCCTTCCCGTCGTCGGCGAAAACATCCGGGAGATCGCCTCCCGTTTCTACACGCACATGTTCCAGGAACACCCCGAACTGCTCAACGGCCTGTTCAACCGCGGCAACCAGGCCGACGGCCGGCAGCAGCAGGCCCTGGCCGGTTCCGTTGCCGCCTTTGCCGGCTTCCTCATCAACGACCCCACCCACCTGCCGGACCACCTGCTGTCCCGCATCTCGCACAAGCACGTGTCCCTGGGCCTGAGCCCCGAGCAGTACCAGGTGGTGCACGACAACCTGATGTGGGCCATCGTCGATGTCCTGGGCGATGCCGTAACACCGGATGTGGCCGCGGCCTGGGACGAGGTCTACTGGCTGATGGCCAACATGCTCATCAACAAGGAACGCGGCCTGTACGACGCCGTGCGGTTGAGCCCGGAAACCGTGTGGCGTACCTGGCGGGTGGCCGAAAAGATCCAGGAAACCGAGGACGTGGTCAGTTTCGTGGTGGAGCGGACCGACGAGCGGGAGGTCAAGCCGTCGCTCCCTGGACAGTACGTCACCATCCGGATGCAGATGCGCGACGGCGTCCTGCAGCCCCGCCAGTACAGCCTCACCCAGGCAGACGATGGCCAGCACCGGCGGTTCGCCGTCAAGCGGGTGCGCACGGAGGGTGCGCCCGACGGGGAGATGTCCAACCTCCTGCACGACCACGTCAACGTGGGCGACGAGGTCACCCTCTCCGCGCCCTTCGGCGATGTGGTGCTGGAATACACCGACCGGCCCGTGGTGCTGGCAAGCGCAGGGATCGGGGTCACCCCCATGGCCGGCATGCTGTCCCACCTGGTCAAGTCGGGTTCCCAGCGGAAGGTCCTGTTCCTGCACGCCGGGGAGTCCCCCGCCTCGTTTGCACTGCGGAAGCAGGTGACGGCGGACCTCGCTGCCCTCCCCGATGCCTCGCTGACGTCGTGGTTCCTCAATCCGGACGGCGAGGGGTCCTCCGCGGGCGGCGAAAACGGCAGCGTCCACTCGGGGTTCATGAACGTCAAGGACATCCAGTTGCCGCCGGACGCCGAGTATTACCTCTGCGGCCCCATGCCGTTCATGCAGGCCGTCCGGACCGCCCTGGTGGGCGCAGGGGTCCCGGCCAAGGACATCCAGTACGAAGTCTTTGGACCGGACCTCTGGCTGGCCGACTACCAGTAGGTAATGCCCGGGGCGGCGCCCATCCACGCACCTCCTCCACGCAAAACCAGGTCAACCCCGGTCGGCCCGCCGTCCCCGCCGGGTAGCGGGCTCAACAGGGGGTTCGGCGGTAGGTTCGACGGCGGTGCGCCGCCCGCGTTCCTCAAGCGCGGCGGCGGCGAGCGCCCCGGTGTCCGCAACATCGTCCACGTGGCCGTGCCCGTCGTCGTGCTTTCCGGCGCCAGGTGCCGCGTTCTCTGCCTGGGCCGCAGCCCTGACGCCAGTAGCCTTGACCACGAGCACGGCAATCAGGGTGGTGACGGGAATGGCCAGGACCAGGCCGATGGAACCGACCAGTGTCCGGATGACCTCCTCGGAGAGTTCGGCGCTGGTGAGGGTGTCCATCAGCGGCCGGTCGTAGAGCATCACGATGATCAGGATGGGCAGCGCCGCGCCGGCGTAGGCAAAGGCAATGGTGTACACGGTGGAGGCGATGTGGTCGCGGCCGATCCGCATGGCGGAGGTGAACAGTTTCCGGGCGCTGCTGGCGGGTGCCAGTTCGTAGAGTTCCCAGACAGCCGAGGACTGCGTGATGGTGACGTCGTTGAGGACGCCCAGGCCGGAGATGATGAGTCCGCAGAGGATCACGCCGGAGATTGAGATGTTGGACGATGTGTTCACCAGGGTGGCGGCGTCGTGGCTGCCCACGCCGGCGAGGTTGGCGGCGTCCGTGGCCCAGGCTGCCAGCAGGGCTGTGATGGCCAGCCCGAAGATGGTGCCCAGGAGTGCCGTGGAGGTGCGCGCGGAGAATCCGTGGGCGAAGTACAGCACTCCGATCATGATCACGGTGGAGCCCACCAGGGCCAGCAACAGTGGCGGCTTGCCTTCCACCAGGCCCGGCAACAGGAAGTTGGCGAGCACGAAGTACGCGCCAACCAGGCCGATGAGGGCGCGCAACCCCCGCCACCTGGCGACGGCGATGACCACCACGGCGTAGAGCACGGCCAGCAGGATGATCGGCAGGGTGCGGACGAAGTCAACGAAAATGTAGGCCGGCGAACCCTGCGACGCCGTGGCTCCCTGGACGTTGGACAGATTGAGGTAGCGGATCTGGTCCCCGGGTTTTACGCCATGGGAGGAGGCCACATCCGGGTTGATGACCACTTTCACGGGGCTTCCACCTTTGTCCGGCTCGGTCAGGGCAAAGGTACATTCGGTCCCCTGGCCCGGCGGCTGCTGCGTGCTGCCTTGTTGGCCTGGCCCCTGCTGATTTGTACCCTGCTGATCCGTTCCCTGTTGGCTGCCGCCCTGCTGGCCCATGCCCTGCATGCAGCTGCCGGTCGCCACGCTCTGGATGGCGCCCGTATCGAAGGTGACACCGGGAGCGGTGGAGTACGGGTTGGCGAGCGAGATCCCTTCCTTGCTCCCCGATGGCCAGAGCGCGGCCATCCCCGCCAGGGTTAAGAGTGCCAGCGGAATGAGCAGTGCGGCCAGGATGCGGTTCGCCTTGCTGCGGGCAGCCATCGCCTGGGGCGTCGGCTCCGAATGATTCAAGGAAGCGTGGGAGTGACCGGCGCCCATCAGCAGTACAACCTCATGGTTGAACTCTACGTGCGGCGCCATAGGGTTGATAAATGGACCATCGGGATGGGGAGGAACCAGGTATGGACAACCGTGGTACGCATGGAGCCGGTGTTCGTGGGGCAGGGATATCCCGGGCAGGGATTCCGCTGGAGTCCGGTGGCGGGGTTCATGCCGGGCAGGTCCCCTTGGTTCCAGCCCACCAGCCCGTGCTCAGCATCCTGGATGCATCCGGGGACACCAAGGGCGTGGTCCTGGTCCTGCATGGCGGAAAGGCACACAGCCGGGACCCTGTAGAGGCCCGGCACCTGAGCCCGGCACGCATGGTGCCCTTCGCCCGGCACCTGCACCGCGCGGGCCGGAAGCACGGGCTGGCCGTCTGGTCCCTGCGCAACAGTGTCCGCGGCTGGAACGGCTCCGACATGTCTCCCTTGCAGGACGCACGGTGGGCGCTGCGCCAGATCGCCGAACGCCACCCCGATGTTCCTGTATTCCTGTTGGGCCACTCGATGGGCGGCCTGACCGCTGTGTGCGCCGCGGACCACCCGCAGGTGGAGGCCGTGGTGGCGCTGGCGCCCTGGCTGGACCCGCAAACCCCGGCGGACAGGGTCACCGGCCGGAAGGTCCTGATCATCCACGGGACCACGGACCACATGACCAGCCCCACGCAGTCCCTGGCCTTCGCCCGCCGCGCTGCTGCCGACGCCGCCAGCGTGCAGTATGTGTCGCTCAAGGGCGTTGGCCACTTCATGCTCCGGAAGGTCCGGATATGGCAGACCCTGGCCACCGGGTTCGTCATCAAGTCCTTTGCCGAGAGCACGGGCGCCACCGTCCAGCCGTCCCGCGCCTTCACGCAGCTGCTGCCGGACTCCTCCGTCCAGGTCACCCTTTAGGCCACTCCCCATGCCCTGGCGTCCCCCACCCAACGACCGCTTCTACCGGCTGATCGTCCGCACGGGGCAGTTCCTGCGCTGGGCCCTTCAGCTGGGTATCGGTGTCTCGGGGCTGGAGCACCTCCCCACGGCACACCCGCGAAGCGGCCCGTCCAGGGAGGCGACACCCGGCACCGGGGCGGTCTTTGCCGTCACACACTTCGGCTACCTGGACTTCGCCGTCCTTGAGCTGCTCCTGTGGCGCCGCACCGGCGCCCAGCTGCGGTTTTTGGTCCACCAGGGCGCGGCGGACCATTGGCTGGCTGGCCCCGCCATCAGTGCCACAGGCCAGATAGTGGTGGGGTACACGGACCACCACTGGGACGCCTACGACGCCGCCGTGGCCAAGCTGCGGGCCGGCGAATATTTGGCGGTCTTTCCCGAGGCGGGGGTGAGCCGGAGTTTCACCGTGCGTGAGTGCCGGAGCGGGGCTGTCCGGATGGCGGCGGAGGCAGGCGTCCCGGTCATCCCGGTGTCTGTCTGGGGCGCCCACCGGATCCTGACCCGCGGCCATGGCTTCTCCCCGCGGCGCAGCTGGCGCGCGCCCGTCCGGGTCCAGGTTGACAAGCCGATGGTGTTTCCGCGTGACGTTGATGTGGACGCCGCAACGGAAAGGCTGCGCAGCACACTCCAGGCAGGGATCGAGGACTGCATCGCCGGCTTTCCGCTCCAGCCAGAACCAGGGGCCTGGTGGATGCCGGCACACCTGGGCGGCAGCGCCCCCACCGATGCCCAGCGGCAGCTGCTGGACGCAGCCGACGCAGCCGCGGGCCGCCGTCGTGCTCCCCGCACGAAGTAGTCCCCGGGCGAAGCAGCACCCTGCACGCAGTAGCCGGAACACGGTGCTTAAGCAGTCAGTGCCACGCGCCATCCCTTGGGACAGCACGTGGCACTGACGTGGGCGGCAGGGGATGTGCTAGTCCGAGACCACCAGGGTTTCCCCGCCCGCCAGCCGCGCTTTGCCGCTCTCAAGGAGGGGCTCGACGGCGGCGCGCAGGGCGGTCATGGAATCGTCCAGTTCCAGCATGACAGGGTGCTGGTACGCGATCAGGGCAAGGATGTCGCGGACCGCTTCGGCGGCGTCGTCAGCGGTGAGCGATGGCTCGTGCCCTACGAAGACGTCGGTGGGCGTTTCCGGCCCCGCGGTCTCAGCACCCGGCGCTGCGTCGGGATCGGCAGGCGCGGCATAGCTGACCGCGAACGCGCGGATGCGTCCCTTCTTAGTGGGTGCCACCCCTTGGCCGAACGCGGACTCGGGCTGGGCCCGCAGCACGATGGCGCCGTGGGCTCCGGTGAGCTCGTCCAGGAACAGCTTCTGCACCTGGCCCACGGACAGCACCCCCGGAGAGTCCCAGCCGTGGATGGAGGTGTAGTACCGGCCCACCACGTCCGTCAGCTCCACGGAGCCTGTGGCCAGGTCCATCACCACGTCGGAGCCGGCGTTTTCGCCGTCAATGGGGCGCCCGCCGTGGTCCTTGTCCGGGAAGACCGGCAGCCGGAGGGCCCCCGGTTCGACGACGGCCAGCCGGGAGCGCTGGATCGGCGCCAGGCCGAAGGCTTCGGCGAACGCGGCACCGGCCGTGCCGGGCTCCACCTTGGCCCGCAGTTTGGTAACGCCCGACGGCGCGTGTTCGGCTTCCCGCCGCAGCATGGTCAGGAGGCTGGCACCGATGCCCGCGCGGCGATGGTCCTTCGCCACTTCGATGTACGTCCACAGGCGCTCCGGGTGCAGCGACGCTTCATAGACCACGCCGGCGGCCACGGGAATGCCCACGCCGTCAACGACGTCTTCCGCCACGACGCAGCGGCGCCAGGGCATGCCGTCCCTGCCGTTGGAGGAGACGGCGAGGGCGCCACGGAACTGGCGGGCCTGGGCGGTGTCCGGGTCACCCCAGATTTCCAGGAGCGCCAGGTCGTCGCCGTCGCGCCATTCGCGGTATTCGATGGCCATGCTCAGGCGCCGATCAGCCGTGCCGCCAGGTAGCCCTCCACCTTGTCCAGGGAGACGCGCTCCTGGCTCATGGTGTCCCGCTCGCGGATGGTGACGGCCTGGTCCTCGAGGGTGTCGAAGTCCACGGTGATGCAGAACGGGGTGCCGATCTCGTCCTGGCGGCGGTAGCGGCGGCCGATGGCACCGGCATCGTCGAAATCGATGTTCCAGTTCTTCCGCAGCTGTGCGCCCAGGGCCTTGGCCTTCGGGGAGAGGTCCTCGTTGCGGCTCAGCGGCAGCACGGCGGCCTTGACCGGGGCCAGGCGCGGGTCAAGCTTCAGCACGGTGCGCACATCCACGCCGCCCTTGGCGTTGGGCGCCTCGTCCTCGGTGTAGGCGTCCACCAGGAATGCCATGAAGGAACGGGTCAGGCCAGCCGCGGGCTCAATGACATACGGGGTGTAGCGCTCGTTGGTGGCCTGGTTAAAGTAGCTCAGGTCCGTGCCGGATGCCTTGGCGTGGGTGGAGAGGTCGAAGTCGGTGCGGTTGGCGATGCCTTCCAGCTCGCCCCATTCCGAGCCCTGGAAGCCGAAGCGGTATTCGATGTCCGTAGTGCCCTTGGAGTAGTGGCTGAGCTTTTCCTTGGGGTGCTCGTAGAAGCGCAGGTTCTCGTCCCGGATGCCCAGGCCGGTGTACCAGGCCATGCGCTCGTTCATCCAGTACTTGTGCCATTCTTCGTCCGTGCCGGGCTCCACGAAGAATTCCATTTCCATCTGCTCGAACTCACGGGTGCGGAAAATGAAGTTGCCCGGCGTGATCTCGTTGCGGAAGGACTTGCCGATCTGGCCGATGCCGAACGGCGGCTTCTTCCGGGACGTGGTGAGGACGTTGTTGAAGTTCACGAAGATGCCCTGCGCGGTCTCGGGACGCAGGTAGTGCAGGCCCTCTTCGTTGGCCACCGGCCCCAGGTAGGTCTTGAGCAGGCCGGAGAACTCCTGCGGCTCGGTCCACTGGCCGCGGGTGCCGCAGTTGGCGCAGGCGATGTCCTTGAGGCCGTTCTCCGCCGGGCGGCCCTTCTTTTCCTCGTACTCCTCCTCGAGGTGGTCCGCGCGGTAGCGCTTGTGGCAGGAGAGGCACTCAACCAGGGGGTCGGAGAAGACCTCCACGTGGCCGGAGGCTTCCCAGACCTGGCGGGGCAGGATCACGGAGGAGTCCAGGCCCACCACGTCCTCGCGGCCGCGGACCATGGACTGCCACCACTGGCGCTTGATGTTTTCCTTCAGCTCGGCGCCGAGGGGGCCGTAGTCCCAGGCAGAGCGGGAGCCGCCGTAGATCTCACCGGCCTGGAACACGAAGCCCCTCCGCTTGGAGAGGGAGATGACCTGGTCGAGGACGGATTTTGCTGCCATGGGATAACTCCAATTTCTACAGGGCCGCTGGGTGCGGTCCGCGGGTTGTCGGGCCCGGGCTGCGCTGTGACTGGAGCACAGGTGCAGCGCACCGGGACGGATGAAGGAAGACGGTGGAAAGCTTGTGTCCTAGCGTACCGGCCACTGCCTGCGCAGCGCTCCCCGCGGCCAGGGCAGGGTGGCCAGGATGATGGCGGCGAGGGTCAGCAGGGTCCCGAGCACGGTGGCCGGCGCCACGATGGTGCCCGGGGCGGGAAGCGCCAGGTCCAGGGCCAGGGATCCGAGCAGCTGGCCGGCGATCATCCCCAGCCCGGTGACCAGCACGCCCAGGCTGCGGACCAGGAGGGCGCCCAGGCCGATGAAGACGCAGCCCATGGGACCGCCCAAGTAATACCACCACTCCCCCGGCAGCGGGTTGGCGGGGCCGGCCAGGGCCAGCTTCACCGCATACGCTGCCCACAGCACGATGCAGCCGGCCACGAAATTGACCAGCGTGGCGGCGATGGGGGTGCCGTAGTGGAGCGTCGCGGTGCCGTTCATGGCCTGCTGGAAACTCATGAGGAAGCCCGCCGCCACCGGCAGGAGGAGGGGAAGCAGCAACCCTGTAACGCCGTCCCCTGCGCCTGCGCTGCTGAACCGGGGCGACACCGCCCAGGCGACGGCGGCGATGGTCAGGATGCAGCCGATGATGCGGATGCCGGTCACGGATTTCTTTCCGGCCGGGCCTATCCCCAGCCGGTCCACCAGCAGGCCGCTCACTGTCTGGCCTGTGACGGTGGCGACGGTGAACAGCGCCACGCCGAGGATGCCCACAGTGAAGGACTGGGCAAACACGAACAGTGCACCGATGGCGCCCGCCACCACGTAGATCCGGGGAAAGGCCCGGTTCCGGACGGCGGGGAGGATGTTCGCCAGGCCGGCCCTGCCGCGCGGCAACAGCAGCGAAATGACGATCATGACCAGCAGTCCTGTGCTGAAACTCACGGCCGCGGCGGCGATTCCATCGTTGAGCCGGGCACCCAGCGCCCCGTTGATGCGCCCCTGGACGGGGATGGCGAGGCCCGAGCCCACGGCCAGGGGCAGGCCTGCGAGTACCGGCAGGCGGGAAGGGGAGGTCATTGAATCCACCTTAGTTCAGGCATTATTGCTCTATGAGCAACCCCATTGACGACGTCCCCATCCGCGACAGCATGATCAGGCTGGGCCAACTGCTGAAGCTCGCCAACCTCGTGGAGGACGGCGTGGAGGCGGCAGAGCTCATCAAGAACGGGCTGGTCAAGGTCAATGGTGAGATCGACGACCGCCGCGGGCGCCAGCTCCACGACGGGGACACCGTCACCGTAAACGGCCACACCGTCCGGGTGGCGGCACCAAAGGCGGACTAGCGACGGCAGCCGGCGGGCGCCGCCGTCGTACGTTCTATTTGTTCAGCACCTCATGGGTGAGGAACTCGCCCACGTGCCCGATCTCCTGCTGGTTGATGCCGTGCCACATGCCCGTGTACAGCACCTTGGTGAGCTTGACGTGCCTGCGCACCCAGCCCATGGTGAACTCGATTTTGTCCTGGGTGATCACAGGATCCTGCTGGTCCCGGCCCCAGAACATGGGCACGGTGCCGTCCAGTTCATGGTCCTTGAACGACGGGTCCCCGGCAGCGTCCACTACGAAACCTGACAGTCCGACGACGGCTGCGAAGTCCGTGGGCCGCTGGCGCAGGAGGGTGGTGGCCATCGCCATGCCCATGGAGAAGCCGAGCAGGGTCACCGACGGGTGGCCCACACGAATGGTGTCGATCCAGTCGAGCACGTAGGCCGAGGCCTTCTTGACCCGCTCCAGCGAGTACTCGATGGAGGCGGTGAGCGGGAACCAGGTGAAACCCGGGCCCATGGCGATGGGCGCCCGCACGGACGCGACGGCGAAGTCCCCGGGCAGCATGTCGGCCAGGCTGAGCAGGTCCTGCTCGTTGGCGCCGTAGCCGTGGAGCAGCACCAGCAGCGGTTTGCCGGCGCGCTGGTCTTCGGGATGGGACCACAGGACAACGGGGGCAGGAAATACTTCGGCGTCAGTCATGGTTTCCATTCTTACAGTTACCCGAAGGTAACAACCTACGTTCGCGTAGGCATGGAAGCGGAAGGCAGGATAGGACCGTGACTGACGCAAGTGCCCTCCAGACCCCCTCCGTGCGCCCCGGTTCCCACCCCTGGACCCGGTACGTGGCGATGGGTGATTCCTTCACCGAAGGCATCGGCGACCCCGAACCCTCACGCCCGGGAGGCCACCGCGGTTGGGCCGACAGGGTGGCCGAAGAGCTGGGCCGCACCCAGCCGGACTTCGCCTATGCCAACCTGGCGGTGCGCGGCAGATTGCTCCAGCAGATCGTGGACCAGCAACTGGCCCCGGCCCTGGAACTGAAGCCGGACCTGGTGACCCTGTCCGCCGGCGGCAATGACCTGATCCGTCCGGGCGGCGATCCCGACGCGTTGGCCGAGAAGCTCGACTCCGTGGTCCAGATCCTGTCCATGGGCGGGGCCACGGTGGTCCTGTTCAATGGGCCGGATACGGGCTCGTCCGTGCTGGGCAGGATCCGCAGCAAGGTGGCCATCTATAACGAGAACCTGCGGACTGTCGCTGCACGGCACGACGCCGTCATCGCGGACATGTGGTCGCTGCGGCAGCTGAGCGACCCGCAGATGTGGGACCAGGACCGGCTGCACTTCTCCCCGCTGGGCCACCACACCATTGCGGCGATGGTTCTGGACGCGCTCAACGTGGAGCACTCCCTGGAACCGCTGCAGCCCAAGCCATTGCCGCCACGGACGTGGCGCGAGGCCAGGAGCGGGGATCTGGTGTGGGCGCGCGAATACTTCATGCCGTGGGTGCTGCGCCGGCTGCGCCACCAGTCGTCAGGCGACGGCATCACGGCAAAGCGGCCGACGCCGGGTCCCGTCTTCGGCCCGGGCGTCCCGTTGGGATCCGGGGAGGGTCCGTTGGGAACTTCGGAACCCAGTCGCCGGTAGGCTGCCGGGGTTACGCTGGAAGGACACCATACGAGAGGCGCCGCACCGTGAGCAGCTTGTTTTTCTGGATCATCATCCTGTCCTTCGTGGTCCCCATGGCCATGCGGGCGTACCGGCGCTCCGTGGCTCGGCGGGACCGGGACCAAGGCTTCCCCGGCCAAATCCCCGGCCCAGGCCAGTATCCCGGACCGGACCAGTTTCCGGGATCGAACCAGAATCCCGGGTACGGCCAGTACCCAGGGTCAGCCGGGCCGCAGAGCAACCAGCCCCGCGACGGTTACACCCAGCAGGACTACTTCTCCGGCGGCTTCCGCCAGGCCGGCCAGCCGCCTTTTGGCGGGCAGCAGCAGCCGCCGTACCAGTACGGGCAGCCGCCCATGCCGGACCCGCGCTTCGGCGCTGCGTCACAGGACTTCGGGCAGGAACCGCCGTACCAGCAGGGACACCAGCAGCAGCCGTACCAGCAGCAGGGACCCCGGCAGTCCTCCGGGCCTGCCACTCCCCCTCCCGCTTCGGCACCCCAGGGGTTCCGCGCACGCAAACTCGCGGAGCTGGACCAGCAGTACAGCAACGGTGAGATGTCGATGGAGGAGTACATGAAGCGCCGCGGCGACATCATGAACGGCTAGCCAAGCTGGCACTCAACAGGCCGGGGACCGACTCACGGTCCCCGGCCTGTTGTTGCTTAATTCACTTGCCTTAATCCACCTGGGGGAAGCCCAGATCGATCACGGAGGTGGACGGATCCGGCCAGCGGGTGGTCACCACTTTGCCGCGCGTGTAGAAACGGATGCTGTCCGGACCGTACATGTGGGTGTCGCCGAACAGTGAGTTCTTCCAGCCGCCGAACGAGAACGTGCCCACCGGGACCGGGATGGGGACGTTGACGCCCACCATCCCTGCCTCCACGTCGAACTCGAACTGCCGCGCCGCGCCGCCGTCGCGGGTAAAGATGGCCGTGCCGTTGCCGAACTCATTGTCGTTGACCAGCTTCACGGCGTCGGCATAGGTGTCCACGCGCACCACGGAAAGGACCGGGCCGAAGATTTCGTCGTCGTACACCTTCATGCCGGGCTTGACGTGGTCCACCAGGCTGACGCCGATGAAGAACCCATTGGAGTCGAACTGCTGTGAGCGGCCGTCCACCACCACGGTTCCGCCTTCACCTTCGGCGCCCGAAACATAGGATGCCACCCGGTCCCGGTGCTCCGCGGTGATCAGGGGACCCATTTGTGATGCGGGATCGGTTCCGGCACCGATCTTCAGGTCTGCCATGCGGGTGGATATCGCCTTCACCAGGTCATCGGCGATGTTGCCCACGGCCACCAGGACGCTGACGGCCATGCAGCGTTCGCCGGCGGAACCGTAGGCGGCGGAAACCGCAGCGTCGGCAGCCATGTCCAGGTCGGCGTCGGGAAGCACCACCATGTGGTTCTTTGCACCACCCAGCGCCTGCACCCGCTTGCCGTGCTCTGCTGCCCGCTTGTAGATCGACTGGGCCACGGGGGTGGACCCGACGAAGCTCACTGCCTTCACGTCGGGGTGTTCGAGCAGGACGTCCACGGCTTCCTTGTCCCCCTGGACCACGTTCAGCACGCCGGCCGGGAGACCCGCTTCGGCGAAGGCCTCCGCGATGAAGACGGCCGCCGACGGATCCTTTTCGCTGGGCTTCAGCAGGACCGTGTTGCCGCACGCGAGGGCGCTGCCGATCATCCACAGCGGCACCATGGCCGGGAAGTTGAACGGGGTAATGCAGGCCACGACGCCCACGGGCTGGCGGACGGAGTGGACATCGATGCCGCTGGAGACCTGCTCCGAGCGTTCGCCCTTGAGCATGTGGGACAGTCCGGTGGCGAAGTCGATGTTCTCGAGGCCGCGGGCGATTTCACCCTCGGCGTCGGAGAGGACCTTGCCGTGTTCGCTGGTGAGGATCGCGGCGAGTTCGGACTTTCGTTCAGTCAGGATTTCGCGGACCTTGAAGAAGATGGTGGTGCGCTTGGCCAGGCTGGTGGCCCGCCAGGCCGGGAGCGCAGCGCGGGCTGCCGCGATGGCTTCCTCTGTCCGTGCCGTGGAGGCGAGCGCCACCTGCTTCTCCTGCTGGCCGGTGGCGGGGTTGAAGACCGGACCGAAGCGGTCGGCATCGGTGACGCGGGCACCGTTGATGTAGTGCGGAATGGTTTCCAAGGGAGTCTCTTTTCCTGCGTTGCGTGCGGCTTGGTTAGTTGGACGGCTAATTCGACGGCGCCCGGTCGGCAGGCTGGAGCGAGCCGTCCACGAGCTTGATGATCATGGAGCAGTCCTTGCCGGCGTCACCGGCGTCGATGAGCCGCTGGAACAGCTGCTGGACGTGTTTGCCGATCTCCAGTGGAGTGCCGGTGTCTTCTGCGGCGCTGATGGCCAGGCCGATGTCCTTGTTCGCGAGCTCGGTGGTGAAGGTGGGCGCGAAGTCGTTGTTGGAGGCGGCGGTGGGGACCACGCCCGGCACCGGGTACCAGGTGCGCAGCGCCCATGAGTCTCCCGAGGAGACCGAGGCAATGTCCCAGAAGACCTGCTTGTCCAGGCCGAGCCTGTCGGCGAGGACCGCTCCCTCTGCGGTGGAGGCAAGGTTGATGAAAAGCATCAGGTTGTTGCAGATCTTGGCCGCCTGCCCCGTGGTGGGGCCGCCGGTAGGGATGATGTTGCCGGACATGGGCCCGATGAAGCCCGCAGCGTCTTTGACGGCACCCTCTTCACCGCCCACCATGAAGGTCAGGGTTCCGGCCTCCGCTCCGCTCATTCCGCCGGACACAGGAGCGTCCACGAAGCGGAAGCCGGCAGCAGCCGCGGCGTCGTGCAGTTCCTGTGCGGAGGCGATGTCGATGGTGGAGGAGTCAATGAGCAGCGTGCGGGTATCCGCGTGCGCCAGCACGCCGTCCTCGCCGATATACACGGCACGGGCGTGTTCACCCTTGGGCAGCATGGTGAACACCGCGTCCGCCCCGTCCACCGCTTCCGCGATGCTGGCGGCCCGCTTGACACCCCCTGCGGCAGCGGCATCCAAGGCTGCGGGGTTCAGGTCGAAACCGCGTACATCGTGCCCGGCCTTCACCAGGTTCACGGACATGTGGCCGCCCATGTTGCCCAGGCCGACCCAACCGATTACTGCCATGCGTAAGCTCCTTTGCTTTCATCCCGGCGCTGCTGCCGGCATGCCTGTGTCTACGATCACACCCTGCTAGAGTGCAATCAAGGGGAAAAATCACAGACACTCTGTGCACTGATGCACATGGAAGGAAGGGCCGGCGTGGACTCGAGGCGGTTGGCAAGCCCGGACGACCTGCTCATCCTGCTGACCGTCGCGCGCCTGGGCCGGTTCAACGCGGTCGCCGAAACCCTGGGAACCACCCACACCACCATTTCACGCCGGATCCTCGCCCTGGACAAGCAGCTGGGCGGCCGGACCCTGGAACGCAGCCCGCATGGCTGGGAGCTGACGCAGCTTGGGGCTGCGGCAGTGGAAGCGGCGGAGGCGATCGAAAGCACGCTTGGCTCGCTGTCAGGCCTGATCAGCAAGGACCAGAGCACCCTTGCCGGCCTGGTCCGTGTCGCCACCACCGACGGCGTGGGAGCCGTGTTCGTCACCCCGTCGCTGGTGCGGCTCCAGCGGCAGCACCCCCAGCTGAACATCGAAATGCTGAGCGCTACCCGGAAGGTCAGCCAGAACCGGTCAGGAGTGGACCTGGAAATCGTGGTGGGCCGCGCTGATGTCACCACAGCTCAGACCATCTTCCTGAGCAACTACTACCTGCGCCTCTACGCCAGCCCCGGCTATGTGGCGCGGCATGGCCTGCCGGAAAGGCTCGACGACGTGGGGCAGCACGCGTTCGTCTCTTACGTCGAGTCGGCGCTCCAGGTGGCAGAGTTGGGCCCCCGGTGGTCAGCGCAGCTGCCGATCCCCCGGACAAGCTTCCAGGCCACCAGCGTTTTCGCGCAGGTGGAGGCCGTGCGCCGGGGCGCCGGCATCGGGCTGCTGCCCAACTTCATGGTGGCCACCGACAGCCCGGATTTCGTCCCCGTCCTGGCAGCCGATTTTGAACGCCAGCTTCCTATCTGGGCCGTTGCCCGTCCGGAATCGCTTCGGTCGGCCCGGGTACAGGCTGTGATCGCGGCGTTGCAGGACGAAGTGAAGGAGCGCTCGGCGCTGCTCGCAGGGTAAACCCTGCGGCCCAGCAGCAGGCCCGTACGCGTCAGGACCGCGTGTCGGGCCTGGCAGCGTCAGGCCTGGAAGAGCCGCCGCACTACCTGCCCCGTCGCCAGCGCGTCCAGGCCCTCATTGATCTCGCTCAGTGGCCGGGTATCGGTGTGCAGCAGCTCAACCGGCAGTTTGCCCTCCCGCCAGTACCCGAGGTACCTGGGGATGTCCCGCGCGGGAACGGCGTCACCCATGTAGGAGCCCAGCAGCCGCTTGCCGGCCCCGGCGAACTGCAGGGCCGGCACCGTCAACTCTGCGGATGGGTGGGGCAGGCCCACGGAGACCACCGCGCCGCCCCGCGTCACCCGCTCCAGGCAGGAGGCGATCACGCCGGCGGAGCCCACCGCCTCGATCGCAACGTCCACGCCGTCGCCCGAAGCTTCTTCGATCAGCCGCCCGGCGTCGTCCGGGGTACCCACGGCGGTGGCGCCGGCGTCGCGCGCCAGCTGGTGCTTGCCCTGGTTCGGATCGATGGCGATCACACTGGCAGCCCCGGCGAGGCGGGCCGCCATCACCGCGGAGAGGCCCACCGCACCCAGGCCGAAGACTGCCACGGACTGACCGGGGATGACTGCGGCAGTGTTGAACACGGCGCCCATTCCGGTGAGCACGGCGCAACCAAACATTGCCGCCACGGTATCCGGGACGTCGTCGTCAATCACCACCACTGATTCCCGGGCGACCACCGCGTAATCAGCGAAGGCCGAGACGCCAAGGTGATGGTTGATGCGCTCCCCCGCCGGCGTGCGCAACAATGCAGGACCGTGCAACAGGTCCCCGGATCCGTTCACCTCGGCCGCCCGGTGGCAGAGCGCGGGCCGCCCGGACGCGCAGGCCCGGCAGTGGCCGCAGCTCGGCACGAACACAAGCACCACATGGTCGCCCACCGACACCTCGGACACACCCTCGCCCAGGGACACCACCCGCCCCACCGCCTCGTGGCCCAAGGCCATCGGAAGCGGGCGGACCCGGGAGCCGTCCACCACGGAAAGGTCCGAATGGCACAGGCTCGAGTAAGTGATGGAAACTCCAAGCTCACCGGCACGGGGCTCCGGCTGCTCCAGTTCCTGCACCAGCAGTGGCCGGGACTCGGAGTAGCTGCCCGTTCCGGGGGTGTTTCCGGCGGCGGGGACGGTGGCGTACAGGACGGCGGCCTTCATGGATTTACTTCTTGCTGGCGGCCAGCAGGTCAGCCGTGCCCTTGGCGTCAGCGGCATCCACGTCATGCAGCGAGATGCCGCGGGTCTCCTTCAAGAAAAAGACAGCGACGGCGGTGATGGCACAGGCGATGAGCAGATAGACAGCCACGGGGACGGAGGACTTGTAGGTGGCCAGGAGCGACGCGGCGATGATCGGAGCCAGCGAGCCAGCCACGATCGATGTCACCTGGTAGCCCAGGGAGACCCCTGAGTAGCGCATCCGGGTGGGGAACATCTCCGCCATGAGAGCGGGCTGTCCGGCGTACATGAAGGCGTGGAACACCAGGCCGATCATGATGGCGGCCAGGATGACGAAATCGTTCTTCGTATCCATCATGGGGAAGGCGAAGAAGCCCCACGTGGCGCCCATGAGTGCGCCGGCCATGTAGACGGGTTTGCGGCCGAACCGGTCCGACAACTTGCCCACCATGGGGACCACCGAGAAGTGGACGGCGTGGGCCAGGAGCAGCAGGAGGAGGATGCGGGTGGTGTCCGCCTGCACCACGGTCTTCAGGTACGTGATGGAGAAGGTCACCACCAGGTAGTACAGGATGTTCTCCGCGAAGCGCAGGCCCATGGCGGTGAAGACGCCGCGCGGGTAGCGGCGGAAGACCTCGGCCACGCCGTAGCCCTTGTGGCCGGCTTCGACCTCTCTGCGCGCCTCCAGGAAGATGGGGGCGTCGTTGACCTTGGTGCGGATGTAGTAGCCGATCAGGACGATCACCGCCGACAGCCAGAAAGCCACGCGCCAGCCCCACCCGAGGAATGCTTCCTGGGTCAGCGTGGAGGACAGGACGAACAGCACGGCCGTGGCCAGCAGGTTCCCCAGCGGCACGGCAGACTGCGGCCAGCTGGCCCAGAAGCCGCGGGACTTGCTGGGGCTGTGCTCTGCCACGAGGAGGACGGCGCCGCCCCATTCGCCGCCAACGGCGAAGCCCTGGGCGAAGCGGAGGACGACCAGCAGCGCGGGAGCCCAGTAGCCGATCTGCCCGAACGTGGGCAGGCAGCCCATGAGGAAGGTGGAGACTCCCACCAGGATGATGCTGAGCTGCAGCAGCTGCTTGCGGCCGAACTTGTCGCCGAAGTGGCCAAAGACGATGCCGCCGATGGGGCGGGCGACGAAGCCGACGGCATAGGTGAGGAAGGCGGCGATGATGCCGTCCAGTTCTGTGCCGGCATTGGGGAAGAATGCCTTCCCGAACACCAGGGTGGCTGCTGATGCGTAGAGGAAGAACTCGTACCACTCCACGACAGTGCCGGCCATGGAGGCCGTCACCACCTTCTTCAGGCCTGATGCCTTGACGTCGGTTTCCTCAGTGCGCCTCGCGGCGGGGCGTTCCGTACTCATGCGAACTCCTTCGGCGTCGTCGTCGACACCACGGGGACCAGTCGATGGCAGCCGGGTGTGATGCACACCACGAAAGCCGGATTCGATGAGTATGGTCTGCCTGCGGCGCAACCTCAACGCCCATTAGTGCAGAACGCATCTGCAGTAATGCACATTGCACCCGCCGCTTGGGCTCGCCTGCACCTGGAGTGCCTACGCCAGGAAGGTGCCCCGGAGCTGGCCGCCCAGCTGCCCGATTTCGGTCAGGAACCCGTCGTGGCCGATGGGCGCCTGGATGACGTGGACGTCAACCTCGCCGGGCAGGGCCTGCGCCAGTTCGCGGGACTGAGCCGGGAAGTAGAGCCGGTCGGAGTCGACGGCGGCCACGAGGAACCGTGCCGTGGACCTGGCCAGGGTTTCGGCCAGGGTCCCCCGGCCCCGGCAGATGTCATGGCTCATCAGTGCCTCGGTCAGGGCGATGTAGCTGTTGGCGTCAAAGCGCTTCACAAGCTTGTTGCCCTGGTGGTCCAGGTAGCTCTCCACTTGGTAGCGGCCGCGGGTTGCGAGCACTTCCCCCTGGAAGGGCGACTCGGGTGCCTGGGGCGCCCGGCCGAACCGGCCCTCGAGTTCGGCGGCGGACCGGTAGGTGATGTGGGCAATGCGCCGGGCGAGTGCCAGCCCGTCTTCCGGACACGGACCGCCGTAGTAATCTCCACCATTGAAGTTGGGGTCCTGCCGGATGGCCAGCGTCTGGGCCTGCGCGAAGGCAATCTGTTCGGCCGTGCTGGCGGCTCCTACCGCGATGACGGCGCAGCGCTGCACCCTCTCCGGGTATGTCACCGCCCATTCCAGGGCGCGGGCGCCGCCCATGGATCCGCCGAGGACGGCGAACCAGCTCTTGATGCCCAGCTGGTCCGCGAGCCTTGCCTCGGCCACGGTGCTGTCACGCAGCGTGACCAGGGGAAACCGGGAGCCCCAGGGCTTTCCGTCCGGCGCGGGCGATGACGGGCCGGTGGATCCGTAGCAGCCGCCAACGATGTTGATGGACACCACGAAAAACTTGTCCGTATCCACCGGCGCACCGGGGCCTGCAAGTTGTTCCCACCAGCCTTCTTCGTCGGTGTCGCCGCGGGTCACATGGGTGCTGCCCGTCAGCGCATGCTCGATCAGGACGGCATTGCTGGCGTCCGCGTTGAGCGTCCCCCAGGTTTCGTAGGCCAGGGTGACGTCAGGGAGGTGTCCCCCGGCTTCGAGTTCCAGTCCCCCGATGGAGGCGTAGCGGACGATTCCGTGCTCGGGGATAGTGGTTGGGGCGGCGGTAACCGTCATGGCAAGACCTCTTCTACGCGCTTGCCCGCCGTCAATTGACCGGCAGGCCAGGTCCTCACCCGGGGCACCCCACCGCGGATGGAGGGTTGCCGGCCAGCAAGCCGGGGCTGTCACTGGCACTCATGACCTGGATCGAGTGTACGAAACACCACCCGGTCCAGGCCAAGAGTGTGACCGGTTGTGACTTCCCGGCTTGCTGCGCGCCCTGCCCTGCCCGCCGAAGTTGCGGCCCGGCGTCGTTCTTCTGCTACGCGCCCTTGGCGGCGCGGAAGCCTGCTTCCAGGTCGGCGAGGATGTCGTCGACGTGTTCCAACCCCACGGAAAGCCGGACCAGCCCCGGATTAACGCCGGCCACCACCTGCTGCTCCGGCGAGAGCTGGCTGTGCGTGGTCGACGCCGGGTGGATGACCAGCGAGCGGACGTCACCGATGTTGGCAACATGGGAGTGCAGCTCAAGGGCATCGACAAAGCGTTTGCCCGCCTCCGCCCCACCGGCCAGGTTGAAGGCGACGACGGCGCCCGTCCCCTTGGGCCCGTACTTGCGGCCACGCTCGTACCACGGGCTGGACGGCAGCCCGGCGTAGGCGACGGACTCGACGTCGTCCCTTGCCTCAAGCCAGGCCGCCACTTTGGTGGCGTTGGCAACGTGGCGCTCAACCCGCAGGCTCAAGGTCTCCAGGCCCTGGGCGATCAGGAAGGCGTTGAAGGGCGAAACCGCAGAACCGAGGTCGCGCAGCAACTGGACGCGCGCCTTGAGGATGTAGGAGAGGTTGGCCCCAAGTGCACCTCCTTCGCCGAGGTCCCGGGCGTAGACAAGGCCGTTGTAGGTGGGGTCCGGCGTGTTGAAGCCGGGGAACCGTTCGGGGTCCTTGCTGAAATCGAACTTCCCGGAATCAACGATGACGCCGGCAATGGCTGAACCGTGGCCGCCCAGGTACTTGGTGGCGGAGTGGATTACGATGTCTGCTCCCCACTCCAGCGGGCGGATCAGGTAGGGGGTGGAGAGCGTGTTGTCCACAATGAGGGGGACGCCGGCCTGGTGCGCCACCTCGGAGATGCCCTCGATGTCCAGGACGTCCTGCCGCGGGTTGGATACCACTTCGCCGAAGAAGAGCTTGGTGTTGGGCTGGACGGCGCCGCGCCACTGGTCCAGGTTGTCGGGGTCGTCCACGAACGTCACGGAGATGCCGAACTTCTTCAGCGTGTGGGCGAACAGGTTATAGGTGCCGCCGTACAGGCTGGGGCTGGCCACAATGTGGTCCCCCGCTTCCGCGATGTTCAGCACCGCAAACGTCTCTGCGGCCTGCCCGGAGCTCAGCAGCAAGGCCGCCAGGCCGCCTTCAAGGCTGGCGATCCGCTGTTCAACCGCGTCCTGTGTCGGGTTGCCGATCCGGGTGTAAATGGGAGCCAGTTCGGTCAGGGCGAAGCGGTTCGCGGCGCTCTCAGCCGAAGGGAACACGAAGGACGTGGTCTGGTAGATGGGCAGCGCGCGGGCCCCCGTGGCACTGTCCGCTTCCTGGCCCGCGTGGATCTGGCGGGTTTCGAAGGACCATCCGTTGGACATCCAAATCTCCTTTGACATGGGCCCGGCATGCTTCGAGCAGTACGGGCCGCGCTTGCTTTCCGGCTCCTGCCGGACAGCCAGGTCCTCACCCGGGGCACCCCACCGCGGATGGAGGGTTGCCGGCCAGCGAGCCGGGCTTGGCGCTGGCACTCATGACCTGCGCCCAGTCTAGGAAGGGGTGGATTACCAAGAACAGCATTATGACGAACATGGTCTTTTTTGCGGTCTCGTTATTCCCTTTGACGGGCCGCATTTCCAGTAAGGGTACCCTTAGCTGAGAGCCGCATCACAAAGTGCCAAGATGTTCGCATGCGCATGGATCACGTCTCTTACGCCTGTGAACACGATGGCCTCGCGGCCACTACCGAACGTATTGCAACTGCCCTCGGCGTTGAGGCAGTGAAGGGTGGCGTACACCCCCGCTTCGGAACCCGAAATATGATCATTCCGCTCGCCGGGCACAAGTACCTCGAAGTTGTCGAGGTCCTGGACCACCCGGCATCGGACAAGGCACCCTTCGGGCAGGCAGTGCGTGCCCGTTCCGCTGCCGGTGGCGGGTGGATGGGCTGGTGCGTCGAAGTGGACGACCTCGCCCCCTTCGAGGAACGCCTGGGCCGCGCCGCCGTGAACGGCAACCGCAAGTTCCCGGACGGCCGCGAGCTGGTCTGGAAGCAGATTGGCATCCTGGGCCTCATCGCCGATCCCCAGGTGCCGTACATGCTCAAGTGGGAGGGCGATCCCTCGCTCCACCCGTCCAATGCGTACGAGAGCAACCTCAAGATGAGCTGCCTGACCATCGCCGGTTCCGCCTCGCGCGTCACCGAGTGGCTGGGTGAGCCGGTGGAGAAGCCGCTCGAGGACGTTGCGGTCGAATGGGTTGCCCCGCACGGGACCCCGGGCATCCTCTCGGTCACCTTTGAGAGCGCCAACGGAGCCGTTACTATCTGACGCTCCTCCCTAGTCCCTTATCGGGATATGGGTGCGCCGGGCGTTATACCCGGACCAGCTTCGGCCGCCATGAGGTGGTGACAACGGCGTCACCACCTCATGGCGGCCGAATTCTTTTAAGTGGCGCCTGCTTTTGAGTCAGCGAGGGCCGCTCATCCTTCTGCGCCACACATGCTCCTTTGCGCGTCTGACACCTGGGCTGCGAAAGGGAACCTCAGCAGCGAAAATGCTTACGACGGCGGCATCTTGGCTGGGCGCGCTGCCTCACCCACGCGGAGACTGACCCAGGCGTCCTGGCGGCTGGTTCAGCTGGCACATAAGAATGTCAGTGGCTCGCTGGATGATTCTCTTATGGAAATCGGCAGCGGTGTTGGGGTGGCTTCGGAGGGTGTTTCTGCCTGCGTTGCTGCCCTTGATGCCCTTGCTGTCCTTGATTCGCTGGACCGTGAGGACTCCTTCCTGGCGGCCGGTGTCGGTGTTGGTTCCGGTGTTGATGTGATGGAGCGGCGGTACGAGATCCGGCTGGAACGGCTGGAGGTTATCTCCCGATTAGAAGCACAGCTCGCGGCGGTGAAGGCACGGGACGTCACCGAAGCCGTCGGGTTCCAGCAGGCCATGACCCCGCCGGACGCCTCGGTGCAGGACCGCACGTACGCCGAGATGTCCACTGTTGAGGAGATCGCCGGGGTTCTGACCATCAGCTCCGCCGCGGCCGGGGCTTTCGTGGACCAGTCCCGGCGGATCTGCGAGCTGCCGCGGGTGTTCGAGGCCCTGTCCGCCGGGGCGATGTCGTGGCAGCACGCCCGCGTTGTTGCGGACGAGACTGAAGGACTTGACCCTGCGGGGGCGGCCGGGTTGGTGGCGCACTTCTTCGACCCGGACGCCCCCAGCCCGGCCCGGGGTGCGGCCCCCGGCGAACTCATCCCCTCCCGGTTCCGGGCCAAGGTCCGTGCCTGGCGCGAACGCCACCACCCCGAATCGATGCAGAAGCGCTATGTAAAGGGTGTGGCGGACCGGCGCATGGAATACACCCCCGACCGGGACGGCATGGCCTGGGTCTCGCTCTACCTCCCCGGAGACACCGCGTGCGCCATCTGGAACCGCGCCACCGCCACCGCCCGCGGACTCCAGGGCCCCCACGAACCCCGCACCCTCACCCAACTCCGCCCCGACATCGCCGCCTCCCTGCTCCTCGGCGCCGGGCACACCACACAGACCGGGAAACCCACGGAGGTCGGACAGGTCCCCACCCCGCGGGCTGATGTCCTGGTGATGGTTCCCGTGTTCGCCCTCTTCGGCGTCACCGACGAGCCCGCGATCCTGGATGGTTTCGGACCGATCCCGGCGTCACTGGCCAGGAAACTCGTCGCGGACGGGGCGGAGTCGTTCTACCGGGTGCTTGTGGATCCCCGGGACGGGGCGCCACTGGAGATCGGGCGGAAGAACTACCGGCTCACCGAGGCCATCAAGCGCTGGATCAGGCTGCGCGACGCCAAATGCACCTTCCCCGGCTGCACCAACCGCACCCCCGACAACGAAACCGACCACCTCACCGCCTGGGAACACGGAGGAACCACAGGGATCAGCAACCTGGCGCAACTCTGTCCCAAGCACCACAGACTCAAACACCACAGCCAATGGACACCAGACCCGGCGACGGAAAATGAACCGCCCGGCTGGACCTCACCAACCGGCCGGCACTACAGACCCGAACAACCCGACCCGGAACCAACCCACTGGCCACCCGGCATCCTGCCAGTGGAAGCTGGTGCGGGCGCCAATGAGGCGGCGGCTTCACCGGGTACTACCGTCCCTGACGCCGGCGTGCCACCAAACTCAGTCGGCTCCTCCGGTACCGCGGCCCGACTGAAGGCCACGGAATCCGAGGATGAGGACGTGCAGTGGCAGCAACTGCTCGCAGACATGCCCACCTGGCCCGACCCACCACCCGAAGAACCCCCCAGCCAGTACTTGATCGACCCGACGGGACCATGCGCGTCAGATCCACTGTGGGAAGACTTCTACGCGCGGCCGTTCGTTTTGCCACCCGACCCGCAAACGGACTGGCGGCAGCTACTGCTACCGCAGATGTGACGGGCCGGACCACGCGCTGGGAAAGGGCTGCACAGGAGATCGGGCCACAAGCCGAGGGCCGCGTTTTCCGGTACCGCGAGGGCCGGGGGCTGAGCGGAGCCAGAGTCATGGGCCTCCAAGCAGGCCGCATGCAACAGTTCTTTCTGCGGTCTTCACGACGATAAATACCCGGGCTTCATTGGAGGGGGCTTCTGCGAGGATCTGGGCACCGCCAGCTGTTACGCCTTGCACGGTTAGACGGGTGACATCCTGATGCGGGGGCTCCGGGGTTGGACCGCAGTTGTACTCGCGCCCGGCAAACTGCACTTTGGAGGGAACCTCGTTCGGCCAGAGCACCCAGTCCGAGGTCTGTTGGTGGATGCTCCACAAGCGCCAGACGACGAGTAAGCCGGCCAAGACCAAGACGGCCACTATCAAGGACACTGTCGATCTCGACCCCCACCTCATGGTGCATGACCATCCTCCCTGGCGATCATCCAGTCAAGACCGGCGGGTGAGTGGGAGGACGTCACTTTCAACGCACCGGCTTTAGAGGCACCGGCTTCCAGGCAGCGGCGAATAGCGGGGTGTTACCCCAGCCCCACAGCCTTACCGAAAAGGCTGAAGCCGACGAACGCCACGATATCCAGCAGTGCGTGGGCGATGACCAACGGCATGACCCTGCGGGTTCGGGTGTACAACCACGCGAACACGACACCCATCACGGCGTTGCCGATGAAAGGTCCGAAGCCTTGGTACAGGTGGTAGCTGCCGCGCAGCAGGGAGCTCACCGCAATGGCCAGCGGCATGCTCCAACCGAACTTCCCGAAGCGGTTCAGGAGGTAGCCCACCACAATGACTTCTTCGAGCACCGCGTGGCGGATGGCAGACAGGATGAGGACGGGAACAGTCCACCAGTAGGCATCCAGCGCACTGGGAATGATGGCGGTGGTGATTCCCAGCGCACGGCCGGCGGCGTAGAGGCCCAGGGAGGGGATGCCAATCAGCGCAGCCAGTCCCAGGCCCTGCAGCAGGTCCTTGCCCGGACGGGCGAAGTTGAACCCCAGTTTCTGGAATGGAGAGCGCGCACCGGCCTCACCGGGCGCCGCCTGGCGCTGGTCAGTGAGGAAGTAGAGGACCAGCAGCACCGGCACCAGCGCAAAGATGATGTCCAGCAGCTGGTACGTCAGGTCGAAGTACTCCCGGGTGCTCTGCGAGCGGTTCAGCGTGGACGTCCCCTCGGCCAAAGGGGCCCGGGTCATCTTGTCGAGCAACTGCACCACGGAATAGACAGCCGACTGGCCCAGGGACAGGCCCAGGACGATCCAGACTTCGAGCCGCAGTCGACGGCGGGAGGGAACCAGCATGTTCCCATCTTGCCTTCAGTTTCTGGATCCGGCCTGATGGAACAGCGGGTGTCCGGCAGCGCAGGCGTAAAGGAGCTGGGGATCAGGCGGAACGGGGCTTTGATCAGGCGGGGGAAGGAGCACGGATCAGGCGGGTGCCACGATCACTTCCGTGCCGTTGGCTTCGAAGGCGGCCTTGTCGCGGGGGGAGATACCTGAGTCCGTGATCAGGCGGGTGAAGTTATAGCCGTCCATGGTGGCGAAGGCGCGCACCCCCACCTTGGAGGAATCTGCGATGACGTAGGAAACCCTCGCCCGGGACGCCAGGAGGGCATTGACTGATGCCTCCCCCTCCCCGGTATTGGTTGGCCCCACCTCGGGATCGATGCCGTTGACTCCGATGAATGCGATGTCCAGCACCACCTTCTGCATGATGATGTCCGTGTACGGGCCCACCAGCTCGTAAGACCGCGGGTTGAGGATTCCGCCCGTGACCATCACCTTGATGTTGGGCCGGACCGCCAGCTGGCCGGCGATGTTGATGGCATTCGTCACCACGGTCAGGGTGGGCTGGTTGGAGGGTGCATTCAGGTCTTCCCTGGTGGCCAGGATCTGCGCCAGCGCAGTACTGGTGGTCCCCCCGCACAGGCCGATAACCGCTCCCGGCCGGATCAGCGCCGAGGCGCACTGGGCGATCTGTTCCTTGGCTTCGGCATGGTCGTCGCGGTTGTAGCGGCCGGGCAGGTCGTACGCCAGGGCGCCGGTGGTGGCGCCACCACGGGTGCGGGTCAGCAGCCGCCGTTTGGCAAGGCTGTCCAGGTCGCGCCGGGCCGTGGCAGGGGAAACATTGAGGGTGCTGACAATTTCATCGACCTCTACCTGGCCGGTCTTGGCCAGCAGATCGAGGATCGCCGTCAGCCGGTCCGTGCGCGTCATTAGAAAGGGCCCTTCCATGCACCAGCCACCACTCCTGATGACGTTTCTTGATTATAACCCTAGGGAAACGATCAGGAACAATCAAAGCGGCGCCTTCGGTCACCGTTGCCGGGCACCGGCCCGCCAGACAGCGTACGTCAACGGCATCCCGGGGCGGTAAGCGAGGTGCGTCGGGGACGGGGCGTTGAGCAAGTGCAGGTCGGCCCGGTGCCCGACGGCGATGGACCCGACTGCGCGTTCACCGTCAGCATCCCGGCCGATGTCCCTGTGCAATGCCAAGGCGCCACCGTACGTAGCGGCCCGGACTGCCTCGTCCACGCTGAGGTGCATCTGCAGGACAGCCGTGGTGACGCAGAAGGCCATGGAACTGGTGTAGGACGTGCCGGGATTGCAGTTGGAGGCAAGTGCTACCTGCACCCCGGCGTCGAGAAGCTCGCGGGCAGGAGCCAGCGGCTGCCGGGTGGAGAGGTCGCAGGCCGGAAGGCAGGTAGCCACGGTGCCCCGCTCCCCCGTTCCAGTGGCGGGATCCCAGCCTGACCACGAAGCGGCAAGGGCCTTCACGTCCTGGCCTGCGAGATAGTTCACGTGGTCCACGCTCGCCGCTCCCAGTTCCACGGCCAGCTGCACGCCGGGGCCCTCACCCAACTGGTTGCCGTGCACGCGCAGGCCCAGGCCGGCATCGCGGCAGGCCATCAGTACGCGGCGGGACTGTTCGGCGTTGAATGCGCCCTCTTCGCAGAAGACGTCGGCCCATTGGACATAGGGGCGGACGGCCTCCAGCATCGGTCCACAAACCAGGTCGGCGTACTCCTCGGGATCCTGCCCCGCCGGAACCAGGTGGGCACCGAGGTAGGTCACCTGGTCCGCCACCGTGGACGCGATCCGGGCACTTCGGGCCTCATTCTCAACATCCAGCCCATAGCCTGTCTTGGTTTCGAGATAGGTGGTTCCCTGCGAGACCGCCTCGGCAACCCTACCCATGGCCAGCCGGGTCAAATCGAAATCGGAGGTAGCGCGCGTAGCTTCCATCGTGACGGCGATGCCCCCGGCCGCGTAGGCCTCCCCCGCCATCCGTGCTTCGAATTCGCCAGTGCGGTCCCCGGCAAACAGCAGGTGGGTGTGCGAGTCCACCCACCCCGGCAGCATGGCCCGCCCCCCGGCATCGACGGCGTCGTCCGCCGCGGGTGCATCGGCCGCGGCGCCGATCCAAGAGATCCGTTCCCCCTCGACCACCACCGCTGCGTCCTTCAGGACCCGGTGCTCAAGGTCCTGGGTCATCAGCTCGGCAATGTTGGTGATCAGGGTACTCATGGCACCATTCTTCAACGCCGGATGGACCAGCGCGTGGCAGCCAGGGCCTGCGCTGTCCGGGATGCCGGACCGTCGGCGGTCCCACCGGTGGAGGCAGTCCCCCCGGCGGAGACAGCACCAACCCCGGCTTCCTGCCCCGCAAGGATCTGCTGCGCAGCGAACTCCGCCAAGGCTGCCGACGTCTGGAACCCATAGCCGCCCTGGCCGGCGAGCCAATAGAACCCGACTGCCTCGGCGTCGAACCCCGCGACCGGAACCCCGTCTGCAGCTTCCGTGCGCAGCCCGGTCCAGGCCCGGCGGACTTCGGTAATCCCCAAACTGGTGAACGCGTTCAGCTTCTCCACCAGGCGTTCCACGTCCCCGGGACGCGGGCGGGCATCCTCGGGCCCGCTCGGCACGGTTTCAGACGGCGAAATCAACACATCCTGGCCGTCAGGACGGAAATAGAACGTGTTGTCCGCGGCAGCCACCATGGGAGTGGCGGCAGGCAGGGGGCGTTCGACGGCGGCAATTGCCGCAGTGCGCCGGTACGGCTGCAGGCCCAGCTTTTCGACGCCACTGATCACCGCCAGCTCGTCAGCCCACGCACCGGCCGCGTTGACCATGACGCCCGCTTCAAAGCCTTCCGCACCGGCACCCACTTGCCATCCGGTACCCAGCCGTTGCGCCGAATGGACGCGGGCGCCGGTGATGATGTCGGCTCCGGCGGCGAGCGCCCGCTTTCGGTGCTCAGCCAGGAGCAGGGGCGCGTTGCAGCCAAAGGAGCCGGTGTCCAGGCCGGCCGCGGCAAAGGTTCCCGGTTTCAGGGCGGGGCACAGTTCCAGGGCACGGTCAACGGAAACGGGCTTCATGTGCCCGCTGGCTTCCGCGGCGACGTCCGCTTCGGAACCAACAAGCATGAAGCTGCGCGGCGTCAGGACCGGTTCCGGAAGTTCCGCGTCGCGTGCCGCGAGCAGCTCAAGGGTCCGGACGGTGAGTTCCCGGACCACCGGCGGCCCGTAGCTGGGGATCAGCTGGCGGGCGGAGCGGGAGGACGTGTGGTAGGCCAGTTCCTGTTCCGCCTCCACGAGCGCCACGGTGCAACGGCCGGCGAGTGCGGCCGCCAGGGACAGGCCGGCGATGCCGCCGCCCACAATCAGGACATCGTAATGTGCTGCCATTGGTTGCTCCTGTCAGAGTCTGGTCGTGACAAAGCCTATTACCAGCAGCCCCTGCCTGCCGCTGCCTGCTGGAATCCCCAGCCTCCCCGAAACTCCTGTCAGGCTGCTGCCTCGGCACGGCTGGCGACGAAGGCACGCACGCACGCTTCGACGTCGTCCGCTGAATGTGCGGCTGACAGCTGCACCCGGATCCGCGCGGCACCCCGCGGGACCACGGGGAAGCTGAAGGCGGTGACGAAGACGCCGTGCTGCAGCATGCGGTCGGCAACTTTCGCCGCCATGACAGCGTCACCGAACATGACCGGCACGATGGCGTGTTCGCCGGGAAGCAGGTCGAAGCCCTCCTCGGTCATGCGGCGGCGGAAGAGTTCGGCGTTTTGGAACAGCCGGCTCCGCAGGTCGCCGGAGTTTTCCACCAGGTCCAATGCTTTAAGGGTTGCGGCAACGATGGCGGGAGCCAGGGAGTTTGAGAACAGGTAGGGCCGCGCCTTCTGCCGCAGCATGGCAACGATTTCCCTGCGGCCGGACACATATCCGCCGGAGGCCCCGCCGAGCGCCTTCCCGAAGGTTCCGGTGTAGATGTCCACGCGGTCCGAAACGCCCGCGTGTTCCGGGGTGCCCGCCCCGGTGGCGCCCATGAAGCCCACAGCATGCGAGTCGTCCACCATGACCACGGCGCCGTACTTGTCGGCGAGGTCGCAGATGGCTTCCAGCGGCGCAAGGTAGCCGTCCATGGAAAACACGCCGTCCGTGACGATGATCTTCCGGCGGGCGTCCTGGGCCTCCTGCAGGCGGGCCTCGAGTTCGGCCATGTCCTGGTTGGCGTAGCGGTAGCGGCGGGCCTTGCACAGGCGGATGCCGTCGATGATGGACGCGTGGTTCAAGGCATCGGAAATGACCGCATCGTCCGGGCCCAGCAGGGACTCGAAGACTCCGCCGTTGGCGTCGAAGCAACTGGAGAACAGGATGGTGTCCTCGGTGCCCAGGAACTTCGCCACGCGGGCTTCCAGTTCCAGGTGCAGGTCCTGCGTGCCGCAGATGAAACGGACGCTGGCCATGCCGAAGCCGCGCTCATCCATGGCTGCCTTGGCGGTGCTGATGATGTCCGGGTGGTCCGCCAGGCCCAGGTAGTTGTTGGCGCAGAAGTTCAGCACGTCGGCGCCCGGGCCGCCGATCTGCCCGGCGGTGATGTGGCTGGACTGCGGAGAGCTGATGCTGCGTTCGGTCTTGTAGAGCCCGGCCGTGCGGATTTCTTCCAGCTCGTCGTGGAGCTGGTCCTTGATGGAGGTGTACATGGGGTTCCTTACCGTCGGGTCTTAGAGTCGGGTCCAGTCGAGGACAACTTTGCCGCCCACGCCGCTGCGGGCAATCTCAAAGCCCTTTTCCCAGTCCGAGGCCGGCAGCGTGTCCGTGACCACGGCGGAAATTCCGGCGTGGAGCACCGGGTTGGAGGAGAGCATGGCGCTCATGGCGTACCAGGTTTCGTACATCTCACGGCCGTAGATGCCCTTGAGCGTGAGCATGTGGGTGACCACCTTGCCCCAGTCGATGGTGATCTCCTGGCTGGGCAGTCCCAGCATGGCGATCCGGCCGCCGTGGTTCATGTTGTCGATCATCTCAGGCAGGGCGGAGGGATGGCCGGACATTTCCATTCCGACGTCGAAGCCCTCGCGCATGCCCAGCTCGCGTTGGGCATCGCGCACCCGGGTGGTGGAGACGTTGATGGCAAGGTCGGCGCCGAGTTGGCGGGCCAGATCCAGCCGCGGCTGGGAGACATCCGTGATGACCACCTTGCGGGCGCCGGCATGACGGGCGACGGCGATGGCCATCAGTCCGATGGGACCCGCGCCGGTGATGAGCACGTCCTCGCCCACCAGCGGAAAGCTCAGCGCGGTGTGCACGGCATTGCCGAAGGGGTCGAAAATGGCGCCGAGTTCGGGCGTGACGGACGGGTCGTGGTGGACCCAGACGTTGGTTTCGGGAATGACGACGTACTCGGCGAAGGCGCCGTCGCGCTGCACTCCCACGCTGACCGTGTGGATGCACATCTGGCGGCGCCCGGCCCGGCAGTTCCGGCAGATGCCGCACACCACGTGGCCTTCGCCGGAGACCCGGTCCCCCACCTTGACCTCGCGGACGTCCTCCCCGACCTCCACCACTTCGCCGTAGAACTCGTGGCCGGCAATCAGGGGAGCTTCGATGATTCCCTGTGCCCAGGCGTCCCAGGACTGGATATGCAGGTCCGTGCCGCAGATTCCCGTGGTCATGACCCGGATTTTGACGTCTGCGGGGCCGGCGACGGGCTCGGGCCGGTCGACGAGCTCGAAACCGGCGTGCGGGCCGGACTTGTAGAGGGCCTTCATTGGCGTCCTTACTGCTTGGCATTCAATCTGCGGGGTACGTCTTCCCCATTGAAGCGCTGCCGACGCTTTAGCACAACGGCAATCTTCTCAATCGACGATGTAGCAACTGCTAATGGATAGACTGGGGTTCATGGAGGTTCATCAGCTTGAAATCCTGCGGGAACTGGGTGCCCTGGGCAGTGTGAAAGCGGTGGCCGACACGCTCATGGTCACGCCGTCGGCGGTGTCGCAGCAACTGGCGCACCTGCAACGGAGCGTGGAGGTGCCCCTGACGCGCAAGGAGGGCCGGAACCTGGTGCTCACCGAGGCCGGCCAGGTACTCGCTGACGCAGGTGCCGCCGTCGTCCGCGCCATGGCCGAGGCCCGCGGCGCCCTGAGCAGCTACCACGGTTCCCCCGCCGGCAGGGTAACGGTCAGCGGCTTCCACAGCGCAGGCCAGGCTCTGTTCGCGCCGCTGGCCCGGATGCTGGACCGGCCAGAGCATCCACGGATCGAATTGTCCGACGAGGACGTTGCCCAGCATGACTTTCCCGCCCTCACTGCCCGGTATGACCTGGTGCTGGCACACCGCATGGACCACAGTCCGCGCTGGCCGGCCGACCGGGTGGCCGTCATCCCGCTGGCGCACGAACCCCTGGACGTGGCGCTGCCGGCCGGCCACCCCCTGGCGGAAAAGGACACGGTGACGGCGGACGACGTCGGCGCCGAGGCCTGGGTGACCAGCCACCCCGGCTACTCCCCCGCCGACGTCCTGTCCGCCGTCGCAGCCGTTTCCAGCCGGGAACCGAACATCGTCCACCGCATCAACGACTACTCCACGGTGGCGGCGCTGGTGGCTGCCGGCGGCGTGGTGGGGTTGCTGCCCAGGTACACCGCCGGTCCCGTCCTCAACCCGGACATCGTGCTGCGCCCCCTGGAAGGCATCAGCACCCACCGGAGGATTGACCTGCTGGCCCGGCCCGAGAACCTGAAACGGCGGGCCGTGGTGATGGTGTGCGAGGCGCTGGAGGACATCATGGCAGGCCTGGTGCAGCAGGGCTAAATGCAGCAGCCCTGAAAAGGGGCAGCGTTCCGGAGGCTACGAGTCCTGCTCATCCTGGTGGTTGCCCTTGCCCATCTTTTGTCCAAGGCCTTTGCCGTGTCCCAGGCCCTGGCTGTGTCCCGGTCCGCGTCCCAGCCCCATGCCGGGCCCTTCACCGGCGCCCTTCACGATCCGCTTGGCCGTGGCCTTGTCCCCGTCCTTGACGCCGGCAATGCGGACGGTGTCCCCGGCGGCGATGTCCGCGATGGTTCCGTCGGTTGGCTTAAGGCGCTTGCCGTCGTCGGACTTTCCTCCGCTGGGCGTTGCTCCCGGGCTGGGCGCTACGCCTGAACTGACGGCCGGAGGGATCCTTGTGATTTTCGTGTCGCCATTGACGTTGTAGGTCTGGGTGAAGCCGTCCTCGCTCTTGACGGTGATGGCAGAGTCGCTGACCGACTCCACGGTTCCGCGCTGTTCCAGGACGGTCTGGAAAGTACCGTCGGCGTTCTTGACCACGCTCTCCCCATGCAGCGGCTGCGCGCGCTGGGCTTTGCCGGGCTTGTTGTGCCCCGGCGCGCTGCCTGAGTTGCCAGGCGCTGATTGTGATGCCGATTGTGAAGGCGAGGGCGTTGGCGTGCTGGTGGCGGACCACGCGAGGGCGGACCCGGCCCCGGTCAGCGCCACGGCAACTGCACCGGCAAGCACCGCCCTGCGCATTTTCGTTGGTTCCCGGACCACCGTGGTTGTTCCTCCCGCACGCTCCTGGGGACCAGCGCCCCCGTGGGCTCCAGTGTAAGTCCCACGCAACCCAGCAGCCACGGGTACTTTCGGGCGGGGCCGCCCGAGTACCCAACACCTGCTTAGAGCGAAACCGGGTCGCAGTTGATGCCGTTATGAGGGTTCAAAACGACATCAACTACGACCCAGTTGCGCGGGATGGGCCTAAACGGTGACGCCCAGCCTCTCCAGGATCAGTTCCTTTACGCGGCCGGCGTCGGCCTGGCCGCGGGTGGCCTTCATGACCCCGCCCACGATCGCGCCGATGGCCTGGACCTTTCCGCCGCGGATCTTGTCCGCGACGTCGGGCTGGGCGGCGAGTGCGGCGTCGATGGCTTCCAGAAGGGGTCCGTCGTCGGACACGACCGCCAGGCCGCGCTTCTCCACGATCTCCTCGGGCGTGCCTTCACCTGCGAGCACGCCGTCCAGCACCTGGGCGGCCATCTTGTTGTTGATCTTGCCGGCCTCCACCATGCGGCTGAGTTCGACAACAGTGGCAGGCTCGACGCCCAGCTGGCCGGGATCCACGTCGGCGGCCTTGGCGCGGCCCACGATCTCGCCCATCCACCACTTGCGGGCCACGGAGGCGGAGGCGCCGGCGGCGATGGTTTCCTCGATCTCGTCCAGGACTCCGGCGTTGACCACGTCGCGGAACTCCAGGTCCGAGTAGCCCCAGTCAGCCTTCAGGCGCTTGCGGCGCTCGGCCGGCGGTTCGGGCAGGGTGGCGCGCAGTTCCTCCACCCATTCGCGGGAGGCCACCACGGGAACCAGATCAGGTTCCGGGAAGTAGCGGTAATCGTCGGCGTCGGACTTGGGCCGGCCGGAGGTGGTGGTCCGGGTGTCCTCGTGCCAGTGCCGGGTTTCCTGGACCACCGGGTTGCCGGAATCGAGGACGGCGGCGTGCCGCTGGATCTCGTAGCGGACGGCGTGTTCGACGGCGCGCAGCGAGTTCACGTTCTTGGTTTCGGACCGGATGCCGAACCGTTCGCGGCCGTGCGGGCGCAGCGAGACGTTGGCGTCGCAGCGGACGTTGCCGCGTTCCATCTTCGCGTCGGACACGCCCAGGTTCTTCACGATCTCCCGGACGGCTGCCACGTAGGCCTTGGCCAGTTCCGGTGCGCGGGACCCGGCACCCTCGATGGGCTTGGTGACGATCTCCACCAGCGGGACGCCGGCGCGGTTGTAGTCCACCAGCGAGAAGTCGGCGCCGTGGATCCGGCCGGTGGCGCCGCCCATGTGGGTCAGCTTGCCGGCGTCCTCCTCCATGTGCGCGCGCTCGATCTCCACACGGAACACGGTGCCGTCCTCGAGTTCGACGTCCAGGTAGCCGTCGTACGCGATGGGCTCGTCGTACTGGGACGTCTGGAAGTTCTTCGGGGTGTCCGGGTAGAAGTACTGCTTCCGGGCGAAACGGCAGGACTCGGCGATCTTGCAGTTCAGCGCCAGGCCGATCTTGATGGAGGACTCGATGGCAGTCCGGTTCACCACGGGCAGGACGCCGGGCATGCCCAGATCCACCTCGTTGACGTTCGTGTTGGGCTCGTCGCCAAAAACGTTCGGGGCCGAGGAGAACATCTTGGTCTTGGTGTTCAGCTCCACGTGGACCTCGAAGCCCAGGACGGGATCGTACTTCTCCATGGCCTCATCGAAGCTCAGGATATGGTCAGTGTTCATTATTTTGCCTCCTGGGTTTCGAGGGTTCCGGCAGCGGCGGCGGCAAGGTCGGGAGCCTGGGCCAGCAGCGGTCCGCCCCACTTCGCTTCGAGCAGCGACTCCAGGACCGCACCCACCCGGTACAGGCGGGCATCCTCGCGGGCCGGGGCCAGCAGCTGGATGCCGACGGGCAGTCCGTCCTCGTCGGCCAGGCCGCCGGGCAGCGACAGGCCGGGGACACCGGCGAGGTTGGCCGGGATGGTGGCGACGTCGTTGAGGTACATGGCCAGCGGATCGTCCAGTTTTTCGCCGAGCGGGAACGCCGTGGTGGGGGCGGTGGGCGAGATCAGGACATCCGCCTGCGCGAAGGCGGCCTCGAAGTCCCGCTGCACCAGGGTGCGCACCTTCTGCGCCGAACCGTAGTAGGCGTCGTAGTAGCCGGCGGACAGAGCGTAGGTGCCCAGGATGATGCGGCGCTTGACTTCGTCGCCGAAGCCTGCGGCGCGGGTGGCACCCATGACGCGTTCGATCGTCATGGGGCCCTCTTCGGGGAGGACGCGCAGGCCGTACCGGACGCCGTCGAACTTGGCCAGGTTGGAGGAGGCCTCGGACGGCATGATCAGGTAGTAGGCGCCCAGGGCGTACTGGAAGTTGGGGCAGGAAACCTCAACGATCTCCGCCCCGGCTTCCTTGAGCAGCTCCAGGGCATCGTTGAAACGGTTTTCGACGCCGGCCTGGTAGCCCTCGCCGTGCAGTTCCTTGATGATGCCGATCCGGAGACCCTCAACGTTGCCGGTCTTCGCGGCGGCAACGAGGTCCGCCAGCGGGTCGGGCAGGGAGGTGGAGTCGCGCGGATCGTGGCCGCCGATGACCTGGTGCAGCAGGGCTGAGTCCAGGACGGTGCGGGTGACGGGGCCGATCTGGTCCAGCGAGGAGGCCATGGCGATGGCTCCGTAGCGGGAGACGCTGCCGTAGGTGGGCTTCACGCCGACCGTGCCGGTGACGGCGCCGGGCTGGCGGATGGAGCCGCCGGTGTCCGTGCCCAAGGCCAGGGGTGCCTCGAAGGCGGCAACGGCAGCGGCCGAACCGCCACCGGAGCCGCCCGGGATCCGGTCCAGGTCCCAAGGGTTGCGGGTGGGCCCATAGGCGGAGTGCTCCGTGGAGGAGCCCATGGCGAATTCATCCAGGTTGGTCTTGCCCAGGATGGGCATCTTCGCGGCGCGCAGGCGCTCCACAACCGTGGCGTCGTACGGGCTGTGCCAGCCTTCAAGGATCTTTGAGCCGGCCGTGGTGGGCTGGCCGATGGTGACGATCAGGTCCTTGACGGCGATCGGTACGCCGGCCAGGACGTGCAGGGCCTCGGCTTCGGCACCGCCGGCGGCGCGGATGGCGTCCACCTGGGCGGCGACGGCCAGGGCTTCCTCGGCGTTGACGTGCAGGAAGGCGTTGACCTTGCCGTCCACGGCGGCGATGCGGTCCAGGTAGGCCTGGGTGGCTTCGACGGCGGTGACCTCGCCGGCGCGGAGTTTCTCGGCCAGCTGCGCGGCGGACAGGCGGATCAGGGTGTCGGCGCTGGTGTTCTGTTCAGTCATGGTTATGCCTCATCCAGGATGGCCGGGACCTTGAAACGGTTCTCATCGGAGTCCGGGGCGCCGGAGAGTGCCTGTTCCGCCGTGAAGGTGTGGCCCACGACGTCGTCGCGGAACACGTTGGTGAGCGGGATGGGGTGCGAGGTGGCCGGTACATCGTTCCCGGCGGCCTCGCTGACGGACTTGACCGAATCGACGATGACGGCGAGCTCGCCGGCCATCCTGTCCAGCTCTTCGGCACTCATCTCGATGTGAGCGAGCCGCGCGAGGTGCGCGACGTCGTCACGGTTGATCGCAGCCATGGATCTCCCCTGCAAAGTTCGGATTGTTTTCCGATCCAGTCTAGTGCGGAAACGCAGATGCCCGTCTGACATCCCCCAGCGGGCGTCAGACGGGCACCTTCGATGCCCGCGTCGTGTCACGGGGACAGGAGCGCGGGCAGCTACAGACTAACCGATTCCAATGGCTCCGGTCAGCATGCCGACGCCGAGCATTACCAGCGAGATGACGGCGGTGCGCCAAAGGACCTTCTTGTGGTGGTCACCGAGGTCCACCTTGGCCAGCGACACCAGCAGCAGAATGGCCGGAACCAGCGGGCTCTGCAGGTGGAACGGCTGGCCCGTGATGGAGGCGCGGGCCATGTCCGCGGCGCCCACCCCGTAGTGTGCGGCGGTTTCGCTCAGGACCGGCAGGACACCGAAGTAGAAGGCGTCGTTGCTCATGAAGAACGTCATGGGGATGCTGAGCACGCCGGTGATGACGGCCATGAACGGCCCCATGGACGTGGGGATGATCTGGACCAGCCATGCTGACATTGCTTCCACCATGCCGGTGCCCTTGAGGACGCCGGTGAGGACGGCGGCAGCCATGACCATGCTGACCACGGCCACGATGGACGGTGCGTGCGCGATCAGCTGGGCGCCCTGGTCCTTGACCTTGGGGAAGTTGACCAGCAGTGCGATCGCGGCGCCCACCATGAACACGAACGGCAGCGGGACGACGTTGGCTACGAGCACCACCATGACGGCGACGGTCAGGGCCAGGTTGAACCAGAACAGCTTGGGGCGCAGGGTGCTGCGGTTGGGGTCCAGTGCGGTGTCCGCCATGGCGGAGTCGTGGTCGTCCACCAGGGCCTCGGTGCGTTCCAGGACTGCTACGCCGGCGCCGCCAAGGGGACGGTCGACGGCGGGGGCTGCTACGCCAGGGGCGCCGCCCTTGCGTCCGGCACCGGTTCCGGAGGCACCTGCGGAAGTGCCGCCGTCGAACTCTGCTGCCGTGTCCGGCACGCCCCAGATCTCGGGGGCGGTGGCGCGGAGGCGGTTCCGTTCCTGGAGGCCGAGCAGCCAGGAGAAGGCGAGGACCACGACCAAGCCGGCCACGAGGGACGGGATCATGGGGACGAAGACGTCGTTGACATCAATCTTCAGGGCGGTGGCGGCGCGGGCCGTGGGGCCGCCCCACGGCAGGATGTTCATGGTGCCGTTGGCCAGGCCGGCCACGCAGGTGAGGACCACGGGGCTCATCTTGAGGCGGAGGTAGACCGGAAGCATGGCGGCGGTGGTGAGGATGAACGTGGTGGACCCGTCGCCGTCCAGGGACACCGCAGCGGCCAGGATGGCGGTGCCCAGCACCACCTTGGCGGGGTCGTTGCCCAACTTGCGGAGGATGAACTTCACCAGCGGGTCAAAGAGCCCGACGTCGATCATCAGGCCGAAGTAGATGATGGCGAACATCAGCAGGGCGGCCGTGGACGTCATGGACTTCATGGAGTCCATCACCATGTCACCGATGCCAAGGCCGGCACCGGCGAAAAGGCCAAAAACAGTAGGGACGATGATCAACGCCAGCACTGGCGTCAACTTCTTCGTCATGATCAGCACCATGAATACCGCGATCATGGCGAATCCAAGTATTACCAGCACAGCCGGCTCCTTCTTGTGAACGGCACCACAGCGTTGTGATGCGTGCTACAGACTGTAGGGTGGCGTCCGTCACGGGAGTGCCTTTGGCTCAATTGATTGGCATACTGCTTATTGGGAGCATTTTGCTCATTCTGCTCACTGCGCGCTGTCGCGCTGAAACCCTGGCTCGCAGCCACCCGTCAAGGAGGATGAATGCAGCGATCCGCGCCCCGGCAGCCGCTGCGGTTCTCCAGCCAGACGCTGCTGCTCCAGCTGGCCGTGGTGCTGCTGGTGGTGCTGCTCAGCGCGGCCGTGCACGCCTGGCTGACCTACGACCGGGTGGGCAGCGACGCGGAGAACCAGGCCCTGACGCTGGCCCGGACGGTGGCCTCCGACCCGGAGGTCCGGGCTGATGTGCTGTCCATCAGCGAACAGCCCGGCGCTCCCCCTGCTGCCGAGCTGCTGGGTGGGCCGCTGCAGGCATCGGCCGAGGCAGCACGGGCCCGGACCGGTGCGCTGTTCGTGGTGATCACCGACGAAACCGGAATCCGGCTGGCCCACCCGGATCCGCAGCGGCTCGGCGAGAAGGTGAGCACGGACCCGTCCGAGGCGTTGTCCGGGCAGGAGGTCACCACCCGGAACACGGGAACCCTGGGACCTTCTGCCGGCGCGAAGGTTCCGGTGTACGCGCCCGGCACCTCCACTGTGGTGGGCGAGGTGAGCGTGGGCTACTCGATGGAGACCGTGGCCCAAAGCGTGGCCCGCGACATCGGACCCGTGGCCCTGACGGCCGCGGGTGCCCTGCTGGCCGGGGTTTTGGGGTCCTTCCTGCTGCGCCGCCGGCTGCAGCGCCTCACCCTGGGCCTGGAGCCGGAAGAGATCAGCACGCTGGTCCACGACCAGGTGGCGGTGCTGCAGGGCGTGGACGATGGCGTCATCGGCGTCAGTGCCGACGGCCGTGTGAGCGTCTTCAACGCCGCAGCGCAGCGGCTCCTGGGGTTGCCCGACCTGTCAGGGGCGCGGTGGGAAGACGCGCCCGTCCCGGAACAGCTGAAGTCCCTGACCCGCCCCGGGACCGGTGTTGCCGGCCCGGCGGGTGCCATCGGCGGATCAAACCAGGACGCCCTCGAGCTGGTGGCCGGCGGCCGGGTCCTGGTGGTGAATGCCCGCAAGGCGCTGCACCGGCGCGAGGACCTGGGCTGGGTCATCATGCTGCGCGACCGCACGGAGCTGCAGGAACTCACGCGGCAGCTTGATGCCGTCGGCACCATGTCCACCGCGCTGCGCGCCCAGCGGCACGAGTTCGCCAACCAGCTGCACACCCTTGCCGGATTCCTGGGCATCGGCCAGCAGCAGGAAGCGCGCGACTACCTTGCAGGGCTCGCCGCCACCGGCCCGCTGAAGTTCCCGGTGGACCAGGCCGAGCTGCTCCAGGACCCGTACCTGCAGGCCTTCGTGGGGGCCAAGGGCGTGGAAGCGGACGAGCGGGGCGTCGCGCTGCGGATCGGCCCGGAGACCCTGGTCCGCGGGCAGGTGACGGAGGCCCAGGATGTGACCACCGTGCTGGGAAACCTGATCGACAATGCGATCAATGCCGCCGTGGCGGGTACGTCCACCGACCGCTGGGTTGAGCTTGAGGTGCTGGATGAGCCGGGCGACGACGGCGGCACCCTGCACGTGGTGGTGGCTGACTCGGGCGACGGGATGGCAGAGGGAACCGACCCGGAGGGCGTATTTGCCGAAGGGTTCACTACCGCCACCGGCCCGGTCCGTGCAGGTGGCGGGCAGGGCTTCGGCCTGGCCCTGGCGCGCCAGTTGGCGCGGCGCCGAGGCGGCGACGTGAAGGTGCTGGAACGCGGGGCCAGGGGCGGCCCTGGCGCCGTGTTCATGGCCACCCTTCCGCAGACGACGGCAGGAAACCCTGCCGCCAATGATCTGGGGGCAGCCGGAAAGGATGACAATGGCTGACGATTTTCGGGTCCTGATCGTGGACGACGACTTCCATGTGGCCAAGCTGCACGCCGCCTATGTCGATTCCGTGGCGGGCTTCCTTGCCCTGGCTCCGGTTGGGACGGCGTCGCTGGCGCTGCAGGCCATCCACAGCCTGCGGCCTGACCTGGTGCTGCTGGACGTCTACCTTCCGGATGCCTCCGGCCTGGACCTGCTGCAGCAGCTGGATGTGGACACGATCATCCTCAGCGCCGCTTCGGACGCCGCATCCGTCAGGGTGGCATTCCGCCGGGGCGCGCTGGGGTACCTGCTCAAGCCCTTCACAGCGGAGTCACTGTCCCAGCAGCTGCGCTCCTATGCCCGGTACCGGCGCCTCCTCGGGCAGCAGGGGGCACTGGACCAGGAGGCGGTGGAACGCGCCAAACGCTCGCTCATTCCGGGGGATGTCACGCCGTCGTCGAAACCCCGCTCGGCGACCGAAGCGGCGGTGCTGGAATCGCTGGCCCCCGGCGAACAGTACTCCGCCGCCGAGGTGGCCTCCCGCGTAGGTGTCTCGCGCGCCACGGCCCAGCGGTACTTGTCGTCCCTGGCAGACGACGGCGCGGTGGATATCCAGCTTCGCTACGGCACCACAGGGAGGCCCGAGCACCGTTACGGCCTGCCGGCACGGTAGCGCAGGGATCACCAACGCTGCGTCCCCAATCACTGGCAGCGGCGGCCTGCAGTCCCACCTGTGGGGCTGTTACAGGTCGCGCCGGTAAACCAGCAGCTTTATGTCCGTGTCGGGGACGAACCAGTCCCGCTCGGGTACGCGCTGGAAGCCGGTTTTGCGGTACAACCCGTGGGCGCTTTCCCACGACTGGCCGGTGGTGAGCGAAACTCCCTTGATGCCGGGAAGGCTTTTCGCGTGACTGATGATGGCGTCCACCATGGCCTTGCCGGCACCGCTGCGCTGGACAGCCGGGTCCACCACCAGCATGCGGAATTCCAGCTCGTCCTGCAGCGCGATGTCCGCGTACGGTTCCCCGGCCAGTGCCAGCGTGACCGAACCCATGACGGTCCCTTCCCGTTCTGCCACCCAGATGGTGGCCTGCTCCGCGCGCTCTGCCACATCCATGATCTTCACCATGTAGGGGTGCGCGGCGTCGTCGAAGTAGCCTGCGGAGAGGTAGGAGTCGCCGGTGATGCGGGCGACGGCGTCGAAATCGGCCTGGACGGCGGGACGGATGGTCAACTGCTTGTGCACCCGTCAATGGTAGTGGCCCGCGTGCCCCGGGTCCGGCGTAAACGCGCTTTCCGTGATCGAACTATCAGTACTGGGGGTGCCTACAGCGGGAACTTCCCGGACAGTTCAAGGCTGGCCGCGCAGGTCCAGGCATCCAGCCGCTCGTCATCTGTGGGACCGCCGTCGAGGGGGCTGGTGAGGCGCGGCCTGCGCACCCAGCAGCCGGCTTCTTCCGCAATCAGCGCTCCTGCAGAAAAGTCGTGTTCGTTCAGCCCCCGTTCGCCGTAGGCGTCATGGGTTCCGTCAGCCACCATGCACAGGTCAAGGGCGGCGGAACCGAGCCGGCGGACATCGGCAAAGCCATCCATCAAAGTACCGAAGGCGGCCGCCTGCTGGGCGCGGATATCGGGCTCGTAGCTGAACCCGGTGGCCAGGATCTGCCCGGCCCGGCCCGGTATGGGCCCCTCAAGCCTGGTGACGGTGTCGCGTTCCTGACGCCACGCACCCTGGCCGCGGGCGGCGTAGTACACCCGCCCCAGCGCCGGGGCGTTGACGACGCCGGCCAGCCAGACGCCGTCGACGTCGGCCACCGCCACGGAGGTGGCGTAATAGACGATGTTGCGGATGAAGTTCGTGGTGCCGTCCAGTGGGTCGATGGACCAGCGGTAGCCGGTGGGATCAACAGGGCGCGTGGTTCCCTGCTCCTCGCCCGTGATGCTGTCGCCCGGGCGGGCAGCGGAGATGACGTCCCGCACCGCGCTTTCGGCGGCAACGTCGTACGCGGTTACCCAATCCCCTGCCGCGCCCTTGTTGCTCGCGTCCAGTGCGTTGCCGTCGCGGTCGGAGAGAACGTTGGCGCCTGCCGCGGCGGCCTGCTTGGCCACCTCCAGCAGCTCCGTTGCGGACGTCATGCGTTCTCCTCAGTCTTTTCTTCCATTGCCTCGTCTTCCATCACGTCCCGGTCCGCTGCTGCTGGCCCGTCGCCCACAGCTGCCGGGCCGCCGTCGAGCAATTGCCGGAACCCGTCCTCATCCAGCACGCGGATTCCCAACTGCTCTGCCTTGTCCAGCTTGCTGCCGGCGCTCTCGCCCGCCACTACGTAGCTGGTGTTCTTGGACACGGAGCCCGCCGCCTTGCCGCCCCGGAGCAGGATGGCCTCCTTGGCCTCGTCGCGGCTGAAGTTGGGCAGCGAGCCGGTGACCACCACAGTGAGCCCTTCGAGTGTGCGCGGCATTGACTCGTCGCGTTCATCCTCCATGCGCACCCCGGCAGCAGCCCAGCGGTCGACGATTTCCACGTGCCAGTCCTCGGCGAACCATTCCTTCAGGGCTGCGGCAATGGTGGGTCCCACGCCGTCCACGTGGGCGAGTTCCTCCTCGGACGCGGCGCGGATGCGGTCCATGGAGCCGAACGCCTGAGCCAGGGCCCGCGATGCGCGCGGACCAACGTGCCGGATGGACAGGGCAACCAGCACACGCCACAGGGGCTGGGTCTTGGCCTTCTCGAGTTCCTTGAAGAGCTTCTGCGTGGTGGCGGTGGGCTTGGACGGTGACTTGGCGGTGCCCTTGCTGAAGAAGTACGGCACCAGCTCGTACTCGCCCGTGGGCACGCCCTTGGCCTTCTTCTCGCGCCGGATCCGGACGTCCGCCAGGTCCTCGGGGGTGAGGTCGAACAGCCGGGCTTCGGAGGCCAGCGGCGGCACTTCCGGTTCGGCGGGCTGGGTCAGGGCGATGGCAGCTTCCCAGCCCAGTGCCTCAATATCGAAGGCGCCGCGGCCGGCAACATGGAATACCCGCTCCCGCAGCTGGGACGGGCAGGACCTGGCGTTTGGGCAGCGCACATCCACATCGCCCTCCTTGGCCGGAGCCAGCGGAGTGCCGCAGGAAGGACATTCGGTGGGCATCACGAAGTCGCGCACCGGCGGGTCCTGCTGGTCGCGGAGGTTCAGGACCGGGCCCACGATCTCCGGAATGACGTCCCCTGCCTTGCGCAGGATCACGATGTCGCCGATCTTGACGCCTTTGGCCTTGACCACGTCCTGGTTGTGCAGGGTGGCCATCTCCACGGTGGAACCGGCCACCTTGACCGGCTCCATGACGCCGTAGGGGGTGACGCGGCCGGTGCGGCCAACATTGACCTGGATGTCCAGCAGCTTGGTGTGGACTTCCTCCGGGGGGTATTTGTAGGCCACGGCCCAGCGGGGGACGCGGGTGGTGTTGCCAAGGGCCCGCTGGGTGGCGAAACCATCGACCTTGATGACGATGCCGTCGATCTCATGGAGCAGCTTATGGCGCTGGTCGCCGTACCGGCTGATAAAGGCCAGCACGTCGTCGCGGGTTTCCAGCACCTCGAAGTAGGGGCTGACCGGCAGACCCCACTCCTTGAGCAACCCGTACGTTTCCGACTGGCTGCCGGCCGCAAGCCCCTCGCGGGCACCGATGCCGTGGACGAACATCTTCAGCGGCCGCTTGGCCGTCTCAGCCGGGTCCTTCTGCCGCAGGGAACCGGCGGCGGCGTTGCGGGGGTTGGCCAGCGGCGCCTTCCCGGCTTCGATCAGTGCTTCGTTGAACTCGGCGAAGGCCTTGGACGGGATAAAGACTTCGCCGCGCACCTCCATCTCCGCCGGGAATCCGCTGCCGCGCAGTTCCTGCGGGATTTCCTTGATGGTGAGCAGGTTGTGGGTGATGTCCTCGCCGGTGGTGCCGTCGCCGCGGGTGGCGGCGCGCACGAGCTTGCCGTCCCGGTACAGGAGGTTGACTGCCAGGCCGTCGATCTTGAGTTCGGTCAGCCAGGCGGCTTTCGCCCCGCCGTCACCGATCTTTTCAATGCTGGCCTCCGCCCGGTTGAGCCATGCCTCAAGCTCCTCGAGCGAGAAGACATCCTCAAGGCTGTACATCCGCTGCAGGTGTTCAACGGGTGCAAACGCCGCTGACACCTCGCCGCCCACTTCCTGGGTTGGTGAATCGTTTGCCACCAGCTCCGGGTGCAGCGCCTCGATCTCCTCGAGGCGGCGGAAGAGGGAATCGAACTCGGCGTCCGACACCAGCGGCGCGTCCTCCTGGTAGTACGCGAACCGGTATCTCCGCACCAGGTCAGCAAGGTTTTCGTATTCCTCGCGGATGGCCCCGGTGGGGATCGCCTCGGGCTCGTGCGGCGCCGTGGCCCGGGTGGCGGTCTTCTCTGCGGGTCCTGGTCCTGTGCTCACAGACCTATCTTGCCTTACACCCCGGACAGTCAATGGGAGGAAGGCGGCGGGCAGGAAGAGCTTCCGCCGCCATCGCTCAGTGCAACCGGAGCCGGTTCCGGTTGCGGTTCCACCAGGCGAAGGCAGCGCCAGACACAGCCAGCAGCACCGCTCCAAGGGTGATCGGCAGGAGGGCAGGTCCCCCTGGGCCCTGCCCACCGGCGGGGGCAACGGCAGCCAATTGGGTAGGCGCTGCAGACCGGGTGACAGGGCTGTTCCAGTCCTTTCCGCTGGACGGGCCGGTGGGTGGGCGGTAACCGGCGGAGGGAGAGGAACTGCCGGCTGCAGGTTCGTCCGGGACTTGCGGCACAGTAGCGGGGACCGCGGCCGGATCAGGCGCCTGCGTGCCAGATCGTGGGGTATCTGCCTGTGGCGGTTGCGGCTGGGCGGGTTGGGCGGGCGGCTCGGAAGGTGGCGCCGGCTGCGCGGGTGGCGGAGCCGGTTCTTTGGACTTCCGTGACCGCCCGTTTTGTCCTGTGTCCGGGCTGCTGGCGAGGATGGGCAGGCAGACGAGCCCGCAGTCTTGTGCTGCCTGGGTAGCCGATGTGGGGGCGGGCGATGGTTCCGTGGTTGCAGCGAGTGCCGGGCCTGTTGGGAAGAAGCCAAAAGCGAGGGCCAGCGCGGCTGCGGATATCGTCGTCGAAACAGCGTGGCGGACCGGTGTGGACGGGGTCATTGCTACCTTTCGATGCGCGCAGCCCCCCACCACGGCTTTCTGGTGTCCCCGGTAGTCTTCTACAGCGCGCTGCGGGGCCGCAAATCCGCAGCAGTTGCGGCCCCGCAGGTGTCCGGCCTGCTCAGTCCCGGTTTTCCGGCGGCAGCGCCACCTGGATTTTCCGCGCCTTGCCGCGTCCCACCACGTAGCCGCGGCCAGGGATGAACTCCGGGCTGACCCGGCCCAGGGAGGTGTTGAGCAGGCTGTCGCCCTCGATGTCCCCGGGGTTGAGCAGCAGGCCGCGCCGGCCGGACTTGAAGGGCTGGGCAAGCTGCCAGGCGCTGGACCAGGTGGAGGATTCAGACTCGCCCACCACCCACTGCTCAGCTTTGAGCGACGCCGTCACCAGCTGCGCCAGGCTTGATTCGGCGATGGTGTCGGTGAACTCCGTCAGGCCTTCGATGAAGAAGGCCACCGTTCCCGGGTTCCCGGTGGAGTGCTCCACCAGGTCCTCCACCACCTCGGCGAGGTCGTCCGGGCCCACCACGGAGCGGTTCCAGATGGGAAGGGACGCGACGGCGGACCGGCGGGACCCGAGGTAGATCAGTTCGGTGGCGGGGTTGGAGCGGCGCAGCGCGTAGGCCAGGGTCACCAGGGCTACGGTCCGCCCGGCACCCGGGGGGCCGGCCAGCAGCAAGGGGCCCCGTGCCATGATCTCGGCGGGCTGCAGGGACTCGTCGTCCACGCCGATGACCGGCAGGTCCGCGGTTCCGGCGGGCAGGACGTCCAGGTCCACCTGCTCGGGAAGCCGCCCGATCCCGGGGGCGGTATCCAGTCCCTGCCGCAGCATGGCTTCGCTGAGCTTGTGGACTTCCCGGGCCTGCAGGGCAAGGTTCGAGTTGCCGCCCAGGACGGCCAGCTGGACTTCCAGTCCGTCGAGGAGTCCGCGGCCCGGGGGCGAGTTGGCGGTGAGGACATCCCTGGGCACATCCATGGAAATGTAGTCGTCCTCATTGGAGAGCCGCAGGACCAGCCGGCGTTGGATGGACGCCAGCAGCGACGCGGGGACGGCATTGGGCCGGTCCCCCGTGACCACCAGGTGGATGCCGAGGGTCCGGCCGTCCGTGGCCAGCTGGAGGAAGATGTCCCAGAGCCCGGAAAGCTTGCTGTGCTCGTAGGCCTCCCGGAACGCGGACATGCCGTCCACCAGCACGAAGATCCGCTTCTCGTCGGGCCGGTTGGCCAGCTTCCGGTACTCCACGATGGTGGACGCACGGACCTCGGCGAACTGCGCCGAGCGCAGCTCGGCGATGTCCCGCAGGAGCCGGAGCAGCCGGCCTACCCGTTCCACATCGTCGCCGTTGATGATCTCGCCCACGTGTGGAAGCTCTTCGAGCATCCGCAGCCCCGAAGAACCGCAGTCGATGCCGTACACGTGGACCGGGCCGCCGCGCGGGGTGACCGCGGCGGCGATGGCAATGCCGCGCAGGGCGGCGGACTTGCCCGAGCCGCCGGTGCCGTAGATGGCCATGTTGCCGTCCCGGTCCGGTTCGTAGAACACGGTGGGCTGGTCCTGGTGGACGGGATCGTCGGCAACGCCCAGCAGCAGCTGTTCGTCGGTGCGGGGGTTGGGCAGCTTGGAGAAGTCGTAGGTCTTGGCCAGCTCATCCAGCCACGGTTTCCGCGGCGGCCGGATGGCCAGTTCGCCTGCGGCGTGCACGATGGTGGAGGTCATCCTGGCGATGTCGTTGGGGCCGGCCGGTTCCTGGGCAACGGGCTTGTCAGGGGCCGGTGCTTCCCAGCTGGGACCGGAGCCGAACGCCATTTCCACGATGTCGATCTGAGGCCGCTGCGGCTTGTCAGTGGTCCAGCCGCCCGCGTAGCCGGTCTGGAATCCCTGGATGCGGCCGGGCCCGGTCTTGGCAGCGCCGCGGCCTGGGATGGCGGGGTCGAAGTAGGCGGCGTCCGGGACGCCGAGGATGTCGGTGGCGTCGTCCTCGTCGGCCATGCGCAGTGCCACCCGGAGGTTGGTGTTCGCGCGAAGGTTGTCCTTGATGACGCCGGCGGGCCGCTGGGTGGCCAGGATCAGGTGCAGCCCGAGCGAGCGGCCACGGGCGGCCACGTCCACCACGCCGTCGACGAATTCGGGAACGTCATTGGCAAGGGCCGCGAATTCGTCCACGATGATGATCAGGTACGGCGGCGCCTCGGGGTCGGCCTCCCGCTGCAGGGCCAGCAGGTCCTTGGCCTTCTTCCGGTTCAGCAGCTGCTCCCGGTAGTGCAGTTCGGCCCGCAGGGAGGTGAGGGCGCGGCGAACCAGGTGCGGGGACAGGTCTGTTACCAGGCCCACGGTGTGCGGGAGGTTGATGCAGTCCGCGAACGCGGCGCCGCCCTTGTAGTCCACGAAGAGGAAGCTGACCCGGTCCGGGCTGTAGGCGGCAGCCATACCCATGACCCAGGACTGCAGGAACTCGGATTTACCGGCGCCGGTCGTGCCGCCCACCAGCGCGTGCGGCCCCTCGTTCTTCAGGTCCAGGTACAGCGGTTCGATGCCCTTGGACCCCACCAGGGCACGGAGGGTGCCGTTGTCCTTGCGGTTGGCCACGGCAGTGGCATGCACAGAGTTGTTTTCCGTCCAGCGCTCGGCTACGGCCTGGGGGTTGTCCAGGAAGTCCTTCCCGATCAGCGTTGCGTAGGACACCGCGCGCGGCAGGTCGGAGTCGTCATTGACGGGCTTGCCCACATCCACCACGGGCGCCAGCATCCGGGCCAGCTGTGCGGCGAGCTCGGCATCAACGCTCTCACAGCTGACCGGGTAGGTGTGGCGGCCCAGTCGCACCTGGCCGGTGGTGGTGCCGTGGTCGCCGTCCACCACCATGAAGTCGCGGCAGGCGGCCGGGAGGGCTTGGATATCAGTGGCCACCCACAGGACGTGGACGCCGGAGTCGGGTCCGCGTTCCGCCAGCCGGGTGAGGCGGCCGCGGTCCACAGGGGCGTCGTCCTCCACGATGACCAGTACGGACGGCAGGACGGGTTCTTCGAGCTCGTGCTTCACCGGGTCGATGCCGGGGCGCAGGTCCGGGGCGGACCGCTTGGCGGCGGCCTCGCGGGCATCCACCAGGTCTTCGAGCCGGGCCAGCAGGGAGGAGCCGCCGGCCGAACCGGCGGCAAGGTGGTCCCCCGACAGGGGGCTGTGGCCCGAACCAACGTGCGGCAGCCACTGCAGCCAGTTCCAGCGCTCCCGCGACTGGGCGGAAGTAATGGCGGTGAGCACCACCTCGGCCGGGGAATGCAGGCCGACGAGCTGCAGCACCATGCCGCGGGCAACGTCGTCCACCAGGCCGCGGGCGCCGGCGATGCCCAGGGCGCCGGAAGTGCGCAGCTGGGAGACCACCGGGACGCCTTCGATCTCGCTGAACTGCTTGATGCAGTCTTGGATTTCGCGGGCGTACTGGACCTCAGTGTCGTTGTTGGAGGGTTCTTCCAGCGGAATGCGGGACGGTCCGGTCCCCAGCCCGAAGCGCAGGCCCAGGAAGGACAGGTGCTCCGGCCGGTGCGTCCACAGCAGCGGCCCGAGCTTGTAGATGGCATCCACGGTGTCGCTGACGGACGGCGCTTCCTGGAGCCGGACCGCCCGTTCCACCTGCTGCAGCTCGGTCAGGTCCTGCCGGAAGGCGGCCATGGAGGCACGGAACTGCTTGAGCTGTTCCTTCTGCTGTTTCCGGGTCCGCATTTTCGTGTCCACGTAGTGGCCCACGATGAACAGGGGCATCATCAGCATGAACACCATGGACAGCACGTTCTGCGTGACCGCGAAGATGACGGCGCCCATCATCAGGGGCGCCACCAGCATGATGTAAGGGAACGGCTGGTCCTCGGGCCGCTTGGGCCCGGCGGGAAGGACGCGCTTGGGCACGTCGAAGCGGGGCACCACGCGCGGGGAGCGGTTGAAGTCCACAAGGGGCGACGTCGGCGCTGCCGCATGATTGTGCCCCAGCGGCACCACGGTGACGGTGGTGTCCCCCAGGGTTACCGTGTCGGAGGAGTTGAGGGTGGCGCGGGTGACGGGCAGCCCGTCCATCAGGAGGCCGTTGGCGGAATTGGTGTCAACGATTTCGATGCCCTCGCCCACCGTGATCCGGGCGTGCCGCTTGGAGGTGAGCGGGTCCGTCAGCCGGATGTCCACGTCCCGGTCCCGGCCGATGTAGCTGGTGCCGGTGGGCAGCGAAAATTCGCGGCCGACGTCGGGCCCGGAAAGCACGCGCAGCGTAGCCGCGGCAGGTCCGCGGCTCGCCCCGGGTTCGTGGAACTGTTCGCTCACCTGGGCCAGCGACACCACGGAGCCGGGCCGCAGGCCGGATTCGAGGAGGTTGTCCTCCCGGGCCAGGATGTTTCCGCTGATGCCGGCGCCCACGAAGGCTTCGTCGATGCGCAGGGACAGGTTCTCCGGCGCAGGCGTGCCCTTGCGGTCGGGATCGGCCGCCCACAGCACGGTGGCAATGTCCGCCACGGTGGCCAGGCCGTCCACCGTGACGGCCAGGTCCTTGGCTCCGGCGGGTTCGCGGCGGAGTGTCAGCCGGATCCTCATCCTTCGTCCACGCCCCTCATCTTTTCGAGCAGGTACAGGTCATCGGAGGTCACCAGGTGGGTGGTGACGGCGTGCTCCACGAGGCGGGCCCGGCGGTTGGTGGCCAGCTTGCCGCCGCCGCCGCGCAGCCCCGCGACACCCACCCGGTCCAGCTTGTCGCAGACGTTGTCGAGTTTGCGGTTAAAGCGGGTCAACGCCCAGCCCAGGGTCCTGGCGGCGGCCGCCGAGGACGGGATGGTGCTGAAGCCGGTGCCTTCGCGCCGGAGCACCGGTTCGGCGAGCGCCACGATCAGCGCCTTCTGCGCGTCGGTGAAGACCACGGGGCCGATGGTGGTGTCCCCGCTGCTGGCCCCTTCCCTGGCTTCCTGCCGGAAGGACGGCGTCTTCAGGTGCACGGCGAACTCATACGTCGTGGGTCCGGCCGTGAAGATCACGTTGGTATGGCTGAACACCAGCGGAATCCGGGCGCCGGGCGACAGCCAGGCCTGCATGCCGCCGGATGCGTCGGCCACGGTGGCGGAGAGCATGGTCCCCACGTTGCTGAGCCACCAGATCCCGTCGTAGCGGGCCACCTGCAGGAACTGCCGGTGCAGGTACGGGTTGTCGTCCACCTCGAGATCGCCCTCGCGCCCGATATTGAAGACGTCCTCATCCGATGGCTCATACCATTCGCCACAGAAATCTATTGCTAGATCCCCCATGATCCGTGCCTCCTCAGGGCAGAAGTGTTCCGGTGACCGGAGTGCTGTTCGCGTGCTGTTGCCGGGTGGCGACCCCCGGATGTCGATGGCCGCCGCGGGCCTGCCACTGCCCGCAGGCCTGTCACTGGCCGGTGCAGGCGATGGAGTTCGCCTCCATGGGTGAGAACGCACCGTCCGAGCGGACGATCATCACCTGGATGCAGGTCTGCCCGGTGGGGTTGGGCCGGACCTTGACGGGCGGCTTGTCCACGGCATGGAACTCGGCGCTGTTCCCGCCCAAGGTGTACACCTTCCACTTGTAGGTGTCCCCTTCCTTGGGCTGCGGATTGGTCCACGTGAAGCTGGCTTCCCCATCGCCGCCGATGGAACCCTTGAGGCCCTCCACGTCCGGCACCGTGCCGTTGTCCAGGGCATCCGCAGGGGGTTTGCTCACCTGTTGCGTTGCCTCCGTCTTGGGCGGGCCCGGCGCGGCGTTGGCCACCACAATTCCCACCACCGCCGCCAGCGACAGGACGGTGCCGCCGGAGATCGCCAGCCACAGGTTGCGCTTTGAGTGGTCCGTTTCCGGTGCCGCCTGCGGCTCCTCCACTTGCACGGCCCGCTGCACTGTTGCGTCGGCGGTGTAGGCGGAGTCCTGCTCCGGCCCACGGCCGCCCGGAACCGGCGCACCGTAGTTGACCACCCCCGTGCTGCCGCGCAGGACGGTGGACTGGGCCCACTCCCCCTGCCCGCCGCCGTCGGCCGCTCCCCCTGCGCCTGCTGCTCCAACGGGACCAGCCGGAATGTGCGGCACTGCCGGGGCAGCCCGCCATTGGGTGGGTGCAGCAGGGGTGAAGGACGACGGCGGGAGCGCGCCGCCCCTGCGTCCCGTCGCGTCGGTCGCGGTGCCGGGAAGATGGGCGCCGGGCGTGTTGGGGCGGGTGCGTGCCGGGAAGGTGGGGGCGCTGCCGGTGCGTTCCGGATCGATGGCTGCGATGCTGCGGACGCGGGTCTCCTCGGTGCCGTCGTCCGGGTGGCTCTCGTCCTGCTGTGGCTCCTCCAGGACCTCGAAGGGCGTGACGGAGAGGTTCAGCTCGGCCTGGATACGCTGCAGGGCCAGGGCGAAGGCGTGGGCGGACGAGTACCGGGACTGCGGCGACTTTGCCATGGCCGTGGCCAGCGCCAGTTCCAGGGATTCCGGCACATCTGCACGGCCCAGCCGGGGCAGGGCCGTGTTGCTGATCCGGTTGATGAGTTCGCGCTGCGAGTTGTCCGCCCCGGGCATGACGAAGGGCGAGCGGCCGGCCAGCAGGGTGTAGAGCGTGGCGCCCAGGGCCCAGACGTCCACCATGACGCCGTCCACCGGGCCGTCCCGGAACTGCTCCGGCGGGGACCACGGGATGGACATGCCGGAGTCGTCGTCCGCGTCCCCGGCCAGGGTGCCGGAGATGCCGAAGTCGGTGAGGGCAGGCCGGTTGTAGTCCGTGACCAGGATGTTGGCGGGCTTGATGTCGCGGTGGGCGATGCCGGCGCGGTGGGCGGTCTCGACGGCGGAGGCCACCTGGATACCGACCGCCAGCACCTCATCCACGCTGAAGCGCTGCCGCCGGTACCGGACGTCCAGGCTGGGCCGGGAGCAGTACTCCATGGCCAGGTAGGAGTGCCCGTCATCCGTCACTTCGGCTTCAAAGATGGTGACGATGTACGGGTGCGAGGACAGCTGGGCCATCAGGTTGGCTTCTGATTCGAAGCGCCGGCGGGCGCCCTCTGTCTTCAGGTCGGAAAGCAGCACCTTGACCGCCACCTTCCGGCGCGGCCTGTCCTGTTCGTAGAGGTAGACATCGGAAAAGCCGCCGGACCCCAGCAGGCTGATATACGTGAACCCCGGAATGCGGGGCGGCGGCGCGACGGGACGCTTGGAACTCACGGGATCTCCTCAAAGCGCAGCGAGATGTTGTCGCCCAGTTCCGCGATGTCGCCGTCGAGCAGGATGGCCATCTCGTTTTGGGCCAGGCGGCGCGGCGGCTGGCCTTCGCGGACCAGGACGGTGCCGTTGGTGGCTTTGAGGTCGCAGAGCATCACGTGCCAGCCCTCGAGCCGAACCTCAACATGGGACCTGGAGATGTCCCCGCCCGGGCTGGCCACCTGTACCAGCCGTGGCATCACCCCGCCTTGCACGCGGGACACGGAGGGTTGGCGGCCGATGACCATTGACTGGTCCAGGTCCAGGAGTTCACCGGTGGACAGCCGCATGCGGCCCAGCCGGGGACGCGCAACCTGCGCCGCATCCGGCAGCAGGGCACCCCCGCAGGCGCTGCACTGGGCACGGGTTGGCGGGTTGGCGTGGCCCTGCCCGCAGACCCGGGCCAGTACCAGCGGTCCATCGCCGCCGTTCTGCTGCGCGGTCACCGGGGCTGCCGGGCCGGAACCCGCTCCCGGGAGGCTGCTCTTCATGACCGTCTGGCCGTCGTGGTCGGGATCGAAGCCGGTGCCGGGGTGGGCGGGGTTAGTGCCCTGAGCGGGGCTGGCTGCACCGGCGGCGGATGCAAAAGGCTCCTGGCCTGCCGGAGCTGGCGGCGTGCCCAGGGTCGGCTCCGGCGGAGGGGCGGGGGCCGCCGGTTGCGACGCTGTTCCCCCCGTCGCTGTTCCACCGGTGCGCCAGGGCACGGAGTCGATGAGCCCGGTGGGGGCTGGACGGGGCGGAGTTGAAGCCGCTGCGGCGTCATCGGTGCCAGTTGCGGCGGAGTCGTCACTGCCAGCTCCGGTGCCGGGATCCGTTGCTGCCCCGGAACCGGCTGCCGGATCGTGCGCTCCGGCATCCTTAGCGGCGTCCTCAGGGGCATCCAGGGCGGGCAATGGTCCGGGCGCGGGCAGGGCCGGGGGTTGCTGCTGGACCACGTGGCCGGAGTCGGCATCGGGTTCCTCGCGCACCGCTGCGTCCTCGATGTTGCGCATGACGGTGCGGTCCCAAAGGTGGTCGTAGGAGCTGGTCAGTTCCACCGCCGGAGCGGCTTCGCCTGCATCAGTTTCCGGCCCGGAAGGCTCAGCGCCGGCCGGTTCCAGCCCGCCAGGCTCCACCATCAGCTCTTCATCGGCCCCAATGATGGTGCCGGGGGCGATGGTGGCGTCCGGGTCAAGGCCGTCCGCGTCGAACGCGGGGTTCAAATCACCGCTCTCCGAACGTTCCCCGTCCAGATCCTCGTCCATGTCATCGCTCAGGTCATCGTTGACGTCCTCGTCCGGGTCCCCGTCGATGACGCCCACTACCGTCTCGGCGACAGAATCCAGATCGCCGGTACCGTTCACTTTACCGGCAGCGTTCACGGCGAATGGACCGTCGGGAGCCGTGGGGGTATGCCCTGATTCCGCCTCATGCGCGGCGGCGACAAAGACGGGAGCGGAGACACTGACGGCAGCGGGAGCGTCGACGGGAGCGGGAGCGTCGACGACAGCGGGGCCATTGATGACAGCCGGGGCGTCGACCGCGGCAGGGCCGGAGCGTGCACCGAAGGTCAGGGACGACAGCAGCACCACGCCCTCCCCCAGCGGCAGTTCAGGCGCCGCAGCGCCCCCTGTGCCACCGGCGGCATCGGTGCTGCCGATACTGCCGTCTTCGATACCCAGCCTGCACGTGCCGGGCACGGCGAACTTGCGTTCGTTCCAGGTGGTCACGTCCCTGCCGTCAAGGTCCACGGCGCCACCGGGCTGCTCGACACGAAGGTCGATGTCACCGCGCAGGAAGACCCGCAGCGACCCGTTGAAGTCGAGGATGCCGAAGGACGGTATACGGGTCAGGGATCCGCCGGAGCTGCTGGTCACGGCCGCGAGGACCTCGTGCGGCTCCGGCCGGCCGGCCAGGAGTTCCCACAGGGCGCCGGCGAGTTCAGCGGGCGCCTCCGGGCCCAGCAGAACTGCGGTCTGGGACCGGACGATGCCCAGCCAGCGGCCCGGAATGTAGCTAGCGCCTGTCATCGCCCGGCTCTCCCTCCAGCCCGCTGCCGTCCACGCGCCCAGTGTCCTCCGCCGGCCCAGCGCCTTCAATGAGCCCAGCACCCTCTGCCAGACCAGCGCCGTCAACCAGCGGTTCGGGCAGGGGCTCTGTCACGGCTTCTGAGGCCGGCGGGCGCGGCAGCGTCACCTCGTCCCCCTCAGCGGGGGTGTGGCGGGGCGCTGTGGTGCCGGCGCCGTCGTCGTTCGCCACGTTCCGTGCGTCCACCACGATGGCGGTGACGTTGTCGCGGCCGCCGCTGCGCAGGGCCGCCTGGATCAGGGCATCCACGGCATCCTGGGGATCAGCGACGGTGCTGAGGATGCGGAGGATGTCATCGTCCGCCAGTTCCCCGGTGAGGCCGTCGGAACAGACCAGCACCCGGTCGCCTTCCTCGACGGGGATGAGCCAGTAGTCCGCCTCCGTCTCATCCCCCGTGCCCAGGGCCCGGGTGACCACGTGCCGGCGCGGGTGGACGGTGGCTTCCTGCGCGGTGATTTCGCCCGCGTCCACGAGTTCCTGGACTTCGGAGTGGTCCACGCTGATCTGTTCGAAGTGGCCCTGGCTGAGCCGGTAAGTGCGGGAGTCGCCGATGTTCATGACCAGCCAGTAGGGCATGCCCATCTGTTCCACAATGACTGCGCCGGTCAGCGTAGTGCCGGCGCGGGCTCCGGTGGCTTCACGGATGGAGGCGTCGGCGCGGACCAGGTACTGCTGGAGGACGGACGCCGTGATGTTCCGCTCCCCCGTGGTGACCTGGGGCATCCCGGCCAGGGCACGCACGCACAGGCCGCTGGCAATTTCGCCGGCTTCATGGCCGCCCATGCCGTCGGCCACGGCGAAGACCGGATCGGCGGCGATGTACGAATCCTCGTTCAGCTCCCGGCGGAGGCCCCTGTCCGTCCCGTAGCCGCAGGAGAGGCTAAGGCCCGGCCCCGGCTGGATGGTGGAGGAAACACTGGCGGGGTGCTGGTTCATGCCTGTCCTAGGTAAAAGGTACGGTCTCCAAAGTGCACGCTGGAGCCCGGGGTAACAAATGTGGGGACGCCCGGCACCAAGGGGGTGCGCAGTCCGTCCGGAGTGGTGACCGCGCTTCCGTTGGTTGAGTGCCGGTCCGTAACCCAGATGCCCGCGCCGTCGGTGAGCAGGTGCAGGTGGGTCTTCGAAATGGAGCGGCCGGGATCGTCCACGGCCAGCAGTTGGGCATGCTGCTCCCCGACCGCCCCCACGGGGTTGCGGCCCACCAGCACGCTGCGGTCCAGCTGGAAGTCCCGGCCGTCGTCAAGGCGGATCCGCAGGACCGCTAGTGGGGCCGCGACGCCAGCGCCCGGGCGCACTTGGGTGCGTTCGACGTCGTCGTCCGCATGCGGCGGGGTCACGCGGTGGCCAGCGGCAGCGCCGGCTGGCGCGAAGGATGCCGGCGAGGTGTAGGGCATGGTCTGGGACGGCATGGTGGCCGACGGCGCATGTGCCTGGGGCGCCTGGGCCGCGGATGCTTGGGGCGCGGCCGCCTGGGCCGCACCGTGTTGGGGTGCGACCGGCTGGGGTGCGTTTGGCTGGGGTGCGAAAGGTGCGGGCGTGAAGGCTGCCGGCGGCTGGGGGTCGGGTAGTGGGGACGCCGACGCCTGCAACGCCGATGCCTGGGATCCTCCCGCGTGGGGCGCGTTGGCACCGGCCACCGGGGACAGCACCTGCTGCACGGGCGGAAGGTCCAGGGGCGCGAAGCTGTAGGGTCCCTGGATACCGCCGGTGGTGATGGGGTCCCGGCCTGCCTTGACGTCGAACACCAGGGTCTTGGCGGCGGCGTCATTCCAGCCGCGCAGCCCGCCGTTCTTGTCCCACCGGCAGGAGACCACCACCAGCACAGCCCACACCGCACCCACCAGGAGCAGCGGCCCAAGGATGAACAAGGCAGCGTCAAACCACTTGAACACCACAACCAGCACCGCCGCGAGCAGGGCCAGCAGGATGCCCGCTCCGGTGATAAGGCCGCGCAGGAAGACTGCACCAGCGCCGGGCGCATAGCCGTCCTGGTCCGCGCTGCGGATCCCCATCAGGAGGTTCCCGGGCGTCTTGCCGCTGCGGCCCTCCAGCCCGAGGACGACGAACAGGTAGGCAAGGGTCAAACCAAGGCCGATCCCGCCGAACAGCACCAGGGAGGACGTGTCGTAAATGATGAAGCCGCCGCTTCTGGTCCGGGTGATGCCGGCAAAACCGATGGCGAAGGCCACCACCAGCACCGCCACCCCGGGCATCCAGTCAATGACTGCAGCACCGAGCCGCTTGCCCGCCGCAGCCGGAACAAGCTGAAGGTTCACTGCCATTCCCGTTCCTCCCCCTGGAGCGGCTTCCACCATGGTGGAACCGCCGGTCCTGCCCGGCCCGGTGCCCGCATGTACGGGACCCGTCAACGTGCCCGCCTGCCGACCTGCCGGGGGCCTTTCTACTACCGGGATAGTACCGGGAATCCCTGGCACGTGCGCGGGACGCGCCTCCCGGGCGGAACCTGGGCCGTGGTCCGCAACCGGGTCCGAAGTGCGGCTGCGCCGCGCCGCCCGGTTGGGCAGCGGGGCACCGCAGGCAGTGCAGAAGGTGGCTCCCGCGCGGATCTGCTGTTGGCAGCGGGGGCAGCGTTCGGCGTCGGGCTTCACTGCTGGCCAGGTCCTTGCTGCTCTGGTGCCTGCTGGCCTGGTACCTGCTGGCGCTCTGCACCAGACCGGTCCGGCGCCGCGCCCGTGCCCTCCTGCGGTCCGGTAGCCCGGCCCTGCGGCGGGGTGGAACTGCCGGAGGTACGACGGCGGCGCGCGGCAAGGATCCCCGGCACCGTCGGCAGTGCCAGACGGCCGCCGGGCAACTTCGGGCCGCTGCGGGAGTCCATGGCGGTCCGCGCGTCGGCGAGCAGCGAACGGGGCGAAAACCGTGCCTGCTGCCGGCGCCAGAAGCCCATGCCCGAGGTCATTTCCTTGAGGGAACCATCAACGATGGTCCAGTACTCGCGGACCTGCTCCTCGCTGGGTTCTCCGGCCCCAAAGATCGAGGCGTCCGCCCGGCGGGCCAGCATGGTGGTGGTCCCCGAGGTCGCAGGGAAGGCTTCGGCCAGGACGACGGCGCTTTCGCGCCGTGTCGAGCGGGTGTCGACGGCGGCGCCCAGGTCGGTCGCGAGGCTTACCACCTCGTTCCATCCTCCGCCCACACGCCGGGCGGGGTGGCCATCGCGGAAACGCGACTTCCGCCGTCGTGCCTTCAACAAAGCGATCAGCAACAGCGGGAGGGCCAGGACCACCAGCGGGATCGCTGCAACGCCCAGCGCGCCCAGGAGGGCGCCCCAGAACAGCCACGGGTTGTTCTTCTTCTGGTCCGCGTCCAGGGCGTCCGGCGAAGAGTCCGGCGGCAGATCCGCCGGCTCCTGCGGCGGGGGTGGCGGCTGCAGCACCTGCGGCTTGGGCTTGGACTTGCTTTCCGGGTCCGGCGGGATGGGGATGTTGTCCTTGGGCGGGGTGGGGTCGAAGCTGACCCAGCCCACCCGCTCGAACGCCACCTCCACCCACGCGTGGACGTCCTTGCCGGTGATCTTCACTTCGCCTGCGCCGTTCTCGGGACTGGTCGGTTCGGGGTAGAACCCCATCACCACGCGGGACGGGATGCCCAGGTGCCGCAGCATCAGGGACATGGCCACCGCGTATTGTTCGTCGTCACCGAGCATCTGCTTGGCGGTGAGGAGGCTGCGGATGCGGGCGGCGCCGTGGCCGGAGACGCTGGGCAACTGTCCTTCGCTCACCAGGCCGTTGCTGAAGGCGCCGGTTTTCTGGAAATGCGCCTCGATCTGGCGCACCCGGTCGATGGCTGTGGGGGCGTCGGCGGACAGGTCGTTGGCTTGGGAGCCCACCACCGGCGGAACCTCCAGGGGATCGGGCAGGGAGACCTTGGCGAAGTCGTATTGGGTCAGCTGCCCGTGTTCGAGCTTGACGGGATCCGAGACCTGCACCGTGTAGGAGTCCCCCTTGGACAACCCCCTGGTGGTGACGGCGGTGTCCGTTCCCGGGTTGAAGTAGAGACCGCCGGCCGCGGCGGAGCCGGACTGGTCGAAGCTGATGCCGGTGGTCTTGCGGCCGCCGGGGACGAAGTAGCCCTGGTAGTCCTCGATGTTGATGTCGATCGAGTAGTCATTGGTGGGTACTACCCCGGAGGAGTCGGCAAGGGTGTTGATGGACTTGGCGTCACCCACCTTGCTGAAGTTGCCCGAGCCGTTGGGGTCCATGTTGTAGTTGGTGCCGTTGAAGGCATCCAGGGCCCCCAGGCGGACCCGGCCGTCCCGCGGCAGGCCCTTGACCACGAACAGCGTGTCGTCCTTCTTGTCCTTGACGTAGGTCCGGAAACTGGCCAGGGGCGTGATGTAGTCCTTTGGATCAAACGGCGGTACCACCACGTTGCGAAGGACTTTCCGGTCCTCCCCGGCACTGACCAGTGGCGCGGCCACGGCAGTGATCCCCACGCTCACGGCGATGACTCCTGCGGCCATCCCCAGCCGGCGGATTCGGGCGCGGCGTGCGGTGGCGCTGTCATTCTGCGGGTTGTTGACCGCCACCCGCCTGGTGCTGTTCCGCCGCAGGGCATCGCGGCGGAAGGTGGCCCATGCGATGCCCAGCACGGTCAGGCCGATGCCGCGTTCCAGGGTCAGGAAGGCGGCATTGGTGCTGAAGGCGATGCCGGTGACGAACAGGACCAGCACCGGAAGAAGGGGCAGGTAGGGGCTTCGGACCCGCCAGGTCAGGATGGCGGCCACGAGGGCCGTGATGAGCGAGCTCAGGAACGGGACGATCAGCACGCCGCCTGCAGTTCCCACCGGCACGCCCACGGTGAGCATGTCCTTCCAGGCGAAGACGACGCCCAGCAGCAGGGTCCGCAGCGAGTCCAGGGTGGGGACGAAGCCCGCGATGGCTGCGTCCGGTACTGCCAGCAAGGTGCCGAACACCAAGTACGCGGCAAGGGCCAGGGCGGTGGTGATCAGCAGGCCCAGGCGCAGATGGGCGTTCGCCGCCCCAATGGCCAGGCCCAGGATGATGCCGCCGAACCCGGACAGCAGGTAGTACGGGTCGCCGCCAAAGCTCAGGCCGAAGCCGAGCAGGCCCAGGCCCAGCAGGACCACCAGGGCGCCGGCGTCGAGCAGGAAATGCCACAGCGGCTGCCCGCTCGCCAAGGCGGATTCCGCGGTGGCGGCCTGCCGGCGGGTACGGGTCGGCGGGATGCGGGTTTGCGGGGAGCGGGTTTTCGGGGAGCGGCCCGGTGCGGTGCTCATGCGGCCGCCTTTCTCAGCACGATGGCAAGGTCGGCCAGGTCGCCGAGCGTCAGGACAGTAAGGTCTGCGATGTTGGCCCGGGTGGGGGCGGCCCCCGCTTCCACCCGCACCGCGAGGCTTCGCACGCCCGGCGGCACCGAGGCGGCGGCGGAACGGAGCTGGGTTGCCGTCACATTGCTGCCCACCACGAAGAAGACCACGGAGGCATTGGGGACGGTGTCGGCCAGGGTGCGGGCGAGGTCGACGGCGGTGCGGCGCATCGGGGTGCCGACGATCCGGGTCATGTCGTCCAGCATGTTGCGGCCGGTTTCGCAGCGCAGCGGCCCCTTCTGGGTCAGGACATCCAGTTCCCGTTGTTCACGGATAGCCTGCCGGCCGATGGAGGCAGCCACTGAAATGGCCATCTCGAACTCGTTTTCCGTGGCGTATTCGTCGGTGTTGATGGACAGCGAAATGGCCAGGTGGGCGCGTCGCGTTTCCTCGAACTGGCGCACCATCAGTTTGTTGGTCCGGGCAGTGGTTTTCCAGTGGATGTGCCGGCGGTCATCGCCCGGCACGTAATCGCGCAGGGCGTGGAAGGAGACGTCTGCACTCGAGAGGTCCGTGGTGGGCATGCCTTCAAGGTCGCGGATGAACCCCGCGGCAGATCCTGCAAGGGCAACCGTGCGCGGGTGGACGAAGAGGTCCTCCGGCTCGGTCCACAGGACCTGGCGTCGCAGCAGGTGCAGGGGGTCTGCCCGGACGGAACGGACGGGGCCCACCACGATGACGGCGCGCCGGGCGGTAGGAATGGTGAACAGGTCTTCGTGGACCTGCCCGGGCTTCATCCGCGGCAGGTGGAAGACGGCGGTGGTGCTGCCCACCGGCAGCTCCAGCGCGGCCGGCAGCAGTGGACGGGCCGAGGTGTTGGAGACGGCAATGCTGCCCACGGCGCTGTCCCCCACCGCCACCCGCGTGCGGGCCAGATCCAATACCACTCCGTAAGAGGATCGGCCCAGGATGAAGGCCACCGCGATCACGAACATCGCGAACGCGGCGATGGACGCTGCCGTGGCTTCCTGCCAGCCGAAAGCCTGGCCCGTGGTCCAGAGCAGGATGGCGGCGGCCAGGACGGACCAGCCCAGGATGCTGACCACGGAAAGGACCGGCCACACATACTTCAGCCAGCTGTCGCGGACGCCCCGCCAGGCGGGTGTCAGGGCCTGGAGGACTGTGCTGCTGGCTTCGGACCATACCGCTGCCGGGTGCAGGCGGGTGGGGCGGCCGTTCCGGTGGAAGAGCTGCTGGAAACGCTCCGCGTACCGGGTCAACGGGGTGCCGCTGGACGTGCCGTCGGACATAGGGATGTGCCTTCGTTGTTGCGCTGGAATGGAGTGGTGGTGGCTGCAGCGTCAGGCTGCTGCCACGCGGTCAGGCGTTGGTGCGCTGCTGCGGGGCCGCGACATCGGCCAGGATCCTGGTGAGCACGGCCTCGGCGGTGGCGCCGGAGAACTCGGCTTCGGGATCCATGACGAACCGGTGGGTCCACACCACAGGGGCAAGTTCCTTGATGTCGTCCGGCAGGACGAAGTTCCGGCTCTGGGAGGCAGCCCAGACCTTGGCAGCCCGCACCATGGCCAGGGCGCCGCGGACAGAAACGCCGAGCCTGGTTTCCGGGGCATTGCGGGTCTCTTCGCACAGGCGGGAGATGTACTCCAGGACCGCGGTGTCGACGTGCGCCGTCGCGGCGAGGTCCGCCATGTCGGCCACGGCCTGCGTGGTGATGACGGCGGAGAGTTCCTTGGACCGGTCCTTCAGGTTGCTGCCGCCCAGGAGCCGGACGGTGGATGCGTGGTCCGGGTAGCCGATGGAGGTTTTGATCAGGAAGCGGTCCAGCTGCGCCTCGGGAAGGCGGTAGGTTCCGGCCTGCTCGATGGGGTTCTGGGTGGCCATCACCATGAACGGCCGGCCGGCGGAATACGTGACGCCGTCCACGGTCACCCGGGATTCCTCCATGACCTCCAGCAGCGCCGACTGGGTCTTCGGCGAGGCGCGGTTGATTTCATCGGCCAGGACGATGTTGTTGAAGATCGGGCCCTTGTGGAACTCGAACTTCTGCGTCTTCTGGTCGTAGATGGTCACACCGGTCACGTCCGACGGCAGCAGGTCCGGGGTGAACTGGATGCGGTTGTTGGAGCCCTGCACGGTGGCGGCCAGGGCACGGGCCAGGGAGGTTTTGCCGGTGCCGGGGGCGTCCTCGAACAGGACATGCCCTTCGGCCAGCATCGCGGTGAAGGTCAGCCGGATGACGTGTTCCTTGCCCAGCACCGCCTGCCCCACGTTGGCAACCAGCTTTTCGAATGTGTCGGCAAACCACTCGGCCTGCTCGATGGTCATGGTCATGAAAGTTGTTTCCTTCTACTGGGTCAAATTCGTTGCACCGCCCGGAGGCTCCGGGCCGTGCCGTGGGATGCGGTGTGGTGCTAGCGGTTCGGCATGTCCTTGGGCGGGTTGCAGCCGATATTTGAGGTGTCACAGCGGAGCCAGTTGCCGGATGCCATGCCGGAGGTCAGGTGGTACCAGATGCCGGTGGGGTTGTTGGAGGTCTTGTACCAGACCTGGTAGCGGTCGGTCGTGGCGGGCGCCCCGGCGTCCAGCCACTTGCCCGCGCCATTGCACTGGGACGGGTTGCCGTCGACGAAACTGTCGGTTCCCTTCCGGGGCTCGGTGCAGCTTCGCGTGGGGCTGGCGGTGATGTTCCAGGACGTCGGTACCGGCGGCGGCGGTTCGGCCCCGCTGCGGGACGTGTCACTGCCGATCCGCCCGGGTTGTCCGGCACTCACGGCGCGGACCTCGAGCTTGTGCGTCTCGCTGTAACCGACTTTCTTGGAGAAGCTCCGCTGCGTGGTGTCCTGCCATGGACCGTTGTCCAGGCTGTACCGGTACCCGGTCACCGCACGGCCGTTGCCGCTTGGCTGGTTCCACGTCCAGGAAACTGTCTGGTCACCGACGCCGCTGCTCTTGCTGCCGTTGACCGTGGGAGCAAACGCGAGTCCGTAGGGATTGACGGCGTTGGACGGGGCGCTGGCGTCACCCGCGGAGGTGCTGCTGGAGGAGACCGCCCACACCACCACAGATGTCTGGGTGCCGTTGGCTGCCGCAACCACGCCACCGCCTGCAGGGATACTGCCGGACCCACCTCCGGACGTCAGGCTGTAACGGTAGGTGATCTCCGTCGGCGATGAGCCGTTGCGCTGGGCGTCCGTCAACTGCGTAAACCGGACATCGATCTTGCCGCCGTTGGCGTCGGTATCCACCAGGGTGGCCGTGGGCGCTCCCACTGTTCCGGGCTTGCCCACCGCACGCGTGGCTGCTGACGGCGCGCTGGTGGCGCTGGTTCCGGCCTTGTTCGTAGCCGACACCGTGAACGTGTAGCTGGACTCGGAGTTGTCCACTGTCACGTTCTGCGAAGTGCCTGCCACCTGCTGGCTTGCGATGGCGGCACCGCCGCGGAGGGTGGTCAGCGTGTAGGCGGATACGGCATCACCGTTGTTGTTGGGTGCCGTCCACACGACGCGGAGCTGGCTTTGGGAACCAACCGGAGTTGCCTGTGCCACGCTCGGTGCAGCCGGAGTGGCGGGCACACCGGCCGGGACTTCAGCCGCCGAATACGGACTCCACTCGGACGGGTCCTTGGCATCGTTCCGGGCCAAAACGCGGACCTTGTAAGAGACGCCGTTCTGCAGCCCCTTCCACACGTAGCTGACGGACGTCAGTCCCTGGATCTGGGCATTCTGGCCGGCAGGAGCAGGCGAAATTTCCAGGTCATAGGACTTCACGGGCGAGCCCTTGCTGGCCGGAGCGGCCCAGTTGACCGCAAGCTGCCTGTCGCCGAACTTCAGCGACGGCGCCAGCGGGGTATCCGGCTTCACGTCGGGGCGGACATCGGCGGAGGCCGGGGACCGCTCGGAATCACCGAACTCGTTGGTGGCCGTCACCTGGAAGTGGTAGGTGGTGTTGTTCGTGAGGCCGTTCAGGGTGCAGGTGTTGGCCGCGCAGTCCTGCTTGAAGCCACCTTCCCCGTACACCGTGTACTTGGTGATCGCTGAGCCCCTATCGGCCGGCGCGGACCAATTGAGCAACGCGGTCTGGTCGCCCACGCTCTGTGCCTGTGGCGTGGTCGGCGCCGCCGGCTTGTCCTTGACGGTGAGCCGGAGGCGTGCCGTGGCATGCCGTGAGCTGTCCCGCGTCTTGTCCTCCACCGTGTAAGCCACCACCAGGGTTCCAGTGAAGCCCGGAGCAGGGGTAACGGTGACCGAGTCCCCGCTGACATCCACGTTGCCACTCCCCGTTTCCGTGTTTGCCGCGATGATCTTCAGCGGTGTTTCCGGGAACGGGTTGGCGTCATTGGCAAGGACGTTGATGGTCACCGGCTTGCCGGCGGCGGCGTTGTCCTGCACGTCGTCGTTGGCCACCGGTTTGGGCCGGTTGGAGGCGGTCACGGCAAGCTGGTACGTGGCCGTGGCTTCAAGCCCGCGCGGATCCGTCGCCTTCACCTGCACGGCCGCCCGGGTTCCGGTAGCCGTGGACTCTGCCGCCGAAACCTTCAGCGCCGCGCCTTCGACGCGGACGTTGAAGCCGCCGGGTGAATCCCCCACCAGCTCGTACTTCATCTTCTCGACGTCGTCCTGGTCGGGGTCGGATGTCAGCTTGCCCAGATCGGTGCTGGCCGAGTCACCCTTGGGAACGTCCACGTTGGCGCCAAGCAGCTCCGGCGGGTTGTTCTTGTTCGGGTTCGGCAGGACCTTGGTGCGGATGCTCAAGGTTGATTTCAGGCCGGCAGGATCGTCCGGGCCGGTACCGTCGGTGACCTCGAACGTGAGTGACCCGGGGCCGACGTAGTCAGCTCCTGCGGCGTACTTCAACCCGGCACCGTCCCGGATGATGGGATCGCCGCCGTCGGCTCCGATGAGCTTGATCCGGTCCGCCTGGGTCAGCCGGGGCGACCGGCCTTCACGTACCTTCACCCATTCCTTGAGGTCGACGTCGACGGACTGCCCGGCAACAACCTCAATGACCTCGTCCTTGGCCAGGGTGGGAACCTGCTGGCCCAGGCCCGGTACCCAGATGATGGCCGTGGACTGCTGGCCGTCAACGTCTTCCACGGTATACGGGATGAGCTGCGGCTGTTCGGTGAGGTCCACCAGCACGTTGCCGTTGCCGCCCGGACGGGCGGTGGCGGCCTCAGTGCTGATCTTGAGGTTCTCGCCCACGCCGTCCGGGTCCTCATCGTTCTTGAGGACGGGCACGTCGACGGCGGTCTTGCCCATGGCCTGTGCCGAGGTCACCCGGTCGTCGCGGGCAATGGGGGCCTTCAGCGGCACGTTATTGTCAACCACCAGGCGGATCGTGGCCTGGGCAGCTGCGTCCCGGTCGTCGGCGATGGTGTAGCGGACGTTGACGGTCCCGGCCTCGTTGGGGGCAAGGAGGATGATGCGCCCGCTGTTCTTGCTGACGTTCGCCTGCAGGGCAGGGTCGGCCTCGACTCCGTCCGTCAGGATGCGGATGCGGTCGCCGTCGGGATCAGTGTCGTTGGCGGTCGCGTCGACGGCGATCTGCCGCCCCGGACGCACCCGGACCTCGTCGTCCACCGGGGTGGGCTTCTGGTTCATCTCGCCCCGGGGAGCGATGCCCACGGTCACGGTGCCCGTGTTTACGGCGCCCTGGCGGTCCACCACCTTGTAGCGGAAGGTGTCGGTACCGGTGCCGTCCCCCGCGGCGGTGAAGTCGACGAAGTTGCTGCCGACAGTGCCGGTTCCCATGGCTGGGGTGCTGTCGATGCCGGTCAACTGCACGGAGTCGCCGTCGGGATCAATCCCGTCCAAGGGAACCGGGATGCGGACCGTGCCGGCAGCCACCACGCGGGCCGTCAGGTTCCGCGGCTGGGGCCGGGAGTTCTGGGCGCCTTCGAGCGGAAGGATGTGGATGGTCACGGCAGCGGCGCTCTTCTGGCCCTGCGGATCCACCGCGTTGTAGATGGCGCGGACGGTCTTGGGCTGGCTGCCCGCGATGAAGCGGAGGGTGTTCTCGGAGACGAAGCTCTTGCCGTCGGCAGGATCAACCGCCTGCGGCAGGACGGGGTCCACGGTGAGTTCCTGGCCCTGCGGGTGGGTGTCGTTATCCAGCACCGGGATGGTGACCACGTCGTTGACGCGCACATTCACTTCGTCCGGTTTGGGTTGCGGCGCTTCCACAACGGCCGGCGCCGGGACGGGCACCACTGACACGCTGCCGGTGGCCGACTTCTTGCCGTTGGACATGGTGTATTCGAACAGGATGGGATCCTTGGTCCCCAGGATGTCGGTGATCCGCAGGACGCTGTGGTTGATCACGCTGACGGAGACCGTCGCGTTGTCCGGAAGCTTCACGGACTGCAGCACCAGTACCCCGCCGGAGGGGTCGGAGTCGTTGGCCAGGGGGTCCAGCAGCACGCTTCCGCCCGTGGGCATCAGGGCAACGTCATGCACCGCCACGGGATCGCCGCCGTCGTTGCCGGATTCCACGTCCACGCGGATGAGGCCCTGGCTGCTTTGCGGCCCGTTGCTGGCAATGTAGGTCAGGTAGACCGGGCCGGGGGTGGTGCTGCGGAAAGTGAATGTGCCGCCGTCGGTGACGGGGCCAAGTTCGGCAGGACCGTTGGCCTCCACCTGTGCCAGGCGGAGGGCACCTCCGTTGGGGTCCACGTCGTTCTTCAACGGGGAGATGACCAGGTCCTGCCCCACCACGGCGGTGACGTGGTCGGCGTTGACCACCGGTGCCAGGGCTCCGGGCGGCTGGACGTTGACCACAACCTTGCCGGTCACGGTGGCGCGGCCGTCCCAGATGGTGACCTGGACGTTCTTCTTGCCTGCGGTGGCGCCGGAGTCCTGGAAGGTGAGCAGCCCGTCACGGCGGACCTTGACCTGGTCCTGGTCGTTGTCGGCCTTGGCGTCAAGCAGGACCAAGTCGTCGCCGTCGGGGTCGATCCAGTCGGTGAGGATGTTCTGGCTGACGGTCTTGCCCTGTTCCACCAGCATGGTGGTGTCCTCACCGCGCTTGAACTTGGGCGGCTTGTTTTCGTCGGGTCCCACCACGGCCAGCGTCACCTGGCCGGTGGCGGAGAGGCCGCGGCCGTCGGAGGCGCTGTAGTTGAAGGTTTCCGTGCCCGGTTTGGCGTCCGCGGGGACGGTGATCTGGAACGCCGTCCCGCCGTAAATGCTTTCCAGGGTGCCCGACTTGGGGCCGGCGTCTGCGGCCACGGCAGCCGTCAGCACGTCGCCGTCAGGATCGGAGTCGTTGTCCAGGACGCTCAGGATAGTGGTGCGGCCCGGACGGACGCCGACGGCGTCGGGCTTGGTTTCCGGCGGCCGGTTGGGCTTGGTGCGGTCCGGCAGGACGTTGATGGTGTTGTTGTCAGCCGACTCCTGGTCCTGGTCGTCGGACTGGTTCTTGGGCGGCACGACGTCGTCCCAGTTGTTGACCAGCTGCATGTTCTGGTTCACCAACCACACATTCCCCGAGTTCACATCATTGAGGACCACCAGGTCCCGGTTCACCCGGAAAACATACGACGGCGACGCACTCGCCTTAGGCACGTCCACCTTCTTGTCATCACCATCATTGGTGCAGTCCCGGACATACTTGTTCGCACCCGACCACGCCGCATGCACACACCCGCCCAACTGCACCGGAGCAGCCGGAACCCCCTCACCGTCGAACGTCACCGTCCCGGCAGCACCCCCGTCCAGCGGCTGCTTCACCAACGCCTTCCGCGTCGCCACCGCCACAACATCACTGCCCGGCCCGGCCTGCTGCAACTTCGCATCCCGCGCATTCTCCAACACCAACCGCTTACCGCCCGGCAAAAACAGGTTCCCCGCCGCAGCATCCAGCACCACCGGCTGGTCCCCCACCACCGTCATCTGCAAATCCCCGGCACCCTTAAGCCCATCCCAGGTACTGGAATCCGAGGACGTCACCGCACCATTGGCATCAACACCGGTCACCGTCACTGTGCCGGTCTTCGGATCCGCCGAATAAATCCGATCATCAGAACCCACCGCAGAGACAATCCCCGCCGACCCCACCATCACCGGCTCCGACGCTTCCTTGTCGAAGCCGTTCACCGTGGACGGCGACACCGCCCACACCTTCCCGGACCCCGCATCCGTCACCGAAATCGTCCGCGCACCAAAACTCACATCAGCCGCCCCCGGCAACTGCTTATCCCCACCCAATCGCATATTCGCCGGCGACACCTGATTCAACGTCGAACCAGTCCCGTCCTCAACAAACACCTCACCGGCATGCTGCAACACATCAAACGTCGTCGACGCCGGAGTCACCGCACCATCCAACACCCGCGACGGATAATTCAACCGCCCCACAGCATTCTTGGCCTTCGACACCACCCACACACCACCGTCATTCAACTCAACCTCAGTGGTCTTAAACCCCGGATACAACACAGCACCCGTCACCACAACAGCCACCACAGCACCAAACGCAGTACCCGGGAACCACCGCGGGCGGGAAAACCGGCGCCATCGGGGCGTGCCGGCGGCAGTGGTTTGGGCGCGCGTTTGTCCGCGACGTTTCATGCGTTGAATCTCCCCAGATTTCTGGCCGATGGCCCGACGCCGGCTTCCACAAAGCCGGGCACCACAACAGTACCGCTAATTCACCAACAAGTGGATAAACCGTTACGACCGGACCGGAAGCAGCGGTTTCCTTCGCAAAATGGCCAGCACTTAGTCCAGCACCAGGCCCCTACCGCGTCCGCGGGTGAGGCGGACGGGGAGGATCTCGCCGAAGCCCCGGACGTTTTCCGGGTCCTTCGGGAGCAGGACGAACCGCTCATCCTGCTCCAGCGCGGACGCCGTCATGGAGTCCACCAGCACCGTGCCCGGATCGGCAAGGGTGGTCAGGCGTGCTGCCAGGTTCACCGTGGGACCGTAAATATCGCCAAGCCGGGACAGGATCCTGCCCCACACCATGGCCACCCGGGCCTCGGGAAGGATCTCGTCCTCGGTGAAGGCCTCGGCGAGCGCCAGGGAAATCTCGGCGCCGGCCGCCGGGGTTTCGGCGATGTAGAGGACTTCATCGCCCACGGTCTTGACCAGCCTGCCGCCGCCCACCGAGATGATTTCGGCGCACTTGTTTTCAAAGCGCTGGACCAGCCGGGCGAGTGTTTTTTCGTTCATCCGGCGGGACAGGCTTGTGTAGGACACCAGGTCCGCGAAACCCACTGCGCGGGCCAGGGGCAGCGGCGCGTCATCCTCGTCGCCTTCCCGACCCTCTTCGCTGGCCTGCAGCCCGGCCTCGGCGCGGACGGCGAGCCGCTGGACACCGGCGTTGAGCTGGCGGCGCCAGGAGTACACCAGGACTTCCTCGAGGGCGTCCACCAGCGCGGGCAGTTCGTTGACCAGCCGCTTGCGGGCCACGGCATCCGTAACGCCCTGTTCGTGGACCATGTCCTCCACCAGCGCCTCGATCTGCCAGACCACCATGCGGTCGGTCATCTGGCCGATGGAGCGGGTCACGGAGATGGCCGCTTCCTCCGTGAGCTTTCCGGCGCGGACCAGGTCCACCACCGTGGACAGAGCGGCCTGGTCGCGTTCGGTGAAAGCGACGTCCTCGTCGCCGAAGTTCGGGAACCCCAGGGCGCGCCAGAGTTTGCGGGCGGAGAGCAGTGAGAGTCCGGCGCCGGCGGCAACTTCACGACGGCGGAGCTTGCGTTCCCCGCCGAGCAGTCGGGCTTCGAGCGCCTTCATGGCAAGGCGCTCGGCGGACATGGCACCGGTGGGAGGGTGCCGGTCGACGGCGGGCCGCACCGCGTCCGCGCGGGGTTCGGACCCCGAGGGGTCGCCGTCGGGGTCGCCGGCTGAAGGGTCAAAGGCGGCGGTGCCGGGTGCGATGCTGTCGACGCGTTCCTGCTGGTCCTCATCGGTCATCCCGTCCACCTTCTCTCATGTCCTCCGGAAACACGCCGGCAGGGTAATACGTTGCGCCGCCCGGCTGGGCCCCGCTTTCATCCGGCAGTTCCCCGATCGCGTCGAGGATAAAGTCGCGGAACCTTGCAACCTCGGGCACGTCGCGAAAGGTCACCACGCCCTGGTACCCGGTTTCCAAGGATATATTCCCGGAGCGCACCAGACGCTGCAGGAAGGATTCGTGGACCGTCAGGTTACGCACCGATGCCAGGTTCACCTGCTGGTCCCGCCGGTTCAGCAGCCCGTACCGAGCCACGATCCGCTGGCTGGTCAAGGTGTAGCGGGTGCCCTGCCAGCGCAGCAGGCGGGGAAGGCAGTAGCCAAGCCACACCGCTGCAACCGCCAGGACGCAGGCGGTGACGAGCCACGGCATCCACTGGCGGCCGAGCGCGGGCGCAAGGCGTGCGGCACCGCCACGGATGATCCAGGCGCTGGCATAGGCCCCCAGCGCCGGGGCGAGCACGAAAGCCAGGGCTGCGCCGGTAAGCTTCCTGGCCTGCGGGCGGGTTGTGACGATGACCTGCTCCCCGGGAACGAGGATTTTACGCATAACCGCCTTGGGTGGGTGCGTCCGGCGCCGTCCAAGGCCGCAGGTGCACCACGTCCCCGGCAGTCACCACGTGCTCGCGCCCGTCACGGTCCAGCACCAGCAGCGAGCCATAATCGTCCAGCCGGGAGGCATGCCCGATGATCTCGTGGTCGCCGGGCAGCTGGGCGCGCACCTGCTTGCCCAGCGTAACCATGACGGCCTCCACCCTCTTGTGCAGCGAGGGGCCGCCCGCGATGCCGGCGGTGGGGTCGCCGTCGGCGTTGCAGAAACTGCGGTACAGGACCGCGAAGTGGGACAGGTAGCTCTTCAGCAGGGCGGTGCGGTCGGTGGTGCGGGCACCTTCGAGGGCCACCGAGGTGGCGGTGGGAACGGGAAGTTCACTGTCGCGCAGGGTGACGTTCAGGCCGGTGCCCAGGATGACCGGGGGCACGTTGCCGTCCGCCATGGGCCCCAGCTGTGCGAGGATGCCGGCGATCTTCCTGCCGCGCACCAGGACGTCGTTGGGCCATTTAAGCTCGGCGGGGATGCCGGCGGTTTCCAGGAGCGTTTCGCGCAGCGCGAGGGCTGCGATCAGGGAGAGCCAGGAGTAGCTCTGGGTCGGCAACGGCCGCCCGTCCGCGTTGACCGGGCGCAGGACTACCGAGACGGACACCGAACTCAGCGGCGGAGCTTCCCAGTGCCGGTCCAGCCGTCCCCTGGCGGCCGTCTGGTACTCGGCGGTCAGGACGGAGAGGTCCGGCCAGGCCGCGGGATCCACTATGGCATCACGCAGGAGGTCCGCGTTGGTGGAGCCGGTGGAGTCCACCACGTTGATCCGGGGTATCCCGGCGGCGGACAGGAAACGCTGGTCGGCCAGGTCCCCGCGGTTCAGAGGGGTGCCTGGTGCGTGTGCGTCGTCCATAGCTAAATCCTACCGAGCCGGATCCTGCCGGGCTAAGTCCTGCGTGCGGCGCCGTGCCCGGCGGGCTTGCAGCGAAGGGTGCCGCTTAGAGGAAGATGTCCGGAACCAGCTGGTCCTCCGGCGCCCCAAGGCTGTAGGGGCGGAAGTCGGTCACACCCGCAGCGGTGAGCACCTGCTCGTCCGTGTAGAAGTTGCCCGACGGCGGCGCGCCGGCACCGAGGTTGGCTCCGGTCAGGACGGCGTGGGCGGCGTCCGCCATGATCTGCGGACCCCGCGCGGCCATGACCATGGTGTCGCCGTGCGGCATGTTGCGGATGGCCGCCGTATCGATCAGGGTGCACGGCCACAGCGAGTTGACCCGGATCCCGTCCGATTTCAGTTCCTCGGCAAGGCCCAGGGTGGTCAGGCTCATCCCGTATTTGGCCATGGTGTAGGCAAGGTGCCTGCCCGCCCAGGACGGGTGCAGGTTCAACGGCGGCGAGAGGGTGAGGATGTGTCCCTGTTCCGAGGCCCGCAGCGCCGGGAGGGCGAGCTTAGACAGCAGGAAGGTGCCGCGGACATTGATGTCCTGCATCAGGTCGTACTTTTTCATGTCCACGGCGTCTGTGGTGGACAGGTCGATGGCGGACGCATTGTTAATGACGGCATCAATGCCGCCGAACCGCCGCACCGCTGCGTCCACGGCGCCGGCCACGTCTTCGTCCCTGCGCACGTCACCCACCAGCGGCAGCGCCTGTCCTCCGGCCGCCACCAGTTCCTCGGCAGCGGTGTGGACGGTGCCCTCCAGCTTGGGATGCGGCTCCCCGGTCTTGGCCAGGAGCACGATGTTGGCGCCGTCGCGGGCGGCCCTCCTGGCAATGGCGAGGCCGATTCCGCGGCTGCCGCCGGAGATCAGGATGGTCCGTCCGGCCAAGGAGCCTGCGGCCCGGTAGGGGCTTTCGGGAGCACGCGAAGCATCGTTGCTTGAAGTCATGGGACCACTGTAACCCAACTAAGTTACCGGCGAGTAACATTGAGGAGGGGTTGCTGGAACGGCGGAAAATTGTAGGTTCCCTACAGCTGCGGGCACCCAAAGCGTCACTAGACTTGCCAGCAGGGTTCGTCCTTTGTGTGGATGCTACTTAAAGCTCCGCGCAGCCCGACCCGCCAGCCAACAGAACTGACCTGCTACAGAGCCGGAGACACTTGATGAGCCACGATCTGACAACGACAGCGGGAAAGATTGCCGATTTCCGCGACCGCCAGGCGCGTGCCGAACAGCCCTCCGGCCCCGAAGCCATCGAAAAGCAGCATGCCCGCGGCAAGAACACCGCCCGGGAGCGCATTGCCCTGCTGCTGGACGAGGACTCCTTTGTTGAGTTCGACGCCCTGGCCGTCCACCGCTCCACCGCCTTCGGCATGGAAAAGAAGAAACCGCTGGGCGACGGCCTGGTCTCTGGCTACGGAACCGTGGACGGCCGGCTGGTGGCCGTCTACAGCCAGGACTTCACCGTCTACGGCGGATCACTGAGCCAGGTCAACGGCGAAAAGATCGTCAAGGTCCAGGAGTTCGCGCTCCGCAACGGCTGCCCCGTCGTCGGCATCCTGGACGGCGGCGGCGCCCGCATCCAGGAAGGCGTGGCCTCCCTGGCCATGTTCGCGGACATCTTCCGCAACAACGTCCATGCCAGCGGGGTTGTGCCGCAGATTTCGCTCATCATGGGCCCGTCCGCCGGCGGCGCGGCCTACTCCCCCGCACTGACCGACTACGTGGTGATGGTGGACAAGACCTCGCACATGTTCATCACCGGGCCCGATGTCATCAAGACCGTCACCGGCGAGGACGTGGATATGGAAACGCTGGGCGGCGCCCGGCAGCACAACGCCACCACCGGCACCTCCACCTACCTCGCGTCGGATGAGACCGACGCCATCGAGTTCGTGCGGGAACTGCTGGACTTCCTGCCTTCCAACAACCTGTCCGAGGCACCCGTGCTGGGGCACCAGCAGGAGATGGAGGTGGACGACGACGACCTCGCACTGGACACGCTTGTTCCGGATTCAGCCAACCAGCCCTACGACATGCGTGCCGTGGTGGAGCAGATCGTGGACGACGGGCACTTCCTGGAGATGCAGGCGCTCTACGCCCCCAACGTGATGATCGGCTACGGCCGGGTGGAGGGCCACACGGTGGGGATCGTGGCCAACCAGCCCATGCAGTTCGCCGGCACCCTGGACATCGCCGCGTCAGAAAAGGCAGCCCGCTTCGTGCGCCACTGCGATGCCTTCAACATCCCCATCATCACCCTGGTGGACGTCCCTGGATTCCTTCCGGGCAAGGACCAGGAGTTCCAGGGCATCATCCGCCGCGGCGCCAAGCTCCTCTACGCCTACGCCGAGGCCACCGTCCCCAAGCTCACCGTCATCACCCGCAAGGCCTACGGCGGCGCCTACATCGTCATGGGCTCCAAGAAGCTCGGGGCCGACCTGAATCTGGCCTGGCCCACAGCGCAGATCGGCGTGATGGGTGCCCAGGGCGCCGTGAACATCCTCTACCGCCGCGATCTGGCAGCCGTTGCCCAGGAGGGCGGCGACGTTGAGGTCCGCCGCGCCGAGGTGATCCAGCAGTATGAGGAAGAACTCCTCAACCCTTACCAGGCTGCCGAGCTGGGTTACGTGGACGCCGTCATCGCCCCTTCGGACACCCGGATCCAGATCATCAGGGGGCTGCGCGCCCTGCGCGACAAACGGGCCAGCCTGCCCGCCAAGAAGCATGGGAACATCCCGCTGTGACCCCCACTCCAGGGGCGCCTGAGCCCGACGAAACCCCGGACGGCGCGCAAGCAACCGCTGCTCCCCTGCTCTCTGTCGTCAAAGGACAGCCGAGCGCCGAGGAGCTGGCCGCACTGACCGCCGTCGTGCTTTCCCTCAGCGGGGAAAGCCCGGCGCCCGCCAGGACCGCCAGCGTGCGGCACTGGGTCCGCAGGCAGCAGCTGCGGCTCGCCCCCACGCCCGGCCCGGGAGCGTGGAAACGCAGCCACGGCTGACGCCGCTCATTGCCCCGTCGCGTGGCCGGGTAGTCTCGGGGTGTGACTACAGACACCTCCCCCGCTGCGCGCCCGCATACCCGGATCGACGCTGTCTCGGACAACTACACAGACACCCTGATCAGGCTTAACCCCACGTTCGCCACCACCCTTGGCCTGCCGGGACATGAGACGGAATACCAGGACTTCTCCCCCGCCGGCATCGCCGGATTCGCAGAGGCGGCACGGGAAGCCCTGGCCGCACTGGAAGGCCTGGAGCCTGAGGACGACGTGGACGCCGTCACCCTGGATGCCATGCGGGAGCGGCTGGGCCTGCATCTGCTGATCCACGCCTCCGGGTGGGAGTACGCAGCCCTGAACAACATTGCCTCGCCCGCCCAGGACATCAGGGCCATCTTCGACCTCATGCCCACCGAAACGGAACAGGACTGGGAGCACATCGCCGGGCGCGCCCACAACGTCCCGGCGGCGATCAGCGGCTACACCGAGTCCCTGCGACTGGCCAAGGACGCCGGCAAGGTGGCGGCCGCCCGCCAAGTGCGCATCGTCATCGATCAGGTCACCAAGTATGCCGCGGAGGACGGCTTCTTCGCGAAGCTTACGGCCGGCGCCGCCACGGGTGCCGGGCCGTTTCCCGCGGCCCTGCAGGAGATGCTCGACGCCGGTGCTGACGCCGCCCGGAGCGCCTACAGCGGGCTGGCGGAATTCCTGCGCACCGAACTGCTCCCCGCCGCGCCCGAGAAGGACGCCGTGGGCAGGGCACGCTACGCGCTGGCGTCGCGTTCCTTCCTGGGCGCTGAGGTGGACCTGGAGGAAACGTACGCGTGGGGCGTGCAGGAACTGGACCGGCTCATCGCCGAGCAGGAACAGGTTGCGGCCACCATCAAGGCAGGCGCCGGCATCGCCGAAGCCAAGGAAATCCTCAACAACGATCCCGCGCGCCAGTTGAAGGGGACGGACGCGCTCCGGGAATGGATGCAGGGCCTCTCCGATAAGGCCGTGGCCGAACTCGCGGGCGTGCACTTCGATATTCCGGACGTGATGAAGAAACTCGAGTGCCGGATCGCCCCTACCGATGAAGGCGGCATCTACTACACCGGCCCCTCGGACGACTTCAGCCGCCCGGGCCGCATGTGGTGGTCCGTTCCCGCCGGCGAGGACACCTTTACCACGTGGGCCGAAACCACCACCGTTTACCACGAGGGCGTTCCCGGCCACCACCTCCAGGTGGCCACCGCAACCTACCGGCGCGAGCTGCTGAACAAGTGGCGGCGGAACGTCTGCTGGACCTCCGGGCACGGCGAAGGCTGGGCACTCTACGCGGAAAAGCTTATGCAGGAACTGGGATACCTCAACGACCCCGGCGACCACATGGGGATGCTGGACATGCAGCGGATGCGTGCCGCGCGCGTGGTCTTCGACATCGGCGTCCATCTCGAGCTCGGGATGCCCGAACGTTGGGGCTCCGGCACCTGGACCGCCGACAAGGGGTACGGGTTCCTCAAGGAAAACCTGCCCATCAGCGAAGGCCAGCTCAACTTCGAATTCACCCGCTACCTCGGCTGGCCCGGCCAGGCCCCCTCCTACAAGGTGGGCCAGCGCCTCTGGGAACAGATCCGTGCGGAACTTGAATCGCGGCCCGGTTTCGACCTCAAGGAGTTCCACACCAAGGCACTCAACATCGGCTCTGTCGGACTCGACACCCTCCGCCGGGCGCTGCTCACGAGTCCGCCCACTTTCCGGCCGGGTCCCCCACCTCCGTAATGGACAGTGCGCACAGTAATCAATAAGCTTGCTTACTAATTGAGTGCGGCCGTGCGTTGCCAGATGGAGAGGGAGAGCCCATTGACTGAGCCCCAAGGGACACCGGCCGGGACGGGAGTGCGGGGCGAACTGCGCCAGGACTCTTCCGTGGGCGGCAAGGACCTCACCCGATGGGACACCCGTGCCGGCCGGACACTGGTCGACGCAGCACACCGCATAAGCCAGGTGCTGGGTCCACACGGCGCACTGATCCTGACCCTGCTGGTGGGCGCGGTCATTTCCGCTGCCTTGACCGCCGCCTTCAGCGAGGTTTATGAGGCCGTAGTGGCCGCTAACGGCGTGGCAGGGCTGGACCACCCGGCACTGGACGCCAGCAAGGACCTCCGCACGCCCACGCTGGACCTGGTTGTCACGGCGTTCACGGATGTCGGCGGAACCATAGGCATGCCGGTCCTGGCCGTCGTCATCATGGCCGTCCTCGCTTTGCGCCGCCGCTCCTGGACTCCCGTCATCCTGATCGTCCTCGCGGGCCTGGGCTCGCTGCTCATGACCGTCGCCGGCAAGCGCCTTGTAGGACGCACCCGCCCCGACCTCAGCGACGCCGTGCCACCCTACGAGCATTCGCCGTCTTTCCCGAGCGGCCACTCGCTCAACGCGGTGGTGATTGCCGGCATCGTGGCCTACCTGATCATCCTTCGGCTTCATTCCAACCGGGCCCGGATCCTCACGGCCGCAGCCGCCGCCCTCTTCGCTGTTGCCATCGGCCTCAGCAGGGTCTTCCTGGGACACCACTGGCTCACGGACGTGCTTGCTGCATGGGCACTCGGTGCCGCGTGGCTGGCAATCGTGATCACCGCCCACCGGCTCTATCTGACGGTGCGGAAGCACCGCGACTCACGAGACGTTAACCACACGATTACTGGGAATAAGTAACAAAGGTCCCCGCATGCCCTGATTTGTCGCGGTTCTCCTGATACTTCATGAAACGAAGCCGCGTAACATTTCTCAATGTTGGTTCGACGTGATATTGCGCCTGGTCTAGCTTGTTCTGGTGAGCACTCAGACAAGCACCCCATCTCCCGCACGGAAGACCGGATTCCAGCTGCCCAAGTGGGCGGGCTCGTTCGGCTTCCAGATCATCGCCGCCCTCATCGTGGGCCTTGGCCTCGGCCTGCTGGCAAAGTACACCGGCAGCACCAAGGCCAACCCCAACGCACTCGGCGCCACGCTGCAGACCATCGGCTCAAGCTATGTGTCCCTGCTGCAGACCGCCGTCGTGCCCCTGATCTTCACCGCCGTCGTCAGCTCCATCTCCAATCTGCGCCAGGTATCAAACGCTGCCAGGCTGGCATGGAACACCCTGCTGTGGTTCGCCATCACGTCCCTGATCGCCGTACTGATCGGCATGGGACTGGGCGTGCTGCTCCAGCCCGGCGCCAACACCGGCATCACCGGTGATGCCAAGTACACCGGCAAGTCCGGCGACTGGTGGGCATTCCTCGTGGGCCTCTTCCCCAAGAACTTCCTGGGTCTGGGTGCCAGCTCCACTGTCGGCGATTCCGGCGCCGTCACCACCTCCGTCAGCTTCAACGTCCTGCAGATCCTCGTGATCGCCATCGCCGTGGGCGTTGCCGCCCTGAAGGTGGGCAAGGCCGCGGAGCCCTTCCTGACGCTCAACGCCTCCGCCCTCGCCGTCATCCAGAAGGTCCTCTGGTGGATCATCCGCATCGCTCCGCTGGGCACCATCGGCCTGATCGGCAATGCCGTCGCCGTCTACGGCTGGGACACCATCGGCTCGCTGGGCAAGTTCACCGTAGCCATCTACGCAGGCCTGGTCCTGGTGCTCTTCGTGGTCTACCCCATCCTGGTCCGCAGCCACGGCCTCTCCATCAAGCAGTACTTCTCGGGCGTATGGCCCGCCGTCCAGCTGGCCTTCGTCTCCCGCTCCTCCGTGGGAACGCTGCCGCTGACCCAGCGGGTCACTGAGCGCAGCCTGGGTGTCCCGCGCGCCTACGCCTCCTTCGCCGTGCCGCTGGGCGCCACCACCAAGATGGACGGTTGCGCCGCCATCTACCCCGCCATCTCGGCGATCTTCGTGGCCCAGTTCTTCGGCATCCACCTGGACTTCAGCCAGTACCTGCTGATCGCCCTGGTCTCGGTCCTGGGATCCGCAGCCACGGCCGGCACCACCGGCGCCGTGGTGATGCTCACCCTGACGCTCTCCACGCTGGGACTGCCGCTGGCCGGCGTCGGGCTCCTGCTGGCCATCGACCCGATCCTGGACATGGGCCGCACCGCCGTGAACGTCGCAGGCCAGGCCCTGGTCCCCACCATCGTGGCGAAGCGCCAGGGCATCCTGGACGAGTCCCTGTACAACGCACCCCGCAACGGCACACCCTTTGTTGAGGAAGAAACAGGCAGCGATGTCGTGACCGACGCTACCGACGGCACCACCGCCGACACCGCGCCCCGCGAACTGCAGGATGCAAAGGCGTAACGCCGCCAGCACATAAAAGACGTCCCCGGGAGATCCTCCCGGGGACGTCTTTTTGCGTACTGGCCGGGTAACGCTCCGGCCATCCGCTGGGGTCAGCGCCCGCCGCCTCCGATCACGCCGTTCTGGACGGCCTTGGTAACGGCGTCGGCTTCCGCCTGCGTCAGCTTTCCGTCAGTGACGGCCTGGTCCAGGCGGCCCTTGAGCGCCGCAGCGTGCTCGGCCTGTTCCTCACTGCGGATCTCCTGGAGTGCCGCCGTCACCTTCGCCTCGTCAATGCCCAGCGACCCGGCCAGGGACTTGGCCAGCGCCGCCTCCCGGGTTGCCGGGTCCGGCTTCTGGCCATCGGCGGGCGGAGTGGTGGGCTTGTTGGCCTCACGGAAGGCCTTCAGCGCGTCGGTCACCTTGGCCTCGTCAACACCGAGCTTCGCTGCCAGTTCGGAGGCCTGCTCCATGCCGTGTCCGCCGCGGCCACCACGCCTTCCCATGCCGTCGTGGCCGCCGCCGGTGCTGCCGTCGGCCGAAGCGCTGGAACTTGCACTCGGCGTGGGAGCGGGCGTCGTGGTGGTCGCAGAGGCCATGCCGGCGACACCGATTCCAGCCGCGAGCGCCAGCCCTGCCGCTGACAGGCCCAGGGTCATCTTCTTCGTGCGTGTCATATCTTGTCTCCTGATTGAGCCGTCGCCTGACGGCTGCTGGTGATGTGCCTCGTGGCGAGACATACCAAGCATCGGCGCCCACCTTCAGGAGAGGCTGTTGGGAACCTTTCGTTCTCCTGTGAATCAAACTTGCATGCAGTGCAAACTTGCACATAGTGTAAGCACGTGACAATCCCCCTTTCCTCGCCGGACGTGGAGCCTGCCGCCCGGTCGCGGCGTGAGCTGAACAAGGCTGCCACCCGCCAGGCCATCACGGACGCCGCGCTGGGGCTCCTGCGCTCCAAGGGCCCGGGGAACTTCACCGTGGAGGACATCGCCGACGCCGCGGGCATTTCGCGCCGCACCTTCTTCAACTACTTCGGCAGCACCGACGCCGCCCTGGCGTCCATCGTCCACGGCTTCCTGGACAACGCCATCCAGCAGCTGCGCCTCCGCCCGGCGGAGGAGCCCATGCTGGAGTCAGCCCAGGCCGCACTGGTGGCCCTGGCTGACCCCAAGGCCGTGGCCCCGCTGGCGGAACTGTTCACGCTGACCCAGCAGAGCCCGCTGATGTCCCACACGGAACTAGAGGCGTGGGACCACTGCCGGGCGCAGGTGTTTATGGTTGCCCGCGAGCGCCTGGCCGGTACCCCCGGAGAGCAGGACGAGCTGTATGTCCATGCCCTGGCCGGCTCCATCATCTCCTGTGGCAAGGCCGCCATGGAGGTCTGGTTCAGCCGGCGCGGTCCGGACCTGTCACCCGCCTCTCTGGCGGAACTCCGCCAATTGCTTATTGATGCCATGGCCCTGCTGGGCGCCGGCTTCACCACCACTGCTTTCCCATCCGCCACCCGTTCCTCCTGATCAGATCGGTCCTCCCGCATGGCACTCCTCCTCTACCGCCTCGGCAAGTTCTCCTACCGCCGGCGCTGGCTTGTCATCTCCCTCTGGCTTGCCGTGCTGGTCGCCGTTGGCGGTTCTGCCGCAGCGTTCCACGGCACCCTGTCCAACAACTTCCAGATCCCCGGGACGGAAACCCAGCGGATCGCGGACAAGCTCAAGCAGGAGCTGCCCTCAGCGTCCGGCGGCAGCGCCACGATTGTCTTCGAAGCCCCCGACGGCGGCTTCACGGCTGAGGGCCGGGCGGCCGTGACGGACGCGCTGAAGAAGCTCCAGGCCCTCCCCGAGGTCCGCGGCACGGTGGATCCGTTCGCCACGCAGGCCCAGGTGGACCAGGCCGGCAAGGCCATCACCGACGGCGAACAGCAGCTCGCGGCCGGCCAGGCACAGCTTGACGCTTCCCGGACGCAGCTGGAAGCCGGCAAGGCACAGCTGGCGGCCGCGGAGCAGCAGCTCACCGCGGCGGGTGCACCGGCAGCGCTGATCGAGGCCCAGCTGGGCCAGCAGAAAGCCGCGCTGGCACAGGGCCAGGCCAAGCTCGACGCCGGCACCCGGGAACTGGAGGCCAGCAAGGCCAAGCTGGACCTCGGCAAGCGCCAGGCCCAGGCGGCGTCGGCCATCCGCTTCGTTTCCGAAGACAACAAGGCCGCCGTAGCGCAGGTGCAGTTCAAGACCTCCATCAACGGGCTGGCCCCGGCGGTGCGCAAGCAGGTGCAGGAGATCGCCCACGGGACTTCCTCTGCAGGCGTCACGGCACTTGCCAGCAAGGAAATCACCGAGGACATCTCGGCTCTCTTCGGCACCGCGGAAATCGTGGGCATCGCCGTGGCGGCGCTGGTCCTCATCCTCATGCTGGGCACGGTGATCGCCGCCGGACTGCCGCTGCTGATGGCCATCATGGGCGTCGGCGTGGGCGTGGGCATCACCTTCGCGCTGTCCGGCCTCTTCGACATGAGTTCCATCTCTCCCATGCTGGCCCTCATGCTGGGTCTCGCCGTGGGCATCGACTATTCCCTGTTCATCGTCAACCGGCACCGGACCCAGCTCCTGGCAGGCATGGACCCTGAAGAGTCGGTAGCCCGCGCCAACGGCACCTCCGGCAACGCCGTGGTCTTCGCCGGCCTCACCGTGATCATCGCCCTCGCCGCCCTGGTGGTCCCCGGACTGCCGTTCCTCACCGTCATGGGCCTCGCGGCGGCGGGAACCGTGGCGGTAGCCGTACTCGTCGCCATCACCCTGACCCCCGCCATGCTGTCCCTCATCGGACGGCGCATCATCTCCAAGCGGGCCTGGGCCAAGTCGGAGGCGCACAACGCCGAGCCCGGCCACGAGGCAGCGGACCTTGCCACCGACCGCGAACGCAGCACCCACGGGTGGGGCGGCCTGGTCACCAAGCACCCCTGGGTGGCCCTGGTTGCCGGCGTCCTCCTGCTCGGCACCCTGGCCCTGCCCGCCACCCAGCTGCAGCTCGCCCTGCCGGACGGCGGCTCGGAACCTGTCGGGTCCGAGGCCTACCAGGCCTACGACCTCACCGCCCGCAGCTTCGGCGAAGGGGTGACCGGACCAATCGTGGCCGTGGGCGAGTTCCCCGCAAACCTGGACGCAGCCCAGGCACAGAGGCTGCAGTACGACATCGCTGACAAGCTCCGCGCCGTGGACAACGTAGTGGCAGCCGTACCGATGGCGCTCAGCGAGGACCGCCGCACCGCCGTCTTCCAGGTCATCCCCAAGGAGGGCCCCGCCAGCGCCAGCACCGTCAAGGTGGTATCCGAACTGCGCGGCCTCAACGGCGAAATCAAGGCCGACTACGACGTCGCCATGGGCCTGACCGGGCAGACCGCCGGCAACGTGGACGTCTCCACCAAGCTCGGTGACGCCCTGCCGCCCTACCTGGCGATCGTCGTCGGGCTTTCCCTGATCCTGCTGCTGCTGGTGTTCCGCTCCATCGTGGTTCCCCTGCTGGCCACGGGCGGCTTCCTGCTGTCCCTGTCCGCAGCCTTCGGCGCCGTGGTGGCCGTGTACCAGTGGGGCTGGCTGGGGAACGTCTTCGACGTTGCCAACCCGGGCGCGGTGCTGAGCTTCCTGCCCATCATCCTGATCGGCGTGCTGTTCGGCCTGGCCATGGACTACCAGGTGTTCATCGCCTCCGGCATGCGTGAGGCCTACATGCACGGATCATCCGCCAAGGAAGCGGTCCGGGTGGGCTTCCGGCACGCAGCCGCGGTGGTCACCGCCGCCGCGATCATCATGGTCAGCGTGTTCTCCGGCTTCATCTTCAGCCACCTCACCATGGTCCGGCCGCTGGGCTTCGCGATGGCCTTCGGCGTCCTGTTCGACGCCTTCGTGGTCCGGATGACCATCGTCCCGGCCGTGATGTACCTGCTGGGCGACAAGTCCTGGTGGCTGCCCCGTTGGCTGGACCGGATCCTGCCGGACGTGGATGTGGAAGGCGCCAAGCTCAACCGCGGCCAGGCCGCACCGGTGTCCGGCGAGCTGGTCCACTAGGCTGAATCCCGTGCTCCATCTGATCCTCGCCTCCCAGTCCCCCGCCCGCACCAAGCTCCTGGCCGAGGCCGGCATCCGGCACACCGTGCTGGTGTCAGACGTCGACGAGGCCGCCGTCCAGGAACGGTACGGCGTCACGGACCCGCACGATACCGCTCTGCTGCTGGCCCGTGCCAAGGCTGAGGCTGTGGCGTCGCTGCCGGAGGCGGAGGGTGCGCTGGTGCTGGGCTGCGACTCGGTCTTCGAGTTCGACGGCGAAGCGCACGGCAAGCCCTACACCGCCGACGTCGCGCGCGAACGGATGCTCCGCATGAGCGGCAGCGCGGGGGTGCTGCACACGGGGCACTGGCTGGTGGACTGCAGGGACACGGACGACGACGGCGGCGGCGGCCGCGGCTCGGGCGCCACGCTCGGGGCGGTCGCCTCCGCCGAGGTTTCCTTCCTTGAGATGGAGCCGGCCGAAATCGACGCCTACATCGCCACCGGGGAACCCCTGCACTGCGCGGGCTCCTTCACCATCGACGGCCTGGGCGGCGCCTTCATCCGGAAGGTCGACGGCGACCCGCACGCCGTCGTCGGCCTTTCCGTCTCCACCCTGCGCGGGCTGCTCGCTGCCGCCAATGTCCGCATCACGGATCTCTGGCCGCCACGCTAGGGGTGCCGTTTTTCGACGCCCTTGTAGCTTCCCTACAAAGGAAGGCTGCTTTACACGCGGATTCCGCAAGTAATATCGGCGGAACCTCCAAAACCGCGCTAGGCTCCCTGAAGGAAAGAAGGAGACGCCTTGTCAGCAAATTTGGAGCAGTCCGCAGGAACCACGCAGCCGAGCCTCACAAAGGTGCTGATCGCCAACCGCGGCGAAATCGCCGTGCGGATCATCCGGGCCGCCCGCGACGAAGGCATCGCCTCCGTGGCCGTCTACGCAGACCCGGACCGCGACGCGCTGCACGCCCGGCTCGCTGACGAGGCCTACGCCCTGGGCGGCACCACCGCCGCCGAGTCCTACCTGGTGATGGACAAGATCATCGACGCCGCCCGCCAGTCCGGCGCCGATGCCATCCATCCCGGCTACGGCTTCCTGGCCGAAAATGCCCAGTTCGCCGCCCGCGTGATCGAAGCTGGCATCACCTGGATCGGCCCTTCCCCGGAGGCCATCTCCGCGCTGGGCGACAAGGTCCAAGCCCGGCACATCGCCGAAAAAGTAGGCGCCCCGCTGGTTCCCGGCACGGCCGACCCCGTCGGGTCCGCAGACGAAATCCTGGACTTTGTGGACCAGCACGGCCTCCCCGTAGCCATCAAGGCTGCCTTCGGCGGCGGCGGTCGCGGCATCAAGGTGGCGCGCACCCGGGAGGAAATCCCGGAACTCTACGAATCAGCCGTCCGCGAGGCCACGGCCGCCTTCGGCCGCGGTGAATGCTTCATCGAGCGCTTCCTGGACGCTCCGCGCCACGTGGAAACCCAGTGCCTGGCTGACGCCCACGGCAACGTCGTGGTGGTTTCCACCCGGGACTGCTCCCTCCAGCGGCGCAACCAGAAACTCGTGGAGGAGGCACCGGCCCCGTTCCTCACCGAGGACCAGAACCGCCGCCTGTACGAATCCTCCAAGGCCATCCTGAAGGAGGCCGGCTACCTGGGCGCGGGAACCTGTGAATTCCTGGTGGGCCAGGACGGGACCATTTCCTTCCTTGAGGTCAACACCCGCCTCCAGGTGGAGCATTGCGTCTCCGAGGAAGTCACCGGCATCGACCTGGTCCGGGAACAGTTCCGGCTGGCCCGCGGCGAGGAACTGGGCTACGGCGATCCCGAGGTGCGCGGCCACTCGATCGAATTCCGCATCACCGGCGAGGACCCGGGCCGGAACTTCCTGCCCGCCCCCGGCACGCTCAGCGTTCTGAAGAATCCCACCGGTCCCGGTGTCCGCGTGGACTCCGGTGTGGAGCAGGGCGACGTGATCAGCGGGAACTTCGATTCCATGCTGTCCAAGCTCATCATCACCGGTGCCAGCCGGCCGCAGGCCCTGCAGCGCGCCCGCCGGGCCCTGGAGGAGATGGTGGTGGAAGGCATCCCCACCGTCATCCCGTTCGACCTCGCCGTGGTCTCGGACCCCGCGTTCGCACCTGCCGAGGGCCCGTTCAAGGTCCACACCCGCTGGATCGAAACGGAATTCGCCAACAACCTGCCGGCCTGGACACCGGATGGCACAGCTGACGGCGAGAGCTCGGCCGAGGACCGCCAGCGCGTGGTGGTGGAGGTGGGCGGCAAGCGGCTCGAGGTGGTCCTCCCCGCATCCCTGGGCACGCCGGGAACTGCGGTTGCCGCCGCCGGCAAGCCGGGTAAGTCCAAAAAGCGCTCCCGTTCTGCAGGCACCGCGGCCGCCACCGGCAATGCGCTGACCTCCCCCATGCAGGGAACCATTGTGAAGGTGGCCGTGACCCACGGCGACGTAGTGTCCGAAGGCGACCTGGTGGTGGTCCTCGAGGCGATGAAGATGGAGCAGCCGCTGACCGCGCACCGCTCCGGCACCATCACCGGCTTGACGGCAACGGCGGGCGAGACGGTGTACGCGGGCGCCATCATCGCCACCATCGAAGACTAGAAAGCGGCCCGGCAGCCATGCTCGCACCAAGTTTCCAGGAAGAGGTGGACCGCTACCACCTGGCGGTTCCCGAAATCACCCGGGGCAACCCGGCACCGGTCAAGGAACTGTATTCCCGGCTGGATGACGTCACGCTGGCCAACCCATTCGGCGGGATCGCCCGGGGCTGGCCCCAGGTGGAGGCCCGGCTGGACCAGGCAGCGCGGCAGTTCCGCGACGGCGAGATGCTGGGCTTCGACACCGTCACCTCCTACACGGCCCGGGACACCGCCTACCTGTTGGAGACCGAGCACTTCCGGGCCCGCCTTGACGGGGCGGCCGCCACGGAGGAGTTCGCCCTCCGCGTGACCAGCATCTTCCGCCGCGAGGAGGGCTACTGGAAACTGGTGCACCGCCATGCGGACCCGGCAGCCCGGCCGCAGTCCCGCCGGTCACTGACGCAGCCCCCGGCCTGAGCGGGAACACGCGCTGGCCCAGGCGTTGCCTGGGCTGGATGCTGGCAGGCGGCGCCGTGGGGATGCAGACTTAGCTCATGCTGCCTTTCCTGCTCCTGGCATCCCGCGCGGAAGATGCCGCCGCGGAGGACGAGTACGCCGCCTACCTGAGGTACGGCGGGCTTGAGGAACCGGAGCTGCTCCGGGTCCGGCTCGAAGCCGCTCCCCTGCCGCCGCTGGACCTTTCGAAGTACTCCGGCGTCATCGTGGGCGGCAGCCCGTTTACCTCCAGCGACCCGCCGGAGCACAAGAGCGCCGTCCAGCACCGGGTGGAACAGGAGTTGGCAGGACTCCTGGACCAGCTGGTGGCCCTCGATTTCCCGTTCCTGGGTGCCTGCTACGGGGTGGGCACCCTTGGGAGCCACCAGGGTGCCGTGATCGACCGGACCTATGGCGAGCCGCTGGGCGCCGTTGAGGTGGAACTGACCGAAGCAGGGCTGAAGGACCCCATCCTGCAGGGAATGCCCCGGACCTTCACGGCGCTGACCGGACACAAGGAAGCCGTCAGCGCGCTGCCCGCGCATGCCGTGTTGCTGGCGCGGGCGGCCACCTGCCCGGTCCACATGTTCCGTATCCGGACCAACCTCTACGCCACCCAGTTCCACCCGGAACTGGATGCGGAGGGGCTGGCCACCCGGATCGACATCTACCGGCACGCCGGCTACTTCCCGCCCGAATCCGCAGAGGATCTCATGGCGGCGGCGCGGCAGGTCACCGTCACCGAGCCCATGTCCGTGCTGAAGAACTTCGTGGCCCGCTACGCCCGCTGAACCCCGCACGCTGAACCCGCGCCAGCCCGCCGTCGTACGTTTCTGCCCAGTTGCCCGGGCAAGCAATGCAAAATGCCCGGCACCGCCCCCGCCGTTGCAGGGACTGTGCCGGGCATGTCAGCCACTAACCGGGCTGGAATGCACGCGGAACGTCAGGCCACGTTGTTCTCGTAGTCCACGTCCCGGGTTTCGCGGGTCAGGAACAGTGCGATCAGGGTGAGGACGGCCATGGACGTCAGGTACACACCCACCAGGACCGGGCTGCCCTTGGCCGCTTCCCAGAGCGCCACGGCGATGAACGGGGCCACCGCCGCACCCAGGATGCTGGAGAAGTTGTAGCTGATGGCCGACCCGGTGTAGCGGACGTTCGTGGGGAACAGTTCCGGCAGCAGCGCACCCATGGGGCCAAAGGTCAGGCCCATGAGCGAGAACCCGAGGATCAGCAGGCCCATGGTGCCCACGAAGCCGCCGCTGAACAGCGGCACGAACAGCAGGCCGAAGACGAAGATTCCGGCAGTGACGGCCATGAGCATCTTGCGGCGGCCGTACTTTTCGGCCAGCGGTCCGGAGACCAGGGTAAAGATGCCGAAGAACACGACGCCGGCAATCAGCATCCAGAGGAAGTCGTTGCGGGAGTAGCCCAGGCCGGGAACGAACGCGGCGGCTGCGGCCTCGGACATGGGCTTGCCGGCCTTTTCCGCGGCGGCCTGCGCACCGGCCAGGGTGGGCTTGGTGCCGTAGGTCAGCGTGAACGTGGTCATTAGGTAGAACAGCACGTAGGTGGCCAGCATGATGAAGGTGCCCAGGATCAGCTGGCGCCAGCTGGACTTGAAGACGCGGCCCAGCGGCAGCTTGGCCACCTCGTTGGATTCCACCACCTTAGTGAAGGCGGGAGTTTCGATCAGCTTGAGCCGGACGTAGAGGCCCAGGATCACCATGACGGCGCTGAGCAGGAACGGCACGCGCCATCCCCAGGCGGCGAAGGCCTCAGGCGTCAGCGTGTAGCTGGCCACCAGGAAGATGACGTTGGCGATGATGAAGCCGATCGGGGCACCGAGCTGCGGGAAGGTGCCGTAGATGGCGCGCTTGTTGGCCGGGGCATTCTCGGTGGCCAGCAGCGCCGCTCCGCTCCACTCGCCGCCGAGGGCCAGGCCCTGGGCGAAGCGCAGGACCACCAGCATGGCGGGCGCCAGGAACTCCCAGCCCGGAACCAGCGCGGTGGGGAGGCAGCCGATGAGGAAGGTGGCAATGCCCATGGTCAGCAGCGACGCAACAAGGGTTCCCTTGCGGCCGAACTTGTCGCCGAAGTGCCCGAAGATAATCGAGCCGAGGGGGCGGGCAATGAAGGCCACGCCGAAGACGGCGAAGGAGCTCAGCAGCTGGGTGGTTTCATTCGCGTTCGGGAAGAAGAGCTTCGGGAACACGAGCACGGCGGCCGTGGCATAGACGTAAAAGTCGTAGAACTCCACGGTGGTGCCGATCAGGCTTGCCACGATGACGCGGCCGCGGGAGTTCACCGGCTGGTGCGAACCAGGCACCTTGGTGGTATCGGTGGATGACATGGGTAAACGCTTTCGTGTGACCGGCCGGGCGCAGGCAACGCTGCCTCCCGGCTCGAATAGTTAGAGTTCGATCTTACTTCCCACCGTCCAGCCAATGGACGAAACGTCCAGAATGCGGACGTGTGTTGTGCGTCTCACATTGGCGGCCCATTCCGTAGCCTCACGCCCCCCCGGCCGCGCCGGATAGGCAAAAGTCACAGCGCGTTAACAAACCTCGACCGTCCGCGAAACGCGCCATCCCTACCTTGGAGGAACCCCATCCCTGAAGGAGGCAACCCGTGACTGTTGACCGCACTGTCGAGACCGGCGTACAGCCCGGTCCTGCCCGCACTACTGACGCCCCTGTCCTTGAATTCCGCCCCGGCCGCTGGATCGCCAACTGGGACGCGGAAAACAAGGAACAGTGGGAAACCGCCGGCCGGGCCATCGCGCGCCGCAACCTGAACTGGTCCATCTTCGCCGAGTTCCTGGGCTTCGTGGTGTGGCAGCTCTGGTCCATCGTGGTGGTCCAGCTTCCCGCCGCCGGCTTCACCTTCTCCACCTCGGAAATCTTCTGGCTCATCTCCATGCCAAGCCTGGTGGGCGCCACCCTCCGGATTCCCTACACCTTCATGGTCCCCCGCTTCGGTGGCCGGAACTGGACCATCGTGTCCGCCCTGCTGCTCCTGATCCCGTCCACGGGGCTGGCCCTGTGTGTCTCCAACCCGGAAACACCGTTCGGCGTCATGCTCCTGGTGGCGGCCCTGGCAGGCTTCGGCGGCGGCAACTTCGCCAGTTCGATGGCGAACATCACCTTCTTCTACCCGGCCCGGGAAAAGGGCTGGGCGCTGGGACTGAACGCCGCCGGCGGAAACCTGGGCGCCGCCGTCGCCCAGCTTGCCGTTCCCATCGTCATCACCCTGCTGGCTGCCGGCACCGTCAACCTTCCCATGGCGGGCTGGATGTGGGTTCCCTTCATCCTGCTGGCCGCGTTTGGGGCTTTCAAATACATGAACAACCTCACCAGCGCCAAGGGTGATGTGGCCGGCTCGGTCGCAGCGCTCAAGGAGCCGCACCTGTGGGTCATGGCGCTGCTGTACATCGGTACCTTCGGCTCCTTCATCGGCTTCGCCGGCGTGTTCCCCAAGCTGATCAAAGATTATTTCCCCGAGTTCTCCTCCATAGGGGTGGGATCCGTTGCGCTGTCCCTGGCGTTCCTCGGCCCCCTGGTGGGATCCCTGGCCCGCCCCTACGGCGGCCGCATGGCGGACCGGATGGGCGGGGCCCGGATGACGGTGTCCGCCTTCGCCGCGATGGCTGTGATCACGCTGACCATGGTGTGGACCCTGCCGCTGAAGAACTTCCTGCTCTTCCTGGTCCTCTTCCTGATGCTTTTCACCGCCAGCGGCTTCGGCAACGGTGCAACGTACCGGATGATTCCCGTCATCTTCGCCACCTCCAGCCGGGCGGCCCGCAAGGGTGCAAGCTCAGTGGCCACCCAGCGCCTGGCGTCCTCGGCCCTCGGGCTGATCTCCGCAATCGGCGCCTACGGCGGCTTCGTGATCCCCCAGGTCCTGAACGCCTCCAGCACCGCGAGCGGTTCCTACACACCCGCCTTCTACGGCTTCGTCGGCGCGTACGTCCTGATGCTGCTGGTCTGCTGGACCTGCTACATCCGCAACGCCGGCCGGAACGCGATGGGACACGTCTAACATGACCCAAAGCGCCGAAACGCACTGCCCCTACTGTGCCCTGCAGTGCGCCATGACGCTCACGTCCCCGGCGCGACTGGTCCCGACTGCCCAGCCGGGGCCAGGCAGCGCCCGTGGCCCAGCGGAAGCAGCCGGTTCCGTGCCTGCACTACCTGAACCTTCCCCTGTGCCCTCCCCTGCACTGGACGTCACGGGCCGGGACTTCCCCACCAACCGGGGCGGGCTGTGCCGCAAGGGCTGGACCTCACCAAAGCTCCTGAACCACCCCGGCAGGATCACCGAGCCCCTGCTGAAGGGGGCCGACGGCCTACATCGGCCCATCGCCTGGGACCAGGCCCTGGACCTGGCTGCCCAGGCAGTGAAGGACGCCCGCAGCCGCTACGGCGCGGACGCCGTCGGGGTCTTCGGCGGGGGCGGCCTCACCAACGAAAAGGCCTACATGCTGGGCAAGTTCGCCAGGCTGGCCCTGCGCACTTCGCGGATCGACTACAACGGCCGCTTCTGCATGTCCTCTGCAGCTGCCGCGGGAATGCGGGCCTTCGGCGTGGACCGGGGCCTTCCCTTCCCGCTGGAGGCGCTGGACACCGCCAGCACCATCCTGATGCTGGGCTCCAATGTTGCCGAGACCATGCCGCCCTTCGTGCAGCACCTGAAAGGCGCCCGCGACGCCGGCGGCCTGATCGTGGTGGATCCGCGCCGTTCCGCCACCGCCGCGTTCACGGCCGACGGCGGCGGCCTCCACCTCCAGCCCCTGCCGGGCACCGACCTCACCCTGCTGCTGGGCCTGTCCCACGTGGTCATCCACGAAAACCTGGTGGACACCGCCTACCTCCAGGAGCGCAGCACGGGCTACCGCGCGGTGGTCCGCAGCGTCAACGCCTTCTGGCCCGAACGCGTCCAGTCGTTGACCGGCGTCCCCGCGGAGTTCATCCGGCAAACCGCCCGGATGCTTGCCGCCGGCGCCCGGGCGGGCGGCAGCTACATCCTCACCGGGCGCGGCGTGGAGCAGCACGTGGACGGCACGGACACCGCAACTGCCGCCATCAACCTCAGCCTCCTGCTGGGCCTGCCCGGCTCGGCCCGCAGCGGCTACGGCACCCTCACGGGCCAGGGCAACGGCCAGGGCGGCCGTGAGCACGGCCAGAAGGCGGACCAGCTGCCGGGCTACCGAAAAATCACCGACCCCGCCGCCCGCGCACACGTCGCGGCTGTCTGGGGGGTCCCCGAGAATCTGATCCCCGGCCCCGGCCTGCCCGCCGTGCAGCTGCTTCAGTCACTGGGAAAGCCCGACGGCGTCCGGTGCCTTTTTGTCCATGCCTCCAACATTGCGGTGGCAGCCCCTGACGCCAACGCCGTAATCGAGGGGCTGCGGAGCCTGGACTTCCTGGTGGTCTGCGACTTCTTCCTGTCCGAAACCGCTGCGGAGGCGGACCTGATCCTTCCCGTGCTCCAGTGGGCCGAGGAGGAAGGCACCCTGACCAACCTCGAAGGCCGCGTCCTGCGCCGCCGCCGCGCCATCTCCCCACCTGCCGGCGCCCGCAGCGAGCTCTGGATCATGGCCCGCCTGGCGGAGCGGCTGGATGCCCCCTCCACCTACAGCGAGGATCCGGAAACGGTCTTCGAGGAACTCCGCCTGGCTTCCGCGGGTGGCCTGGCCGACTACTCCGGCATCGACTACGCGATGCTGGACCGCGGCGAGGCCGCCTACTGGCCCTATCCGGCGGGCAGCACCGGCACGCCCCGGCTGTTCCGGGACCGCTTTGCGCACCCCGACGGCAAGGCAGTCATGGTCCCGGTGACGCCGCGCCGCCGTCGTACTCCCGTCGCGGACCCCGCCGGGCACGCGACAGACCCTGCCGCCAAAGCCATGACCCTCATCACCGGCCGGCTCCTGGAGCACTACCAGTCCGGCGCCCAGACGCGGCGGGTGGCCGAGCTTCTCGAAGCCCAGCCCGGGGCAACGGTGCAGATCCACCCCTCGGCGGCGGATGCCATGGGCATCACCGCGGAATCACTGGTCTCCGTGGCCAACGGGCGCGGCGAGGTGGTGTGCCCGGCGGAACTCAGCACGGCCATCCGCCCCGAGACGGTCTTCCTGCCCTTCCACTTCCCCGGGGCCGAAAGCGCCAACCGGCTGACCGAAGCCGCCACCGATCCGGTATCCGGGATGCCCGAGTTCAAGTTCAACACCGTATGGGTCCGGCCAGTCTCCGCACCCGGTTCCGCCCGCATGCTGCAAACGACGGAGGCTTCATGAGCGAGCACATTGTCATCGTGGGATTCGGCCCCGTGGCCGCCAGGCTGGTGGACGAACTCCTGCCCGCCGTGCGCGGAGGCCACATCCGGCTTACCGTGCTGGGCGCGGAGGCCGAGGCTGCCTACAACCGCGTGCTCGTGGCCGACCTTGGCGTCGGCCGGACCACCGCCGACGCCCTGGCACTTGCCGATGCCGCCGAACTGGCGGCCCAGGGCGTGGACGTCCGGCTGGGCGTGCGGGTGAAGCGCGTGGACAGGGCCCGGCAGCAGGTCCTGCTGGCCGAAGGACCTCCCCTGCCCTACGACCGGCTGGTTTTCGCCACCGGATCCCGACCGGTGATTCCCAACCTCACCGGCATCAACCCGGACCCGTCCTCCCCTGTGCTTCCCGCCGGAGTCACGGCACTGCGGGACCTTCGCGATGCCAATGTCCTGCGCAACGCGGTGGACGGCGGCAAGCGGGTGGTGGTGCTGGGCGGCGGCGTCCTGGGCCTGGAGACAGCCTTGGCCGCGGCGGAGGAAGGCGCCACCGTCACCGTGGTCCACAACGGACCTCATCCGCTGGGGCGCAGCATCGACCGCGGCGGCGGGGCCGTCCTGGCCGCCGGCCTGCGCCGCTGCGGAGTCCGGGTTGCGGGCAACGCACGCTCAACAGGGGTTGAGCACAACGCGCCCGACGGCGGGTTCTCGGCTTTGCTGCTTGATGACGGGTCCGCGATTGACGGCGACCTCCTGGTCATCTCATGCGGGGTCCGTCCCCGGGCGGAGTTGGCCGACGGCTGCGGGCTCTCCACCGGCACCGGAATCCTGGTGGACCACCGGCTGCGCGCACATCACGAACCGCACATCTTCGCCGTCGGCGACTGCGCCGAGGTCCGCTGCCCGGACCCTGACTGTGCCGCGTGCCGGAACACCAGCGGACCCTCTGGGCTGGTGGGCCCAGGCTGGCGGCAGGCCGAGTGGCTGGCGGGCTACCTCACCCTGCTTGCCTCCGGCCTGGTGGAGGACGCTGAGCTGCTGCCCGCCCTGCCGCCGGAACAACCCGGCGTCGTAGTCCTGAAAGCCCGGGGCATGAACATGGCGGTGGCCGGGAATAACGCCGCCGATCCCTGGGACGAGGAAGCACTGACGGCGGGAGCCGCCAACGGCAGACCGCGACTGCAGATCGCACAATGGGCCGATCCGGAGCATGGCCGGTACGTCAAGATGACCACGCGCGGGGGCGTGCTGGAAGGCCTGGTGGCGGTTGGGATGCCCCGCACTGCCGCCGAACTGGTGGGGCTCTTCGAACGCGGGGCCGAACTCCCTGCCGACCGTTCACTGCTCCTGCGCCTGGACGGACCGGACCAGCTGCCCGGGGCCGGCGCGGCGGATCCGGCCGGCACCGTCTGCCGGTGCGCCGGGGTCAGCGGATCCGCCATCACCGCAGCCGTAACCGACGGCTGCTCCACCGTGGCGGACGTTTCCAAAGCCACCCGCGCCGGTACCGGCTGCGGCGGCTGCCATGAGGACATCAAGGGGCTCATTGAAAAGCACTTCCAGGCGGTTACGGCCTGACCTGTTTCCTTGAGCGTCAGAATTCGATGCCGCGCACCAGGGTGATGAGCTGTTCCTTCGTTTGCCCGGCTGTCGGCCCCGACGGGGAGATCAGGACCTGGGCCGTGAATGTGCCGATGTTCCGGCCCCTCACTGCAGAGATCGACATCATGGTAACCGGCATGTCGCCGGCTGGACGGAGGGACTTCGGGCCCGCACCTTCCGTTGCCATGGAGAACGACGCACTGTCCCCGATGCCATCCACCGGCTCGCCATGCGCGCCAAGACCACCCAGCGGTGACGCTGCGCCCGCCAGGACTTCGATCGAGAAAATCATGGAGTCCGGACCCGGCTTGCCCAGCTCACCAAACGTGTAACGGCAGTTGGCCTCGTACGGAAGGATCTGCGGCGGGGCCTTGGCACCGAACGCCTGCTGCACCTCCTCCGGACTGGCCAGGGCGCACACCGGGCTATTGGTCGTGGCTGGGGCACCGACGGCCGGGGCCGCCGGAACACTAAGTTCGGTGCCGTTGCCCCAACCCGCTTCCACTGCCGCCTCCACGAGCGCGCGATCGCGTCGCCGTCGGGAAGCCCGGACGGACGCAGGGCCCCGATACCCGCCCTCCTGCATCGGGCCCGGGGGATCAGCATCAGCAGGCTGTTCATGGCATCAGTGTGGCGATGGGTGGCGCCGTTTCCCAGAGCCCAAAGTACCGCTCCGGCGTAACAGGAATCGGGCAGGCGGCGGCTGGCCGGTAGCATCGGGGCCATGGACGCCGACGACGACGACATCACCGATGAACTGCTGGCTGACGCCGCGAAGCTGACCGGGCTGGGCCTGGAACTGCTGGGCCTTGATCCCCACCCCGATGACATGACCCCGGAGCAAAGGCTCCAGTTCGATCCGGAGGACCTGGAGGAAATGGCTGCGGTCCCGCCGGAGGAACGGCAAAAGGCCGCGCATCAGACCCGCCTGCTGGCTGGACTGCTGTGGAACTCGTCAAGCGTCCTCATCGACCAACTATTCCGCGATCTCAAAACGCTGGACACACTGGATGGACCAACTCCGTCCGGCATCGCCGGGACGTCGGTGCTGTCCTCGCTGCCGCCGCAGTTCGCGTCGGAGTACGACTCGAGGTTCACCCAAAAGTTCCTGGTAGTGGCCGCGGACGTTACCGCTTCCCTGGTCCGCGGCTGGATCGCCCCCGGCTGCCTCGCCGCCGAACTGGTGGTCCGCTGCCTGCTTGACCAGGCGGAGATCACCGAGGAGATTTACGGGCTGGACCTCCCGGTTGACTGGCGCGCACAGGTTGAGGAAGTCCTGTTGGAGGACGCCGAAAGTGCGCCGCTGTACGGGGACAGCCACGACACTGCGGCCCACGGCGCCTCCGCCGGATTGGGCGTCCGGCACTGGTTCGAGCCCTTCGGCGCGGGGGACGCCGTCCCGCCGTACGCCTGCTCCCAGGTCTCTTGACGACTGCGCTCCGGCAGCATGTGATGTACGAAGGGTCCGGCCCGGTGCAACGGGCCATGCGGCACCCACGTTTCCCATGAAAGGACTGGACATGTCCCTGCTCGATTCCGCTCTCTGGGAGGGCAAGATCCACCTCAACGGCTGGCGCAAGGGCGGAGGCGGGAGCGCCGACGCCGTAGAGCCCGCCACCGGTGACAGGCTCGGCAGCTACGGCGTCGCCTCGGTGGACGACGTCCGCGAGGCATCGGCCGCCGCAGCCGCGGCGCAGAAGGACTGGGCCATGCGCAGCCCCGAGGACCGCGCTGCCGTGCTGCGCCGCGCCGGAATGCTCTGGGAGGAACACGCCGCCGAGGTCCAGGACTGGATTGTGCGTGAGTCCGGCGGCATTCCGCCCAAGGCAGCCCTGGAAATCCATATCGCGGCCAACGAATGCTACGACGCCTCGGCGCTGCCCTCCCTCCCGTCCGGGGACGTGCTCACGTCGAACGAGAACCGCTGGTCCTTCGCGCGCCGGCGGCCGGTCGGCGTCGTCTCCGTCATTGCTCCGTTCAATTTCCCGCTGATCCTCTCGATCCGTGCCGTTGCTCCCGCGCTGGCCCTCGGCAACGGCGTCCTGCTCAAGCCGGACCCGCGCACCGCGGTGTGCGGTGGTGTCACGCTGGTGCGCATCTTCGAGGAAGCCGGCCTGCCGCCGGGTTTGCTGTCACTGCTGCCCGGCGGCGCGGACATCGGCGCCGCCGTCGTCGAGGCACCGGAGGTCCGGGTAATTGCCTTCACGGGCTCGACGGCGGCCGGGCGGAAGATCGGCGAAACGGCCGGACGCCTGCTCAAGCGCGCACACCTTGAGCTTGGCGGCAACAACGCACTGATTGTGCTGCCGGGCGCAGACCTTGCCAAGGCGGCGTCGGCGGCCGCATTCGGATCGTTCATGCACCAGGGCCAGATCTGCATGGCGGCCGGGCGGCACATCGTGCACGAGGACATCTATGACGACTACGTCGCCGCGCTGTCCGAAAAGGCTGCCCACCTGCCGGTCGGTGACCCAAAGAGCGGCACCGTGGCGCTGGGACCTGTCATCGATGAGCGGCAGCTGCACCGTGTGGATGGCATCGTCCAGGATGCGGTAAAAGCCGGCGCCCGCGTGGCCGCCGGCGGCACCCACGACGGCCGCTTCTACCAGCCCACCGTCCTGGTGGACCTGAAGCAGGACAGCCCGGCCTGGAAGGACGAAATCTTCGGGCCCGTCGCCCCGGTGACCAGCTTCTCGACAGTTGAGGAGGCAGTGGCCCTGGCCAACGACAGCGAATACGGCCTGTCCATCGGCATCCTGGGCGACGTTGGCCTGGCCATGACCATTGCGGACCAGTTGGACTCCGGCAAGGTCCACATCAACGAACAGACAGTCTCGGACGAGGCCAACTCACCGTTCGGCGGCATGAAGGATTCGGGCAACGGCTCACGGATCGGCGGCCACCACGCCAACATGGAGTCCTTCACCGAAATCCAGTGGCTCACCATGCGCCCGGACATTGCACCGTATCCGTTCTAGGAAAACCTGCACGTCCCGGCCGGGACGTGCGGAGCTGCCGGCCCTGCCGTAGGCCAGGACCGGCAGCTCGTGCTCAGGCCGTTGCTCCTGAATCCAATTCGCCGGCGGCCACGGCCTCTGCGTACTTGGTGAGGTCCGGGCCAGGCTGGAAGTCCACGAACTGACCTTTCAGCTTCTCAAACAGGAACTCGTACACCTTGTCCTTGCCGGAGCCGGACAGGGATGACGCCGCCTCGAGGACCGCTTCCTGCAGTGCCTTGTCAGCATCCAGCAGGATCTTCTCCCGCGCCTGCTCGTTCCACTTGATGTCCTGCAGTTCCATAAGCTTCTCCTTGCGTCGACGCCGGTACAGGAACGGCCGGGAACTTCATGGAAATTCCCGGCCGTGCCTGGTTCGAGTCTAGGCAGGACGCCTCGGCGGGGTCCAGCCTCGCGTGCGGCGGAACGCCTTACATGTGGACATGCAGGCGGCGGGCTGCTTCGGAGATGGATCCGGTCAGCGACGGGTAGACGGTGAAGGTGCTGGCGACGTCGTCCACGTGCAGCTTCTGCTTGACCGCGATGGAGATGGGGAAAATCAGCTCTGAAGCGTTGGGGCCAACCACCACGCCGCCGATCACGGTACCGGAGCCCTTCCGGGCAAAGATCTTCACGAACCCGTCCTTGGCGTTGCGCATCTTGGCCCGGGCGTTGCTTTTCAGCGAGAGCTTGATGACGTCGGCCTGGTACTTGCCGGATTCGATCTCCGCTTCGGACACGCCAACGTTCGCAATTTCGGGCGAGGTGAAGATGTTGGACGCCACCTGGTGGAGTTTGAGCGGGGTGACGCCGTCGCCCATGAAGTGCGCCACCGCGATGCGGCCCTGCATCGCGGCCACGGAGGCCAGCGGCAGGACGCCCGTGCAGTCGCCGGCGGCGTAGATGTTGGGGGCGGTGGTGCGGGAGACGCCGTCGACCTTGATGTGGCCGCTGTCGCTGACCGCCACGCCGGCCTCTTCAAGGCCGATCCCGGCGGTGTTGGGGATGGAGCCCAGGCACAGCAGGCAGTGGCTGCCCGTCACTTTTGACCCGTCGGCGAGCGTGACCACCACGCCGCCGTCCGTGCGCTCGACGGTCTGGGCGCGGGAGCGGGACAGGACCCGGACACCGCGGCGTTCAAAAACTTCTTCAAGGACGACGGCGGCGTCAACATCGGAGCCCGGCAGCACGCGGTCGCGGCTGGACACCAGGGTGACCTTGGAGCCCAGGCCGTTGTAGGCGGAGGCGAACTCGGCGCCGGTCACGCCGGAACCCACCACGATGAGGTCCTCCGGCAGCTCATCAAGGTTGTAGATCTGTGTCCAGTTCAGGATCCGTTCCCCGTCCGGGCGGGCCGTGTCCAGCTCACGGGGGTGGGCGCCAACGGCCAGCAGGACGGTGTCGGCTTCGATCGTCTCGGTGCCGTCCACGGTGACAACCTCGATGGTGTGGCTGTCCAGGAGCCGCCCGGAGCCGGCGATAATGCGGACGCCCTGCTTCTCGAGGCCGTCGCGGATGTCCTGGGACTGGTTGCGGGCCAGGTTGAGGAGCCGGTCGTTGATGTGTTTGAGGTCGGCGCGCATCACCGGGACGAAGTCGCCGCCGTCGACGTCGAACTTCACGCCCAGCTCGCCGGCCTCGGCGACGCGTGTCATCAGGTCAGCCGTGGCAATAAGGGTCTTGGACGGAACGACGTCCGTCAGCACGGCGGAGCCGCCCAGCCCCGCCCGCTCGATGATGGTGACCGTCGCTCCGAGCGAGGCGGCCACCATGGCGGCTTCGTATCCGCCGGGACCACCTCCCAGGATTGCGATCCGGGGGGAACTGAAATCTGGGTGCGTAGTCACAGTCATCCATTCTCGCCCATTTACCGTCTGACCACCAAGAAACAGGGCGTCCTGCTGGCCAGCCGTGACAGGGGTAACAAGGCGGCAGGATAACTTGTACTGGTGAGTACTACAGACTTCCTGAACACGGACCCGTTCGCCGCCGCCCGCGCCGCCGCGGACTACATCGCCGAAGAGACAGGCGTGGACCGCCACGATACCGCCCTGGTCCTCGGCTCCGGGTGGGGCGAGGCCGCCGACCTGATCGGCGAGACCACCGCCACCCTGTCCGCCGAAGAAGTTCCCGGCTTCCACACCCCCGCCGTCGAGGGCCACGTCGGCACCATCCGCTCCGTACTGACCAAGGGCGGAAAGCGGGCCCTGGTCCTGGGCGCCCGCACCCACTACTACGAGGGCAGGGGCGTCCGCGCCGTGGTGCACGGGGTCCGGACCGCGGCGGCCGCCGGGTGCAGCACGCTGGTCCTCACCAACGGCTGCGGCGGGCTCAACGAGGCCTGGGCTCCGGGCACGCCGGTCCTGATCCGCGACCACATCAACCTCACCGCTGCCTCCCCGCTGGAAGGCGCCACCTTCGTGGACCTGACGGACCTGTACTCGCCAAGGATCCGCGGACTGGCCCGCGAAGTGGACCCCACCCTGGACGAAGGCGTGTACGCACAGTTCCCCGGCCCGCATTACGAGACGCCGGCGGAGGTGCAGTATGCCAAGCGGATCGGAGCCGAACTGATCGGCATGTCCACCGCGCTGGAGGCCATCGCGGGTCGGCACGCCGGCATGGAGGTGTTCGGCATTTCGCTGGTCACCAACCTTGCCGCCGGCATCAGCCCCCAGCCGCTCAGCCACCAGGAAGTCATAGAATCCGGCCAGGCTGCCGGCCCGCGCATCTCCCGCCTGCTGGCTGACATCATCGCCCGGCTCTAGCCGACCACGCGCCCGGGTGCATCGCCGCGGCGTGCAATGACGATAGCGTTATGCCCATGACCACTGCCGATGCCGAACTCCGCCTGCTCGCCGAGGCCCGCGACTGGGCCGCCCAGGACCCGGATCCCGCAACCAGGGCCTCCCTCCTTGAGCTTGTCCGCCTTGTCGACAACGGCGATCCAGCGGCACGGCAGGAACTGGAAGACAGCTTCCGCGGCACCCTGCAGTTTGGCACTGCAGGCCTGCGTGCGGCGTTGGGCCCCGGCCCCAACCGGATGAACCGGGTGGTGGTGCGCCGCGCCGCCGCCGGACTCGCCGCCTTCCTCGTGGACGCCGTGGCCAAGGCGGCGGCAGGCACCCGGCCCCGCGCCGTCGTCGGCTATGACGCCCGGTACAACTCCGACGTCTTCGCGGCCGAAACGGCGGCGATCTTCACCGCTGCCGGCATCGAGACGTTCCTGCTGCCGGCCGCCCTCCCCACTCCCCTGCTGGCCTACGCTGTCCGCGCCCTGGACTGCGATGGCGGCGTCATGGTCACCGCCAGCCACAATCCGCCGCAGGACAACGGGTACAAGGTGTACCTGGGCCGGCACGCGGTAACGACAGACGGCGACGGCGCCCAGATCGTGGCTCCCTACGACGCCGAAATCGCCGCGCGCATCAGCGCCGTGGGGCCGCTGGAGTCGATTCCGCTGGCGGAGGACGGGTGGACCGTCCTGGACGGTTCCATCGCCGCCGGGTACCAGCAGGCGACGGCGGCACTCGCCATGCCGGACCGCTTTCCGGCCCGGGACCTGAGGATTGTCCTCACCCCGCTCCACGGCGTTGGCGGCGGCACGGCGCTGGACGTCCTGCAGGCGGCAGGTTTCAAAGATGTCACCGTGGTGGCCGAGCAGGCGGACCCGGACCCCGATTTTCCCACCGTAAGTTTCCCCAACCCGGAGGAACCCGGTGCCTTGGACCTTGCCCTGGAGACGGCTGCCCGGCTGGACGCAGACCTGGTCATCGCCAACGACCCCGACGCCGACAGGGCCGCGGTGGCTGCGAAGGACCCCGACACCGGTGCGTGGCGGATGCTCCGCGGCGACGAAGTGGGGTCGCTGCTCGGCGCCCACATGGTGGCCCGGCTCGCGGACGGTGCTGTCCCCGGGGGCGAGGCGGACGCCCAGGGAGTCTTCGCCAACTCCATTGTTTCCTCGCGGCTGCTGGCCCGCATCGCCGCCGCTGCCGGTTTCGCCCACCAGGAGACACTCACCGGATTCAAGTGGATTTCCCGTGTTCCCGGCCTGGTTTACGGTTACGAGGAGGCGCTGGGGTACTGCGTGGCGCCGGACCTGGTGAAGGACAAGGACGGCATCTCCGCCGCAGTCCTGATCGCCGAACTCGCCGCCACCGCCAAAGCCGCAGGCAAGACGGTCTTCGACACTCTGGATGAGCTGTACCTCCAGCATGGCCTGCACGCCAGCGACCAGCTCAGCATCAGGGTTGCGGACCTGGGCCTGCTGGACGCCATGATGAACCGTCTGCGGGTTTCGCCGCCCGAATCGTTCGGGCAGTCAGCGGTGGAGGTCTTCACTGACCTTGCCGAGGGAAGCGCCCAGCTGCCGCCCACCGAGGGGCTGCTTTACATCACGCGGAACCTGACCCGCGTCATCATCCGGCCCAGCGGCACGGAGCCCAAGCTCAAGTGCTACCTGGAGGTCATCCACCAGGTGGGCTCCGCCGCGGAGCTGCCGGCGGCACGCCAGGCCGTGCGGGCCTCGCTGGACGAGGTCCTGCACGACGTCAGCGAAGCGCTGGGGCTGTAACCGGTTCTTCTTAAGCACCAAAGGGGCGCGGGGCTTTCTGAAAGCCCGGCGCCCCTTTTGTGGGTCAGCCCAAGTACTGGAGCTGCACCTCGACGAAGCCGTCGCTGACGCGGGTGCTGTACGCTGCCAGCCGCAAGCCGGGGGTGCTGAAGCACTCACCGGTCTCAAGGTCGTAGACCTCCTTACGCAGCGGCGAGGCGATAGTGGGCCGCGTTCCCTTGGAACCGAGGATGCCGCGGGCCATGACGTGGGCTCCGGTGGCAGGGTCCTCATGGGCCACCGCAAAGACTTCGCTGGGGCCGGTGCGGAACAGCGCAATCTGGCGGCCTGCCACGAGGGCTGCCTCACCCCAGGCGGGTTCGAGGTCATCCACCATGCAGACACGGTGCCAGCCGGTCCCGAACCCGGTGAGGTCTGATTCGGCGGCGAGCGCCCCAAGTTCCAGTGTTGCCGTCATGTCCGGCTCCTTTCCCTGTGCCTGTTGTCCTTTTCGATGGCTGCTTCTGCGGCCATGTCCCACGCTAGGGTCCAGGTGTTTCAGCGGGGTGCGGCGTATGTGTCCGGCGGGTAAAAGAGACCTAACCCGGGCGGAAACGCATCCGTGATGCAGAAGTTAAGTTGACGAAACAATTGGGAAACTGAGGCGAAACTGCCCCTTCCTAGGCTGGAGGCACAAGCTGCAGAGCACCGTCTGCGGCCCATGCGAAAGGCCCACAGTGACCGAACAGACCTCAAGCACAGAGACTCCGCGCCGCATCGTCGTCGCCGGCGGCGGCCCCGCTGCCCACCGTTTTGCGGACGCCATGCATGCCCGCGGCCTCGACGGCTGGCATGTCACGGTCCTTACCGAGGAAGCGCACCTCCCGTACGACCGGGTGGCGCTCTCCAAAGCTCTCACCGACACCGGCGTGGACCTCACCCTGGGCACCGCCTCCATGTGGGACCACGGCTCGCTGGTCCTGAAGACGGGCGAGCGCGTGGTAAAAATCAATGCCGCCGCTAAGAAGGTGGAAACCGCCGCCGGGAACGCCTACGCCTACGACGAGCTGGTGGTCGCCACAGGTTCTGATGCTGTGCGCCTGCCCATCCCCGGTGCTGAGCACGCCCACGTCTACCGCACCCTCGAGGACGTGTGGGCCATCAACAAGGCCATTGCCGGCCTCACCGAAAAGCTCGGCCGCAAAATTAACGCCGTGACCATCGGCGGCGGGCTCCTCGGCCTCGAATCGGCCGCCGGCACCGAGCAGCTGGGCGCCACCCCCGTGGTCATCAACGGTGCGCCGTGGCTCATGAACACCCAGCTGGACGAGGGCGCCGGCCAGGCCCTGGGCCGGCTCATCGAAGCCAAGGGCTTCGAAGTCCACGGCGGCGTGTTCCCCAGCGGGATTTTGGCGGACGACGGCGGCCAGGTCACCGGGGTGCTCATGGCGGACGAGCGCATCATCCCGGCAGACCTGGTCATTGTCGCCGTCGGTGTCAGGCCCCGCGATGAGCTTTTCCGCGCCGGCGAGGGCGACGAGCAGCTGTTCAGCCTGGGCCAGCGCGGCGGCGTGGTCATCAACGACTACTGCGCCACCGAAGTACCAGGGATCTGGGCCATCGGTGAGGTGGCCAACTTCGGCGGCATGTGCCTGGGCCTGGTGGCCCCCGCCAACACCATGGCCGAGATCGTGGCCGACCGGCTGCACGGCGGCGACGCCACGTTCCCGGGTTTCGACACCGCCACCAAACTGAAACTGTCCGGGGTGGATGTGGCCAGCTTCGGCGATGCCTTCGCCCGGACCGAACACGCCTTGGAGATCGTCTACGCCGATCCCGCCCGGGGTGTCTACCAGAAGATCGTGACCACCGATGACGCCAAGACCCTGCTGGGCGGCATCTTCGTAGGCGACGCCTCCCCGTACATGAGCCTGCGCCCGCTCCTGGGCCGCGAACTGCCCGCCGAGCCCGGTGCCTTCCTCAGCGCGGCCGGCGGCGGTGAAGCCCCCGAAACGGAGCTTCCGGACGACGCCACCCTGTGTTCCTGCAACAACGTCACGGCCGGAACCATCCGCGACGCCGTCAACGGCTGCGGCGCCTGTGAGGACAACGCACCTGTCCAGGAACTGGGCGAGCTGAAGGGCTGCACCCGGGCCGGCACCCAGTGCGGTTCCTGTGTGCCGATGCTGAAGAAGCTGCTGGAAACCGAGCTGACCAAGTCCGGCGTCGAGGTTTCCAAGGCCCTGTGCGAGCACATCGAGCTGTCCCGCCAGGAACTGTTCGATGCCATCCGCGTCCTGGAACTGACCTCCTTCGAGGAGATCATGGCCAAGTACGGCACCGGCGCCGGCTGCGACATCTGCAAGCCCACCATCGCCAACATCCTGGCCAGCCAGAACAGCGCCTACGTCCTGGACGCCGGCCGCGGAACCCTGCAGGACACCAACGACCGCGCCCTGGCCAACATGCAGAAGGACGGCACCTACTCCGTGGTGCCGCGCATCGCGGGCGGCGAGATCACCCCGAAGAAACTCGGCGTCATCGCCGCGATCGCGGAAAAATACGGCCTGTACACCAAGATCACCGGCGGCCAGCGGATCGACATGTTCGGCGCCCGGCTGGAACAGCTGCCGGAGATCTGGAAGGAACTGGTGGATGCCGGCTTCGAGTCCGGACAGGCCTACGGAAAGAGCCTGCGGACGGTGAAGTCCTGCGTCGGGTCCACCTGGTGCCGGTTCGGCGTCCAGGACTCGGTGGCCATGGCCATCCAGCTGGAGCTGCGCTACCGCGGCCTGCGGAGCCCGCACAAGCTCAAGATGGGTGTGTCCGGCTGCGCCCGCGAATGCGCCGAGGCCCGCGGCAAGGACGTGGGGGTGATCGCCACCGCCGACGGCTGGAACCTGTATGTCGGCGGCAACGGCGGTGCCACCCCGGCCCACGCCCAGCTCCTGGCCAAGGACCTGGACGACGAAACGCTGATCAAGTACATCGACCGCTACTTCATGTACTACATCCGCACCGCGGACCGGCTGCAGCGCACGGCCCGCTGGCAGGAGGAGCTCGACGGCGGCATCAGGCACGTGGAGGACGTGGTGGTCAAGGACACCCTGGGCATCGCCGCGGACCTCGAGGCCGCCATGGCCAAGCACGTGGACACCTACGTCGACGAGTGGGCCGACACCCTGAAGGACCCCGAGAGGCTGCGCCGGTTCCGCTCCTTCGTCAACGCGCCGGACCAGAAAGACGACTCCATCACCTTCGTCCCGGACGAACGCGGCCAGATGCGCCCCGCCACCCAGGAGGAGAAGGGAAAGGTCCTGATCGGCGCCTCAATCCCGGTTCGGACAGCCACAGCGGACACCACCGGAAACGAGGCATAGCTTATGCAGCTCAACATCGACCTCACCGGCCGGAACGTCCTGGTGACCGGCACGGACACTTCCGCGCGGCAGGCGGTGCGCCGGTACCAGGCCGCGGGCGCCGTCGTCCACCGCCTCACCAGCCCGCACGACGCCGGCCCGGACGCGGGCGGCCAGGGCACCTTGTTGCCCGGGCAGCTGTTCCTGGTTGCCGCCGTCGAGGACGGACAGCCGGGCTGGAGCGCTTTCCTGGGCCGCTGCCGGCAAGCCGGCCTCCCCGTCGCGGCAGAGCCTGCCGCCGGCCCTGCCGGAAACGTCACCCTGGTGGGCGGCGGACCCGGCACCGGCGACCTGCTCACCGTGGCCGCCGTCAAGGCGCTGCGGGATGCCGACGTCGTGTTTTACGACCGCCTGGCCCCGTACCAGGAGCTGCCGCTGCTGACGTCGGCGGAACTCGTCGACGTCGGAAAGAAGCCGGGCCACCACAAGGTCAGCCAGGCGGACATCGAGAAGCTGATGGTGGAAAGCGCCCTGGCCGGCAACAATGTGGTCCGCCTCAAGGGCGGTGACCCCTATGTCTTTGGCCGCGGCGGCGAGGAAGTGGCCGCCTGCGTGTCCGCGGGGGTGAAGGTGCAGGTGGTCTCCGGGGTGACCAGCGCCATTTCGGTGCCGGCCGCCGCGGGAATCCCGGTCACCCACCGGGAAGTCAGCCACATGTTCACGGTGGTCTCCGGGCACGCCCCGCTGACCGAGCAGGAGCACCACCACCTGGCAGGGTTGGGCGGCACCATTGTGGTGCTCATGGGCATCGGCACCCTCCACCAGCTCGCGGCCGGCCTGCGCCGGGCCGGGATGCGGCCGGACACGCCCATGGCCGTGGTGGAGCGCGGCTACCGGCCCGGCCAGCGCACCACCATCGCGGACCTTGGGACCATCACCTCCGCCGCTGCCGGCTGCAGCAACCCGGCCGTGCTGGTCATCGGCGAGGTGGTGCGGGTGGCTGAAGCGAACCGGAATCACGCCGGGGAGGCCGTGGACCTGGACAGGCTGGCGGCGTCGCTGCTGGGATCATGAAAGGATTGGCCCCCATGACTGCACTTGCACCCGCCGAACAGCTGCGGCCCGAACCACCCCGGGCCGAGGAAGCCGCGGACATCGCCGAATCGCCGCTGGAGGGCTTCCGCATCGGTGTCACCTCGGACCGTCGCTCGCGCGACCTCATCGAGGCGCTGGAACGGCGCGGCGCCGAAGTACTGCATGCGCCCGCGCTGAAGATCGCCCCCGTCCAGGAGGACATGCGCCTCATCGAGGACACCAAGGCCATCATTGCGGCCAGGCCGGACCTCTGCATCGCCACCACAGCGTACGGCATGCGCCGGTGGTGCGAGGCCGCGGATTCCTTTGGCATCGGTGATGAATTGCTGGAAACGCTGGGAAGCACCCGCATGTTCGTCCGGGGACCCAAAGCCCGCGGTGCCGTGCGCGCGGCCGGCCTTGCCGACGTCGGCATCAGCAGCGACGAGACCACCGCCACCCTGGTGGACATGCTGCTCGCTGAAGGCGTCCGCGGCAAAACCGTGGCCATGCAGCTGCACGGGTACACCGACGTCCGGCAGATTGAACGGCTGCGGATGTCCGGCGCAACGTTCCTCACGGTCACGCCCTACCGCTGGGTCAAGCCCGACGGCGAGGACCGGCTTCCCCGGCTGATCGAAGCGGCCTGCAGCGGGAACCTTGACGTCCTGACCTTCACCAGCGCCCCCGCGGTGGACGCGATGTGGAGCACGGCCCATGAGATGGGGCTCTACAAGCAGCTGGTGGAGAGCCTGAAGCTCAACGTCACCACCGCGGTCGTGGGTCCGGTCACGGCGCAGCCGCTCCTGGACGCCGGGATTACGCCGCTGGTGCCCGAGCGGTTCCGCATGGGCGCCCTCATCAGGCTGGTCTGCGAGCACCTGGCGCTGAACCATGTCCGGCGGCTCGACACCCGCTCCGGGAACATCGAACTGCGCGGCCGGAGCCTGCGCATCGACGGCAAGCAGGTGGAACTGGCCCCCGCTCCCCTGCTGCTCCTGCGCGCCCTGCTCGGCGCCGACGGCGCGGTCCTGTCCCGCGAGTCGCTTTCCGACCTGCTGGAACTCCGCGGATCCGTGCACGCCCTGGACATGACCGTGAGCCGGCTTCGGTCCTCCCTGCCCGACGGCAAACTGATTGAGACTGTGGTCAAGCGCGGCTACCGGATCCGCGTCTGACGTGCTGCAACGCGGTGAATGTGTCCGCCGGCCGCCGGATGAGAGGTGTGTCACGGGTTCTGTTACCGGCCGGTAAATACTGGCGAACAAGGGCCCGCTAAACAGCAACTGCAGGGAAACACGCCGGAAAAGACGCGCACCTACGCTGGGTTCCATCACGAAGTTCCGGCCGCCTCCGGCCGCCAGCGAAAGGGCCAGCACATGTCCGCTCCGGCACCCTCCACGTCCTCCTCCCCCGCAACCCGCATCGTCATCGCCGGTGCCGGCCCCGCTGCCCAGGCCCTGGTGGCCCAGCTGGACCGCGCCCGGTTCACCGGCACCATCATCGTGCTGAGCAACCGGGATGACACCCCCGGGGAGCTGTTGGAGCTGGCCATGCTGCCCCAGGTTTCCGTGCGTTTCGGCCAGCCCGCCAGCCACATCGACGCTGTCAACCGCACGGTGGCAACGGCCGACGGCATGGAATTCGCGTACGACCAACTGGTGATTGCCACGGGTTCGGCCCCCGTAGCCAGCCCTGTGGACGGTGCCGCGCAGTGCCTGAGCTACGCCACCATCGACGACGCACCGCTCGTATCGAGGGGCGTCCAGAAGGTTGCCCGGGAGCTGGGCCGCCGTCCGGTGGGCATCCTGGTGGGGACCGGCGCTGCGGCCGGCCAGGCCGAGGCGGTCCTGCGGGCCAGGGGCGTACGGCCCATCCGCACCACCGCCAGGCCATCCGCCGTCGTTCCTGCGGTCGTTTCCGGCAGGTCCGCTTCCCGGCTGGCCGCGTCGTCGGTGGTCTTCGAGGACGGCAGCAGCATGACCGGCGACTTCGTCGTCCTCGCCGAGGAGCGGGTTCCGCGCGACGGCCTGGCAGCCAGCGGCGGCCTCCAGACGGCGGCGGCCGGCGGCATCGTGATCACCCGGGACTACCGCACCTCGGTGCCTGGAATCTGGGCGATTGGGGACGCAGCAGCGTTCGACGGCGTGCGGCTGGGCCTGCTGGTGGCGGCGGCTTCGGCGGCAGGAGCCTGCGCAACGCAGCTGCTGTCTGCCGCTGCCGCTGCCGCCGCGCCCGCCCTGCAGGCGGCTGCCTAAGCCGGTCCCCTGGATTTGGGTGCCCTTCGGCCGCTGCACACGCTTCCGGCATCCGGCCTGCTGCCGCGGCCTGCTTCGGGCGCGGCCCGCTGTGACAAGATGGTTCCCAAAACCGAGTCAACGCGGGCCCACAAAGCCTTTCGAGAGGACCATCATGAGCAACGAAGCCACTGTCCACGCCGGCACCGCGGGCGCGGCCGGAACCGCGAACATTGCCTCCTATATCGACCACACCCTGCTCAAGCCCGAGGCCTCCGAGGCAGACGTGCTCAAGGTGTGCACGGAGGCGGCTGAGTACGGGTTCAAGTCCGTGTGCGTGAACCCCATCTGGGTCAAGACAGTCACCACCGCGCTCAGGGGCTCGGGCGTCCTCACCTGCTCCGTGGTGGGCTTCCCCCTGGGCGCCACTCCCACCGATGTGAAGTCGTTCGAGGCCCGTGGTGCGGTGCTCGACGGGGCCGACGAGGTGGACATGGTGATCAACATTGCCGCCGCGCGGGCGAACGACAAGGGCGCCCTGACGGATGACATCGCCGCCGTAGCAGAGACCGTGCACGCGGGCGGGGCCATCCTGAAAGTCATCATCGAAACTGCCCTCCTGACCGATGAGCAGAAGGTGCTGGCATGCCAGGCGGCCGTGGAAGGCGGGGCGGACTTCGTGAAGACCTCCACGGGCTTCAACGGCGGCGGCGCCACCGTTGAAGACGTGGCACTGATGCGCAAAACCGTGGGCCCCGACCTGGGGGTCAAGGCCTCCGGCGGCGTACGGTCCCTGGCCGACGCTCAGGCTATGATTGCAGCAGGTGCAACACGAATTGGTGCCAGCTCCGGGATTGCCATCGTCAAGGGTGAACAGGGTTCAGCAACCTACTGACCGGAACCGGAAGCCCGCCGCAGACCACGCCCCGCGGGGCCGAGGAGGAACACATGTCCAGCCAGATCAACGCGTCCAGCCGGGACACGGCGTCCAACCAGGAACACGTCAGGACCCCGCAGAACGAAAACAAGCTCGGCGGCAGCATTGTGCTCTTCATCATCTGCTTCGCCCTTTTCCTCGGCGCCATCTACTCGCTGTCCTTCCTGAGCCTGGGCAACCCCTGGCCCATGGCCGCCTGCCTGATCCTGTTCGCCCTGGCGTTCTGGCTTCCGCAGACCATCTTTGGCCGCTCCGACTCTGCGGGCGAGCACTAGCCCAAGCAGGTGGCACTAACTGTCGTTATGCACCCTCATAACGACAGGTACTGTGACGCAGTTGGGTGAGCAGAATTAATACGGGCCCCGGATTTGTCCGGGGCCCGTTGCTGTCTGACGCTGCTGCTAGAACCAGAGCCTGATCCAGGCGCCGGCGGCAGCGGCCACGCGGCCCCAGTGATGCTGGGCGATGGCCCAGCCGGCCATGGACATGCCCACCATGGCGTAGGCGCTCACTGGAATCAGCACCAGCCACTCCCGCTTGGAACCGGCACGGCCCAACAAGGGCAGGGACAGGGCGCCGTTCGCCCGCCAGACGTTCCGCAGCAGGGGCAGCCGGCGCAGCAGTTTCGGCGGCCGGACCACCAGTGGCCAGAGCAGCGGCACTCCCCCGGTGGTGATGAGGTCGCCCACGATGTGCACCACCACCCCGATGAGCATCGATGCGGGCAGCCAGGTCCACTGCTCCGGAGCGTAGACGGTGACCAGTCCCGCCATCACCAGCGCGAAAATCCAGTTGGAGATGAAGCCGGATTTGGGGAAGAGCTTCAGCGCCTTCGCTGCGATGTTGATCAGGAACATGCACAACAGCCCGGCGCCAACGGACAGGCGGCCCCATGCGGTGTCCATGTGGACCTGGGATGCCAGGCCGGCCAGGAACACGAACACTGCCGCGCCAAGGATGGAGTGCGTGCCCTGCCGGTGGCCGCCGCTGGCGTTTTCGATGCCGCGCGCGATCGCGTTGGACAGCGGCGGCAGTGCATGGGCCACGGTGCTTGAGCGGTGGTCCCAGTCGCAGACCAGCGCGGTGCCGGCCGTGGCCATGCCGCCGATGAGGATGCCCGTGGGATCCAGCGGGTACCAGCCGAGCGTGTACGGGCCGGTGGACGCAACAGCTACCCACGCCGCGGCTCCCGACGCGGCGTGGTGTCCTCCCATCAAGTCCTAACCGCTGACTGCCGGAGCGGCGAGAGGGGCGTCGGAGAAGATGTTCCGGATGACGCCGTTGGCCCATTCCAGGATCTCTGCGTCCTGGAGGTCCCGGCCCCCGATCCGGGCCGTCTTGGGCTTGGGAATCAGGACCGCGTCCAGCGCAGGCTTGGTCTGGGACCCCGGATACATCCGGTTCAGGCGCATGGTCTTGGACTCCGGCAGGGTGGCCGGGGAGAACTTGATGAAGTTGCCCTGCAGGGCCACGTCGGACAGCCCGGCTTCGCGGGCGGCGACCCGGAACCGGGCTACGGCCACCAGGTTCTGCGCGGGCAGCGGAAGTTCGCCGTACCGGTCCACGAGTTCTGCCTGGACCTCATCGATGGCCTCGTCGGTGAGGGCCGCTGCCAGCTTGCGGTACGCCTCCAGCCGCAGCCGTTCGCCGGGAACGTAGTCGTGCGGCAGGTGCGCGTTGACGGGCAGTTCGATCTTCATCTCCGCGGCCTTCTCTTCGGCCTCGCCGCGGAAGTCGGCCACGGCCTCGCCCACCAGGCGGATGTACAGGTCGAAGCCCACCCCCTGGATGTGGCCGGACTGTTCCCCGCCCAGCAGGTTTCCGGCGCCGCGGATTTCCAGGTCCTTCATGGCCAGCTGCATGCCGGCGCCCAGCTCGTTGTGGGCCGCAACGGCCTTGAGCCGCTCCAGTGCCACCTCGCCCAGGGGTTTCTCGGAGGGGTACAGGAAGTACGCGTAGGCACGTTCCCGGCCACGGCCCACCCGGCCGCGGAGCTGGTGCAGCTGGGACAGGCCGTACTTGTCCGCCCCGTCCACGATCAGGGTGTTGGCGTTGGAGATGTCCAGCCCCGTTTCGATAATGGTGGTGCACACCAGGACGTCGAACCGCCGTTCCCAGAAGTCCACGATGATCTGCTCCAGGCGGCTTTCGGACATCTTGCCGTGTGCCACCTCGACGCGCGCCTCGGGCACCAGTTCGCGGATCTTGGCGGCCGTCCGCTCAATGGTGGACACCCGGTTGTGGACCAGGAACACCTGGCCTTCACGCATCAGCTCGCGGCGGATTGCGGCCGAGGTCTGTTTGTCCGTGTACGGGCCAACGTAGGTCAGCACAGGGTGCCGTTCCTCCGGCGGGGTGGCCAGCGTTGATGTTTCGCGGATCCCGGTGAGGGACATCTCCAGGGTCCGGGGAATCGGGGTGGCGCTCATGGCCAGGACGTCCACGTTGGTGCGCATCTTCTTTAGCGCTTCCTTGTGCTCCACGCCGAACCGCTGTTCCTCGTCAACGATCACCAGGCCAAGATCCTTGAACTCGAAGTCCTTGGACAAAAGCCGGTGCGTGCCGATCACCACGTCCACCGCCCCGCTCTTGACGCCCTCGGCGGTTTCCTTGGACTCCTTGGCGGACTGGAACCGGGACAGCGGCTTGACCCTCAAAGGGAAGCCGGAGAACCGTTCGGTGAAGGTTTCGTAGTGCTGCTGGGCCAGCAATGTGGTGGGTACCAGGACGGCCACCTGCTTGCCGTCCTGCACGGCCTTGAACGCAGCGCGGACCGCGATCTCGGTCTTGCCGTAGCCAACGTCGCCGGACACCAGGCGGTCCATGGGGATTTCGCGCTCCATGTCGGCCTTGACCTCATTAATGGTGGTCAGCTGGTCCGGGGTCTCCACATACGGGAAGGCTTCCTCAAGCTCCCGCTGCCAGGGGGTATCGGGGCCGAAGGCGTGCCCGCGGGAGGCCATCCGGGCCGAGTACAGCCGGATGAGTTCGCCGGCGATTTCCTTAACAGCCTTGCGGGCCTTGGATTTGGTGCTGGCCCAGTCGGCGCCGCCCATCTTGCTCAGCACCGGGGTGTCGCCGCCAACGTAGCGGGTGACCTGGTCCAGCTGGTCAGTGGGGACGAACAACCGGTCCCCCGGGGCGCCGCGCTTTGACGGCGCATATTCCAGGACCAGGTATTCCCGGACGCCGTCGCCGCCGCCGGCCACCTTGCGCTGGATCAGCTCCACGAACCGGCCGATGCCGTGCTGTTCGTGGACCACATGGTCCCCCGCCACCAACTGCAGGGGGTCCACGGCGTTGCGCCGCTTGGACGGCATCTTCCGCATGTCCTTGGTGGACCCGGCGGAGGTGCGCCCCAGCAGGTCGGCCTCGGTGAGCAGGCCCAGTTTGAGCGCGTCCAGGACAAAACCGCGGCCGACGGCGGCAGTGGTCACCTCGATGATGCCCGGCTGGGGCTCGTGGTCCAGGCTGTCCACCCGCGCGCACGGGATGTCATTTTCGTGGAACAGCTCGGCGAGGCGCTGCGCCGGCCCGGGGCCTTCGGTGGCCACCACGATCCGCCATTGGTCGCGCACGTGGGATCCGATGAAGTCCATCATCTCCGCGACATCGCCCTGGTAGCCGCGGGGCTCCCGCGCGTGCAGGTTCAGCACATCGATCTCGGGCAGCAGCTCGGCGTCCTGCGCCAGGGATGTTATGGACCACCAGGACACGCCATGGCCCAGCGCGGAGCCGCGGGTTTCGGCCAATGAGCGGAAGCTCGCCGAATGCAGCGCCGCGCTGGCCTGGGAGCTGAGATCCAAAGGTGCGGCCCCGCCGTCGGACGCGGTGGACCAGGCCGCCTCGAGGAACTCCTCGTTGGTGGCAGCGAGGTCGTGGGCGCGGGTACGCACCTTCTCCGGTTCGATCACCACGGCGATGGAATCTGCCGGCAGCTGGTCCACGAACGGCACCATTGCATCCACCAGCACCGGGGCCAGGGATTCCATGCCCTCCACGGCAATGCCGCCGGCGATCTTTTCGAGCATATCCGCCGCGGCCGGAAGCTGGGCCTTAAGGGTGGCGGCGCGGGACATGACGGAAGGAGTGATGAGGATTTCGCGGCAGGGCGGGGCGTGCAGCTCCGTAGGGTGATGGATCCCCGGCGCGGACAGCGAGCGCTGGTCGGCGACGGCGAACCAGCGCATCTGGTCCACCTCGTCCCCGAAAAATTCCACGCGGATGGGGTGGTCCTCCGTGGGCGGGAAGACGTCGATGATGCCGCCGCGGACAGCGAACTCGCCGCGGTGGGTCACCATGTCCACCCGCGCATAGGCGGCGTCCGCGAGGCTCTTCACGACGCTGGTGAAGGGGACGTCCTGGCCCACTCCCAGCGTGACGGGCACCAGGTCACCCAGCCCTGCCACCACCGGCTGGACCACGGCGCGGACGGGCGCGACGACGACGCGCAGCCGGCCCGCCGTCGAACTTTCCGGATGTGCCAGCCGGCGCAGCACGGACAGCCTGCGGCCCACCGTGTCCGAGCGCGGCGAAAGCCGCTCATGCGGGAGGGTCTCCCAGCTGGGGAACTCAGCCACCGAATCCGCCGGCAGGTAGGCCCGCAGGGCTGCGGACAGGTCTTCGGCCTCGCGGCCGGTGGCCGTCACAGCCAGCACCACGCCCGGCTCGGCGCCATCGGAGGCAGCCGCAAGCCCGTCCGCCATCTCCGCCAGCAGGACCGCGCGAAGGCCTGCGGGGGCGCTGATCTGGTAATCCTGCCCACGGACGGCAAACCCACGGGCGGCCTCGGCACGGACGCGGGCGAACGTCGTCTCCGGTTCAAGGGCGCGGCGGAGTCCGTCCAGCGTCGGAAGCGCGGCGGACTTGCCGGTGCTGGATGTGCCGGCGGCGGACTGGCCGGGAAGACTCATGGCGGAAGCTCCTGTGGTGTTCATGAAGACAAGCAGGCAACGCGAAAACCCGAAATTCGCTGCGAATCCCGGGTACTCCCAGCCTACCGCGCAGGAATGACATGCCCGCGCGGCACCATCTGCGTGGGAATACCTCTAGGCTGGCAGGGCTGAGCCATTCCCGCGGCCTTCCTCGCCGCAGCGGCCGTCCGGAGGGGCCGCCGCTTCGAACCACCGGAGACGAACAGGGCAGTACGAAGACGCCGGTACGAACACGGCAGGACGAACAGGAGCCAGTATGACCGACATGAGTTCCCAGCCATCGCCGAAGACCGTGCTTGTCACCGGCGCCACCGGCTACATCGGCGGGCGGCTGGTGCCGAGGCTGCTGGAGGCGGGCCACAAGGTAAAGGTGCTGGTCCGCTCCCCTGACAAGATCGCCGGGGTGCCATGGCGGGACAAAGTGGACGTGGTGGAAAGCAGCCTCGACGACGGCGGGGCCCTCCGCGAAGCCCTGGCCGGCGTCGACGTCTTCTACTACCTGGTGCACTCCATGGCCGCGGGGGCGGGATTCGAGGCGAAGGAAAAGGCAATGGCTGCCACGGCCGCGGACGCCGCAGCCGCAGCGGGCGTCGACCGTATCGTCTATCTGGGCGGACTGCACCCCCGGGGTGTGGAGCTTTCCACGCATATGCGGTCGCGCGAAGCGGTGGGCAAGGTCTTCCTCGACAGCCCGGTGGACTCCGTCGTGTTCCAGGCCGGCGTGGTGATCGGGTCCGGCTCGGCATCGTTCGAGATGATCCGCCACCTCTCCGAAACACTGCCGCTGATGCCGGCGCCCAGCTGGGTGCGCAACCGGATTGAGGCGATCGCGGTCCGGGATGTCCTGTACTACCTGGTGTCCGCCGCGTCGCTGGAGGGCGGAATCAACCGCACCTTCGACATCGGTTGCCGGCAGGTGCTGACGTACGCGGGCATGATGCAGGAGTACGCCGCGGAAGCGGGCCTGCCGTACCGGGTGGTGCTGGCGCTGCCGGTCCCGGCACCCAAGCTCGCAGGCATGTGGGTGGCCCTGACCACGCCGATCCCCCTCTCCATGGCCGTGCCCCTGGTGCAGTCGCTGCAGCATGACGCGGTGTCCAACGAGCACGATATCGACCGGTACATTCCGCAGCCCGACGGCGGCCTGACCCCCTACCGGACAGCGGTGGCCCTGGCGCTCGGCAAGGAACGGGACGGCCAGGTGGAGACTACGTGGGCCAGCGCCGGCGCGGACTCCGATCCCCTTCCCAGCGACCCCGAGTGGGCGGGGCACAAGGTGTACATCGACGAACGGACGTTCCACGGCGACGTGGATCCCGCCCATGTCTGGACCATCATCGAAGGCATCGGCGGGCGCAACGGCTGGTATTCCCTGCCCCTGGCCTGGCAGGTCCGGGGCTGGCTGGACAAGCTCACCGGCGGCGCAGGCCTGCTCCGCGGCCGCCGGCACCCGCACACACTGGTGGCGGGGGAAGTAGTGGACTGGTGGCGGGTGGAGAAGATCGAACACGGCAGCCTGCTGCGGCTCCGGGCGGAGATGCGCGCGCCGGGACGGGCCTGGCTGGAACTGTCCGTGGAGCCCGACGGCGGGGGCAGCCGCTACCGGCAGCGCGCCATCTTCTTCCCCAAGGGCCTGAGCGGACGGCTTTACTGGCTCGCCGTGCTTCCCTTCCACAGCCTGATCTTCCCGGCCATGGCGCGCAACATCACCACGGCCGCGCAGAAACTTGCCGATGCGGACCGGGCCGAGCTGACCCCGTAGGATGTTGGAGGCTTAATTCATCTCCCACGTCCCAGGAGGACCCATGGCGCTGAGCGCAACCACCACCCTTCCGCATCCCGTTGACAGTGTTGCCGCTGTGCTGGTGAACGAGGACTTCCAGCGCCACGTCAGCCAGCTGGTGGGCGGCAGCCTGGAGTCCTTCACCCTTGACGGCGACATCGCAGGGGCGTTCAACACCACCTCGGTGCGCACCCTTCCCACCACCCGGCTGCCCGAATTCGCGCGGAAATTCGTGGGCGAGCACCTCAAGGTGACCCAGGTGGAGAGCTGGGAAGCCCCCGGCGCGGACGGCTCACGCCAGAGCAACATCTCGCTGAAGATCGCCGGTGCCCCCGTGGATGTCACCGCCGTCCAGCGGCTCGTGGCCGACGCCGGCGGAACCCGCGTGGAGCTTGAAGGCGCAGTCAAGTCCTCCGTACCGTTCCTGGGCGGCAAGATCGCCGATGCTGCCGAACCCATGGTGGCCAAGGCACTGAACCTGCAGGCCGCGCAGGCCCAGGCCTGGCTGGAAAGCCACTAGCCCATGCAGCTTCCCGTCTTCGCCGCACTGGTCCTCGTCGTTGCCGGCATCTGGTCGCTGGTGGTCTGGCCGCAGTTCCTGCGCCGGGTCATGAAGGATCCGCGCGCACGCGACGCCGCCGGCAAGGCAACGAAGTTCCTGACCGTCCATGTGGTGCTGGTGAGCATCTCCATGGTGCTGGGGCTCGCCACCGCAGTGATCGGCGTCCTCGGCCTGCTGGGCTGACCTGCCCCGCCAAGCTGGGCGTTTCCGCACGAAAAGAAGCCCGTGTCTTCCTCCTGCTGGAGGAAGACCCGGGCTTCTTGCTGTCTGTGTCAGGCCGCCTGGTTGAGGGCGTCCTCGGCGGCGACCCAGGAGATCATGGCGCACTTGACCCTGGCGGCGTAGCGGGCCACTCCCTCGAACGCCGCCGCGTCGCCCAGCAGTTCGGGGTCGGCGTGGACCTTGCCCCGGGAGCGCAGTACCTCCCGGAAGCTGTCGATGACCTCGTGCAGTTCGGCCACTGTCATGCCCTCGGCGAGGTCGGTGAGGACCGACGCGGAGGCCATGGAGATGGAGCAGCCCGCCCCGTCCCAGGCAACCTGCGCCACCTTGCCGTCCTGCACCGCAAGGCGGAGGGTCACCTCGTCGCCGCACACCGGGTTGAGCTGGTGTGACTGACCGGTGGAGCTGCCGTGGGGCGCGTCGACGGCGGCGAGCCCGCTGCCGTGCCGGGCTTTGGAATGGTCCAGGATGATCTGCTGGTACAGCTGGTCAAGACTCATGGTGTCAACTTTCGTGTTCGCGCTAGGCGCGGAAGTAGGCCCGGACGCCGGCCACGGCCTCGAGGAAGCGGTCCACGTCGTCGGTGGTGTTGTAGAGGTAGGCGCTGGCCCGGGTAGTGGCGGTCAGCCCAAGCCGGCGGTGCAGGGGCTGGGCGCAGTGGTGTCCCACGCGGACGGCAATCCCCCGGGAGTCCAGGAACTGCCCCACGTCATGGGCGTGGACACCCTCGACGTCGAACGCGGCAAGGCCGATCCGTTCCTTCCCGGCCGCCGGTCCCAGGACCCTGATGCCAGGAATGCTCTCCAGCCCCGCCACCATGCGCTGGCCCAGTTCGGCCTCCCACCGGTGGATGCGGTCGAGGCCGGTTTCGGTGAGGTAGTTCGCGGCTGCAGCCATGGCAACTGCCTGGGAGATGCGCTGGGTGCCGGCTTCGAACCGCTGGGGCGCCGGAAGGTACTCGGCCCGATCCATGGTGACGGTGGTGATCATCGATCCACCGGTCAGGAACGGCGGCAGGATGTCCAGCAGCTCCTGCCGGCCGTAGAGCACCCCGATGCCGGTGGGGGCCAGCATCTTGTGGCCCGAAAAGACCGCGAAGTCAACGCCGAGATCCTTGACGTCCAACGGGAGGTGCGGAGCGGACTGGCAGGCGTCCAGCACCACCAGGGCGCCTGCGGCACGGCCGAGGGCTGTCAGGTCCTTCACCGGATTGATGACCCCCAGGACGTTGGAGGCGTGGGTGAAGGCCAGGACCTTGGTGCGCGGGCCGATGACAGCCGCGGCCTGGTCCATGCGGAGGCTGCCCTCATCGTCGATGGGGATGTAGCGGAGCGTGGCCCCGGTACGGAACGCCAGTTCCTGCCAGGGAATGAGGTTGGCGTGGTGCTCCATTTCGGTCACCACAATCTCGTCGCCCGGGTTCAGGGCCAGGTCCTTGAGCCGCTGGTCACCACGCCCCTGGGCGGCCCACAAGCCGGCGTTGGACAGTGAATAGGAAAGGAGGTTCAGTCCTTCGGTGGCGTTGGATGTCCAAATGGTTTCCGCGTAGTCGGCGCCGATGAAGTCGGCAATGGTTTGCCTGGCGTCTTCGAAGACCTCCGTGGCCTCCACTGCAAGATGGTGGGCCCCACGGTGAACAGCGGCGTTGCGCTGCTCGTAGAATTCCTGCTCGGCTTCGATGACGCTCACGGGGTTTTGGGATGTGGCGCCGGAATCGAGGTAGACCAGCGGTTGTCCGTTGACCAGTTGGTTAAGGACCGGGAAGTCATTGCGGATGCGCAGCACCTCGGCGTTGTCCATGACAGGTACGGCACGTTCCAGTGTGGCTGGCGTTGATACTACGGCCAAAACAAACTCCTTGGGCTGCCAATGTCTGACACCCAATTGTCCCACACACGGCTGTGGCGGCCGCCCGGAAGGGGCAGCCGCCACCGCTGCCCCGGGCTTCAGCCGAGGGAGCAGAGGGCCGGCGACGGCTGGGGGGAGAGTCTCGGTCTCAGAAAGACTCTGACGTCGCCGGCCCCGTCTATGCCCGGTCCATGGGACCGGAAATTGAAAGGGCCTCAATGTCCTGTTCGGCTGCTCCGCGGCTTCCAGCCTGCCGCTTTGCTTTGCCTCCTTAAGTAAAGCCCGTGGTGTCGCCGCGTACACGAGTAGGGTGTACTCGAATCCCGGCGGCGGCACTACCGGGCCGCGCTGAAGCGCCACCTGCGGGAAGCGGATGAGGCCGGCAGGGGTACCCGCTGCCACGACGGCAGCGGGGTTCGGCAGCAGGCAGGACCTCCGGGCAAGAGCGCCGGGGGTTGCTTGGACGCCGGGCCTACTTTGGCAGTGCCGACTCCAGCTCATCGCGGCTGCGGACCCCGAGCTTGACGTAGGTTCGGTACAGGTGGCCTTCCACGGTCCGGACCGAAACCATCAGCCGCTGCGCAATCTCCCGGTCGGTGAGGCCCTGCACCGCCAGTTCGACGATGTCCTGCTCCCGCCGGGTGAGGCGGACGGTGGGTGCTGCTGCGATGAACCGGCCTTCCCGGAACCGCTCCCCCAGTTCGTGGTCGCACTTCTCGCGCTGCGCAACGGCCTGGCGGGACCGGCGGCGTTCCCCGGCCTGCTCAAGTACGGTGCTGGCACGGGCATAGGCTTCCCGGGCGAGATTGACGAAGCCTGCCTCCTCCAGCGAGACAGCCGTCGTCATGAGGGTGTCGCCATCGGCGTTTTCCCATGCGGTGGCCAGGGTCAGCAGCGCTTCCGCCCAGCGGCCTTCCACGCCCGTGGCCGTTGCCTGGACCATGGGAACCACTGAGGGGTCCCCCAGATCCCAGCACATGGCCAGGACTTCAAGAAGGTTTCCGGTCCGCGCGGAGGCATCCGTGGTGGTCATCAATGTCTGCAGGGCAGCCAGGCCTTTGCCGTCGCGGGCCAGGTATTCAGCGGCCGCTGCCCCGTAGGCCTGGGCCAGGAGATCGTGCGGGGGCCAGCCGGCGTCGGCGTCTTTGTGGTCCTGTTCCAGGCGTTTGGCCTGCTCTGCATCACCAAGCCGGGCAGCTGCATAAAACCCAAGGGCAGTGCTAAAGCGGTACAACTGCAGGGGGTCGTTAAGCCTCAGCGCTTCCACTGCCGGCAGCAGGACCTGGTAGGCGCGTTCCATCCTTCCCTGCCGCAGCAGCGAGTAGCCCTGAAGCAGCTGCAGGCTGCCGTTGAAGGTGGCCGCGCCGGGGGCATGCCCGGCGGCGTAGTGGTTGATTTCCCGTTCTGCCGACTCCCATTCGCCCATGGCCAGGTAATCGGTAACGAGCCTTCCCAGCACGAACTCGGGAAAGAAAAAAAGGCTGCCTTCCAGCGGTGGAAGCTCCGAGGCTGCGAACAGGGCGGCCTCCAGCCCCTGGACAGGCCGCCCCGCTGAAGCAAGGGCATGGGCCAGGAGGCCCTCAGCCAACGCACGCAGCGGTTCTCCCCCGACGTCAGCGGGAGGCCCCTTACGGATCCTCTCCAGTGCGTCGTTCAGCGCCTGGACGCTCACCTCCGCTCCCAGCTGGAGGAGGTGCAGGAGTTCGGCCTGCCAGCTCTTCCCGCTGCCATCGGCTACGTGCTTTTCAATGTCCTCGGCCACCACAGCCAGCGGGTGGCCAATGGCCTGATGCGCCGAGACCCTGAGCAGCAGCACGGCGGGGCCCTGGGCGTCGTCGGCAAGCGGGAGCCAGCATTCATCAAGGAGGGAAGCGGCCTCCGCATAAGCGCCGTCGTTGTACAGCGCACGCGCCTGGATCGCCTGGGCCAGGGGAACCAGCGCGGGTTGGCGGATCCGTGCTGCGATGGTGCGTGCACTGTGGTTGTGGAACCGAAGCAGGGCCTCCCTGGCCGCCGCAAGCATCTCGTCATCGCTGACCCTGACCCCACATTCAAGGGCCCACTCCACGGACCGCAGCCTGCCCTCTCCCTGCAGCAGGGTGGGCTCCTGGTGCGCCTTGACCTTCTCGAGCAGCTGCAGGCTGCGGGAGACCGAAACCGTGTTCCTGATGGCCCCGGCGAAGAGCCCGTTCCACAGGGAAAGCTCGGCCGGGATGCCAGGTGCTTCGACGATCATCTGCTGGTCCAGCAGTGACCGGACCACTGCTGCGCCGCTGATGTCTTCGATGACTTTCCTGCCTACCGGGCCGGCCAGGGCAATGAGCTTCAGGGCTTCCTGCTCCTCAGGCCCCCGCCGCAGGTGGTCTTTGGCAACCACAGATGCGAGCCGTACCCCGTCACTGGGCAGGGAGCCGAGGAGCATCCAGATTCCGTTGCGCTTGACCAGGACGCCCGCTTCTGCGGAGTCATGGAGCACGGCATCAAGGATCCGGGGATTCCCGCCGGTCGCATTCCAGATGGCATCCACTGTGGCACCGGGGACGGTCCCGTCAAGGGCGTGCGCCAGGACCTCTTCGATTTGGTCACGGTTGAGGGGGCGCAGGTCTACACGTTCGGCAAGGCCGTCGTACCAGAGCTGGTCGAGCGGCTGCGGCAGGCCCGGGCGGGGCCGGGCCGCCGCAACCACTGTGGCCCATCCGGCCGAGATCACGTCAGCCAGCACGCCGGCGGAAGCGTCATCCAGATGATGGGCATCGTCAACTGTGAGCAGGACGGATCCGCTCTTGCCGGCCTTCAATTTTTCAAAGTATGACCACATGGACCGGAGCACCGCCACGGGCGACACGGACTCCTCAGCGGTGAGCTCGCCCGTATAGGGCGTCAGGACCCCGAACGGAACGCCTGCCAAGGCGGAGCTGGCGTGGATCCGCATAATGTTCATGCTGCCGGCAAGGCGCTCTGTCACGGCGTCGGTCACGGCAGATTTGCCGATGCCCGCGCCCGCCATAATGAAGACGGCCCGGTGGTTTCCGTTGTGGAGAATAGCGCAGATGCGCTCCACCGGCTCCCGGCGGCCGGTCAGGAGCCGGTGCGCCGCCGCCTGCTTGTGGCCATTAGACGAGTCCAGTCAGATCACCCCTTGAAGTCACGCCCAGCTTGGTGAAGACCTGGTACAGGTGGCCTTCCACGGTGCGGACCGACACACCCATTTCCATGGCGATGTCGCGGTTGGAAGCGCCGCGGCCGGCCATCCTGGCAATTTGCCGTTCCCTGCTTGTCAACAGCGGGCTGCCGCTGCTTGGCACGATGGGAAGGTTGGCCACTGTGGCGGCCAGGATGTCGAGGCGTGCCTGCGCCGTCCGTGCCGAAAGGGCGTCCCCGTCCTGGCGGGCGAAATCCACTGCCAGTGCCATGCACCGGGCCTCGACGGCATCCAGCTCCAGCGTGGCAGCGAGTTCGCCGCCCGCGAGGAGTGCCTTGGCATCCTTCGTCCTGCTTCCTACGGCGATTAGCCGTGAGACTTCGGCCAGCGGGCCCTGCCGGTCGCCGGCGATCTCCTCCAGGTGCCGGAAGTCCGCGTCGCTGCCATTAACGGTTGCCGCCAGCAGGTAGATGCCGGCAACCGTGTGCCGGCCCGCCTCCCGGTTCCGGCGGGCTCCTTGCTTCAGGCCTGTCGCCGCTTCCGCGTCGCCGAGCCAGCGTCCCGCGACGAGTGTGCAGAAATCGATGATGCTTTCCGTGGCGAACCCTGCCTGGCCTGATGTCCGCTGGAGTTTGGTGAGGTGCTTACGGGCAAACCCTGCGTTGCCGGTCTGGGCATAGGCCAAGGCCGTCGCCGCGTAGGCCGTGCGCAACGCAGCCTGGACCGGCTGCAACTCCAGCTGCGCGGTGGCGGAAATCAACGGTTCCAGGGCGGCCTCGCCGCGCCCGGAGAAAGCAAAGGCCACGCCGGCCGCGAGCTCGGTGGCGGCGCTGCGGTACGGAAGCCGGTGGGGCTGCCCCGCGCCGTAAGGGCTGAGGAGGTCGATGCAGCGGCGCCACTGGCCCGCCATGAGCAGGACGAGGTAGGCCTCCCTGGTATAGCGCTCCCGGAGACCCACGATGTGGGAGGCGTCGGTAAGTTGGCCGCCGAGCTGGCGCATGAGGCCCAGGGCGTCCATCTCGCGACCGGTGAACGCGAGGGCGCTCATCAGGATGACGGCGGACTGAAGCCGGAACGCCGTATCCGGGTTCACGGCAGGATCGGCCGCCCGCTCCAGCGCAGGGATCATGGCTGCAAAATCACCGGCGTGGGCCAGATGTTCGAATTCACTCAGCGATATACGGTTGGCTGCCACCACGGCGGGTGCAGGCCAGGAAGAATGCTGGGCTTCCACGTCCAGGCGTTTGCGGGCGGAGGTGAGGAGTTCCGAAACTTTACCCGCCTGTTCCGGGATAGCGAGCATGACCCGCACTTTGGCGGCGATCACCTGGGCGTAGTCCTCGGGGGCGAGGGCATCGAGTTCGGGCTGGGAGATGTCGTCCAGGGCCGAAAGGGCCTGGGCGGGCATGTCCAGCTGGAGGTACGCCGCTGCCTTTTGGCGCTGCGCCGATGCCCACTCGGCGTCCGTCCTCCGCAGCATCTCCGCGTAGGTCAGGGCAAAGCGGGGGTCGAAGAGCTGAACTGCGGCCTGGGCGGCTGCAAGTGCCAGCGCCGGGCTGAGCTCGGCCTCGCATTCGTGGGTCCAGGCGGCGAAGGACATTAGTTCCTCCACCGTCATGGACGCCGGGTCCGGCTCCTGGCCGCCCAGAAGTACACTGCGAAGTTCCCGACGCCGGGAGATGCTCAGCCAGGTCCTGACCACGTCCCCGATGTATTTTTCGCGCAGTGACACCCAGCGGTACTCGGAGTCGTCGATCTCCAGCAGCCCTCCGTCCTCCATGTCCGCGATGACGTCTGCACCGTAAATCGCGGTGAGGCTGGAGAGCTCCACCCTGCGGGCACAGGAAAGCATCTCTATGACCTCCCGGGTTTGGGAGGTTTCCCGTGACCAGCGTGAGCGGACGATGTCATCGAGGCTGGCGGCGCCGTCGAGCACGACTTTGTCCCTGAGGGTCCAGACGGAGTCCGACAGGACCAGGTTTCCCGAGAGCTGCTGTTCGGTGACCAGGGCCTTGAGCAGCAACGGGTTTCCGCCCACCATCTGGTGGTAGGTGCTGACCAGGGAGGAGGCGACGCGGTGGCCCAGGAGTGACAGCAGGACCTGCCGGGTCTGGAGTTCGTTGAGGTTGCTGAGCCGTACCTCGGTCAGCTTCCGGTCCGTCAGCAGCCAATGGAAGTCCGCGGGCAAGTCGCTGGAGTTGGGGGCGACTGCAACGATTTTTGCCGTGCCCGTCAGCAGGACGTTCAACAGCACCCCGGCACTCATGTCGTCGATGCTGGCGGAGGTGTCCAGGGTAATAATGCATGGCCTGCCGGCAGCGTCGCTGCGGATCAGGGATGTGATGCCCCGCAGGATGGCTGTGGGTGAACCCATGTAGGCCTGGGGCAGGCGGGCCAAGAGGAAGGAGAGGCAACCGTAGGGGGTAGTGGAGCCGGAAGGGCCGTTCCGCAACTGCAGCGACCAGATATCGGGGCCCAGATCTGCCACCGCCGCGCGCGCCAGTGAGGATTTCCCCACACCCCTGGGTCCGGTGATGACAACGCCCAGGGAGTTTTCGCTGGTCAACGCGGTGCGGACGGCGTCCAGGTTGGCGCTGCGTGCGGGCACGGACCATTGCTGGCTCTCCGTCCCGGCGGAGGGTGGCGTGGGCAGCCTGTCACCTTGAGGTGTTGACCCACGTCCCCAGCTGAGTGGCTCGATTGACATGAACTTATCCCCTACATCCTGCAATAGCGGGATGTAGCCCCTTTGCTCCCCCGCATAGGAAGAAGAGTACCCTGTGCCACAGACAAGGAAATAGGGCCGAAGGGAACTTTTACGATTCCGGCTGGCCTGACGCGGACTTGGCCGGGTGGAACCTTTGCTGCGCCGCAGTGAGCCCGTCACGGAGCAGGCACTCAACGGCGTCAGCGGAATCGTCAAGCAGGAAGGGCAATTCCTTCTGTTCCGTCGTGCCGAAATCCCGCAGGACGTAGTCGGCGGTGTCCATCCGGCCCGGCGGCCTTCCTACCCCTACGCGGACCCTCAGGTAGTCCTTGGTGTTGAGCGCCTTCGAGATGTCCCGCAGCCCGTTGTGGCCTCCCTCCCCGCCGCCGAGCTTGAGTTTGACGGTGTTGAAGGGGATGTCGATCTCGTCATGGACGGCCACAACATGGTCTGCAGGAATGTTGTAAAAGTTGGCCAGGGCGGAGACGGGGCCTCCGGAAACGTTCATGTAGCTCATCGGCTTCGCCAGGACGACACGCGGACCGCCGATGCCCAGCCGGCCTTCAAGGACCTGGGCGCGGGCCTTGTGTGTCTTGAAACCGGCGCCGATGCGGCCGGCAAGTTCATCGAGCACCATCTGGCCCACGTTGTGCCTGTTGCCTTGGTATTGCGCCCCGGGGTTGCCGAGGCCAACGATCAGCCAGGTATCTGTCATGGAATCAATCCTAAAGTGGGCGTCTTAAAGTGTCGGGGCTCAGGCATGCCAATGGCCGGACCCCTCCGGGATCCGGCCATTGGCAAAGGAATACCGAATTACTCGGCTGCGGCTTCCTCGGCAGCTTCGGAAGCTTCGCCGGAAACAGCCTCGCCGCCTTCGGTGGCGCCCTCTTCCTCGGTAGCCACAGCTTCGGAAATGTTGACCACGAGTGCTTCGGCGTCAGTCAGGAGAGTGGTGCCCTTGGGCAGGACCAGGTCGGAGGCGTGGATGTGCTCGCCGGCGGCGCGGCCTTCGATGTTGACCTGGACGGCGGTGGGCAGGTGGGTTGCCTCGGCCTCGAGGGACACGACGGTCAGTTCCAGGTTGTGGACGGTGCCGGGGGCGGTTTCGCCTTCAACGTGGACCGGAACGTCAACCGTGACCTTCTCGCCCTGTCGGACGGTCAGGAGGTCGATGTGCTCGATGATCTGCTTTACCGGATCGCGCTGAACGTCCTTGACCAGGGCCAGGTGGCCTTCGCCGTTGATGTCCAGGGACAGCAGGGCGTTGGGCGTCCGGACGGCCAGGGTGGTGGCCTTTGCCGGCAGGGTGACGTGGATGGGCTCGGCGCCGTGGCCGTAGATCACCGCAGGGATCTGGTTGTTCATACGGGCGCGGCGGGCGTAGCCCTTGCCGAATTCGGTGCGCAGTTCTGCTGCGAGCTTCTGCTCAGACATGGATATCTCCTTGAAAACTAAACGGTGTTCAGCAAGGGCGGAGGTCTGGTGTGACCTTCAACGCCGGGCGGCCGGAAAGGCGGCCCTTCAAGAAGGCAGTCCCTGTAAGGGGACCAGCAGACCCAGTCGATAACGGAGGCTATGCCCTCCCTCGCCAAGGTATCGCCTAAAAGCCTACCAGTGCCGGGCCTGTTTGCTTAAATCCCAACAGGCCCGGGACTGGTGGCGGTCCGGCTACGCCTTGCCGTCGAACAGGCTGGTGACCGAGCCGTCGTCGAACACTTCACGGATGGCCCTGGCAATCAGCGGTGCGATGGAGAGCACCGTCAGCTGCGGGAAGCGCTGGGACGAGTTCAGCGGGAGGGTGTTGGTGACCACCACTTCGCGTGCGCCGGACTCGGAGAGACGGCGGGCCGCGGGATCCGAGAAGACAGCGTGGGTGGCTGCGATGATGACATCCTTGGCGCCGGCGTTCTTCAGTACCGTAACGGCACCGGAAATGGTTCCGCCGGTGTCGATCATGTCGTCGATCAGGACACAGGTGCGGCCCTCGATCTGGCCCACCACGGTCTTGGAGACCGCCTGGTTGGGCACCGTGAGGTCGCGGCTCTTGTGGACGAAGGCCAGCGGCGCGCCGCCGAGGCGTTCGGCCCACTGCTCGGCGACGCGGACGCGGCCGGTGTCCGGGGACACAACGGTGATGTTCTCGGCGTCCACCCGGGTGCGGATGTAGTCGGCGAGCAGCGGGATGGCCATCAGGTGGTCCACCGGGCCGTCGAAGAAGCCCTGGATCTGCGAGGTGTGCAGGTCCACGCTCATGATGCGGTCGGCGCCGGCAGTCTTGTAGAGGTCTGCCACCAGGCGGGCGGAGATGGGCTCACGGCCGCGGCCCTTCTTGTCCTGCCGGGCGTAGGGGTAGAACGGCGAGACGACGGTGATGCGCTTGGCGGAGGCCCGCTTCAGCGAATCAATCATGATCAGCTGTTCCATGAGGTGGTTGTTCAGCGGTGCGGGGTGCGCCTGGATCACGAAGGCGTCGGTTCCGCGCACGCTCTCGCCGGCCCGGACGTAGATCTCGCCGTTGGCGAAGTCGTAGGCGTCGACGGGAAGGAGGTCAGTGCCCAGTTCCTTTGCGATTTCCCGGGCCAGCTCCGGATGGGCCCGCCCGGTGGCGAGCACCAGCTTCTTTTCGCCGTGCGCCGTAATTTCGCTCATTGTTACTTGCCCTCTTCTGTAGATGCCGGGGTACTTGAGGAGTTCTTGGTGGCCGCCTCGGCCAGTTCGGCGGAGCGGGTTCCCGGACGGTGCGCGGGAACCCAGCCTTCGGCGTTGCGCTGGGCAGCGACGCTCAGCGCAAGCGCTCCGGCAGGTACGTCCTTGCGGATCACCGCGCCGGCGCCGCTGTAGGCGCCGTCCCCCACGGTGACCGGGGCAACAAAGACGGTGTTGGAGCCTGTTCGGACGCCCGAGCCGATCACCGTGCGGTGCTTCTTCTCGCCGTCGTAATTGGCCGTGATGTTGCCGCAGCCGATGTTGGTGTCTTCGCCGATTTCAGCGTCACCCGCGTACCCCAGGTGGGACAGCTTGGAGCCGCGGCCGATGGTGACGTTCTTGGTTTCGTAGAAGGCGCCGATCTTGCCCTTTTCACCCAGTACGGTGCCCGGGCGAAGGTACGTGAAGGGGCCGACGGCGGCGCGCGGGCCAATGACGGAACCGGAGCCGTGTGTGCGGATTACCGTGGCGCCCTCGCCTACTTCAACGTCGGTGAGGGTGGTGTCGGGGCCAACGACGGCGTCCCTCGCCACGGTGGTGGCGCCGTGCAGTTGGGTGTTGGGCAGCAGCCGGACGTCCTCGTCGAGGGTGACGGTGGAATCGATCCAGGTGGTGGAGGGATCCACAACGGTCACGCCGGCGCGCATCCAGGCTTCCACGGTGCGCCGGTTCAGCTCGGCGCCGAGGGCGGCCAGCTGGACACGGTCGTTGGCGCCTTCCACCTGCCAGCGGTCCGCGGTGACGACGGCGGCCACCCGGCCGCCTGCCTCCCGCGCCAGACCCAGCACGTCAGTGAGGTATTTTTCACCCTGGGCATTGTCGTTGGTGACCTTGGCCAGGGCATCGCGGAGCACTGAGGCGTCGAAGGCGTAGATGCCGGAATTGACTTCGCGGATCAGCCGTTCGGCTTCCGAAGCGTCCTTGTGTTCGCGGATGCCGGTGACGGAGCCGTCCTCGCCCCGGAGGATGCGGCCGTAGCCGGTGGCATCGTCAAGGACTGCTGTGAGGACCGTGACGGCGTTGCCTTCGCGCTCGTGGGTTGCGACCAGTTCGGTCAGCAGCCCGCCGGACAGCAGCGGCACGTCACCGTAGGTGACCACCACGGTTCCAGCCAGGTCCTGGTCAGCGTGCAGCGCCTCAAGCGCAGCTTCAACAGCGCGGCCGGTGCCGGGGATGTCGTCCTGGTCCACGATGACAGCCTGCGGGTCGAGGGCAGCCACATGGCTCTCCACCAGGTCGCGCTCGTGGCGCACCACAATGGCAAGCCGCTGCGGATTGATGCTGCGGGCCGCGCGGAGGGCGTGCCCCACCATGGACAGGCCGCCGATTTCGTGCAGGATCTTGGGGGTACGCGATTTCATCCGGGTACCGGCGCCTGCCGCCAGAACGATTACAGCGGCCGGACCGGCATTCTCGGGGATCACGTACGGGCTCTCCTTGCTTGGTTGTGCTGGCGCTTTACGGTGCCCCGCGGCCCAGGCCGCCGGACACCCGGTGCCATCCTCATGATCGCTCCCTGCGCAGCAGTTCCGCCCATAGGATTCGAACCTATACTCCACGGCTCCAAAGGCCGGGGTGCTGCCATTACACCAGAGCGGACCGTGCCGAAAGACTCAAGGCCCGGGCACAAGTCCCTATTTTGCCACGGGTTCAGGGCGCCGCGCGACACGGCCCTTCCCGCCGACCTCCCGGCCATGCCGGTAGCGGAATCCGGCCGCCGGCGGTGAGGCATGATGGGAAGGTGAGCAACAACCTTCCGCGGATGCGGATGACGGGCCGGCAGCGCCGAAGCCAGCTGATCGACGTCGGCCGCGGCCTTTTCGCCGTCCGCGGCCTGGACGGGACCACCATCGAGGAAATCGCCGCCTGCGCAGGCGTGTCCAAGCCGGTCATCTACGAACACTTCGGCTCCAAGGAGGGCCTCTACACAGAAGTGGTTGACTGTGAGTTCCATATCCTCCTGGACTCGATCAACACAGCCCTCACCGAGGAAGCCAAGCCCCGCGTCCTCGTTGAACGCGCCGCACTGGCCCTGCTCACCTACATCGAGGAACGCACCGAAGGCTTCCGCATCCTGATGCGCGACGCTCCCCCGTCCCAGCCGGAAGGCGCCTTCTCCACCCTGCTGTCCCACGTCACCGCACGCGTGGAACACATCCTCTCCGACGAATTCTCCCGCCGCGGCTTCAGCGGCGAGGACGGCGCCATGTACGCCCAAATGCTCGTCGGCATGGTGGCCATGACCGGCCAATGGTGGCAGGACAGCCGCCAGCCCGACAAGCACACCGTCGCCGCGCACCTGGTCAACCTCGCCTGGAACGGCCTGACCGGCCTGCAGAAAGAACCTGAGCTGCAGTCTGAGCCTTAGCCTCCAACTCACCTTCGCCAGCTTCCCGGTTCGCCTTCGCGGCACAGGAGCCCTTCACCGTGGTTCCCTCCGCGGCGCACGTCGCCTTGGCGGCGTAAGAACAGAAGGATCCACGCGCCCAGGCGCCAATGCCAGCCCCGCACCTGCCCCTACCCCACCACCTCAGCCAACCCCTCATCGTTGCTGAACTGAGCCGCTGGAAGCTGCCGGTACATTCCAGGACGGCGGTCCTTCCGAAAGGAGCGCATCGCGGGGCATCAGAGCGTGGAGGTCGCTCAGCGACCGCAGCGTTCCCTTTGCCCCGTGTCTAAGCGACGCGGAAGGGCCGCCGTCCGGCGCCAAGCCGGCATCGGAGGGGGACAGGCTCAGTCGCCGAGGAGTTCTGAGGCTTCCAGCCATTCGAGTTCGAGGGTGTCCTTTTCCTCGGCCAGTTCCTTGAGTTGGCTGTTCTGTTGGGCGAGGGCGTCGAAATCGGACTTCTCTGTGCTCTTGACCATGTCGTCGTGGAGTTTCTTCTCCTGCTGGTCAAGCTTCTTGATCTGCCGCTCGATCCTGTTAAGGGCTTTGCGGGCCTCGCGCTTTTCGGCCTCGGAGGGGCCGGTCCCCGCACCGGCGGCCTGTGCCTGGCCGGCGCTGGTCACGGGGTTGCCACCGCCCGTGACCGTGGATCCGGCCAGGGCAGCTTCGCGCAGTTCAAGGTACTGGTCCACGCCGCCGGGGAGGCCGCGGAGTTTGCCGTCGCCGAGCAGGGCCATCTGGTGGTCGGTGACGCGTTCCAGCAGGTACCGGTCGTGGCTGACCACCACGAGGGTTCCGGGCCAGCCGTCCAGGACGTCTTCGACGGCGGCGAGGGTGTCGGTGTCGAGGTCGTTGGTGGGCTCGTCAAGCATCAGCACGTTGGGTTCACCCACCAGCAGCCGCAGCAGCTGCAGGCGGCGCCGCTCACCGCCGGACAGGTCCTTCACCGGTGTCCACTGCTTTTGGTTGGTGAACCCGAGCTGCTCCACCAGCTGGCCGGCCGTGAATTCCTTGCCGCCCACGTTGAAGGAACGCTTTTCACGCTCGATGACCTCGATGACGCGCAGGTCCGCGACGTCGTCGAGCTCCTTGACTTCCTGGGTGAGGACCGCGGTGACCACGGTCTTTCCCCGCTTCAGCTTTCCGGCGTCAGGGTTGATTTCGCCGTTGAGGAGCTTCAGGAGGGTGGTCTTTCCGGCGCCGTTGACGCCCACCAGGCCCAGCCGCTCCCCCGGCGCCAGACGGAGGGTGATGTTGTCGAACAGCTTCCGGCCGTCGTCGCTGCCCTGGAAGTTCAGCGAGACGTTCTCAAGGTCCAGGACATCCTTGCCCTGGCGGGCGGTGGCCATCTTGCTCAGTGCCATGGAGTCGCGCGGGGCGGGCACGTCAGCGATCAGTGCGTTGGCTGCCTCGATCCGGAACTTCGGCTTGGCGGTCCGGGCCGGGGCACCGCGGCGCAGCCACGCCAGCTCCTTCTTGACCAGCTGCTGGCGCTTGCCTTCCACCACCGACGCCGTCCGGTCCCGCTCAGCGCGGGCCAGCACGTAGGCGGCGTAACCGCCCTCAAAGGGGTCCACGATCCCGTCGTGCACTTCCCAGGTCTTGTTGCAAACCTCATCGAGGAACCAGCGGTCGTGGGTAACCACCAGGAAGGCGCCCTGGTTGGCCCGCCAGCGGGTCTTCAGGTGCCGGGATAGCCACGCCACCCCTTCTACGTCGAGGTGGTTGGTGGGCTCATCGAGCATGATGACGTCGTGGTCTTCGATGAGCAGTTTGGCGAGGGCCACCCGCCGCTTCTGGCCGCCGGAGAGGGCGTGCACGTTGGCATGCCAGTCGACGTCGGACACCAGTCCACCCATGATCTCGCGGATCTGTGGGTTCCTCGCCCATTCGTAGTCCGCCTGGTCCCCGACGATTGCCGCCCCAACGGTCAGGTCGCCGTCGAGCACGTCGCTCTGGTCCAGGTAGCCCACGTTGACGTCGCCGCGTTTGGTGACGCGGCCGGAGTCCGGGGTGGACCGCAGGGCCAGGAGCCGCATCAGCGTGGACTTGCCGTCGCCGTTGCGGCCCACCATGCCGATCCGGTCACCTTCCTCCAGTCCCAGGGTGATGCCGTCCAGGACGGTGCGGGTTGCGTAGGAAACCGTGAGGTTCTCGCCGCCAAGAAGGTGTGCCAAAGGGAACTGCTTTCTGCTGCCGGATTGGAAGTCTTAAAGGAGGGTGTCGGAGATGATGCGCGCGCCCGGGACCGGGCCGTGGACGGGAAGGGCTGCCAGGCCGTAGTGCCGCAGGTCCTCCGCCAGTGCCTCGGCAGCGACGGAGTCCTCTGCGAGGAGCGCCACGGTGGGGCCGGACCCGGAGACCATGCCCGCGATAGCGCCGTGGGACTCGCCGATTCCCAGCGTATCGCGCAGCGCGGGCGACAGTTCAATGGACGCCCTTTGCAGGTCGTTGACCAGCACCCGGCTCAGGGATTCGGCGTCGCCGCCCCGAAGCGCGGCCAGGATCTGCGGATCCACCCCGGTGGGCTCACCGGCTTCGATCCCCTCGGCCTCGCGCAACCGGTCCAGGGTCCGGTACACCTCCGGGGTGGACAGGCCGTAGTCGGCCACCACCAGCACCCAGTGGGTTTGCGCCTTGGCAAGGGCCGGGGACAGTTCGTCGCCCAGGCCAAGGCCGACGGCGGTTCCGCCCAGGAGCGAGAAGGGGACGTCGGCCCCGAGTTCGGCTGCAAGGTGGGCAAGTTCCTCGCGGGACAACCCGCTGTTCCAGAGCGCGTCGCAGGCCAGGAGCGTAGCGGCGGCGTCGGCTGATCCGCCGCCCATCCCACCGGCCACGGGCACCCGTTTGGTGATTTCCAGGTGCACGCCGGTGGCGTGTTCGGAGACGTCGGCCATGATGGCGGCCGCCTTGTAGGCCAGGTTACGGCTGTCCAGGGGGATGTCGACGGCGTCGAGGTCCAGGGTGCTTTCGGGGCTGAGGCTGATGGTGATCCCGGGGGCGGCGGTGCTGGTGGCCGCCACTTCCTCGTAGAGGGACACGGCAAGGTAGACGCTGGCCACGGAGTGGTAGCCGTCCGGCCGGAGCGGACCCACCGCCAGGGATACGTTGACCTTGCCCGGTGCCTTCACCCGGACGGTCCTGGCGGCCAACCGCCTTCTGCCTGCCTTCTCGAGTCCCGCACTCACGGGCGGTTTTCCCTGGCTTCGGCAATCCTGGCGAACGCCGCGATGTCGATGACCTCGCCGCGTGCAGTCGGGTCCACGCCGGCGGCGAGCAGGCAGCGCTCGGCTTCCGGCGCTCCCCCCGCCCACCCGGCGAGGGCAGCCCGGAGGGTCTTGCGGCGCTGCGCGAACGCGGCGTCCACCACGGCGAACACCTGTTCACGCGTGGCAGTGGTGGCCGGGGGTTCGCGGCGGGTGAAGGCCACCAACCCGGAATGGATTTTCGGCGCCGGCCAGAAAACGTTCATGCCGATCACGCCGGCTTTGCGCATCTGGCTGTACCAGGCGGCTTTGACGGAGGGTACCCCGTAGGTCTTGGAGCCTGGGCCGGCTGCCAGGCGGTCGGCCACCTCATCCTGCACCATCACCAGGCCATGCCGCAGGCTGGGGAAGTGCTGCAGGAGGTGCAGCACCACGGGAACCGCCACGTTGTAGGGCAGATTGGCTACGAGCGCGGTGGGTTCCGCCGGAAGTTCGGTGACCTTCATGGCATCGGCGCGCACCAGGTGGAAAGCATTGGCGGCGGCCGGCCGCCATTCCTTCACGGTTTCCGGAAGCTTGGCGGCAAGCACGGGATCGATTTCGACGGCGACAACGGCTGCTGCCGCGTCCAGCAGTCCCAGCGTGAGGGATCCCAGCCCCGGACCCACCTCGAGTACGGTTTCATCCGGCCCCACGCCCGCTGCGGCTACGATCCGGCGGATGGTGTTGCCGTCAATCACAAAGTTCTGGCCCAGCGTCTTGGTGGGCCTGACCCCGATTTCCTCTGCCATCCGGCGTATGTCGGAAGCGCCGAACAATGGTGCGGGCACGGCGGGAATCGGTTCAGTCACCTAGGTATCCTATCCCGCGCCGCCCTTGGGCTTTGCCTGGTTAACGGCAGTGGCCGGGCCCGGTGTACCCGGGCCCGGCCAGACTTTGCATGGCCTGTTGATCAGGCGATCAGCGGCTGGCCGCCCAGCCGCAGCCCCACGGCGACAGTCCGCGCTGCGCGTAGACGCGGTTGGCAATGTCGATCTGCTGCGCTTTGGTGGCGAGGCTGGCGTTCGGCGCGTAGGCGCCGCCGCCGGCGCCGATCCAGGTCTGGATATCGAACTGCAGGCCGCCGTAGTAGCCGTTGCCGCTGTTGATGCTCCAGTTTCCGGTGGACTCGCACTGGGCAATCTTGTCCCACATGGCTTCATTCATCATGGCCGGTGCTGCCGCGCCGCTATTGGCGCCTGCAGCGGCAGGAGCGGCAGGAGCCGGGGCGGCCTGCGGTGCAGGCTTGGCCTTGGTGCCAACGGTGATCTTCTCGGTAACCGGCTGGACAGCCACGTTCTCGGACACGAGTGTGCGGGAGGCTTCCCGTCCGTCCACCAGCACCAGCTTGAAGGTGCGCTCAAGCTTTCCGGCCGCGCCTGCCTGCGTGACTTCCTTCTCGCCCTTGAGCATGTCGGCGCTTTCTGCCGTCACCGTCTCGAAGGGCACCTCTTCGCTGGTAACCGTGGTCTGGCTGGTGTCCACCCGGGAGACCTTGATGACCATGTTGTTCACCACGTTGGCGTTGGCCGGCTGGGAGGTACGGTCATTGGCTCCCAGGGTCACCCCGGACTCGTCCAGGACCTTGCCGACGGTGGTCGCCGTAGTGGTGGCGGTGTCCACCTTGCCGTCGGCAACTATGCTGACGGTCTTGGGGGTGGAGATGGAGACAAAGGACCCAGCCAGCGAGAGGGTGGCATCCTTGGGCGCCGAGACGGACGAGGCACTGGCCACGCCAAGCTCAGTCACCAGGTCTTCAACATCCTGCGCGGTGGTGTTCACGGTCTTCTCGGCACCGTCCAGGCTAACCTTGACCTCTTTGGCCTGGTTGATGTTGATGACGGTGCCGTTCTGCACCGTTGCATCGAGTGAAGGTGACACGCGGTCACCGGGCTTCAGGTCCAGGTTGGCGCTCTTGACCACCTGCGCCACTGTTCCGCCAAAGGACTGCACGGACGACGCATTGCCGTCCACGTTGAGCGTGATTGTTTTGTTATTGCCCACGAAGGCTACGAGGCCTGCGACCAGGCCGCAGAGCACCAACAGTTGGGCGCCAACCTTGATAAAGCTGAACTTGCCGTCCGATGTGAAGAACTTGATCACGATTGCCCGTAACTCTAGGTCCATCCGGGCACGGGGAAACGCGCAGAAAAATGCCCGGAACAAGCCTGCAAAGGACAGTCCGGGCACCGGTGCGCCGCCACACTCCGGGCAGCGGCATGGCTGGCTTTTGGACATACCCGTCCGGCTGCGAAAGGAGTGAAATTACCCGCTGGCCTTCCCCGACCCCGGCTAATAGTTTCTTACTGTAACCGGAGCGTTATAAACGGGCCAACATTTTTACATACCAGGTATTCATGAAGCGGGTACCACTGCGAGGGATGTCACGCCCAGGATCCGTATGCCCGCAGGGTATTTTCGCTGATTGCGGTGCAGAGTCCGGCAAGATCGGAGCCTGTCAATTCTGCCATGGCGCGCACCGTGTAGGGGACCATGTAGCTGGCGTTCGGACGCCCCCGGTGCGGGTGCGGGGTCAGGAACGGGGCATCCGTTTCCACCATGATGAGCTGCCGGTCGGCCACGGCGAGCGCAGCCCGGAGATTGGCTGCATTCTTGAACGTCAGCGTGCCCGCAAAAGACATCCACCAGCCCTGGTTGTTACAGGTCCTGGCCAGCTCCTCATCACCTGAAAAGCAATGGAACACCACCCGTTCCGGCGCTCCCTCCTCCTGCAGCACCCGCACCACGTCACTGTGCGCGTCACGGTCGTGGATCTGGAGGGTGAGGCCCAAGCGCTTGGCGATGTCGATGTGCCGGCGGAACGAGTATTCCTGGTCCCGAAGTCCTTCCCCTTCCGTGCGGTAGAAGTCCAGGCCGGTTTCTCCGATGGCACGGATCCGGGGATGCGCAGCCAGGCGCTCGATCTCGGCCAAGGCGTCCTCAAGCCCCCCGTCGGCGGCATACCGCGGAGCATCGTTAGGGTGCAGTGCCACAGCTCCAAGGAGCCGTTGGTCCTGTTCCACCGCCTCCACCGTGAACCGTGAGGACTCCAGGTCGCAGCCCACCTGCACCGCCCCCTGCACGCCCACTGCCGCAGCCGCATCCAGTGCAGCCTTGATTCCCACGGGACTGTTTCCTTCCGGGAAGTCCAGGTGGGTGTGGTTGTCCATGACCGGCACGGGCAGGGGCTCCGGCGCCGGCGGGAAATCCCTGCGGCGCCCGGCATCAGGGTCCAGGGTTTGGTCCGCGGCCGGCAGCCGGTAAGCGGCGGGAATCGACGAAGTGCACATCCAATCAGCCTAGTGGCCGCGGGTACCCCCATATTTGCCGGAACTCTCTGTCAGCCACGGCAGTTGTGTTAGTAGTCTGGAACGAACACACGCGCACGCCCACCGAGGGGCGAAGGCAGGCTTGCTGTCCCGTCCAGGTGAACCCGGGCTGAAAGGTTGCCGATGGAACCCCTCCGACGCACTGCCAACAATGGAAGCGCACCGAACCTGAACCTTGCCGGCGTCGCCGATTCCGTCAGCCACCTTAACGGGCACCGGCCGGCAGCCATGGACCCGGCCTCCTTCCATGCCGCGGCCCAACGTATCCTCAGCACCGTCAACACGGTCATCGACGGCAAGTCCGATGCCGCCAAGCTGGCGCTCACCGTCCTCCTTGCCCAGGGCCACCTGCTGGTGGAGGACGTGCCCGGCGTCGGGAAAACGCTGCTGGCAAAAACCCTTGCCCGGTCCATCGACTGCACCGTCAACCGGATCCAGTTCACGCCCGACCTGCTGCCCTCCGACGTCACCGGGGTGTCCATCTACAACCAAGCCTCGAGGCTCTTTGAATTCCGGCCCGGCGCGGTGTTCGCAAACATCGTCATCGGTGATGAAATCAACCGGGCCTCCGCCAAGACACAGTCCGCCCTCCTGGAATGCATGGAAGAGCACCAGGTTACGGTTGACGGCAACACTTACAAGCTCGACGAGCCGTTCATGGTGGTCGCAACCCAGAACCCTATCGAGATGGAGGGGACGTACCCCCTGCCGGAAGCCCAGCGCGACCGGTTCATGGCCCGGATTTCGATGGGCTACCCGGACAGGGAGGCGGAGATCGAGATGCTTGAAACCCATCAGGCGGTCTCACCCCTGGCCAGCGTCTCCCCCGTGGTCACCGCCGCGGACGTGGCAGCCATGACAGCCACCGTCCAGCAGGTCTATGTGTCCGAATCCGTGAAGGAATACACGGTGTCCCTGGGCCGGGCAACCCGGGAAAGCCCGCTGTTGCGGCTCGGCGCCAGTCCCCGTTCGCTGCTGCAGCTGCTGCGCGCCGCGAAGGCCACCGCTGCCCTGGACGGACGCGACTTCGTGCTGCCGGACGATGTGCGGGATGTGGCCGAAGCGGTCCTGGCACACCGCATCATCCTGGACCGGAAAGCCGCCGGGGCGGGCGAGACGCCGCACAGTGTCCTGCGTGGCCTCCTGTCCCGGCTGCCCGTGCCGCAGGCCCAGCCGGGACAACCGGGCCGTGCGGCCGCTGCCGCCGGCAGCAGCAGGAACCGCTAGGCGGGCATCATGGCCCTGCTGGACAAGCTTCCGCGGCACCTGTTCACCAGGCGCGGCTGGGGCATGCTCGCCGCCGGGGCCTTCACGTTGGCCGCGGCGCAGGTCATGGGGCGCCGGGACCTTCTGACGCTGGCCCTGCTCCTGCTCGTGCTCCCGCTCGCGAGCCTTGCGGGCGTCCGGCTGGTCAAACCCCGGTTCCAGGTCTACCGCGAATTCAACCCGTCCCCGGTGGAGACCTCCGCGCCGGCCGGCGTCCACCTTGCTGTGGCCCGGACCGGCCCCGGCACCGGGCGGGTGGCCATGGAGGAGCGGCTGCCGGCGCAGTTCGGCCAGGCACCGGCCTTTCGGTTCCCCTCCCGTTTTGCCACCGGCGGCACAAGCCGTTACGAATACCACCTCACTTCAAGGCACCGCGGCCAGTACAGGATCGGTCCGGTCACCGCTGAGTTCACCGACCCCTTCGGGCTCGCACTGCACCGCCAGGCCATTGACGACGGCGACGTCCTCACCGTGACGCCTGCCGCCGTCGTCCTTCCCGCCACCCGGCTCGCTGGAGCACGCGGTAACGACGGCGTCACCGCCACCCGCGTCAGGGCAAACCCCAGCGACGACGACGTCATGACCCGCGAGTACCGCCACGGCGACCCGATGCGGAGGGTCCACTGGGCAGCCACCGCCAGGCACGGCGAGCTGATGGTCCGGCAGGAGGAATCCGTCACCACTCCGGAGGCCACCCTCATCCTTGACCACCGCTCCACCGCCTTCGCCGGAGGGCCCGGAACGGCAATGCCTGGCCTCCCCGGCCAGGACGGACACCCCCTGGCCACCAGCGCAGCCTTCGAATGGTCCGTCGTTGCCGCCATGTCCATCGGTGCCCACCTTGCCGAGCGGAACTACAGCCTGCGGGCGCTGGACGCCGGCGGCGCTCCCGCGTTCCTCCACTCGCCGTCCTCACCCGAACCGGCAGTGGAAGAATTCAGCGGGACCTCCGGGCTGCAATCCATCGCCGAAAGCCTGGCTGCAATCCATCTGTCCGGCACCGTCCACCCCCGGCGGGACGGCAACCTCCGGGACATCGCGGGCAGGAACGTCGGCACCGGGGTTGAACCGGTCACCCGGGCTACGGCAGGCAACGACCAGGAGCCGCAGGCTTTTGATGACCACCTGATGGACAAGCTCTCCGCCCACCGGATGCGGGGGCCGCTGATCGCACTGCTGGGACGCATTACCGTCCAGGAGGCCACCGCACTGGCGCCTGCTGCCGCATACGCCACGAATGCGGTCGCCCTGGTGGCGGTGGAACGGCCGTCGGAGTTCCAGGATGTCCTCGAAGTGCTGCGGCAGGGTGGCTGGCGGGCGGTGGCCGTGGCACCAAAGGCCCAACTCGCTGCCGTATGGGGCCAGTTCGACCAGGATCCCGGCCTGCCGGAGTCTCCGGCATCAGAGGTACGGCGCGGAGCGGGGGTGGCCACGTGACGATGGCACCGGCACGGCCAACCGGCGCGGCGCATCAGGCACAGCCCCAGCCGGAACTGTCTCCTGGCCGCACACGCTTGGGCGCCTATCCCTGGGCCATGGCAGCAGCCATCACCGTGGCGGTCTGCGGCGCGGCCCTGTCCCTGAACGGGGTGCTCCGCGGCTGGAACTGGTTCTGGCCGGCAATGACCACGGTGCTGGCGGTGGGTTTCACCCTCGCCGCGCTGCGTTCCCTCCGCGCCCAACCCCTTCTGGTCACCGCGGGCGGGTTCCTGGCTCTCGGCGCCGTCCTGACCCTGACGTTCTTCCGCAGCTCCAGTCTGCTCTGGGTGGTCCCCACCGGCGCCACCCTCCCCGAGTTGGACCGGCTGGTGCGGCGGGCCAGCGAGACGGTGTTGTCGGAGACAGCGCCCGTGGCGCCCAACGCCGGGATCGTCCTGGTGGTCTGCGCCGTGCTCGGCCTGGCAGTCATCCTGGTCGATGCACTCGCAGTTCCCCTGGCCATGCCGGCCGCCTCCGGCACCGGCCTGCTGGCCCTGCTGGTGGTGCCGGCCATGATCAAGCCCCAAAGCGTGGGGGTATGGAGTTTCGTGGCGACGGCAGCGGGATACCTGCTAATCCTCGGCTGCAGCCAGTGGTTTGCTCCGGACGGCAGGTTGCAGGGCGGTTCCGCGCGCAGTCCGGGTCTGGTGCGGCGGGCCGCGCTGACGGGCGCCGTGGCCCTGGCGTCCGCACTGGTGCTGCCCCTGGCAATTCCCGGGTTCGACCGCGGGAGTTTCCCCCAAGGCTCGCGGCTCAACCCATGGGGTGCCGCCACCGGCCTCAATCCGATGATCACGCTGGGCAACAGCCTGCGCGCCCCGGATGGGAGCGGCAGGATCACCTATGCCACGACTTCCCCCACCCCCCTTTACCTGAGATCCGTCACAGTGGACAATTTCGACGGCGATTCCTGGGGCCCTGACGACCGCAACGCATCCCGGGTTCCCCTTGACGGCCGGATCGACCCCGGCTACGCGGTCCTGGCCGACGAGCAGGTGCGCCTTGTCACCGCCATCGACGCCGGCTCGTTCACCAGCCCTTACCTGCCGGTCCCCTACGCGCCAGAAGCGGTCCGCGGCCTGGGCGGCCAGTGGACCTGGGATCCCGCCACGCTAAGCATCAAAGGCACTGATACCAGCACCCGGCGGCAGGAATACCTGGTGACCTCGGCAGTGCCCAAGCTTTCGTCGGCGCTCCTTGCCCAGTCAACAGGACAGGCACGGGGCATCCCGGACGTGTTCACCCGGATACCGGGCAACGTCCCGGACATCGTCAAAACCACTGCCCAAACCGTGGCGGGGGCAGCGGCCACGCCGTTCCAAAAAGCCATGGCCATGCAGAGGTACCTCCGCTCGTCCGAGTTCACCTACTCCCTGCAGTCCCCCGTGCAGGGAGGGTACGACGGCAACGGGCTCTCCGTTCTGGCAGACTTCCTGCAGCAGAAGAGCGGCTACTGCATCCACTACGCCTCGGCGATGGCGGTCATGGCCAGGCTGGAAGGAATTCCCAGCAGGATCGCGGTGGGATATGCCCCCGGACGGCTGACCGGAGCCACGGTAACGGTCGCGGGCCAAGGCCCCCTTCCGGAGTACGAGGCGGACGCCCGCGATGCCCACGCCTGGCCGGAACTCTACTTCCAGGGCTTGGGATGGGTGCCATTTGAACCGACGCCGTCCCGGGGTGTGGTCCCGGATTACGCCACCGAGGCATCAGTGCAATCGGTCCCGGATGCACTGGGCAACAACGACGGGCTTATCCCCGACACCGCCCCGGTACCCACCCCGACGCCCAGCACCACCGCCCAGGCCGTGCCCGGCGCAGGCAGTAGCAGCACGGGCAGCGGTACCGAGTTGATGCCGTGGCTCCTTGGCGCGGCCGCAGTGGCCGGCCTCGCGCTCCTGGCGGCCACCCCGCACCTGGTCCGCGCCGGTACCAGGTCGCGCAGGCTGCGGCCAAAGCGACCGGAGCAGGCAGTCCCGCTGGCCTGGAGCGAGATCAGGGACCTGGGCACCGATTACGGGCTGGCTCCGGCGGACAGCGAAACGCCGCGGGCTTATTCGTCCCGGTTCCGTGGGGCGCTGCTGGGCGGGCAGGATGGCATGGACCGGGACGCGCACCAAGCGGTTGCATCGCTGACCGCGGCGTTTGAACACTACCGGTACGGCCGCCCCAGCGGTGGTATCAGCGAGAGCGCCGGCAGTTCACTCAGCGCCGGCACTTCCCGGGGTACCGGCGTTCGCGTTGACACTGCCGTTGCGGACATTTCCGCCGGGGTTGCCGCCGTGGAAGCAGCCCTGCGTGCCAACGCCACCCTGCCCCGGCGCCTGGCCGCGGCGTGGCTTCCCCCGTCCGTCACGCGGCGGCTGGGCCTGCTCTTCAGGCTGCCGTTCCGCGCCGCCGCCAGGGCCATCCGGGCTGCGGCGCATCCGCTTACCCTGCATTCAAGGCGGGAAACTACAGGAGGGCCCGCCACCACAGGATGGCCCGGCAAACGGCATGCGGACGACGGCGGACGCAGGGTGGGCAGACGCTGAAACCACAAGTGCCGCCCGGGAAACTCCCGGGCGGCACTTGTGGGTTTGCTTGCGGTTGCGGACCGCGGGCTGCTAGCAGGCGTAGGGGTCGGCGATGCCGATGTACTGGGTGTAGAGGTATTCCTCGATGCCTTCCAGGCCGCCTTCGCGTCCCAGGCCGGACTGCTTGACGCCGCCGAAGGGTGCGGCAGCGTTGGAGATGACGCCGGCGTTCAGGCCGAGCATGCCGGTTTCGAGGCGTTCACCCATCCGGATGCCGCGGTTGATGTCCTTGGTGAACACGTAGGCCACCAGCCCGTATTCAGTGTTGTTGGCCAGCCGAACGGCCTCGTCCTCGCTGCTGAAGGTGATGATCGGGGCAACGGGGCCGAAGATTTCCTCGGACAGGATCCGCGACCCCTCGGCCACACCGGACAGGATGGTGGGCTGGTAGAAGTACCCCGGGCCCTCCACGGGAGCGCCGCCCAGGACCGCCTTGGCGCCGGAGGCCACGGCGTCGGACACCAGTTCGTGGACCTTGTCGCGGCTCTTGCCATCGATCAGCGGGCCCACCTTGGACTCGGGCTCGGTCCCGCGGGCGGTGGTCATTTCCTTCATCTTTGCGGCGAACTTCTCCGCGAATTCGCCGGCCACCGACTCGTGGACGATGAAGCGGTTGGCCGCGGTGCAGGCCTCGCCCATGTTGCGCAGCTTGGCTGCCATGGCACCGGTGACTGCGGCGTCCAGGTCCGCATCCTCGAATACCAGGAACGGGGCGTTGCCGCCCAGCTCCATGGAGGTCCGCAGCACGTTTTCCGACGCATCGGCCAGCAGGCGGCGTCCCACTTCGGTGGAGCCGGTGAAGGACAGCTTCCGCAGGCGTGAGTCCTTGATCAGGGGGCCGGTGGTGGCTCCCGCCGTGGACGTCGGGATCACGTTGAGGACACCGGCAGGCAGTCCGGCTTCCTGCATGACGGCAGCGAACAGCTGGGACGTCAGGGGCGTCAGGTTCGCGGACTTGAGGACCATGGTGCAGCCGGCGGCGACGGCCGGGGCGATCTTGCGGGTGGCCATGGCCAGCGGGAAGTTCCACGGCGTGATGAGCAGGCAGGGACCCACCGGCTTCTTGGTCACCAGCAGGCGGGACTTGCCGTCCGGCGAGACGGAGTAGCGGCCAAAGGCCCGGACTGCTTCCTCGGAGAACCAGCGCAGGAATTCGGCGCCGTAGGTCACTTCACCGCGGGCTTCGGCCAGCGGCTTGCCCATTTCGAGGGTCATCAGGAGGGCAAAGTCCTCTGCCCGTTCGGTCACCAGGTCGAAGGCGCGGCGGAGGATCTCCCCGCGTTCCCGGGGCGGCACCTTCGCCCAGGATTCCTGGGCAGCGGCGGCAGCATCCAGGGCGGCGGCGCCGTCCTCGGGGCCGGCGTCGGCAATGCTCAGCAGTACCTTCCCGGTGGCGGGATCCTCGACGTCGAACGTCTTGCCTGAGGCGGCGTCGCGCCATTCACCGTTGATGAGCAGCCCGGTGGGGACAGAGGCCAAAAGCCGGGTTTCGCGCTCGGCGGTAACGGCCGGCTGTGCAGTGACAGTCACGATGACTCCCTCGTCAGTAGGGTTGTGGCAGCCCGCCGCCGCGGCCGGAGTGACCGGGATCATGGGGCTGATTAACTGCCAGACTACTGCCGGGCAACCCCACGGTCTACGCCGTTGCGCACTGCACAATCGCGGCCTTGCTGTGCAGCTGCACAGGAACCGGACGCGGCTCTACGGGCCTCTACCGGGCCGCGAGCACAGCTGAATAGAGCTCGCGTTTGCTGACGCGCACGTCCTCGGCGACGGCGGCCACAGCCTCCTTCAGCCGGATACCCTGGGCCACCAGTTCGTTGACTGCAGCTACGTGGTCCTCCGGGGTGCCGGCTGCCTGCTCGGGGGCGCCGCCAAGGACCACGGCGATCTCGCCGCGGACCTCGTTGTCCTCAGCCCACTGGAGGAGTTCGCCCACGGTGCCGCGGATGACTTCCTCGTACGTCTTGGTCAGTTCCCGGCACACAGCGATGGGACGGTCCGGGCCGAACCTCTCCTGCAGGGCGCGCAGCATGGCTTCAAGCCGGTGCGGTGCCTCGAAGAACACCATGGTGCGCCGCTCCCCCGCAAGGTCCGCGAGGCGGGAGGCCCGCTCTCCGGCCTTACGGGGCAGGAAACCTTCAAAGCAGAACCGGTCCGTCGGCAGGCCGGACAGCGCCAGTGCCGTAAGCACCGCTGACGGACCGGGAACCGCGGTGACGGGCAGGCCCGCCGCGATGGCACCTTCCACCAGACGGAAACCGGGGTCGGATACGGCAGGCATGCCGGCGTCGGTCACCATGAGCAGCGTGCTGCCCGCACGCACCTGGTCGAGGAGCTCCGCCGTCCGTGTGGCCTCGTTGTGTTCGTGGTAGCTGATGACGCGGCCTGCCACGGCAACGCCCAGGCTCTGAACCAGGCGGTGCAGCCGGCGGGTGTCCTCGGCGGCGACGATGTCGGCCGTGCCCAGCAGTTCCACGAGCCGGGCTGAGGCATCGCCGGTATTCCCGATCGGCGTGGCGGCAAGGACGATCCGTCCCGCCGTCGAAGGGGCGGGCTCGGGAAGGGTGCTGGGGTTCGGGTCCACCCACCAAGCCTACTGCTGCGGGGTCTTCCAGCCGCAAAAGGTAGCATGGGGCTCGTGACGCAGACCTCGACGCGGCCCGCCGGTGCCGGGAAACCCAGCCCGGCGGCATCCCCCTCGGCAGCCGGGGCAACCGGGGCCACCGCGGTCGCGGTGGAGGCTGGCAGGAAAGCCGCCCGGCCCTGGATCAGCAGGCCAGATGAAGCGTTCACCGTTGAGGCACTGCGGGCCAGGCTGATCGGCACCGGCACGTCGTGGCGCGAGTACCCTCCGTCGCTGCGGCTCTGGTTCGTCCTGGTCCCGGTCCTGACGGCAGTCATCGGCGGCCTCCTCCGGTTCATCCACCTTGAGGTGCCGCACAAGCTGGTGTTCGACGAGACGTATTACGTCAAGGACGCCTACTCCTACCTCATCAGCGGCTACGAGCGCAGCTGGCCGGACAAAGCGAACGATTCCTTCAATGGCGGCAATCCGGACCTCCTGCTGAACACCCCCGAATATGTAGTCCACCCGCCGGTGGGCAAATGGATGATTGCGGCCGGCATGTGGCTGTTCGGGCCGGAGAACCCCTTCGGCTGGCGCTTCGCGGCGGCCCTCACCGGCACCCTCACGGTGCTGCTGGTCTCCCTGATCGCCCTGAAACTGTTCCGCTCGCTTCCGCTGGCCGGCGCCGCCGGGCTGCTCCTCGCCGTCGACGGCCACCACCTGGTGATGTCCAGGACCTCGCTGCTGGACATCTTCCTCACCTTCTGGATCCTTGCCGCCTTCGGCGCCCTCCTGATGGACCGCGACGACGGCCGCCGCCGCCTGGCTGCACGGCTGGCCCGTGCCGCTGCCGGATACGGCGGGCAGCCGCCGGCTTCGGCGCTGCTGGCGGGGCCATGGCTGGGTGTGCGCTGGTGGCGGGTTGCCGCAGGCGTCTGCATGGGCCTGGCGGTGGGAACCAAGTGGTCCGGACTGTTCTTCCTCGCCGGATTCGGCCTCCTCACCGTGCTGTGGGACCTCAACGCACGGCGGGTGGCGGGCATCCGCGGCTGGATCAGCGGCGGCGTGATCCGGGACGGGATTCCTGCGTTCCTCAGCATGGTCCCGGTGGCAGGAATCATCTACGCCGCCACCTGGACGGGCTGGTTCCTGTCGGACAACGCCTACTTCCGCCATTGGGCCGAAAGCAACCCGTCAGCAGAATGGGGTTGGCTGCCCGACCCGGTCCGGTCCCTTGTCCATTACCACCTGGAAGCGTACAAGTTCCACCAGGGGCTCAGCTCCGAGCACCCATACCAGGCGAGCGCCTGGAGCTGGCTGGTGATGGGACGGCCCACCTCGTTCTTCTATGAATCCCCGCCCCAGGGCACGCCCGGCTGCGACGTGGAGAAGTGCACGTCCGCCATCCTGTCCGTCGGAAACCCGCTGATCTGGTGGACGGCGGCCATCGCGCTGGTGGTCCTGCTGTTCTGGTGGGCGGGACGCCGGGACTGGCGGGCCGGTGCCGTGCTGGCGGGTGTCGCGGCGGGCTACCTGCCGTGGTTCATGTACCCGGAGCGGACCATGTTCTACTTCTACGCGGTGTCCTTCGAGCCGTTCCTGGTCCTGGCACTGGTGTATTGCCTTGGCCTGGTCTTGGGCAGGGCCTCGGATCCGCCCTGGCGCCGCCGCTCCGGGCTGTACCTGGTGGTCCTGTTCCTTGTGGCGGCAGTCCTGCTGTCCGCATTTTTCTACCCCATCTGGACAGCCGAAGTGATCCCCTACGTCGACTGGAAGGTCCGGATGTGGATGCCGTCCTGGATCTAGGGCAGGATGTCAACAGAACCCTGGAGGAGCCGCTGCCGCGGCGTGGCAGCGGAAACGGAGACCGGCTGTGAGAGAAGCAAGCACGGAACTGCTGGTTGAGCTGGACGCCAACAGCAACGTGACCGACCTGCTGCTGGAACAGCACGCCGCCAACCCGGCCCGCGCCCTGTACCGGCGGAAGGGCCCCAACGGCTGGGTGGACGTTCCCGTGCAGAAATTCCTCCGGGACGTCAGCGCCCTGGCCAAGGGACTCATCGCCGGCGGCCTGGAACCCGGCGACACCGTGGCCGTGATGTCCCGCACCTCCTATGAGTGGACACTGGTGGACTTTGCCATTTGGTTCGCCGGCGGTGTTACGGTGCCGATCTACGAAACGTCCTCAGCGAGCCAGGTTGAGTGGATTATCCGGGACGCCGGAGTCCGGCGCGTCTTCGCAGGCGAACGGGCCATGGTGCAGCTGGTCACCGGCGTGGTGGCGGGCTCCGCCGAGCTCAGCGACCGCCTGGTCAACGTGGTGCGGATGGATTACGACGGCGAGGCTCCGGACCTTGCCAGCCTCGCCGCTGCAGGGACCGGAGTCAGTGACGCTGAACTGGAGCGGCAGCGCAGCCGTGCGGGGCTGGCCGACCTCGCCTCCCTGGTGTACACGTCCGGCACCACGGGAAGGCCTAAAGGGTGCGAGATCACGCACGGAAACTTCGCCCTGGTGGCCAAGAACATCGTTGCGTTCCTGCCGGAGATCCTGCAGAGGGACCTGGCCCGCACGTTGATGTTCCTGCCGCTGGCCCACGTCCTGGCCCGGGCCGTCCAGGTGGTCTGCGTTACCGCCGGCGCAACCCTGGGTCATAGCCCAGGTGCGGCACAGCTCCTCGAAGATCTTGGCACGTTCCGACCAACTTTCCTGCTGGTGGTGCCGCGCATTTTCGAAAAGGTCCGGGCTACGGCAGCACACAAGGCTGCAGTGGCAGGCAAAGGCAGGCTTTTCGCTGCGGCATCAGCCGCCGCCATCACGTACTCGCGCGAGCAGGACCGGCAAAACCGCGGGGAGGGCCCCGGCCCGGGACTGCTGAACCGGGCGCGCCATGCAGTATATGACCGGCTGGTCTACCCCAGGCTGCGCCAGGCATTCGGCGGCGAGGTGGGCTACACCGTCTCCGGTGCCAGCCACCTTGCTTCCGAGGACGCGCACTTCTTCCGGGGCGTGGGGATTCCCGTCCTCGAAGGGTATGGGCTGACCGAGACCACGGCACCGTGCACCGTCAACACACCGTCCCGCACCAGGGTGGGAACGGTTGGCATCCCCATCCCCGGAACCACCATCCGCGTGGCCGGGGACGGCGAGATCCTGGTCAAGGGAATAGGTGTCTTCAGGGGATATCACGGCAACCCGGCGGCGGACGCCGAGGCGTTCGTGGACGGTTTCTTCCGCACCGGCGACCTTGGCGAGCTGGACAAGGACGGCTTCCTCAGCGTGACGGGCCGGAAAAAGGACCTCCTGGTCACGGCCGGCGGCAAGAACGTGGCGCCCGGGCCGCTGGAAGAGCTGATCCGGACCCACCAGCTGGTGGCCCACGCCGTGGTGGTGGGCGACGGCAAGCCCTTCGTATCAGCCCTCCTGACCCTCGACCCGGAAGGCGTTGCGGACTGGCGTGCTGAACGGAACCTGCCCCCTCTCCCCCTCAGCGAAGCCGCCAACGACCCCCAGGTACTGGCCGCCCTCCAGGAAGCGGTGGATGGGGCTAACCGGACCGTTTCGAAGGCGGAGTCGGTGCGCACGTTCAGGCTGCTGGACGCGGACTTCAGCGTGGAGTCAGGGCACCTCACGCCGTCATTGAAGCTGAAGCGGTCCGCGGTCGTCATGGAGTTCCACGCGGAGATCGCCAAAATCTACGGCTGAGCAGCCTTTTCCTGCTCCGCTTCCACAGGCTCTTCCCGGCGCACCACACCACGGCGGCGGCGGGTGGGCCAGGTGAGGACCAGCGTCACGATGGATGCCAGGAGCACCATGGCCGCGATGGCGATGCCGGCGTCCATCCAGAACTGGCTGGGGAACAGCCGGATCAAGGTGTCGTCCAGGCTGAAGGTCCAGGACCCGTCGGCGAAGAAGATCCGGTGGAACTCAGTGAAGAACTGCTGCCAGCCCAGGGCCGCCAGCGTGCCAAGGCCAAGGATCAGGACCAGCGTGATGACGGAGCCGGCGAAGAGACCGCGCCGGATCCCGCCGGTGCTGCGCTTGCGCAGGTACAGGATGGCGATCAGGGCAAGGAGGAGCAGCAGCGCGCCGGCACCGAAAGTGGACAGGATGACCACCTTGACGTCCGCCATGTGGCTGACTTCGCCGTCTTTGAAAAGCTTCTCGCCGCCGCGGTGCACCAGGTCGCCCAGGTACCGCGGGCCCGCCCAGTTGCTGAGGTAGTCCACCGCGTAGGAACCGTAGGTCATTCGGTCATCAGTGCTGAAGCCGTACCCATCGCCGGGAAAGCCGGGCCGGTTGTATTCCACCCAGAGGAAGAGCGGGCTTGTCACGGCCCGGACGGCCAGGATCAGCAGGATGAACGGATAGATGACGGCGAGCAGGACCTGCATGACGCGCGGCGCCACTGGCTTGGCATTCGCAGCGCTTTCACGCTGGGCGTTGCGACGCTCCACTTCCTCCTCGGGCGGACGGACGTGCAGCGCCGACGTGGGAAGGGGTTCCTTGAAGACAGGAGAATCGTCGCTGCTGCCAGGCCCCGTAGCCGAAGATCCCGCACTTGAGGAACCGGCTGCCGACGATCCTGCCGGAGCATGTCCAGCGGTTGATGATCCGGCGGCGGCTTCCGCAGCCTTGCGGTCAGCCCGGCTTTCAGGCTGTGCCGCGTTGGCCTTGTTCCGGGGCGTCTTGGGGCCGGCTTCGTCGCCCGGCACTCCCGTACCTGGCCCCTCCGCGCCGGGCTGGGCCTGTCCGGACGTGTCGCCGGCGGGCTTGTCCCCGTCCGTTGTTTCACCGGTGGGCTTATCCCCCTCTGGGGTGTCTCCGTGAGATGTGTGTCCGCGAGATGTGCCTCCGCCAGCGGGCGTCAGCCAGGAGAACGCGGGCTCGTCGGAGTCCCCGGACGTGTCCAGGAAAGGTTCCGGCTGCGGCGCAGCGCTTTTGGCGCGGGCCGGTGTTTCGTCATTCACAGCAGCGTCACTTCCGTTGGGTTCCGCGCCGGTCCCAGTCCGCCGGCGCGATTCATTCTGCTGACGAGCCTACCGTCCGGGACTTCCGCTGGGCGAAGAACCACCCCGGCAGGATTACAACGATTCAGGCAGCGATTTCCGTGTAGCCGGCGTCTTCCCGGCGGATGTCCCCGCGTTCCCCGGCCAGGAACGCCCGCCTGCCCCACAGCAGGACATAGACCCAGTACGCGGCGAGAACTGCGGCGCCGATGCCGATCCTGGCCCACGTGGGCAGCGGACTCGGGGTGACGAACCCTTCCACCAGCCCCGAGACGAACAGTACGAGGACCAGCCCCAGGGCCACCGTGATCAGTGACCGGCCTTCCTCCGCTACCGCGCGGCCTCGGGTGCGCGGCCCGGGCGAGACCATAGCCCAAAAGATCCGCAGGCCTGCCGCGGAGGCAACAAAGACGGCGGTGAGCTCCATCAGCCCGTGCGGCAGGATGTAGCTGTAAAACACGTCGGATTTACCGGCTGAGGCAAAGATGCCGGCAGCGATGCCCACCCCCTGGGCGTTACTGAACAGGATCATCGGTACCCACACTCCGGTGATGCCCAGTGCCACGGCCTGCGCACTGATCCATGCGTTGTTTGTCCACACGGCCCCGGCAAAGGACGCTGCAGGATTCTCCGAGTAGTAATTGATGAAGTCCTCGTTCACGTACTGGGCTGCCGCGGTCTCCGAGGCCACCGCCCTGAGTGCTTCAGGGGACGTGCCGATCCACGCGGCGTAGCTGGCCGCGACGAGGACGAATGCTGCTCCGCAGGCGACGGTAAGCCAGGTCAGCCGGTACAGCGCCGCCGGCAGGGCCACCACGAAGAACCGGGCCAGGTCGGCCATTGCGTTGGACCGTGCACCGGTGAAGCGCGTCCTGGCCAGCGCCAGCGTGGCGGAGAGGGACGCGGAGAGCCCGCTTTCGGGGGCCAGCGAGCGGACCAGCGAGAGGTGCCCGGACGTGGACTGGTACAGCGTCAGCAATTCGTCGGCCTCGGCACCGGTCAGCCTGCCCTTTCCGGCAAGTGCCTGCAGCCGTGCCCATTTGTCCGCGTTGACGGCGGCGAAGGCATCCATGTCCACGGCTACAGCCTAGCGCCCGGCATAGACTTTGAGCGTCCGCACCGTCCGATCATCAACTGCGAAGGGCTGGTCCGCAGAGTGAGCCCAATCATCACCGGCGAGGCCGTAGTACTGGAACTGCGGCCCGCGACTTTCGCCGCGCGCGCCCTGGGCCTGGCCATCGACGTCGTGGTCCACGTGGTCCTGCTCGTGCTGATCATGATCGGCTTGTCGGCCGCCGGCGCCGACCTGGATGAGGCGGCCGCACGCGCCCTTGGCCTTGCCGCGGTCGTGTTCTGCCTGGTGGTGGTGCCGGTGGCAGTGGAGACGCTGAGCCGGGGGCGGTCGCTCGGCAAACTGGCCACGGGCCTGCGCGTGGTCCGTGAGGACGGCGGCGCCACCCGGTTCCGGCACGCCGTGATCCGCGGACTGACCGGATTCCTGGAGATCTACCTGACGTTCGGCGGCCTTGCCCTTGCCGTGGCGCTCTTCAACGAAAAGTCCCGGCGGCTGGGCGACCTGCTGGCCGGAACCTACGCCGTGCGAAGCCGGGTTCCGGCGGAGCAGGCCATCCAGGTTTACGTACCACCGCACCTGCAGTCCTGGGCCGCCGCCGCGGACATTGGGCGCATCCCCGACGCCACCGCGCGCAGGGCCGCTCAATTCATCCGTCAGGCGGGCCGCATGGCGCCGCTGTCGAGGGCCGGGATGGCTGCAGCGATCGCCGCCGAACTTTCCGCCCATGTAGCCCCGGCGCCGCCGCCTGGAACCGGCCCCGATGACTACCTGGCCGCCGTCGTAGCTGAACGGCGGAACAGGGAGTTCACCAGGTTGTCGCAGTCACGCCGCCGGTACACCGAAACCGGGCAGCGGCTGCAGCGGCTGCCGTTCGGCAACTGACCTAATTGTCGTACTCAGCCCACGGGATGTTCCAGTCGCCGAACCCGTCAGTGTTCGCCGCGTAGTCCCCTTCGGTGTTGATGATCTGGACCACGTCACCGGTGCCCATGTTGTCGAACACCCAGGCCGCCCCGTCAGGCAGGAAACCGATGCAGCCGTGGGACACGTTGGCGTTCCCGATGTACGGGTAAGCGGACTCGAGTGCCTGGTGGATGTAGGCGCCGCTCAGGGTAAGGCGGATGGTGTATTCGACGTCGACCTCACCATAATAGGCGGGGTCGTCCGGCTTCAGGCCGATACTCGCCGCCCGGAAATGGTCGTAGCGGTTCTTCTCCATCAGCACCCCGAATCCCTTGGCCGAGGGGAATCGCTTGTCCCCCATGCTGACCGGCAGGGTCTTAACCGGCTGGTCATTGACGCTCAGCGTGAACGTGTGCGCCGTGGCATCGGCCACGGCCACCTTCTTGTCCCCGATGGCGACGTTCACCTTCTTGTTGAAGTTGGCAATCTGCCCGTTTCCGAGGTCAACGCCGAAGAGCTGCATGTCCATGGTGACGGTGGAGTTGGCAGCCCAGAAGTTCTCCGGGCGGTACCGGACCATGGTGTCGCTGTACCAGTGGAATGCCCCGGTCTGCCCTGCCGTGGTGGTGATTTTTATGGCTTTTTCCACCGCAGCACGGTTGGTCACAGGCTCGCTGAAGATGACCTGCAGGGGCTGGCCTACACCCACCTTCATCCCGTTGAGGGGGTAGATGGCGGCGTCTGCCTCGTGGGAGCTGGAGACGGTGTTGAAGGACTGGGTGGTGCTTGTTTCGCGCCCCGCAGAGTCCTTGACCACGTAGGTGTAGCTGTACTCGGTGTTGAACTCCAAAGGCGCGGTGGCCGACCACGACGTCCCGCCGTCGTCGATGCTGCCGTCTATGGTCTTTCCGGCAGTGCTGGCGAGGGTGACGCGCTGGATGATCCCGTTGCCCACCTTCAGGGAAACAGGCGCGGCGGGATTGACCTGCTTGGCGCCGTCGGCAGGTGCGGCGTCGACCTTGACCGGCGGGACAACGGGCGATGCGATGCCCGGCGATGTGCGCAGCGCGGAACCTGCTTCCGATTCCAGGGGTCCGCCGGCAAGGCCCGGAGCGACGGCGGCGAAAACCCCGCCCAGGGCAGCCAGGACACAGACGGCAACCACCGCAAGTATTTTCTTGGCTTTCCCCCGGCTGCGGGGCTTTACATCAGGCTCCATGTTTTTGATCCTACGTGCAGCGGATAACGGCCCGGGCGCTTGGCAGCGCCCGGGCCCTTACATCTCAGTAACGATAGTGCTCGGGCTTGTACGGTCCTGCGGCGTCGATGTCCAGGTATTCCGCCTGCTCCTTGGTCAGCTCGGTGAGCTCAACACCCAGGGCGTCCAGGTGCAACCGGGCCACCTTCTCATCCAGAACCTTCGGCAGGACATAGACCTGGTTCCCGTACTCGTGCTGGTCCCGCTTGGTCCACAGTTCGATCTGCGCAATGGTCTGGTTGGCGAACGAGTTGCTCATGACAAAGGACGGGTGGCCGGTGGCGTTGCCCAGGTTGAGCAGCCGGCCCTCGGACAGGACGATGATCGAGCGCTCGGTACCCGTGCCTTCGTCGAAGACCCACTCGTGGACCTGCGGCTTGATTTCGACTTTCTTCACGCCGGGAATCCGGGCCAGGCCTGCGATGTCGATTTCATTGTCGAAATGGCCGATGTTGCCCACGATGGCCTTGTTCTTCATGCATGCCATGTGTTCGGCAAGGATGACGTCCTTGTTGCCGGTGGTGGTGATGAAGATGTCGCCCTGGGCCAGGACCGATTCCAGCTTGGCCACCTGGTAGCCGTCCATGGCCGCCTGAAGCGCACAGATGGGATCGATTTCGGTGACAATGACGCGTGAGCCCTGGCCGCGGAGTGCTTCCGCCGCGCCCTTGCCAACGTCGCCGTAGCCGCAGACGACTGCCACCTTGCCGCCCATGAGCACATCGGTGGCACGGTTGATGCCGTCCGGCAGGGAGTGGCGGATGCCGTACTTGTTGTCGAACTTGCTCTTGGTCACGGAGTCGTTGACGTTGATGGCGGGGAACAGCAGCCTGCCCTGGTCGGCCAGCTGGTAGAGGCGGTGGACGCCGGTGGTGGTTTCCTCGCTGACGCCCCTGATCGTCGCTGCCGTCCGGGTCCACTTCTTCGCATCAGCGGCAAGGGACCGGCGGAGGACGTCAAGGAAGATGCCGTACTCTTCGGAATCCTCGGGGCCAGCGGAGGGAACGTTGCCCACTGCCTCGAACTCCACACCCTTGTGAACCAGCATGGTGGCGTCGCCGCCGTCGTCAAGAATCATGTTGGGGCCCAGTTCCGGGTTGGACTCGGCGCCGGGCCAGGTGAGGATCTGCTCGGCCGTCCACCAGTATTCCTCGAGGGTCTCGCCCTTCCAGGCGAACACGGGCACGCCCTGCGGGTCTTCGACGGTGCCCTTGCCCACCACCACGGCCGCCGCGGCCTCGTCCTGGGTGGAGAAGATGTTGCAGGAAGCCCAGCGGACCTCGGCACCCAGCGCTGTGAGGGTCTCGATCAGCACCGCTGTCTGGACGGTCATGTGCAGGGAACCGGCGATCCGGGCACCCTTAAGCGGCTGGGAGGGACCGAATTCCTCGCGGAGGGACATCAGGCCGGGCATTTCGTGCTCCGCAAGGCGGATCTGGTGGCGGCCGGCTTCCGCCAGGGAGATGTCGGCAACCTTGTACTCAAAAGTCATGGGTGGTCCTTTGCTTGGTCCGGGTCCTGGTCCAGTCCCCGTTCTGCTGTTTCCGTGCGGGCGAATGCAGGTAGATTATTGCCCTGCTGCAGCGGGATCGTGCTGGTCAGAACCTGCGGAGGCTGCTGCGGCCAGCAGTTCCGGAGGCAGCAGCAGAGGGATCCCGTCCTCGATGGCGTACCGGTTCCTGGCGCCCGTCTCCCCGGCGGCGGTGGCCACCAGCTCTTCCCCCTCCTGGACCAGGGGCGACCCGGTCACGGGGCAACGCAGGACGGACAACAGCTCGGGGCTGATCTTTGGCATTTGGTTCATGCTCCCTGGCGGGCGCGCTCGCGCCGGTAGCGGAAAAGATGTGCAGCCTCCAGCGTACCGCCAGATGGGTCAGGAAGGTTCCCGGAGGACCCGCAGGTGGCCGCGGCGTGCCCCTTCAGCGCCGGCCGGAGCTTCCAGGGCGGAATGGTGGCCCCGCTGGGCGGGCGCTTGCTCTTCCGGAGGGAGCGCCGCGGCGTCACGCACGGCATTTGCGAGGGCCAGCAGGTCATCGGGGCCGGGCTGCTGCGGACTGGACGGCATTGCCAGGCGCAGCACTTCCCAACCGCGGGGAACTGTCAACGAATCAGCGTGCTGCTCGCAGAGGTCGTAGCAGTGCGGCTCCGCGTACGTGGCCAACGGCCCCAGGACAGCGGTGGAGTCTGCATATACGTACGTCAGGGTGGCTACCGCCGACTGGCGGCAGGCAGACCTTGAACACTGACGGATAGCTCCCACGACATCACAGACTACCCCTTCCCCGCCCGGATCCCGCGCATTGTCCGTCCGAGGAGACGCGTCCGGTGCAGCCGGGAGGATGTATCGCGTAAATCCTCCCCCGGGTTTACAGTCGATGTATGCAGTCATCGAACCATGAATCAGGTTTTTCGGTCCGGTTGGCTGACCCGGATGCCCCAGCGGCAACGGGCATGGAGACCGCCGGCAGGAGCTTTTTCAGGCGGCGCCGGAACCGCCACGGGCGCGGCCTTCGCGGCGAGGTGATGTTGCCCGCGCACCCGGGCTACCGGACCCGCGGCGACCGTTTCGACGACATGGTGCTGGATTCCGCGCAGCGGCTGCACGACATCTGGGGCAAAACGCTCGACGGCGTCAGGTTCGGCGTGGACGAGATCCCGCCGGACCTTGAGCAACTGGCTGCCAACGCGGCCCCCGCACCGATGGGCGCCTACAACCCCGCCGCGGGCGATGACGGGCCCACCATCACCGTGTACCGGCGGGTGGTGGAACAGGCATGCTCCAGCGTGGAAGAGCTTCAGGACCTGGTCCATGACGTGGTGGTTGAGCACACGGCGGAAATGCTGGGCGTTGCGCCGGAGACGCTGGACCCCGTGTACCGCCGCCGCTACTGAAAGCGGGACCTAGTAGCCCAGCGTGACGGGCACCGTTTCCTGGCCGGCAGCGGCAGCAAGGAACGCCAGGGTTGAGATGTCGTTGCGCCCGTCCTGCCCCACCAGTACCGCGCCATAGGCGGCGTCACCGGACGCGGAGACCACATAGCCCACAACGTCGGCACCATCGGCCTGCTCAGGAATGGTGATGGACGCGGTTGTTCCGCCCGCGATGTCGGCGGTGGCGCCTGCCCGCACCTTTCCATCAGCCGTGATGGGCGCGTACGTGATGGTGGCCCGGGCGTCCAGGGCCCCAAACACCAACTGGCGAAGGCCGCCCTTCGGGACGGGAACCACGTGCTGGCTCCCAAGCCGCACGGCCGACGGTGCCCAGGCAACGTCCAAGGGCTGCCCCGGCTGCAGCCCGCGGCCCATGCGCGCTGCGGCGACAAAGGAGACATCGGACGAGGCCGCCACGGTGTACTGCCCGGCGGGCACACCGGCCAGGGACACCTCAGTGGTGGACCCGGCCTTCGCGGTGATGACGCCGCCGGAGGGAAGCGCGTGCTGGCCATCCCGCCCATACAGCTTGATCTCCACCACTGCATCTGACGCGCCGGGAACGGTGAGCTCGAGGGCGGGCCCGGCATCCTTATAGCCGGGCTGTGCTGTCAGGGCAGCGGTCCCCGCGGGGTCCTGGATGTCCACGCCCGTCATCACCTGGCGGACGGACGGAGCAGTGCCCGGGGTGATGAAGTCCACACCGCCCGGAGTGAGGCCGCGCAGGACGCTCTGCTGGATGGAGGCGGCAACCGGACCGCCGGCGCTGCGGACGTGCACCGTGAGGCTGGCCTCGTTGGGTGCCAGGCCGGCGAGGACCACGCTGCGGGTGGTGCCGGGGGCAACCAGCAGGCCGCGGCTGCCCGGCGCCTGGACCTGCCCGCCGGCACCAAACAATTCCAGGCTCACCGTGGCCGGGGTGCTGGAGGCATTGGTCAGGGCGAGCACGGAAGTGCGTCCAACCGTGGTGCCGGCACCGGCCAGCCATTGGTCGTTCGAAGGTTGACCGCAGGTGGCAGCGGCGCTTCCCTGCAGGTCGCCGTCCCTGGCGGTGTACTTCATGGCGCCTGCGGCGGATGCATTCTGGTTTGCCACGGCGTTGGCGGTCAGCACGCTTACCTGGTCCACCGCCCGATCCGCGGCTACTCCGGCAAGAAGCTCCTGGGGCGCTGCGGCCGTGGGGGCCGGACCAGGGTCCTTGGAGATGTCGACGCCGGCCGTTCCGTCCAGTCGCGCGAGCCGGCTCCCCGGGAGCACGCCTCCGGCGCTGAGAACGGCGGCACTGACCCTGGTTGCCGCGGTGGCGGACTCGGGCCGGAACTGCGCGTCGGTACCGGCGTCGGTGCCCTCCAGCAGCCGCGCAGGGCCGGGGCAGACGCCAAGGCTGGCTCCTGCCGGGACGGCGGCTTCCGCCGCCGGCACTGTCCGGCTGGATTCCGGCGCCGCCATCAGCGACCCTCCAGCCACCAGCGCTCCGCCGCCGGCAAGGATGAGGACGCCTGCCGCAACTCCGGCCACGGATGCTGCCCGCACCTTTCCGACCGGCACCCGGGTGGCACCACGGCCCGACTTTTCCCTGCCTTCGCCGGCTCCCGTTCCGGCCGCCTTTCCCGCCTGCGGCAGCTTCCCTCCCTTTGTCGGAGCCTCGTCGGCAGCCGGTGGGGTGTGCTCATGCATGTTGGTGTTCCTTACGCAGGGAGCCCTCGTCACGCGAGAGACCGGTCCGCGGACGTCGGGCCGGCATGGGAATTGCCAGGATGGCAGTCAGCCCTATCACGGTGATTTGGGCGGCTGCTGCCCAGAACGACCACGGGCTTTCGTAGCGGACCGTCAGCTGGCCGGGCGACGCCGGAAGGGTGAAGGCCTGGGACCACCCGGCGGCGGTGGAGGTCAGCTTCCGGCCATCGAGCCAGGCGCTCCAGCCGGGATCAGCCCGCTCGGCAAGTACCACCAGGCGGCCTTCCGGCCCCGCCGGAACGGCGGCGTCAACCCCATCCGTCCCGGAGGCGACCAAAGCCGTGGCCGCGCCGCGGGAATCCACAATCCGGACGCGGTGGGCCACGTCGGCAGCCTGGAGAGCTGGCTGGTTCAGCGGACTGATGCGCCACAGCCAGCCAACGTCGGTCTGCCCGACGGCCACCAGGCCGGGGACTGCATCCATCCGGCTGGCGGTGAGCTGGGCTGCGGTGTCCGCGGCGCGCAGCACGACGAATCCAACGCCGAGCTGTTCCAGGTCGCCGCGGGGATCCACGCCCTGCCCCGCCACCAGGGTGGCCACCACGCGGCGGAGAGCTGCGGTGACGTCGTCGTCGCCGCGCACCTCCTCCGCACCGGGCGGGCCGATGATGCTGCGTGCTGAAGCGATGGCCGAGAGGCTGTCCAGCGTGGTGCCGGACCCGCGCATCAATGACGCGCTGAAGGTGCCGCCTTCTCCCGTACTGAGCAGTAGTGTCCGTGTCTGTTCCGGCCCGGTCCCCCGATCCACGGCGGTGGCAGGAAGGGACCGGCCGGTGGAGGCCTCCACCAGCCGCGGGGTGCCCAGCGCACCTTCATTCCCCGCAGTTTCTGGTGCTGAGACGGGGTTGGCCCCCTGGGGTGAAGAAGGCTGGATGGCGGCGCTTCCGGCGGGTCGCAGCAGGTTCTGCGCGGACCAGGCAGCCATCCCGGCCAGGGGTCCTGCCAGCAACACCACCAGGCCCAGCGCCAGTCCGGCACGCCTTGCCCTTCCGGTCTTCGCCGCAGTGCCGGATAGCCGGTCGGTCGTGGACAGGAGTTGTTCGGATCCGAGGAGTGCAGCAGCCAGCAGGGCAAAGGACACGGCGGACACTGCCGGTCCGGTGAAAGGCGTCACCAGGACGCCTGTGTTGAACCCGGTGGCGACATGGCTGGTGACCCATCCGCTGGCCAGCGCGATGACCGCCGCAATCCAGAAGCACCTGGCGGTCCGCGCCCGGCGCCCCGCGCTGAAGAGTCCCACCATCGCAAGGAGCAGCACCGGCCCGGCGATGAGCAGCGCGAGCAGCAGGGCCCACGGCACGGTGCCTCCGGTGAAAGCTGCCAGTCCTTGCAGGCCGGCGGCAGGATCGAAGGATAGGGGCTGGCCCAGGATCTGCTGCCACAGCGGGGCAGCGTCGAACCCCAGCGGCAGCCCTGGGTCTGCCAGGATGGCGCGCGGCCGGTCGAGCGTAGACAGCGCAAACGGGATAAACAGGGCCGCGGGGGGCAACAGCGCCCACCACACGGTCCGCCCGCGCCGCCCCAGCAGCAGTCCGGCGAGCACGACGACCACGGTGGCCGGGACCAGCAGGGAGGGGGCAGCAGCAGTAGTGACGGCCAGCGCAAGGCCCGCAGCCGCAGCTGCGGTCCACGACGGCATGCCATTGATCCCCGGCTTGGCCGGCGGCTGGTCGGTGGAGCTGTCGGCAGATGAAGCAGCGGCGTCATAGGGGCCGTGGCCCACCGCGGATCCCGTGGCCCGAAGCAGGCCCAGGACCACCAGCGGCAGCATGATGTGCGCAAAGAGTGCCCCTGCCCGCCCCTGGTTAAGTGCGGCCTGGAGTGCCGGGGCCGCTGCCCAGAAGAGCGCCGCCACCAGGCGCAGCCGGCGGCGTACAGTCACCCCGCCGGCCGCGAACCATGCGGTGAGGCCGGACAGCGGGGCGCCCAGCAGGAGCAGCCAGGCCATCGCCGGGTTGGCGTCGCCTCCGCCCAGGACTCCGATGATCCACAGGACGTAGTCAAAGGGGTCCCCGTGGCCGGGAACGCCCGCTCCGAGGCTGATCCACCACGTGGAGGCGTTGTGCCAGATGTCGCCCAGGCGGGCGGAGACAGGAATCAGGGCGCCGCCGGTTACGGCGCCGGCGCGGAACAGTCCCGCGAGTGCCAGGAGCGAGGCCACGGAGGCAATGATGACGGCGGCCAGCGCACCGTTGCCCACCCATCCGCGTTTGCTGGTGGCCAGGGCGGCGAAATCATCTGCGGCGTCCCCGGTGGGCTGGTGCGCGAGGGGGTCCTGCACAAGGTGGTCGGCGCCGGACCCGTCGGATCCCAGCGCCTCCATCAGTGACCGGCGGTGGCTCCACACCTCCCGGCGGGGGGTCTGGAGCTTGCGGATGACGGACCGGCGGATTCGCCGCGTCCGTTTGGCTGCCCGGCGCGCCTTTGCCACGGCGCCTGGCCTGCCCAGCGCAGCGCAGGTGGCAAGAAGCTGGGAAATTCCGTGGCCCGGGTCCTTCACCACGATGCTCAGGACCAACTTGAAGAGGCTGCCCAGCAGGGCGCCGATGCCATGGACAGGCACCATCCACAGGGGGCTGTGCTTCAGCCGCAGATGGACCTGCGCCTTACGTGCCGCCGATGGGTTTCCAAGCGCATGCGGCCGGTGCGCCACATGGAACATCCGTGCTGCGGGAACCACCACCACGCGGTGGCCTGCCAGACGGTTCCGCCAGCAGAAGTCGACGTCGTCGCCGCTGCCCGGCAGGGCGGGGTCGAAACCGCCGAGTTGCTCCCAGACGTCACGGCGCACCAGCATGCCGGCGGAGTTGACGGCAAAGGTATCGGTGCGGCCGTCGTACTGGCCCTGGTCCATTTCATCGGCATCGATCAGGGTAAGACGCTCGGCCCACCGGCTCGTGGAAAGCCCTACGTCGATGAGCCGCCGCGGCGAATGCCAGTCCAGTTGCTTGCAGCCGGCAACGGTTACCGACGGTGCGCGCTCCACGGCGCCCAAAAGTTCGGCAAGGGCCTCCGGCGCCGGCGCTGCGTCGTCGTGCAGCAGCCAGATCCACTCCGTCCTTCCACCGCCGCCGTCACCGCGGACGGGCACCAGTTCGGCGAGTGCCGCGGAGACTGCGGCGCCCATGCCGCCCTTGTTCCGGGTGTGGCTGAGAACGCGGGCGTCACCCAGGGCCTCCCGGAGGAGGCGGCCGGAGTCGTCGCTGGAACCGGCGTCCATACCCACGGCCTGGTCAACGGGCCGGGTTTGGGACGCCAGGGCTGAAAGGGTTCTGTGCAGATAAGCACTGCCGTTGTGGGCAACCACAACGGCAGTGACATGGACATCCTGAAGAATTAGATTGCTCGCTTCCTTAGCCGCCGGCGCTCACGCTCGGAAAGGCCTCCCCAGATGCCGAACCGTTCGTCATTGGCCAGCGCGTACTCCAGGCACTGCGACCGGACATTGCAGGCCCCACAGACCTTCTTGGCATCGCGGGTGGAGCCGCCCTTTTCGGGGAAGAAGGCTTCCGGATCTGTCTGGGCGCACAAAGCGTCAGTCTGCCAGCCCAGCTCGCCTTCGTCGTCGAAATCCTGTTGCAGCGGCAGTCCGATCCACACCGGCTGGGTGGTGCCGGCGGCCAGTTCCATGGGCGGATCCAGCTCGTCCTCCGGCTCGGCGCCGCCGTCGAGGAAGGCCTCGTGGGCCGCGAGGAACGCGGTGGCCTGGTCCTCGAGGATGCTGGTGGAATTCCTGTTGTACCGCTCCGCAGCATCAGGATCAGCGGGATCCACGTACCAATCGCTCGGCACCCCCCGCGCACGGTAACGTGCCGTTGCCTGGCCGGCCACGACGGCGTCTTCCTGGATACGCTCTGCTTGCCCCACGGCGCCCCTCCTGATGTTTCAGCCATTGCCTGGATACGTGGACACTCGGTTGTGTGCCGGTATTTACGCAATTGCTCTAGATACCTAATTACACGTGTGTAACTAGGGTGAGTCAAGCCGTTGCCGGGATAATAGACAGTGGCAGCTTGGAAATTTGCGTACGCCACGCCCGGGATTTCCCCGCGCACCGGCGCGGCGGAGGGCCAAGCCTCCTCTTTTGCGGCAGATGGGCCGCCGATCCCGTGTAACGGCGGGGAAAATACCCTCTCTCCGCGGAAATAGCAAGCAGGCTTAGCAGTCGGAGTGATTAAGCTCACAGCCCGCGTTTCAGCGGCAACCGGGACGAGCGGGGCGATCACGGGCAAACCGGACAGTGGCAGGATGAACGCATGACAACAATTCCCGCACTCGAACTCACGGCCGGCCTCCGCTCGGGCAACTCCACGGCACCACGCCTGACCTGGTACGGGCCCGATTCCGAACGGGTGGAGCTGTCGGGCCGGGTCCTGGACAACTGGGTTGCCAAGACCAGCAACCTGCTGCAGGACGAGCTGGATGCGGAACCAGGCATGCGGCTCCGGCTTGCACTTCCAGCCCATTGGAAGGCACTGGTCTGGGCGCTGGCGGCCTGGCAGCTGGGGCTGGAAACAGTGCTCGACGGCGGACCGGCCGACTTCCTTGCCACCGACGACCCCGCCGGGTCGGAAGGACAGTACGACGCCGTCATCGCCGTCGCACTTCCGGCTCTCGCCATGCGCTGGGGCGGCGATCTTCCTGCCGGCTGCCTGGATTATGCCGCCGAGGTGCGGTCCCACGGGGATGTGTTCATGCCGCACGCCGATCCGGATCCGTCCAGCCGTGCCGTGCTGACCAGCCAGGAACTAAGCGTCCTGCACCGTGACCTGATCACCGGTTTTGCCGTGGCGCACACCGAGGGCGTCCGGCTGCACGTTCCTGCCGACGCAGGGCTTGAAGCTGTCCTGGCGAATGCGCTGGGAGCCTGGCACCAGAACGGCTCCGTGGTGCTGACGCATCCGGATGTGGCGCTGACCGCCAAACTGATGGCGGACGAACGCATCCACGGGAAGTAGCAGCCGCAGGCCCTAGGCCTGCGGGCCGCCGTCGGCCGAAGTTGGCGCCGGGCGCTCGGCGGCACGTGCGGGCTGCCTGTGCGGGTGGCCCTCGATGATTTCGTGGTCGTGGGAGAACTCCGGCTCCTGGTCCAGTTCCTGGTTGAACACCAGGAAGCGGTAGGCGAAGAAGCGCACCACTGTGGCAACCAGGATGCCCACCACGCCGGCAAGGAACAGCAGGTTCTTGTTGTCGATGCCCATGCCGTATTTGGCCAGGGCCGTGAATCCGGTGGAGATGCCGATGCCGATCCCGTTGATGAGGACGAACATGGCGAACTCGCGGAGGACGTTGGCCTGGCGGCGGTGGCGGAAGGTCCAGAAGCGGTTTGCAACCCACGAGAAAACGGTGGCCACGGTGGCGCCCACAAAGCGGGCCTTTGCCTCGCTGTCGGACATCGGGCCGTGCATCAGGTAGTAGGTCAGGCCGTTGTCGATGACGAATGCCACACCGCCCACCGCACCGAACTTCGCCACCTCACGCCAGAAGAGTGAGGCGAGCCCCCGGATACGATCTGAAAGTGCGGTAAACATGACCCTCCATGGCCGTGACGAAATGTGGGCCGCTCGGCCAAGGGTCCATTTTAGCCCCCAAAGCTTAAACCGGCCCCGCGGAAGCAGGAGCGGATGCCCGGGCAGCCGAAAATGTCGCTCCCCCGCCGGGACGTAAAAGCGTCATTCCCCCTGTCTTCGGTAGGCTGGCACATGTGACTTTTCCAGTGATAGGCGTGGTTGGCGGCGGCCAGCTTGCGCGAATGATGGCCCCTGCAGCTACAGCACTCGGCTTTGAACTCCGGGTCCTCGCCGAGGGCGAGGACGTCTCCGCAGTGTCCGCAGTACCTGCCACGCCAGTGGGCGATTACAAGGACCTGCAGACCCTGCTTGAGTTTTCCAAGGGCCTGGATGTGATGACCTTCGACCATGAGCACGTGCCCACGGACCACCTGCGCGCCCTGCAGGAGGCCGGGGTCAACGTCCAGCCCGGACCGGATGCCCTGGTCCATGCCCAGGACAAACTGGTCATGCGTGCGGCCATCGACCGGCTGGAACTGCCCAACCCCGCTTGGGCCTCCGTGGCGGACGTTGAGGCGCTGGTGCGCTTCGGTGACGAAACCGGCTGGCCCATTGTCCTGAAAACGCCCCGCGGCGGCTATGACGGCAAGGGCGTGAGGATCGTTGCCTCAGCGGAGGAGGCTGCAGAGGCAGCTGACTGGTTCGCCGCCATGAGTCCCCTGCTGGCCGAGGCAAAAGTTGAATTCACGCGCGAACTCTCGGCACTCGTGGCCCGCACTCCCGACGGCGAAGCGCGCGCCTGGCCGGTGGTCCACACCATCCAGGTGGACGGCGTCTGCGACGAGGTGATTGCACCCGCGATGGACATCCCGCTGGAAGTTGCCGCTGCCGCCGAGGATGCAGCCCTGCGCATTGCCGCCGAACTGGACGTGACCGGCGTCCTTGCCGTGGAACTCTTCGAAACCCCCGGCAGCGGTGCCGGGTTCCTGATCAACGAACTGGCCATGCGGCCGCACAACACGGGCCATTGGACCCAGGACGGGGCCATTACCAGCCAGTTCGAACAGCACCTCCGGGCCGTCCTGAACCTGCCCCTGGGGGCCACCGATGCCCTGGCGCCCGTGACGGTGATGAAGAACTTCCTGGGCGGGGAAAACCAGGACCTGTACTCCGCCTACCCCATGGCGCTGGCCGCCGAACCGGCAGCAAAAGTGCACTGTTACGGCAAATCCGTCCGGCCGGGACGTAAGATCGGCCACGTCAACCTGGTGGGAAGTTCCACTGCGGAGGTGGATTCGGTCCGCCGCCGGGCCACAGCCGTGGCCGGCATCATCCGTGACGGACGGGCCCCCACCGAAGAACCCGCCGCAATTTTCGAGGAGAAGGCATGAGCGCCGAAGCCACCCCCGCCGCCGCGTCAGGCACCGGCCCGCTGGTGGGCCTGGTCATGGGTTCCGACTCGGACTGGCCGGTCATGGAGGCCGCGGCAGACGCCCTGGCTGAATTCGGCATCCCGTTTGAAGCGGATGTCGTCTCAGCCCACCGGATGCCCACGGAGATGATCCGGTACGGCCAGACGGCGCACGAACGCGGCCTGCGGGTCATCATCGCCGGCGCCGGCGGAGCCGCCCACCTGCCCGGCATGCTCGCCAGCGTCACGCCGCTGCCAGTGATCGGGGTCCCGGTTCCCCTGAAGACCCTTGACGGGATGGACTCACTCCTGTCCATCGTCCAGATGCCGGCGGGCGTCCCGGTAGCCACGGTGTCCATCGCCGGAGCGCGCAACGCCGGGCTGCTGGCCGTGCGGATGCTCGCGTCCGGCACCGACGAACTCGCTGCCTCACTGCGGGCGGACCTCCTCGACTTCGCCGCCGACCTCAACGCCGTCGCCTCCCGCAAGGGCGCGAACCTGAGGCAGAAAGTAAGTGAGGTCTTCCCGGACGCCTCCAGCGCTCTTCGGGGCAGCCGTTAGGGCGGCGGGCATGGCCAGCAGCAGCAGCGTCCTCACCCCCGGCTCCGGCGCGTCCCTGACAGACCCGGTCCGCCACCCGGTCAGCGCCTCCCCCGCAGTCCGCACCAAGCGCGCCTTCGTGCTGGTCCTGCTGACGCTCCTGGTACCGGGCAGCGCACAGTTGGTGGCGGGCGACCGGAAGCTGGGGCGAACGGCGCTGCGCATCACGCTCTGCGTATGGGCCGTCCTGCTACTGGGGGCGATCCTGCTCCTGCTGGACCGGACCCTGGTCATCAACACCGTCACCAACCCGTTTACTTCGCTGGTGCTGGTGGTCCTGCTGGCGGCACTGGCCCTCGGCTGGGCGTTCCTGTTCCTCAACACCCTGAGGCTCATCCGCCCTGTCCTCCTCGCACCGAAGGCGCGCCCCGCCGTCGGCATAGCCCTTGTGGTGGCGCTGGTCCTGGGCAGCGGCTCCATGGGCTACGCCGCGTACCTGTTGAACGTGGGCCGCAACGCAATCGGCAACATCTTCTCGTCCGGCCCCGCGATCAAACCCGTGGACGGGCGCTACAACTTCCTCATGATGGGCGGCGACGCCGGCGATGACCGCACGGGCCGCCGCCCGGACAGCCTCTCCGTCCTGAGCGTGGACGCCCAGACCGGCCAGACGGCCATCATTTCCGTCCCCCGGAACTTCCAGAACGCGCAGTTCAGCGAGGGCTCGCCCATGCGTTCGCTTTACCCGGACGGCTACGACTGCGGCGACGAATGCCTCATCAATGCCATCAACACCGAGGTCACCAACGAGCATGCCGACCTCTACCCTGGCGTGGCAGACCCCGGCGCGCAGGCAACCATGGAAGCCGTCTCCGGAACACTGGGCATGCAGATCCAGGCCTACGTCCTGGTTGACATGCAGGGCTTCTCCACGCTGATCGACGCGATGGGCGGCATCCGGATCAAGGCCGGCGGCTGGGTACCCATGAGCGGCTACTTCGACGAGGCCACCAAGACACACGGGATGCCGCTCGGGTGGATTCCTGCCGGTGACCAGACGCTCAACGGCGCGCAGGCGCTCTGGTACGGGCGGTCGCGCGAATACGTTGATGATTACTCCCGGATCCAGCGCCAGCAGTGCGTGCAGCAGGCAATGCTGAAACAGCTTGATCCGGCCACCCTGCTGTCCAAGTTCGAGGACATCGCCAGCGCCGGCACCAAGGTGGTGGAGTCCAACATCTCCTCCGCCCAGCTGGGCAGCTTCCTGGACCTCGCCATCAAGGCACGGGGCAAGGACGTCAAGCGGCTGACCATCGGACCGCCGGACTTTGACCCGTCGTTCTCCACGAACCCCGACTTCGACCAGATCCATGGGCGGGTGGACCAGCTGCTCACGTCGGCGTCCGCCAAGGGTGCCCAGTCTCTGGGAATTCCCGACGACGAATCGTCAGTTCCACAGGCAGGCGCCGGGCATGTCCAGGCGGCCGGGGCTGTCCCCGCCACCCTGCCCTCTGGCGGCAACGCTGTGCAGCAGCCCTCGCCGTCGGACTTTACCCCGGTGACCACCACGCCCGACGGCGAGCCGATCACCGAAGAGATGCTCACCCAGCTCAAACTCGAAGGCAACGAAGAGGCCATCCGCCAGCTCGTGGCAACCAACGGACAGTGCGCGCCGCTCTAGCGGGAACCAGCAGCGGCCAGCCAATCATCAGTGCCCATCCACCAAGGAACGGAACGGTTTTGTACGAGATTGAGAACGTCCTGCGGGACTACGCCTGGGGTTCGACGACGGCCATCGCCTCGCTGCTGGGCCGTCCCGAGTCGGGGGGCCCGGAAGCCGAGCTGTGGATCGGCGCCCACCCGGACTCGCCGTCGGTGGCCCGCCTGCCGGAGGACGGGAGCCGGCGTCCGGTCGATGCCCTGATTTCGTCGGATCCGGAGCATTTCCTCGGCGCGGAATCCATTTCCGCTTTCGGCCCGCGCCTGCCGTTCCTCGCCAAGATCCTCGCGGCCGCGCAGCCGCTCTCGCTCCAGGTCCACCCGAGCCTGGAACAGGCGCGGGAGGGATTCGCCCGGGAAAACGGTGCCGGGATTGATCCCCATGCCCCGAACCGGAACTACAGGGATGACAACCACAAGCCGGAGATGATCTTCGCGCTTACTCCGTTCGAGGCGCTGTGCGGGTTCCGTCCCGCCGCTGAGACCCGGGAGATCCTGCAGCGCGTTGCCGGCGCCTTCCCCGAGGGAGCCTCCTCCCCCGCGCTGCTCCAGGCCCTGATTGACGACCTCGCCGCCACGGACGAAAGCGCAGGACTGCGCCGCGCCTTTGAGCGGCTGATCACCGGCGGCCAGGGCGTGGCAGAGGACACGGCCCTGGTGGTGGAAGCCCTGCTGTCCGGTGCGGCGCTTGAGCCGTACCAGGCCGAGCTGCGCACCGTCATCAGCCTCAACGAAAAGTACCCGGGTGACCCCGGTGTCCTGATCTCGCTGCTGCTGAACAGGATTTCGCTGAAACCCGGAGAAGCTGTCTACCTTCCCGCGGGGAACGTGCACGCGTACCTGCATGGGCTGGGTGTGGAGGTCATGGCCTCCTCTGACAACGTCCTGCGCGGCGGCCTGACGCCCAAGCACGTGGACGTCCCGGAGCTGCTGCGCACCGTCGACTTCCGTCCGGTGGCCGTGCCCATGCTGGACGCTGAGAAGACGGTGATGGACCAGGAGCTGTTCCGTCCGCCGTTCAAGGAGTTCCAGCTGCAGCGCATCGAGCTGGGGCCGGACGCTGGACCGGTTCCGCTGGCCCAGGCGGGTCCGGCTGTAGTGATTGTGGTGGCCGGCGAGGTGTACCTCGATTCCCCCAAGGGCGACCTGCAGCTGTCCCGGGGCGGCGCTGCGTTCATCCCGGCCGCGGACGCCCCGATCAATGTCCACGGGGTGGCCGGAAGCACGGAGCCTGCCCTGGCGTTCGCCGTCACTACCGGGCTCTAACCGGCGCCACCACAGCAACACAGAAGGGCGACGGCGGCACCCACCGGGTGCACCGGCGCCCTTCTGCATTGGTCCGGTCGTCCTGGCCCAGTCAGCTGCCTGGACGCAGCTTCCGGACCATCGGTAGGACCCGCCCGGCTGCGCTTTTCACCAGCTGGCGCCCCTGCTGGAGGCCCTTGCGCGCCAGGGGCATGGCCTTGGCATACGCGGGGTAGAAGGGCGACAGGGGCTTTTCCCACGTGCCCAGCAGCATGTTTTCGTGCCGGGCGAACTGCTTCTTGAAGTCGGAGATGCCGTCGTTGAGCAGGCCGTTGAAGTCGTACCGGCTGCAGCCGTCCTCGCGCATGGACTGCAGGGCCGCCCACTTTACGCCGTAGTTCACGCGCTGCTTCTGCCCTTCAGCTGAGACGCCCCCGTACAGTTCGAAGGCGGTTGCGCCGCTGCGCGACAGCCACGTGAACGCCAGCAGCTGCTCGCCGTCGAACGCGCCGATGATCGGCGAAGCGTCACCGAGGTTGCGGAAGATGTCGCGGTAGTACTGGTCCTCATGGATGCCGAAGCCCGCCCGCTCGGCGGTCTGATGGTAGATGGCCAGGACCTGTTCCAGCTCGGACTCGTTCTTGACCTTGCGGAACTCCACGTCGCTGCGCATCGCCTTGCGGATGTTGGCCCGCGTGGACTTGGACATCTCGGCCATCAGCTCGTCGTCGGACCGGGTGAGGTCCAGGATGAGCGTGCGCGGGATGAGCACGGTGTTGGTGGACTCCCGGAACCCGGCGGCAGCAACGGCGCCGGCGAAAGCGGAGTCGCGGTCCCAGTCAGGTTCGATGCTGAGGGCCACGCCCCGGTGCCGAAGGGCGGCGTGTTCGGCCAGCCGGTTGAGGACCACCTGGGTGTTCTCGGCGGAACACATGGGGCCGCGCGGGATGTAGACCAGCGCCCGGAACGGGACGGGAAGCCTGCGGACCAGCAACTGGGCTGCCCCGATGGTTTCGTCTCCGGCCTTGACCAGGACCCGGTCCACGGACCAGCCGTGGGCTGCCTTGGTCGCACCCCAGCCCCACAGCTGTTGCGGATGCCCCTGGAACCGGTCAACATGCTCGTCCCAAAGGGCGCGGTCAGTACAGGGCACAACAGCAGGAATCATGGCTTAAACCCTATACCAACGCGTAAACGGCAAAGCCCCGGGTGCGCACGCGGCGCCCCGGGGCTCTGACATCGGCTTTCGCTGCGAATCAGCTCTTGCGGGCGTAGTTCTCCCACTTGCTGGCCTGGTGCTCGCCCTCAACAAACCGGATGGTGCCCGACTTGGAGCGCATCACGATGGACTGGGTGAGGACCTTGTCCTTGGAGTAGCGCACGCCCTTGAGCAGGTCGCCGTCGGTGATGCCGGTGGCGGCGAAGTAGCAGTTGTCGCTGGAGACGAGGTCGTTGGTGGAAAGCACCCGCTCGAGGTCGTGCCCGGCGTCGAGCGCCTTCTGCTTCTCTTCGTCACTGGTGGGCCAGAGGCGGCCCTGGATGACGCCGCCCAGGGACTTGATGGCGCAGGCCGCCACGATGCCCTCGGGGGTGCCGCCGATGCCCATGAGCGCGTCCACGCCGGTACCGGAGCGGGCGGCCGCGATGGCGCCGGCAACGTCGCCGTCCATGATGAACTTGGTGCGTGCCCCGGCTTCCCGGATCTCCTCCACCAACGGGCGGTGGCGGTCGCGGTCAAGGATCATGACGTTGAGCTGGTTGACCTTCACGCCCTTGGCCTTGGCGATCAGGTGCAGGTTCTGCTTGACCGGCAGGCGAAGGTCCACCATGTCCGCGGCTTCGGGGCCGGTGACGAGCTTTTCCATGTAGAACACGGCGGAGGGGTCGAACATGGAGCCGCGCTCAGCCACAGCCAGGACCGCCAGGGCGTTGTTGATGCCCAGGGCGGTCAGCCGTGTTCCGTCGATCGGATCAACGGCGACGTCCACCTCGGGGCCGGTGCCGTCGCCGACGCGCTCACCGTTGAACAGCATGGGGGCTTCGTCCTTTTCGCCCTCGCCGATCACCACGACGCCGTTGAAGTGGACGGTCTGCAGGAAGGAACGCATGGCGTCGACAGCGGCGCCGTCGGCGGTGTTCTTGTCGCCGAAACCAACCCAGTGGCCGCCGGCAATGGCCGCGGCCTCGGTGACGCGGACAAGTTCAAGGGCAAGGTTGCGGTCCGGCTCGTCGTGGCCCACCGCAAGGGACGGTGAAATCGTGGAGTACTTCTGGGTCATGGACGTTGGTGACACGTGAACCTCTTCTTCGAGTGGCGATCATTGAACCCGCCCGCCGGTGCAGCAGACGGTGATTCCTCTGCTATCGATCATAGTCGCGGCACCGCGCCACGGGCGGCCCGTGACGCAACCACGAAATGTGCATTGCGGCCGGCGGTGGGCGCGGACCGGGCCCGAATGGAAGTCCGGCTCCGGGATGGGCGACTATAGAGGGGTGAATGACATGCAGGAAGCCACCAGTCCCAGCTCCGGCCAGCCGCAGCCCGAAGGCCGCCCCGCTGCTGCCGGGGGCAGTGCGGACACGCCGGTTAAGCCCGTCATTCCGGCAGCCGCCGCCAAGCGGGCCAACGCCTCGGTGATCGGCATGATCATCGCCCTCGCGCTCAGCATTGCGGCGTTCCTGCCCGTTGTCCTCATGAATCCCCAGCCCAAGGGGGACGGCTACCGGCCGGACATCGATGTTGCGTCCGTGGCACGGAACGCGGCGGATGTGGCTGGATTCACACCGGTTGCGCCGGACACCGGCAACGCGTTCCGCGCGAACTATGCCAGGTGGGAGGCGGGGACAGGCAGCGGCGTGCCCACGTGGGAGGTCGGCTACCTGACCCCAAAGACGTCCTTCATCTCTTTGGTGCAGACCACGAAATCGAACCCCACCTGGCTCCTCCAGCAAACCAGGAATGCCCCCGTCACAGGTTCCCGGAATGCCGGCGGCCAGGAATGGGAACTGCGGGACACCGGCAAGGGCGAAAAGTCGTTGGTCCTAAACTACCGCGGCAGCACCGTCATCCTCTCCGGCGCTGCCCAACTGGACGAATTCGCAGCCCTTGCTGCCGCCGTCGTCACCTCCCTCGACGCCAACCCGGCCGTCACAGTTTCCCCCTCCGCCCCTGCCGCGCCTTAATGTAGTAAGCATGGCTACTAACCTGACCCCTGCACTGGCATGGCGCCGCCTGCGCGAAGGCAACGAACGTTTCATAAACGGCGAGTCCTCCCATCCGAACCAGAACGCTTCCCGGCGTTCGTCGCTGGTGGAGACCCAGAATCCGTTCGCGGTGATCTTCGGCTGCTCCGACTCCCGGCTTGCGGCCGAGATTATTTTCGACGTCGGCCTGGGCGACGTCTTCGTGGTCCGCACCGCCGGGCAGGTAATTGACGACGCCGTCCTAGGGTCCCTGGAGTACAGCGTCGCCGTGCTGGGGGTGCCGCTGATCGTGGTGCTTGGGCACGACAGCTGTGGTGCCGTCACGGCCACCCGGGACGCCGTGGAGACCGGCGAGATGCCGGCGGGATTCATCCGCGACCTCGTGGAACGCATCACCCCCTCCGTCCTCACCTCGCTGCGGAACAACCAGACCGAGGTCAACGACATGGTGGTGGAAAACGTCAAGCAGATGTCGCAGCGCCTCGCGGACAGCTCGCGTGTGATTTCCACCGCAATCGAGGAAGGCCGGACCGCAGTCATCGGTCTCTCCTACCGGCTGGCAGAGGGCCGCGCCGACCTTGTTTCCGGAATCGGCGAGCTCTAGGACCCCTGCGCCGGCGGCCCAGCGGGCCGCCGGCGATGCTCCCTTAACGGTTTTCGATGGGGCGCCCGGGAGCCATAAGCTAGCCCCATGACTTCCACTGAAGAGTTCCGCATTGAACATGACACGATGGGCGAAGTCCGCGTCCCCGTGAACGCACTGTACCGCGCGCAGACGCAGCGGGCAGTGGAGAACTTTCCCATTTCCGGCAAGACCCTGGAGCGCACCCACATCGAGGCGCTGGCCCGGGTCAAGAAGGCTGCAGCCCAGGCCAACGCAGAACTGGGCGTGCTCGATGGCGAGCTGGCCAAGGCGATTGCTGACGCTGCCGATGAGGTGGCCGCCGGTAAGTACGACGGCGACTTCCCCATCGACGTCTTCCAGACCGGTTCCGGCACGTCCTCGAACATGAACACAAACGAGGTCCTGGCAGAGCTGGCCACGCGTGCGCTGAAGGCCGCGGGCAGCGACAAGGTGGTCCACCCCAACGACCACGTCAACGCTTCGCAGTCCTCCAACGACGTGTTCCCCACGTCTGTGCACGTGGCCGCCACCTCCGCGCTGATCAACGACCTCATCCCCGCCCTGGGCTACCTGGCAGAGTCGCTGGAACGCAAGGCCGTTGAGTTCAAGGACGTCGTCAAGTCCGGCCGAACCCACCTCATGGACGCCACCCCGGTGACCCTGGGCCAGGAATTCGGCGGCTACGCCGCACAGGTCCGCTACGGCATCGAGCGCATCAACGCCTCGCTCCCCCGCGTGGCAGAGGTTCCCCTGGGCGGCACCGCCGTGGGCACCGGCATCAACACCCCCGCCGGTTTCCCCGAGCGCGTCATCGAGCTGCTCGCCACGGACACCGGCCTGCCGCTGACCGAGGCCCGCGACCACTTCGAGGCCCAGGCCAACCGCGACGGCCTGATCGAGGCGTCCAGCCAGCTGCGCAACATCGCCATCTCGTTCATGAAGATCAACAACGACCTCCGCTGGATGGGTTCGGGCCCCAACACGGGCCTGGGCGAAATCGCGCTTCCCGATCTGCAGCCCGGCTCCTCCATCATGCCCGGCAAGGTCAACCCGGTGATCTGCGAGGCCTCCATCATGGTGGCTGCCCAGGTCATCGGCAACGACACCGCCATCGCCTGGTCCGGCACCAACGGCGCCTTCGAGCTCAACGTCGGCATCCCCGTGATGGCCGCCAACCTGCTCGAGTCCATCCGCCTGCTGGCCAACACCAGCCGCGTCATGGCGGACAAGATGATCGACGGCATCACCGCCAACGTGGAGCGCGCCCGCTTCCTGGCCGAGGCCTCCCCCTCGATCGTCACGCCGCTGAACAAGTACATCGGCTACGAGAACGCCGCCAAGATCGCCAAGACCGCCGTCAAGGAGGGCCTGACCATCCGCCAGGCCACCGAGAAGCTCGGTTTCGTCGGCGAAGGCGAGGGCAAGGTCTCCGAGGCAGACCTCGACAAGGCACTGGACGTCACCACCATGACGGCCCCGGCGCACAAGGCCCAGTAACGCCTCAAGCAGCACCGCGATAAGCACGACGGCGGCCGCCCACCTTCCCAGCGAAGGTGGGCGGCCGCCGTCGTACTTTAACCGCGCGAAGGACAAGTTTGCACTCAATTCAGATAAGTGCAAAACTTTACTTTGTGACTGATAGTGCAACACCTGATTCCGGCCTCCGTGAGCGCAAACGTGCCGCAACCCGCGCCGCCATCACCTCGACCGCCCGCGCCCTTACCAGCGAACGCGGTCTGACCGGCTACACGGTGGAGGAAGTGTGCGAGGCCGCCGGCATTTCCCGCCGGACCTTCTTCAACTACTTCCCCACGAAGGAAGACGCCATCATCGGCCACGCCGACGACGACGTCCCGTCAGATGTCGTTGAGGAATTCGTGGCCGGTGGCGCGGACTCGCCCGCCGGTGAAATCTCCCCCACCCTGTTCCGCGACCTGGTCCGGCTCTCGCTCCGCCTGGCAGAGGCTATGTCGGCTTCCGAGGAGGAGACCCGGCAGCTGATCGGCGTGGTGAAGAAGGAACCGCAGCTCATCCTGAAAATCATCGGGGCCACGGAACAGCGGGAAGCGCAGTTCGCCAGGGACGTTGCCCGGCGTGAAGGCGTGGCCCCTGACCACCCCGTAGTACAGATGGCCGTGGTGCTGCTCAGCACCATCGCCCGCAAGAGCAGCATGGCCTACTTCTCGGACGGCAACACCCGGAGCTACCCGGACCTGCTGCTGGAGAACATTTCTGCCGCCAGCCTGCTCTTCTCCCAGCCCTTCGACATGTCGGATCCCATCACCGCAAAAGGACAATCATGAGTACCGCCACCGCCAAGGCGCCGGCAGGGCCCCTGCTGTTGACGCAGAAACGCATCTGGATCATTTTCTCCGCGCTGATCGCCGGAATGCTGCTCTCCAGCCTGGACCAGACCATCGTCTCCACGGCCATGCCCACCATCGTGGGCAAGCTCGGCGGCGTGGAGCACCAGGCCTGGATCACCACCGCCTACCTGCTGGCCACCACCATCGTGATGCCCATCTACGGCAAGTTCGGTGACATCCTGGGCCGGCGCAACCTCTTCCTTGTGGCCATCGCGCTCTTCACCCTGGCATCCGTGGGCTGCGCCCTGGCCACCGACTTCTGGGGCTTCGTCATCTTCCGCGCCATCCAGGGCCTGGGCGGCGGCGGCCTGATGATCCTCTCCCAGGCGATCATCGCCGACATCGTGCCGGCAAAGGACCGCGGCAAGTACATGGGTCCGCTGGGCGCCATCTTCGGCCTGTCAGCCGTGGCCGGTCCCCTCCTGGGCGGCTTCTTCGTGGACCACCTCACCTGGGAATGGGCCTTCTACATCAACATCCCCGTGGGCCTGGCAGCGTTCGCGATTGCCTGGTTTGCCCTGACGCTGCCCAACAAGAAGGCCGAAAAGCGGATCGACGTCCTTGGCGTTGTGCTGCTGTCCGCCGCCACCACCTGCCTGATCTTCTTTACTGATTTTGGCGGCAAGAAGGACGAGGGCTGGGATTCCCCGCTCACCTGGGCCTTTGGTGCCGGCCTGCTGCTGTCCGCCGCCGCATTCGTGCTGGTGGAGCGCCGGGCGGAGGATCCCATCATCCCGCTCAGTCTGTTCCGCAACCGAATCTTCATCAACGCCACTGCCATCGGCTTCACGCTGGGCCTGGGCATGTTCTCGGCCATTGCCTTTGTCCCCACCTTCCTCCAGATGTCCTCCGGCACGTCCGCCGCAGAATCGGGACTGCTGATGCTCCCGATGATGGCCGGCCTCATGGGCACCTCCATCTACTCGGGCATCCGGATCTCCAAGACCGGCAAGTACAAGATGTTCCCCATCCTGGGTGCGGTCCTCACCCTGGCGGCGATGCTGTGGATGACCACCCTGGCCGCCAGCACCCCCATTTGGGTCATCTGCCTCCAGCTGTTCGTCTTCGGAGCGGGCCTGGGCCTGATCATGCAGGTGGTGGTCCTGGTGGTGCAGAACTCCGTCCCGGCAGACCAGATCGGCACCGCCACCAGCACCAACAACTACTTCCGCGAGGTGGGTGCCGCGATGGGCGTGGCGGTCTTCGGCTCGATCTTCACCACCCGGCTCTCCGAAGCCCTCACCAACGCCTTCACCGGGGCGGGTGCATCGGTCGAGCAGGCCGGGCAGTCCACCCGCACCCTGGATCCGCAGGCGCTGAACCAGCTGCCCGAACAGCTCCGGGACGCCATCGTGAACGCCTACGCGGACTCCCTGGCCCCGGTGTTCTGGTACCTGCTCCCCTTCATCGCCGTGGCGCTGCTCCTGGCCATCACGCTGAAGCAGATTCCGCTGTCGGACACCGCCGGTATGGTGGCACGCGGAGAGGCAGTGGGCGGGGAGGAAGCCGAGCGGCTCGCCGCGGGCCTCCCGGGCACCAGCGCCGGCGCCGTGGAAGCGGGACGTGACGGGGACGTTGTGAAGGACGACGACGGCGAGCTGGTTTCCCAGGGCCGCTGACGGCGTCGGACGCCTCGCCCAGCCCGCAGCCGGCGTGGCTGCCATGGCGGCGCCTTCGGGCGGCAGGCAAGAGACCAACAGGGTCGCCGCAATCTTGGGGGTTGCGGCGCCCCTGTTTCATTTCCGCCTGCGCCGCCCCCGCAGGAGGCGCTACGGCTCGAAGTGGACGGCCCCTGAGGGTGCCAGCGCCTGGCGGATGCTGGTCAGGTGCCCGGGCATGAGTTCGGGAAGTTCTTCCAAGCCGAACCAGCCAACAGCCAGGGATTCATCGTCATTGACCCTGGCCTCCCCGGAGACGTACCGGCACAGGAACACCACGTCCAGGAACTCGCAGACATCACCGTTGGGATAAGTGACCGGGCCCACGGCACCCACTGACACCACACGTTCGGCCTCCGCCACCACGGCAGTTTCCTCGAAGATCTCCCGGATCAGGCCCCGCGCGGGCTGCTCCCCCGGGTCCAGCATGCCGCTAATCAGTGCCCACTGCCGGTTGTCCGCCCGCTGGGCCAGCAGGATGCGGCCGCTGTCATCGACCACCACGCCGCGGACACCGGGAACCCAGAGGGGATCGTTGCCGATCTTCTTGCGCAGCTTCAGGACGTATTCAGGTGCAGGCATAACCACAGCCTATCCAACCGGGGTATGCCGGACTTCGCAGGTCCCTCAGGCGGGCAGCAGCATGGCGGCCGCGGTCCCGGCGAGCATGAACGGGCCGAACGGAATGGACGACTTGAGGGTTCCCCGCCGGGCCGCGAGGAGAGCCAAGGACCACAGGCCACCCAGCAGGAACGCGAGGAAGGTTCCCGCGAACAGGTGCCCCCAGCTGAGGTAGCCAAGGTACATGCCCAGGACACCTGCAAGCTTGACGTCACCAAACCCCATGCCCGGCGGATAGACAAACCGCAAAACGAAGTAGAACAGCCACAGGATTCCGGCCCCCGCCACCACGCGGAGGGCAGGAATGGCCAGGATTCCGCCGCCGGTCCCTGCGGCCGGGAGCGGGCTGGCCCACGCAACGGCGGCTGCCGCGAGCAGGAGTGCGCCCGCCACGGCGTAGGACGGGAAGACGATCCTGTTGGGCAGGAGGTGGTGCCGGACGTCGATGATGGTGAGCCGGACGGCCATCACCGCAAAGTACAGGCAGGCCGCCAGGACCAGCCAGAAGGCAAGCGGGGTGTGCTGCCAGAGGTCGCCGAGTCGTCCGATCACCCCTCGGATGCTACTGGATCCACCCATTCCAGCCGAAGCACCCCCGCGTAAAATGTGGGTATGTCCACCTGGGACTCCCGCCGTCGCCCCGTTCAGGGTTCTCCTGCCGCCCCCGCGGACCTGGCCGCTGTGTTCCGGAATCTGTGCCGGTCATCCCCCTGGAAGTGGCAGTCGCTGAGGTTTGAGTACTGGGACCAGGCATTTGCATCAGCGCCCGCTCCCGGCACTCCTTTTGTCCGTGCCTGGTTGCGCCGGCCCGGGGCGCTTCGCCTGGAAAGCCCGGAAGGCCTGGTCCTGCACAGCACCACGGGAATCAACGATTCCAGGGACGTTTTCTACGTGAGCGCCACCCGCAAGTCCTGGCTCCTGCCGCCACACCTGGTCACCCCCGTGTACGACGACGGCGGGCTGGTGCGCCGCCGGCCCGAAGCCGCCTACGGCGAGCCCGGATTCGGCAACGGCCGCTTTTCCGCCGCGCTGGACCCGGTGGAGCTCGCGGGCAACGCCCCGGTGCCCATCGAGTTTCCCGGCAGCAACGCGCTGGATGTCCGCGACGTGCGCTACGCCGACCACGAAGGCCGGCCCGTCCTGGAAGCCGTGGTGTCCCCCAACCCGTCCTACCTTCCCGTTGATCCCGCCGCTCCGCTGTGCCTTCCCGGAATTTCCCGGCTCCGGGTCGACCTGGGCACCGGAGTCTGTGTGTCCAGCCAGTCCCTGGAGCCGGAAACTCAAGAGTACGGCCACTGGATCCGGATCATTGCAGTTGACGAGTACATGCTCGACGACCTGTTCCTGGCCCAGTCCATGAACCTCACCGACGTCCGCAGGCACATCAGCTGGGACATCCCCGCCTGAGCGTGACAGGTCCTGCTGGAGGCCCATCCGTTAGGCTTCGCGGATGACGACGATGAGTTCCATCTGGCCCCTTTTCGATCTGGCACTGACCACGCCACGGCTGGAACTCCGCCCCATCACCGACGAGGACATCCCTGCAGCCGTCGACGCCGCCCGCAGCGGCATCCACCAACCGGACAGGAACCCCTTCAGCGCTCCCTGGACGGAGCTGCCCGGCGACGAGCTCGGCTCCAACATGGCCCGCTGGTACTGGCGTTGCCGCGGCGGGTTCACGCCGGAGAACTGGACGCTGCTCCTGGGAATCTGGCACGACGGCCAGTTCATCGGCTGCCAGGACGTGGGCGCGAAGGACTTCGCGGTGCTGAAGACGGTCACCACCGGTTCCTGGCTCAAGCAGTCCGTACACGGGCGGGGCCTGGGCAAGGAGATGCGCGCCGCCGTCGTCCTCTGGGCCTTCGACTGGCTGGGCGCTGAAGTAGCCGAATCAGAAGCCGCCGCCTGGAACAGCGCCTCCCTCGGCGTCTCCCGCACCCTCGGCTACGAACCCAACGGCACCACCCGCAAAGCCTGGGGCACCAAAGTCGAAACAGTCCAGCACGTCCGGGTCACCCCGGAAACATTCAAGCGCCCTGACTGGGAGTTGCAAGTCCAGGGCCACGAAGCGGCGGCGAGGTTCCTTCACGTCACCTGAGTGCCTGTCCGTGGCTGGGTTCGCCGGGCCACGGTCCTTCTCCGTCGCTTAGCGCGTAGGTTCCTTCCCAAGGCTCGCAAGCTCGCCTCGGGGCCCTCGGAACGACGCTTACGGCGATGCGCTCCTACGAGAAGGGCCGCAACCCGGCTCGGGCGTGTGGCAGCCTTCCGGCAGCGTGCGTCAAAGGCGAGGAACGAGCCAGCACGCAGAGGAAGGGTGCCCCATGCACCCCCGTTAGCCCTCCAGGAGCTCCGTGACGAGGGCTGCGATGGGCGAGCGTTCGGAGCGGGTCAGGGTGACGTGGCCGAAGAGGGGGTGTCCTTTCAGGGTTTCGACGACGGCGGCGATTCCGTCGTGCCGTCCGACGCGGAGGTTGTCGCGTTGGGCGACGTCGTGGGTCAGGACGATCTTGGAATTCTGGCCGATGCGGCTCATGACGGTGAGCAGGACGTTCTTTTCGAGGGACTGGGCCTCGTCGACGATCACGAAAGCGTCGTGGAGGGAGCGTCCGCGGATGTGGGTCAGCGGCATGACCTCGAGCATGCCGCGGTCCATGACCTCTTCCACCACTTCCTGGCTGACCAGCGCGCCGAGGGTGTCAAAGACTGCCTGCGCCCAGGGGTTCATTTTCTCGGACTCGGAGCCCGGCAGGTAGCCGAGTTCCTGGCCGCCCACGGCGTAGAGGGGCCGGAAGACAATCACTTTGCGGTGTTCGCGGCGTTCCAGCACCGCTTCGAGGCCTGCGCAGAGGGCCAGCGCCGATTTGCCGGTGCCGGCGCGGCCTCCCATGGAAACGATGCCCACCGACGGATCCATCAGCAGGTCGATGGCCAGCCGCTGCTCGGCGGACCGGCCGTGGAGTCCGAACACGTCACGATCGCCCTTGACCAGGCGCACCTGCTTGTCGGAGCCCACCCGGCCGAGGGCTGAACCCCGGTTGGAGAGCAGCACGAGCCCGGTGTTGACGGGCAGTTCGGCTGCGGCGGGGATGAAGACGGGTTCGTGTCCGTAGAGGGTGGAGATCTCCTGCTCGTTTGCTTCGATTTCGGCGACGCCCGTCCAGCCGGAGTCTTTGACCAGTTCGTTGCGGTACTCATCAGCGGTCAGTCCCATGGCGGAGGCTTTGACCCGCATGGGGAGGTCCTTCGAGACAACGGTGACGGTGCGTCCCTCGTTGGCCAGGTTCTTGGCCACGGCGAGGATGCGGCTGTCGTTGTCACCGCTGCGGAAGCCCAGCGGCAGCACCTCGGCGGAGATGTGGTTGAGCTCCACCATGAGGGTGCCGCCCTCGTCGCCGATGGGCAGGGGCTGGTTCAGGCCGCCGTGTTTGACCCTAAGGTCGTCCAGGAGCCGCAGCGCCTTCCGGGCGAAGTAGCCGAGTTCGGGGTCGTGCCGCTTGGCTTCGAGTTCGGTGATCACGACGACGGGAACAACCACCTCGTGTTCGGCGAACCGCAGGAGTGCGCGGGGGTCGGAGAGCAGGACGGAGGTGTCGATGACGAACGTGTGGATGTCGGCTTCCCTTCCGGAAACAGCAAAACCGGCCGCAGCATCAGTTGCCGCACCGGTTTCAAAGGTGGTTCGCTCAACGCGAGAGGTAGCTTTCCCGCCCCGTCCAACAAGGACCTCGGGCAGTTGTTCAGAAGTAGCCACATCGACTCCAGCCCCGGGCGCCAGCCCGGAATTGTTATTGGTGAGGCGGCTCGGCCACGAGGCCGGGTCCGGCCTCCCATACAACCGGCGCGATGTTTCGCTCCATGTACTGGCCTCCCCGATCAGCCGGCGGTTTTGCCTGCTGATGGATATAACGTAAATCCACGGCAGCCCATTTCCGCAACTATTTGACGGCGATTTCTCCGGCGGATGTATGAACTCGTGATGAACCGGGGGTTTCAGGCGCCGAAGCGCCGCTGCCGCCCGGCGTAATCCCGCAGCGCGCGGAGGAAATCGACCTTGCGGAAGGCAGGCCAGAGGGCCTCGCAGAAGTAGAACTCGCTGTAGGCGCTCTGCCACATCAGGAACCCGGACAGCCGCTGCTCCCCCGACGTCCTGATCACAAGATCCGGGTCCGGCTGGCCCCGGGTGTACAGGAAGCGTGAGATGTCATCGACGCACAGGTCATCGGCAAGCTTGGAGATGTCCCTGCCCTTGGCGACTGCGTCGTGCAGGAGTTCGCGGACGGCGTCGACGATCTCCCGGCGGCCGCCGTAGCCAACCGCCACGTTGACGTGGATCTTCTCCCGGACGGGAGTCCGGGCCGTGAGCTTGTTGAGCCGCTCCGCAAGGTAGTCCGGAAGCAGCTCAGGGGCACCCATGGCATGGACGGAAATGTTTGCGTCCTCGTCCAGCCGGTCCAGGGTGTTGGCGATGATGCCCATCAGGAGGTCAAGTTCCTCGCTGGAGCGGTTCATGTTGTCCGTGGACAGCATGTACAGCGTCACTACTTTGACGCCAAGCTCCTGGCACCAGCCGAGGAATTCGTGGATCTTGTCAGCGCCGGCCTGGTGGCCCTGGCTGGTGGGGGCATTGAACTGCTTGGCCCAGCGGCGGTTGCCGTCCACCATGACGCCGATGTGCCGGGGAATGCGGTCCCGCGGGAGGTCCTTGAGGAGCCGGCGTTCGTAATAGCCATAGAGGAACCCGGGCAACTCCACGCGTCCACTCACCTGACTTTCCTGCCGTACCTACATCCACATCCTAGGCTACCGCCCGTGGAACCCCGGGACCCGCAGCACCGGAGGAGGGCTGTCCAGCAAATGTTACCGATGAGTAACTTACCCGTCCGTAAGTTATTCTGGTCCCATGAACAGCGACTCTCCCAAGGCCCCTGCGCCCCAGCCGGAGGACCGGAACGCCGGCGCAGAACCGGAACCCAGCGCTGTGGATGACGCCGCCGTCCGCCTCGCGGAACTCCTGATGATCAAACCGAAGTGGAGGGGCTGGATCCACACGGTTACGGCGCCGCTGGCCCTGGCCGCCGGCATCATCCTGGTGGCCCTTGCCCCCACCACGGACCGCAAAATCACCTCTGCTGTTTATGCCGCCACCGGCGTGCTGCTGTTCGGCGTCAGCGCCGTTTACCACCGCGGCAACTGGTCCCCCAAGGTCAAGCTCGTCCTCAAACGCCTGGACCACACCAACATCATGCTGGTGATCGCCGGCACCTACACGCCGCTCGCGTGGACGCTCCTGGAACGCCAGCAGGCGGTGGTGCTCCTATGGGTGATCTGGGCCGGAGCCATCCTTGGCGTGCTGTTCCGGCTGCTGTGGACGGACGCGCCCCGCTGGCTCTACGTGCCGATCTACATCGCGCTGGGCTGCGGCGCCCTCTTCTACCTGCCGCAGTTCTTCCAGGCCAGCATCCCGGCGGCTGTGCTGATCTGCGTGGGCGGTGTCCTCTACATCACGGGCGCAGTTTTCTACGCCTTGAAAAAGCCCAATTTCAGCTACCACCACTTCGGCTTCCACGAACTGTTTCACGCATTCACCGTGTTCGCCTTCGCCGCCCACTTCGCAGCGATCGCACTGGCGGTGCTTCCGTAGGGCCTGTCCTTTCCCAGTGACTGTCCTGTCCGAGGAACTGCCCTGTCCCAGGAACTGCACGTGGCCCGGAACGTACCTACTCGCGCGGCCGCGAAAGCCCGTCGACCGGGCCGTTTCCGTTCGAGTCGGGCGCTGCCGGCCGCGCGCCGCCGTCGAGCCCCTCCCGGGCGTCCTCAGCGTCAACGTCCGCAGCAGCAGCCGCCGCCATGCGCTCTTCCTCCACCTGGGCGCGGTAGCGCACCCTGCGGATCCGCCGCACCATGTCCACAATGAGCAGGGCTGTCGCCACCACAAAAAAGGCCGTCATGATGAAGCCCAGCAGGCCCGGCGTTACCTGGTCCTCGGAGATCCCGTCCCGGAGCGTCGGGCTGGGCATTGGGGTTGGCGTGGTGGCGAGGGCTAGGAGCAGAGAATGCACGGTGGATACCTTCTAGTGGAACGGATGCGGCAGGAAGCGGACGGACCGTGCCGTCACGGGCCTATTTTCTACGCGGGATAGAAGTTGCCTGCCCTGCCTATCTTAGCCCTGCGAACAGGTCCTTCTCGGGGAGTTCCGAGTGCACCCGCGAGTGGATCAGCGAATAGTCCTCCCACGGCCAGACACGGCGCTGCATGTCAGGGGAAACAGCGAAGAAGAAGCCGAGGGGGTCTACCTGGGTGCGGTGGGCGCGCAGCGCGTCGTCGCGCATCTCGAAAAAGTCGCCGCAATCGATCTGCGTGGTGGTGGGGTGCGCGGCGGGCGGCGGGGTGTGTCCTTCGGCGTCGGACTCAAGCCAGGCAGCCAGCCGCTCAGCGTAGGGGGACTGCAGCCCAGCCTCCTCGAGCGCAAAGTGCAGCGCCCGGAACCGCTCGGGACTGAAGGCACGGTCGTAGTAAAGCTTGCTGGGCTCCCAGGCCTCCCCCGCCTCCGGATAGCGGTCGGGATCACCCGCTGCTTCAAAGGCTTCAACGGCCACCCTGTGCGCCATGATGTGGTCAGGGTGCGGGTAGCCGCCGTTCTCGTCATAGCTGAGGATGACGTGCGGCTTGAAGGAACGCACCAGCCGTACCAGCGGCGCCGCAGCCTGGTGCAGCGGCAGGGTGGCGAAGGATCCGGCAGGTAGAGGCGGGAGCGGGTCACCTTCGGGCAGGCCGGAGTCAACGAAGCCGAGCCACCTCTGGCGGATGCCCAGGATGGCGGCAGCCTGCTGCATCTCGAGCCTGCGCGCGCCCGCCATGTCCCGCTTGGGGTGCGGTTCGCCTTCGACAGCAGGGTTCTGGATGTCTCCCCGGGACCCGTCCGTGCACGTTGCCACCAGGACGTCCACGCCGGCGGCCGCATACATGGCCATGGTCGCGGCGCCTTTGCTGGATTCGTCATCCGGGTGGGCGTGGACCGCGAGCAGCCGGAGCGGCACCTGGGAGTTGCTGGGGGCTGTCATGGAAGGGACGGCTCCTTATTCTTCTTTCGCGGCTTGTGGCAGCTTACGGATGGTGTTGGCGGGTACATTGCCTCGTTGGCAGTTGCAGCCCCCGCGGGGCGGCGGCGGAAAGGGCACTAAACTGGGCTGGTGACTTCCCCGGACCAGCCGGCCCAACCCGCGCCCGCAGACTCTAGCCTAGCCAATCGGTATGGCGCTAAAAAGCGCCGGCTTTCCCCCAGGGCCGCCCGGACGGCAATCGGAGCCGCACTGGCTGTGGGGATCGGGTTCCTTGCCTGGGTCACCACGTCCAACTCGCTTTCCGGTGTGACGTTCAAGGACGTTGGCTACAGCACCACTGATGCCACCCTCGCGGAGGTGGACTTCCAGGTCACCCGCGAACCGGCCAAGCCTGTCAAGTGTGCCGTCAAGGCGCTGGACTCCAAATTCGCGGTGGTGGGTTGGAAGGTGGTGGACATCCCGCCTACAGCGGCGGATGGAACGCCCGACGGCGGCAGGACAGTCGCCCAGCGCGTCACCTTGCGCACCGAGTCGGCATCCGTTTCCGGCGTGGTGGACAGCTGCTGGATTCCGGGCGGAGAGCCGTAAGCGGTGTGATCTGGAACGCTTCCCTTTTGGGTTATCTCCAGAGGATTGACTACAATGGAGAGATACCTTTACCCCGCTGAGCTGGTTACTGTTCCACAAGTGGCCACCGTGGCGGGGTCTTTTGCATTGTAGGACCACTAGAGGAGAAGTCCGTGTCTACCACCAACAGCGCATCTGCAGCCTGGCTGACCCAGGAAGCTTTTGACCGCCTGAAGGCAGAGCTGGACCACCTTTCCGGCGCAGGCCGGGCGGAGATCGTCCAGAAGATTGAAGCAGCGCGGCAAGAGGGGGACCTCAAGGAAAACGGGGGCTACCACGCGGCCAAGGAGGAACAGGGCAAGATCGAGGCCCGCATCCGCCAGCTGACGGTGCTGCTCCGCGACGCCCATGTAGGTGAGGCGCCTGCCGATGACGGCATCGTGGAGCCGGGCATGATCGTGGTCGCCAGGATCGCCGGTGATGAGGAAACCTTCCTGCTGGGGTCCCGTGAAATCGCAGGCGGCTCGGACCTGGATGTCTTCAGCGAGAAGTCACCCCTGGGTGCAGCCATCCTCGGCCATAAGGAGGGCGAGGCCCTCAGCTACGTCGCGCCCAACGGCAAGGACATCAAGGTGGAGATCCTCTCCGCCAAGCCCTACACCGGCTAATTCGCAGCTCTGCCCCGCGCGGAAGCAGGGCGGAAGGGCAGCGGTATGGAGCAGAAAGCCATTCGGGCTGCAGAGCGGCGGCCGTCCCCAATGGGGACGGCCGCCGCTCTTTTTACTGCTGGTGACGCCGCTTTCAGGACCTGTGATCAGAGCCCGCGTAAAACGGCCGGAGTGCGCGGACGCAGCAGCACTGCCGCCACCACTCCTCCGGCCGCACCGCCAAGGTGCGCCTGCCAGCTGACATACCCGGCCACGAAGGGCAGGGCGCCCAGCAGGATGCTCCCGTAGCCCATGAAGAGAATCACCGCGAGCAGGATCTGCCGCCAGCTGCGGTTGAAGAACCCGCGGACCAGGAGGAACGCGAACAGCCCGAAAACCAGGCCGGAGGCGCCCACCGTGACACCGTTCCCGATGAGCCAGACTGTCAGTCCGCTGCCCAGCCAGCTGAAGGCCAGGGCCGTGAGGAAGACACGCAGCCCGGAGAGGAACACCAGGAAGCCGAAGATCACCAGGGGCAGGCTGTTGGACAACAGATGGTTCAGGTTCGCGTGCAGGAGCGGGAAGGTGAAGATGTCCAGCAGCCCGTCGGCACTCCTCGGCCGCAGGCCGAAGGTGCGGGTAAGGGCGCCCATCATCAGCGTGTTCACCAATTCGATCGCGAACAGCAAGGCCACGAAACCGCCCAGCACCACCAGCCCGCCCTTGGCGCGGGACGCGATGGTCTGCCGTTCGGGGCTGCGTCCGCTGCCCGTGAGTCCGTTACCCAGTCCCGCCATGGCCGCTCCTAATGCACAACGATTGGTTGGAAGCCCTCGGCCCGCAGTGCGCTGAGGACCTGCTCCCCATGCTGGTGGCCCTTGGTTTCCAGGTTCACGGTGATGGAGACGTCACCCATGCTGATGGACCCTCCCACTCTGGTGTGGTCAAGGCCGGTGACGTTGGCATCGTTTTCGGCGATGATGCGGGCGATGGTTGCCAGCGAGCCCGGGCGGTCGTCGAGCATCATTCGGACCGTCATGTAGCGGCCGGCGGCGGAGAGGCCGCGCTGGATGACCTTGAGCATCAGCATGGGGTCGATGTTTCCGCCGGAGAGCACGGCCACTGTGGTCCCGGGGTTCTCGATCTTGCCGTCCATGAGGGCTGCGACGCCCACCGCACCGGCGGGCTCCACCACCATCTTGGCCCGTTCCAGCAGGAAGATCAGGGCCCGGGCCAGGGAGTCTTCGCTGACAGTGACCACGTCGTCCACCAGTTCCCGGATGATGCTGAAGGGCAGCTGCCCGGGCCGTCCCACGGCAATGCCGTCCGCCATGGTGGACACCTTTTTGAGCGGCACCAGCGCATCTGCGGCGAGCGAGGGCGGGTAGGCTGCGGCGTTCTCCGCCTGGACACCGATGATCCGGATCTCCCTGCCAAGTTCGCGGGCGCGGGCCTTGATGGCGACGGCGACTCCAGCGAGGAGGCCGCCGCCGCCCACGCCCATGAGCACGGTGTCCACGTTGGGGACCTGCTCCAGGATTTCCAGGCCCACGGTCCCCTGTCCTGCCACCACGTCCACGTTGTCGAACGGATGCACGAACACCATGCCGGTCTCGTTGCTGTACCGCTGGGCTTCGGCGAGCGCCTCGTCCACGTTGTGGCCGTGCAGGATCACCTCAGCACCGTGGCTGCGGGTGGCGGCGAGCTTGGGCAGGGCTACGCCCAGGGGCATGTAGATGCGGGCCTTGATGCCAAGGCTTTTGGCAGCGACTGCAACGCCCTGGGCATGGTTGCCGGCGGAGGCTGCCACCACACCGCGCTTCTTCTCGTCAGGTGAGAGCCGCGCCATCCGGACGTAGGCCCCGCGGACCTTGAACGATCCGGCACGCTGCAGGTTCTCGCATTTGAAGTAGACGTCCCCGCCCACCATGCTGCCGAGCGCACGGGAAGATTCCACGGGTGTGCGCGCGATAATCCCATCAAGCAGCTTCTGCGCCTCAAGGACATCGTCCAGTGTGACGGGAAGGGTTTCAAGGATCTTCACGGACTACTCTCCTCTGGGTTCTGCCCCGGAGCCCTCCCGGGAGGAGGTACGGGCATCACGGTGTTCGGCTGGGGTGCGGGTCGCCGTGCCCCTCCCTGCGTCAGATGCAGCCGGCGGTTCAACGTCCTCGATGGTGTTGTCCCCGCCCGCTCCGGCCGTGATGGGCTTCCCGGCGATAACCGGCACCTGTTCATGTTCCCACGTTCTGGCGGCGATGTAGCGAACGGCCGAGTTTGCTACGGCCAGGATGGGCACGGAGAACAGGGCTCCGGGGATGCCCGCGAGGTAGGAGCCGGCCGCAACACTGAGGATCACGGCTACGGGATGGAGTGACACTGCCTTGCCCATGACCAGGGGCTGCAGGATGTGGCCTTCTAGCTGCTGGACCAGCAGGACGACCGCCAGCATGATGAGGGCGTTGACGGGGCCGTTGGCCACCAGTGCCAGGAGGACGGCAACCACGCCGGTCACCAGGGCGCCTACCACCGGGATGAACGAGCCGAGGAAGACCAGGACGGCCAGGGGAAGCGCCAGCGGGACGCCGAGGATGGCGGCGCCCACGCCGATGCCGAGGGCGTCGACGGCCGCGACAAACATCTGGATGCGCGCGTAACTGACCATGGACGCCCAGCCCTTGCGGCCGGCACCGAAGGTGGCGTGCCGGGCTTTCCGGGGAAGCATCCTGACGAGGAACGCCCAGATCCGGTCTCCCTCCAGGAGGAAGAAGATCAGGATGAACAGCGCGAGGAGCATGCCCGCCGCGAAATGTCCGGCGGTACTGCCGAAGGACAGTGCACCACTGACGATGCTGCTGCTGTTGTTCTGCAGCGCGTCAGTGGCTTCCTTCACGTACTGGTCGATTTGGGTGGCGGTAAGGTGCAGCGGGCCCGCGGACAGCCAGTCCTGGACCTGCCGAACGCCCTCGAGCGCCTGGGAATAGAGCTCGCTGAAACCGGCCACGAGCTGCCTGCCCACCAGGGCCAGCGCACCCGCAATGAGGCCGATGAAACCAAGGACCGTGACGGCGACGGCAAGGCCCGCGGGCAGGCCGTGCCGCTTCAGCCATGCCGTCACCGGGCTGAGGAGTCCGGCGAGGAGGGCCGCCACCATGATGGGGATGATCAGCAAGGTGATGTGGCTGAGCAGCCACACCAGCGTCCCGGCCATCAGGAGGATCAGGCCCAGGCGCCACGACCAGGAAGCCGCGATCCGGATTCCGTAGGGAATGTCCCTGTCCAGTTCGCGGTCCGCCAGGACTCGCAGGGGCGCAGCCGGGACGGCGGCCGGGGCTGGAGCCGGATGGGCGGGCACGGGATGGGCAACGGTAACGTCGTCCTCTTTTGGCGTCATATCCCCATACTTCCCCAGCCGCGGCCCAATGCAAACCACCGGCCTGGCAAACTACCGGCCGGTTCCGCCCGGCGTGTAATCGATACCCCATTCCATGCTGAATGACTCCCCCGGGGGCAGCCAGCGGAGGCCGTCACCGGAGTTGAACGCATTGGCCGGCCCTGTCATCGGCTCCACGGCCACCGCGCGGGTCCGTCCCGGGTACAGCGTGCTCACATAGACGTGGACGTAGCGGCAGGCTTCGTCCTGCCAGAGCGAAACCTGGCTGCCGTCGGCCGTGGCCAGGGTGTGCCGGGCCCTCCCGGCCTCGTAACGCAGATCCGTCAGGGCGACGTCCACTGCCATGTCCGCAATGTGCCGGCCGGAACGGAAGTCAACGTCCCCGTCGACAGGGGCGGAACTGCGTGGAATCAAACGCTCGTCGGCCACCAGCCGGGTGTCGGCGGCAACGGTCAGCTGCAGTTCTTCCACGGGGGTGTCACCAACGCGCAGGTAGGGATGGGCGCCCAGGACAAAGGGGGCAGCGGCAGCAGAATCATTGGTGAGGGTTTGCCGGACGTGCAGTCCCAGGTCTTCCGAAAGCTGATACTCCACGCGGTGCCGCACCAGGAACGGGTAGCCGTGCTGCGGAAAGACAACGCCCTCCAGTGCTACAGCGTGCCGGGACTCCCCTACCAGGGCGTAGCCGGTGTTACGCAGCAGGCCGTGGCTTGCATTGTTGCGGGACACCTCGGTGATATCCAGTTGCTGCTTCCTGCCGTCCAGGAACCACTGGCCGTCCTCCACCCTGTTGGCCCAGGGCGCCAGGGTGATGCCGGCACCGCCGGGGGCAATCTCATCATCGCCGTAGGTCTCGGTCAGCAGGACCCCGCCCCGGGTGAACGAGCGGAGCCCGGCGGCGAGCTCGGTAACCACGGCCACGGCGTCGCCGCGCCGCAGCTCGTATTGGCGGCCGGTGGCGCAGGTACGGCTGGCGGCAGGTGCGTTAATTCCCTGTTCGGAAGAGGCTGTCATGGGCCTACCGTACAACGGCCTCAGCGGGTCTTCGCACAGGCCGCGCTGTTACTTTTTGTTCTTAACTATTCATTCTTGATCGTTTGTGCCAGACTTTTTGCATGACAGGGATTACAAGCACCACGCTCTCCGACGGCCGGGAGCTGGTCTACTTCGACGATGCCGGCACCAACACCTCGCGCGCAGGACATCTCACCGTCGACCACCGCGGGCTGCCCCCGCGGGGTGAACCGGGCGAGGTCCGTTTCGACGCGTTGACTGACGAATGGGTGGCGATCGCCGCCCACCGCCAGGCCCGCACCCACCTGCCGCCGGCAGACCAGTGCCCCATTTGTCCCACCACCCCCGGCAACGCCACCGAAATTCCCGCCGCCGATTACGACGTCGTGGTGTTCGAAAACCGGTTCCCCTCCCTGGGCCCGGCCCTGGGACCGGTGCCGGAGGGCGCCGCCTGGGGAACGAAAGGCCCGGCCTACGGCCGCTGCGAAGTGGTTTCCTTCACCCCCGAGCACACCGGATCCTTCAGCGGCCTGACGCAGGAGCGCTCCCGGACCGTGGTCGAAGCGTGGTCGCAGCGCACTGCCGCCCTGAGTGCCATGTCCGGCATCAAGCAGGTCTTCCCGTTCGAAAACCGGGGCGCGGACATCGGTGTGACACTGCACCATCCGCACGGGCAGATCTATGCCTACCCCTACGTCACCCCGCGCGCAGGCGTCTTGGGCGCAGCCGCCCGGAAGTACTACGACGCACAGGACGGCAGGGACACCCTCACCGGTTCGCTGCTGCGCGCGGAACGGGAAGACGGCAGCAGGATGGTCCTGGAGGGCAAGCACTTCAGCGCCTACGTGCCGTTCGCTGCCCGCTGGCCCCTGGAAATCCACCTGGTGCCGCACCGCCACGTTGCCGACCTGGCCGCGCTGGGCGGGGAGGAAAAAGATGAGCTGGCACAGGTCTACCTTGACCTGCTCAAGCGCGTCGACGCGCTGTATCCCACGCCGACGCCCTACATCTCCGCCTGGCACCAGGCACCGCTGGACAACCTGCTCCGGCCGGCCGGCTACCTTCACCTCCAGCTGACCTCCCCCCGCCGGGCCGCCGATAAGCTGAAGTACCTGGCCGGGTCGGAGGCAGCCATGGGCGCCTTCATCAATGACACCACGCCAGAAGTTGTGGCGGAGCGGCTGCGCAATGTTGCCGTCCCGCCGTCGTCCACGCCTGTTGCCGCCATGGCGGCCACCCCGGAAGGAGCCTCCGCATGAGCATGCAGAACCAGGACCAGGCCAGCGCAGCCCCTGCCGCCCCTGCGGACCTCAGCGCACGCTTTGAGCAGGAGTTCGGCATCGCCCCCGACGGCGTATGGCAGGCACCGGGGCGGGTGAACCTGATCGGCGAACACACGGACTACAACGAAGGCTTCGTCCTGCCTTTCGCCATTGACCGCACGGCCCGCGTTGCCGTCGCCGCCCGCCGGGACGCCACTGTACGGCTGCTGTCAACCTACGGCGACCAGGGCGTGGTCACCACCGCGCTCGAGTCTCTGCAGCCCGGAGCTGCCAAAGGCTGGACGAAGTACCCCCTCGGCGTCATGTGGGCCCTCCGGGAACGCGGCGTCAACGTCCCCGGACTTGATCTGCTCCTGGACTCGGACGTGCCGCTGGGTGCCGGCCTGTCGTCGTCGCACGCGATCGAATGCGCCGTCATCACTGCCCTGAACGACCTCACGGGGGCCGGGCTGGAGGCCCAGGACATGGTGCTGGCAACCCAGCGGGCGGAAAACGACTTTGTCGGCGCGCCCACCGGAATCATGGACCAGTCCGCGTCGCTGCGCGGCTCGAAAGGCCACGCGGTCTTCCTGGACTGCCGGGACCAGGCGGCGCGCCTCGTTCCCTTCGAAACCGAGCCCGCGGGCCTGGTGCTCCTGGTGATCGACACCAAGGTCTCGCACTCCCATTCGGACGGCGGCTACGCCTCCCGCCGGGCGTCCTGCGAGCTGGGGGCCGAGGTGCTGGGGGTCAAGGCGCTGCGGGACGTCGAGGTGGCGGACCTTGAGGAAGCCAGCGGCCTGCTGGACGAGGTCACCTTCCGGCGGGTACGGCACGTGGTCACCGAGAACGACCGCGTGCTCCAGGCCGTGGAGCTGCTGGCCGGCCCCGGTCCCGGCGCCATCGGTCCCCTGCTGGACGCCAGCCATGCCTCCATGCGCGACGACTTCGAGATCTCGTGCCCCGAGCTGGACCTGGCCGTGGATACCTCCCGCGCCAACGGGGCCATCGGTGCCCGCATGACCGGCGGCGGGTTCGGCGGAGCAGCCATCGCTCTGACCCCAGTGGACGCGGAACAAAAGGTGCGGGCCGCCGTCGTGAAGGCTTTTGCCGACGCCGGCTTTGCGGCGCCGGACATCTTCACGGTCTCCCCCGCGGCCGGAGCCATGCGGATCGCCTAGGCAGCAGCGGCGACGCGCGTACTTAACGGCCGTGGGCCCCACCAGTTTGGTGGGGCCCACGGTTGTTTGGTTTACGACGGCGGAAGCCGGCTGGGTGCCTAGTCGTCGCCGCGCAGGATGGCCAGCAGGCGGATGATCTCCACGTAGAGCCACACGAGGGTGACGGTCAGACCGAATGCCGCCGTCCACGAGAAGCGCTGCGGGGCTCCGCTGCGGACGCCCTCCTCAATGCTGGTGAAGTCCATGATCAGCGAGAAGGCGGCCAGGCCGATGGCCAGCAGGCCGATGAAGACGCCCAGCGGGATGCCAAAGATCTCGAAAGAGGTGCGCAGGCCGAACGGGCTCTGCACGGCGCCGGTCCACATCATGACCATGTTGATGAGCGCGAACACGGCGTAGCCGATAAGGGCGATCATAAAGAACCGCATTGCCTTCGGGGTGGCCCGGACCTTGCCGCTCTTGAAGAGGACCAGGGTCACGGCAAACACCGAGAGCGTGCCGATCACGGCCTGCAGCCCGACGCCGGGGAACATGCCGTCCAGGATCCGGGTCAGGCCGCCGAGGAAGAGACCTTCCAAAGCTGCGTAGGCCAGGATCAGTGCCGGCGAGGGCTGCTTCTTGAACGTGTTCACGAGGGCCAGCACGAAGCCGCCCAGGGCTCCTACGATCATCAGCATGGAGGCCAGGCCCTGCGCCACCACCAGGGTGACCGCGGCGCCGGCAATCACCGCACCGAGGCACGCCGCGGTCTTCATGATGACGTCGTCGAACGTCATCCGGCCCGTGTCGGCGGGGCCAGCCGACGGCTGGCTGTACATCTGGCGGAGCTGTTCGTCAGTCATGCCCTGGGGCTGCGTGCCCCAGCCCTGCTGGCCGTAGGGTGCCTGGCCGCCGTAGGGCTGCTGCTGGCCGTAGGGTGCCTGGCCGCCGTAGGGCTGCTGGCCGTAGGGAGCCTGCGGGACAGGCGGTGCCTGGGTGGCTCCACGGAAACTCTTTCCGTTGAAGATCGGGTTGCCGCCAAGTGCCATTGCAGTGTTCCTCCATGTGTGGGTGGGTGATGAGCTTGTTGTTACGCTACCAATTCCCACGCGGGGGCCGCCGGGAAAGTTCCCAAGGGGCCCAGTTGCAACCGAACCGTGACCGTTGCGTCCCTGGACGCACCGGGCCCCACCGGGAACTACCCCACGCCCAGGTAGGCCTCCTTGACGGTGGGATCTTCCAACAGTTCCTTGCCTGTGCCGCTGTGGGTGATCTCCCCCGTCTCCAGCACAAAGGCGCGGTGCGCCCCGGCCAGCGCCTGGTTGGCGTTCTGCTCCACCACCAGCACCGTGGTGCCCTGGTTGTTGATTTCCTTGATGATCTTGAAGATCTGGCGAATGAACTGTGGCGCCAGGCCCATGGACGGCTCGTCCAGCAGCAGGAGCTTGGGGTTGGACATGAGAGCCCGGCCGATGGCCAGCATCTGCTGCTCACCGCCGGACATCGTGCCGCCAAACTGTTTCTCCCGCTCCTTCAGCCGCGGAAACAGGTCGAAGACGCGGTCCAGGTCCTTCGCTACGCCGCTTCTGTCCTTGCGTCCAAAGGTTCCCATGTCCAGGTTTTCCATGACAGTCATGCCAGGGAAGATGCCGCGCCCTTCCGGTGCCTGCGAAATCCCGTGGACCACCCGGATATGGGCCTTCATTTTCGTGATGTCCTGGCCGGCAAAGGTGATCCTGCCCTCGGTGCAGTTCAGCAGCCCGGAAATGGTGCGCATGGTGGTGGTCTTGCCGGCACCGTTGGCACCGATCAGCGCCACCACTTCGCCTTCCTCTACCGTGAAGGAAATGTCCCGCAGGGCCTGGATGCGGCCATAGTGGACGGATACGCCCTCAAGCTCAAGCAACGTCATCTTCAGGCTCTCCTAGGTAGGCGGCAATGACGCGGGGGTCCTCGCGGATCTCGCGCGGCAGTCCGTCCGCGATCTTTTTCCCAAACTCCAGCACGACAATCCGGTCTGTCACACCCATCACGAGCTTCATGTCGTGCTCAATCAGCAGCACGGTGTAACCCTCGTCCCTGATGGTGCGGATCAGGGCCATCAGTTCTTCCTTCTCTGCCGGGTTGAACCCGGCAGCCGGCTCGTCAAGGCACAGCACCTTGGGGTCGGTGGCAAGTGCACGTGCGATTTCGAGCCTGCGCTGGTAACCGTACGGCAGCTGCCGGGACAGGACATGGGCATGGCTGCCGATGCCCACGAAGTCCAGGAGGGCCATACCGCGCTCGATGGCCGATTTTTCCTCCTTGATGTGGGTAGGAAGGCGCAGCAATGCCCCACCAACGCTGGTGCGGTGCCGCGCGTCCAGGCCCACCACCACGTTCTCCAGAGCTGTCATTTCACCGAACAGGCGGATGTTCTGGAACGTGCGCGACAGGCCCAGGCGGGTGATCTTGTGCTGCTTGATGCCGTTCAGGACCTGGCCTTCCAGGACCACTTTGCCGCTGGTGGGCTTGTAGACGCCGGTCATCGCGTTGAAGCAGGTGGTCTTGCCGGCGCCGTTGGGTCCAATAAGTCCCAGGATCTCGCCCCGCCTGATGTTGAAGCTGATGTTGTCCAGCGCCAACAGGCCACCGAATTTGATGGTCAGGTTCTGCACCTCGACGATGTTGTCGCCCACCTTGACCGCGATGTCGCGGTCGGGCGCCACTTTCTCCGCCAGTTCCTGGTCAACCCCTGCCTCGGCCAGGGCATCCATGTCGATGTCCGGCGCGACGGGGGCCGTGGCGCTTTCCTGGGCCGCGCCGTCGTGTTCCGGCTGCTCGTCAACGCTGCTGGAGCCGGCGTGCCTTTCCTCGGAGCTCATGCCTCCGCTCCTCTCTGGCCAACGGCGCGGGCATCGGGGCCCGCCGGGTTGTCCGTGTCGTTGGGTTTGATGGCGTCACGGCTGGTGACCTTGTTCAGTGCCGTCCGGCCGTAGGCGAGCAGCCGCTGACGTGCCGGGAGCAGGCCTTGGGAACGGAAGATCATGATCAGCACCAGCGCGATCCCGAAGATCAGGTATTTGTACTCGGCGATGGCCGTGAACCGGAGCGGGATGTAGCTCACCAGGGCCCCGCCCAGGATGGCGCCCACCTTGTTGCCTGCACCGCCGAGCACGACGGCGGCGAGGAACAGGATGGATGTGGTGACGTCGAATTTCTGGTTGTTGACGAAGCCCACCTGGCCGGCGAACAGGGCGCCGGAAAGGCCGCCGACGGCAGCACCGATGGCGAAGGCCCACACCTTGTACTTGAAGGTGGGAACACCCATGATTTCCGCGGCGTCCTCATCTTCACGGATGGCGATCCAGGCGCGGCCCACCCGGCTCCGTTCCAGGTTGCCTACCAGCAGGGTGACGATGATGATGATGGTCAAGGTCAGCCAGTACCAGGGCACACCGTTTGAGTTGGAGAAAATGGGCTGGCCGTCAGCCCCGTCACCCGGCGGATGGCCGACGTTCTGGAAGCCCACCTGGCCCTTCATGGCCGGGATGATCGTGGCCAGGATGCGGATGATCTCGCCGAAGCCGAGCGTCACGATGGCGAGGTAGTCGCCCCTGAGCCGGAGTGTGGGCACGCCCAGCATGACGCCAAAGAACATGGTGACGGCCATGGCCACAGGAAGCGTCCACAGATAAGGGATGTGCAGGTACGGCGAATCCGGGCTGGTCAGCATGGCGGCAACGTACGAACCCACCGCGAAGAAGGCGACGTAGCCCAGGTCCAGCAGGCCGGCGTACCCCACCACGATGTTGAGGCCGACGGCGATCAGAGCAAACCGCGCCATGTCGAAACACGCCAGGGCGAAGTTGTTGCCGGGTTCGGTTGTGATGATGGGTGGGTTGATCAACGGCAGCAGGTAGGCCAGGACCACCACGATGACCAGGAATGCCCACTGCTGTTGGCGGGACAGGGCGTGCCAGCGGTCGGAGAAGTAGCCGGGCTTGCGTTTACCCTGCTGCCGGAGCGCGCTCCTGCCCGGAGCTTTGGCCGAGGCTTCGCGGTCCTCTGCTGCCTGTTCCGCGGCGACTGTCGGTAGCGGCGTGGGGCCGTCCGTCATACTCATGCTTTGCTCCTTCCAAGGGAGGTGCCCAGGATGCCTTCGGGCCGCAGCAGCAGCACGAGCACGAGCACCACGAACGCCACGACGTCGGTCCACTGTGAGTTGCCCAGCAGGATCTGGCCGTAGTTGCCGATCAGGCCGAGCAGCAGGCCGCCCAGCAGGGCGCCGCGGACGTTGCCGATGCCGCCGAGCACGGCGGCTGCGAACGCCTTGATGCCAAGGACGAACCCACCGCTGTACTGGACACCGGACGGGATCTTCATGACGTAGAACAAGGCGGCGGCTCCTGCGAGCAGGCCTCCGATGACGAAGGTGGTAATAATGATGCGCTCTTTGTTGACGCCCATCAATGTGGCCGTGTCAGGATCCTGCGCCACGGCGCGGATTCCGCGGCCGGTCCGCGACTTGCTGATGAACCTGTCAATGCCCACCATCATGATCACGGCCGCGATGATGATCACCAGCTGCTGGGAGTCGACGATGGTGCCGAAGACATCGAAGATAGGTGTGGGCCGGAACATGGTCAGTGCAAGTTCGGGGCTTGGGCCGCGCCACAGGTAGATCAGGTACTGGATGGTGAAGGAAGCACCGATGGCGGTGATCAGGAAGACCAGGCGCGGGGCGTTCCGCTTCCGGAGGGGCTTATAGGCGATCCGTTCCAGCAGGAAGGCCGTCACAGCCGAGGCAACCATGGCCAGGACCAGCGCCAGCAGCAGGTTCAGAATAATGGCCCAGATATCGAGGCGCGGAACGGATGGTCCGAAGCCAAGGGTGCTGAGGGTGAAGAAGACGGCGTAGCAGCCGACGATGAAGACTTCCGAGTGGGCGAAGTTGATGAGGTTCAGTACGCCGTAGACCAGCGTGTAGCCCAGCGCTACGAGCGCGTAGATGGCTCCGAACGTGAGGCCGTCAAAGGTGGCGCTCCAGAAGTTCTGCGCCAGGGACGGAACATCAAAGGAAATCCAGTCGTTTTCCGTCGGGAGTAGTGGGACAAGAGAGGGAAGCATGGGAACGTCCTGATCCAGTTGCACGCGGCCTTGTGGGCCCGGCCGTGGGACTTGTGTCTAGTGACCTGGGTGGTCATGGGTTGCTGCCGAGCGAAGAAAAGGCTGTGGGGGCCGCAACTGCTGGCCCCCACAGCCGATTTCCTGCCGGTTGCTACTCCCCGATGGGGCCGACGGGGACGATCTTCCCGTTTTCCACCTTGTAGCCGTAAACGGTCGGGGCCTGGAGTTCGCCCTTGGCGTCCCACTTGTAGTGCTTGCTCAGGCCGTCCTTGTCATACGCCTTGACCCAGGCCAGCAGGTCCGCACGGCTTTGCTTGCCTGCGTCGATGCCGGAGAGGAGGACGGTGGCTGCGTCGTAGCCTTCGATGGAGTACGTTCCGGGTTCTGCGCCCTTGGAGATGTCCTTGTAGGCCGTGGCGAAGTCGGGAATCAGTTCACCGGGGATGCAGGGGCAGGTGAAGTAGGCGTTGTTCGAGGCGTCGCCTGCCTGCTTGATGAACTGGTCGTCCTTCACGCCATCCGGGGCCACGAACGTTCCGGTGAAGCCCTTTCCAACCAGCTGCTGGTCAAACGGGGCGCCCTCGGCGTAGTAGCCGGCGTAGAACACGGCGTCAGCCTTGGCGTTCATGATCTTGGAGATGACTGCCGAGAAATCCTTCTGCCCCGTGGTCACCTTTTCCGTCCCGGCCAGGGCGCTGCCCAGTCCGGCGGAGGTGGAGGTTCCCAGGCCAATGCCGTAGTCGGAGTCGTCCTGGACCAGGTACACCTTCTTGGCGCCGAGCTTTCCGGTGAGGAACTTGGCGGCTGCCGGACCCTGGACGGCGTCATTGCCGAGGCCCCGGAAGAAGGTAGTCCAGCCGTTCTCGGTGAGGGTGGGGTTGGTGGCCGACGGGGTGATGTGGACCAGGCCCTTTTGCTCGAAGATGTTGCCGGTCGCCTTGGATTCACCGGAGAACGGGAGCCCGACAACACCCACGATATCCGGCTCGCTTACCAGCTGGGTGACAGGGCCGGTGGCCTTGTTGGGATCACCTTCGGTATCGAACTTCTTGAACTGGACCTGGCAGCCGGGGTTGGCCTTGTTGTGCTGGTCGATGGCCAGCTGGATGCCGTTGAAGATGTTGACGCCGAGCTGGGCGTTGGGGCCGGTCTGGGCGCCGGCGTAGGCCAGCGTGGTGGTCGAGGGGCAGGTGGCCTTGCCGTCGCCGGCAGGCTTCACGGCTCCGGACGGGACATCCACTTTCGAAATGGCGGGGATGTTCACCTTGCTGGACGAGCCCGAGCTTTCGGTGGTGCCGGGGCCCGCCTGGTTGGCACAGGCCGACAGCAGCATGCTGAATGTGGCTGCTGCTGCCAACGAGGTGAGGACTTTCTTTCGGTACATGTGTCTGCCTTCCGAAACAGGGCCATGCGATGCGCAAACGGATCAATGGGGCGCCGCGGCACCCGGAATTGGACCAGGTATTCCTGATTTAGCTTCAAGCTAGTGCATAGACGGCAGCGAAGCTAAGTGACAGAGGTCACAGCCTTATAACAGTCGTTGCCTATGTGGAATTAAATGTGGAAAGCCGCCTGCATCGCAGGCGGCTTCCTCATGACAGGTGCTGATGGCACCGGTCGGGGACAGTTGTACCCCAGGTGGGACTCGAACCCACAACACGCGGATTTTAAGTCCGCTGCCTCTGCCAATTGGGCTACTGGGGCGCCGGGTCAATGGTACCTGCCAGGGGCGCCTTGGCTGGAACGCCGACGGCGGCCGGCCCCGGGAAGGGGACGGCCGCCGTCGGACGCTGTGAAGCGTGGTGGAAAAACGCGCTACTTGGCGTTGGCCGACACGGTTTCCTTGGGAGCGGCGGCAGCGGTGGAACCGGAGCCGGCGGGGACGGCCGCGGGTGCAGCTGCAGGCTTCGGCGCCGGGGTGGCTGCCGAGACAAAAGCGCCGCGGGGGTTGTCCAGGTCCATCAGCTGGGTGGTGTCGCGGCCTGCGAAGAAGCCGATGATCCAGTTCAGGATGACGCGGAACTTGCGCTCCACCGTGGGCATGGCCATGCCGTGGTAGCCGCGGTGGGCCAGCCAGGCCGGCGCTCCCTTGAGGCCGATGCGGCCCAGGAGGTTGATATTGGCAACGCCCTTCCACTGGCCGAAGCCGGCCACGGCACCGAGGTTCTTGTGCTTGTAGTCGGTCAGCGGCTTGTCCCAGCGCGAAGCCCACAGGTTCTTGGCGAGGCGCTTGGCCTGGCGCAGGGCGTGCTGGGCGTTGGGCACGCAGGTGCCGTCAGGCAGGCCCTTGCCGGTGAGGTCCGGAACAGCGGCGATGTCACCGGCTGCCCAGGCGTTCTCCACGATGCCTTCGTCGCCGGAGATGCGCAGGTCCGGAAGGACGCGCACGCGGCCGCGGGGCTCGAGCGGGAAGTCGGTGGAGCGGACCATGGGGTTGGCCTGCACGCCGGCAGTCCACACCAGGGTGTCCGCCTCGAATTCCTGGGCGGGAGTCTTGTCCGGAAGGTTGATCAGCTTCAGGGTGCCTTCGGCGCTGTCCAGCGAGGTGTTCAGGAGAACCTCGATGCCGCGGCTGCGGAGGTGCTCAACCACCCAGTCGGCCTGCTGGGCCGTGACCTCGGGCATGATGCGGCCCATGGCCTCGACCAGGACGAAGCGGACTTCCTCCTGCTTGATGCGGGGGTTGTTGCGGACTGCGGCGCGGGCGAGGTCTTCCATCTCGGTGATGCACTCGATGCCGGCGAAGCCGCCGCCGACCACCACGAAGGTGAGGGCCCGGGCGCGTGCCGTGGGGTCCGTCATGGTGGAGGCAACCTCGATGCGTTCGAGCAGCTTGTTGCGCAGCGCAACGGCTTCCTCGATGGTCTTCAGGCCGATGCCGTTGTCCGCCAAGCCCTTGATGGGGAACGTGCGGGTGATGGCGCCTGCAGCGAGCACCACGTCGAAGTAGGGCACCTCAAAGTTGTCGCCGCCATCGGCGGGAGCCACTACAGCGGTGCGGTTGACGTGGTCGATCGAGGTAACGCGGCCCTGGATCAGTTCAGTCTGCTTGAGGTGCTGGCGGTGTGATACCACCGCGTGGCGGGCTTCGATGTTGCCGCCGGCCACCTCGGGGAGGAAGGGCTGGTAGGTCATGTAGGGCAGGGGATCAACGACCGTGACGATGCCACCGGCATTCGCGATCTTCTTCTGCAGTTTCAGTGCTACGTACAGGCCGACGTACCCGCCGCCGACGACGAGTACCCTGGGACGGTCCTGGAGCTGTGGGGTGGTTGCCATGGTTTCAAGGATAGCGCAGTTTGTGAAAATCTTCACTAACTTGAAGGGTGGTCCGTAACGTGGGAATTCCGGTGCGGATGCAGCTTTTCGAGCCCTCCTGTGTCTGGTTCTTCAAGGGCAGGCGCAGGGTTGCGCGCAGCCCTGCGGAGTTGGATGGCAGCTGCCGCGATGATTGCCACGAACAGGGCAGCAAAACCGATCACGACGGCGGCGCCGATGGCACTGTCCCGCTGGGACGGCGCCTTGGCCGCGGGAACGGTTGCTTCGGGCAGCGTGGGTGCCGCGCTGGGCACTGAGGTGGCGGTTGGCAGCGGCGTTGCGGGAGCTGCGTTTCCCCGCCTGTGCACGCGGATCCATTCGGCGATGGTGCCCAGCGGATTGGCTGTGGCTTCCGGAACCTCCGCCTTGAGTGCGGCCTCGGCGTCCAAAATGCCGTAGCCGTACAGCGGGTCCTTGCCCGGGGCCCCGGCGTCCTTCGCCGTGGTGATGATCCTGTTGATCACTTGCTCAGCAGTCATGCCCGGCCACTTGGACCGGATCAGGGCGGCCACGCCGGCAACGATGGGGGTGGAGCCGGAGGTTCCGGCCCACTCAGCGTATCCCCCGCCCGGGAGGCCGCCCAGGAGGTTCTCGGCAGGCGCGGCAACACCGATGCTGATCCCCTGTGAAGAAGCGTCAACGCTGGCCACGTTCCTGCGGTCCAGCCCGGCGACGGTGAGGACGCCCGGGATGGTGGCGGGAGCTCCCACCTGGGTGTTGCCGCCCACCCGGTTGCCGGCCGCCGCAACAATGACCACGTCTTTTTGCTCTGCGTAGAGAAAAGCGGCGTCCCAGCTTTGCGGCCACTGCGGCGTTGTGCTGCCCAGCGAAATGTTGATTACCTTGGCGCCGTTGTCCACCGCCCAGCGGACCGCCTCCGGGATCTGGTCCTGATCGCTTTTTCCCGACGGGTTGGGCGAGCCAAGCCAGGTGGAGACCGAAAGGAGCTGGGCTTCCGGCGCCACCCCCATGATGCCGTCCGGCGGTATGCCCGCCGGGCCGGGACTTGGACTGGGGCTGGCACTGGGGCTGGGGCTGGCGGGCTGGTGGCCGCGGCCGGCCAGCATGGTGGCTACCAGGGTGCCGTGTTCGGGCTTGGAGCCAACGCTTTTCTGGCCGTCGGGCCGGCCGGAACCGGAGGCGTCGTAGCCGCCGACGACGGCTCCTTTGAGGTCCGGGTGCTGGACGTCGATGCCGCTGTCGATGACGGCTACCTTCACGCCGGCGCCCTTGGAGACTTCCCAGGCCTTGGTGATGCCGGAATCAGCCAGCCAGTATTCCTTGTCGCGCCATTCATCAGCCTTGGCGGAGGGTGCTGTGAAGAGGCCCGCGCAAAGGCAGCACGCTGCCAGGAGGACGGCAACCAGGGCCGCCGCCACCCGGGGCATCAAGGGAGCGGAATTCGTAGTGGAACGCATGGGACTACCCGATACTCAGGGCGATGCCGTCGAGGATGTCGTGCTCGCTGGCGGTGGCGGCGGTAATCCTCCCGCCGGTCAACTCCCCCATCCGTTCCAGGATCCGGCGCCACACCAGTCCCCCGGCGCCGATCACGTCCACGCGTCCGGGGTGCATGTAGGGCAGCGCCGCGCGGCGGGCACGGGTCATGGTGAGCAGGTCCGTGGCGGCGGCGCGGACCTCCGCGATGGGCAGCACCGTGCCGTGGATGGCGTCGGGCGAATATTCCGGCAGGCGCAGGGCATGGGCCGTGATGGTGGTGACAGACCCGGCAACACCGACGACGGCAGTGGCATGTTCCAGCGGCACGTCGCCTCCGGCGCGGGCTATGGCGGCGTCAACGTCGGCTTCGGCGGCCGCGACCTGTTCGGGGGTGGGGGGATCGTCACGCAGGTGCCGTTCGGTCAGGCGCACGCAGCCGATGTCGACGGACTTGGCGGCGGTCACGCCCGCAGCAGTGCCCAGGACGAACTCGGTGCTTCCCCCGCCGAGATCCACAACCAGCACCTGGTGGCCATCGAGGATGGGCAGGACGCTGCTGGCCCCGGCAAAGGACAGCGCGGCTTCCTCGTCCCCGGAGATGACTTCCGGTTCCACGCCCAGCAGGTCCCGGATTCCATCCACGAAGACGTCCCGGTTGCGTGCGTCGCGGCTGGCGGAGGTTGCCACGAAGCGGATCCGCTCCGCACCGTGCTCCTTGATCAGGCGGGCGTAGTCAGCGGTCGCGGCGAAGGTCCGTTCCAGTGCTGCCGGTGCAAGTTCGCCGGTGGCGTCCACACCCTGGCCCAGCCGGACCACGCGCATCTCCCGGACGACGTCCGTCAGCGCCGCAGTGCCGTTGCTGCGGTCGATGTCTGCGATCAGGAGCCGGATGGAGTTGGTGCCGCAATCGATGGCGGCCACGCGGGTCATTCGGCGGCCCCTGCTGATCCGGCAGACTTCCGTACGGGGGCTGGGCGGCCCACGATGTCGGGCAGGCCCTGTGGCCCGTGCCGGCTGAGGTCCCTGGACGGTGCCTCGCCGGTGGTGTCCCAGGCGCCGTCGCAGTAGCACTTGTCCGCCGTCCACCACTCGCTGATCATTCCGATCGCCTGGTCGCCCAGGGGGTTCACGCCGCTGCCCGCTGCGAGCGAGTGGCCCACCAGGACATGCAGACACTTAACGCGGGTGGGCATACCTCCGGCGGAGACGCCGTCGATCTCCGGCACCGGCCCGATGCCCGAACGCTGCCCGATGGCGTCGCGGGCGGCCAGGTACTCCTGGTGCGCCGCCCGGTAGGCAGCGGCAAGCCCGGCGTCTCCGGCCAGCTGTTCGTTCATGCTGTTCATGACCCCTGCCGCCTCGAGCTTGGAAACCGCAGAGGTGATCACCGGGTGCGTCAGGTAAAAGGTGGTGGGAAACGGGGTGCCGTTGCTGAGGCGGGGCGCGGTGGCCGCAACCAGTGGATTTCCGCAGACGCAGCGGGCCGGAATCTCCACGACGTCGCGGACGGGACGTCCCAGCTGCCTGCTCAGTACTTCAAGGTCGTGTGCTGTCGGTTGGCGGGATTCCTCCCGGGCGGCTGCCGTGTTGTGTTCCACTGTCGCGGGCCGTCCTTCCTGTGCGGTTCAGTCTGTGGCCGCGCGCCGGATGGACTCCCACAGGGAATCCACCCACGGCAGATCGGCGGGGTCTTGTGCTGCTGCGCCGGCGGGGCTACTGCTTTCTCCGGCCGGCTCATCGCTGCCAAAAACCCAGTAGCCGGTTTCACCCGGCATAACCATGTTAATGCGGTCGCGGGCCTGCTGCTTGACGTAGTTGGGGTCCTGCCAGCGTGAAACCTGCTGGCGGAGGGCGTCGCCTTCGGCCTGGCGTGCTGCGATATCGGCGTGCAACGCGTCGATTTCGGCCTTTTTGTCGAAGAAGATCTTCACGGTGGGTGCCAGCATGATGGTGATGGCAATCATCACGACGGCCAGCGCGAGCATGCGCCCGGAGAACGCCTTGGCGGGAACGGGGTGCTGCTCATCTTCGCCGCCCCGGGTGTCCTTGCGGTCCGTGGAGCTGCTGCCCTTGCGGCCGGTGGGCGCCTTCGGTTTGGAACCCTCTCCCGCCCTTCCGGCGGCGGGCCGGCCCGAAGCTGCAGGCCCGTGGTTGTCCTTCGGCTTTGCCGTGTCCTTCGCTGCCGTGTTCCTGGCTCCCGCCCCGCTGCCGGCCGTTCCCTTGGCCGGGCGGAAATCCGCCCGGATGACCTCGGCACCGCCGGAGGGACCGGCGTCGGCCGTTTCCCTGGCTGGACGTGTGGGGGCGACCTTGGGGACTTTGGGGCGGCGGGTAGCCATGACACTCCTGAAACGCAGCCTGCCTGGGCCGCCAAAATCTGGGCTGGAAATGGTGCTGCCGGAAACAACAGCGGTGGCTATGGTCTTTCAACCATAGCCACCGCCTGCCGGATTACCCGGCTATTAGCCCTTGAAACGCGGGAACGCGCTGCGGCCGGCGTAGCGTGCGGCGTCGTCCAGTTCCTCTTCGATGCGCAGCAGCTGGTTGTACTTGGCTACGCGTTCGGAGCGGGCCGGGGCGCCGGTCTTGATCTGGCCGGCGTTGGTGGCCACCGCGATGTCGGCGATGGTGGTGTCCTCGGTCTCGCCGGAGCGGTGCGAGGTGATGGTGGTGTAGCCGGCCCGCTGGGCCAGGCTGACGGCGTCCAGGGTCTCGGTGAGTGAGCCGATCTGGTTGACCTTGACCAGCAGGGAGTTGGCCGTCCGGGTGTCGATGCCGCGCTGCAGGATGGCGGGGTTGGTGACGAAGAGGTCGTCGCCCACCAGCTGTACCTTGTCACCGATGGCGTCGGTGAGGGTCTTCCAGCCGTCCCAGTCGTTCTCGTCCAGCGGGTCTTCGATGGAGACCAGCGGGTAGTCGGCAACGAGTTCGCCGTAGTAGGCACTCATGTCGCTGGCGGACAGGGACTTGCCTTCGAACTGGTAGGCGCCGTCCTTGTAGAACTCGGAGGATGCGACGTCCAGGGCCAGGGCAATGTCCTTGCCCGGGGTGTAGCCGGCGTTCTTGATGGCCTCGGTGATGAGGTCCAGGGCTGCGCGGTTGGACGGCAGGTTGGGGGCGAAGCCGCCTTCGTCGCCGAGGCCGGTGGACAGGCCCTTCTGCTGCAGAACCGACTTGAGGTTGTGGTAGACCTCAACGCCCCAGCGCAGGCCCTCGGAGAAGGTCTCGGCGCCGATGGGGGCGATCATGAATTCCTGGATGTCGACGTCGGAGTCGGCGTGCGATCCACCGTTGAGGATGTTCATCAGCGGCACGGGCAGGACGTGTGCGTTGGGGCCGCCCAGGTACTTGTACAGCGGCAGGTCCGCGGAGGCTGCGGCTGCGTTGGCCACAGCCAGGGAGACGCCCAGGATGGCGTTGGCGCCGAGCTTGCCCTTGTTGGGGGTGCCGTCCAGGTCCAGCATGGCCTGGTCGATGCTGCGCTGGTCGGTGGCATCGAAGCCGGTCAGGGCCGGGGCGATCTGGTCGATCACGGCGTCGACGGCCTTCTGCACGCCTTTGCCCAGGTAGCGGCCCTTGTCGCCGTCGCGCAGTTCAACGGCCTCGTGCTCGCCGGTGGAAGCGCCGGAGGGAACAGCCGCGCGGCCGATTTGACCGTCGGAAAGCAGGACTTCAACTTCTACGGTGGGGTTGCCGCGGGAATCGAGGATCTCGCGGGCATGGATGGCATCGATAAGCGCCATGAATTTGCTCCTTATGGGCGATTAACGGGGGAATCAGGCAGAAAACTCGACGTACTCGTCAGGGACCAGCGTAGTCGAGAGTGCTCCGGGTTACTCAAACCGGCCAGGGGCCGGACGTCATGATGGCGCGTGGTCACTTTGCCCACTTTGGTTACGTTGGTAGCGGCGGACTGCGGACCGCAGCGCGCGCTCAGCGTCCATGCCGCTGTCCCGGGCGGAACGCACGACGGCGAGCAGCAGGCTTCCCAGTTCGTCCTCGCTTTCGGGGATCGGGACGCCCGCCGGAAGCTCCAGGCCCGCACGGGCTGCGCGGTCCAGCGACTTCTGCGCCCTGGCCAGCGCCGGGAGGGCCTGCGGGATACCTTCGAAGGCGTCCCGCCGTTCCGGCTTTTCGGCCCGCTTAACGGCGTCCCACTTCTGCTCGATCTCCTCGACAGTGGCGGGGAAGCTGTCCTGCAGGGTGCCGTCCGGCCGGAACACGTGCGGGTTCCGGCGGACCATCTTGGCACCCAGGCCGCGGGCCACGTCGTCGAACGTGAAGGCGCCGCGCTCCTGTGCGAGCCGGGCGTGCAGCACCACCTGGAGCAGGACGTCGCCGAGCTCGCCCTGGAGCTCGGCATCCGGGTGGCCGTCCTCGATGGTCTCGGCCACCTCATACGCCTCCTCGAGGAGGTACTCCAGCAGCGATGCGTGGGTCAGGGCGCCCATCCAGGGGCAGTGTTCGCGCAGCTGGGCGATGACCTCGATCAGGCGTTCGACGGGGGTTTCAGCCAAGGTTGGCGTAGGCGTCGTTGATGTACTCCACCAGCGCTTCCTTTTCCTCCAGGGGCAGGAAGGAGGCCTCTGCAGCGTTCAGGGTCAGCTCCAGCAGATCGTCGAGGTCGTAGTCGAATGTCTCCACCAGCAGGTTGAACTCGTCGGTCAGGGTCACGCCGCTCATCAACCGGTTGTCCGTGTTGATGGTGACGTTGAAGCCCAGCTGGTAAAGCATGTCCAGGGGGTGGCTTTCGATGCCTTCGCCGAATTCAGAGATGGCACCGGTCTGCAGGTTGGAAGAGGGGCAGATTTCCAGGGCGATGCCGCGGTCCCGGACCCAGCTGGAGAGGTCGCCAAGGGTGACCAGGCCTACGGTGTCGCCGGCTTCCTCGTCGTCGTCGAACTCCACCATGATGTCCTCGGCGATGCGGACCCCATGTCCCAGCCGCAGGGCGCGGCCGTCCACCAGCGCCGACTGGATGCTCTCCAGCCCGGCTGCTTCGCCGGCGTGCACGGTTGCCGGGAAGTTGTGCTGGGCAAGGAAGGTGAAGGCGTCCTTGAAACGGCTGGGCAGGAAGCCGTCCTCGGCGCCGGCAATGTCAAAGCCAACCGCACCCTTGTTGCGGTGGCGGATGGCGAGCTCGGCAATCTCCTGGCCGCGGTCGGCGTGGCGCATGGCCGTGATCAGCTGGCCCACCTGGATCTCACGCCCGCTCTCGGACACGGCCTCCACCCCGGCTTCCAGGCCTTCCTGGACTGCCTCCACGGCTTCATCAAGGCTGAGTCCCTTCTGGAGGTGCTGTTCCGGCGCCCAGCGCACTTCGCCGTACACCACGCCGTCGTCCGCGAGGTCCTCGACGAACTCCTTGGCCACGCGGAACAGGCCGTCGTAGGTCTGCATGACGGCGACCGTGTGGTCGAAGGTCTCCAGGTAGCGGACCAGGGATCCGGAATCGGCTGATTCGCGGAACCACTGCCCCAGGGCCACCGGGTCCGTTGAGGGAAGCGTGTGGCCAACGGCCTCCGCCAGCTCGATGACAGTGGCCGGACGGAGTCCTCCGTCCAAGTGGTCATGAAGGGAAACCTTGGGCAGGCTCTTCAGGTCAAAATCGATGGCAGGGGCAGCGTCAACAATGGGCTCAGTCACGTTCCCACCTTAGGGTGGGGCGGTGTTCAAAGCCAGCCGTTCAAAGCCAGCCGTTCAGGGCCAGGCGTTCAGGGCCGGGCGCTACTTGGCGGCGGGCCCTGCCTCTGCCGACGGCACGACGAGGGCGTGGGTGCCAGGCCGTTCCTCCTTGCCGGGGCCGGAGGACCCTTCGGCCCATTCGTCCGCCCCGGGTGCGTCATGCCGGCCCAGCCGCTTGTGCCACCAGCGCAGCAGGTGGTCGATGACCACGCCGAGGACAATAGCGAAGACGACGGCGATGCCGGCGCTTAGCAGCGGATTGTGGTGCAGCCAGGGGAAGGAACTGGCCAGCACGCCGATGCCAAGGGAGTAGCCCACCCAGGTCACGCAGGCAAAGGCGTCGAAGACGAAGAACCTGCGGTGTGAGAATCCGGTGCTGCCGGCCACGTAATTGACGGCCACCCTGCCCCAGGGGATGTAGCGGGCGGTGAAGATCAGCACAGCCCCGCGCTTTTCCAGCTCGTAGCGGGCCCAGGCGAAGACTTTCCGGACTTTCGGCCGGCGCATCCACCGCCAGCGCTCCAAGCCGATCTTGCGGCCGAGCATGTAGGCCATGTTGTCACCGGCGATGGCGCCGACCAGGGCGGTGAGGCCGAGGATCCAGAGATTGGGTTCACCGCTGTGCCGGGAGAACGCTGCAAGCGCCACAATGAGGGTCTCACTGGGGACCACCATGGCGAAACCGTCCACGAAGAAGAACACCAGCAACGCCGGGTAAATCCACCACTGGCCCGCTGCATGGAGCACGGCCTCATTAATAAACTCCACGCGGTGTTGCTCCTGTATGAAAAATGACACAGCCAATGTGCCGCAGCCAAAGCGGAAATCGCTCCTAAGTCTCCCATGCACCGGGGCCTGTCCGCTACGCCCGTATGCCCGGAATTACCCGTTAAACGCCCCTATCACGCCCCGGGTTCCCGGATCCGTTCCACCACGTTGGTTTTGCCCCGGAATTTGTTGATCACCAGGTCCACCACGATGCCGAGCGCTACGGCGCAGACGATGGCGATTGCGGCGCCCAGGAGATGGTTGTCCTCAAACCACTGGCCGAAGAACAGCCCGATCGCCACCGAGTACGCGGCCCAAAGGCTGGCTGAAAGGACGGTCAGCCCCACGAACCGCAGGTGGGGATAATGGGTGACGCCGGCCGTCAGGTTGACGGCCACCCTGCCGATCGGAACGAAACGGGCCACCAGGATCAGCGACGCAGGCCGCTTCCGCAGCTCACGGCCCGCCCAGCGGAACGCCGCCTGCATGCGGGGCCCGCGCATCCACGCCCACCGCCTGGTGCCCACGCGGCGGCCGATCAGGTACGCGATGTTGTCCCCGGAGAAGGCCCCTGCTGCAGCCACCAGCGCCAGGAGCAGCGGGTTGGGAACATCGGCGGTGGCAGCCACGGCCGCGAGACCCACCACCACCGATTCACTGGGAACCGGCGGGAAGAAGCCGTCAATGACGCAGCACGCCAGCACCAGGACCAGCACCCACGGCTGTCCGGCTGCGGCGAGGATGAAGTCATTGATGGCCTGCATTGGTCCCTATGCTATGCGGTCGATAATGAGCTGCTGGGCGGGCCGCGAACCTTCCGGAGCGATGACCGCGGCGTGTTCCAGGACTTCGCGGGCACGCGCAAACCGGTCCGGGGTGTCGGTGAGCAGCGTCATCAGCGGCTCCCCTGCACGCACTGTGGCGCCCGGCTTGGCATGCATGCGGACTCCCGCCCCGGCCTGGACTGCGTCCTCCTTGCGGGCACGCCCCGCACCCAGGCGCCAGGCGGCCACGCCAACGGCGAGCGCGTCGAGTTCCACCAGCACGCCGTCCGCAGGGGCGTAGACGACGTCGGATTCCCTGGCCACCGGCAGGGCCGCCTGGGGGTCGCCGCCCTGGGCAGAGATCATCCGGTTCCACACGTCCATGGCCCGGCCGTCCTTGAGGGCGGCGGCGGGGTCGGCGTCCCGCACTCCCGCGCAGGCGAGCATTTCCTCGGCGAGCCGCACGGTCAGCTCCACCACGTCGTCGGGACCCCCGCCTGCCAGTACCTCCAGCGATTCCTCCACTTCGATGGCGTTGCCGGCGGTGAGGCCCAACGGTGTGTCCATGTTGGTCAGCAGCGCAACGGTGTTGACTCCCGCGTCCTTGCCGAGCGCCACCATGGTTTCGGCGAGTTCCCGGGCTTTGGCCTCGTCCTTCATGAACGCGCCGCTGCCCACCTTGACGTCCAGGACCAGCGAGCCGGTGCCCTCCGCGATCTTCTTGCTCATGATGGATGAGGCGATCAGCGGGATGGCTTCCACGGTGCCGGTGACGTCGCGGAGCGCATAAAGCTTCTTGTCTGCAGGGGCCAGGCCCGCACCGGCGGCGCAAATCACCGCGCCCACGTCCTGGAGCTGGGCCAGGATCTCATCATTGCTGAGGTTGGCCCGCCAGCCGGGAATGGATTCGAGTTTGTCCAGGGTGCCGCCGGTGTGCCCCAGCCCGCGGCCGGACAGCTGCGGAACGGCGACGCCGAACACCGCCACCAGCGGGGCCAGCGGCAGGGTGATCTTGTCCCCCACCCCGCCGGTGGAGTGCTTGTCCGTGGTGTACTTGAGGCCGCCGTCTGGACGCCGGAGGCTGGAGAAGTCCATCCGTTCGCCGGACGCGATCATGGCCGCCGTCCAGCGGGCAATTTCGGTCCGGTCCATGCCGTTGAGCAGGATGGCCATATTAAGCGCCGCCATCTGCTCGTCCGCGATGGCCCCGCGGGTGTACGCGTCGATGGTCCAGTCGATCTGTTCGGGGCTCAGGGTCCCCTTGTCCCGCTTGGTGCGGATGATGTCGACGGCGTCGAACGCTTCGGCCGTGTTCACCGCTGCTCGGCTCTCGGTCACCGGGTCTCCTCAAGATGTTCGGGACCGAAGGCATCGGGCAACACCTGGTCCATGGTTTTGATGCCCTGGCTGGTCATGAGCTGCATGCCGGGGGCACGGAATTCGTACAGCAGCTGCCGGCACCGGCCGCAGGGCATGAGCACATTCCCCTCCCCGTCCACGCAGTAGAAGGCCTGCAACTGGCCCCCGCCGGTCATTTGCAGTTCCCCCACCAGGACGCACTCCGCGCAGAGGGTCAGCCCGTAGCTGGCGTTCTCCACGTTGCAGCCCGTGACGATCCGGCCGTTTCCGGTGAGGGCCGCAGCCCCCACCGGAAACTTTGAGTACGGGGCGTACGCATTCTTCATGGCGGCGACGGCGGCTGCCTCCAGGGCTGCCCAGTCCACGTCTTGTCGGTTGTCCATGGCCGTCATCCCTTGACGTAGGGGATGCCGCTGGCGGCCGGCCCCCTGGATTTGCCTACCAGGCCGGCGACGGCCAGCACGGTCACCAGGTAGGGCAGCATGGCCATGAACTGGCTGGGCACCGGCGTGCCGATAATGGTGACGATGCTCTGCAGGTTGTCGGCGAATCCAAACAGGAGGGCGGCGAAGAAGGCACCCACCGGGTTCCAGCGCCCGAAGATGAGGGCGGCCAGGGCGATGAACCCGCGGCCCCCGGAGATCTCCTTGGTGAAGCTGTCGATGGCCACAAGGGTGAAGAATGAGCCGCCGATGCCTGCCACGGCCCCGCCCAGGGTGACGTTCCAGAACCGGGTGGCGTTGACGTTGATGCCAAGGGTGTCCGCCGCCTGGGGGTGCTCGCCCACGGCGCGCACGCGCAGGCCCCACCTGGTCTTGAAAAGGCCCACCCAGACGACGGCGACAGCCAGGTACATGAGGTATCCCACCAGCGACTGCCGGAACAGGATGGGCCCGATGATCGGGATGCTGGAAAGGACCGGGATGTCGATGACGTCCAGTCCCGGCGGCGAGTTGAACTGGGCTTTGTTGGCCTGCATTACGGTGCTGAACAGGAAGCCCGTCACCCCGGACACCAGCACGTTCAGGACGACGCCGACGATGATCTGGTTGACCAGGTACTTGATGCTGAACAGCGCCAGGACCATGGACACCACCGCCCCGGCGATGGCCGCGGCCAGCAGCCCGACGAAGGCGTTCTTTGTCATGCTGGCAACGATGGCCGCGGTGAAGGCTCCACCCAGGAGCTGGCCTTCAATGGCGATATTGACCACGCCCACGCGCTCGCACAGGACACCCGAGAGAGAACCGAACACGAGGGGAACGGCAAGCGTGACGGATCCGGCGATAAGGCCGGCCAGCGAGATGGCGGGAGTGCGTGCGCCACCCACCACCCAGATGAGGAAGGCGGCCACAAAGATCACGATGAACGTGACGGGCACCCAGCCGGGAGCCGGCTGATTCCTTGTCTTCAGGTAGACCGCGTAACCGGCGAGCGCCACGAGGAGCACGGACAGCACGATGCCGCCGGCCGCGGCGTTGATTTCCAGTGCCGGGAGCTGGAAGAAATCGCCTTCGGTGGAGATACCGAAGCTGGCCGTTTGGCTGGGTGCAAGGAATCCGAAGAACACCAGGGAGACCAACGCGAAAACCGTGAGCAGGACGGGGGTCTTCCAGCTGACCGGTTTGCCTGCCCTCGCTGCGGAGGGGGTGTCGGCCTGGGCGCCCCCGGACTGAGGGCTGCCGGGCCTGGACGAGGAAACTGTTGTGCTCATGCGGCACCTCCGGTTGTGGCTGCCTGCCCGGACTTGGCTCCGCGCGCGGGCTTCCTGCGCCGTGGGTTCAGGCCGAAGATGGCCCGGACCAGCGGCGGCGCTGCGATGAAAAGGACAATCAGGGACTGGACCACCAGGACGATGTCGATGGGGGTGCCGGTCTGGATCTGCATCTGGACCGCCCCGGCGCGGAAGGCGCCGAACAGCAGGCCGGCAGCGAAGGTACCCCACGGCGTCGAACGTCCCAGCAGGGCAACTGTGATGGCGTCAAAGCCGTATGTGGCGGCCACGCCGTCGGTGAGTACCTTCTCGGTCCCGGCAACCTGTGCCACGCCGGACATGCCGGCGAGGCCGCCGGCAATGGCCATGACCAGGATGGTGGAGCGGGAGACGTTGATGCCGGCTGTCTGGGCAGCCTTGGGGTTGGCGCCCACGGCCCGGAACTCGAAGCCCACGGTGGACCGGTTCAGGAGCCACCAGACCAGGACCGTGGCGGCGATGGCCAGGATGAAGCCGAGGTGCAGCCGGTACTGGCTGCCCAGGATCTGCGGGTAAACGGCGCTGGGGTCCAGGATGGGCGAAATGGGGTTGGACTCCCCCGGCCGCTGGAATGCCGGTGTGTTCAGCAGGTAGCGCAGGAAGTACAGCGCGATGTAATTGAACATGATGGTCAGGATGACTTCGTGGGCTCCGGTGCGCGCCTTGAGCAGGCCTGCGAGTCCGCCCCACAGTGCGCCTCCGACGATGCCGGCCACCAACACCAGCAGCAGGTGCAGGCCGAACGGCAGGTGCAGGGCGAAACCCACCCAGGCGGCCAGGATGCCTGCCACGATGATCTGGCCCTGGGCACCGATATTGAACAGGCCCGCCCGGAATGCCAGCGCCACGCCCAGGCCGGCAGTGATGAGCGGCGTGGCGATGGTGAGGGTTTCCATGAAGGGGGCAAACTGCGCTGCCACCCCGTTGCCGCGGGGGTTGAACACCGAGCCCTGGAAGAGGGCGATGTAGGAGCGGGTGGCGGCATTCCAGACCGCCGTCAGCATGTCGGTGGGCCGGGCGAAGAAGTAGCCGGAGGTGGTGGCCACCTGCTTATCAGTGCTTGCGATGAGCAGGCCGCCGATGATCAGTGCCAGCAGCACCGCCAGGACCGACACCATGCCGCTCCCGGTGAAGATCCTGCGCAGCACGGTGTCCGTCCCGCCTGGCAGCTGTCCGCTCTGGGCGGTGGCAGGAACAGCCGAGGGCTGCATGGCTCCGCCTGCGGTGTCGACGGAAACCACTGAGGCGGTTTGTTCCCCGGCTGTGGTGCCCTGGCCGTTAGGGGGCGAAGAGGCGGACTGTTCGTCAGCCGCGTGCTTGGGGGAAGGCTGGTCAGGCATGGTCGGCTCCCTCGGTGGTGGAGGCAGGGGCCGGGGTACCGGCCTGCAGGGTCTGTGCGTGTTGTTCCGGCGCGTGTTCTTCGGGCGGGATGCCGGCCATCATGAGGCCCAGGACGTCTCGGCTGGTCCCGGCTGGGACGGTGCCCACCAGCTTGCCCTTGTAGAGCACCGCGATGCGGTCGGCCAGCTCCATGACTTCATCCAGCTCGGTGGAAATGATCATCACCGGGGTTCCCTGGTCGCGCTCGGCGACGATCCGCCGGTGCAGGAACTCGATGGAGCCAACGTCCACGCCGCGGGTGGGCTGTGAGGCGATGAACAAGCGCAGGGGGCGGGACAGTTCGCGGGCCATCACGAGCTTTTGCTGGTTGCCGCCGGAGAGGGTTCCGGCGGCGGCTGCAGCAGAGGGCGTACGGACGTCGAATTCGTCGATGCGTGCCTTGGCGTTCTCCATGATCTTCGCCGGGCTCATGCTGATCCCCTTGGCGAAGGGGGGCTTGTCATAAAGGTCCAGGACCAGGTTTTCGGCCACGGAGAAGGTGCCCACCAGCCCGTCCACCTTGCGGTCCTCGGGGACGAAGCCGACGCCGGCCTGCAGCACTTCCTTGACGGACCGGCCCACCAGTTCCTTGCCGTCCAGGACGATGGAACCGCTGACCCGCTCCTGCAGGCCGAGGATCGCTTCGGTGAGTTCGGTCTGCCCGTTGCCCTGCACGCCGGCAATGGCCAGGATTTCGCCGCGCTTGATGTGGAAGCTGAGGTGGTCCACCACGTGCTGGCCGTTGGCTGCGACGACGGTGAGGTCGCGGACTTCGAAGGTGGTTTCCCTGGGCAGGGCAGGGGCTTTGTCCAGGTTCAGGCTTACGGCCCGGCCCACCATCATGGACGCAAGTTCGGTGGTGGAGGCGGCAGGATCGGCGGTGCCCACCACCTTGCCCCGCCGGATCACGGTGATGGTGTCCGAGACTTCCTTGACCTCGCGCAGCTTGTGCGAGATGAAGACGATGGAGGTGCCGCGGGACTTGAGCTGGCGCATGATGTCCAGGAGTTCGTCGGTCTCCTGCGGCGTGAGGACGGCCGTGGGTTCATCGAGGATCAGGACCTTGGCGTTGCGCACCAGTGCCTTGATGATTTCGACCCTCTGCTGCACACCGACGGGCAGGTCCTCCACCAGGGCGTCCGGGTCCACGTCGAAGCCGTACTGGTCTGAAATCTCCTTGATGCGCTGCCGGGTCTGGTCCAGGTTGAGGAAACCGGCGGCTTTGGTGGGTTCGGCACCCAGTGCAACGTTCTCGGCCACGGTGAAGACCGGGACCAGCATGAAGTGCTGGTGCACCATGCCGATTCCCGCAGCCATGGCATCGCCCGGGCCCCGGAAGGTGACGGGCTTGTCATCGATGAGGATTTCGCCCTCGGAGGGCTCGTACAGCCCGTAAAGCACATTCATCAGGGTGGACTTGCCCGCCCCGTTTTCTCCAAGGAGGCAATGGATCTGGCCCGGCTCAACCACCACGTCGATGTGGTCGTTGGCTACCAGCGTGCCAAAGCGTTTGGTGATCCCTCGAAGCTCAAGTTTCAAAACTTTGACCAATCTCGAAGCGTCCGGTGATCAGACCGGACGGGATATATGGCTGCAGCACCAGCCTAGTGGCTGCAGTACCGGGAGGAGCCGGCCGCGCGGGGTAAACGTCAGGCCAGCAAAAAGCGCCACCGACCGGCCAGTGGGTGACGGACCGGCGGTGGCGCTTCCTGTGAGGGATCAGGCCTTGGGGCTTGCTGTGGACTCGACCTTCAGCTTGCCGTCGATGATGTCCTTCTTGATCTTCTCGAGGTCGGACTTCAGTTCCGCGGGGACCTGGGAATCGAGGTCGTGGAAGGGTGCCAGCTGCACGCCGTCGTTGGCAAGGGTGCCCACGTACGGGGTGTTGTTGAACTTGCCGTCCTTGTCCTCGGTGACCACGGTCTCCACGGCCTCGCCCATCTGCTTCATGACGGAGGAGAGCATGATGTTCTTATAGTCCGGGGCGGTGAGGTAGCCGTCGGAGTCGACCCAGATGAGCTTGACGTCCTTGCCGGCGGCCTTGGCCTCGTTGAGCGCGGCTCCGGCGCCCTTGCCCACGGGACCGGCCACGGGCATGACGATGTCAGCGCCCTGGTCCAGGAAGTTCTTAGTCAGCTGCTTGCCGACGTCCTGCTTTTCGAAGTCGCCGGTGAAGCTGCCGTCCTGGGCGTCCTTGTTCCAGCCCAGCAGCTTGACGTTCTTGCCCTTCTGCTGGTTGTAGTACTTCACGCCGTCGGCGTAGCCGTCCATGAAGATGGTGACGGTGGGAATCTTGATCCCGCCGAAGGTGGCCACGGTGCCGGTCTTGGTGGTCCCGGCGGCCAGGTAGCCGGCCAGGAAGGCCGCCTGCGCCGTGTCGTAAATGATGGGCTTGACGTTGCTGATGGGCTGGTCGTAGCCGAAGTCGATGATGGCGAAGTGCTTGTCCGGGTTAGCGGTGGCCTGGGCCTTGGTGGCATCGCCCAGCAGGAAGCCGACCGTGATGGTCAGGTTGCAGCCCGCCGTGACCATGGCCCGCAGGTTGGGTTCGAAGTCGTTGTTGGTCTTTGACTCGATCTGGTTGACCTTGATGCCAAGGTCCTTTTCGGTCTTCTTCAGGCCCTCGTAGGAGGACTGGTTGAAGGACTGGTCATCGAACCCGCCGGAGTCCGAGACAATGCAGCCGGTGTAGTCGCTGGCACCTGCTGATGCGGAGCTTCCGGCTTCGGGGGCTGCACCGCAGGCGGTGAGCACAAGCGCGGACGCACCGAGGGTGGCCACGCCGGCCATTGAACCGCGCTTGAAGCTGGCACGCAGTGATTTCTTCAATTTTCCTCCAGGGATGATGCGAGTGGCGCTACGGGCTGGAATTCAATGAGTGTCCGTTTCGGCGCTGAAATTCTGTTTTCACTGAAGGCACGCAGCACTGCGCCGAAGCGCACTGATGGCACTTACTTTAGTGGCCTGCGCCACGTGCCCATAGCACGCCGGGAGCCCATCCGGAGGATTGTTTACAAGTTGTTACCAAGCAGTAGGGGCACCGCAGAAGTGCGGTGCCCCTACTGCCTGGGTGCGGGCGGCGACTACAGCCGGACCAGCATCTTCCCCGTGTTGGCGCCGTCCAGGAGGTCCATGAAGGCCTGCGGTGCATTTTCCAGCCCGTCGACGATTGTCTCGTCGTAGCGTACGGTCCCGTCCGCCAGCCAGCCGGCCATCTTTTCCGCGAACTCGGCAGCGTGCTGCCGCTGGCCGCCCACCAGGAAACCGCGCAGGGTGAGCTGCTTGCCGATTGCCTGCATCAGGTTGTGGGGCGCCGGGGTTGGTTCGGTGGAGTTGTATTGTGCGATGGCGCCGCACATCGCCACGCGGCCGCCCACGTTGAGGACCGCCAGGGCGGCCTCCAGGTGCTCACCGCCCACGTTGTCGAAGTAGACGTCGATTCCGGCGGGGCCTGCGGCCTTCTCCAACTGCTCCACCACGGGACCGTCATGGTAATCAAAAGCGGCGTCGAAGCCGAGCTCCAGGAGGCGTGCCACCTTGGCGGGCGAGCCGGCCGAGCCGATGACCCGGGAGGCGCCCATGGCCTTGGCGATCTGGCCCACCAACGAGCCCACGGCGCCGGCCGCGCCGGAGACGAAGACGGCGTCGCCCGGCTTGAACTCCGCAACCTTCAGCAGGCCGGTGTACGCCGTCAGCCCCGTCATGCCCAGGGCGCCAAGGAAGGCGGAGGCGGGTGCCAGGTCCGTGCGGGCCGGGGAGGCAGCGCTGCCGTCGACCACCGCGTACTCGCGCCAGCCAAGGGAGTGGACGACGACGTCGCCCTCCTTGTGTGCCGACGAACGGGACGCGACCACCTCGCCCACCGCGCCGCCGTCGAGCGCTTTGCCGACGGTGAAGGGGGCGGAGTAGGACTTGACGTCGTTCATGCGGCCCCGCATGTAGGGGTCCACGGACATGAAGAGGTTGCGCACCAGGATCTGGCCGTCTTCGAGGGCGGGAAGTGGTGACTCGGCCAGTTCGAAGTTGCTGCTGGCGGGGCGTCCGACGGGGCGGGAGGCAAGCCGGATTTCCCGGGTGGTGGTTGCGAGGGCTGTGTTCATGCTGCGTACTCCAGGATCTTGAGGTCGACGGTGATGTTGCCGCGGGTGGCATTTGAATAGGGGCAGACCTGGTGCGCCTTGGCCACCAGGTCCTCCGCGGTGGCGAGGTCCAGGGCCGGCAGGGCGATTTCCAGTTCAGCGGCCAGCCCGAAGCCGGCACCGCCGTCGAGCTGTCCCAGGTGGATCTTCGCTGCCACTGCCGAGTCCGTCAGGTCGGCGCCCGCCTTGCGTCCCACCAGGCGCAGTGCGGAGTGGAAGCAGGCGGCGTACCCGGCGGCGAAGAGCTGTTCCGGGTTGGTGCCCTGGCCGTTGCCGCCCAGTTCAGTGGGGCTGGCCAGGTCCACAGCCAGCCTGCCGTCGTTGCTGCGGGCGGTACCGTCACGCCCTTCGCCGGAGGCAAGCGCCTCGGCGGTGTAGAGAGTTTTCACGAAAAGTGTCCGTCCTGTAGATGGAATGGTGCCTGGTTCAGCGCTCAGAGGGATTCATGCAGCGCGGCCGTGAGCTTGCCCAGGGTGGCCCGCAGTTGTTCGAGTTCATCCAGGGAAAGCCCGGCGGCGTCTGCCAGCCGCTGCGGGATGGCGGATGCCGGTCCGCTCAGGCTTCGCCCGGCGGGAGTCAGGTGGATCGCGACGCGCCGCTCATCCTCGCCGGACCGCCGGCGCTCCACGAGCCCGAGTGCTTCCAGTCGCTTGAGGAGCGGGGACAGGGTGCCTGAGTCCAGCCCGAGTTCCCCGCCGAGTTCCTTCACGCCCCGGGGTTCGCTTTCCCACAGCACCAGCATCACCAGGTACTGCGGGTAGGTAAGTCCCAGCTCGTCAAGAACCGGCCGGTACACCGCCGTGGCGGCCCGGGACGCTGAGTACAGCGCAAAACATACTTGCCGGTCCAGGCGGGGCGCGTTCGTCATACCTATACAGTAGGGCACAACTAAATTGTGCACAACTCAACTGGCTTGTTCGTGCCCCGCGGCGCGCTGTACGAGGCCGTCACGGCGCAGGGACTGCCCCTGCACAATGAGCAAGGGCTTCACTGCGCAGACACGTACGACGCCGGCACTCGGGCACGTGCCGGCGTCGTACTTTGCTGCGGGGTACTAGAGGTCCCGAATGGTACGCAGGGCCGCCGCGGTCAGTACCCGGATGCCCAGGCCCAGCGCGCGCTCGTCAAGGATGTAGTCGCCGCGGTGGAGGTCGTAGTCCTCGCCGCCCGGCGTTTTGGTGCCGAGGCGCATCATCGCGCCGGGAAGTTCGGCGAGGAACCAGGCGAAGTCCTCGCCGCCCATGGACTGCGGGGTGAGCACCACTGCGCTTTCGCCGATTTCGGCGCGGGCGGCGGCTTCTATGAGGGCCGTCTCATGTTCGGAGTTCACCACCGGCGGCACTCCCCTGGTGTGCTCCAGGTGGACGTCCACCCCGTAAGGCGCCGCCACCTGGTGGACCACCTCGTCAAGGAGTTCGCCGGCAGCGTGCCACGCTTCCCGGTCCAGGCAGCGCATGGTCCCTGCCATGTAGCCGCTGCCGGGAATGGCGTTTGGCGCCGAACCCGCGGTGATCTGCCCCCACACCACCGACACGCCGCTGCGGACGTCCACGCGGCGGGACAGGACAGCCGGAACGTTGACGGCGATCTGGGCCAGGGCGAACACCAGGTCCTCGGTGAGGTGCGGCCGCGACGTGTGGCCGCCCCGGCCTGACAGTTCAATCCGGATGGTGTCGGAGGCCGACGTGATGGCGCCGATCCGGGTTCCCACCCTGCCCACTTCGATCCGGGGATCGCAGTGCAGTGCCAGGATCCGCGGGACACCCTCCAGGACGCCCTGCTCGATGCAGGAATGCGCCCCACCGGGCATGGTCTCCTCGGCGGGTTGGAAGATGATCCGGACGGTGGCGCCGAGCGGTGTCTCCTGGTGCATGCGGTGCAGGACCAAGGCAATGCCCAGCATGGTGGTGGTGTGCACATCATGGCCGCAGGCGTGGGTAACGCCGTGGTTCTTCGAAGCGAACGGCAGGCCCGTCTCCTCGATGATGGGCAGGGCATCGATGTCGCCGCGCAGGGCTGTGGCGATGGGGCCTTCGCCCACATCCACCGTCAATCCGGTGCCTTCGAGGCGGCGCGGGCTCAGGCCGGCGGCCTCAAGGCGCTCGGCCAGCTTGTCGGTGGTGCGGAATTCCTTGAAGGACAGTTCGGGGTGCGCATGGAGGTCCCGGCGGAATTCGATCAGTTCCGGCAGGAGCGGCTCGAGCCACGGAGCCACCAGGGCGGTGGGCTCGGCTTCGGTAGTGTAATTGCGCACTGCTTCACTCTAGCGAGGGTGGTGGCTTTGGCGCCCATTCGCTGACGCCGCATTACATCCGGGACCTGCCGGCACGTGAACGCGCCGGCAGGTTTCCAGGTCAGAGGACGTCGGTGTCCCCGCTTGCCTTGAGGGCATCCACGGCCGCCTTCACGCGCTGCGAGTTGGCCATGGTGGTCACCAGCAGGGCGTCCGGCGTGTCCACGATAACAACGTCCTGGATGCCGATCAGGGCGATGACGCGCTTGGTGTCGGTGACCACGACGCCGCTTGAGTTCTCCGTGAAGACCCGGGCGCCCTCACCCAGGACGGTGACGTCGTCCACTTCCTTGGCGCTGTTCAGCCGGCCCACGGAGGCGAAGTCGCCAACGTCGTCCCAGCGGAAGGTGCCGGGTACGACGGCGACGTCCCCGGCTTCGGCGGCGGGCTCCGCCACTGCATAGTCGATGGCGATTTTCGGCAAGGTGGGCCAGATCCGCGCCGTGACCTCATCCCGCTGCGGGGTGTCCCACGCCCGGGCAATTTCCTGCAGGCCCTGGAACAGCTCCGGCTGGTTTGCCTCGAGGTGCTTGAGCATCAGCGACACCGGAGCCACGAACATGCCGGCGTTCCAGACGTAATCACCGCTGTCCACATACTGCTGGGCCACCACTTCGTCCGGCTTCTCGACGAACTCCACCACGTCGTGGGCGCTGGGAGCACCTTCAATGTGCAGCGCCTTGCCGGAACGGATGTAGCCGAAGCCGGTGGACGGGTGGGTGGGCTTGATGCCGATGGTCACGATCTTGCCGGCAGCGGCCGTGTGGATCGCTTCCCGGACGGCCTGCTGGAACAGGTGGTCCGGGCTGATCACCTGGTCGGCGGCGAAGGAACCCATGATGGTGTCGGGATCGCGCTCGTGCAGGATTGCCGCCGCAAGGCCGATGGCGGCGCCGGAGTCCTTGGGCTCCGACTCAAGGACAAGGTCGCCGTCCTGCACTTCCGGAAGCTGCCGGCACACGGCTGCACGGTGCGCCTGCCCGGTGACCACCAGCATCCGGCTGCCCGCCAGGGGCTGCAGCCGGTCGTAAGTGGCGCGCAGCAAGGTGCTGCCCGATCCGGTGAGATCGTGAAGGAACTTGGGAGCTGCTGCGCGTGACAGAGGCCAGAGGCGGGTCCCCACTCCGCCTGCCGGAATCACCGCAATAAAGCGGTCAAGGGGTGAAGCCGGGCTTGTCACTTTGTCTGTACTCATCACCGCTACTTTAGCCGAAGGGCCGCGTCCGGCTCCTTTGGCTACGCGATGGTCCCGCATTTTGCGGCACTCCCCGGCCAACTGCTCCCCCAAAAGAGCAGCACCATGTGGTGTTGGTCTCATTTCCCCCGAAAATCCGCACCAGCACTGGTCACCACTAAACGCCTAAATTGAATAAGCTGTTAGCGGAGCCTAGATTTAGGCCTGAGCTACGAGTGCTCTCGCAGCAGGCGTTCCCCCCGCATGGATCTCATGCCAGCGCCGCTGTGTTGCAGGGAGGTTTATCAGTGCCGACAAAACCAGCTGGCACCTTGTACCGCGGCCGTGAAGGCATGTGGTCCTGGGTAGGACACCGCATTACCGGTGTAGTGATCTTTTTCTTCTTGTTGGTCCACGTCCTGGACACCTCCTTGGTGCGTGTGTCACCGGAGGCCTACACCGCCGTGATCGGCGCCTACAAGAACCCCCTGATGGCGCTGGGCGAGACCGGCCTCGTTGCCGCCATCGTCTTCCACGCCTTCAACGGCCTGCGGATCATCGCGGTCGACTTCTGGAAGAAGGGCGCCAAGTACCAGCGGCAGATGCTGTGGGCAGTCCTGGCCCTCTGGGTTGTGACCATGGTCGCCTTCTCCATCCGCCACCTGTCCCTCGCCCTGGGAGGTCACTGAGCCATGACTGCAACCATCGAGAGCCCCCGCAGCGGGCGGATCGCCCCCCAGTACCGCCGCAGCGGCGGCTCCAAGGGCAACTTCGAGATGATCGCCTGGCTGTTCATGCGCCTTTCCGGCGTAGTGCTGGTGGTCCTCATCTTCGGCCACCTGTTCGTGAACCTCATGGTCGGCGAAGGCATCCACGCCATTGACTTTGGTTTCGTGGCCGGCAAGTGGGCGGACCCGTTCTGGCAGTTCTGGGACCTGGCCATGCTGTGGCTGGCCATGCTGCACGGCACCAACGGTGTGCGGACCATCATCAACGACTACGCCGAGAAGACCTCCACACGCCGCTGGCTGAAGACCGTCCTCTACGCCGCAGCCGTGGTCATCATCCTCCTGGGCACCCTGGTGATCTTCACCTTCAACCCGTGCCCCGTGGTGAACGGCGTTGCCCTTCCGGGCGGCTTCTGCCCTGCCTAGCACTGGCACAACCCCGGGCCCGCGGGCTTTCCCGCGGGCCCTGTTTTGCGGAGCAGGCAAAGCCGCCCCGTTGTTTCATAGCGAATTTTGAGAGAAAGAGCATCTGGTATGCAGGTCCATAAGTACGACGTCGTCATCGTCGGTGCCGGTGGCGCTGGCATGCGCGCCGCGATCGAGTCCGGTCAGCGCGCGCGCACAGCAGTACTGACCAAGCTCTACCCCACCCGCTCGCACACGGGTGCGGCACAGGGTGGCATGTGTGCAGCCCTTGCCAACGTCGAGGAAGACAACTGGGAATGGCACACCTTCGACACCGTCAAGGGCGGCGACTACCTGGTTGACCAGGATGCCGCCGAGGTCATGGCCAAGGAAGCCATCGACGCTGTGCTGGACCTGGAAAAGATGGGCCTGCCCTTCAACCGCACGCCCGAAGGCCGGATCGACCAGCGCCGCTTCGGCGGCCACACCCGCGACCACGGCAAGGCACCGGTCCGCCGCGCCTGCTACGCCGCGGACCGCACCGGGCACATGATCCTGCAGACCCTGTACCAAAACTGCGTCAAGCACAACGTCGAGTTCTACAACGAGTACTACGTCCTGGACCTGCTGACGGTTGAAGAGGATGCTGTCCGCGAGGACGGCACGCCCTACAAGCAGAAGCGCGTGGCCGGTGTCGTTTCCTACGACCTCGCCTCCGGTGAACTGCATGTCTTCCAGGCCAAGTCCGTGGTGTTCGCCTCCGGCGGCGCCGGCAAGGTCTTCAAGACCACCTCCAATGCCCACACCCTGACCGGTGACGGCATGGGCATCGCCTTCCGCCGCGGCATTCCCCTGGAGGACATGGAGTTCTTCCAGTTCCACCCGACAGGCCTCGCCGGCTTGGGCATCCTCCTCTCCGAGGCGGCCCGCGGAGAAGGTGCCATCCTCCGCAACTCCGAGGGTGAGCGCTTCATGGAGCGCTACGCCCCCACCATCAAGGACCTGGCGCCGCGTGACATCGTGGCCCGCTCCATGGCCAACGAGGTGCGCGAAGGCCGCGGCTGCGGCCCGAACAAGGACTACGTCCTCCTGGACCTGACGCACCTGGAGCCGGCGCACATCGACGCCAAGCTTCCGGACATCACCGAATTCGCCCGTACCTACCTGGGCGTGGAACCGTACACCGAACCGGTGCCGGTCTTCCCCACCGCGCACTACGCCATGGGCGGCATCCCCACGAACATCCAGACCGAGGTCCTGCAGGACAACGACACCGTGATCCCGGGCCTCTACGCCGCCGGTGAGGTGGCCTGCGTGTCCGTCCACGGCTCCAACCGCCTGGGCACCAACTCCCTGCTGGACATCAACGTGTTCGGCAAGCGCGCGGGCATCGCCGCTGCCGAGTACGCCAAGACCGCGCAGTTCGTGGAGTTGCCGGAGAACCCGCTGGCCTACACCACCGAACTGCTGGACATTGCCCGCAACGGTGTCGGCGAAGAGAAGGTGGCCCAGATCCGCAAGGAACTGCAGGACACCATGGACGCCAACATGCAGGTGTTCCGTACGGCGGACACCCTGAACCAGGTGCTGCGCGACATTGCCTCCTTCGAGGAGCGGTACAAGCGCATCAACGTCCAGGACAAGGGCAAGCGTTTCAACCTGGACCTGCTCGAAGCCGTTGAGCTCGGCTTCCTGCTGGAACTGGCCAAGGTCATGACCGTGGCCGCACTGCACCGCGAGGAATCCCGCGGCGGACACTTCCGCGAGGACTTCCCCGAGCGTGACGATGCGAAATTCATGAAGCACTCCATGGCGTACAAGGATGACCATGCGCCGGCCGACGGATCGGCGGAATCAATCGCCGGTATCCGCCTCGCCACTAAGCCGGTTGTCTTTACCCGCTACGAGCCGATGGTGAGGAAGTACTAAGATGACCGCTGAAATCGCTGAGCCAGCCTCAAAGGTTGAACTTCCTGCCGGCGTTGGCGGAGGCGGGGAAATCCCCACGTTCGACGTCCACATGCGCGTGCGCCGGTACAACCCGGAAGTTTCCGGGGAAGCCACGTGGGATGATTTCCACCTGACCATGTACGGCACGGACCGTGTGCTGGACGCCCTGCACAAGGTCAAGTGGGAAATGGACGGAACCCTGTCCTTCCGCCGTTCCTGTGCCCACGGCGTGTGTGGCTCCGATGCCATGCGCATCAACGGCCGCAACCGTCTAGCCTGCAAGACGCTGCTGAAGGACCTGGACACGTCCAAGCCCATCACGGTGGAGCCCATCAAGGGCCTGCCGGTGGAAAAGGACCTCATCGTGGACATGGAACCGTTCTTCCAGTCGTACCGCGAAGTCATGCCCTTCCTGATCAACAAGGGCCACGAGCCCACCCGGGAACGCCTGCAGTCCGCCGAGGACCGTGAGCGTTTTGACGACACAACCAAGTGCATCCTGTGTGCCGCATGCACGTCCTCCTGCCCTGTGTTCTGGACCGACGGGCAGTACTTCGGCCCGGCAGCGATCGTGAACGCACACCGCTTCATCTTCGATTCCCGCGATGATGCCGGCGACATGCGCTTGGAGATCCTCAACGACAAGGAAGGCGTGTGGCGCTGCCGCACCACCTTCAACTGCACCGAAGCATGCCCCCGCGGCATCCAGGTCACCCAGGCCATTGCGGAAGTAAAGCAGGCCATCCTGGCCCGCAGGGTCTAGGTTCGTTCACCAACAGCTATAACGGCCGACGGCGTCGCTCACCACGTGTGGTGGGGGCGCCGTCGTCGTATCCGCACAGAAAGGGGTCCCGCTGTGTCCCGTTCCGAAAAAGTGTCCTTTGCCGGTTCCACCGGCGAGATGCTGTCCGGCATCATCGACGTCCCTGAGGGTCCGGTCAAGGGCTGGGGCGTCTTCTCGCACGGGTTCACCCTGGGTAAAGACAGCCCCTCCGCCGCCCGCATGTGCAAGGCGCTGGCGGACAGCGGTATCGGCATGCTGCGCTTCGACAACCTGGGCCTTGGCGGTTCCGCCGGCGAATGGTCGGAGGGCTCGTTCAGCCACAAGGTTGCCGACACCGTTAAGGCCGCCGGGTTCATGCGCAGTCAGGGGAAGCAGATTTCCCTGCTGGTGGGACACTCCTTCGGCGGCGCGGCGGTCCTCGCGGCAGCCCGGGAGATCCCGGAGCTCGATGCCGTTGCCACCGTGGGTGCCCCGTTCTCCCCCAAGCATGTGGCCCACGTCTTCGACACTGCACTGGACAGGATCCTCAGCGAGGGCAGTGCCGAGGTGGACCTGGGCGGCAAGCGCGTGGAGATCCGCCGGCACTTCGTGGAGGACCTGGAGAATGCGGACCTGACAGACTGCATCAGGCAACTGCATAAGCCCCTAATGGTGCTGCACTCCCCCACGGACAACACGGTGGGGATCGAGAACGCCAGCACCATCTTCCAGACCGCCAGGCACCCGCGGAACTTCGTGTCACTCGAGGGCAGCGACCACCTGCTGACGGGAAAGGGCCAGGCTGCCCGTGCCGCGCGCATCATCGCGGCATGGGCGGACCAGTACCTCGACGCCGCCTCAGCCTGAACCTCCCCCGCCCGCCGGCCCCGGGCCTATTTGCCGATGGCTGCCTTGCTCTCGCTGAGCCACTGTTCGGCTGCCTTCTCGGGCGTGAGCCGCTTGAACAGGACGTCGGTGTTGATACGGGCCGTGATCTCAGAGACGGCAGTTGAACCGGTGGGGCCAATATAGGTGGGGGCGAAGTCCATCTTGCCGATCTGGTTGATGTACTCGGCTTCCACCTTGCCCTGCGGGGTGAGCAGGTCCTGGATGGCGGAGCGCATCTCGGAATTGCCGGGGATGCCCCGGTCGCTCTTGATGATCTTGGCCGAGGCCGGGTTGTTGACCAGGAAGTTCACGAGCTTTGCGGCGGCGTCGGTGTGCTTGCTGCGTGCGGAAATAGTGTAGAACTGCGAGGATTGCAGCCAGATTCCCGGGGTGGGCTTTTCGCCTGGGAGCTTGAGCAGTTTCAGGTCGGCGCCGGAGGCCTTGCTGAGAGCCGTCAATGAATTGCTCCATGTGAGCATCATTCCAGCCTTGCCCATGCCCATCAGGGTCTGCTCGGTGCTGACATTGAGCTTTTCCACCGTTTCCGACGCGCTCGGAGCAGCACCGGATTCGCTGAGCTTCAGCGAGTAATCAAAGTAATCCTGGACTGTTTGCTTCCCCAGCCCCAGCTGTCCGTCCTGCGTGTAAAGGGATTCGCCGCGCTGCCGGGCGAACGCGTCCAGGGAGTCATGGGTGAGGACGGTCGCCGTTCCGTAGGTCCCCTGCGGGCTTTTGGACGTGATGTCGCGGGAGATCCTGGCGAAGTCGTCCCAGCTCCAGCTGCTGTCATCCGGCATGGGCACGCCCGCCGCCGAGAAGACGGCCGGGTTCGCCACGATTGCGAGCGCGTTGGCGCCCGTGGAGACGCCGTACTGCTTTCCTTTGACCTGCCCGTTTTCCCGCGCACCCTGGTCCAGCTTGGACAAGTCGAGTGTCCCCTCCACCTTCGACAGGTCCAGCAATGCCCCGCGGTTCGCGTACTCTGCAGGGTAGGCACCGCCCATGGTGATGACATCCGGTGCGTCGTTGGCCGCCATCTGGGTGGCGAGCTTGTCGAAGTAGCCGCTGATGTCGCCGTATTCCGGCTTGACCTTGATGTTGGGATTGGCGGCCTCAAACTCCGCGATGGCTTTGTTGGTCAGCTCTGCCCGGCCGGCATTGCCCCACCAGGAGAAGCGGATTTCCACCGGGCCTTCCTCGGCTTTGGTGGACGGGCTGGAACAGCCCGAAGCCGTGGCAAGAATGGCTGCGGCTGACAGGACAGCCAGGGATTTGCGAACTCTTCGGACGGCATGACGCGTCATTGGGCAGGCTTCTTCCTTGGTGAAAGGGACTTCAGAAAGCGGTTTCGTGAAACGTATCAATGGGTGCGGTGCGCCGTCAATAGGGCCAGAACAATGCCCCCTGACCTTGCCGACGAGTCGATAGTTTTCGGCTCTGTCCCCGGCCGGGACGTCCTTGACACCTGTCCGAAACAGACAAAAGATGGAACGGCGTGAAACCGCTTTCTCGCAATGCTTTCCCGCAGGCGGCCGCTGTGCGTCGGCCGGGAGAAGTCGCGGCCGGAGTCACTAAATTACATGCCAGGAGGACGTGCACCGTGCATAGCTACAGCAACCCGGTCCGGCCGCAAGCCACCACAGAGGCAAGCCGGCCGTCAGGACGCATTGACAGGAAAGCCCTTGTCCAGCGCCACAACGTCCGGCAGCAAACGCTCGACCCACGGAGCCCGGTGTCGGTGGGCAACGGGGAGTTCGCGTTCACCATGGACCTCACCGGCCTGCAAACCTTGCCAGGCGATTACCCTGTGGGGCCGCGCGAGGACGCACTCCCCCCGGGGACCCTTTTGGGTACCCAGTCCACCTGGGGCTGGCATTCCACGCCGGCCGGCGAGCATTACAACCCTGGCGGGCTCCACAGTCCTTTACGATTCGCCACGCGGACCCGTGCCGTACGTGGACATGGTGGGAGACATCGTCAACGACCGTGAAACAGGGACCTCGGCAGCGGAAACATGGCTGCGCGCCAACCCGCATCGACTCGACCTGGCGCGCATCGGCTTCCAGCTGCTGCAGGAGGGCACCAGCCGCCCCATCAGCAGCAGGGAGATTACTGGTGCCAGCCAGACCCTGGATCTGTGGACGGGCATTGTCACCAGCAGTTTTACCATTTCCGGCCATCCGGCCACGGTCACCACAGCCTGCCATCCGGACCGGGACGAACTCGGCATCCGGGTGGAGTCGCCTGCGCTCGGCGACGGCCTGGTGATCGGCATCGGCTTCCCGTACGGCTCCGAGGCATGGCACAACGCCGCTGAATGGGACCTCCCGCACGCGCACACCACCCGGCTCGGGGAGCCCAAGCCGGCAGAGTTCCACTCCGGGGCGACCAGTTGGACCGTGGACCGTGAACTGGACAACGCACGGTACCAGGTGGTGGTGACCGGGCAGGGCGTGATGGTGGAGCAGCCGGGAGCCCACCACGTGCTGATACGGCCCGATGCCAGTTCCGGCCCGGAGGTCCTGGACTTGTCCATTGCGTTCATTTCCGCCGGGGACGGCGATTGTATCCCCCGGGGTGGTGCGGGGCTTTCAGGGGTGGCAGGAAAGGCGGGCGCCGGGACCCAGGCGACTCCCGGCGTCGTGCCTTCACCTGAAGAAGCTCCACGTCCCGGCGGGAAGCTGCCCGGGAGCAGTGTTGCGGCCGCGTCCAGGGCGCGCTGGCCCGCGTTCTGGGCATTCGGAGGTGCCATCGAACTTACCGCGACCGCCGATCCGCGGGCCAGGGAGTTGGAACGCCGCATTGTCCTCTCCCAGTACCTGACGGCGGTCAACTGTTCGGGATCGCTGCCGCCGCAGGAAACGGGGCTGGTGTGCAACTCGTGGCGGGGACGCTTCCACCTGGAGATGCACTGGTGGCATGCCGCCCATTTTGCGCACTGGAACCGCACGGAGTTGCTTCTCCCCTCGTTGCGCTGGTACTCGACGGTGCTGGAGTCGTCGCGCCGGACGGCCCGGGCGCAGGGTTTCGACGGCGCCCGCTGGCCAAAGCAGGTAGGTCCGGATGGAAGGGAGAGCCCCAGCCCGATCGGGACGTTCCTGATTTGGCAGCAGCCGCATCCCATCCACCTGGCGGAACTGGCATACCGGGCCAAACCAGGGCCGGAGGTTTTGGAGGAGTTCGCGGATGTCGTCTTCGAATCCGCGGCATTCATGGCCAGCTTCGCCCACCCCACACCCCGCGGCTTCGAACTCGGCCCTCCCCTTATACCCGCGCAGGAAAGCTACGGGTCGATGCGCGCCAAGGTCACCAATCCCACGTTCGAACTTGCCTACTGGCAATGGGCCCTTCGGACTGCCTCCGCCTGGCGCGAACGGCTCGGCCTTGAACCGGTCCGGTCCTGGCAGGAGGTGGCCGACCGGCTGGTACCCCCGCCAACAGTCAATGGCGTCTACGCAGCCATGGACGTGGAACCGTACACCATCAGGACGGACCATCCCTCCATGCTCTGTGCACTCGGCGTCCTGCCGCTGACGGACCTGATTGACGAGGCCGTCATGCGGGCCACCCTGGACAATGTCCTGGCCGACTGGGACTGGGGCACCACTTGGGGCTGGGACTACCCGGTGATGGCCATGACGGCCGCGCGGGTGGGCGACCCCGAAGCCGCGGTGAATGTGCTGCTGCAGGAGGCCGGCAAGAACACTGTCCTGCCGAACGGGCACAACCGCCAAACGGACTCCTTGCCGTTGTACCTCCCTGGCAATGGCGGCCTGCTGGCAGCGACTGCTTTGATGGCTGCCGGCTGGGACGGCGGCCCGGACCGGCATGCCCCGGGTTTTCCACCAAGCTGGACGGTAGCGTGGGAAGGACTGCTGCCCGCGCCTTAACGGCGCCCTCTGGATAAACGCGTTCCGCCCGGCCGGCGGCAGCACGTCAGGTCTGCGGAGTGGCGCGCCGTGAACCGAGGATGGTCTTGCGGGGAGCACCGCCGGATTCCAGGTCCGCCTCACGGACGGCGGCCCACCCTGCCGAAACCAGGTAGACCTGGCTGACCAGGTTGAACCAGATCAGAAGCCCGATGATGACGGCGAACGAGGCCAGCAGGGGGTTGCGGGTGGCCCCGCCCAGCAGCTCCGTGCTGAAGATCTGCAGGACTGTGGTGCCCACCGCAGCCAGGATGGTGCCCTCCAGCAAGGCCCGGCGCGACAGCTTCAGCCCTGCGGCCAGCAGGTACATGATCAGCGCCGTGACCCAGTTCAGCACCAGCGGCACAACGATCTTGATGGACGTGGTGAGTGGCCCGGCCAGGGCGTCAGTGAGGTGCAGGAAATCGGCAACCCAGCCGGCCGCGGTGCCGAACACCAGTGACGCGCCCGCGCTGAGCACCAGGGCCACGCCCAGCAGCAGGAGGGTTCCGGCGTCCCGCAGCTTCATCAGGATGGGGTTGACCATCAGCGGCGGCAGCTGCAGTACACCGCGAAGTCCGTCGCGCAGGCCGTTAATCCAGCCCAGCGAGGTGACCACAGTGACCGCGGCACTGATGACGGCGGTCCAGCCCAGTCCGCTGGGGTCCAGCAGGTCCTTGGGGTCGACGAGGCCCTGGCCGCCGTTAATTTTCAGCAGGCCCGGGGCGCTGGTGGCCACACTGCGGACGATGGTGTCGAGCAGGGCGGGCTGGCCGCTCAGTACCAGCCCGGCGATGGAAAATCCGGTGGCCAGCAGGCCCGTGATGGAGAAGAACATGTTGAAGCCGATGCCGGCGCTCATCAGCGGCCCGTAATGCAGGGTGTAGTGGCGGAAGGCCCGCATGGGCCGCAGGACGTTCAGCCGCGCGGTAAGCCACTGCGCCAGGGCCATCAGGGCCGCCGGTTTCGCTCCGGACCTGCGGGCGCGGTTCCACTCCATCCGCTTTTCGATGGCCGCCAGCTTCAGCTGGGCGTGCTCGGTGGGCAGCGGCTGCTGGTTACCCTGCTTCGGTTGGGGCGTCCGCGTCAGCGTCCGTGAACCGGGTGCGGCCGTGGTTGTCAGTTTCGGTCCCAAAGTCCAGCTCTTCCCGTAGCTGCCAGATGCCGTCGGCATCATGCTCATAGAGTCCCATGCTAACCACGGGGAAGGTGGCCCTGTAGTTCTTCAGAACCGTTTCGGCCTCATCCAGGCTTTCCGGAGCGACGTCGTGGGCGATGGTGACATGCGGATGGTAGGCAAATGGCAGATCCCGGTGGAGCGGGCCCTGCTGAAGCTTGCGGTGCAGGTCCACGCACTGATCGAAGCCGGCCTCAACGTTGATGAAGACCACGGGTGAAACGGGCCGGAAGGTCCCGGTTCCGGCGATGGTGACCATGAAAGGGCTCTGGCACCGGGCCACCTCGCGGACATGCCGTCGCGTGGCTTCCCAGTCCTGGGTGGGGGTGGTGGTGACAAGGGTGATGTGCGCCGGCACCACATCGGCCATGGGGTCACCAAAGGAAGCCCGCCAGCGCTGCAGTTCCCCGGCTATCTCAGCCGGGAAACCCAGGATTACGCCGACGCTGATTTCTTCGCTCCCGGCATCACTATGTCGTGCCGCGGCATCCTTGCCGGATTGGTCTCCGAACCGGTCGGCCAGGGTCCGCTCCACCTGGCCGGTGGAGCAGGCACCTCCCCTGGCGGTGACGTTTCTCGAAGACATGGCGCTAGCGGACTCCTGCGAGGCTCAGCGACGGCAGGAAGCCCATGCGCTGGTACACCTGGCCAAGCGTGGCAGAGGCGATCTCCCTGGCCCGCTCCGCACCAAGGGCCAGCAGCCGGTCGAGTTCGGCGGGATCGGCCATCAGCTCGTTGGTCCGGTTCCGGAGCGGGGTGATGAAGTCCACCACCACTTCGGCGAGGTCCACTTTGAGGTGGCCGTACATCTTGCCCTGGTACTCGGCTTCGAGCTCCGCCACTGTCTTGCCGGTAAGGGATGAGTAGATGGTCAGCAGGTTGGACACCCCGGGCTTCTCCTCGGGATCGAAGCGGATGTCCGTGCCGGCGTCGGTCACGGCAGACTTGATGCGCTTGGCCGCGATCTTGGGATCCTCCAGGAGCTGGATGGCACCGTTGGGGGACTCCCCCGTCTTGGACATCTTGGCGCTGGGATTCTGAAGGTCGTAGATCTTGGCGCTTTCCTTGACGATCGTGGCCTCGGGAACCGTGAACGTGTGGCCAAACCGGGTGTTGAACCGCTGGGCCAGGTTCCGGGTCAGTTCCAGGTGCTGGCGCTGGTCCTCGCCCACGGGCACCAGGTCGCTCTGGTACAGCAGGATATCCGCGGCCATCAGCGTGGGGTACGCGAACAGGCCCAAGGTGGCGGCGTCTGCCCCGGACTTCTGGGTCTTGTCCTTGAACTGCGTCATCCGCGAGGCCTCGCCGAAGCCGGTGATGCAGTTCAGCGCCCAGGCGAGCTGTGCGTGCTCGGGAACGTGGGACTGGACAAAAAAGATGCTCTTGTCGGGGTCGATCCCGGCAGCGATGTACTGGGCCGCCACGATGCGCGTGCGCTTTGCCAGTTCCGCGGGGTCGAAGTCCACCGTGATGGCGTGCAGGTCCGGGATGAAGAAGACGGCGTCGTATTCAGCCTGCATGTCCACCCAATTGCGCACGGCACCGATGTAATTGCCCAGGTGCAGGGAATCGGCGGTGGGCTTGGCGCCGGAAAGAATGCGCTTCTTGGCGGTGGGGGCAATCTGGGTGGTCATGGAAAACTTTCGGGGCTTAGAGCTGGTAGTCCACTACCAGCGGGGAGTGGTCGGAGAAACGGGTGTCCCAGGTGGCTGCGCGGTCCACAACGGCCGAAATGGCGGACGCCGCCAGTTCAGGGGTGGCCATGTGGTAGTCGATGCGCCAGCCGGTGTCGTTGTCGAACGCTTTGCCACGCCAGGACCACCACGTGTACGGTCCGTCGACGTCGCCGGCGAGCTTCCGGTGGACGTCATGCCAGCCGATTTCCTCGCCGAAGAAGCGGTCGAAGTAGGCGCGTTCCTCCGGCAGGTGCCCGGCTTTCTTGAGGTTGCCCTTGGAGTTCCGGATGTCCCGGGGCGTGTGGGCAACGTTCAGGTCCCCTACTACCAGGGCGTGGTCGCTGTGCTTGGTCAGCTCGGGAAGCCGGGTGTGCATGGCGTCCAGGAAGCGGTACTTGTCGTCCTGCTTGGGGGTCCCTACTTCACCCGAATGCACGTAGGCGCTGGCGACGGTGAGCTGGACGGGGTTGCCCGCAGCGTCAGGGACACGGAAATCGGCTTCCACCCAGCGCCCGGCGGTGGCGAAGTAGTCGTCCCCGATGCCGTTCCTGGTTTCCAGTGGTTCCTGGCGGGAAGCGATGGCGACGCCGGCACGGCCTTTTGCTTCGGCCTCGGCGTGCAGGATATGCCAGCCATCTCCCAGCAGCTCCCGGACGATGGCGTCAGGGGCGCGCACTTCCTGCAGGCAAAGGATGTCCACTCCGCGAGGTTCCAGCCACGCCGCCATACCGTTTTTGTAGGCAGCCCGGAGGCCATTGACGTTGACGGATGCGATGCGGAGGTGGTCCTTGTTCAATGCCGAGCTCACCCGCTCCACTCTAGTCGATGATGGTTCCGGTCACCGGCTCCCCGCTGCCGCCGGAGGACTTGATCATGTCCCGGGCGTTGGTGGCTGTGATCTCGATGGTCTCGAGGGCGCGGTTGATGGTGTCCTGGTTGGCGGCGGCGCCCTTGGCGCGCTCCTCCTCCACCACGCGGATCTGTACCTGGACGATCTTGAAGGAGTGGTCCAGCTTCAGGTCGCGGACCTCGTCGGCGTCGGAGCGTTCGTAGACGACGCGCGTCCCGCCCTGGTCAGTGGAGGCATGAGCCGGCACGCGGCCGGTTGCCGTATTGAAGGCGCTCTGGGCCTCGGACAGCTTCGCCCCGGCCTTCTTTGCCGCCCGCTGGATGCTGAAGACGACGAAGGCAGCCAGCGCCAGCCAGAAGGCGGCGATGATGGCCACGACCCAGCCCACGACGTCGTTCTGGTTTGCAGCGAAGATGACCGCGACGACGAAGGCCGTCACCAGGACCATCAGGCCCGGCCCGCTGATCCGGAACATCGAAAAACCGCCCCTGGCGGGTTTGGAGGATGACGAGGAGCTGCCCAAAGTTCGCATGCAGCCATTGTCTCAAACGGCGGACTGTGCTCCTGCCGCCTTCCACCCCCGGCGAACACCCGCTACTTCAGGAACAGGCTCCGCAGCCGCAAAGTGGTCAGCAGCATGCCGACGGCGGTCATCAGCAGGTAGTAGCCGACGTGCAGCGGCGTGGCCACGGTGAAGCTCCCGACGCTGATCTGCCGCAGCAGCTCCACCCCGTGCCACAGCGGCATGGCCTGGATAAACCACTGAATGGGCTCCGGGTACACGCTCAGGGGGTAGAAGGTGGCGCTGAACAGGAACATCGGCAGCAGGATGAAGTTGATCCAGTCCATTTGCTGGAAGGTCTTGAGGAAGCTGGTGATGCCCATGCCCAGGCTGGCGAACCCGAAGGCAATGAGCACAGACGCCGGGATCATCAGCAGTGCCCAGGGCGTGGTGATCAGGCCCATGACGCCCATGACCGCCGTGAACCCGGTGGCGTACAACATCCCGCGCAGCAGGGCCAGGAAGATCTCCCCCAGCGCAACGTCCAGCGGGCCCAGCGAGGTGTAGAGCATGCCCTGGTAAAGCTTGGCGAAGTTCATCTTGAAGAAGACGTTCCATGTGGAGTCGTACACCGCACCGTTCATGGCCGAGACGGCGAGCAGGGCCGGCGCAATGTAGGCCGCGTAGCTGATGGTCTGCCCGTCCGGTCCCGCCACGTCGCCCACGATCGCCCCGAGGCCTACTCCCATCGAGATGAGGAACAGGACGGGCTCGAAGAACCCGGACACCATCACCAGCCAGTTGCTGCTGCGGGTGGCCATGAGTCCGCGGGAAATGACCGCCTTGGCGTTGCGGGAGTACAGCGGCCCAAAAGTCCGGCCGCGGGCCTGTTCCGGGGCCCTCACTTGCCCAGCCTCAGGGCAAAGCGGCGCCGTGTCAGGATCCAGCCCAGGACAGCCAGACCAACCAGGACGGCGACGTGGAGAACCGTGAGGAGCAGCGGCTCCCGGTATCCAAAGCTGAACACCCGGCCCAGCTCCGTCCCGTGCCAGATGGGCGAAATCCAGCCCACCCAGCGGACGGCCAAGGGCAGGTTGTCCAGGGGGAAGAACGTGCCGGAGAACAGGAACAACGGCATGACGATGAACCGCATCACCAGCGCGAACTGTCCTTTGTCCTCGGTGATGGAGGCGGAGTACGCCATCAGTGGCAGCCCAAAGGCCAGCCCCGTCAGGGTGGCCACCAGGATGCCCGCCCAGCCCCAGCCCGACGGGGAGGCGCCGAACAGTGCCACTGCGGCGAAGTAGATGGCTGACTGCAGCAGCAGGCGCAGCGTCACGGCGATGATCTGCCCTGCGGCGATCTGCTGCGGCGACAGCGGGGATGCGTGCGGGCCGTAGTAGATCCGCCGCCACTTGAAGCCGTCCATGACGGGAAACGTGAACTCGTTCGCCGCCGTCATCACGGCGGCGGACACCAGCAGCGCCGGGGCAATGAAGGCCAGGTAGGAAACTCCGCCGAAAGCTTCGCTGCCCGTGTCCACGAGGGTGGCAAGCCCCACGCCCATGGCAAAGAGGTACGCCACCGGCTGGCCCACGCTGTACATCAGGATGGACCAGCTGTAGCCCTTCATCACCCGGAGTACCTGCTCCGCGTAGTAGAAAGCACCCCACCGGCGCGCCCTTGCAGCCGAAACTTCCGGCGCATGCGCACGCAGGCCGGAGCTCGAACGGGTCCCCGCGGATCCTTCGGTTAAACCGCGTGGTTCCGTCAATCCCCCCGGTTCAGTCAACGAGGCTCCGCCCGGTGAGCCGGAGGAACACGTCCTCCAGCGACGACCTGCGGACCAGTGATGTCAGCGGCCTCAGGCCGCGGGCCGATACCTGCTCAAGGGCTGACTCGCCGTCGTGCGCGTACATCAGCACCCGGTCCGGCAGCACCTCAAGGCGTTCCCCGATGCCCTCCAGCTGGGCTCCGATGGTGGCGTTCCGTTCCGACCCAAAACGCAGCTCCACCACCTCACGCGTGGAATGTTCGCGGATCAGCTGCGCGGGCGAGCCCTCGGCCATGATCCGGCCCTTGTCCACCACGATCAGCCGGTCGCAGAGCTGCTCGGCCTCGTCCATGTAGTGGGTGGTGAGGATCAGCGTGACGCCCTGCTCCTTGAGTCGGAACAGCCGGTCCCAGAGAATGTGCCGCGCCTGCGGGTCAAGGCCCGTGGTGGGTTCGTCCAGCAGCAGGATCCGTGGTTCGTTGATCAGGGACCGGGCAATGGTGAGGCGGCGCTTCATGCCGCCGGAGAGCGCGTCCACTTTGGATTTGGCCTTGTCCGTCAACTGCGCGAACTCCAGCAGCTCGTCCGCCTTGGGCTTGAGGTAACTCATGGGCAGGCCGAAGTAGCGGCCGTAGACCAGGAGGTTGTCGCGGACGCGCAGTTCCTCGTCCAGGTTGTCCTGCTGCGGCACCACGCCCAGGTGCGCACGCACCTCAGGCCCGTGCGTGTCCGGGTCCAGGCCCATGATGCTCAGCCGGCCGGACGATCGCCGCGTGACACCGCCGATCATTTTCATGGTGGTGGATTTGCCCGCACCGTTGGGCCCCAGCAGCCCGAAGGACTCCCCCGCGGGCACGGCGAAGGAGATGCCGTCCACGGCGGCGACGTCGCCGTAGGTCTTGGTGAGGTTTTCGGCGGAGATGACGGTGCCGGACGGCGGGCCCTGGGTCAGGGTGCCGGAGGGCGTCAGGGCATGGTTGTGCACCTGTGCAGACTAGTGGAGGCGGAGCACATGTGGAAGGGCGCTTGCACTTCCGTCATTAAACGGCCGACGGCGGCACCGCGCCTTTCGTGCGAAAGGCGCCATGCCGCCGTCGTACTTCTGTTGGGAGCGTTACTGCGCGATGCCCGCCGCGCGTTCCGCAGCCTCCACCACATTGGTCATCAGCAGCGCCACCGTCATGGGGCCCACCCCGCCCGGGTTCGGCGAAATCCAGCCCGCCACCTCGGCGGCGGCGGGATCGATGTCGCCATAGACGCGGCTCTTGCCGGTCTCCGGATCGGTCTCGCGGGTGACGCCGACGTCCAGCAAAGCGGCACCGGGCTTCACGTCCGTGGCCTTGACGATGTGCTTCACGCCCGCTGCACCCACAATGACGTCCGCCTGCCGCAGCAGGTCCGACAGGTTGGTGGTGCCGGTGTGGGTCAGGGTCACGGTGGCGTTGACGTCCCGTCGCGTGAGCAGCAGGCCGATCGAGCGGCCGATCGTGACGCCGCGGCCCACCACCACAACGTGCTTGCCGGCCAGGCTGTACCCGTTGCGCTCCAGCAGCTCGATGACACCCCGCGGGGTGCACGGCAGCGGCGTGGTGATCTTGTTGTTGACGTTCAGCACCAGCCGGCCAAGGTTGGTGGGGTGCAGCCCGTCCGCGTCCTTGGCCGGGTCGATCCGCTCCAGGATGGCGTCCGTGTCCAAGTGCTTGGGCAGCGGCAGCTGGACAATGTAGCCGTGGCAGGCGGGGTCCGCATTGAGTTCGTCAATGAGGCCCTCCACCTGTTCCTGGGTGGCGTCGGCCGGAAGCTCGCGCTGGATGGAGTTCATCCCGATCTGCACGGACTGCTTGTGCTTCATGGAGACGTACAGCTGCGAGGCGGGGTCGGCGCCCACCAGCACAGTGGCGATGCCGGGAGTGACGCCCTTGGCCTTGAGTGCGGCCACGCGTTCGGTCAGCTCGGCCTTGATGGCGGCAGCGGTGGCCTTGCCGTCAAGGATCTGTGCGGTTGTGGTTTCAGTCATCGGTTACCACTGCTCATGCTGCGGGTAGAGCGGGAAGTCGGCGGCCAGCTTGTCCACCCGTGCCTGCAGGGCCTCGACGTCGGCGCTGTTGCCTGCCTTGAGGGCGGTGGCGATGATTTCGGCGACCTCAGTGAACTCGGTGGCGCCGAAGCCGCGGGTTGCCAGGGCGGGGGTACCGATGCGCAGACCGGAGGTGACCATCGGGGGGCGGGGGTCGAACGGAACGGCGTTGCGGTTGACGGTGATGCCCACGGAGTGCAGGAGGTCCTCGGCCTGCTGGCCGTCCAGCTGCGAGTTGCGCAGGTCAACGAGCACCAGGTGGACGTCCGTGCCGCCGGTGAGGACGGAGACGCCGGCCTCAGCGACATCGGCCTGGTTCAGGCGGTCGGCGATGATCCTGGCGCCTTCCAGGACACGCTCCTGGCGCTCCTTGAATTCCTGGGTGCCGGCGATCTTGAAGGCCACGGCCTTGGCGGCGATGACGTGCATCAGGGGCCCGCCCTGCTGGCCCGGGAAGACGTTGGAGTTCAGCTTCTTGCCGTACTGTTCCTTGGCCAGGATCACACCGGAGCGGGGACCGGCTAGGGTCTTGTGCACCGTGGAGGTGACGACGTCGGAGTGCGGCACCGGGCTCGGGTGCAGGCCTGCAGCCACGAGGCCGGCGAAGTGTGCCATGTCGGTCCAGAGCAGCGCGCCCACCTCATCGGCGATGGAGCGGAAGGCGGCGAAGTCCAGGTGGCGCGGGTACGCGGACCAGCCGGCGATAATGACCTGCGGCTTCTCGGCGATGGCCTGTTCACGGAGCTTGTCCATGTCGATGCGGAAGTTGTCCTCCTCCACCTGGTAGGCAGCCACGTTGTACAGCTTGCCGGAGAAGTTCAGCTTCATACCGTGGGTCAGGTGGCCGCCGTGGGCCAGGGACAGGCCCAGGATCTTGTCGCCGGGGGTGATCATGGCGGAGAGTGCCGCGGCGTTGGCCTGCGCACCGGAGTGCGGCTGCACGTTGGCAAACTCGGCGCCGAACAGTGCCTTGACCCGGTCGATGGCCAGCTGCTCTGCGACGTCGACGTATTCGCAGCCGCCGTAGTAGCGGCGGCCCGGGTAGCCCTCGGCGTACTTGTTGGTGAGGACGGAGCCCTGGGCCTCCATCACCGCACGGGGCGCGAAGTTCTCGGACGCGATCATTTCCAGGGTGCCGCGTTGGCGGCCAAGCTCCTGCTCGAGGACTTTGGCGATTTCGGGGTCGAGCTCAGCCAGCGGCTGGTTGCTGACGGCTGTAGTTGAGGTGGCTGTAGTAGTCACGAAGAACTCCTGGCTAGGGATACGGGCACTGCTTAGGTCAGGCTACCGGCTGGCGAACTTTGGCACCGCGTTGATGACAGGGCGTGAAAGCCCGGCATGGTGCTGCTGCTGACGCGGACAGCACCAATTTCCGGCAGAACATGACCCTCGGCCCAGGCGTACGATCCGTGGTCTTCGTGATTGCCGCTCCCTGGTGGTTAGCCACCCAACGCCAGTTGCGACCATCCCAGCCTACCAAAACAGGCGCCCCGGGCGCGGGTAGGCTGTTACGCGTGAATGAAGAGCAGCTGAACCAAGCGTACGTCGTAACCCTTTCCTGCCCGGACCGACCCGGCATCGTCCACGCGGTGACCGGAGCGCTGCTGGCAACGGGGTGCAACATTACGGATTCGCAGCAGTACGGCAGCCCTTCGACCGGGAACTTCTTCATGCGCGTGGAGGTCACCACGGCCGCCGCGAAGTCGGATTTGCGTGCCGCGCTGGACCCCGTGGCGGAGGCTTTCTCGATGCAGTGGAACCTCAACACTGTCGGTGAGAAGGTCCGCACCCTGGTGATGGCCAGCACCTCGGCCCACTGCCTCAACGACCTGCTCTTCCAGCAGCGCTCCGGCACCCTCCCCATTGAGATCGCCGCCATCGTGTCCAACCACCAGGACCTGGCCGGGCTGGCCGAGTTCTACGGCATCCCCTTCCACTACATCCCGGTGACCAAGGACACTAAGGAGCAGGCGGAGGACAAGCTGCGCGCCCTCATTGCCGGGCATGACATCGAACTGACCGTCCTGGCCCGCTACATGCAGATCCTTTCGGACGAACTGTGCACTGAGCTCACCGGCAAGGCGATCAACATCCACCACTCGTTCCTGCCGTCCTTCAAGGGCGCCAAGCCGTACCACCAGGCGCATGCCCGCGGCGTGAAATTGATCGGCGCCACCGCGCACTACGTGACGGCCGCCCTGGACGAGGGGCCGATCATCGAGCAGGAAGTCATCCGCGTGGACCACGCCCGGACCCCCGAGCAATTTGTGCAGATGGGCCGCGACGTGGAGGGCCGCACCCTGGTCCAGGCCGTGCAGTGGCATGCCGAGCACCGGGTGCTGCTGGACGGCAACCGGACGGTGGTCTTCAACTAGTTGGGTGAGGGGGTGGCTTAGGGTGAACCCATGGCTCCTCTTTACCCTTTCGCCGGCAACTCCCCGGCCGTCCATGAATCAGCGTTCGTAGCGCCGTCGGCCTCGATCATCGGCAACGCCACCCTCGGCCCGGACGCAAGCGCCTTCTACGGTGTGTCCGTGCGCGCCGACACCGCGGCCATCACCGTCGGTGCCGGCAGCAACCTGCAGGACAATGTGGTGCTGCACGCCGACCCCGGCTTCCCCTGCACGGTGGGCGCACGTGTCAGCGTGGGGCACGCCGCCGTCGTGCATGGCTGCACTGTGGAAGACGACTGCCTGATCGGCATGGGCGCCACCGTCCTCAACGGTGCGGTGATCGGCGCCGGCTCACTGGTGGCGGCCGGCGCCGTGGTTCTCGAAGGAACCGTGGTTCCGCCACGCTCACTGGTGGCGGGCGTGCCCGCCAAGGTGCGCCGCGAACTCACGGATGAAGAGTTCGACGGCGTCCGCGCCAATGCGACGCGCTACGTGGAGCTCGCGGCGAAACACCGCGAGCTCCATAGCTAGTCCAGGCTGATCGGGCCGAACTCGTCCAGCAGGTCGCCTGGGCCCGGGTTGCCCGGCGCGGATGACCCGCCCAGGTGCTTCACCACGCCCCACACCGCGTTCAACCCGGTGGTCACGGCGCCTTCGGCCCAGCCGGCGGTGAAGGAGACGTCGTCGCCGGCCAGGAAGATGCCGCGCTGGGATTCGGGCAGTTTGTCCTGCTTGAAGTGCGTGAACAGCCGCTGCTGGTAGCGGTAGTGCCCGGGCAGGTTGGCCTTGAACGCGCCCATGAAGTTGGGGTCCGCCTCCCAGGACACCGTGATGGGCTGGCCAACGATATGCCCGGCTATGTCCACCCCTGGATAGATCTGCTCGAGCGAGTGCAGCATCAGCTCCACGCGTTCGTCCGCATCCAGGGCCAGCCACTTCAGCGCGTCGTCGTTCCAGGTGTAGGACAGCAGGATCACGGCGGGCTTGTCCGGGCCGTTGTCCAGCAGGTATGTGGCCCGGTTCAGCCGGTCCGTCAGCGTCATGGACAGGATCTCATTGCCGGTTTCGGGATCGATGTCCTTCCAGAACGGCCGGTCCACCATGACGAACGTCTTGGAGGACTGCATGTAGTGCGATTTCTCCATGGCGGTCCACAGCTCGGCTGGAAACAGTGCCTCCTCGGTGTGGATGCGGGTGGACAGCAGCCACGACTGGCAGGTGGTGACCACGGCGGGGTAGCTGGCCTCGCGGCCCCAGCGTTCCCGGACCCGCAGGTTGCCGTCCGGGTCCCGGCTGATCCTGCCCACGGCGCCGCGGGGCGAGCCGGAGTGCAGCGAGGCCAGGGAGGTGCCGGCGGGCCAGTGCACCAGGTCCGACGGCTCGTGCTGCCACAGTGCCTCGGGCAGCCGCTGCGCTCCCCCGCAGATGAACCGGTGTTGGTCGTCCGCGTCGGTGTAGACCACGCGCAGGATTTCCAGGATGGAGTTGGGGAAGTCCGTGTCCCAGCCGCCTGTTCCGAACCCCACCTGGCCAAAGGCCTCCCGGTGCGCGAACCCTGCCTTCTTAAAGGAGTCGCTGGCCGCGATGAAGCCGTAGAACGTCTGCTCGTCCATGAGCGGCAGCAGCTCGTTCCACAGTTCCTTGATGCGGGCCATGTCGCGCGCCTTGATGGCATCCTGCATTTCCACGAACTTGGCGCCGTCGTTGACCGCGGCCTTCCAGGCGTCGGCCACCTCGCGGAAGAACGGCGGCAGGTCGCTGGACTTTTCCGCGTAGTGCTTTTTTCCGGCTAGTTCGATCACGGTGCTGGAGGTGGCCTCGGCGAGGGGGTTGGGGAAATCCTGGGTCTGCAGGCCCAGCAGGTCCACGTAGTGGTAGAAGGCCTTGCCCGAGACCGGGAACCGCATGCCGCCCAGGTCCGCCACCACCCCGGGCGCCGCGGGGAAGGCTGCGGTCCGGAGCCGCCCGCCGATCTGGTCCGCTTCATAGACCACGGGCCGGAGCCCGAGTTTCATCAGTTCGTAGGCGGTGACCAGACCGGAGAGACCGGCGCCAATGACGGCCACCTCCGTGCCGTACAGCTCCGGGGGAACCGAGCCCAGGCCGTCCGGGTGGGCCAGGTAGTGGTCGTAGCTGAACGGAAAGTCAGGGTTGAGCATGGTGATGGGTGCTGCCTGCCCGTCAGCACCGCGTCCGGCTGCGGCCGCCGGCGGCGTGGACGTGCTGGAGGGGTCGAAAGCGGGCAGTTCGGTGGCGATGGTCATGAGTGTTCTGCTTTCACAGGTTCCTGGCGCGGGGCCTTGGCGGTCAGTTCACGGTAGTCGAGCTCACTTAGAGCCGCTACCTTGGAGTTCCGGCGTCCATAGCCGAAGTAGATGGCGATTCCCACGAGCATCCAGGCGCCGAAGACCAGCCAGGTATCGGCACCGAGGTTGGCCATGAAGTAGGCGCACATCAGCGTGCCCAGCACGGGGGTCATGGGATAGAGCGGCACCCGGAAGCTTCGCTTCAGGTCGGGGCGGTGGCGGCGCAGGTAGATGACGGCGACGTTGACCAGCGCGAATGCGAACAGGGTGCCGATGCTGGTGGCGTCGGCCAGGGCGCCCAGCGGCACCAGCCCTGCGGTGAGGGCGACGGCGGTGCCCACGATAAGGGTTCCGGCGGCCGGGGTGCCGGTGCGGGGAGAGACGCGCGCGAAGACCGGGGGCACCAGCCCGTCCCGGGACATCGACAACAGGATGCGGGTCTGTCCGTACAGGACGGTGAGCACGATGCTGGCGATGGCAAGCACAGCGCCAACTGAAAAGACCAACGCGATCCAGGGCTGGCCGGTGGTTTCCTCAAGGATCTGGACCAGGGCTGCCTCGGTGCCGTCGAACCAGCCCCAGGGCCGGGCGCCGATGGCTGCGACTGCCACCAGCACGTAGATGCCGGTGACGATCACCATGGACAGCAGGATGGCGCGGGGAAGATCGCGCTTGGGGTTCCTGGCTTCCTCACCGGCGGTGGAGGCGGCATCAAACCCAATGTAGGAGAAGAAAACCCGTGAGGCTGCGGCGGAGACGCCGGCGGCACCCATCGGCAGAAGCGGCTCGAAGTTGCCGGCGTTGAAGGCGGTAAAGGCAACGGCGCAGAAGAACAGCAGGATGCCTACTTTGATGATGACGATGGCGGTGTTGATCCAGGCGCTTTCCCGGGCGCCGCGGACCAGCAGGACCATGGCCAGCACCACGATGGCCACCGCCGGAATGTTCACCAATCCGCCGTCGCCCGGGGGCTGGGACATGGCATCGGGCAGGACCTGCCCGAACGCCGCCAGTGCCTCATTGACGTACTGCCCGGCGCCCACGGCCACTGCCGCGACGGAGACCGCGTATTCGAGAACGAGGCACCAACCGCAGATCCATGCCATGCCCTCGCCCATGGTGGCGTAGGAGTAGGAGTAGCTCGAGCCGGCCACCGGAACCAGCCCCGCCATTTCGGCGTAGGAGACGGCGGAGAGCAGGGCTGCCAGGCCGGCGATGACGAACGAGATCCAGATGGCCGGGCCGGCCAGCGGCACGGATTCACCAAGGATCACCAGGATGCCCGTTCCCAGGGTGGCACCAACGCTGATCATGGTGAGGTGGAGGACGCCGAAGCTGCGCACCAGCCCGGTGCCGCCCCCGCCGCTTCCGGCTTCGCTGATCATCTGGCCGATCGGTTTGCGGCGGAGCAGCTGGGCCCGGAGGCCGGGCCGTCCGCCGCTTGGCGCAATGGTTTTTTCGGTGGTCACAGGCACAGTCACCGTTGACGTCCCTTCAGAGTAGTTTTCGGTTTCCCCTTCCCAAGGTTTGCATGTGAGCCAACTCTCAAGCCGGTGCAAAATGACTTATAGTGATCCACCATGAGACTTAATGCACCCACACAGCACCCCGCTCCGGCCGTGCTGTCCGGGCAGGTCACCGTCGACCTGTCCGCCATATCAGACAACATCCAAGCCCTGAAAAAACGCAGTACGGCGCCCGTCTTCATGGCCGTGGTGAAGGGGAATGCCTACGGGCGCACGGGCTGGTCGAAGTGGCCCGGACCGCCGTCGCGGCAGGTGCAGACTGGCTCGGGACGGCACAGCTCGCCGAAGCCATCACGCTCCGCAGGGCGGGCATCACCGTACCCATCCTCTCCTGGCTCTACCTGGCATCCCAGACCAGTGCAGCCATCGTTGAGGCGCTGGAGAATGACGTGGACCTGTCCCTTGGCAGCGTCTCCCAACTGGAGGTGCTGGAAGGTGCCGCAGAGCGTTTGGGACGTCCCGGCGTCGTACATCTTGAACTGGACAGCGGCCTTAGCCGGGGTGGCGCCCGCATGGAGGACTGGGCCGGGCTGGTTGCCCGGGCACGGCAGGCCGAACTCGCCGGCACCCTCCGCGTCCGCGGTGTCTGGACCCACCTGGCGTGGGCAGATGTGCCCGTTCATCCCGGAAACGCTTCCGCTGTAGCCGAATTCGAGGACGCGGTCCGCGTGGCGACAGACGCCGGACTCGAACCGCAACTCCGGCACGTCTCCAGTTCCGCCAACATCCTTGACCGGCCCGGATTCCATTTCGACATGGTCCGTGCCGGGCTCGCCATCTATGGCCTCGCCCCAGCCGATTACCTTGTTCCCGCCGAGTTCGGACTGCGCCCCGTACTCAGCGTCACGGCTCCCCTGGTCATGATCAAGAAGGTGCCCGCCGGCACCGGAATCAGTTACGAACACCAGGCCATCACCCACGAGCCGCGCTACCTCGGCCTGATCCCGCTTGGGTATGCGGATGGCATTCCCAAAGGCATCAGCGGCCGTCCGGTGGTGAGCGTGGGAGGCCGCCGCGTGCCTGTCATCGGCAAGGTGTGCATGGACCAGTTCATGGTGGACCTGGGGCCGGATCCTGCCGGCATCGAGGTGGGTGATGCCGCGGTGCTGTTTGGCGACCCCGCGGCCGGTGCCGCCAGCGCCGATGACTGGGGTGCCGCCATTGGCAGCCACGGGGACGAGATCATCAACAGGATCGCTCCGCGCCTGCCGCGCTCCTATGCCGCCGCGGGCGCCGGCCACAGGTGCCCCGACTACCAGGAGCGGATTCCCGCCGGTGCCGGCCATGCCGGCTGAGTCCGCCGCCGGCAGGCTCAGCTTTGTCACCCTCCAGCAGTTCCTTGACCAGCTGCCGCCGTTGCTGAAGGTACTTCACGACGGCGGCAGCGGCGGCCAGCTGCTGCGGTGGGTGGAGCCCAGCGAACTGGAGGACCCCACGCCCTACCTTCCCGAGGGCGAATTCCTGCTCACCGCCGGCCTGCCCTTCCTCGGAGACGGCGGTTCGCCCGCCAACGTGGACGCCTATGTCCGGCGGCTGGTCAAGGCAAAAGTCGCGGCCCTTGGCTTCGGGATCAGGCCCTACTTCGACGCTGTTCCGGACGTGGTGGTGGACGCGTGCCGGCGGCACAACCTCACCTTGTTCGAAGTGCCCGAGTCACTTCCGTTTGCTGCGATTGGCCTCGAGTTCTCGCAGCTCCTGGAGACCGACAACGCCCGGGTTTTCCGGCAGCTGGCAGAGGCCAACCGGCAGCTCATGCGTGCCGTCCTCTCCCCCAAACCGGAGCACGAACTCCTGGCGGCGTTGGTCCAGCGTGTCCCCGTGTGGGCGGTCATGGTGGGTGCCGACGGCAGGGTCCGGGCCCGCGGCACCAGTGCCGGCGGCAGCACCGCCGTCGACCTTTCCCTGTTGGAACCGATGCTGGAACGGCTGCTGTCCGGCCGCGGCCCCCGGGTGGAAATGGACGGCTTCGACCAGCCGGGCTCAGCGCTGGTGGTGGGCCACCCGCTGCGCAGCACCAAGGACGCCAACCTGGGCGCGTTGATCCTCGGTTCCGACGTGCCCCTGACGCCAGCGCAGAACAACGTGGTCCAGTCCGCCGTCGGACTGCTCGAACTGCTGGTGCGGCAGCGCACCAGCGGATCGCTGGCTCCCAGCCAGCTGGCCACCGCCGTCCTGCTGCACCCGGAAAGCCTCACCACGGGCAGCACCAGGCATCTCAACGGGCTAAAGGACCTGCTGGCGCAAAGCGTGTCCTCCACGCGGTCAGCACCCGTGCGGGTGGTACAGGGCATCAAGGCGGAAACACCCGAGTGGCCGGCCGGCGACAGTCCCGTGCGGGAACTCCTGCAGTGGCGGCGCATGTTCGACACCAAACTGGTGGAAATCACCGACTACGGATTCGCTGCCGTGACCAGGCTCAAGGTGGACGATGCACTGCTTGCCGACGTGGAGAAGCTCGGGTGGCGCCTGGTGATCGGCGAACCCAGCGAGTTGACCGGCCTTCCGGCCGCCTACCAGCGCGCCACCTCCCTGCGCAGCCAGGTCCGGAGAAGTGGAAACAGCGTCCGGGCGGACGAAGTGTCCTGGTCCGTTACCGGGCTGCTGGGCCGCGAGGCAGGGACGCTGCTGGCCGAACGGCTGTTGGGGCCGGTCCTGGCCCTTGACCCGGACCGCCGGGATCCTCTGCTGGCCGTCCTCCGCGGCTGGCTCAGCGAAAACGGCAGCTGGGATGGTTCCGCCAAACTGCTGGGGCTGCACCGGAACAGCGTGCGGCGCCAGATCGGCGTCCTGGGTGAGCTGCTGCAGGTGGACCTCAACCAGGCCCAGGTGCGGGCCGAACTGTGGATTGCGCTGCAGTATGTGGACGGGTTGACGACCGGACCCGGGTGACCGGCTACGCCCCGTCCCCGGGCAGCTGTGACTCCCATTCCCTGTACAGCTCCGGCCGGCGCTCCCGCAGGTACGGCACCGCCTCCCGGGCCTCGATGACTGCTTCCGTGCCAACCTGGGCGAACAACAGTTCGGGGCCGTCACCTGCCGCGGCGAGCAGCGCGCCGTCGGGTCCCGCCACCACGCTCCCGCCACCGAAGATGTACGCGTCTTCTTGTCCGCAATGGTTCGCATAGGCCACGTTCAACTGGCTTTCCAGCGCCCGGGCGCGGATCAGCACCTGCGGCACCGCATCAAAACCGGCGGACAACGCTGTGGGCACCAGGAGCAGTTCGGCGCCCCGGGCGGCGGCTGCCCGGGCGGCCTCGGGAAATTCAATGTCGTAGCAGATCAGCAGCGAGGTCCTCACGCCTTTGAAGGGGACGACGGCGGGAGGTTCAGCGGCTGCCACGAAAGCCTTGCGTTCCTCCCCGCCAAAGAGGTGCACCTTGGCGTAGGTCAGGAGTTCGGCGCCGGTGGCGTCGACCAGCGTCGCCGCAATGTGCCAGCCGGCGCCCTGCGTGAAGACCCCCGTCCCGCTGTCTGCGACGGAGGGCAGGCTGTAGACCAGGGCAATCCCGTTCCGGCGGGCAATGTCCGCCAACTGCCCGCGGATGACGGGAAGGTTTGCCGGATCCAGTTCGCCGCGCAACCTCAGCGGGGCGTAGCCCACCGGGAAAAGCTCAGGGGTGAGCAGCAGGTCCGCACCGGCCTGCGCAGCCCGGCGTGCGGCACGGTCCACGGTCAGCAGATTGGCCTCGACGTCCAGGACTGCGGCATTGGCCTGCAGGACTGAAAGCAGCATCGTTACCACCTTTTTCTGCCCCTCCACACGGAACGGCGGTGCCTGAATGTTCTCGCCTTCCAGCCTAGACAGCTCCTGCGTTGGGACGGCGGGTCGTTTGGACCCGCAGGGTGTGCCTGCGGGACGGAATGCACGGGACCGCAGCCGAAGCCTTCCGTGGTGGCTCATTCAGACTCCGACTCGGCGTCATGCGTTAACTTCTTGACTACAAGAGCGGCGATAGGGCAATGTTCTTAGCATGTCCGCAACCCCGCGCTCAACGAAGAGCAAGCCCAAGAATCCAGGGTCCCAGTCCGCGCTGCGGCAGCTGAACCAGCAGCGGATTATCGAGACCCTCATGGGCGGCCCCTCCACGCAGGCGGAGCTCGCCCGGCATACCGGGCTGTCCACGGCCACCGTCTCCAACATCGTCAAAATCATGCTCGACTCCGGCCTGGCGTCCACCGAACCGATCACCAGTTCCGGCCGGCGGGCCCTGAACGTACGGCTGAACAGCAACGGCGCCGTCGCTGTCGGAATCGACTTCGGCCGGCGCCACCTGAGGGTGGTCCTGGCCTCGCTCAGCTACCACGTCATAGCCGAGGAATCGGTCATGCTCCCGCTGGGCCACCAGGCGGACGACGGCATCCAGGCGGCGGTGGCCCTGCTGGAGAAACTGCTGCATGACAGCGGCGTGGAACGCTCCTCTGTAGTGGGGGCCGGCGTTGGTATCCCGGGCCCCATCGACCGGCGGACCGGGACCGTGGCCCAAGGCGCCATCCTTCCCGAATGGGTGGGCATCAACATCCTGCAGCATCTTGAGGAAACCTTGAGAATCCCCGTGTTTGTTGACAACGACGCCAACTTGGGCGCCTGGTCCGAGGTGACCTGGGGGCAGCATTCGGGGGTCAGCAATTTGATGTTCATGAAGATCGGATCGGGCATCGGAGCGGGCCTGATCCTCAACGGTGCCCCGTACTACGGCAACGTCGGGATCACCGGCGAGATCGGCCATGCCACCATCCATGAGCAGGGCCTGGTATGCCGCTGCGGCAACCGCGGCTGTCTGGAAACCATTGCCTCCACCACCACCATGATCGAACTCCTCAGCCGCGGCGAGGACCCCCCGTCGACGCCCGCTGACATTGTCCGCAAGGCCCTGAACCGGGACTCCGCCACCCTGCGCGTGGTGGACGATGCGGGCCTTGCGGTGGGCAGGGCGCTGGGGAATGTCGCCAACCTGATCAACCCTGAAGTCATCGTGGTGGGCGGTCCGCTGGCGGGCCTTGGGGACATCCTGCTCGACCCCATCCGGAGGGGCCTTGTCCGGCACGCCGTGCCGGTGATCGGCGAGACCACCACCCTCACAATGTCCTCCCTCGGGGACCGCGCGGAAGCTCTCGGGGCGGCTGCCCTGGTCTTCCAGCAGGCCGGAATCCGGAAGTCATAGCCATTTCGTTATCCGGCAATTGCGTTAAAGACTTGACGACAATAGCTGTGATCCAGTTTACTTTTGGTTCAGACGGCCCTGCGCTTTGCCGGCCGGACAAAGAAGTCATTGCATTGGAGGGTTAGGGTTCATGACGTCCCAGACCACGCATACGGATCCGGTCATCCTCGAGATGCGGTCCATCACCAAGGAATTTCCCGGCGTTAAAGCCTTGTCGAACGTGAGCCTCCGGGTGAAGGCCGGCGAGATCCACGCCATCTGCGGCGAAAACGGAGCCGGCAAGTCCACACTCATGAAGGTCCTGTCGGGTGTGTACCCGTACGGAAGCTACGACGGCGACATCGTCTACCAGGGGCAGGTGCAGCAGTTCCGGGACATCAGGGCCAGCGAACACGCCGGCATCGTGATCATCCACCAGGAACTGGCGCTGATCCCCGAGTTGTCCATCATGGAAAACATCTTCCTGGGCAACGAGCCCACAAAGCGGGGCGTCATCAACTGGGCCGAAGCCCGCCTGCGGTCCCTGGACCTCCTGGCGCGCGTGGGTCTGCGGGAGGACCCCGACACCCCCGTCAAGGAGATCGGCGTCGGAAAGCAGCAACTGGTGGAGATCGCCAAGGCGCTGAACAAGTCCGTGAAGATCCTCATCCTCGACGAGCCCACGGCCGCGCTGAACGAATCAGACTCACAGCACCTGCTGGACCTGATGCTGGGCCTGAAGGCCAAGGGCATCACGTCGATCATCATCTCCCACAAGCTCAACGAGATTGAGCAGATCGCAGATTCCATCACCATCATCCGGGACGGCAAATCCATCGAGACGCTGGACGTCAAAAAGGACGGCGTGGACGAGGACCGGATCATCAAGGGCATGGTGGGCCGCACCCTGGAGTCCCGCTTCCCGGACCACACGCCCAAAATCGGCGAGGTCTTCTTCGAGGTCAAGGACTGGACGGTGGGCCACCCGGCCGTCCAGGACCGCCTTGTATGCAAGGGTTCCAACTTCTTTGTCCGCCGCGGCGAGATCGTGGGGTTTGCCGGCCTCATGGGCGGCAGGGCGAACCGAACTGGCCCGCTCGGTCTTCGGCCGCTCCTACGGCCGTTTCATTAACGGCCACATCTACAAGGACGGCAAGGAATTGGTCCTCAAGAACGTCCGCCAGGCCATCGACGCCGGGCTGGGCTACGTCACCGAGGACCGCAAATCCCTGGGCCTGAACCTGCTCGATGACATCAAGACCACCACCGTGGCGGCGAATCTGAGAAAAGTCAGCCACAACTACGTGGTGGACGCCAACCAGGAATTCACGGTGGCGGAGGAGTACCGCAAATCCCTGCGCACCAAGACGCCCTCGGTGGAGGAAGGCGTGGCCAAGCTGTCCGGCGGCAACCAGCAAAAGGTTGTGTTGGCCAAGTGGATGTTCACCGACCCCGATTTGTTGATCCTGGACGAGCCCACGCGGGGCATCGACGTCGGGGCCAAGTACGAGATCTACGGCATCATCCAGCAGCTGGCCAACCAAGGCAAGGGAGTGATCGTCATCTCCTCGGAGCTCCCCGAACTCCTGGGCCTGTCCGACCGTATTTACACCATTTTCGAAGGTGCCATCACCGGCGTCCTGAACAAAGACGAGGCCACTCAGGAAAGCCTGATGAAGCTGATGACCTCCGCCCGCAAAGCCGCCTGACCCTCTGGCCCATTCCAGAACCTTCCTGACACAAGGACTGAAACCATGAACGCCCTCAAGAAGCTTTTTGGCGGCAATACACGCCAATTCGGCATGATCTTTGCCCTGGTGGCACTGATCATCTTCTTCCAGATCACCACCGAAGGCCGGACGCTTACCTCCGGCAACGTCATTAACCTCTTCAACGGCAACTCCTACATCCTCATTCTGGCCATCGGCATGGTGCTGGTGATCATTGCAGGACACATCGACCTTTCCGTCGGCTCCGTCGCCGCCTTCGTCGGCGTCACAGTGGCCCTGGCCATCCGCGACTGGGGCATCCCCTGGTACGCCGGGGTCCTCCTTGGCCTGCTCCTGGGCGCCCTGATCGGCGCCTGGCAAGGCTGGTGGACAGCGTACGTCGGAATCCCTGCGTTCATCGTGACGCTGGCCGGCATGCTCCTCTTCCGCGGCTTCAACCAGTTCGTTGGCAAGTCCAACACCATCCCGGTTCCCTCCGACTTCCAGTACCTGGGCTCCGGTTACCTGCCCGAGGTAGGTCCGGACCTGGGTTACAACAACCTGACCCTGCTGCTGGGCCTTGCCGCTGCTGTGTACGTGGTGGTCAATGAACTGCGGTCCCGCGCCCGGGCCAAAGCACTCGGTGCCGAAGTTCCTGAAATGTGGGTCACCGTCCTGAAGCTGGTCCTCGTCTGCGCAGCCATTCTCTACGCCACGTATCTGTTCGCCACGGGCCGTCCGGGCACCTCCTTCCCCATCCCCGGACTCATCCTGGCCGTCCTTGTCCTGATCTACGGCTTCATCTCCTCCCGCACCATCATCGGCCGCCACGTCTACGCAGTGGGTGGCAACCGCCATGCAGCAGAGCTGTCCGGCGTCCAGTCCAAGAAGGTCAACTTCCTGGTGATGATGAACATGTCCATCCTGGCCGGCCTGGCCGGCATGATCTTCGTGGGCCGGTCCACCGCATCGGGTCCGTTCGACGGCGTCGGCTGGGAACTGGACGCCATCGCCGCAGTCTTCATCGGCGGCGCCGCAGTCACCGGCGGCGTGGGCACGGTGATTGGGTCCATCATCGGCGGCCTGGTCATGGCAGTCCTGAACAATGGCCTCCAACTCCTCGGCGTTGGTGCGGACTTGACGCAGATCATCAAGGGCCTGGTGCTCCTGATCGCCGTCGCCTTCGACGTCTACAACAAATCCCAGGGCAAGACGTCGATCATCGGCATGTTGACCCGGAACTTCAACCGCCCCTCCGGCGGTGGCCCGAGCAACCCGCTCCAGCCCGACGAAACCACCTCAACCAAGGAAGCGATCGCCAGGGAAGCCTGAGGTTTGCAGCCTGAATACTGTTCCATCACACAAAGAGAGAGAACCAACAATGCGAATTATTGGTAAAGCAGGAAAGGCCGCAGCGGTTGCTGCCATCGCAGCACTGGCGCTGACGGGCTGCGGCCGCTCGGAAACCCCCTCGGGCGGAGCCAGCGGAGGAGCTGGAGGATTCGAGCAGAACTCCTCCATCGGCGTCGCACTTCCCCAGAAGACCAGTGAGAACTGGGTCCTGGCCGAGAAGCTCTTCAACGACGGCCTCAACGGTGCCGGGTTCAAGGCTGACGTCCAGTTCGCCAACGGCGGCGTCTCCGAACAGCAGAACCAGATCAGCGCCATGGTCACCAAGGGTGCCAAGGTCATTATCGTCGGCGCCATCGACGGTTCCCAGTTGGGCACCCAGCTCAAGCAGGCCAAGGACAGCGGCGCCACCATCATCGCCTATGACCGCCTGCTGCTGAACACCGAGAACGTGGACTACTACGTGGCCTACGACAACTTCAAGGTCGGTGTCCTCCAGGGCCAGGCCCTGCTGGACGGCATGAAGGCCAAGAAGCCGACCGGCCCCTACAACATCGAACTGTTTGCCGGCTCCCCTGACGACGCCAACGCCAAGGTGTTCTTCGACGGCGCCATGAGCGTCCTGAAGCCCAAGATCGACGACGGCACCCTCAAGGTCCTCTCCGGCCAGACCGGCTTCGAGCAGGCTGTGACCCAGGGTTGGAAGGCAGAGAACGCCCAGCGCCGTGCTGACACCCTGCTCACGGGCAGCTACGGCAGCGCAAGCCTGGACGGCGTGCTCTCCCCCAACGACACCCTGGCCCGCGCCGTCCTGACCTCGGTCAAGGCAGCCGGCAAGCCGATTCCGGTCATCACCGGCCAGGACTCCGAGGTTGAGTCCGTCAAGTCCATCCTCGCCGGCGAGCAGTACTCCACCATCAACAAGGACACCCGCAAGCTCGTTGAGCACGCGATCACGATGGTCAAGGACCTCCAGGCAGGCAAGAAGCCGGAGATCAACGATGACAAGTCCTACAACAACAAGGTCAAGACCGTCCCGGCATACCTGCTGGAACCGGTCATCGTGACCGCCGCCAACGTGAAGACGGCTTACAAGGACGATCCCGTCCTCGGCCCGATCACCAAGTAACACCTCGATCACTCCGCCGGAACCTTCCGGCGCCAAGAGAGCCCGGTCCCTGTTGGGACCGGGCTCTCCTGCACTCTCCCCGCTTCGGCGGCACCGACCTCACAGCCCAGACACAGCTTCGGCCGGATACCTGCACAGGATGCCCGGCGAGGGTTGATGCGAAGCCGGCCTTCCGCGCCGGCACCTGAGTCATAGGAGTAACGTGAGCGTCCTTGCCCGGAGTGTAGGCAACGCCTTCAGAAACAAAGTCAGGACCGCAGCCGTCGTTGTAGTGCTGGCCGTTGCGATCGGACTGGCGCTTGCCATGCTGGTGGCCAACCAGGCCGTCGGAGCGAAAGTCCAGGAACTTAACGCGTCCGTCGGAACCGTCCTGACCGTGAACCCGGCCGGAGGCCAGGGCTTTGAAGGCGGCGGCGAGCCCCTTACGGCCCACCAGGCAGCCACGGCTGCCGGCGTTCCCAACGTCAGCACCGTCGTCGGGACGTCCTCCCTGCGGCTGCGGAACGCCACCGCGGCCGCAGCGCAGGCGGGACAAACTGCCCAGGCCGGTCCGGGCGGGCAGGGCGGTCCCGGTGGCCAGGCAGCAGCCACGCTGACCACCAGCCTGACGGCGGCTGTCGACGCAGGTACGCTGGGCAACCGCAACCAGCAGGCCAACGGAGCGACGGGGTCCGCCGGAACCACCCAGCAGCCAGTCCGGTCGCTGCCTATCACCGCCACCGGCATCGGCGCCGAAGTGGACACCGCAGGCAAAGCACTGAACATCACCCAGGGTTCCGGGCTCGGCGACTACTCGGCAGCATCCACCGGCGCCCTGCTGGGGACCAGCCTGGCAGAAAAGAACAACCTCACGGTCGGGTCAACCTTCACCATCAATGACCAGACCTACACAGTGTCCGGTTTGTTCGACGCCGGCACCGCCTTCGGCAACAACGCCGTGTATCTGACCCTCCCCACCGCCCAGACCCTGGCGGATACGCCGGGTGAACTCTCCAGCATGATCGTCACGGTCAACTCCATGGACAACGTCGGCTCAACCAAGACCGCACTCCAGTCCGCCCTGGGCACCGACAAAGCCGACGTCACCCAGGGCCAGAACCTGCAGACCGCCGTCAGCTCCCTGGACAGCGTCAAGAACATCTCGTTTATCGCCTTCATCGCCGCGCTGGGCACCGCTGGCCTGATCATCCTGCTCATCATGGTCATGCTGGTCCGCGAGCGCCGCCGCGAAATCGGCGTGCTGAAAGCCATCGGGGCACCCAACCGCACCATCGGGCTGCAGTTCGTCCTCGAAGCCCTGGTCCTGGCCGCCCTGGGCAGTGCAGTGGGCGCAGCCATCGCGTCCTTCGCCAGCGGCGGGATCGCCTCGGCCCTGATCAGCAGCAACACCACCACCACCGCTGCCGCCACTGGCCGCGGCCCGGCTGGGGGCGGCTTCCCGGGCGGCCAGGGCGGACCGTTCGGCGGCGCGTCCCAGCTGCTGAACTCCGTCACGGCGAGCGCCTCCCCCGGCGTTATTGCCGGAGGCATTGCCGCCGTGTTCGGCGTGGCCATCATCGGCGCCCTGGTTCCCGCGCTGCTGACCGCACGCATCCGTCCCATCGAAGTCCTGCGAGGAGAATAGCCATGATTGAAGTCAACAACCTGGTCCGCACCTTCAACTCCGGTGACCGCACCATCAAACCAGTAAATGATGTCAGCTTCGTCCTGGAGCAAGGCACCCTGGCCTCGATCGTGGGCAAGAGCGGCAGCGGAAAGAGCACCCTGTTGTCCCTCCTGGGTGCGCTGGATAAGCCCACCAGCGGAGACGTCGTCGTCAACGGCGTGAGCCTGGCAAGCCTGCCGGACAGCAAGCTGACCGAGTACCGGCGCCGGGACATCGGCTTCGTGTTCCAGCAGTTCAACCTGATTCCCAACCTGTCCGCCGTGGACAACGTGATGCTCCCCACGGAGTTTGCGGGGGTCCGGAAGGCCGCCAGGCTGCAGCGCGCCAAGGAACTGCTGGAACAGGTCCAGCTGGATCCGTCCAAGCAGGAACGGCGCATCAACAGGCTTTCGGGCGGCGAGCAGCAACGCGTGGCCATCGCCCGGGCCCTGGCCAACGAACCCAAGCTCATCCTTGCCGATGAACCCACGGGCAACCTGGACGAGCAGACCGGCGACCACATCATCGAGCTCCTCAGCTCGCTGAGCCGCGACCATAACACCACCATCCTGGTGGTCACCCACGACAGGGTCCTCGCCAACAAGACGGACCGCCGCTTCCGGCTGCAGCAGGGCAAGCTGACGGAAGAGCCGGTCCGGGAGCGGGCAGTGGCGGCCACCGGCTGACGGGGGCTAATACCCAAATGGGGACAGGAAAGGGCGCCAGGGTGGCAGGTTGTCCACCTTGGCGCTTTTTGTGCTTCCGCCACCCGCACAAGCAGTTCCCCGGGCCGCCCGTTTCGCTGTGACAGGATTGCAGCTATGACTGCTCCCATCGCAACGCCGTGGCTTTCCAGCCAGCCCAACCAGGATCCGCGCCCGGCAACCGGGGCTCCCCTGCGCTGGGGAATCATTGCAACCGGGAGCATCGCCCGCTCCGTCTCGCAGGATCTCGCGCTGCTCGAAGACGCCGAACTGTATGCGGTCAGTTCCAGGGCCCAGGACACCGCTGATGCGTTCGCCGTGGCTTATGACTTCGCAAAGGCGTACGGGGACGACGGCGGTGTGCCCGGCCACCAGCGGCTGCTCGCTGATGACGCCGTGGACGTTGTCTACGTTGCCACCCCGCACGCACAGCACCACGAAATGGTCCTCGCCGCCCTTAACGCCGGCAAGCATGTGCTCTGCGAGAAGGCCTTCACGATCAACGCTCGGGAGGCGGCTGAGCTTATCGACGTGGCGCGCAGCCGGAAGCTCTTCCTGATGGAGGCAGTCTGGAGCCGGTTCCTGCCCTCCATGCAACGCGCTTTCGAGATCGCCACTTCCGGGGAACTGGGCGATATCCACTGGATCACGGCAGACCTCGGCTTCCCGGCGCCATACTCCCCCACCGCTAGGCTGTGGGCCCGGAAAGACGGCGGCGGTGCCCTGCTGGACTTGTCCGTCTACCCGCTCCTGTGGGCGCTCGGCACCCTCGGCTTTCCGCAGACTGTGAGCGCCACGGGTGTGGTCAATGACGACGGTGTCGATGCACAGAATGCCATGACGCTCGGCTACGACAATGCTGCCCAGGTCCAGCTCACGTCATCGCTGCTGGCCCACGGTCCGCGCACGGCCACGGTGGCGGGAAGTCTCGGCTTCCTGCAGAGCGTGGGTTCCATCAACAACCCGCTTGAACTAGTCATTTCCAAGGGGTGGGAGGACCGGCGGACAGAAACCTTCGACGTTGTGGGCAAGGGTTACGCCTACGAACTGCGCGAGGTGATGCGCTGCATCCAGCAGGGATTGACCGAAAGCCCGGTGATGCCTCTGGAAGACACGTTGAATACCATGCGGCTTTTCGATGGTGTCCGGGCCCAGCTTGGCGTGACGTACCCCAATGACAGGCATTAGCGGCTTTCGGGCTCACGACGTCGGTTTGGCACCTTGCGGTGCCAGGTTCAGTGACGTGGCGGGTTGTCTTAGCAGTTGACGCTTTTCGCAAGCCCTCCCGGTATTTGTAAAATCCCTTGCGAAGATACTGGACTTTCGGTGATAAGCAGTCTTACTATTTAGGCGGCATCGATTGCACCGGTCACTGGGGGGGGTGGTTCGCATGGCTCGTCTGAGCTCGCCATGGCGTGCCCTGCGCCCGGCGCTGATTGCCGGGGCCGCCGCAGTGACCTGGCTGTCGCTTTCGTCCACCGCTGCATCTGCGGACACAGGACCTGACGCATCTTCCCTCCTTGGCGGCGTTACCAGTTCGGTCTCGTCCTTGACCCATGAACTTGCGGACGCAGTTTCGCCGGCTCCTGCGGGTTCCCCCTCCGGACCCGCGGTACAGTCAGGGCTGTTGCAGCCCGTGGTGTCCCCGGTTTCCGGGCCGGCGGACAACCTCATCGCATCTGTTCCATTGGTGGACCAGGTGGTTCCGGCAGGAACTGTGTCCTCGGTTTCCACTCCCCTTACTGAGGTTGCCGACGGTGTGGCGGCCGGCGTCGTGCAGGTTGTCGTAGACCCTGCAGCCGAGGCTGTTCCCGTACTCGAACCGGTACTTCAACCCGTTTCCGATCTTCTAACCGGCGCCGCTCCGCTGCCCCTTCCGCTTCCCGGGCAGTCAGTCGAGGCGGTGCAGGTTGAAGTTCCGGCGGCCGAAACTCCTGCTCCTGCAGACGCCCGGGCTTCCGCGGCGGCAGCAACGGCCGAGGACCAGCAGTCGCCAACCGAAACGGCACAGGCTGCTGCGGAATTGGCCAGCACGCCGCCAGCCGCCAGCAGCGCACATCTGGACAGCCGAAGTGCTGCTGGTCACGCTGGCACCTGGGTCCTGCAGTCAGACGTGTCCGCGCTTATTGACCCTGCTGCAGATCTGCCTCTTCCCGCTGATCCGGAGTCGCTGCCTGCCCAGGTTCCTGCGGTTCCGGGGTCCGGCACGGGAAGCAGTGGATCATCTGGCGGCCCGTCCGGCGCCGCTGCCTGGCTTAGCCCCTTTGACTTTGATTTCGATCGTCCCTGCGCTGATCTTCCCGGGGACGTCTCCGAGCATGCCCCTGCGCCGGTGTCATTCGACCCCGGTTCTTCTCCTGACTAGTTGAGGCCCTCTGCCCGATCACGGGCAGCACGCGGCTTTGCGGGCAGCTGTCCAGCGCCCGGACAATCTCAACCTTTCAGGAGTAACCACCATGAACTGCACCCTTCGCAGGGGGCTGCTTAGCACCCTCTTTGCCGGCGGCCTTCTTGCCTTCGGCTGCGCTGCTGCAAACGCAGCGGACACCACCACCAGCGGGACGGACCTTTCCGCTTCCGCCCTCATCTCGGCGGCGGCACCAGCTGGCTCGACGTCGTTGGGCCCGCTGGGGGACCCAACGCCGGCCGGTTCAACTGGTGCCGCCGCCGCAGTGGACGTTAATGCCACCCTCGGCGGGATCACCGATCCCGTCACCGGCACCACAGACGGCACCACGGCAAACCTCCTCGCCGTCGACGCCAACGTCGACCTCGGACTCGGAGGCATCACCAACGATCCCGCCACCACCGGCACCACAGACGGCACCACGGCAAACCTCCTCGCCGTCGACGCCAACGTCGACCTCGGATTCGGAGGCATCACCAATGATCCCGCCACCGGAACTACAGACGGCACCACGGCCGACATCGCCGTCGATGCAGCAGTAGCCCTTGGATTGGGCACCGTCACTGATCCAACAACCGCCGACGTCGCAGCGGCAGCGGACGTCAACCTCGGACTCGGAGGCATCAACGATCCCGCCACCGGAACTACAGACGGCACCACGGCCGACATCGCCGTCGATGCAGCAGTAGCCCTTGGATTGGGCACCGTCACTGATCCAACAACCGCCGACGTCGCAGCGGCGGCGGACGTCAACCTGGGTCTCGGCGGCATCACCGATCCCGTCACCGGAACTACGGACGGCACCACAGCAGATATCGCCGTCGATGCAGCAGTAGCCCTTGGATTGGGCACGGTTACAGATTCCACAACCGCCGACGTTGCGGCAGCACTGGACGTCAGCCTGGGCCTCGGCGGCATCACCGATCCCGTCACCGGCACCACGGACGGCACCACCACGGACCTCGCGATTGACGCCGTCGTGGACCTGGGCATCGGGCTCGGCGCTGACAGCAGCACGGGTACCCCGGGAACGGATACCCCCGGCACGTCTGACCCGGGTACCAGCAACCCGGGCGACGGAACCACCGGAGACACCGGCACCCTCGATCCGGGCAACCCTGGCCCCGGCACCAGCGTCCCGGGCTCGGACAACCCGGCCGGCAACGGCGGCAGCACCACCGTCGGTGACTCCACGGGCATGAACGGCGGCACCGGCAGCGTCTCGGCAGCACCGGCCGGCTCCACCGCAGTCAGCGGAGCCATCGCCACTGTTACTGTTCCGCGCAGCACCCCGGCCAACGGCAATTCTGGCCTTGCCAACACGGGTGGTGCCCGCACCGGCCTTGCCAACACGGGCTGGGACGGAACCCTGTTTCCCCTGGCGCTGTTGCTCCTGGCCGGCGGACTCCTGATGCTCCGCAAGCGCAAGGTGTCGTAGAGCCTTTCACAGACAGCAGGAAACCGCCCGCACCAAGCGCCTGAAGCGGCAGCACCCAGCGGGCTGACGGAAGGAGGGCAACAGCACCGAAACGAAAGAACAGTACAAAACATGTCTTCAGCACACATGTCCTTGTAGCCAATGGTCCGGCGGCGGAAGCGTTTGAAATCGCCGCCGGGCCGTCGGCGTGTCGCGAGGTGAACGCCTAGGTCAATCATGAGTTCCGCCGCACCGCCCGTATAATTTGAGGTACGACAGTGCCGCAGCGCACCGGGAGGAACGGTCATGGTGGCGGAATCGCCTAGCTCCATCAAGAATGAAGTTGTCGGCGGTCGCTACCGTTTGGGGGAAATCGTAGGCCGTGGCGGAATGTCTTCGGTCTACTGTGCGCGTGACGAAAACCTGGGCCGGGACGTGGCGCTGAAGCTCTTTGCGCCGCAGGCTCCGGATGCTGAGGAACTGAAGCGGCAGGAAGCCGAGATCCAACTCCTGGCCACCCTGAACCACCCCGGCCTGGTTACTCTCTTCGACGCTGGCATCGACGACCGCATCCCGGACGAGCCCCGGCCATTCCTCACCATGGAACTCGTGGAGGGCCAGGACCTTCGCAGCCGTATCCGGCACAGCCGCGTACCGCTTGAAGAGTTATCAGTCATCGGCGCCGGGATTGCCGATGCCCTGGCCTACGTGCACGGCCTCGGCATCATCCACCGGGATATCAAACCGGGCAACATCCTCCTGGTGCAGATCCGTCCGGGCGAGCCGCTGCGCCCCAAACTCACGGACTTCGGGATCGCAAGGATTGTCGATTCCACCCGGCTCACTGCGACCGGCACCATGGTGGGCACCGCTGCCTACCTCAGCCCGGAGCAGGCCCTGGGCAAACCCCTGTCCTCCGCCACGGACATCTACTCGCTGGGCCTGGTGCTGCTGGAATGCATCAAGGGCACCGTGGAATACCCCGGCAGTGCCGTGGAATCGGCGGTTGCACGGCTCCACCGCGCGCCGGAAATTCCCGACGACGTCCCCGCCGAATGGGCCGACCTGATCCGTTCCATGACCGCCATCGAGCCGCTGGAGCGGCCGGCAGCCGCGGACATTGAGACCGCGCTGCGCCAGGCCCTGGTTTCGCCGGCGTCAACGCCGGGAGAACTGGCCCCCGAAACAACACGGGTGCTTCCCGCCATGCCCTTCCACCCGCCCACCATCACCGCCGAGGAATCCGTGGACGAAGTGCGGGAGGCAGCCGAAGCCACCGGCGCCATTGCTCCCGCCTCCTCGCCGCTGCAGCCGCCTGGCCGGACCACTGCGGGCGGTTCCGGCACGGCGGCAGCCAGCCCGGCCGCGGCCAAAACCGCCAGGAAGCTACGACTGTCGCGGACCCAGCGGATCTGGCTGGCCGTGGTACTCGGCGTCCTGGTGTTCGCTGCAGCCGCAGCCGCAGTGATCATGAGCATCTCTGCCCGCCCGGCCGACGTCGTGCCCTACCCCACGGTGACCGGCACCCTGGGCGACCATCTGCAGGAACTCCAAAAGAGCGTCGAACCGTGACCCTGCTGCAGGCATCTCCCAACCGGATGTTGCTGGCGTGCTCCGCGGCGCTGATAGCGGCAAGCTTCCTCAACGCGTGTGCGGCACCGGGGAACGGGCTGCAGCGTGAAGCCGCAACACAGCTCCAGGCGCGGGTACTCGAAGTAACGCAGGCGTCGTCGCAGAACGATCCCGCGTCCGCGCTCAAAGCACTGGAAGGTCTGGAGGCAGACCTGTCAGCGGCACAGGCAAAAGGCCAGGTTTCGGACGAACGGCGCCGCAGCATCACCACGGTGGCCACCGCTGTCCGGGCCGACCTGAACGAGGCCGTCGCCGCCCAGAAAGCTGCCGCGCCGAAGGCTCCCGCAGACGCACCAGCAGCCGCTGCCCAAGGAACGGAAACCCCCTCCCCCGCGCCGGAAGCACCCGCGTCACAGCCGGCACCTGCTCCGGCCCCGGCCCCGGCAGCGGACCAGGGCAACGCGGCATCCGGCAACGGCGGAAATGCGGGCAAGAACAACGGCGACAAGGGCAAAGGCAAAAACTGAGTCCGCGCTGGACATGGCATGTCCTGCGCCCGCCCTGGGCTTAACCGAAGGAAGCGGTGCTCCGGAATTTCTCTCCGGAGCACCGCTTCCTTTTCGACCAGAGCTGCCGCAGCAGCGGACCGCCGCTAGCTCAGGCTGGCGATGACCTTGTTCAGGGTGGCGGACGGACGCATCACTGCGGAAGCCTTGGCGTCGTCCGGGCGGTAGTAGCCCCCGATGTCTGCCGGCGAGCCCTGGACCTCGGCCAGCTCACCCACGATCGTCTCCTCCTCGGAGGACAGCTCGTTGGCGACCGAGCTGAAGGCGGCGGCCAGGTCGGCGTCGTCCGTCTGCTTGGCCAGCTCTTCAGCCCAGTAGCGGGCCAGGAAGTAGTGGCTGCCACGGTTGTCCAGCTCGCCGGCGCGGCGGCTCGGGGACTTGTTCTCCAGCAGGAACGTGCCGGTGGCGCGGTCCAGCGTGTCAGCCAGTACCTGCGCGCGGGCGTTGCCCGTGGTGGTGGCCAGGTGCTCGAAGCTGACGGCCAGGGCCAGGAACTCGCCCAAGCTGTCCCAGCGGAGGTGGTTTTCCTTCAGCAGCTGCTGGACGTGCTTCGGAGCGGAGCCACCGGCACCTGTCTCGAAGAGCCCGCCACCGTTCATCAGGGGAACAACCGAGAGCATCTTGGCGCTGGTGCCCAGTTCCAGAATGGGGAACAGGTCCGTCAGGTAGTCGCGGAGCACGTTGCCGGTGACGGAGATGGTGTCTTCGCCCTTGCGGATGCGCTCCAGGGTGAAGGCGGTGGCCTTGACCGGGGCCATGATCTGGATGTCCAGACCTTCGGTGTCGTGCTCCTTCAGGTACTCGTTGACCTTGGCGATCAGGTTGGCGTCGTGCGCGCGCTCCTCGTCCAGCCAGAACACGGCCGGGGTCTGGGAGGCGCGGGCGCGGGTGACGGCCAGCTTGACCCAGTCGCGGATGGGGGCGTCCTTGGTCTGGCAGGCGCGCCAGATGTCACCCTCGGAAACCTCGTGCTCGATCAGGACGTTGCCGGAGCCGTCCACGATCTGCACCGTGCCGGCTTCCTGGATCTCGAACGTCTTGTCGTGGCTGCCGTATTCCTCGGCGGCCTGTGCCATGAGGCCCACGTTCGGGACGGTGCCCATGGTGGTGGGGTCGTAGGCGCCGTTGGCGCGGCAGTCATCGATGACCACCTGGTAGATGCCGGCGTAGGAGCTGTCCGGCAGGACGGCCAGGGTGTCGGCTTCCTTGCCGTCCGGGCCCCACATGTGGCCGGAGCTGCGGATCATGGCCGGCATGGAGGCGTCAACGATGACGTCGCTGGGGACGTTCAGGGTGGTGATGCCCTTGTCGGAGTCCACCATGGCCAGCGCGGGACCGTCTTCGAGGCCCTTCTTGATCAGGTTCTGGACGCCCTCGCGGACATCCGCGGGCAGGTCCTCGAGGCTGCTGAGGATGGCGGCAAGGCCGTTGTTGGGGCTGATGCCGGCGGCGGAGAGCTGCTTGCCGTAGGTCTCGAACAGTTCAGAGAAGTAGGCCTTCACCACGTGGCCGAAGATGATGGGGTCCGAGACCTTCATCATGGTGGCCTTGAGGTGTGCGGAGAACAGCACGCCTTCTTCCTTGGCGCGGGCAACCTGGGCCTTCAGGAACTCATCCAGGGCGGCGGCGCGCAGCACGGTGCCGTCGATGACCTCGCCGGCCAGGACGGGGAAGGCCTTCTTCAGGACCTTCACGGACCCGTCTTCACGGACCAGCTGGAGGGCGATGGTGCCCTCGTTTTCGATGACCACGGACTTCTCGTTGGAGCGGAAGTCGTCCTGGCCCATCGTGGCCACGTTCGTCTTGGAGTCCGGGGTCCATGCACCCATGGAGTGCGGGTTCTGGCGGGCGTAGTTCTTTACGGACAGCGGTGCGCGGCGGTCCGAGTTGCCTTCACGCAGGACCGGGTTCACGGCGGAGCCCTTGATCTTGTCGTAGCGCGAGCGGATGGCCGTTTCCTCGTCCGAGGCGGGGTTGTCCGGGTAATCCGGCAGCGCGTAGCCCTGGCCCTGCAGCTCGGCGATGGCGGCCTTCAGCTGCGGGATTGAGGCGCTGATGTTGGGCAGCTTGATGATGTTGGCTTCCGGCGTCTTCGCCAGCTCACCGAGTTCAGCAAGGGCGTCACCGATCTGCTGCTCGGGGGTCAGGTAGTCACCAAAGACGGCGATGATGCGGCCGGCGAGCGAAATGTCGCGGGTCTCCACCTCCACACCTGCTGTCGAAGCGAAAGCCTCGATGATGGGCAGGAACGAATAGGTAGCCAGCATCGGCGCTTCGTCGGTGTGGGTGTAGATAATCTTGGACATGCGCGGGCGTCTCCCTGTGGGTCGGCTTGGTTGTGAAAATTCGGTCTATTTCACCATGTACAACTTACCCGAGGACGCCCGTTCAAACCTCAACGGAGCTCCCGCATTACCGCGGTGAGAGCAGGATTACAGCGATAGAGAAACGTACGACGGCGGCGCGGGCACCGGGCGCCCGCGCCGCCGTCGTCACGTCCCCCACCGGGGAACACCGGAAGGGTCCTAAGTCGCTTTCTGATATCTCACTACTGTGTACAAACTTGTCTGATAACGATAAATTCGCTGAAGTCACCACCGATTCCGGGCCCAACCCCGTTCAGACAGGACAACAATGACACGCACAAGGTCTCTGGCCTCAGGCCTCCTCACCCTCTCGGCGGCCGCCGTGCTGGTTCTCGCATCCGCGGGCGGGGCTTCTGCCGCCCCGGCCCCCTCCGACGGGACGGCAAACCCGTCCGTCGCCAGCGTCACCGTCGACGCCCGCGGGGCAGCAGACTACTGGAGCCCCGAGCGGATGCAGAGTGCCGTCCCCGGCGACACCCTCGCCGGCAAAGCCCTGGAACGCGGCAACCGCTCCAGCGCCGCTCTCGTGGAGAAAGGCAAGCCCGCCACCACCAAGGGCATCAAGGGCACCAAGGGCACCAAGGGCAAGCCCACCATCGCGCAGAGTGAAGACCCGGTCTCACACATCGGCAAGGTCTTCTTCACCCTGGGCGGGGCCAACTATGTGTGCTCGGGCAACGCCGTCACGTCCACAAACAGCAGCACCGTGGCCACGGCCGGGCACTGCGTGAACGAAGGACCGGGCGCGTACGCCACCAACTTCATCTTCGTTCCCGCCTACGAAAACGGCGCCGCCCCCTATGGCAAGTGGACCGCCAAGGCCCTGTACGCCCCCACCCAGTGGGTCGCCAACGGCGACATGACCTTTGACACCGGCTTCGCCGTCATGAACAGGGACAGCAACGGCGACCGGCTGACCGACGTCGTCGGCGGCTCGGGCACCGCCTTCAACCAGGCACGGGGGCTCGCCTACACGTCGTACGGCTACCCCGCGGCTTCACCGTTCAACGGGGAGACCCTCAAGAGTTGCACCGGCACCGCCTCCGATGACGCCAACAACCCGCAGTTCGGCACCCAGGGCATCCCCTGCGACATGACGGGCGGCTCCTCGGGCGGCCCGTGGTTCATCGGCGAAGGCTCCGACGGCCTGCAGAACTCCATCAACAGCTACGGCTATAACGGCTCATCCGTCATGTACGGCCCGTACTGGGGCACCGTCATCCAGGACACGTTCAAGCGTGCAGCGAAATCCTGAGGCGCCTGATCCGGACGAAGATCCCGTCAGCCATGTTGACCTGACCCAGTCGCCCGAGGAGGTGCTCGAGTACTGGACCAAGGAGCGGATGGCGGAAGCGAAGCCCCGGGAGATCAAGCTTCCGGAGCCGGGCCAGCGCACGGATGAGCAGGACTAAGCCAGCACAACGACGACGGCGCCCGTCCCCTTTCAGGGGGCGGGCGCCGTCGTCGTTGGGTGGCCATCCATTGCTCCGTAACTGCCGTTATCAGGCGTGAAAACGGCAGTTACGGAGCAATCGATGCGGCTGGTGGGCCCACGCCGGCAGGGTCCCCTGGCCGAGCTTGCGAGGTTAGGGGGCGGGCGGGTGGGCCCACGCCGGCAGGGTTCCCTGGCCGAGCTTGCGAGGTTAGGGGGCCGGCGGGTGGGCCCACGCCGGCAGGGTCCCCTGGCCGAGCTTGCGAGGTTAGGGGGCCGGCGGGTGGGCCCACGCCGGCAGGGTCCCCTGGCCGAGCTTGCGAGGTTAGGGGGCCGGCGGGGACTAGTGGAAGAAGTGGCGGGCGCCCGTGAAGTACATCGTGATGCCGGCCGCGTTCGCTGCCGCAATTACCTCGTCGTCGCGGACGGAGCCGCCGGGCTGCACCACGGCGCGGACGCCGGCGTCGATCAGGATCTGCAGGCCGTCGGCGAACGGGAAGAACGCGTCGGAGGCTGCCACGGCTCCCTGGGCGCGCTGGGGTGCGCCGGCGCCGCTGGCATTGGAAGCGCCGCCGGCACCTTCGACGTCGGACTCCACCGTGACGCCCAGGGTGTTGGCCCGCTCCACGGCCAGGCGGCAGGAGTCCAGGCGGTTGACCTGGCCCATGCCGATGCCCACCGCGGCGCCGTTCTCGGCGAGGAGGATGGCGTTGGACTTGGCGGCCCGGCACGCGGTCCAGGCAAAGGCGAGGTCCGCGAGGGTCTTCTCGTCAGCGGTTTCACCCGCGGCGAGGGTCCAGTTGGCGGGGTTGTCGCCGTCGGCGTCCACCTTGTCCGTGACCTGGACCAGCATCCCGCCCGAGACCTGGCGGAACTCCGTGGGGTAACGGCCGTAACCCTCGGGCAGGGCCAGCAAGCGGATGTTCTTCTTCTTGGAGAGGATTTCGACAGCCTCGGGTTCGAAGCCGGGGGCGATGACCACCTCGGTGAAGATGTCCTTGACCGTGTTGGCCATGCCTGCGGTGACGGTGCGGTTGGCGGCAATGACGCCACCGAATGCAGAGACGGGGTCGCAGGCGTGGGCCTTGGCGTGGGCGTCGGCGATGGGATCGGCGGCGTCAGCCGAACCCACGGCCACGCCGCACGGGTTGGCGTGCTTGATGATGGCGACGGCGGGCTCGGCGAAGTCGTAGGCGGCCCGCAGGGCGGCGTCGGCGTCAACGAAGTTGTTGTAGCTCATGGCCTTGCCGTGCAGCTGGTCAGCCTGGGCGATGCCCATCGGCGCTGCCTTGTCCACGTAGAGGGCAGCCTGCTGGTGTGGGTTCTCGCCGTAGCGAAGTACCTCGGAGCGTTCCAGGGACAGGCCCGCGTAGGCTGGCCAGTCGATGACGCCGTCGCCGTCCTCATCCAGGAACTGGCTGGCGGTCCAGGTGGCCACGGCGTTGTCGTAGGACGCGGTGTGGGCGAAGGCCTTGGCGGCGAGGCGGCGGCGGGTCTTCAGGTCGAAACCACCGGCGGCGGCGGCCTCCACAACCTGGCCATAGAAGCCGGGATCCACAACGATGGCGACGGCGGCGTGGTTCTTGGCTGCCGAGCGCACCATGGCGGGGCCCCCGATGTCGATCTGCTCCACGACGTCGTCCTGCGCGGCACCGGACTTGACGGTCTCCACGAACGGGTAGAGGTTCACCACCACCAGGTCGAAGGCCTCGATGTCCATGCTGGCAAGCGTTTCCATGTGCGCGGGGACGCGGCGGTCCGCCAGGATGCCGCCGTGGACGCGCGGGTGCAGGGTCTTGACGCGGCCGTCCAGCATCTCGGGCGAACCGGTGACTTCCTCCACCTCCTGCACGGGGATGCCCGCGGCGGCGATCTTCTTGGCCGTGGACCCGGTGGAGACCAGCTTGACGCCCGCTGCATGCAGGCCCTGCGCGAGCTCCTCCAGACCGGTCTTGTCGTAGACCGAGATCAGGGCCCGGCGAATGGGTACACGGTCAATGGATACGCGCTCATGCTGCGTGAAGCTCACAAATGTCTCCGTCTTATCTCGCGGACCAGGGCCGCGGTTGGTGGGGATAGGGCCAGTTTATCGCGAAGGACGCGGTTGCCCCGTGTGTCCGCCGGAGTGTGAACGCGGTGAGGCGGGCTAAAGTTTTCACAGGAGGCGGCGATGAATACTTACACCACTGTGCCCAGCGGCGAACAGGTGGTCCAGGAACTGCCCTGGCGATGGAAAGTCCAGGGCAGGATCTTCCTGGTGGGGGGCCTCGGCTTCATGTTCGACGCCTGGGATGTGACGCTTAACGGCATCCTGATTCCGTTGCTGTCCAAGCACTGGGCCCTCTCCGCTGGCGAGGCCGCTTGGGTTGGTACCTCCAACCTGATCGGGATGGCCCTGGGTGCCTTCGTCTGGGGAACGGTCGCGGACACGGTGGGGCGCAAGAAGGCGTTCACGGCCACCTTGCTGCTGTTCTCGGTGTTCACCGTCCTGGGCGCGTTCGCCCCCGACTTCATCTGGTTCTGCGCCTTCCGGTTCCTGGCCGGCTTTGGCCTGGGCGGCTGCATCCCCGTGGACTACGCGCTGGTTGGCGAGTTCACACCGCGGAAACAGCGCGGGAAGGTACTCACCGCCATGGACGGCTGGTGGCCGATCGGCGCGGCGCTGGCCGGCTTCGTCTCCGCCGGGCTGGTGGCCCTGTCCGGCGACTGGCGCCTCACCATGCTGGTGATGGTCCTGCCCGCACTCCTGGTCTTCTGGGTCCGGCGCAGCGTGCCGGAGTCCCCCCTGTTCCTCATCCGGAAAGGCCGGCGCGAGGAAGCGGCCCGGATCATTGACGGGCTGGTGGAGGCCACCGGGGCGGAACCGCGCGCCTACAGCCTCCCCGACGCCAGGGATGTCCCGCGCCTCTCCGCCGGCAGCGCATGGACCCAGCTGCGCTCCGTGTGGCAGTTCAACTGGAAGATCACCGCAGCGGCCTGGTCCCTGTTCTTCAGCATCCTGCTGGTCTACTACCTGTCCCTGACCTGGATGCCCAGGATCCTGATCGGCGCAGGGTTCGCCGAGTACAAGGCGTTCGTCACCACTGCGTCCATGGCCGCCGTCGGGTTCCTGGGCGTGGTGGTGGCTGCCCTCCTGGTGGAACGAGTGGGTCGAAAGTGGATCCTTGCCATCACGGGGCCGATGTCCGCGCTGACCCTGGTGATCGTGGCGTTCGTGGTGGACATCCCAACGGCCGCGGTGTTCTGGCTGCTCGTGTTCGGGTTCGTGGTGCAGGTGGCCATTCCGGTCCTGTACGCCTACGTGTCCGAGCTCTACCCCACCGAGCTGCGGGGCACCGGATTTGGCTGGGCGTCCACGTTCTCGCGGCTCGGCGCAGGCTTCGGGCCGCTGATCTTCGCCAACTACTTCTGGCCGGAGTTGGGCCTGGCCACGTCCTTCGCCCTGGCCGGTGCCCTGGTCCTGGTTTCCGTAGTGTGGATGGCGTTCTTCTCCCCGGAAACGCGCCAGCGCCGCCTGCAGTAACCCGCGCTAGGCGGCGGAATATCCCGGGTCTGCGGCGAGGGTGGCCAGCGTGGAGACCAGGAGCCGGCGCTCCACCACCTTGATGCGCTCGTGCAGGGTTTCCTCGGTGTCGGAACCCTCGATGGCCACGGCTTCCTGGGCGATGATGGGACCTGTGTCCACGCCGGCGTCGGCCCAGTGCACAGTGCAGCCCGTGACTTTGACGCCGTAGGCCATTGCGTCGCGCACGCCGTGGGCCCCCGGGAAGGCAGGGAGCAGCGCGGGGTGCGTGTTGAGGTACCTTCCGTTGAACGCGTCAATGAAGCTCGGGCTGACGATCCGCATAAACCCGGAGGAGACCACCACGTCCGGCTTGTAGGCGGCCACGGCGTCGGTAAGCGCGGCGTTCCAGTCGGCGCGGTCCGGGTAGGCCTTGAAGTCCACCACGAAAGTGGGGATGCCCGCCGCCGCAGAGCGTTCGACGCCGTACGTCCCTTCACGGTCAGCGCCCACCGCAGCGATTTCCACATCGAGCTCCCCCGCCTTCACGGCGTCAATAACGGCCTGGAGATTGGACCCGGTTCCGGAAACGAGGACGACGATACGCATTGGTCCAGCTTAGGTGCAGGCTCGCGTACGCTGGAAAACATGAACAGCGAACCGGGCCGGAGCGGGCAGCAGCAGGTCAACCCCCCGCGCGCCGAGGCGGCTAAGGCCTCCCTCGCCAAGACCCACACCCTGTTCCGGATGTTCGTTGTGTCGGTGCTCGGTGCGTTCTTCGTCTACCAGCTGGACGTCGGGTACCTCTGGCTGGCAACCGTGCTGACCGCCGCCGGCCTGGTCCTGGGGATTGTCCTGCTGGTGCGGGCCGTCCGGCTGAGGGAGTCAAAGCTGGTTCTCTTCGGCACCATTTCCGGCCTGGTGGTTGCCGCCGTCATGGTGCTGCTGATAGTCACCACCTTCGTCCTGTTCGACCAGGTGCGCGAGTACCAGGCCTGCCTGGGCCGGGCGCTGACGGACCGCGCCACCCACGCCTGCATGGTGCAGTTCCAGGACGTGTTGCCCACCAAGGTGCGCTAGCGGGGACCGGTTCCTAGTGGACCAGTTCCGCGTCGCGGTCCACAGTGCGGGTTTTCTCCCGTTCCAGCCATGGTCCGGCTGCGTAGCCGATCACGACGCCGATGCCCACCTCCGCAGCCACCCACAGTCCCGTCCACAGCGGATCGGGCCCGATGGCTGTCAGGCGGCCAAGGCCGGCTGAGCCCCTGGCAATCCAGGCCAGGCACATGGTCAGCAGTCCGGCAGCCAGCCCGGCCAAAGCTCCGAGCACCAGGGTGGAGACACTTGCCGTGAACCAGCGGGTGCGGATCTTGATGGCGAGCCATTCGTCGAAGTGGTTTTCGCCTTCCCTGAGGAACCACCACCCGGCCATGACACCTGCCAGCACCGGGACCAGCAGCGCCACAAGGGCGTAATCCAGGGGCCCGGACGGGATGGCCGCCAGAACGGGTATGGACGGAAGCGGCCCCACCGCCGTGGCCAGCGGACCCACCTGGGAGCCGACTCCCATCGCGAAGCCGGCGCCGGACGTCCAGGCAAGGGCGAAGACTACAAGGTTGGGCAGGAAGCCGAGCTGCGCGATGGTGAGGGCCGCGCCTCCCACCGGGCCGGCGTCGAGCGCTTCGTAGACGGAGACCACCAGGTTCCAGTGGATGAACAGGTCAAGTGCCAGGAGCGCAGCCGCCATGGCGAGGGCGGATGCCACGGCAACGAATCCTGCTTTCGCCACAGATGCGAAGTATGACCCCGCCCAACGGGAATGCTGGCTGGTGCGCGAGATCCAGTCCACCGCGTCGACGCCGATCAGCCGGCTCCAGGAACCTGCTTCCCGTCGGGCCCCGATCACCATTCCCAGGCCGTACGGGATCAGCGGAACCAGCATCGCGTACCAGAGATTGATGACGACGTCGCTGGTGCGGCACACGAAGGCGGTGGCCGCGCCGAATGCGGCGTAGACCGCCCACGAACCCAGCAGTGCCTGCCAGAGCTGGTCCGTGTAGGAGGCGCGGGCCAGCCTGCGGCCGGCACGCCAGGCAAGGAGGAACGGGATCAAGGTGAGGCCCAGGGGAATCAGGCTCAGCATGCCCGACCCGCCATGGGTGGCGGGCCCGGGTCCGGCGCCCGTAAGTTCCAGCGGCACACCGTGGACCAGGAGCCAGGACTGGCCGGCCAGCCTTGCAAGGACGTCGAACTGTCCGTTCTGGAAACCGGCCGTGGCCCACACGGCAAGGATGGGTGCCACCACCACCAGTGCGGAAATGATCGCCGCCTGCGCTGTTTCAAGGGCGCCCTGCAGCCATAACGGCATGGGAAGGCCACGGTCTCCGGTCTGATCAGCGCGCAGTTTCATCGTGTTCCATGGTGTCACGGAGCGTGCGCTCCGCCCGGGAGCGACAGGCTCCGCGGCAGCTGTGATCATCAACCAAATGCGCTTGCGCCCGGCGCTTTTTCCGGGGGCCAGCCGTAAAATTGGTAGAAACCAACACCCGCCGCCCCGTCGAAGGGGTACTGCGATTTCTGCTGGCCGAAGCGTGTGATCACCGCCAGCAAAGGGCCCGGATTGTCGTAAACCGGGAAAACAGGAGCCGCGAATGAGAGATGAACCGTAAGTTCTGAAGATATTCGTCCTACTGGCTGGTGCAGCCACCGCTTCCAGCGCGGCTGCACCAGCGTTTTAAACGGCCGCACCCTTTTAAACGGCTGCCGTTTAAAAGGGTGCGGCGCCGGGAGCCCCCAAGTTTGGCTCCCGGCGCCGTTCACCGTGTCAGGGCTGCTGGTCCAACCAGCACGCCCGCAGGGACAAGGGGGACAAGCCCCCGCCCCGATCAGCGACGGTGGTCGCCGTCTGTTTCGATGTTTTCCTTGCGGACTTCCTCGTTGACGGTGACGTCGTCGCGGATGGTTTCCTTGTCCAGACGGACCCGCTCCACCGGAACAGCTTCCTTTTCCACCACCGGGCGCTCCTCGTGCAGGATCACCTCGTGCTCTTCTTCGCTGATGGCAGGGCCGTCGAGGGCTGCGCCGCGGTTGGCATCCGTGATCGGCTCACGCTCGATCCGGACTTCCTCACGCTCCACCGGGATGGTCTTGGTGACGTTCTCGGTGGTGACGTACTTCCGCAGCCGTGCCCGGCCGGCGGCCTCACGCTCCGTGCCCACGTGCAGCTGTTCCTCGGACCGCGTCATGGCGTCGTCGGTGGTGGGGCCGGAGGTGTCGTAGCCAACAGTTCCGCGGTTGTGGGTGTCCCGTTCGGCGGCGATGCCGGCCGTGGGGGTGCCTGCGTTCAGGTCCGCGTCGCCCTGGAAATCGACGTCGTTCCTGGTGCCGGAGCTTGCAATGTCGGATGTGTCGTACCCGGAGGTCGCCTCCGTGTAGGTCCGTGCTCCACGGTCGTAGTAGGTGTACAGCCGGTCCTCTTCCTCGGGGCTGAGGTGGCCGTCGGCGTCCACGCGGGGGGCGTCCTTGACGTGCTCCTTGCTGAAGGGAACCACCAGGTCTCCGCCCTGGTCGTGTGCGCCCTCAACCGGCACGAAAGATTCGGAAGTGCCGAAAAGGCCCGTCTTGACGGTGACCCATGTGGGTTCGCCCGTGTCGTCGTCTGCGTACAGCTGGCCGATTGAACCGATCTTGGAGCCGTCGGATCCGACGACGTTTCCGCCCTTGGTGAGCAGGTTTTCAAGGTTTTCCCTGTTGAGCATGACGTCTCCTTGGATTGTCTTTGCACTGGGTCTGCCAGCGTTGGATTTTCCGGACCGGGGCAGTTTCCCGTCATCCGGCTTCCTGCCCCGTTGCTTGAGGCTGCGCTGACTGCCCCACTACCGTAAGCATGCTTAGCATCGAATGCAAAGCCTACTTAGTAAATTTTTTTTAGACCGGGGCCCGCTGTTCATCCGGGCTTCTCCTCAGGGTCATGCGTTCTCCCCCGTCATTTCAAGGAAGAAGCCCACGGTTGAGGGGTGAAGATCGCAATCGTTGCCGAATCTTTTTTGCCGTTGATGAACGGTGTCACGCACTCAATCCTGCGGGTCCTGGACCATCTCAGGGAGCGGGGTGACGACGTCCTGGTCATTGCCCCTTCCGCACCTGATGGGGAGCCGGCCGGCCAGGTCAAAGGGGCCGGGGTGCACAGGCTTCCGGCGGTCCCGCTGGCCGGTTACGCAAATGTCCGGGTGGCCATGGGAGGTGTGTACCGGGTCAAGCGAATCCTTGCCGAGTACGCGCCCGACGTGGTGCACCTTGCCTCGCCCTTCGTGCTGGGATGGCGTGCGGCCCAGGCGGCCAGCCAGCTCAGGATCCCGACCGTGGCTGTCTACCAGACCGAGGTCCCCGGCTACGCCGCCCGGTACGGCGTGCCCTTCCTGGAAAACTGGGCCTGGACCCGGGTGGAGAACATCCACCTGCTGGCCACGCGCACCCTGGCGCCCTCCACGTTCGCGCTGGACCAGCTGCGCGGCCGGGGCATACCGCGCGTGCGGATGTGGCGCCGGGGTGTGGACACGGCGCGGTTCTCGCCGGGGAAGCGCGACGGCGGCTGGCGGGGTTCGGTTGCCCCCAACGGTGAGCGGATCATCGGATACGTGGGCAGGCTTGCCGTGGAAAAGCAGGTGGAAGACCTCGCAGCCCTCCGCGGTATCCCCAACACGAAGTTGGTGATCGTGGGTGACGGGCCGCAGCGCGCAGTCCTGGAATCGGCCCTTCCCGGCGCGGTGTTTACCGGCTTCCTGGGCGGCGAGGACCTGGCCCGCACCGTGGCATCCTTCGACCTGTTCGTCCATCCCGGCGAGTTTGAAACCTTCTGCCAAACCATCCAGGAGGCCATGGCATCGGGCGTGCCCGTGGTGGCCACGGGCAGGGGCGGCCCACTGGACCTGGTGGAGAATTCACGGACCGGGTGGCTCTACGAGCCCGGTGACCTTTCAGCCATGCGCGCCCGCGTACAGGATTTGACAGGCGATGACGCCAAGCGCCGTGCATTTGCCGCCGCAGCACACGCCTCGGTCCAGGACAGAACCTGGCCGGCGCTGTGCATGGAACTGGTGCAGCACTACGAGGAGGCCATCGCGGCCGTTCCGGTCAGCGCGATCAACGCCAAGGGAGACAAAGTATGAAGATATCCGTGATCGGCTCGGCTACCTGGGCGCTGTCCACGCTGCAACGTTGGCATCCATCGGCCACACGGTGGTGGGCATCGACGTCGATCCCGGCAAGGTGCAGCAGCTGGCCCAGGGCATGGCGCCGTTCCACGAGCCCGGGCTGAGCGGACTCCTTCAGGACGGCCGCGCCAACGGGAGGCTGCGGTTCTCGACGGACCCGGCAGAGGCCAATGGCGCCCAGGTGCATTTCCTCTGCGTGGGGACACCGCAGGAAAAGACGTCCGACGCCGCCGACCTCACCTTCCTCGTCTCCGCCACGGAAGCCCTGCTGCCGCACCTGGCTGCGGGCGCCGCCGTCGTGGGCAAATCCACCGTCCCCGTCGGCACGGTGGACCTGCTCCGCCACCGGGGCACCGCTGGAAGTGACGGCAGCGCTGGATGCTGTGTATGAGCCGCTGCTGGCAGCCGGGATCCCGCGCATGGTCTGCAACTTCGCTACGGCGGAGCTCATCAAGTCCGCCGCCAACGCGTACCTGGCAACCGAGGTCAGTTTCATCAATGCGGTCGCTGAACTGTGTGACGCCGCCGGCGCGGACGTGGGGGGAACTCAGTGAAGCGATGGGACTGTACCCCAGGATCGGGGGCCGGTACCTGCAGGCAGGGCTGGGTTTTGGTGGCGGCTGCCTGCCCAAGGACATCCGCAGTTTCGGCACCCAGCCCGCCGCACTCGGCGTGCCGGCCGTCGAGGACTGAATGCGTTTGGTCGATTCGGTGAACCTCGGCCAACGTGACCGCACCGTCAGGCTCGCAGCGGAGCTGTGCGGCGGGGCGCTGGCCGGGCATTCGTCACCGTTCTGGGCGCTTCCTTCAAACCCGACACTGACGACATCCGCGACTCCCCCGCTGGACGCGCGGAACGTGCTGGATGAAGCGGCCTGGCAGGAAGAGGACTGGGTGGTGCGCGGCCTGGGCACCTCCACCGTAGCCCTGGAGGGGGTGGCTGCGGGACGCTGAGGCTAGCCCAGGAGCCCCAACTCGGCGAACGCCAACGCCACACCGTTGCCGGCAGGTGCCGCGGTGACCCTGTCCGCGACGGCAAGGACGGCGGGGTGGCCGCCCTCCACCGCAATACCCACGCCTGCGTATTCAAGCATCTCGATGTCGTTCGCACTGTCGCCGATGGCAACGATATCCGCCCGGTCCAGCCCGAGCCGTGCCTCCACCGCCTGGATGCCGACGGCCTTGTGGGTGCCGGCCATGAAGATCTCCCCCGCGCGCTCACCCAGCGCCGACAGGGAACTGGGGATCAGCCCCACCTCCGGGCCAAAGGCCTCCAGCAGGCGGGCCAGCGGCACGGGTGAATCGAAGCACGAAATTTTGGCGTACGACGTTGTCCGGAGATCGTCGCTGTACTGCATCGGGCCCAGGATGTCCTCAAGTGGATCAACGTCGGTGCTGAGGACGCCGTCGTGCTGCGGACGTCCGGCGAAGATGGGCCCAAGCACCTCCCGCAGCCGCCGGTCCACTCCCCTGCGGCCGTACAGCGCCTCGGGCGCTTCCAGGATGTAGGCCGCGTTGTTGGCGTCCAGGGCTTCCACAAGGCGTGCCGCCAGGTGTGGGTCGAACCGTGCGTCCCTGAGGATCTCGCCGCCGACCGCCACCCTGGCTCCGGCGCCGGTGATGGTGCCGTCGAATCCGGCATTGAGGATGTGGCCAGGGACCATGGACAACGGGCGGCCGGTGCAGACAAAGACCAGATGGCCCAGCTCGCGGGCCGTCCGTACGGCATCCACGTGCGCGTCCGGAGCGAGGCCGTGGTCTGCATATGTGCCGTCGATATCGAGGAAGATGGCACGGGGCCTGGCGGTTCGGCTGGTCATGCGTGCCCTCCTTGGTGCGTTGAGCGGCGTCTCTTGCGAGGAGTCTGTTGCGGGACTTGCCATCCTATCGGCGCAGGACCAGGGCCTTTGCCGTCGTGTCCGCCGAATGGTTACGCATTTCCACCGGAAAAACTGACAACCATCCTGTAATACTGAAAGCCTTGCAGAGTAGTAAGCCTGCTGATTGAATGAATCACACCGGAAATGGGGGCCCGGCACAACTTACTGACAAGGAGTGGCAACATGGGCATTATCGGTTTTCTCATTTTGGGCCTGATTGCTGGAGCCATTGCAAAGGCCATCCTGCCGGGCCGCCAAGGGGGCGGCTGGGTGGTGACCCTGGTCCTGGGTGTAGTCGGGGCCATCCTGGGCGGCTGGATCGGTTCGCTGATCTTTGGCGGCGGACTGGCGGAATTCTTCGACCTCAGGACCTGGCTGCTGGCCATTCTCGGCTCGATCATTGTGCTGCTGATCTACGGCGCTGTCACCAACCGCAGCGGCCGTCGGGTATAGCCACTATCCACCGCATCCATTAGCAGGAAGCGCCGGACTCCCGAAAGGGAGTCCGGCGCTTTTTACTTGTCACACCCTGGGCTGCGCAGAATGAAATTGCCAGTGCCTTTCCGGGCCCTTTTCCGGCCAATGTCCACCGGGGCCTTTATGATGGCGAGGGGGTGGTGGAATGACGGGTTTTCTGGACCGTGGCAACAACGTGGCATTACAAACTTTCGGCGTGGTCATGGACGCGAGTCCGGATGCGTTGCTGGCCCTGAATGCGGACGGCACCATCCTTGCGGCCAACGCCGCGGCGGCACGGCTGTTCGGCCTGCCGCCGGACTCCTTCACCGGCCTGGACCACCGGGTACTGTTCGCGGAGGGCTTCCGGGACCAGGTGGCCCACCTTCTGCACCAGATCCTCACCCAGCCCGCGGAGCATCCGCTGCCCAAGGAGGTGGCCGGTCTGCGCGGAGACGGGACAGAGTTCCCCCTCGAACTGGCGGCGGCGCTCCTCCCCGCGGCGGAGACCACGGCTGCGGGCGCTTCCGGGCCCGGCGGGACGGAGGCCCCCAGACTGCTGCTCTCAGCCCGCGGAACAGCGCACCGCAAAGCTGCGGACGCCAACCTGCGCGAGGCGATGTCGCTGCTGACAGCCACTCTCGAGTCGACTGCCGACGGCATCCTGGTGATGGGCATTGACGGGCGCGTGGCCGGATTCAACGAACAATTCCTGTCCATGTGGGGCCTTCCGCCCGGGGTTCTTGACGCGGACAGCGACGAGCCTGCCCTGCGGCTGGTCATTGCCCAGGTGGCTGAACCGGTGGCTTTCACGGCCCGGCTGGGCGAACTCCAGGAAGACCCTGCGGCTGAAAGCCACGACGTTGTGGAGCTGCGCGACGGGCGGACCTTTGAGCGGTATTCCCGGCCGCAGCGGGTGGGCGACAGGATCGTGGGCCGGGTATGGAGCTTCCGCGATGTGACGCCGCGGCGTAAAGCGCAGGAGCAGGCGCACCGGGCCATGATGGACCTAGCCGTCCAGACTGAAAAGCTGCGGGCCATGGCGTTCCAGGACCCGCTGACCGGGCTCGCCAACAGGGGCGTGTTCAACGATGCCCTGGCCGGGTCGCTGCAGGAACCGCGGCTGAAAACGGTGGATGTGCTGCTCCTTGACCTGGACGACTTCAAGGAAGTCAACGACATCCTTGGCCACCAGGCAGGCGACGACATGCTCATTGAAGTGGCCCGCCGGCTGCGCGGCTGCGTGCCCACGGCTGACGTGGTGGCAAGGCTGGGCGGCGACGAGTTCGTGGTGCTCCTGACCGCCTGCCCGGACGCGGACGCAATTGCAGCGTGCATCGTGCGCTGCCTGCACGTCCCCGTGACTATCAGCGGCACTGTTCTCCGGCCGAGCCTCAGCCTGGGTGTCGCCTCGCTCGGCCAGGACAGCGTGGGGCCCTCCGAGCTGCTGCGGCACGCCGACATTGCCATGTACGCGGCCAAAGCTGCAGGCAAAAACCGGTTCCTGCGCTTCCACCCGGACATGATGCAGGCGCTGGTGCAGCGCACGCACATGGAGAGCGGGCTGCAGCTGGCCGTGCAGCGCGGCGAGATCACCGTGGACTTCCAGCCGATCGTGTCGCACCGCATGGGCCAGGTGGTCCAGCTGGAGGCGCTCGCCAGGTGGGACCGCGGCGGCGAGCGGGTGCCGCCGTCGATCTTCATTCCCCTCGCCGAGCGCACGGGCCTCATCAGCGAGATCGGCGCGGAAGTGATGGCCACCGGAATGGTGCAGCTGGCCCCGTGGCTCAGTGAGGACCCGGCGCGCTCCTTGGCAGTGAACGTCTCGGGAGTCCAGTTGCAGGAACCGGATTTCGCCGAGACGGTGCTCCAGCTGGCGGAGGCCAGCGGCGTGGCGCCCTACCAGCTGGTCCTGGAAGTCACCGAGACCGTCTTTTTCGACGCCGACTGCAGCTTGATCCAGCAGCTCAGCAAGGTGCGGGACGCCGGAGCCCGGGTGGCGCTGGATGATTTCGGCACCGGCTATTCCTCCCTGGGCCGACTGCAGGACCTGCCCGTGGACACGGTCAAGATCGACAAGACGTTCGTGTCCATGGTGCGGACCGGCAACGAGCGGCTGCCCATCCTCAGCTCCATGATCAACATGGCACACAGCCTGGGTTTGACCGTCACCGCGGAAGGAATCGAGACGGCAGCCCAGGCGGACTACCTCACGGAGCTGGACTGCGACTCGCTGCAGGGCTATCTGTTCTCGCTGCCGGAACCGGGCGAGCGCCTGGACCAGGCGCTGCATCACGCCGAGGAAGCCCTCCACGCCTTAAAGGGACGGTAAGCGGACCTGAAAAGCTAGGCTGCTTCCTGCCGGCCCGGGCGCTGCGGCTTGTTGGGGGCAGGTGCGGAAGTCTTCGGCTGGGCCGGGCCGTCAGGGGAAGGCCCGGCAGGTGCAGGCTCGGCAGGGTCGGTGGCAGCGCCCGAAGACCCTGCCGGTGCGGCGGCGCGGTTGCGGCGCCAGCGGCGCACCAGGTCGACGGCGGCCAGCAACCCGGCGAGCGGCGTCAGCACGGCGGCCGCGTACACAAAGAGCATCCAGGTCAGGGTGGTGAGCGGCGGCTGATTGTTGTTGAGCAGGGACAGTCCGCCTAACATGGCGACGATCCAGAACAGCAGCACGGCTGCCAATACGGCGCCGGCGGGAAAATACTGGTTGGTCACGACTTTTTTCAGGGTGTCCATGCACTTCCTCCTGCCTGGCCGGGGGACGGCAACAGCCGCTCAAACTCAAGTATGGGTCCCTGCCGCCGGGAAACTGCGCAAGACGACACGGCGAGTGATGAACGTAACGCGGCCATCCGCCGTCGTGCGTGTGCCCGGCCCCAAGGCACGGTCCCAAGACGCGGGACAAAAGCCCTTCCCGGAAAGGAAACGGGCTAATACCGTAAGGCCTGTCGATTCGATATTTGGAGGCTCCCATGCGCAACGTCACTGCCGGTCTGTTCCACTCCGTAGACGGGGTGGTGTCCGAACCTTTCAAGTTCCAGTTCGACAGCTTCGACGACGAGTTGGGCGAGGGCCTGACCCGGATGATGAACACCGTGGACACTGTGGTCCTGGGCCGGGTCAGCTACCAGGAATGGGCGGACTACTGGCCGAATGCCTCAATGGACCAGGATTTTGCGGCGTTCATCAATCCGGTGGAAAAGTTTGTCGCCTCGCGCACGCTGACGGGGCCGCTGGAGTGGCAAAACTCCCAGCTGATGGATGCGCCGCTGGAGGAGTTCGTGGCCGGCTTGAAGGAGCGCGACGGCGGCGAGATCGCGGTGTGCGGAAGCATCTCCGTGGTGCGCCAACTGCTGTTCGCCGGGCTGCTGGATTCGCTGCAGCTGATGACGCACCCGGTCATCGCCGGGACCGGCCGAAGGCTGTTCGAGGACGGCGACGCGCTCACCCGCCTGGTGCTGCAGGACCAGAAGACCACCAGCAAGGGCAACGTGCTCAGCACCTACGGGGTGCGCGGGTAGGTTCAGGCGGCCAGCGGCGCCCCGAACAGCTCCTCGGCGAGCCGTGCCAGGTGTTCCGGGAGGTCGGCCTCCGCCCCGTGCTCGCCCCGGCCCAGGAAGACGGCGGTGCCGCGGATCCCGTCAAGGTCCAGGCCGCATTCGTGCATCAGCTGGCCGGCGCGGAAGTTGATTGGGAGGAGCATGGTGACGCTTTCGGCGTTCAGGTAGACATGCCAGTCGCCGCGGATCACCGACTCCAGCGGCCCGCCCACCAGGCCTTCCAGTGCCTGCAGGTTGGCTGGCACCTGCTCCCTGCGGATGGGCTCGGAATTGCCGGCCGGGACTATGAGTGCTGTGTAAGTTCTGTTGTCCATCGTTCTGTCTCCAATGGATTTAACACCCGGGGAGACGGTGGTGTTCCCGGAAGGAAGGCGCGACGGCGGCACTCACCCGGGTGCCGCGGCCATGCCTTCAGCGCGGGGCGCGTAAAATGGACCAGTCATGCACTGTTCCTACTTTGATGCCGGCACCTGCCGCTCCTGCACCCAGATGGGCAGGCCCTACGGCGAACAGCTGGCCGGCAAGCAGCTGCACTGCCAGACCCTCCTCTCCGACCATGCGGACCTCGAGTGGCTCCCGCCCGTGGCCAGCCAGGAGTCCGGCTTCCGCAACAAAGCCAAAATGGTGATCGGCGGGACGGCGCAGAACCCCACCATCGGGATCCTGGACGCCGACGGCCACGGCGTGGACCTGCGCCAATGCGGCGTCTGCTCCCCCGGCCTGCGGGCCGTCTTCCCGGTCCTGGCCGACTTCATCCGCCGCCTGCGCCTCACGCCCTACGACGTCCCGAAGCGCACCGGCGAGCTCAAGCACGTCATCCTCACCGAATCCCCGGACGGCGAGGTCATGCTCCGCCTCGTCCTGCGCTCCGAGCAGGTGCTGCCGCGTATCCGGAAGCACCTCCCGGACCTCCTGGCATCCTTGCCGCAGGTGAAGGTGGTCTCGGTCAACCTGCTCCCCGAACACAAGGCAGTGCTGGAGGGCGAGCGGGAGATCCTGCTGACGGAGCAGTCCACCCTGAACATGCGGGTCAACGGCATCAACCTGCACCTGCGCCCGCAAAGCTTCTTCCAGACCAACACGGAGATGGCCGGGGCGCTCTACCGGCAGGGGCGCGAATGGGTCAACGAACTGGCACCGGTCTCGGTCTGGGACCTGTACTGCGGCGTCGGCGGGTTCGCCCTGCACAGCGCCGCCCCGTCCCGCACGGTCACGGGCATCGAAGCCAGCAGCGAAGCGATTGTCTCCGCACAGCTCAGCAGCGATGAGGCAGGGCTGGAGGGGATGGAGTTCCGGGCCGGCGATGCCACCGCGTTTGCCCTCGCCGCGGAGCAGTCGCCGGAGCTGGTGATCGTAAACCCGCCCCGGCGCGGCATCGGCCAGGAGCTCTGCGGCTGGCTGGAATCATCGGACGTGCAGCATGTGGTCTACTCCAGCTGCAACGCCCAGTCGCTGGCACGCGACCTGGCAGCCCTCCCCTCCTTCACGGCACGGCGGGCCCGGGTCCTGGACATGTTTCCGCAGACCACGCATTACGAGGTGATGGTGCTGCTGGAGCGTTCAGCCTGAGCAGGAGCCAAGGGTTCAGGAACGGACGCGTTCGACGGCGGCCGCGCTGGCTTCCCGTCCGAGCGTCCGGAGCCCGTCGGCCACGCCTTCAGCGTCGGCGGCCGAGCGGTTCTGGCTCAGTTTCTCCTTCGCGTCGATCCGGGTGACCACCAGCTCCACCCCCACGATGGCCCGGAGCTGCCCGGCAATGAACTTCTCCGGCGCGTCATCCACGGCCCAGGGCTGCTCCCGCCCGCTCTCATGCAGCCCGGTCAGCTGCCGGACGTGCCGAGCCAGCCAGCCGGCGTCGTCATGGACCACCAGCTCGCCGTACACGTGGACGGTGCTGTAGTTCCAGGTCGGAACCACGCGGCCGTGCTCGGCCTTGGAGGCGTACCAGGACGGGGAGATGTAGTCGTCCGGCCCCTGGATGATGGCGAGCGCCTCGCCGGCTGGGGTGTTTTGCCATTGGGGGTTGTTCCGCGCCATGTGGGCCTGCAGCGCCCCGTGGGCCCCCACTGCGGGATTGAAGGTGAAGGGCAGCAGCGTGGCCAGCAGGCCCTGGTGCGTCATGGTCACCAGGTTGGCAGCGCCGGAGCCGGCCAGGAGGTTCTGGATGGCGTCGGGGCGGGCAGCGAAGTGTGCGGGAGTGTACATGTGGGGTCCTTTCGAGGGGTCAGGAGGTTGGTTTGAGCCGGACCCGGACGGCCGCGGCGGCGCAAAGGATGACGGCAACGCCGCCGATCACGGTGGTCCAGGTGAGCGTCTCGCCGAGCAGGAGAGCCGCCCAGCCGATACTCATTACGGGCTGGAGGAGCTGGATCTGGCTCACCTGCGCCATGGGGCCGATAGACAAGCCGCGGTACCAGGCGAAGAAGCCGAGGAACATGCTCACTACTGCGAGGTAGCCGAAGGCGGCCCACTGGGTGGGGGTGGCGGACGGGGGCTGGTCCAGGACTGAGGCCACCGCCAGGACCAGCATGGCCGGCGAGGCGAGGACCAGCGCCCAGGCGATGGTCTGCCACGGGCCCAGCTCGCGTGCCAGCAAGCCTCCTTCCGCGTAACCCAGCGCTGCGCAGGCCACGGCACCGAGCAGCAGGAGGTCCGCCCATTGCAGGTGCCCCACACCGCCGGACTGCAGGAACGCAAAGCCGATCGCCGCCAGCGAGCCGAGGAGCATCACCGCCCAGAAGGCGGGACGAGCCCGTTCACGGGTCCGCAGGATGGCGGCGGTTGCAGTGGCGGCGGGCAGGAGGGCGATGACCACCGAGCCGTGCCCGGCCGGCACGGCAGTGAGTGCGTAGGAGGTCAGCAGCGGAAAGCCGACGACGACGCCCGCGGCCACGAGTGCGAGCCGCGGCCAGGTGCGGGGTTGCGGCAGCCGCTGGCGGGTGATGGCGAGGGCCGCAGCCGCGAGGACTGCTGCCACCACGGCACGGCCGGAACCAATCAACAGCGGCGGAATCCCCGCCACGGCCACCCGGGTGAAGGGAACGGTGAAGGAGAAAGCCGCGACCCCGAGCAGGGCCCACCAGGTTCCGGCGGGCTTGCGGGGCAGTATCACTGGGCCCGCAAGGACAGTAGCGCTACTATGTTCTCTCATGACCAACGATAGCAGTTCGCGTATTGTCGGGGCACTCCACGCATGGATCTCGCGCGCGGCTCCTGGTGCGCAGCTGCCGTCCACGCGGCAGCTGGTAGCCGAGTACCAGGCAAGCCCGGTGACCGTGCAGAAGGCGCTGCAGGCACTGGCGGGGCAGGGATTGATCGAAAGCCGGCCGGGCGTGGGGACGTTCGTGCGGGCTGTCCGCACAGCACGTCCGTCGGACTATGGCTGGCAGAGCGCTGCGCTGCGGCCGCCCTCCTCCCCGCTGCCGTCGTCGTCGAGCACCATGCGCAGTGTTCCGGGCGACGCCATCTGGTTCCACTCCGGCTACCCGGACCGGGAACTGCTGCCGGAACGGCTGGTCCGGGCGGCCCTGGCCCGGGCCGCCAGGGGTGACGCCGCACTGGCCCGGCCTCCTGCCGCGGGCCTGCCCGAGCTGCAGCAATGGTTCGCCCAGGAACTCGGCGGGGCAACCCCGGTGGGCATCACTCCTCCAACCCCGAACGACGTCATCGTGCTGCCGGGAAGCCAAAGCGGCCTCAGTTCCATCTTCCGTGCGCTGGTGGGTGCCGGGCAGCCGCTGCTGATCGAATCACCGTCCTACTGGGGAGCCCTCCTGGCCGCCGCCCAAACCGGGGTGCGCCTGGTCCCGGTGCCCGCCGGACCGGAGGGGCCGGACCCGGCGGACGTGGACCGCGCCTTCGCCGAGACCGGGGCGCGCGCGTTTTACGTGCAGCCCAACTATTCGAATCCGGCCGGGACGCAGTGGGGGCCCGGCCGGGGCGACGAAATCCTGGACGTGGCCCGCCGGCATGGCGCGTTCCTTGTGGAGGACGACTGGGCGCACGACTTCGGCATCACCTCTGACCCCATGCCGCTGTCCGCCAGGGATGACTCCGGCCACGTGGTCTACATCAGGTCCCTGACCAAGAGTGTGTCCACCGCCATCCGCGTTGCCGCCGTGATCGCGCGCGGACCGGCGCGGGAACGCATTCTGGGCCACCGGGCCGCCGAGTCGATGTACGTGAGCGGACTTCTGCAGGCCGCGGCTTTGGATGTGGTGACCCAACCCGGCTGGCAAACACACCTCCGCAACCTCCGCCGGCAACTCCAATCACGACGGGACCTGCTGGCCACCAGCGTTCGCGAGCACGTGCCGCAGGCGCACATCGACAACCTGCCCAAGGGCGGGCTGAACCTGTGGCTGCGCCTCCCGGACAGCACAGACCTTCCGCGGCTGGTGCGGGACTGTGAGGATGCCGGCGTGATCATTGCCGCTGGCACGGAGTGGTTCCCGGCCGAACCCGCAGGCGCCTTCATCCGGCTCAACTATTCGGGCCCGAACCCGGGCGCCTACCCCGAAGGGGCCAGGATCATCGGCGAGGCATTGGCACAAAACATTTAGCCGGCCGCCTCCGCGGAAGGTGCACCTTTGGGGGAAGGGACTACTGTTTTAGTAAAGGGATCCGGGGAAATCCACGCCACACTCTTCCTGCCCTATGGCAAGCCCCGGACTTTCTGGGGTACGGGGGATGAAGGGTGGCCGGCAGCTGATCAGGAGGAAACGGTGAACGACGAACTGACAAAGCCAGGAACCGACGTCCTGATGGATATGCTCCTGGACAGCCCTGACCTGACTGTCTTCCTGCAGCGCCTGGCGCAGATCTCGGATGCCGAACTCAGCCGGGAAGCGGGCGAGGGCCACTGCAGCGTGACCGTGTGGAGGAAGCGCCGGCCCTTCACCATTGCCAGCAGCGGACCCGAGGCAGCGGCCATGGACGAGTTACAGTACGCCTCCAACCAGGGCCCGTGCATGGAAGTGGCCAAGACCGGCCGTCCTGTCGAGGTGCTGGACTTCCGGACTGAAACCAGGTGGCCCAGGTATGTCGCCGCAATGGCTGAAAGTCCCATGCGTTCCGTTCTGGCTGTCCCCATCGCGCTCCATACGCCGGACGCATCTGCAGCGCTCAACTGCTACAGCCCACACCCCCGCCATGTTCCCGTCCAGATCAGGGACATGTTGCTGGATTTCACGGAGATGGCGGCGCGTGCCCTTAGCCTAAGCGTGAAACACCAGACGCAGATTGACCTCGCGGCCGACCTGGCAGCCGCGATGCAGTCCCGAACGGCCATCGACCTCGCAGCCGGCGTGATCATGGCGCAGACCAACTGCAGCCAGCAGGAGGCGGTGGACATCATGATCACGGCGTCGAGCAATCGCAACGAAAAGCTCAGGGACGTGGCGCTCTCCGTGCTCGCCCGGTTTGACGGCAGCACCCCCACCACCCATTTCGACTCGCTCTAGCCCTTTGGGGAACGAGCGGCAACAGAATCCAGCAGCCCCGCTACCGGGCATGAAAAGGTGACGATCATGGACAATTCCCAACCGCTCGCGAATGAGCTGGCCAGGCTGATGGGACAGGCGTCCAGCGGCTTCCTCACAGAGGAGAATGCGTCCAAAGCCGTGCAGTCCCTGGCCTACGTCCTGCGCGACTCCATCCCGCACTCGGCAGGAGCGGGCGCCTCCATCATCAACGCGCGCGGCCGCCGGGAGAGCGCCGGCGCCACGGATCCCGTGGTGCTCCGGGCGGACAAGCTGCAGTACGAGCTGGGCCAGGGACCGTGCCTCAGTGCCTGGGCCGAACAGCGGGCCATCATCATCCAGGACACAACGCAGGAAACCCGCTGGCCCCGGTGGACGGAAGCTATCGCCGACCTGCCGCTGCGGTCGGTCCTCAGCGCTCCGCTGACCACCGAGGGAAGGCGAATCGGGGCAATCAAGGTGTATTCACCCGAACCCCTGGTGTTCGACGACCATTCAGTCTTCCTGATCGAACGGCTGGCCAGCCCGGCCGCAGCCTTGCTGGGCAACGCCCGCGACCGTGAGGCAACCAAGCGGCTCAACTCCCAGCTGGTGGAGGCATTGACCAGCAGGGACATGATTTCCCGTGCCGAGGGAGTCTTGGCCGAAAGATTGCACATCAAGCCGCGCGAGGCGCTGGATGTGATGCTTGCCGCCTCCCGCAAAGAGGGAAAACCACTGCAGGAGGTAGCAAGTGAAATTGTTGATGGCCCGGTCGGCGAATAGGAGCCCCCTGTGGACGAATTCGCGAAACCCCTGGACCAGGCGCAAGCGACCCGACAGGCCATGGAGGAGGCCGGAATAACCCTCAGCGCCGTCTGGATGCGCTACTTCAGCTTCACCGGTGCCGCCGGAGAGTACGAAGTGGATGCCTACTTGAACGGTTCCCTGGAACTGCCGGTCCATGAACGGGACCTCCTGGCGCATGCAGTCAACGAACTCATCAAGGAGCTTCCGCCGCCGCGGATGGCTCCCTACAGCCAGAACGGGAAGAAACACGGGCACAGCCTTGATCCCACCCAGGACGGGACGCACGACGGGAAGATATCCCAGAACGGCAGGAAATCCCGGGACGCGGCAAATGACGGGAAGAGGCCCCCGGACGGCAAGTGACGCAGCGGTTACCAGGGTTGTCCGAGGAGTAAATCAAGATTTGCGCTTAAACCGTTCTGCCCCTGCGGGCGGCGCTACGCTGACCGTGCATCCGCATCCAGCACACGCCCTTGGGGGACAACCATGCCCGGCTTCCACAACTTTCCGCTGCCGCATCTCCGTCGTCAGCAAAACCCACACACGGCAGCAGCGAACCGCCATGAACGCTCAACCAAAGCGCTCGTCACTGGGGCCGCGGCCGCCGTCGTGCTTCTCCTGGCTGGCTGCGGCGCACCCCAAGCATCGCTGACTGCCGCCGCGGGACCCGCCAGCGACGCTGCCTCTGCAGCTCCCGCTGCACCGAGGACCACCAGCACCCCTGTTGCCGATACACCGTGCACGACCGTCAACGCGCAGCAGGTGTCCGCGGGAGTCAGCTACGTGTGCACCAAAGACGAGTCCGGCAGGCTGGTGTGGCTTGAAGCCGCCCAGTCCAAGCGCGTCAGCGACAAGATCGCAGCCGCGGAGGCAGCAAAGGCGGCGGCAGACAAGGCAGCAGCGGATAAGGCCGCGGCGGACAAAGCGGCCGCCGACAAGGCCGCGGCAGACAAAGCCGCAGCCGACGCCGCAGCCGCACACCAGGCCGCCGAGGCCAGGGCGGCCCAGGACGCGGCGGCAAAGGCAGCAGCGGAGGCGGCGGCGAAGGCCGCGGCCCCTCCGGCTCCCGTGGCACCTGCCGTTCCGGGGACCAACCCGGGCTGCGACCCGAACTATTCAGGCTGCGTCCCGGTCGCCTCCGACGTGGACTGCGCGGGCGGAAGCGGCAACGGGCCGGCCTACGTCCGCGGCCCGGTCCAGGTCATGGGCCGGGATATCTACGGGCTGGACAGGGACCACGACGGCGTGGGCTGCGAATAGGTCCGCTGCGAACGGTAGGACTACACGAACGCCTTGACCAGTTCTTCGCTCTTCTCCCACAGCCCGCGCGCCAGTACGGCGTCGTACGCCTGCGGGTTGGCCTTGGCCAGGGCGCGCTTGGCGTAGTAGGCCCCGGAGATCCAGTCCGTGCCGGCGGTGCCGTCGATGAGCCAGAGCATGGTGTCGGCACCTTGGTCCGGGCTGAGCATAAAGCGGTTCAGCAGGGTGGTGTAGGCGTGCCGGAACGGGCTTGAAGACTCCGCCGCGAAGTTGGTGCGGACCACCCCCGGGTGGAATGCCGCCGTCGTGATCCCCTGGTCGTGGAACCGGCGGTGCAGCTCGGAGGTGAACAGGATGTTGGCCAGCTTGCCTGTGCCGTAGGCGCGGTTGGTGCTGTACCCGTGTTCGGCGGTGAGGTCGAAGAGGTCCAGCTTGCCGAAGTTGTTCGCCGCGCTGGAGGTGTTGATGACCTTGGCGTTGCCGGCGGTGAGAGTGTCCATGAGGAGGGTGGTGAGCAGGAACGGCGCCAGGTGGTTGACCTGGAAGGTGGATTCGTTGCCGTCAACGGTGAGCGTCCGCTTGCCCATGATGCCGCCGGCGTTGTTGGCCAGGACATCGATGCGCGGGTAGTTGGCCTTCAGTTTCGCGGCGAGGTCGCGGACCTGTGCCAGGTCGGCGAAGTCGGCCAGATAGTGGTCCGCGCCGATGTCCCCGGCCAGGGCGCTGGTCTTTTCGGCGGAACGGCCGACGACCACCACCTGCTCCCCTGCCTTGGCCAGCGTCCGTGCGGCTGCCGCTCCGATGCCGTCGCTGGCGCCGGTGATCACGATGGTGCGAGGAGTCAAGGGGTGTCCTTTGGTTCGGCGGGCGGCGCACCGGCGTGGCGCACCAAGTGGCATAACGACGGCGGGGCGGCCGGTGTTCCCACCAGCCGCCCCGCCGCCGCACTGCTTTGGAGGGGTCAGCCCACCGCGCCGGCCACCAGGAAGATGACTGCGGCGATGGCGAAGCCCATCACGCCGATCAGGGTTTCCATCACGGTCCAGGTTTTCAGGGTGGTCTTGACGTCCATGCCGAAGAAGCGGCCCACCAGCCAGAAGCCGGAGTCGTTGACGTGCGACACCACCACGGAGCCGGCAGCCACGGCGATGACCATGGCGGCAATCTGCATGCCGTTGAGCCCGCCCGCCGCCACGGCGGGGGCGATCAGGCCGGCGGTGGTGGTCAGGGCAACCGTCGCCGAGCCCTGCGCGATGCGGAGGATGGCGGAGATCAGGAAGCCTGCCAGGATCAGCGGAATGCCAACGTTGCCCAGGACGTCGGCCAGTGCCTTGCCGATGCCGGAGGTCCGCAGGACGCCGCCGAACATGCCGCCGGCGCCGGTGATCAGGATGACGGAGCAGACCGGGCCAAGGGAGGACTCGAGCAGACGCTCCATGGCTGCACCGTCGCGGCCGCGGCGGGTGCCCAGCACGAACAGTGCCACCAGCACAGCGATCAGCAGCGCCACGGGCGTCTCACCAATGGTCCGCAGGACCTGGAACCACTGTTCCTTCTTGACGGACTCGTCCAGCACGCCGGAAGAAGCGAGGGTGTTCAGGCCGGTGTTGAGGAAGATCAGCACCAGCGGCAGGAGCAGCAGGCCGATGATGGTGCGGAACCTCGGCGGGTGGGCCTCGGCTTCTGCACTCGCGTGGCCCAGGATCTCGGGGACGGGAAGAACCAGTTTCCTGCCCGTGTACAGGCCGTAGAGGTAGGCGGTGACGTACCAGGTGGGGATGGCGGTGATGAGGCCGGCGATCAGCACCAGGCCGATGTTGGCGTCGAAGAAGGCCGCGGCGGACACCGGGCCCGGGTGCGGCGGCAGGAAAATGTGCATCACCGAGAAGGCGCCGGCGGCGGGAAGGCCGTAGCGGAGCACTCCCCCGCCCAGGCGGTGGGCAACAGCGAAGACCACCGGAAGCATGACCACCAGGCCGGCGTCGAAGAAGATGGGGAAGCCGAAGATCAGCGAGGCCAGGCCCAGTGCGAACGGGGCGCGCTTTTCACCGAACACGCCGATCAGGTAGTCCGCCAGGACCTTTGCCCCGCCGCTGGTTTCCACGATCCTGCCCAGCATCGCGCCCAGGCCCACCAGCAGCGCCACCGTCCCCAGGGTGGTGCCGAAGCCGTCCACCAGGACCGGAACCACCTTGTTGGCGGGGATCCCGGTGGCGAAGGCCGTGGCCAGGCTGATGAGGATCAGGGCGATCAGGGCGTGCATCCGCAGCCGGATGATCAGGAACAGCAGCACAAGAATCGCTGCCGCGGCGACGAGCAGCAGCGGACCTGCGCCCATCGTCTGGGTCCATCCTTCGATGGTCATGGTTCTCCTTTGAAACAGGGTTGGGGACTATGGGGTCAGGACGCCTGGGGCGCCTGGCCGGTGGGGAGCTTGAGGGCGTTGACGACGGCGGCGACCAGCTCCTCGGGTGAGCGGGCGATGTCGAGGCGGAGACTGCCGGCGTCGCGCTCTTCCTGGGTGAGTGGCTCAAGAGTGGCCAGCTGGCTGGGCAGGAGGGTGGGTGGCATGAAATGCCCTTCCCGGCCCTGCATCCGCTGGCTGATCAGGTCCGCGCCGCCGTCGAGGTGGAGGAAGACAACCCGGCCTCCGGCCTGGGACAGCAGGGCGCGGTAGCTGTGTTTGAGCGCCGAGCAGGTCAGGACCGTGCTCTTGCCGGCGGCGGCCTGGGCGGATATCCAGTCGCGGATTTCCTGCAGCCAGGGCCAGCGGTCCTCATCCTGGAGGGGAATGCCCTGCGTCATCTTGGCGATGTTTGCTTCGGGGTGGAATTCGTCCGCCTCGGCGCAGGCCCAGCCGAGTTGCCGGGAGAGCGCTGCTGCCAGGGTGGATTTGCCGGATCCGGCAACGCCCATGACCACAAGATGCGTGGCTGGATACTGCATGTCATACCTCCGGAGAAGACGTCTTTGGCTTTGGAAGAAGCTCGCTGTCAGGCCGCTGCAAAACGGGCTATGCGATAAGGTATCACCTTTTGGCGGTATAGATACTATCTTTGCGTGTCACAAGTCATACCTTTGGTCTCCGCATGGGTATCCTTGGAGGGCGCAATGGCGCGGAAGCGAACGGGGAAAGAATGTCGACGGCGACAATCCAGGACGGCGATGAAATGCACGACGGCGGGGCCTCCCCTGCCGCGCAGGGCCGGGTCATTGAGGCAGTAGGGGTGGCGATCGCCTCCGGAAACCTCGCCCCGGGCAGCCGGCTCACCCTCGAGGGCCTGCAGCGGGAGTACGGAATTTCCAGGACCGTTGCCCGCGACACCATGAAGGTCCTGGAATCCATGAACCTGGTCTATTCGCGGCGGCGCGTGGGCATCGTGGTGCAGGAGCCGTCACTGTGGAACGTATTTGATCCGAAGCTGGTGCGGTGGCGCCTGGCCTCGGACCGCCGGGACCTGCAGTACGGCAGCCTGACCGAGCTGCGCATCGCCGTCGAACCCATTGCCGCTGCCGGCGCGGCCCGCCGGGCCAGCGCGGCCGAGCGTGCCCAGCTGGTATCCCTGGCGGCCGACCTCCGCAGGCTGGGCGAAGCCGGCGACCTGCAGGCCTTCCTGGCCGCCGACATCGCGTTCCATCAGCTGCTTCTGCGGAGCTGCGGCAACGAGATGTTCCGTGCACTCGAGGGAATGATCGCGGAGGTGCTGACCAGCCGCACCAAACAGGGCCTTATGCCGTTCAAGCCGAGGGGCGAAGCGCTTGAGGCGCACGAGGACGTGGCCACCGCTGTGGCTGGCGGGGACACTGCGGCGGCGGAACAGGCCATGCACCACATCCTCGATGAGGTCCGTGAGGCGATGGGGCTGCGCTAGCCGTTTGGGCAGCCCCCGCTGCGCCCCATAACCGGCCCTGCCCCGCTTGACCGGTGCTGCCCCGCATAAGCGTTGGTGCCCAACACCGGTTGTGAGGTCGAGGGCCGGTTATGGAACTGGCGCAAGCGGGTTAACAAAAAGCAGGGCCTACCGATGAACGGCAAGCCCTGCTTTAGAGAAACCTAACGGTTCCAGTCCCTAGGAAATTAGAGAGCCTGGATGTTGGTGGCCTGGGGACCCTTGGGGCCCTGCTCGGTGTCGAAGGAAACCTTCTGGTTCTCTTCGAGGGAGCGGAAGCCGGAGGAGTTGATCGCGGAGTAGTGCGCGAAAACGTCCTGCGAGGAGTCGTCCGGGGAGATGAAGCCGAAGCCCTTTTCAGCGTTAAACCATTTGACGGTACCAGTAGCCATTATTTTTGTCCTTCGTGAAGGTGGAGGGAAAGTCCCGACTTTCGGGCCCTCCGGCGTGGGGTGTTCAAAAACCGCTACTTCAGAAGAACACGGACTTTCGACCGTGCGTACTGCCTGAACTACCAACTGCATAAACACAACAACAGGTTCAACACTACAGGAGATTGCGCCCATACCTAATTGCGCGCCTGTTCACGCCCGTATTACGCCTGCCCGTGGTCCTCCAGCGCCGCGCTGTCCTCACCGAGGGAGCATGTGGCGGCGCTCTTGTAGCTTTCCTTGGGAAGCCATCCGGGACACGACCCAATCCACCCAAACACGACAACGTGCAGTCACAATAGGGCTATACGCGGCTTGTGGGGAAGCTGCCCTTCGAGGAGGGACTTCGCACACAAGCGGACCTTTTCGTAGTGGAGGAACCACATGACTGACCAGCAACCCCAGCAGCCTGAGAACGTGACACCGCCCGCGCCGCATCCGGGACAACCCCAGCCCCCGCAGTACCAAGCACCCCAGCCCGGCCAACCACAGCCCCCGCAGTACCAGACGCCTTATCCCGGTCAAGGTCAGTACCAGGCGTCGTACCCGCAGATGTCCCAGCAACCACCAGCGCCTAACCAGGGGCAGAACTATCCGCAGCAGAAATCAAAGTTGGTTGCCGGGCTGCTCGGAATCTTCTTGGGAGGCCTCGGCATCCACCGCTTCTACTTGGGTTACACGCTTATCGGGATTATCCAGATCGTCGTGACCATCGTTCTAAGCAGCCTGGGACTTGGTTTCCTTGCGCTTTGGGGCTTGGTCGAGGGGATCATGATCCTGGCCGGCGCCGCCTCTTTCCGACACGATGCCAAGAACCTTCCCCTGCGCGACTAACTGAACAGACCGGCTAAGGACCACCATGAACGCGATTATTCACGACAAACCAGAACAGCTCGCACAAATCCAGGCGGGTCTTTTGCAAGGCGAACAGGTTTACGCCGTCTACGACTGCATAGGCGTCGGGACCGGTTTCGTCGGCATCACGAACATGCGGGTTATCTTGCAGGACAAGAGCTTCGTGGGCAACAAGCTCGCCATCGTGTCCGTTCCGTACAAGAACATCCGGTCAGTCTCAATGCTGTCGAATAAATCGATGATGGGGCGTTTCGCCTCAACCTCAAGTATCGGTATCGATACAGGGGGAAGCATCAAAGAGGCCGACTTCCGTGGCGACGACAAAGCCAAGCATGCCCACGACCTGATCCTGTGGAACATGCTGCAGACCCACTAGATTGATTCCTTCCCGCCCCCGGGTTTTACGCCTGCCCGTGGTCCTCCAAGGCCGCGCTGTAGCGGGTGTACCCGGGGCGGAGCCTGACAGAGTGGGTGGCCACCATTGCGATGTCCTCCCACAGAACCAGGAACGACCCGCGGTGCCGCCACTGCAGGATCCGGGCAATCATGCGGGGCCGGGTGAGGCCGTTTCTCTCGTACCCCAGGAACGAGGAGGCGCTGTGGGGCCCGACGATCATCCCCAACAGCCGCGGTTCGGCCATCAGCTGGCGGGGCGCCCCGTCCAGCACGAACCGGACGTCGGCCACGCGGCCCAGCCGCCCGCCGTCGGCATCCAGCACCGGGGTGCCCAGCAGGTCACCGAGGATCATGGCGGCCTCCCGGGATGCGCGCGATGATCTTGTCCCGGACCCACCGCTCCACCCAGCTGGCGTCCAGTGGCCCACCCTTGACTCCGAGCCGCACCACCACGCCCACCTCCGCCACGTCCTTCCAGGGGATGCGGATCAGCCGGGACGACGGCGGCCTGCCGCCAAAGATGCGCGTCCCCAGGACCGACCCGGTCAACAGCGCGGTGATCACCGGCGCGGGGGTGCCCGGGGCGATCTGCTCGTCCAAGGCAGGCCCGCTCACCTCAAGGTCGTCCACGGTGGTGACCGGGACGCCGTCGTGATCCAAAACCTGCCGGTCCATCAGGTGCAGCTGGGCATCCAGGATACGCCCGGCCACGTGCGGGACTTTGGGCAGCGGGGCGGACGGTGAGCTCATGAGCCTGCTCCTGTGACGATCATGAGCGGGATGGCGGTGATGGAGGCGACCAGGATGATCACCAGGTAGATCATGCCCAGCACGTTCACCGCCCGGCCATTCACGTGCTCGCGCATGTATTGGGGATCGTTGGCGACGATGAGGATGGGCAGGTAGGTCAGCGGCAGGGCGATGGCGGAGAACACCACTGAATATTCGGTCACCAGGACCGGGTCGACGCCGGTGGCCAGCACCGCGATGCCCACCAGCAGGCAGACGATCATGGAGAGGTGGAAGCGGGCGGCCTGGGCGGGGCGGCGGAATTTGCCCCAGGACCAGCCGAAGAACTGCGCCAGGGTGTATCCGCTGGAGAGTGTGGTTTCCAGGGCGGCACCGAAGGTTGCGGCCACGATGCCCACCAGGACGAAGGCCAGCCCGAGCTTCCCGGCGCCCTCGGCCACGGGCAGGATCACCTGGGACAGCGAGGTCACCGAGATGCCCGCCGGCAGGAGGACGACTGCGGCGCATGCGGCGATCGAGACGGACAGCAGGCCGCCCAGCGGGAACCCGACCAGGACGTTGATCCGCGACTGGGCCAGGTCCTTCACGGTCCACCCTTCCTCCACAGCGCCGGAGGAGAAGAAGAACACCTCGTAGGGGGTCATGGCCGCGCCGAACAGGGCGATGGCGTAGTAGCTGTAGCTCCAGACGGTTTCCTGCTGGGGCACGACGGGTGCCAGCTGCCCGGCCAGCGAGCCCCAGTCCGGCTTCAACAGGAACAGCGCCACCGCGAAGATGACCAGGGTCAGCCCCAGCAGGCCGGTGACGTTTTCCATGATGGAGAACCGGACCCGCCAGATCACCAGCCACACCGCCAGCGCAGCCACGGGAATCCACAGCAGGTAGTAGACGCTGCTGGCCAGTTGCAGGGCCAGGGCAACGCCGCCGATCTCCGCGGTGACGGTCATCAGGTTGATCAGGAACGACGCCGAGAGGTTGGCCAGCCCGGCCCGCGGCCCCAGCCGTTCGCGGATCACCTCAAACGTGGCCCTTCCGGAGACCGCAGCCACCCGGCCGGACATGTTGGCGAACAGGACGATCCCCACCACGCCGATCACCACCACCCACACGAGGGACAGGCCAAAGCGGGAGCCGACGACGGCGTTGGTCACCAGGTCCCCGATGTCCACGAAACCGCCGATGGCGGTGAGGATCCCAAGTGCGACGCCGAGGAGCCGCTTCACTTGTCCCCCACCTTGCCATCGAGCTGCTTGAGGGCGTTCTGAACGGCCGCGAGCGCCTTGTCACCGTCGGCGAGCGAGGGGGTGCCGCCGTTGTCCGCTGCCAGCGCGGCGCGCGCCGTGGCGAAGCCGGCCGCGCACTGGTCCAGCACGTCCAGTGCCTGTTTCTGCGTTTCGCGGTCCTGCCCGGTGGCGGGCGAGAGTTTCAGGATGCTGCCGCGGCTGGTCTGGATTTCCTTGAGCTCATCGTCAAGGGTGGTGGAGGCCGCGGCCCGGGTCAGCTTGCCGTCCATGTCCTGGCGCAGGGCGATCCTGGCGGTGGCGACCGCAGAGGAGCTGTCCTTCACGGCCGTGGACACGGACTGGCTGATGCCGCCGCTGCAGGCGGTGAGGAACGCGAGGCTGAGGACGGCGAGGGCCAAAAACATGGGCCTGCCGGCGGCCGGGGTCCGGGGCTGTGCAGCCGGGGCCCAGGCTGGCGTGTACAGCACCGTCGCCTCCAGCCCCCCGGTAACATCCCGGATCGTGCCACGTGGAAAGGCAGCCAAAATTAGTTGCCTTGAGCTATATATAGCACTCCCCCGGGAAGTTTGACCTGCTCAGAAGGGCATTATTTCCGGGCTGCCCTGTGGCGTCGCCGGCCTCTCGACCACACTGGCGAACAGGCATATCCTGCATCCAGATCCTGCCGAGACCCTGCCACCGGGAGATGAAGCCATGGAGATGCCCAAAGCAACCGAGGAAGACAAAGAACGGTTTCGGCGCGTCGTCCCCGCCCATCCCGGGGTGGTGGTGAAGCCGATGTTCGGCAACCTTGGCGCGTTCGTCAACGGGAACATGTTCGCCGGGCTGTTCGGCTCCACGATCGGGGTGAAGCTCTCCCGGGAGGACAAGGAACTCCTGGAGTCCTCCGAGCGGACCGTGCCGTTCGGACCGGCGGACCGGCCGATGGGCGGGTACACCGGGCTGCCGGAAGTGTGGAATGAAGAGGGCGACGGCGATGAGACCCGGGCGCGGGCGTGGGCCGTGAAGGCGCTGGATTACGTTGCCACCCTGCCGCCGAAGGAGCCCAAGCAGCGCACGTCCCCGCGGGCGGCGGGGTAGCCGGCCGGCGTCTGCGGAAGGTGGTGCCATGGAACCGTTCCGTGTGATCCTGCTTCCCGGCAGTGTCCTTCGCGCTGGCCCGGCGTACGGCAGGCTGCTGGAGATTTTGGGACCCTCCGTGGAGGCCGTCGCCAAGGAGCTGGAGCTCTACAACGGGGACGCTCCACCGCCTGACTGGAGCTTGGACACGGAGGCGGACGGGGTGCTCCGCGAGGCCGGCTCCCGCGGCTGGGACACCTTCCACCTGCTGGGCTACTCCGGCGGGGGCGCATGCGCCCTGGCACTGGCAGCCAAGCATCCGCAACGGCTTCGCAGCCTGGCTTTGCTTGAGCCGGCGTGGGCGGGGAACTGGGACTGGAGCCCGGCGCACACGGCACTGTGGCAGCACTACGGGGAACTGCATGACCTGCCGCCGGAGGAGTTCATGTCCGCCTTCACGAGGCTGCAGGTGAAGCCCGACGCCGTCCTGCCGCCTCCGCCGCCCGGCCCGCCGCCGTCGTGGATGGCCAAGCGTCCGGCCGGGATCAGCGCCTTCCTCCAGGCGTTCACCACGTACGACCTGGACCGGGAAAAGCTGGCCGCCTTCACCAACCCGGTGCTGTTTGTGCTGGGCGGCATGAGCAGCCCGGACGAACAGGGGGACAACGCGGACCGGCTGTCCCGCGTCTTCCCTGATTTCCGGCTGGAGGTGTTTCCCGAACGCCACCATTTCGACCCGCCGCACCGGGCGGAACCGGAGCGGGTGGCCGCGCTGCTGCGTGCGCATTGGGCCCGGGCGGAGCCGCTTTCCTAGCGGCTTCCCGTGGGCTACAAGCCCGGTGAGGCACTCCGCGAGTTGGCACTTCCCGTCAGTCCTCCTGCCCTCGACTGCCGTGAAGTGCCATCTCGCGGCGGAACCCCGGCCCTAAGCTTGGGGCATGGACACCGCCACCGACGCCCGGCACTCCTTCGGCTCCCGCGCCCGGCAGGCGGTGCGGACCCTCACTCCCGGCTACTTCGCCCTCACCATGGCCAGCGGGATCATCTCCGTAGGGCTTGAGCTCGAAGGATTCCACGCCCTCTCGCTGATCCTGCTGGTGGTGTGCGGGCTCTCCTACCTCGTGATCCTGGCGCTCAGCCTGTTCCGCCTGGCCTGGTTCGCGGCGGATATGCGCGGCGATTTTCTGGACCCGGGCCGGGCGTTCGGCTTCTTCACCTTCATTGCCGGAACAAACGTCCTGGGGACGCGGCTTGGCATGGCGGGGTGGCAGGGTACGACGGCGGCACTGCTGGCGGTTGCGGCGCTCGCCTGGGTGGTGCTCGGCTATGTCGTGCCATGGACGGCGGTCCTGGGCAGGTCCGAGCGGCCGGTGGTCAAGGATGCCAACGGCTCGTGGTTCATCTGGTGCGTCGCCAGCCAATCCGTGGCAGTGGCGGCAGCGTCCATCGAACCCCTCGCCGCACCGGACTGGCGCGCGGCCCTGGCGCTCGTCGCCGTCGTGGCCTGGTCTGTGGGGCTCATCCTGTACGCCGCGGTGGGGATCTTCGTCTCGCTTCGACTGATGACCTATCCCATCCGGCCGCAGGACCTGCGCCCGCACTACTTTGTGGCCATGGGCGCCATGGCCATCAGCGTCCTGGCAGGGGCCCGGATCGTGGAAATGGCCGGGGCACCGATGGTCGATGCAACGCGCGGGCTGGTGGGAGGCGCCTCCGTGGTGTTCTGGTCCTTCGCGTCGTGGCTCTTTCCTGTACTGCTGGCAGCGGGCTGGTGGCGGCACGTGGTCCACAGGGTGCCGTTGTCCTACGAGCCGGGGCTGTGGAGCGTCATCTTTCCGCTGGGCATGTATGCCGTGGCCGGGATCTACCTTGGCCGCGCCGACGGGCTGCCCCTGGTGGCCGCCATCGGCAGGGCGGAACTGTGGCTGGCGGTTGCCGCATTCCTGGCCACGCTCGCGGCCATGCTCTGGCACCTGTGGACCACGCTGCTCGCGCGGCCCCTCACCCGAGATGGCACTTAAGGGCAATGCCCGTGCCCGGGACTGCCGCGTAATGCCATCTCGCGGGAGGGCTCAGCCTGCGCGGGGACCGGGGCCCTGGGCCTTTTGCCGGCCGTCGCGGTGGGCGAGGTAGGCGTACACCACCAGTGCGGCGCCGGCCACGATCATGACCGCGGGGAAGGCGAAGTCCGTGGGGATCAGCAGGGCCGTGGCCTGGAGGACGAAGATCAGCCCCATCACCGTGAGGATCCCGGCCGGAATCAACGGCCACTTCATGCGCTCGGTGTGGCTGCTGGTGTCATCAACGCGGACCGGGATCAGGGACAGCACCCCGAAGGTGGCGGCCAGGCCCAGGAAAAGGACGGCTGCGGTGGGCGTGCCCTGCAGTTCCTGCGGGAGGGCCACGATGACCGCCAGCGTCAGCATGACACCGGACGGAATCAGGGCCCACCAGTTGCCCGGTTCCCGCAGGAAGACGGCGGCGAACCCGGCGCCCATGAAGAGGAACAGGAAGGCTGCTCCCCAGGCGCCGCCGGTAAGTTGGGTGGTGGTAATGACCGCGGCCAGGCCCAGGAACACGGACCCGGGGATCGCTGCCCACCAGTTCTCCCTGCGCCTGACGAACAGGGACAGGAACAAGACCCCGACGGCGGCGAAGATCAGCGGTGCCACGAAGGCTGCGGTGTCCATGACGCCGAGCCTGTCCAGCAGCAGCAGCACACCCAGCGCAATGAGGACGATGCCCGCGACGACGCTTGCGTTTGCCGATTTCACCGTGTGCCTCCCGGATCCGGCACGCGGCCGTACGCCGCGCTCCTTACTTCAGGCTAGGACGGGGCCGAAACCGGAAACAGGGCCCAAAGCCCCCGCCTTCCGCCGGGCATCGGCATTATCCGGGCGGCCGGTTCCCCGGGTCACCGGCGCCAACCGGGCCACGGCGTCATCCGGCACGGGCAGCATTTCGGCCGTCGAAGCTCTGGCGCAGGACGGGACCTTCAGCCCTATAGCCGGACCCGGGGCGCTTGGCATTCTGATAAAGGCGCCGTCCAGGTCCTCACGTTGCGAGGCTGGAGCGGCATTCCCCATGACCCCCAGTGTTTCAGCCGGCACGGCCAAGGACGACGCCGGCCTGCAGGCGCCCCCTGCAGACTAACTGGATTTTGAAAGGACCGGCATGTCCGCTGACATCCTCACGCTTCGCCCCGCCCCAATATCGCAGGCGGAAGCGGCGCGCAGAAGGGCGATGCTCCTGCATCCATCGAACTTCACCCCGGCACCTTCACCTGCCCTGGAAACGGGGGAAACTGCGAAGGTAGTGGAGAAGCTTGCCAACAGGTTCAGCTGCCTCCACGAGAAGCTCATGGAGTGTGGGCTGGCTGCCGGCGAGGCACGGACAGAGGTGGCGCAGACGGTGGCCCGGGAAATCTGGGACGGGTTCGCTTCGCAGCTGCGCGCGTACCGGGCGGCGGGGCAGCAGATGGACGCCAACGTCCTCGCCGTCGCGCTGGCCTCGATCCAGTGCATGACCCGGGCCCTGCCGCGCCATCCCGGCGACCTGGGCTTCGCCAGCCGCACGGTCAGTGCTGCCCGGCGCCGGCTCCAGTACAACGGCGGGCTGCTGCACCGCCTGCACCCACACCGCAACCCGGCCTTCCATGACGCCGTCACCACCCTCGAAGCCCTGGAAGCCTTCCTCACCTGCCCGCAGCAGAAGGCTGCTTGAGCCGGAGATGGGGACCATGGCAACGGCAGAGGAGTACAGGGCAGTCCACGGCGGCGGGGAACCGCCAGGCGGCCAGGACAGCGACCGTGAGCTCGGCGATGGCGGATGTAATGTCATCTCCAAGGACAACGGCGGGGTGGTGGGCCGCTGGAGTTCATGGGAAACTGCCAGCGTCGCGTTGAACCGGCTCCAGGAGCTTGGCGGCCGGTATGAGTACCGTTTGGAGGAATCCCACCGGTGGGTGAACGGACCGGACCACAGCACCACGTGTTCGGTCTGCGGCACCACCCGTGACATTCCGGCTTCGGCCGGTACGGCGCTGGGAATTGAGTGGCCCTAGTGCCGGACGATGTACTGACGTTCCTTTCGGAGGGGCGGCTGCACGGAAAGGGCGGCCGGGAAGGACAAAGGTCCTACGAGAGCGTCTTCATGGATACAGCAGCAGCAACACCATATGAGGCCCCGCCTCCTTCCCTGCCCATCCGGGTCTTCATCCTGAATGACCACAAGATGGTCCGGCAAGGACTTAGTGACCTGCTGGAGCACGAGGGCTTCGAGGTGGTTGGCGACAGCGGCTCGGCAGCGGAATCCGTCCGCCTGATCCATGTCCTGGAACCGGACATAGCGGTGCTGGACGACAGACTGCCGGACGGCACCGGCATTGAGGTGTGCCGGGAAATACGCTCAACCGCCCCCGGGGTTCGATGCCTGATCCTGACCAGCCTGGACGAACAGCATGCGGTCCGGGCTGCGGTTCTGGCTGGGGCGTCGGGATACGTCATCAAACGCATTGGAGATAGCGAGGCCCTGGTCAAGTGCATCCGCAGCACCGCCGCCGGTGTTCCGGCGATTTGGCCCGGCGTCAGGGAGAGGGTAGCCGAAAGCCTTTACGCAACGGCTTCCGCGCCGTGGCTGAGAGGCATGACGCAAACGGAGCGGAAGGTGCTTGCCCACATGGCACGCGGATACACCAACCGGCAGATCGCGCAGGACATGATGCTGCCCGACGCCACCGTTGCCAGCTACGTATCCGCCGTACTTCAAAAGCTGGGGTTCCGGCGGCGGGGCCAGTTGATCCCCGGCGCGTGGGACCTGCTGCACTGACAACAAGGCCCTCGACCGTCGCGCAAAACCCCTTCAGCCGGCGGCGGGCGCCGTCCACGTCACGCTGGTGCCTTTGCCGGGGGTGCTGTCGATCACGCAGCTGCCGCCAAGGCGCTCCGCCCGGTTCCTCATGTTGTTCAACCCGCTGACCCGTTGCGGATCCTTGAACCCGCGGCCGTTGTCGCTCACTGTCAGGACCACTTCATCTTCCTGCGTGGCCAGAAGGATGGAGATGTCCTCCGACCCCGAATGCCTGACGGCGTTGCTGACGCTCTCCTGGAGGACCCGGAGGAGTTGTTCGGCAACCTCGCCGCCCACGGCATCGTCCACCGGCCCGGACAGCTGGATCCTGGGGAGGAACCCTGCGGCGTTGGCGGCTTCCTGGACTGCACGGAGCACGCGCCCACTGAGAAGCTCCTTGTCGGGTTCCCTCGCCTGCAGTGAGTAGATGGTGTCGCGAAGCTGATGGATGCAGTCGTCCAGCTCCCCGGTGACGGCCGCGATGCGGCGCTCGTGTGCAGCGGGATCCGAGGTGTAGCGGCGAAGGCCCTGGATGCTCAGCCCAGCCGCGAAGAGCCGTTGGATCACCAGGTCGTGCAAATCTGCCGCGATCCGTTCCCGGTCTATGAACAGCGCGTGCTCTTCCCGCAGCTGGTTGGCCTTGAGCAGGTCAAGCGTGAGGCCTATCCGTGACGCAAACACCGCGCTCTGCTCAACGTCCACGTCCGTGTAGCGGTTTCCCCCGGAGCCTCGGGCCAGAATCAGGACACTGTCCCGGTGGCCGTCGCTGTTGCTCCCCAGCGCCGCTACGAGCACCGGCCCAAGTTTTTCGGCCGACGCCGGGTCGAAGACCTGGAGGGGGTCGCCCAGGGCCTTGGACTCCCCGGTCTCCAGCACCGTGGACACGACGGACGAATCGGGCAGGTCCTGACCACGGAGAACGGACTGGGCACCCAGGGACGTTCTGCACCTGATGGTTCCGTCCGGACATGCCGACGCGATCAGGGACAGTACCGAGCCGGAGGCGTTCAGGGCCCGCTCCGCGATCATGTCCAGGTTTTCCGTGTCGGACCGCGGCTGGTCCTTCAACCGGTCGCTGACTTCCATTCCTGCTTCCAGCCACCGCTGGCGCCGCGTACTGTCATCGAACAATTTGGCGTTCTGGATGGCCACACCGGCGGCTGCCGCGAGGGCAACGGCAAGATCCTCATCCTCACCCGTAAACTCCTGGCCGCCGTTTTTCTCCGTCAGGTACAGGTTCCCGAAAACCTCGTTACGGACCCGCACCGGGACGCCCAGGAAGGAGTTCATGGGCGGATCGTTGGCCGGGAAACCCACCGCTATGGGGTGCTCGCCCAGGTCGTGGAGGTGCAAAGGCTTGGGTTCGCGGATCAACTGGCCAAGCACGCCGTGGTCGGTGGGCAGGTCGCCGATGACCCGGGCACCTTCGTCGTCAATGCCGACCGTAATGAAGTGGCTGAGCTGCTGGTCATCCCCGATGACGCCCAACGCTCCGTAGCGTGCCCCCACGAGTTCGCACGCTGACTGCACCAGCCTGTCCAGTACTGCTTCCAGGGTGAGGTCCTCGGTCATGGAGACCACGGCACCGAGCAGGCCCTCAACATGTTCCTGTGCCCTGACTAAATCGTCGGCCCGCTCCACGAACTCCCGCAGGAGTTCCCGGGTTCGTCGTCTGATGGGTTCACGCCACATGAATATTGCTCCAAATCGAACGCATTCACGGCGGTCTGCATCACCTTCGAACACATAAAGACGAGCCCCAGCGCCTCTATAAACCATGCTAACAACCCACAGCCCTGCTGGCGCTAGAGATTACGAACGGGCCTATTCCGCCGTGCCCTGCGTGCCCTCACGGCAGGCGCTGGCAGCGGAGGCACCCGGACGGGAATGCTGAACCGGAACGCCCGCCGGGAGATGTGGTGCGTGGCGTGCCGGCGCTGCACGGGCGGCGGCGGAGCCGCCAACTGCTGTGCATCACGGGCAAAGAACCACTGCTTGGCCAGCTCCACCAGCACCAGGTACACCACCACCATGCCCAGCAAAGCCAGGAAGAACGGCACCGGCAACGGGTCGAAGCCCAGCACGCTTGCCAGGGGTGAAAGCGGCAGGAATACCCCCAGCGCCACCACGCCCAGGGACGCTGCGAGCAGGCCAGCGGATGGCCGGCTGCGCAGGAACGGCACGCGCCGGGTGCGGATGGCGAAGATGATCAGCGTCTGGGTGGCGATGGATTCGATGAACCAGCCGGCCCTGAACTCCCCCGGCGCCGCGGTGAAGACGAACAGCATCAGGGCGAAGGTGGCGAAGTCGAACAGTGAACTGATGGGCCCGAAGAGCAGCATGAACCGGCGGATGAAGGCGATGTTCCAGTGCGAGGGGGCACGGAGTTGTTCCTTGTCCACGCGGTCGCCCGGGATGGCCAGCTGCCCGGAGTCGTAGAGCAGATTATTGAGCAGGATCTGGCCGGGCAGCATGGGCAGGAAGCTGAGCACCACGGAGGCCGTGGCCGCGCTGAACATGTTGCCGAAGTTACTGGACGTTCCCATCAGCACGTACTTGATGGTGTTGGCGAAGATCCGCCGGCCCTCCATCACGCCGTCCGCCAGGACGCCGAGGTCCTTGTCCAAGAGGACGACGTCGGCCGCGTCCTTGGCCACGTCCGTTGCGGTATCGACGGAAATGCCGATGTCCGCCTTGTGCAGTGCCAGCGCATCGTTGACGCCGTCGCCCATGAAGCCCACCGCCCCGCCGCTTTCCCGAAGCAAAGTGATGATGCGTGCCTTTTGTTCGGGGGAGACGCGGGCGAAGATGGTGGCCGTGCGCGCGGCGGCGGCAAGGTCGGCGTCGGACATTCCCTCAACCTCGGCGCCTGTCAGCGTGCCGCCGGAGATCACGTCCAGGTCCGCGCACGCCCGCTCCGCCACTTTGGCGTTGTCCCCGGTGGCGAGTTTCACCGAGATGCCCAGCGCCTCAAGCCGGTCCAGCGACTGCCGGGCGTTGGCCTTGGGCCGGTCCAGGAACACCAGGAAGCCGGCAAGGGTGAGGTCCTGCTCATCGGCACGAGTCAGCCGGCTGAGCCCCGCCGCAGGGCGGGTGGCGACGGCAACCACCCGGGAGCCGGCGTCGAACTGTTCATCCAGCAGCGCCTGCGCTGCCAGGGTGATGGGCGCGCACAGGGCCAGGACATCTTCGGGGGCACCCTTGGTGACCAGCAGGGCGGGGCCGCCGGCTTCACTGACCAGCGCCGTGGTCCGGCGGCGCTGGTGGTCGAAGCCAATCAGGTCCAGCCGCTCGAACCGTGCGGGGTCGAAGGCCGCCGCGCCGGGGCTCTCCCACAGCGCGGCATCCAGCGGGTTCTGGCCGGCGGAGGAGACCTTCGCGCCGGCGTAGTTCGCCTCGGTAGCCAGCAGGCCCAGGGTGAGCAGGCCGGCGTCGGACATTGTGTCACTGGCCGGGAGGGCACGGGTGAAGCTGATCTTCCCCTCGGTGAGGGTCCCGGTTTTGTCCGTGACCAGGATGTCCATGTCCCCCAGGTCCTCGATGCACACCAGCCGCTTGACCAGGACCTTCCGCTTGGCCAGCTGGCGGGTGCCGGTGGCCAGGCTGGTGCTGACGACGGCGGGCAGCAGCTGCGGTGTGATGCCCACCGCGATGGCCAGTGAGAAGAGCAGCGATTCCAGCAGGGGCCGCTGCAGCAGCAGGTTGGCGACGAAGATCAGCGACGTGAGCACCACGGCCACCTGCAGCAGCAGGAACGAGAACCGTTTGAGGCCCAGCTGGAACTCGGTCTGCGGCTGCCGTTCGCCCAGGCCCAGCGCGATCCGGCCGAACTCGGCGCGGCCGCCGGTGGCCACCACCACGCCGCTGCAGCCGCCGGACTGGATCACGGTGCCCATGAACACGCAGGAGGCGAGGTCGGCAAGGGAGGCGCCGCCGGGAACGGGGGCAGGATCCTTGGCGGCCGCCTGGGACTCGCCCGTAAGGATGCTTTCGTCGCAGAGCAGGTTGTTCGTGGTGAGGAGCCGGATATCCGCCGGGACAATTGCACCCAGGGAAAGATGGACGACGTCGCCGGGCACCAGGGCGGTGACGTCCACTTCCCGGGTGGTCCCGCCGCGCTGGACGGCAGCCTTGTGGGTGACACGGGAGTGCAGGGCCTCGGAGGCGAGTTCAGCGCGGTATTCATTGGCGAAGCCGAGGCCCACGCTGACCAGCAGGATCACGCCGATCACGATCGAGTTGGTGGCGTCGCCGAGGAACAGTGACAGGCCGGCCGTGACGATCAGGAGAATGAGGATGGGGCTGGCTAACTGCCGGCCCAGCACGGCCCAGGCGTTGGCGCGGTGCGTCCGGACGGCATTGGGCCCCAGCTGCTCCAGGCGGCGGCCCGCTTCCTCCTCGCTGAGGCCGCCCGGACCGGAGCCCAGGCGCGCCAGCGTCTGTTCCGCCTTGAGGCTCGCGGCGTCGGTGATCGGCAGCTGGAGCGAGCCGCGCTCCCGGACGTTCAGGTCTGTCATGCCGGATCCGTTCGGACACGTTGGACGGGGAATTTGCCTTTACCGCACTAGGGTACGACTCGTCTCTGACAGTCGCCCGTACAAATCCCGCCCTTCGCGACACCCAGCCTCACGGTGCCCGCTCCCCCAGCCACCCCGTGACAGCGTTGAGGAACTGGTGCGGTGCGGCGGCATGCACATTGTGCCCTGCCTCCAGGGTGACCAGGGCGCAGTCCGGGATCAGTTCCGCGGCCTCGGCCAGCAGCTCCTGAGGAATGTGGCTGCCGTTCCCGCCGCCGACCAGCAGCGTGGGCACCGTAATTTCGGGCAGCCTGGGCCACCAGCGGCGCGAAGGGTCGTTGACCTGCCCGGCGATTGCGGGGACAACGGCCCAGTCGAAGGGCAGCTCGCCCGGGGGCTGCTCGGGCAGCGCCCGCGTCCGCGGATAAGGCGGCGGTGCATCCTCAATGACCAGGCGGGCCAGTCGGCCGGGTTGCGCAAGTGCGACGAGATAGGCCACCACTCCGCCCATGGAATGCCCAACCAGGATCACGTTACGGAGGTCCAGGGCCTCGAGGACAATCGCAACGTCGTCACGCATGAGTTCAAAGGAATACTTCCCAGGCCGGCCGCTGCCCCCGTGGCCCCGAAGGTCGACGGCGAGCACCCGGTAGTCGGCTGCGAGGGCACCGGCAATTGTTCTCCAGTCCCCCGCGGTGTCGCCCAGGGCATGAAGCAGCACCACGGGAGGTGCGCCGGGATCGCCGGACTCCTGGAGGCTGATGTGCACGCCGTCTGCTCCGGTCAGGGCCAGGGTTTTCATGTCGCGGAGCCTGAGCCGACCGGTTTTGGCGTCGAGTTGGCCGGCCCGGGGCTGGTGGCGTGGCCCAGGATGTGGGCGATGGGAGGGTTGAACCGCTGGACGGCGAAGCCGAACCGCTCGTGGTCCTGGACCGTGAAACCTGCCGCGGTGATCGCGGCCAGGGTGTCCCGGTTGAGGTGGCATCCGCCCATGAACCGGCCCCACACCGGGGTCAGCACGTCCTCCGTTCTGCCCAGGAACGGGTGGGCGGAGCGGACGTGCTCGTAAAAGGCCAAGGTCCCGCCGGGGCGCAGGACGCGGCGGATCTCCGCGAGCACGGCAGCCTGGTCCTTGACGCTGCAAAGGACAAGGCTGGCCACCACGGCGTCGGCGCTGCCGTTTTCCGCGGGGATCTGCTCCGCGGCCGCATCAACAACAGTCACCGGTACGCTGGCGGAAGCAGCCGCCATCTGCGCCACGCCGCGCAGATAGTCATCGGGTTCCAGGGCCAGCACGTGGCTGACGGCCGGCGGGTAGAGCGCGAAGGACGATCCCGCGCCCGCTCCTATTTCAATGACGGATCCGTGCAGTCCGGCGAGGATCCTGCGCCGGTGGTCAGCTGCCCCGCGGCGGTCCATGCCGGCCACTCCCTTGGCGAAGGCGCGGGCGAACAACGGGTGCTGCAGCCGGTCCATCCGGTTACCTCCCTGGCGCTGCTGTCCGGACTCCATGCTCCACTACTACTTAAGGCTCAGCACCTCGTCAATTGGCCGGCCGTTCACGAACACCTGCGCGCTGGTGGCACCGGAAGCGGCCATGGCGGTGTACTCCAGCTGCGCCTTCGCCCTGGGTATATCGCAGACACCGCCGAGCATGAACTGCCCGGAAAGCCAGATGCTGATGGTGCTTCCGTTCAGCTCCCCGCCCAGGTACGTCAGGTTGGACTGGTACAGCACGTTGATCAGTCCGGACAGGCCCACGTCGCGCTTCTTGTTGGCGAGCAGGGTCTCCACGCTCGGCCGCACCTGGTCGGTGAACTTGACCGGCGCCGTGGTGGTGGCCACCAGGCTGTCGCCGCAGCCGATCCGGGGGCCGGACACTCCGTTGTCATCCACCGCCACGTAGTAGATGGTCAGCGGGGCCACCTGCTCCGGGAGTCCGGTGGGCTGGGGTTCCTGCGTGGGCTGCGGTTCCTGCGTTACCGGGCTGGCGGGAGCGGACGACGGCGGCGGGGCAGCCGGGCTGGTGGGCACGGCTGACGTACTGGGCGGCGAAGTCGGCGTCGCCGTTGTGGTGCCGCCCGCCGTCGTGCTTGGACTGGCGCTGCTGGTGGCGCTGGCGCTGCTGGTGGCGCTCGCGGACGGTGCAGCTGAACTGCTGGTCGGGGACGGACTGGGCGGGCCGAAGCAGCCCGTAATGAGCATCAGGCCGCTGAGCCCGAGAACGCTGAGTGCCGTAAGCCTGGGCCTGGTCATGATGCCCCCCCTTGAATGCGGGCCCCGCGGTTGCGGGACCCACATTCAAGCTACGCCTGAGGGTTGCTGCGGGGACAGGGACTTAAGTCCACGCAATCGATTTACGGATGCACCAGCACCTTTACCGCCGTGTCCTTGTGGTTGATGAGGGTGTCAAAGCCGTGCTCCACCAGGTCCTCCAGCGCGATCCGGCCCGTAATGAACGGCTTGAGGTCCACCTTGCCCTCCTGCACCATCTTGATCACGGCCGGGTGGTCCCGGACGTAGGCGATGGTGCCGCGCAGGTCGATCTCCTTGAGCACCAGCTTCTGCATGTCCACGGTGGCCGGCGCGCCCCAGATGGACACGTTGACCACCACCGCCCCGGGCCTGACGGCGTCGAGCATGGTGTCCAGCACCGCGTTCACGCCCGCGCATTCGAAGGCGACGTCCGCACCCGTGCCGCCGGTCAGTTCCCGGACCCGGGCGGGGACGTCCTCCTTGCTGGGATCCAGGACGTGGTCGGCCACGCCGCTGGAGGTGGCTTTTTCCTTGCGGGCCTGGGTGAGCTCGCTGATGATCGTGGTGACGCCCATGCCCTTGAGAACGGCGGCGGTAAGCAGGCCGATGGGCCCGGACCCGCCCACCAGGGCAACGTCGCCCTCCTTGGCGCCGCTGCGGGCCACCGCGTGGTGGGCCACGGAGAGCGGCTCGATCAGGGCGGCCTCATCCAAGGGAATGTTGCCGATGGGGTGCACCCACCGCCGGTCCACCACGATCTTCTCGCTCAGCCCTCCCCCGCCGCCGGCGAGCCCGATGAACCCCATCTGCCGGCACAGGTGGTAGCTGCCCGCTTGGCACATGTCGCAGTCACCGTCCACGAAATACGGCTCGACGACGACGTTGTCACCCACTGCCAGCCCCTCGACCCCTTCGCCGATTTCAGAGACAGTCCCGGAGAATTCGTGCCCCAGGGTCACCGGGGATTCCTCGTGGGACAGCGGGTGCGGATGCCCGGGCGCGGGACAGAAGATCGGCCCCTCCAGGAACTCGTGCAGGTCCGTGCCGCAGATGCCGCACCACGCGACGTCGATCTTCACCGCCCCCGCCCGCAGCTCCGGCTCCGGGATGTCCTCGATCCTGATGTCCTTGCGGGCGTGGAAACGTGCTGCCTTCATGATTCCTCCATGCTGTAAACGCGGCTAGCGGGTGTGGTGGCTGGGCTGCAGTTCGTAGACCGGGGTCTCGAGTCCTTCCATCCGGGCCTTCAGCTGCAGTGCCAGGTAGGCGGAGTAGTGCCGGCTCTGGTGCAGGTTTCCGCCATGGATCCAGAGGTTGGGCACGTTGGTGGGCTTCCACATATTGCGCAGCTCCCCCTCCCACGGACCAGGGTCTTTTGGCGTGTCTGAGCCGTATCCCCAGCATTTGCCCACCCGGTCCGCGATTTCGGGCGAGACCAGGTCCGCCAGCCAGCCGTTCATGGAACCGTAGCCGGTGGCATAGACAATGAGGTCTGCCTCCAGTTCGGTGCCGTCGTCCATCACCACGGCGTTGCCGGTGATCTTGGCAACCTGCCCCGACTTCAGCTTCACGCGGCCGTCGATGATCAGCTGGGAGGCACCTACGTCGATGTAGTAGCCGGAGCCGCGCCGCAAATACTTCACGAACAGGCCGGACCCGTCCACGCCGAAGTCCAGGTCGAACCCCGCGGCCTCCAGCTGGGAATAGAACTCCGCATCCCGCTTGGCCATCTCCTGGTACACCGGCACCTGGGCTTCCGGCAGGATGCGCATGGGCAGCGAGGCGAACAGCAGGTCCGCCTTCTCCGTGGTGACGCCCGCTGCGAGTGCCCGCTCCGAGTACAGGTCGCCCAGCGCCAGGTCCATCAGGGATTCGCTGCGGGCAATGTGGGTGGAGGAGCGCTGGACCATGGTGACGTCGGCGCCGTGCTCCCAAAGGTCCGCGCAGATGTCGTGCGCCGAGTTGTTGGAACCGATTACCACCGCCTTCTTGCCCGTCCAGTCCCCGTCGCCCGGGTGCTGGGAGGAGTGCCGCTGCTCGCCCAGGAAGCTCTCGGCGCCGTCGAACGTGGGGATGTTCGGGTAGCCGGAGACGCCCAGGGCGAAGATGAGCTGCTTGGGCCGGAGCGTCACCGGTTCGCCGTTGCGAAGGACGCTGACCTCCCATTCCTGCGTGCCGTCGTCGTACGCTGCCTTGACGCACTCGGTGCCGGACCAGTAGTTCAGCTCCATGATGCGGGTGTAGTGCTCCAGCCAGTCGCCGATCTTGTCCTTGGCGGCGAAGACCGGCCAGTCGTCCGGGAACTTGAGGTAGGGCAGGTGGTCGTACCAGACGGGGTCATGCAGGTGCAGGGACTTGTAGCGGTTGCGCCAGGAGTCGCCGGGGTTCTGGTTCTTTTCGACGATGATGGTGGGCACGCCCAGCCGCTTCAGCCGCGCAGCCAGGCCAATCCCGCCCTGCCCGCCGCCGATGATCACGCAGTAGGGCTGCTCCTCGTAGCCAAGACGGGCTTCCTGCTCCTCCTTGAGCTCCTTCCAGGACCGGCGGCCGCGGACGATCTCATGCGCCACGCCCTGCTCCCGGCGCGGGCCTTTCTTCTCCTCGAAGCCTTTGAGTTCCTGCATGGTGGTCAGCAGCGTCCAGCACTTGCCGTTGCGGAGCCGGAGGTGGCCGTAGCCACGGGCGGCGCCGGTCTCGAACGTGATCCAGGCTTCCACGTTCTCCGCGTCCCCGGTGGCGTCCTCCGAGAGTGCCCAGTTGGCGGGCTGGATCCGGTACAGGGTGGCCTCAAGCATGCGGCGGATGTCCGCCGCGCCTTCGAGGGTTTTGAGGTTCCAGGTGAACGCCACGAAGTCCCGCCAGAAGGCGCCGTCCTCGAAGAGTTCCAGCGCGGCATCCACGTCGCGCCGCTGCAGCGCCTGATCCAAGCCGGAAAGCCAGGCCTGGGCGGCAGCGGTGGGTGTTTGGGTCATCTCCACTCCTTTGTGCTGTTCCTTGGGCTCCGCCTGCCCGATATGCTGGGGCGGGCGTGAGCTGCATCACCAGTTGAACCCGGCGGGGGTAACAGGGGCGTTACACGGATCCGGCAACGGCGCCGGCTGCGAGGAGGAACAGTGGACCACGGCCTGAGGTTTTCGGACCCGGCAACGTATGCGCGGACTCTGCGCCGCGCGCATGAGCTGGTGATTTCCGGAATTCCGAGGCCAGAAATTCCCACCCGCCTGGTGGATTCGTGGCACCGTTCCATGGCTTTGGGCATCAGCCCGGACCAGCACAGCCCCCGGCACCTGCACGAGGTGTCCGAGGTACTGGAACTGCGGCAAGAGCACCGGCTGCAGCAGGTGATGCCCGCGCTCAACGATCTTTTGGCGGACGATTCCCGGACAGGCCGCCACCTGCTGGTACTCACCGATGCCAGCGGCGAGATCCTCTGGCGGGTGGGCAGCCGCGCCGTCCTCCGCCGGGCCGACCAGTTGGAGTTCCTGGAGGGTGCCGACTGGTCCGAGGCCGGGATCGGCACCAACGCCATCAGCGAGGTTTTGGTCACCGGCGCTCCCGTGCAGCTGTTCTCCGCCGAGCACCTGGTCCGCACGCACCACGAGTGGGCCTGCACGGCAGCGCCCATCACGGACCCGGCCACCGGCCGCGTGCTCGGGGTGCTTGACGTGTCCGGGCCGCTCGACACCCTCAGCGCGGACACTTTGCGCATGGTCCGCTGCGCCGTGCGGGTGGCGGAGGCTTTGCTGGGAACGTCCGACGGCGGCAGTTCTGTAGGTGCTTCGCCTTCCGTCCGCGGGTCCCGGCAGGCGGCACCTCCTGCTGGGCGTCCGGCTGCCGCCGTGGAGCGACTGGAACTGCTCGGCGAGAAACCGGCGGCCGTGTTTGCCAACGGAGGCCGCACTCCCCTGACGCTGCGCCGGGCGGAGATTCTGGCGCTGCTGGACTCCCGGTCCCAGGGCTGGTCAGCCGAGGAGTTGGCGTACGAACTTCATGGCGATGCGGGAACGCCGCAGGCCATCCGGACCGAGATGTTCCGGGTGCGGTCCATGCTGGGCGCTGCCGTGGAGTCCAATCCGTACCGGTTTGCTCCAGGGCTGGCCGCACGCTCCGATGCGGGACAGGTGCTGCGGCTGCTGCGTGAGGGCCGGGTTGCTGAAGCGCTGGAGGCATACCGGGCTCCCCTGCTCAGCCGGTCCGGCACGCTGGCCGTCCAGTTGCTCCGGGACCAGCTGGACACGGCCGTTGCATCGGCGGTGCGGGTCTGTGGGGACGCCCCACTGCTGGTGCGGTGGCTTTCCACGGATATGGGGTCCGGCGACTCGCGGGCGGTCGACGCGCTGGGACGGCTGGTGGGCCGCGGCGATCCGCGGTACGTGGCGTTCCGGGCGTCCATCAGGGCCTGAACCCGGGTGGTCACCAGACAGTGTCGCCGCGCAGCACCGCGTCGCTGCCACCGTCAACATAGACAATTTGCCCGCACAGGTGGGTGTTCTCCACGCTGTTGAGCCAGGCCAGCAGGCGGGCCACCACAATCGGCTCCGCGATGCCGTTCAGGGGCATGGGGACAACTTTGAGCAGCGACTCCCGCTCCTGTTCCGTGTCGATCAGGTCGGCCGTCATCGGGGTGGCGATGACGCCGGGTGCCACTGCGTTCAGCGGGATTCCGGCCCCGGCCCACTCCGCGGTGGCTGCCTGGCGGCGCACCCATCGCGAGAGTGCCAGCTTCGTGGAGGCATAGATGAGGCCGCCGGTGGTGGCGGGTTCCTTGGCCAGGACCTTTGCCCGGTCCAAGGCTCCCGGTTCGTCGCCTGCCGCCAGCAACGCTACAAGTTCACCGTCGGTGGCCATCAGGGCCGCCATGGACGAGACCACGACTGCGCGCGGGGCGTCCGATTCCTTCAGCAGCGGCCGCAGCCCCTCCACGGAAGCAACGGCGCCGAAGAAGTTGACGGCCACCGTGGCAGGAGCCGGGAGGGCGAGCCCCGCCACGGCATATATGGCATCGATCCGGCCGCCGCTGACCTTCCGAACAGCGTCAACCAAGGCCTCGCGTCCGTCCGCGCTGGAGAGGTCGGCAATCACCTCGGCATCGCGGAGGTCCACGCCGACCACGCGCTCACCCCGCTGTTCGAGGAGCTCCTTGGTTGCCTTGCCGATGCCGGAGGCGGCGCCGGTGATGACGGAGGTGCGGGGCATGATGCCTTCTTCTGGTTGTTGAACAGGTCCGGCGCCAACTCTTCCCCTCCGCACGGTACGTGGCCAGAGTCCAAAGACCCGGGGCAGGCCCTCTATTCGACGAACCTTGTCACGCCGTTAACCAACCATTCATGTCTCCCTCGGAACCTGTACAACGGCTGGAAATAGCGTGAAAGCCATGGACAACATCTCCCGCAGAACCCTCATCTCCGCCGGCATCGGGGCCGGCCTGGTCGCCGCACTGCCCAGTGCCGCCGTCGCCGTTTCAACAGCGGACGACGCCGGCCTCGGCACCGATCCCTTTATGCTCGGCATCGCATCGGGCGAGCCCTGGCCGGACGGCTTCGTCCTCTGGACCCGCCTGGCCCTGGACCCGGTGGCGGAGGACGGGCTGGGCGGGATGCCGTCCCGCCCCGTGGCCGTGCAGTGGGAGGTGGCCGAGGACGAAGGCATGCGGAAGGTGGTGGCCCGCGGCGTGGAACAGGCCCGGGCCGAGACCGCGCACTCGGTGCACGTGGAGCTGCGCGGCCTGAGGGCGGGCCGGGAGTACTTCTACCGGTTCCGCGCCGGCAGGCACCTGAGCCCGGTGGGGCGCACGCTCACCAGTCCGGCCCTGCACGAGACGCCCGCCGCGCTGGCGATGGCGTTCGCCAGCTGCGCCCAGTATGAGCACGGCTACTTCACCGCGTACCGGCGCCTGGCGGAGGACCACCCGGATCTGGTGCTGCACCTGGGCGACTACCTGTACGAATACAAGAAGGACAGCTATGTGATCGGCGGCGGGAACCCGCGCGACCACGAGGGCCTGGAGACCGTCACGCTGCAGACCTACCGGCAGCGGCACGCCCAGTACAAGGCCGACGCCGACCTCCAGGCCGCGCACGCGATGGCACCCTGGGCCGTGGTGTGGGATGACCACGAGGTGGACAACAACTGGGCGGACGAGGTTCCGGAGAACAGCGACGCCAGCCAGCTGAACGACAGTGTTGAGCACTTCCGGCAGCGCCGCGCCGCCGCGTTCCAGGCGTACTACGAGAACATGCCGCTGCGCCCGTCCTCCTTGCCGGCCGGGCCTGACATGAAGATCTACCGGAAGATCCAGTGGGGCCAACTGGCCAACTTCCACATGATGGATACGCGGCAGTACCGCGACGACCAGCTCGCCGGCGACGGCTGGAAGAAGAACGTGGCCGGGCGCCTGGCGGAGGACCGCACCATCACCGGCGCCGAGCAGGAAAAGTGGCTGCTGGACGGCTTCCGCAACTCCAGCCAGCGGTGGGACATCCTGGGCCAGCAGGTCTTCTTCGCCGAGCGCGACCGCAATAAGGCGCCGGACATCGACGATGTTTCCATGGACGGCTGGGACGGCTACGCGGCCTCCCGCCGCCGCATCACCCAAGGCTGGGTGGACGCGAACGTGCGGAACGCCGTCGTGCTCACCGGTGATGTGCACCGGCACTGGGCCAACGACGTGAAGGTGGACTACAAGGACGCGGCCTCCCCCGTGGTGGGCTCCGAGCTGGTGTGCACCTCGATCACGTCCACCGGCGACGGCACGGGCTCCACCACGGACGCCACCATGGCCTGGAACCCGCACCTGAAGTTCTACAACGACAACCGCGGGTACGTGAACACGCGCATCACCAGGGACGCCATGACGGCCGACTTCCGGGTGCTGGACCATGTCACGACGCCGGGCGCGCCCGTTTCCACCAAGGCCTCCTTCGAAATCCACGACGGCGTCCCGGGGCTTCAGGTGCGCGCCTGACCTTGGTGCCTAACGCGTTTGCGTCATTTATCGGCGGTGGCCGATGCAGTCCCCCCTGAGTTTGCGGGGTTCTGCATTCCCCCTGAAGCCGAAAGTTACGCAGACGCGTCGATGCTGGCCCGGCGGGACCTTCGGCACTTTTGGTGCCGGCGGTCCCGTGGCACTTTGGCGGCATGTCCGGACGGCTACTTTTCAGGCAAGCGGTGCGCCGGAGGCGGTGGCAGCTCCTGGCGGTGTCGCTCTGCGCGCAGATAATGGCCTATCTCCTGTGGCGCCCCGCCATGCTGCGCAGATGGGGATCTACCGGGCAGGGTACCGTGGCCCGGGCTACCTCAGTGCCGCCGTCCGCGGCGCCGGTCCGGACGCTCCGGCAGTAACCCGGGCCCTGGCCTTCACCCTTCAAAAGGTGCCGGGCGCGGTGACGCTGGCACGCGGCGTCGACCTTTTCATCGGCGACCCGCTGCACCACTACATGGAGGTGGGCGTACTTCGCGGGATCAAGCGGCGCGCGGAGTCCTGAAGAACTCCAGGGTTTTGCCTGCTACGAGTTCGGGCTGATGGTCGGCAATGAAGTGCCCTTCGCCCTGGACGATCTCCGTGGTGATGTTGCCGCCACGGCCCCGGCGGTGGCCCATCTGCTGCAAGGTGGCCGAGGGTTCTTTGGCCCCAATCAGTGCAAGGGTGGGCACCGGGAAGTCTCGCCTGGCGTACCTTCCGAAGATGATCCCCATGAAGGCCGGGAGGATGGTTCCGCGGTAAAGGGCGGACCCGGCGTGAGACCTTCGGGGCTGTGCCGCAAGGGAGTTGTAGAGCTTCATATCCTCCTCGGACACTCCCCCGTCGGGCTCGAAGGCGGTGAACAGGTGCCGCACCACCTTCCTGTTGTGCTGGATCCGTGGGCCGATGACCGGGGCGGCGAGAGCGAAGGCATGCCAGAGTTTTGGGAAGACGGGGACCAACTTGGCATTGGGCCTGATGTGCACATCCGGGGCGCCCGTGATGACCAGCGCCTCCACTGAGCCAGGCCGCTGGATGGCGAGAAGCTGGCCCACGATGGCGCCCCAGTCGTGGGTGAGGAAGCGCGCCCGGGTGATGCCGAGCTTCGCCATGAGTTCAAGAATGTCCGCCACCAGGGAGCCTGCCGTATACCCCCTGGCCGGGGCATCGCTCCAACCGAAGCCGCGGTGGTCCGGGGCGATCACCCAGTAATGCTCCGCCAGGCGGGGAATAACTCCGTGCCACTCCCACCAGTTCTGCGGGAAGCCGTGGAGGAGAATCAGGGGTTCCCCGCTGCCCGCCTCGGCTATGTGCATTCTGATCCCGCGGACGTCGAGCCACCGGTGGGTGACGCCCTCGAGCTCCGGCATCTTGGCATCTTCGCCTTCCATGGATCAACTCTACTACTTAAGTAGTACCTGCAGAAGCGCCTACCGGACAGCCCTGTCGGCGTTCACCCGCCCGTACGCCCAGTACGTCCCGGTGCCGGCAACCTCGTCCGCCGTGGTTTCCACGTCTGACCTGATGTCGCTGTTCGTGGCGCCGGGATGCGAGCTCCAGGCGAGCGCGGCGGCAGCGGCGACGATAGCTGAGGACATGGAGCTCCCATTGCCCACGTCATACCCCTGCGAGCGCTTGTTCTGGGTGGCCAGGACGAACGAATGGTTGGGGAAGGTGGAGTAGACATTGACGCCGGGCGCCGCGATGTCCACCCAGCTGGCGCCGTAGGTGGAGAACGGGGCCTTGGCGTCGTTGTTGTCGGTGGCCCCGACGGCGATGACGTGGGTGTAGGCGCCGGGGTAGATCTTGGTCTGGTTGCCGCCGTTGCCCGCAGCGGCCACCAGCACCACGCCCTTGTTCCAGGCGTTGTTGACGGCGGTTTCCAGAGTCCGCGACGCCCGCACGCCCAGGCTCATGTTGATCACCTTGGCGCCGTTGCTGACCGCCCAGTTGATGCCGTTGGCAAGGGCGGAGCTGGAGCCGACGCCGTTGTCGTCCAGGACCTTGCCCGCCAAAATCGTGCAGCCCGGGCAGACCCCGGCCACCCCGACGGTGTTGTTCACCGTGGCAGCGACATTGCCGGCAACGTGGGTGCCGTGGCCGTAGTAGTCCTCGGCCACGGGGTCGCCGGCTTTGGTGGCCGAGCCGCTGAAGTTGGCGCGGGCCACCACCTTTGGCGCGATGTCCGGGTTGTCGCTGGCGACGCCGGAATCAAGCACTGCGACTTTGATCCCGTTGCCGGTGGTGGTGTTCCAGGCTTCGACCGCGTCCACATCCGCGTCCGGCGTACCGGCAGGGATCGTGAGGTCACCGGCGGTGTTGGTGAAGGGCTGGCCGTTGTTTTGGAGGGCGTACTGGCGCGGGAAGTACTGGTCGGAGGACGTGGCCCCCACGGGCTGGTCCGCTTCGGCGTAGTCGACGGCGGGATCCCGGCTGAGCGCGTCGATGAGCCGGCCTTGGCTGCCGGCGGGCACGCTGACCAGCCTGGCGCCGGTGCTTCCGACGTCGGCGCCGTTCTCCAGGCCATGCCGGCGCAGGGTGCCGGCGGCAGCACCGTCGTCGTATAACTTGACGAGGATGTGTGCTGATGACGCTGGGGCAACGGCCGCCGCGTTGGCGGGAAGGGCAAGCGGGACAGGGCCGAGCATCATGAGGGCTGCCGCGAGCCCGGCGGTGAAGAGTTTTCTCATGCGGGCCATCTTTGCCCCGGATGCCCGGACCCGGTAGGGGCAGGAGGCCCCAAAGTGCCCCGATGCACCGTACTCAACGCTCCTGGGCACAGCGATTCCCGCCAGCGGGAGCCCTGGTCCCGCAGCCCCGGCCGAATCTACACTTGCGGGATGGAAGCCGTGGTCGGCGGTGTGCCCGTCCATTTCGTTGAGCATGGCAGTGGAACACCCGTCCTTGCGCTGCACGGCGCCGGAGTGGACCACCGGGAGATCGCCGGCGGCCTGGAGCCGATGTTCCGCAGCCTCCCCGGATTCCGCCGCCTGTATCCGGACCTGCCCGGGATGGGCCGCACCCCGGCTCATGGGTCGCTCAACAGCAATGACGACGTGCTGGATCTGCTGCTCCGCTTCATCGACAGCGCCATCGGTGATGAACCGTTCCTTCTCATCGGCCAGTCGTATGGCGGATACCTGGCCCGCGCGGTTGCCCACCTCAGGCCCCGGTCCGCCGGGCTGGCCTTGATCTGCCCTATCGGCGCACACGCAGGGAACCTTCCCAAGCATGAGGTCCTCATGTCGTCGGTCCATGTTGCCGGCCTCGACGCGGAAACCCAGGCCTCTTTCCGCAGCTATTTCGTGGTCCAGACGGACGACACGCTGAACCGGTTCCAGCAGTTCGTGGCTCCTGCAGCATCCCTGGTTGACGAGCCGGGGTTGGCCCGGATTTTTTCGCGCTGGGAGCTGCGGGACCGTCCGGGATCGGCAGCGCAATATCTCCATCCGGTGCTGGTTCTGGCGGGGCGGCAGGACGCCACCGCCGGGTACGTGGATGGGTGGGCACTGGCGCGGGACTACCCGCGCGGCACCTTTGCCGTGCTGGACCGCGCCGGCCACGCCCTGCTGCACGAGCAGCCCGCGCTCGTCGAGGCCTTCCTCGCCGAATGGATTGAGCGGGTGCGCGAAGACCGCCCTGATGCCGTCCGGCTCCCGGCTCCCCTGGCCAGGACGACGTCGCGCACCTCGCCCGGTGCCGCCGTCGTACGTCCTAAAAAGCCGTTGTGCGGTGTGGGGGCCGGGGCTACGATGCTCCCGGGGAGAGGTCCTTTGTCTCGCGAGACTGGAAAGGGCCACGCACATGACCGACTTTTTCACCATGCAGCCCGGCGAGACAGCGCCTCCCCTCCCGGCGGGACCGGTCCTGTGCGCGGGGACAGCCGGCATGCGGCGCATCCACCGCTTTTTCCTCTGGGCCTATGGCGAGGCCCCCGGGCTGGTGCGTTCAGTCGCGGCGGCCGATGTGGCCCGTGCCGCGTATGTGGGGGAAGTGCTGGGCAATTTCGACAAGGTGCTGCACATCCACCACGACGGCGAGGACCTGCTGATGTATCCGCAACTGAAGGAGCGGGCACCGGCGTGCGCGCTGCATATCGGGCAGATGCTCGAGCAGCACCGGCAGGTGACGGAACGGCTTAAGGCGACTGAGCCGGTGCGCCTGCGCTGGATGGGGACCGCGGACGAGGAGTCGGCGTCGGAACTGGCCGCGCGATACGAGGACCTCTCGCGTGTCCTCAACGTGCACCTGCGCCGCGAGGTCACCGAGATGATGCCCGTGGCGGACCGGGTGATGACGGAGAAGGAGATGAACGCGACCGGGCAGCACGGGATCAAGGAACTCGACAGGAAATTCCTGGTGGGCTACCTCGGGATGGTGCTGGCCACGAATCCCCCTGCGGACCGGAAGGAACTGTTCAGGGAGATCCCTCCCCCGGTCCGGCTGGCTTACCGGCTGGTGGGCCGGCGGATGTACCGGAAGCAGTACGCCACGCTGTTTCCCGGGCGGCCGGTGCCCGAGACGCTGTAGAAGTACGACGGCGGGAGGCCGGCTTTGTGGGCCGGCCTCCCGCCGTCGGACTGCCTGTTGTTCTCCGTCGGGTTAGAGGCAGACGGGCTGGTACGCCGGGTCCGCCGGACCGGACGGCTGGGCCAAAGCGTTGCCCACCAGTTGGTGCACCACAGGATCGTTCGGCGCCTGGTCGTGCTCGAAGATGTCAGCCGGGCACTTGTCCTGGATGGTGATGTTGGTGACCTGGCGCGCGGAGCCGTTGAGGAACTGGCTGTTGTACGGGATGACCACCTCGTCGTGGATGGTGGAGATGACGGTGTAGGCAGGGCCGGCGACGGTGTCGCCGACCGAGTTGAGTTCCTGCATGAAGGGGGATCCAGCCTGCTGGTCCGCGCAGGCAGCGCAGCCGGCTGCGGTGTAGTCGGGCGTGGGCACCAGATCCGGCGGCGGCAGGATCACGCCTTTGGTGCCGTGGTTGGACGGTACGATGCCGACGAGCTGGTGGACGTACTTGGCGCCGCCCAGGAAGCCCATGTAGTACCGGGGCATCATGCCGCCCTGGCTGTGGCCCACCAGGTCCACCTGCCTGGCGCCGGTGGCGGAGCGGACGGCGTCCACGAACGGAGCGAGTTCCTTGGCGGAATCCTTGACCGGCGCCGTGGCATAGACACCGTTGGTTTCGCCGTAGTTGAGGGCGAAGACGCAGTACCCCTGCGCCTTGAGGTATGGCGACAGGGTGGACCAGTTCTTCGCCATGCTCTCGAACGTGCCCGGGACCAGGACCACCGGATAGGGGTGCGCGGCGGACGGTTTGCAGGACCAGTCGTTGGCGCCGGGCGGGGAAACGTCGACGGCCTGGGCGGGCGCGGCCACCAGGGATGAGGCCAGGACTGCGGCGGCGGCAACGGACAGGGCACGGGTAAGGAATGACATGGAAACCTCTTTGTTCGTCTGTCTTCGGGGCGGCCAAACCTGATGGTCTTGGGGGTGCCCATCGGTTCCGGCCGGGGTTTCCATGCTTACAGTGCTGCTGGTCCTCCGCAGCGGAACTGCACGAACGTGCGGCGAAACGGGCCCTTAAGCGGGGCGTTCTCCTTCACCGCAAAGCGGTGGAGGAAGGCGTTGTTACTGGTGAGTAGGGTTTCCTGCTGCACACGCCGGGATCCGCCCGCTCACTGGTACGTGCACGAACGTGCAAATGCAGCACGGAACCCGCGCTGGTGGGAGAGCCGAGGCAACCGGCGGACGCTCAGCCGTCCTTTTCTGTGAAGCGGCTCAGGTACCCCAGCCGGGATCCGTGGACGTGCGCGCCCATCTCCTGCTCGGCAGCCTGCGCGTTCCCGGCGTCGATCGCGGCCATGATGCCCCGGTGTTCGGCCCAGGACCGGATGCCACGGGAGCCCACGTCTGCGGCGTAAAGCCACTCGATCTTGCCCGCGATCTGGCGGAGCAGCGCCGTCAGGGAGGAGCTGCGGCTGAGTTCGGCGATCCCCAGGTGGAAGCGGATGTTGAGTTCAGGCAGCAACTCCACCTTGCCGCTGGCCACCGCTTCATCGCCCTCGTCCAGGATTGCCGCCAGTTCCCGCCGCGTCTCCCACCAGTGTGAATCCGGACCTCCCGTGGAGAAATGGGCTGCGGCCCGCCGGGCGGCCCGGCGCGCTGTTGCTGCTTCCAGGGCCTCGCGCACCGCGAACAGGTCATCGGCGTCGTCAACCGGGATTTCTGACACCGTGGACCCGGCGAAGGGCTTCGACTCAACGAAGCCCTCCACCTCAAGGGCACGCAGTGCTTCCCGGACCGGAACCCGGGATATCCCGTATTTCGCGGCCAGTGCGGCCTCCGTGATCCTGGTCCCGGCGGGCAGCGTCCCGAAGATGATGTCGCGCCGGATCTCGTCCTGCACGCGGGCCCGGGGGGTCGAATCACCGTTAACTAGCGAAGGCTGCACCGGGTATCGCTCCAAGTAGTTCTCTGGTGTAGTCGGCCGAGGGCGCCAGGAAGACCTGGTCCACACTGCCTGCCTCAACCACTTTTCCTGTTTTCATGACCACCACGTTGTGCGCGATCTGGCGGACAACGGCCAGGTCGTGCGTGATGAAGAGGTAGGTCAGGCCCAGCCTATCCTGCAGGTCCCCCAGCAGGTCGAGGATCTGCTCCTGGACCAGGACATCCAGGGCCGAGACGGCCTCGTCCAGGATCAGCAGTTCCGGCTCCAGTGCCAGCGCCCGGGCGATCGCCACCCGCTGGCGCTGGCCGCCCGAGAGTTCGTGCGGCCGCCGCTGGGCCACTGTCCGCGGCAGCGCCACCTGGTCCAGCAGTTCGGCAACCCGTTCCCGCCTGCTTTCCCGCGTCCCCACCTTGAAGATCCGCAGCGGCTCATCGATCAGCCGCTCAATGCTGAAGGTGGGGTCCAGGGATCCGTACGGGTCCTGGAAGACAGGCTGCGCGATGCGGCGCAGGGCACTGCGGGTGCGTGGATTGCTGGTGGAGATGCTCTCCCCCTTGATGAGGGCCACGCCTGCGGTGGGTGTCTCCAGGCCCAGGATGATGCGCGCAACAGTGGACTTGCCCGATCCGGATTCGCCTACGATTGCCGTGGTGGTAGCGCGCTGAACGTCGAAGGAGACGTCGTCCACGGCCTGGATGCGGCGGCCGCGCTGGCCGCGCAGCTTGAACTCCTTGGCGAGGTTCCTGACCGACAGCACCGGTTCCGGGCCCTGGCGCTCCGTCACAGGAGCCGACGTCGGGTCGGCGGCAAGGCTGGCCGACGGCGCCGCGGCGACGAGGCGCCGCGTGTACTCCTCCTGCGGATTCAGCAGCACCTCCCAGGGGGTGCCCGTTTCCACGATCCGCCCTTCGGCCATGACGATGATCCGGTCCGTCCGGTCCCCCGCCAGCCCCAGGTCGTGGGTGACGAACAGCAGGGAGGTGCCGCGGGCGTCCACCAGCGTCTGGAGGTGGTCGAGGATCTGCCGCTGGACGGTGACGTCCAGGGCGGACGTCGGCTCGTCGGCGATCAGCAGGTCCGGCTCGCCCGCCAGGGAAATGGCGATGAGCACGCGTTGGCGCATGCCGCCGGAGAACTCGTGCGGGTACTGGCTGTAGCGGCGTTCAGCGTCCCGGATCCCGGCTTCGGTCATGAGTTCCACGGCGCGCTGCTTGATGGCGTCCCGGCCGCGCATGCCGTTGCTTGCCAGCGCATCGGCGATCTGGGCGCCCACCTTCATGGAGGGGTTCAGGTTGGACATCGGGTCCTGCGGGACAAGCCCGATCTTCTTTCCCCGGATGCCGCGCAGGTCCTTCTCGGAGGCGTCCGCGAGGTCTTCCCCGTTGAGCAGAATGGAGCCCCCGGAAACCCGGCCGGCGCCGGACAGCAGCCCCAGGATGGCGGCCACCACGGTGGATTTGCCGGACCCTGACTGGCCGACGATCGCCACCCGCTCGCCCTTTTTCAGGTCGAAGGAGACCTTGTGCAGGACCGGGGTGCCGCCGTAGCTGACCTCCAGGTCCCGGACGGACAGCAGCGTGTCTTCGTGTTGCTTAACGTCCTGCTGCATAGCCCTGGGCTCCCCTCGGGTTGGCGGCGGCCTTGAGGACGCCCGTTTCCGGGTCGCTCACCACCGACGACAGGCGGCCGAGGGCCCAGTCGCCGGCGCGGGTGACCACGTGGCCGCGTTCTTCGAGTTCATTGATCACGTCGTCGCCAAGGCGGTCTTCAACGACGGCGCCGCCCGGCGTCCAGGTACGGGGCCAGAAGGATCCCGGAATGGAGGTGGTGTGGAGGGAGGGTGCGTCAACCGCCTGCTGGGGTTCGTAGCCGCCCACGATGGTGCGGAGCAGGTAGAGCAGCTGCCACTGGTCCTGCTGGTCCCCGCCGGGGGAACCCAGGGCCGACACCGCCTTGCCGTCCTTCAGAACCAGCGTGGGTGTCAGGGTGGTGCGGGGACGCTTGCCGGGGGCAAGGGTGGATGGAGCGCCGTCCTCCAGCCAGGTCATCTGGAGCCGCGAACCTAGGCAGAACCCGAGTTCCGGGATGGCCGGGGACGACTGGAGCCAGCCGCCGGAGGGCGTTGCTGAGACCATGTTTCCCCATTGGTCCACGACGTCGATGTGGCAGGTATCGCCGCGGGTTTCCCCGGTGGGCATGACGGTGGGTTCGCCCACGCCGGCGAAGGCAAGTTCGCCGTTTTCCGCGAGCGACGGCGGGAGGTACTCCGTGCGCAGCGGCGGGACGAAGGGTTCGTGGCCCGGGACGTTGCCGGGCCGGAACTCGTGCGAAGCCTTTTCGCCGATCAGCTGGCGGCGCTCCGCCGCGTACTCGGGGCTGAGGAGATAGTCCATCGGCACAGCGGCGTCGCCGTAGTACGCCTCGCGGTCGGCGATGGCCAGCTTCTGTGCCTCGAGGATGGTGTGCGCGCCGATGGCCGTGGACGGGTCCAGCCGGTCGTCGTCGAACCCTTCCAGGATGGCGAGGGTCTGCAGCAGCGCCGGGCCCTGCCCCCAGGGCCCGGTCTTGGCGATGGTGTGGCCGCGGAACTCGAGGGTGGTGGCGGGTTCGTAGCCGGCGGAGAACCCGGCGAAGTCGGCTTCCGTCATGACGCCTGCATGGTCCATGCCGGAAGAGTGGCGGTGGGGCGTGGCGAGGAACTTGACGGCGGCTTTGGCCACGAAGCCTTCGCGCCATTCCCGGCGGGCGGCGTCGATCCGTGCTTCGCGCGGGGCTGCTTCTTCCGCTTCCGCGGCGGCGATGAGCCGGTCCAGGACGTCCGCGTAGGCCGGGTTCTTGACGATGTCTCCGGCCGCGGGGATTTTCCCGTCCGGCATCCAAAGGGCGGCCGACGTCGGCCAGTGCTCGGTGAAGAGCTCGGCCACGGTTTCGATGGTGGTCCCCACGCGGCCCACGATCGGGTGCCCGTTGCGGGCATAGCCGATGGCGAAGGCCAGCACGTCCGCCAGCTCCCAGGTGCCGTGGTCCTTGAGGAGCAGCAGCCAGGCGTCGACGGCGGCCGGCACGGCGGCGGCCAGCGCGCCTGCCCCGGGCACCAGTTCCAATCCTTCGGCCAGGTAGTGTTCCCGTGTTGCGGCGGCGGGGGCAGGGCCCTGGCCCATGAGCACGACGGGTTCGGCGGGGTTTTCCGCCGTCGCAAACACGCCGGTCATGTCCCCGCCGGGGCCGTTCAGGTGGGGTTCGACGACGTGCAGGACAAAGGCGCCGGCGACGGCGGCGTCGAAGGCGTTGCCGCCGCGTTCCAGCACCGCTTGCGCGGACGCCGTCGCGAGCCAGTGGGTGGAGGCAGTCATGCCGAACGTGCCCTGGAGGGTGGGGCGGGTGGTGAAGCTGTCAGCAGGGGTGTAAGTCATGGTTATTTCTTTCGGCTGGTGGCGGCAGGGTCCAGGGCGTCGCGCAGGGCGTCACCGAACAGGTTGAAGGCCAGGCAGATGGCGGCGATGCCAAGGCCGGGGACGATGGCCGCTGTGGGTGAGCGGAAGAGGTACTGCTGGGCGTCGGAGAGCATGATGCCCAGGCTGGGTGCGGGCGGCTGGATGCCCAGGCCCAGGAAGGACAGCACGGCCTCACCGATCACCGCTGCGGGCATGATCACGGTGGCCTGCACAATTAGTGAGGAGGCGGTGTTGGGCAGGATGTGCTGGAAGATGATCCGCCCGCCGGAGGCGTCCATGGTCTTGGCTCCCACCACGAAGTCGCTTTCCTTGATCCGCAGGGTTTCACCGCGGATGATGCGGATCATCGCGGGGATATGGGCGATGCCGATGGCGAGTGCGGCGTTGCCGAGGCTGGGACCGGTGATGGCCACGAGCCCTACCGCGATGATCAGGAAGGGGAAGGCAAGGGTGACGTCGTTGAGCCTGGAGATGATGGCGTCCAGCCACTTCCAGTAGCCGGCCAGCAGGCCCAGCGGGGTTCCGATGATCACGGAGAGCAGGACCGCCAGGACCCCCACCTCAAGGGAGGAGCGGATTCCGAAGACCAGCCGGGAGAAGATGTCGCGGCCCAGGTCGTCGGTGCCCAGCAGGAAGCCGACGGTGCCGGGTTTCTGGAACGGGGTGGCGAAGTGGACCTGCGCCGGATCGTAGGGGGCGAGGAGGGGTGCCAGCAGGGCGACCAGGACCACGAGGGCCAGCAGGATGCCGCCGGCCAGGCCCAGGGGGTTGCTCCGCAGTGATTTCCAGATGCGCCCGCGGCCGGAGCCCAGGCCCGCTGAGCTTGGCGCCGCGGGGCGGATGTCGGTGACGGCCATCAGTTGCTTCCTACTCGGATTCGCGGGTTGATCACGGAGTACAGGATGTCCACCGCAAGGTTGATAAGGATGTACCCAACGGTGATGACCAGCACCACGGCCTGGATCACGGGGTAGTCCCGGGTGAAGACGGAGTCGAGGGTGAGCTTGCCGAAGCCGGGAAGCGCGAAGATGCGCTCCGTGACCACGGCACCGGAGATCAGTCCGCCGAGCTGCAGGCCCACGATGGTCACCACCACGATCAGCGAGTTGCGGAGCCCGTAGCGGAACAGGATCCGGCCGCCGCCCAGGCCCTTGGCGCGGGCGGTGCGGACGTAGTCCGTGCTCATGGTTTCGATCATGGAGGCCCGGGTCTGCCGGAGGATGACAGCGGCCAGTCCGGTGCCCAGGATCAGCGCCGGGAGCGTCAGGTAGTACAGGCCGCGCACGGGGTTCGTTCCGACGTCGACATAGCCGGACGCCGGGAACCAGCCAAGGTTGACGGCCAGGTACAGGATGGCGAGCAGGCCGAGCCAGAAGCTGGGGACGGAGAGCCCGATCAGGGCGAAGCCGTTGGATAGCCACTCCGGCCAGCGGCCGCGGAACCGCTCCGCCACCACGCCGAGCAGGACGCCCGCGACGACGGCCACCACGATGGCGTAGGCGGCCAGCCACAGCGTCACGGGCAGGGTGCTTCCGAGCAGGTCGGTGACGGGGGTTCCGGTGCGGGTGGATTTTCCAAGGTCCCCCTGCAGCAGCCGGGTGATGAAGGAGAAGTATTGGACGGGAAGGGGCTGGTCCAGGCCAAGCTTGGCCCGGATGGCCTCCAGCTGTTCAGGGCTGGCTTCCTCCCCTGCCATGGCGATGGCGGGGTCGCCCGGGAGCTGGCGGATGCCAATGAAGATGACCACGGAGGCAAGGACCAGGGTGATGGCCGAGTGCCAGAGGCGGGTGGACAGGTATCGGATCATGGTGGGAGTCCCTTATTTCTTCACGAAGGCCGCGTTGCTGAGGTGGACCACACCGTCGGCGAACGTTTCGATTCCGGCCACTTTGTTGGAGTAGGCCGTGAGGCTGTGGATCCGGTAGAGGTAGATGATCGGGTTGTCCGCCTGCACCTGCTGGACGGCCTTCCCGTACAGGGCCGCCCGGGCTGCCTGGTCGGTGGTGGTGGAGGCGTCGGTGAGGAGCTTGTCCACGGCGGGGTTGTTGTAGCCGGAGTAGTTGTTGCCGCCGCCGGTTGCCAGGAAGTTGTACATGTTGCCGTGCGGGTCCACGCGGCCGGACCAGCCCAGCAGCAGCGCCTCGAAGCTGCCGTGGCTCTGGACGTCCAGCAGCGTTGAGTACTCAACGGGTGCGATGGTCAGTGCGAATCCGCCGTCGGCCACTGCCGCCTGCAGGGCCTGGGCGTACCGCAGCGAGTCCGGTGAGTTGGTGACCTGGACTTTGATGGGGAAGGGCACCGGGACCCCGGCATCCTTCAGCATCTGCTTGGCCTTGGCCGGATCATAGGCGGGGCAGCCTTGGCTGGCGTCCGAGGAGAAGGGGCTGGACGGCGCGACCGGCGAGCACGCGGGCTCGTACCAGTTGTTGAAAAGCGTGCTCACCAGGGCGGCGCGGTCGATGGACATCGACAGGGCGGTCCGGACGGCGGCGTTCTTAGCCAGCGGGGTGTTGATGTCCCCCACCGGCTTGCCCACGCCGTTGGTGTTGCCGAGGTTTACGGTCAGGCCCTGGTAGCCCAGCGATCCCACCTGGAGCACGCCCACTCCGCGTTCCTTGGCCAGCGCGTCCACGTCCTGGGGTGCGATGGAGTCCGCCACCTGGACGTCGCCGGAGCGCAGGTTCGCGGTCCGGATGTTGGAGTCAGTCATGATCCGGTAGGTGACCGTGTCCAAGTGGACGTTCTTGGCGTCGTAGTACAGCGGATCCCGTTCCACCTGGATGGAAGTCTGCGGGACGCGCTGCTTGAACTTGAACGGACCCACACACACCGGGTGGTCCCCGAAGGAGTCCCCTGCCGCGGCAACGGCTGTGGGCGAGAGGATCATCCCGGCCCGGTCAGCGAGCGCTGCGGTGAGGGGGGCAAAGGGCTTCTTGTAGGTGATCTGGACCGTGGTGGGGTTCAGGGCCGCGATGCCGCTGATGGGCCCCAGCTCGCTCTTGCGGGCGGACCCTCTCATGGTGAGGTCCCTGTCCAGGGTGGCGCGGACAGCCTCTGCGTCGAACTTGGTGCCGTCCGCAAAGACGGCATCGTCCCGGACCTGGATGGTCACCGTCTGGCCGTTGTTGCTCACCTCGGGCAGCTTGGTGGCGAGCTGCGGCACGATCTGCCCCTTGGCATCAATGTCGTAGAGCTTCTGGCACATCGTCTGCATGACGTAGCGGGTGTAGAGGGACGACGACGTGGTGGGGTCCAGGCGGTCCGGTTCGGCGGAGAGGGCCATCACCAGATCCCCGCCCTCCACCACTTTCTGGTTGCCGATGGGCACCGAGGTCACGTCGTTGTGCGCCACCGCTTCCGGGATGGGCTGGATGGGGGCGCAGGCAGTCATCGCCAGCGCGAAGGCCGCAGCGCCGCCGGCGATGGCGGCGTTTTTCGCCTTGCTGGAGTGCCGCCCGGAAGCGTCCGGTGGCGGAACGGGAGTCTCATACAAGTCCTTGGATCGGTCACATCGGGTGGATTGAATACAATCGCTTATTGAAGATAACCTTGGTATACGTTTGTTTCAAGGAAAAATCGGAGAATAAACCGTGAAGACACACTTTTTCGGGTCGGCTGACCGCCTGCACCTGGTGCTCATGTTGGCCCTGACGTTCTCCACGGGCGTGGTGGATGCGATGGGCTACCTCGGCCTGGACCGCGTCTTCACCGGAAACATGACCGGCAACGTGGTGCTGCTGGGCATGGCAATGGCCGGCGGAACAAGCCTTCCTGTGCTGCGGCCGGCGCTGGCGCTGGCCTTCTTCATGCTGGGGGCGGCCCTGGCAGGGCGGGCCCTTCGGCGCAGCGGCGAAGGCTGGTCGGCGCAGACCTCCGGCGCCCTGTCCGCCGTATCGCTGGGTCTGTGGCTCCTCACGGTCTTCGTGCTCCTGGCTCCGGTGCAGTCTGACCCCACCCTCGGGAGCATCGTCACCAGCGCGCTCGCCCTGCTCATGGGGACCCAGGCCGCCACGGCGAAACGCCTGAAGGTCGCGGAGATCACCACCGTGGTGGTCACCTCGACCATCACCGGACTTGCCTCCGACTCCCGGCTGGCAGGCGGCAAGGGAACATTCTGGCAGCGGCGGGCACTGGCCATCGGCCTGATCATGCTTGGGGCCCTGGCCGGGGCGGCAGCGCTGCATGTGCACCTGGCACTTGCACTGTCAGTGGCTGCCGTCATCGCCACCGCAGTCACCGTGGCAGGCCACGCCGCCCACCGCCGTTCACTGGCGGAAGCGGCAACGTCCTCGGAGAGCCCCTCGCTGGCGCGGGACTGACCCGCACCTGCGCACGCCGCCTTGCCTGATGGGAGAATGTCACAGCCGTCACCTAATGTAGGTTCACACCAAAGAGCCCTGAAGACACGGAACCCGCATGGACTTCTACGCCATCAATTCGCTGCGCGAAAACCACGCAGGCTGGTCACTCCTCCGCGCCCAGAATGCACCCCTTGCCCTGGCGTTCTTCATGGCCGCGTTCACTGGGCCCAACCAGCGCAACCTGGGGCGGCAGCAGCTGATCGATGTCCTGGACGACGTCTTGTTCGGCCTCCGGGATGCGGAAGGGGAAGAACGCTTCCCGCGACGGGCAGTCGAATACCTGGATGACTGGGCCTCGGACGAGCGGAAATGGCTCCGCAAGTACTACGTACCGGGGGAAGACGAGCCGCATTATGACCTCAGCGCGGCAGCGGAGGACGTCATCAGGTGGGTGGAGAGCCTGCGCGGCCGCGAGTTCGTCGCCACCCAGTCGCGCCTCACCAGCATCTTCGCCGTCCTCAAGCAGTTGGTCCAGCAGTCGGAGACCGACCCGGAGGTCCGGCTTGCCGAGCTGCGGCGCCAGCGGGACGGAATCGACGACGAGATGCAGCGGATCCGCGACGGCAACATCCGCGTCATGACCGGCCCCGAGGCCCTGGACCACCTCCAGCAGCTCACCACACTGGCCAAGGACCTGCTGTCCGATTTCCGCGAGGTCGAGCAGAACTTCCGCAAGCTGGACCGGCAGGTGCGGGAGCAGATCGCCACCTGGGACGGAACGCAGGGCGAGCTGCTCGAATCCATCTTCGGCAACCAGCAGGACATCAGCAGCTCGCTCCAGGGCCGCACCTTCCAGGGCTTTTGGGACTACCTTATGTCCCCGCAGCTGCGCACCGAACTGCAGGACCTGCTGCACAGGGCCACCCGGATCGAGGCGCTCGCGCACACGGACAGCCTGCACGCCGTCGCCAACCTCCACCAGGACTGGCTGCCCGCCGTCGAACAGACCCAGGCCACCGTCCGCCAGCTCTCCCAGCAGATGCGCCGCCTCCTCGACGACAAGGTCTTCCTCGAGAACAAGCGCATCATGCAGCTGATCCGCAGCGTCGAATCCGGCGCGCTCGGCACCCGGGAGGCGCCGCCGTCGGGCCTTTTCATGGAGATCGACGCGCCGTCCGTGGACGTGGTGCTGCCATTCGAACGGCCGCTGTATGAGCCCAGCCGCAAGGTGATGGTGGACGACGCCGTCCTCACCGCCGACGACCTGGACGTGGACGCGGACGCCCTGTTCAGCCAGTTCTTCGTGGACAAGGAACGGCTGCGGGGCAACATCGACGCAGTCCTGGCCGACGCCGAGCAGGCAACGCTCGGCGACGTGACGGCCGCGTATCCGTTGTCGCAGGGTCTTGCTGAGCTGGTGGCGTACTACCAGCTGGCCACGGAATCGGACTGGGCCACCATCAACCCGGAACAGGAACAGCGGCTCTCCTGGCGGCTGCCGGACGGCAGCACCCGCGAAGCCACCATTGAACATATCATCTTCGGAAGGCCGGCATGACCCCCAGCGAAACCGAGACCCGGACGCCGGAGGAGCTGCCCGCCGTCGTCACCAGACTCTTCAAAGGCGTGCTCTACGTGGAGAACGACGAGAAGATCTGGCAGTCCCTCCTGGGGCTGACCTCGCAGGTGCGTGACTACGTCTCCGTGCTTGGCCTGGACCTGATCCTGGACGAATCGGAAGGTTACGCGTTCCTGCGCTCGCGCGAGGACCCGGACAACACCCTCCCCCGGCTCATCGCGCGCCGCACCCTTACCTTCAACGTCAGCCTGCTGCTGGCGCTGCTGCGGGGCCGGATGCTGGAGTTCGACACGAACAGCAGCGAGCTGCGGCTCATCATGACTGAACAGGAGATCGCGGACATGGTCTCGGTCTTCCTGCCCGAGTCCAGCAACGAGGCGAAGATCCTGGACCGGCTCGGCGCGGACATCAAGAAGGTGGTGGAACTCGGCTTCCTGCGCAAGCTCAAGGGGCAGGCCGACACGTATGAGGTGGCCCGGGTCCTGAAGGCGTACGTGGACGCGCAGTGGCTGGAGGAGTTCGACGCGCGGCTGGCTGACTACCGCGCCACACTGGCCGGCGAGCCCTTGGCCGGAGCATCGGCAACGGAGGAGGGCAAGTGACGGCGCAGCTCGGCAGCGACCTGCAGGAGAGCCTGTTCAGCCTGGAGGGCACGGCGGCCGACGGCGGCACTCCCCCGGGCTTCCGGCTGCACCGCCTGGAGCTGCTCAACTGGGGCACGTTCCACCAGGGCGTGCGAACGTTCCGGCTGGACGGGGCGAACAGCCTGCTGACGGGCGATATCGGCTCCGGCAAGTCCACGGTGGTGGATGCGGTCACCACGCTGCTGCTGCCCGCCAACAAGATCGAGTACAACAAGGCCGCGGGGGCGCAGAAGAAGGAACGCTCCCTGATGTCCTACGTCCGGGGCTTCCACAAGAGCGCCCGCAGCACCGGCGGGGAGTACTCCAAACCGGTCGCTCTGCGCGGCACGGGCCAGCTGACGGTGGTGCTGGGCGTCTTCCACAACGCAGTGCTCGGCAAGTGGGTTACGCTCGGCATCACGTTGTGGGCCACCCAGGAGGCGGGCCAGCCCAACCGGTTCTACTCCCTGGCCGAGGCCGAACAGTCCATCGCGGCGGACTTCAGCAACTTCGGCCAGGATCCGCTGAAGCTCAAAAAGAAGCTTCGCACCGCAGGGGCGTCGGTGCACGACTCGTTCGACCCGTACTCGGCTGCGTTCAAGCGGCAGTTCGGCATCAGCGGGAACCAGGCCATGGAGCTGTTCCACCGGACGGTGTCCATGAAGCAGGTGGAAAACATCACCTCGTTCGTGCGTAGCAACATGCTGGAGGAGGACGACGTCGCCACCCGGATCACCAACCTGATCCACCACTTCGACGATCTCAAGAAGGCCCACGACGCCGTCCTGCGCGCCAAGGACCAGATCGCCCTGCTGACGCCCATCAAGGACGGCGCAGCGCAGCATGCCAGGCTGAGTGCCGAGGACGAGCTGGCCCGGAAACAGCGCGACCAGCTGCACCCGTGGTTCACCCACCGGAAGCTGGAACTGAGCCTGGAGCACCAGGCCGAACTGGAGCGGACCGGCATTCGCCTGCAGGAGGACGCTGCCCGGCTTAACAGCGAGACTAAGCAGCTGCGCCGGGATCTGGCCGGCGTGGAGGAGGACATCCGCACCAACGGCGGTGGCCGGCTGGCGGCCATCGACGCCGACCTGTCCCGGCTCGCGGCCGAGTCCGCAGCGCAGCGGCAGCGGTTTGAGACCTACTCCAGCGCCGCGGCGGACCTGGGGCTGCAGGCGCCTGAGGACCGGGTGCTGTTTGATGCCAACCGGGCCCGGCTCACGGAGGTGGAGGCGGAGCTGGCCAGGGCATCGGACCAGCTGCAGGATCGGCGCACCGAGCTGAGCATGACCCGGACCGTCCTGACCAACCAGGCCGGGGATATCGCAGCCGAGCTCACCAGCCTCCAGGCACGGCGCAACCTGATCCCGCTCCCCCAACTGGACATCCGCCGCCGGCTCTGTGAAGGGACCGGCATCAAGGACACCGAACTGCCGTACGTGGGTGAGTTGCTGCGGGTCCGGGACGGCGAAGCCGCCTGGGAGGGTGCCGCGGAACGCACCCTCCACGGGTTCGCACTCTCGCTCCTGGTGCCGGGCGAACACTACGCCGCCGTCAGCGCCTGGGTGGATTCGAACAACTTGCGCGGCCGGCTGGTGTATCTGCGGGTAGGTGATTCTTACGCCCCCAAGCCTGCCGAGGCCGGGACGCTTGCCGCCAAGATCGCCATCAAGCAGGGCACGCCGTTCCGCGACTTCCTCCAGGACGAGCTCAGCAGCAGGTTCGACTACTTCTGCTGCGAGAACCTGGCGGATTTCCGCCGCTACCCTAAGGCGCTGACCGCCAACGGCCAGCTCAAGGGCGGCCGGGGCCGGCACGAGAAGGACGACCGCAAGGACCTGGCGGACCGGCGGAACTACGTGCTGGGCTGGGACAACCACGACAAAATCGCCCGCTTCCGCGCCGAACAGGACGAGGTCCAGGGCCGGCTGAAGGTGCTGGCCACCGAGCTTGGCAAGGTCAACGACCAGCTCGGTTCGGCGGGCCGGCAGAACCGGCAGCTGGGCATTCTCGGGTCAGTGCAGGACTTCGGCGAGATCAGCTGGCAGCTCACCGCCCGCCGGATCGAGGACCTCAAGGCGGAGAAGCGGGAGCTCGAGACCACCAGCGACGTCCTGCAGCAGCTGATGGCCAAGCAAGCCGACGTGGCTGCCCAGCTGGAACGGCTCGAGGACAAGGCCGGCAAGCTGCAGCAGCGGCTCGGCGCGAACGAGAAGGACGCAAAGGACATCGCCGAGGCGATCGAGGAGTGCCACGCCGTCCTGGCCGGGACGCCGGTGACGGACGACGCCGTGGTGCTGGCCGCCGTCGGACGCCTCACCCAGGGCGCGCTCGGCGACAAGGCGCTCACCTACCGGAACACCGGCACCGTGGAAAGCACAGTGCGGGCAGGGTTGACGGACAGCATCGACGCGCTGGCCAAGCGGATTGCCCGGGCGGCGGAGGGCACCGTGCGGCAAATGGCGGACTTCCGCAATAAATACCCGAACGAAACCACTGACATTGACGCCTCGCTGGAGGCCGCGGCGGACTACAACCGACTGCTGGCCCAACTGGAGGACAACGACCTGCCGCGGTTCGAGGCAAAGTTCAAGGAGTCGCTGAACCAGAACACCATCCACGAGGTGGTGGCCTTCAACGCGTTCCTGGACAGCAGGCGTCAGGACATCGTGAACCGGATCGGCGAGATCAACCAGTCGCTTGCCGGTATCCCCTACAACACGGGACGGCACATCCAGCTGGAGCACCAGGCGACGTCGGACCAGGATGTGCGCGAGTTCGGCAGCGACCTGCGGGCGTGCTCGGAGGGGACCATCGGCGACGAGGACCAGTACTCGGAGCAGAAGTACCTGCAGGTGGAGCGGCTGATCGAACGGTTCCGTGGCCGGGACGGGCTCACTGAGCTGGACCGGCGGTGGACGGCGAAGGTCACGGACGTGCGGAACTGGTTCACGTTTTCAGCGTCGGAAAAGTGGACGGAGACCGGCGAGGAGTACGAGCACTTCACGGACTCGGGTGGCAAATCCGGCGGGCAGAAGGAGAAGCTGGCGTACACCATCCTCGCGGCGGCGCTGGCGTTCCAGTTCGGGCTGGGCTCCGGCAAAGGCGCTGGTCGTGCCGCGGGCAGCGGCCGGAGCTTCCGGTTCGTGGTGATCGACGAGGCCTTTGGCCGTGGCTCTGACGAGTCGGCGCGGTACGGGCTGGAGCTGTTCCAGCGGATGAAGCTGCAGCTGCTGATCGTAACGCCGCTGCAGAAGATCCACGTGATCGAGCCGTTCGTCTCGCATGTGGGTTTCGTGGCCAACACCACCGGGGATAATTCCCAGCTGCGGAACATGACCATCCAGGAATACCGCGCGGACAAGGACCGGCATGCCCGCTAAGCCCTGGACATCATTGGCTGGGTTGCGGGCGCAGTCGTTGAAGGCGTGGAACAGCGGTGCGCTGCTGCGCGAGCTTATATCCCCGTCCGAGGTCTATCCGCGGCGGCGCCCGTTGAAGCGGCCGACGGCGGCGGAGCTGTTGAATGATTACGCTGCGGTCCGTGCGTGGGCGGCTGAGCTTTCTGCCGGGGCGGGTGGGTATTCGTTGGAGACTGCCGAGGTGGGGCGCCGGACTGTCGGGACCAACCAGGTTCCGGCCGCGGCGGTGTTTGCCACCGTGGAGGACGAGATCGCTTTTGTCGGCAAGGCGCGGGAGGCTGGGCTCTTTCAGTCCCTTGCCGGCAGGTTGGGTGAGGTGGATCCGCGGTTTGTGGAATGGGCCTCGCGGCGGCCGCTGAAGCTCCTGGAGCTGGGTGCCGACGCCCTCGCTGCCGCTCGGGTGGCGCTGTGGCTGAACGATAATCCGGTGCCTGGCATCTACGTCCGGCAACTGGGCCTGTCCGGCGTGCATACGAAGTTCATCGAGCGTAACCGGCAGATCATCGACCAGCTGCTGACCGCCGTCGGGCCAGCCGCGGAAACTGAAGACGTGGACGCCATGGAATCCGCCGGGCAGGACGCGGCGCTGGAAGACGGTGCCGGTCGAACGGCCGCTGCACGCTTCGCCCGACGGCATGGATTCCTGCACCCGCCGGAGCTGGTCCGGTTCCGGTTGCTTGATCCGGAGGCTGACATGCTCGGCGGCGCACGGGACATCACCGTGACCGCCGAGGCATTCAGTAGGCTGCAGCTGCAGCTGCCGGTCCACACCGTGATCGCCACGGAGAACCAGGTGAACTTCCTCGCACTCCCCGACCTACCCGGGACGCTGGCACTGTACGGCGGGGGCTATGGCTTCTCTTCCTTGCGGGACGCGGCGTGGCTGCAGGACTGCCGGGTCCTCTACTGGGGCGACATCGACACACACGGATTCCGGATCCTGGACCAGCTCCGCGCGGTGCACCCGCACGTGGAAAGCGTCCTGATGGACGAAGAGACGCTGCAGGCACACCGCGAATTTTGTGGGCAGGAGTCATCGCCGTCGCGGTCAGCCCTGACGCGGCTGACCGCGGCCGAAGCCGCTCTCTATGAGGCACTTGGCAATGACACGTTTGGCCCGCATGTCCGCCTGGAGCAGGAACTGATCACCTGGGACTGGGCCCTGACGCGCCTTCAAGTGATACCGTCAGCGCGCAAGGCCTAGAAAGACGGCGAGCGACTGCTCCACCGCCACCATCGTTTCGGAATCTAGGCGGCCCACCCTTTGCCCAAGATTGGTTCGACGCACGGTGGTGAGCTTATCGACCATGATTTGGCTGACGCGGTCAAGGCCGTTCAACGGGGCCGGCTCAACGGTCAGCCTGAGCAAAGGAGCATCTGAGGGGTGCGAGGTCAGCGGAAGTAACGTGACTGATTCCGATGCAGAGAACAGGTCATCCTGAACGATGAGTGCCGGACGCGGCTTTTGGGCATAGGTACCGCCGGACACCGTCCACAGCTCGCCACGGTTCACTCCGGCCAATCTTCTGAGATTTCCTCCACGAAGTCCTGGTCATCTGATGCGCGGTCAGAGGCGGCCACAGCGAGCGCCTGGCGTTCTGCTTCACGCTTGAACTCATCGGTTCGCGCATCAGGCACCCACATTTGAATTTGGCGAAACCCCCGCTCGCGCATGGCCACCCTGTGCCTCGCGACGCGATCCCTGACGCTCATGATGCCAACGTTACATGTAACGCTGGCGCTTGTCAGGATCTGCCGGGCGTAAGCCGTTGCCGCGGTCTGGGTAATAGCCGACGCAGCGCCCGTGACAATAACGCGGGCGGCCGGTCCGGTTGCGTCGGAACGGCGCTACTGCGCGTTTCGCGCAATTTGTCTTGCGCTAAACGCGCAGCACTGGCTATGATCTACCTCATGCTTCGAGCTGACTGCTCGGCCTCCCCCTCCCCCAGACAACAATGAGGTTGCTTTATGTCTGTCCCAATCAAGGCCACCATGGAAAAGGTTCCTGGCGGCATGATGTTGATTCCCCTGCTCATCGGCGCCATCCTTGGCACCTTCGCTCCCGATTCCGCCAAGTTCTTCGGGTCTTTCACCGGCGCGCTCTTCACCGGCGGCACCACCATCCTGGCCGTGTTCTACGTCTGCATGGGTGCCAGCATCGACATTAAGGCCACGCCGTACATCCTGAAAAAGGGCGGCGTCCTGTTCGGCAGCAAGGTCTTGTTTGCCATCATCATCGGCGTCGTGGCCGGCAGGTTCCTGGGTGAACTTCCCATCGACGGCGGCATCCTGTCCGGACTGTCGGTCCTGGCCATCCTGGCGGCCCTTAATGACACCAACGGCGGCATGTACATGGCCCTCATGGGCCAGTACGGCAAGCCCAAGGATGTGGCGGCCTACTCCGTCATGACGCTGGAATCCGGCCCCTTCCTGACCATGGTGACCCTCGGCGTCGCCGGTCTGTCAGCCTTCCCGTGGCAGGCCCTGGTGGGCGCCATCATCCCCCTCCTCCTCGGCGCGATCCTGGGTGCCCTTGACCCGGCCATGCGGAAGTTCCTCTCCTCCGCAGCCCCTGTCCTGATCCCCTTCTTCAGCCTTGGCCCTCGGCTTCGGCCTGAACCTGGGCCAGGTGCTCAACGCCGGGCTGCTCGGAGTGGCACTGGGCCTGTTCGTGCTGATCGCCGGCGGCGCCGTCCTGTTCTTCGCTGACAAGCTGACCGGAGGCTCAGGCATCGCGGGCCTTGCAGCTGCCACCACCGCGGGCAACGCTGCCACGGTTCCCATGCTGGTGGCCGCAGCCAACCCCGCCTACGCTCCCGCAGCCGGACCCGCCACCGTCCTGGTGGCCGCGTCCGTGGTGGTCACTGCCATCGGCTGCCCGCTCATGGTCGCTTGGTACGCTAAGCGCCTGAAAGCCAAGCAGACCGTGGAAACACCCGAGGTGTCCCCAGCAGTATGAACACCAACGCCACCACGCGCTGGGCGATCATCGCCGATGACCTGACCGGCGCCGCCGACGCAGCCGCAGCCTACGGCCCCACCCACGCCAGTTCAGTGATCCTGGACCTCGGGTGCGCCTGGCCGGAAGCCCAGATCCTGTCGATCAACACCGAGAGCCGCTACCTGGCTCCGGCCGATGCCGCCTCGGCTGTCAGCTCCGCCGCGCAGCGGGCGCTCGGGCAGCACCGCCGGGTGTTCAAGAAGATCGACTCGCTGCTGCGGGGCAACCTGGGTGTGGAAGTAGCGGCAACTCTTGCGCAGATCGCGCAGGGAAGCGTCCGGGCACTCGCCATCGTGGCTCCGGCGTTTCCCGCCACCGGCAGGACCACCCGCGGTGGCATGGTCCACGTCAACGGCGTTCAAAACACTGATGGCCCTTTCGGTGGTGACGTCACCAACGCACTTGCCGACGGCGGCCTGGCCGCCGAGGCGGTGAACGGACCCACGGGACGCACGCCGGAGGAACTGGCGGCGCACCTGCGCGACGTCCAGGAACGCGGGATTGCCGCCGTCGTACTGGACGCCGGGTCGGACCAGGACCTGAAGGACATCGCGGCCGCTGCAGAACTGCTGGACTTCCCCACGCTCCTGGTGGGCTCGGGTGGACTGGCCGGGCACATCGCCGGGGAACCTGAAGCGCAGCAGGCCCGGGACGTTCTGGCGCGGCACATCAGCCGGACCTTGACCGTGATCGGCAGCTACTCCAGCCTTGCCCGGCAGCAGACCGAGGCGCTTGTGGAGGCCGGCGTGGAGCACGTGACGCTGGACCACTCGCTGGATGACACCGCGGTCCCCCGCCAGGTGGCCGACGCGATGGCCCGGACGAACGTGGTGCTGACGCCGGACCCGATGGGTGCCGTGGACAAGTCGCAGGCGCTGGTCGTGGCCGAGGCCCTGGCCCGCGCCACCGCTGCGGGCATCGGCCACTGCGACGCCCTGGTCATGACGGGCGGCGAGACAGCAACGGCGGTTTTGAAAGCCCTCGGCGTGGGCAGCTTCACGGTCCTCGGCGAGGTTGAACCCGGCGTCGTCATGAGCCTGCTGCCTGAACCCCTCCCTCTGCTGGTCACCAAGGCCGGCGCGTTCGGGGACCCTGGCACCCTGGCCCGGACCACAGAATTTCTTACTGGCACAACGACTGAAATGAGTAGCAAATAATGGGACGCCCGATTGTTGCGATCACCATGGGCGATGCCGCCGGCATCGGCCCGGAAATCATCGTCAAGGCCCTGGCCGACGGGGAGCTCCGGTCAAAGGCCCGGATGCTGGTCATCGGCGATCTTCGCCGGCTGCAGCTGGCCGCGGACATCGTGTCCAGCCCGCTGGCACTGCGTAAGGTGACGGCGCCGTCGGAGGCCCTGTTCGAAGAGGGCACCATCGACGTTCTCGATATCGACTGCATCCCGGAGGACCTCGCCTGGGGTGAGCTGTCCGCCGCTGCGGGCCACGGTTCCTACCTCTTCATCGAGAAGGCCGTCGCCCTGGCGATGGACCGCCAGGTGGATGCCATCTGCACCGGGCCGCTGAACAAGGCAGCCCTGCACGCTGCCGGCCACAAGTTCCCCGGCCACACGGAGCTCCTCGCCGAGCTGACCGGCACCGAGGAAGTGTCCATGATGCTGACCGCGCCGAAGATGCGGGTCATCCATGTAACGACCCACATCGGCCTTATTGACGCGATCGCGAAGATCAACGGCGACCTGGTCTACCGGACCATCAAGCGCGGATACGAGTTGCTGCGCACCTCGGGGATCGAGAACCCGCGGATCGCGGTGTGCGCCATCAACCCGCACGCCGGTGAGAACGGCCTGTTTGGCTACGGCGAGGAGGCGGAGAAGATCCAGCCGGGCATCGAAAAGGCGCAGGCGGAGGGCATCAACGCCTTCGGCCCGCTCCCGGCGGACACCCTGTTCTTCCTGGCTGGCCGCGGCGACTTCGACCTGGTGGTGGCCCAGTACCACGACCAGGGCCACGGCCCGGTGAAGGTCCTGGGCCTGGAGAACGGCGTCAACATCACCGTAGGCCTGCCCGTGGTGCGGACGTCCGTTGACCACGGCACCGCCTTCGACATCGCCGGCAAGAACATTGCAGACCACGAGTCGCTGCTCGAGGCGCTGCGGCAGGCGGTTGACCTGGCGCCGGCACGCGACGAAGCTGCGTAACTCACAGTCCTGTTGGTACGGCCGGTCAGCGCAGCTGGCCGGCCGTTGCCGTTTATTTAGGGGGCCAGAACTAGCATGGGTAGCACTGCCACCGCCACGCCCACGGGAAGGAGACCGGGAATGCTCAGCGCAAACGCGCGGCGCGAGGAGATCTACCACCTTGCCGTGACCACGGGTCTGGCCTCCGTGGAAGAACTCTCCGCCCGGTTCGAGGTGACGGCGTCCACCATCCGCCGCGATCTGGCTCTGCTGAATTCGCAGGGCCGGCTGGCCCGCACGTACGGCGGGGCGATGGCCATGGGAGCGCACCCGGAGGCGTCGCTGCGGCAGCGCACGGGCGAGGCGTTCGAGCAGAAGCACGCGATCGCCCGGTGGGCGGCGTCGGTGATCCAGCCCGGGGAGAACATCCTGCTCGACGCTGGCTCCACGGCGGGTGCCCTGGCGCATGAGCTGCGCGGGTTCGATCGGTTGTCCGTGACGACGCCTGGTCTGAATACCTTGCAGGAGCTGGCGGATTCGGAGGGCATCGAGGTGGACTGCCTGGGCGGCCGGCTGCGGGGTGTGTCGCAGAGTTTCGTGGGGCCGCTGGCCGAGGCGGCGCTCGAGCGGATGAGCTTCGACCGGGTGTTCCTGGGCGCCGACGCCGTCACCGCCGAGGACGGCATCTGCGAGGCCGACCACGCCCAGACCCGGCTCAAGGAGCTCATGGCCCGGCGCGGGCGTTTGGTTTACGTTTTGGCGGACTCGTCGAAGCTCGGGCTGCGGCCGTTCCACGCGTGGGCCCGCCTGGCCCTGCCGTGGACCCTGGTGACGGACGACGGCGCCGACCCCGCCCAGGTGCAGAAGTTCCGGGAGGCGGGGGTACGGGTTGAGGTGGCGGCGGTGGGTATGCAGTAACCGAAGGCCGTGCTGGTCCACTGCCTCGTCCTCCCTGCGCATCCCGTAGCAACAATGCTGTAGCCACAGCACCAGGAACCGTCATAAACAACCTACTTTGAACCAAATCCCTGGTACGCACCTCTATCGGCCGAGTCGGCCTGGATCGATAGGTACTCGGCGCCTTGGCGGGGCGGTCAGGCCGATGCCTAGCGCAAGTCGGGCTTCGTGCGCTCCCGAACCCGAACGCGATGCTTTCGGGGGCAAAGCGCCGTTTGACGCATCTGTAGCCTGCCGGTTTCGCCCGCTTTCAAGAGCCCGCGCCCAGTGCGCCAAAAGTACCGCGACGCTCAGGAACTGCAGCAGCACCATCAATGAGAAAAAGAAAACGTCACTAAGGCCAACGTTGATTGCGCGGACAGGGGTGAAGTCCCTCGTGATGACGAAGGACCAAACGCAAATGCCGAGGACGAGAACAAACCAATAGACCGCACGCACAACTCGGGCTGCAGGAAACGAGAGCGGGATAAGAGCCGCCGTCTTTAGTGCCCTCAACATGACGGGAGGACGGGCTTCCGGCTTCTGCATCTCAACGTTCCAAAGCCGGGCATGCGAAGCAACAAGCTGCTTCCGCACTTCCGCCCGCAGTTTGCTGGCCTCTCCCCCCTTGGAACCGCCCGCTAGGACCTCGGTCTCCAGCCACGCTTTCAAATACCTGACGCGACCGGTTTCTTCCGCTATCACTTGCCGTCGGCGCTGGGCCGCATTGCGTTCCTTGCGAAGCTCCGAAAACCACAGGCTGAGTGCGGCGAGAATTGCTGTAGTGAGCGGTGGAAGCACCGCGGTGACAAGGGCACGTCCGGTCTCATCCACAAGCACCCACCCCCCCTGATGAGTAGGACATCATTGTCCGTAACGTAAAGCATGCGCTCACGGACGCAATCGGTCAACGTCTTGCACCGGCCTGGTCCCACAGCAGTCTGCGAGCAGGATTTCGGCGAGTTTTGGCGTAGACGGGCAGGCGGAGCAGGGAGCCGTCCTGGCTGCCCACGGTGACCTCGCCGCGCGGAATCACAAGCCTGTTCCCCGCTGCCTCCCCACTGACGACGATGAACTCATGCCTGGCACCAGGCCGATCCATGGCTGCCCGTCCTGCCACGCCCCTCTGTAGGCCTGGTTTTCCCTCAGGCGGGGTTCCTGACAAGGACATGGCCCGCGGGTAGCCGAACTGTGGCGGGGAAAGCGTGCCAGATTCCGTGCTCAAGCGGGAGGTAGGAACGAAGGTCCAGCCGAGGAAGCCGATCAGTGGTGAAAAATTCGGCGCCACTGGGTTGTTCCGAGGTCGTTTAGTTGTCCGCAGTAACGCGTCGGTAACGACGGAGCTGCTGAGATCGGGCAAGAAAGGAACAGGACAACCAATGAGTGACGGCTATAAACCTCCAGGCGACGATGAGCAGAATTCAAGTAGTCCTACTGAATGGCTTGGAAAAATAGGATTGCCACTTGGGGTGGGCGTCATCCTAAGTATTCTGGCTGCACTGGGAATCAAGGATGATCTGCTCGCACGATTGCTTCGCAACCACGCGTCGGAACTCTCACTAGCCTTGACGATGGCGATGGTGGGAATTGGCTTACCAATCGCCGGTCTTCTGATTGTCGGCGCGACGCGAAAATGGGCCGGTGAATCGGAACCAAGAATGAGGGTGAGTGATGCGATAGGTGCCATCTTCGGATTTCTGGGTGTTGTTGTTCTGATCTGGGGCGCGATCGTTGGAACATCAAACGGGGTATCGAGCTTTGGCGATAAGGAGCAACCTTCAATCAGGATTGTGTCTACGGGCGACGGTGCGATGGAGAAGGTCACTGTGACCGCGTCAGCCCACGCTCTACGAACAACCGAACACATGTACCTCCGCATCATTGCTTTTGACGAGAAGCACGCAGATCAAGTAAGTCAGTCATGCGGGGATACCCTGGTGGAAGTTTCAACCGGCGCGCGCGTCCTTTACTGGGGACAGTCGGGATCAGCCGATGCGACTGGAACGGTGACTTCGGAAGTTAATGTGGAGGTTGAGAAGGATAACTTCCCGTTTCTCTGCGCTCATGCAATCCTCACCGATCCCAATCAATTGACGACTTCAACGCCCTCGCCGGCCTCCAGCGCCTCTGGAGCAGCCCCTTGCCCAACCCCCGCAGCATCCGGTACTCCCGGCAAAGATGGTGCACCGCCACAAACGGCCGAGTGCAGTCAGGTAGCGCCCACCCCTATTCCCAGCCGGGCAGGTGACCGCTTCTCATCGCTGTTCGTGGACCTTCGCAATGCACCTGTAACGCCGACGTCATCAGCCTCTGCAGGCGGATGAAAGAGAGCGACTCCAACAGCCCCTGTCGATAGTGGGGTGGTCGCCCACCGGGAAGGGAACGCTACGAGCACACCAATCCCCGGGCGGAGGGTCGCAGCACGAGAAGCATCCGCGGCGCGATCAGGATCCGGTTCATCCTGTCCCGGGGAAGTCCTTCCGACACCTCTCCAAGCTCGACTATGCCAGCGCCCTACCGGGGAAGATGTGCCCGGCGGCGTGCAGCGCCTCCTTGTTCAGCGAATGCAACGGGGCACGCGGAGCTGCTGGCTTCGCTGACGGGCACGGAGGAAGTGTCCATGATGCTGTCAACGCCCCAAGATCCGGGTGATCCACGTGACCAGCACATCGGGCTGATGGATGCGATCCGCAAGATCAACCCGGACCTGGTGGATCCGGTGCGGGCATGAGTCGCTGGTCCGCCGGGCATCCCCAACCCGGAGATCGGGGTGTGCGCCATCAACCACGCGGGATCCACCGCAGGTGCCCTGGCGCACGAACTGCGCGGGTTTGATCGGTTGTCCGTGACGACGACGGGCATCAACACTTTGCAGGAGCTGGCCGATTCGGAGGGCATCGAGGTGGACTGCCTGGGCGGCCGGCTCCGCGGCGTCTCACAGAGTTTCGTGGGGCCGCTGGCCGAGGCGGCGCTGGAGCGGCCGTTCCACCCGTGGGCCCGCCTGGCGCTGCCCTGGACTCTGGTGACGGACGACGGCGCCGACCCCGCCCAGGTGCAGAAGTTCCGGGATGCGGGGGCACAGGTTGAGGTGGCGGCTGTCGCTGGTTGAGGAGGTTTTCCTCTGCTGCCCGCCTGGGATTGATAAAACTTCCTAGGCCCGCCGGACTCCGATTGCTACGATTGCTACGGAGGTGCTTCATGACAACCATCCCCCACCGGGAGCTGCGCAACCAGAGCAGCAAAATACTCGAGCGGGTCAAGAACGGCGAAACGATCGACGTCACGAACAACGGTGAAGTTGCCGCCACGCTGATCCCGCCTGCAGCCTCCCCCTTCGAGCGCCTGCTCCTGTCCGGCGGCGTCCGGCCGGCCTCGGAAAGCCCGGTCGACTTCCGGTTGCTCCAGCGCGTGGCTTCCGATGCCGGCACAGCGGAGCTGATCGACGACCTTCGCGGCGACCGGTGATCATTTATGTGGACACATCGGCTGCCTTGAAGCTGGTGGTCGAGGAACCGGAGTCCGGACCCACCGCGGAGTTTCTCTCTTCGGCCCAACAGCGGGGTGACCCCCTTGTGGCTTCGATGCTCCTTCATACGGAACTGCACTGTGCCGCCAACCGCCGTGCCTGCCACCGGAGCTCGTCAACGCTGTGCTGGGCGCAATCAACCTTGTGGATCTGACGCGTTCAGACCTCTTGTACGCGGCCGCCCTCCCAGGCAAGTTGCGCAGCGCCGATGCGATCCACCTTGCCGCTGCCATCAGGCTCGAAACGCATGCTTTGGTCGCGTTCGACAAGGCGCTTATGAAGGCAGCAATTCAAGCCGGACTCAAAACAGTCGCACCGGGCACCTGACCAGACGCCGTGGTACAGGCTGAGGTGGCGGCGGTTGATGGCTGACTCCCGGTGGGTATGCTGCTTCTACAACGTATGAAACCCACCAACTTGAATGGAGACGCGCATGCACGCCGTGCTCGAATACACCTACGCGGACAACTACCTCGAAAGCCGTGAGCAGTACCGCGCAGACCACCTCCGGCTGGGGTGGGAAGCCGTCGATCGCGGCGAGCTCCTGCTCGGCGGTGCTGTCGGCGAACCGCCCTTCAAAGGGCTGCTGATCTTCACGGGCGAGAACCCACTCGAGGCCGCCAAAGCCTTTGCAGCCGCAGACCCCTACGTCGCGGCCGGCGTCGTGACGTCGTGGACCGCCCGTCCATGGACAACGGTGCTGGGAAAAGAAGCGGCAACGCCCGTGCACCCGTAAGTCCCAGCTGGAACGACGACGGCGGGACTTGCCCGCCGCCGTCGTCGTACCTGCCTTACAGGGTGAAGCCCTCCAGCCATTCGGCAAAGTCCAGCGCCAGCCCGTCCGCCCCCGGGCGTGCGACAACCTGGACGGACAGGGGCAGGCCCTCGGATGACAACGCGACGGGCAGGGAAACAACCGGTGCGCCCACCATGGTCACGGCCCTGCATTGCCCCATGATGTCCCAGCCGAAGATGGACCGGCCGTCTATGTCCAGCTTTCCGTATACGTCGCAAGCAGGACCTCCGGCCACGGGCAGCAGGACGATGTCGGCGGCATCGAAGACCGCCAGGTCCCGTATTCGCGCCTGTCCGGATTCGGCAGCAGCCGCTTCGAGGTTCCGGGTGTCGCTTCGCATAGAGCGATGAATGGCGTCGAGGTTCGCAGGGAGGACGAGGTGCTCACGACCCGCGACAGCTGCGGCATGGTCAATCATCGGATCAAGTGGCCGGAGCCGGTTGTAGGCGGCCAGAGATCCTGCAAACAGATCGGGCACGTGCGTCAAGGTCCGGACTTCCGGCGCGATCTGCTCCCCGAGCAGGGACATCATCGCTGACACTTCACGCCGCACCGGCCCCAATGCCGAGCCGTCACTCCAGGCCACGGCAACGTTGTGCGGGACCGCCCCGTCGAGCGAGGCCAGACCGCGGGGAGGTGTCACCGTAAGCACTGCGAGCGCCATCCGCAGGTCCCGCACTGAACGTGCGAGCGGCCCAATGACTTGAGTGGCGGCCTGAAGGCGGGCAGCGGGCGGGGCCGGGTTGCCGCCTCCGAACCAGCCGCCCGCGCCCGGAACGATGCCCAGGTCCGGAACTGTGTGCGGGGTGGGCCGCAGGGCGGTGATACCCACGCACTGCGCCGGCCACCGCAGTGACCCGCCGTAGTCGGTGCCCAGCCCGAGTGCCGAGATTCCGGCAGCGAGGGCGGCAGCTTCTCCCCCGCTGGAGCCTCCTGCCGTCGCGCCGGGAAAGCGTGGGTTGAGCGTCCGGCCCGCGACGGCGCTCTCCGTGACAGCACCGAACGCGAACTCCGGGCAGTTTGTTTTACCGATTACCACGGCGCCGGCGTCCTGCAGGCGGTGCACAGCCGGTGCCGTGAAGGAGGCGATGTTTCCGGCGTACGCGGCGCTGCCGCCGGTCAGCTGCAGACCCGCCACGGCGATGACGTCCTTGACGCTGAGCGGAACACCGGCCAGCGGCCCGGGATCCTCCCCGCGGGTGCGACGGCGGTCCACCTCCTTCGCAGCAACAGCAGCCCCGTCCCAGTCCTCCTGGATGAAAGCACACAGAGCGGGGGCTGCATCGGCCCGTGACCTGGACTCCGCTATGACGCCCTCGGCGGAGGCTTTACCGCTGCGGACTGCGGAGGCCAGCGCGGTGGCGTCCTTGAGCGCAGTCTCCATGACCCGAATGTATCAGGGGCAGTTTGAGCAGCACCGGCAGGTCACCCAACGGCTTAGGTCATCTGGCCGGTCCCCTGCGATGGATGCCGACGGCGGACGAAGAGTCGGGCGCGGAGCTCGCCGCGGCGGTTACTCGGCGATGTCCTCCGCCCACAGCTCCGGCTTGTCAGTCTGAAACGTGTGCATCATGTCCACGCAACGCTGATCATCCAGCACCACCACCTCAACCCCGCGTGACCGCAGAAGCTCCAGTTCGCCGTCGAAGGTCCTAGCCTCCCCCACAACCACGCGGGGGATCTTGAACTGGATGATGGTTCCGGCGCACATGGCACACGGGGCGAGGGTGGTGTAGAGCGTGGTGTTCCGGTAGCTCCTCTGCCGTCCGGCGCTGCGCAGTGCGGACATTTCCCCGTGCGCAATGGGATCCGCGTTCTGGACACGTTCGTTGTGTCCGCTCGCAATCACCACTCCGCCCCGCGCCAAAGCAGCGCCGATGGGGATGCCCCCTTCGGCCAGGCCCTTTTGCGCGGCCTGATAGGCGGCTTCGAAGGCGGGAAGGTCGGCGCTGTCCAGTTCCGGCGCAAGGGATTGCAGCTGCTCGTGAGTCATGGCGCCATTGTTGCATGCCGTTTCCCTGGGCCCGCGCCTGCCCGGCGGGTCGACCCAAGCGCGGAAAACGGCGGCTCAATCCTTAAGGCTGCTGGCGGTGACTTCGAATTCCTCGACCGAGACGATCTGGGTCCTGTCCGCCTGGCTGCTCTCCTCCCGGATCCTGCTGGCTGCTTGGCGGCTGGCCACCATCGCGTCCTCCGTGTCCCAGAGCGTGATGGACAGGGCTTGGTCCGTCTCCTTCCCGTTCAGGTAGTAGACGCCTCTGCAGCCCGGGAGCTGGAGCACGCTGTTCACGACGTCGTTGCTGGGGTTGTCCCTGCGGGTCTCGGGGCCGGTCTTGTAGGTGCTGATTCTGGCGAACATGGTCTTTCTCCCTCAGGGCATCAATGGGGCGGCAGATTCCGCTCCTCCGATCAGTAATGGCCCTGCAGACAGACGGAAACTAGGGTCAAAAGTCAGGGCCGCGCCAAACCTGCCGATCCGGCGGCCGCTGGCTGACTACGGTCCCCGGACGCATGGGAACGTGGACTTCGTCGCCCGGTCAGTTCCTTGGTCCACCAGGCGCGTGGAGGAAGTCGTCGAGCGCGGCGCGGGTAAAAGCAGCCTGCCCGAGGCCCAGGTGGCCGCCGGACTCCTGTGCCACCAGGACGCATCCGGGGATGCGGTGGGCTGCCTCCTCGGCAGGGGCGAACGCGCACATCGGATCGTCCTTGGCATGGACGATGATCGTCGGGACGGTGATCTTGTCGATGGGCAGGCCGTTGACAGCGGGGTTCGAAACGTAGGCGTCGAAAACGGCACCTGGGGTTCGCGGGCCCACCGGGAAGATGCTCTCCATCATCTCGTCCATCTCCTGCGCCTGCTCGGGCGTCTTCGGGAATCCCGCGGGAACCCCCATCAGGTGGGCGAACCGTGCTGGCGCGGCCTTCTTCATCACCCACAGCGGCAGGTCTCGGTAGAACAGCTTCGCCCACGCCGGTGGGGCGGCCGCCGTCGGGTCGCCGGGGAAACTGCCGGACAGAACGATCAGGTGCTTCGTCCGGTCCGGATAGCGCAGGGCGAACTCAAGCGCAGCGGTGGTACCGGCGGAGATACCGATGATGTCCACCTGGGAGAGACTGAGGTGGTCAAGCAGTGCGGCGAAGGCGTCGGCCTGGTCCCGTGGAGTCGCGCCGGCCGGAAGTTCGGAGCCGAGATAGCCGAAGCGTGACGGCGCGATGATCCGGCGGCCGTGCAGGATCGAGCGGACGGAGAGCAGGCCGCCGTCGCAGCCGTGGAAGATCCCGTGGCTGACGAGGATCGGGTCGCCGGCACCGGACTCGGCGTACTCCACGGTCCCGAAGGGGGTGCCGGCGTAGTGGCGTGGAACCGCCGACAAGCGGTTCTGGGCAACCGTGGCGTCCCGCCGGTATCCCCGGGCGGCCCATGCGGCGGAGCCCACGACGGCGGCGGTCGCCGCTGCGATGTGGGTGCGGGTGGTCACGGGTGTCATGAGTGGCTCCCAGCTGATATCGTGTGCGCCCGCTGGCGTCGCTCTTTACTGTGCGCGTACACCCGCCCGAACAGCCATGCGGGAAGGAGGGTGAGGGCGCCGGCCGGACCGGCCGGGTAGACAAACCGGCCGAAGGTGCCCGGCTTTGCAGTCCGCTTGCGGCTGGGGTCCAACGTAACTGTCGCAGAAATGACCCCTTCCTCATTGGAGGCCTGTGCCACGATGCTGCCGTCTGAGTCCGCTATGGTCCCATGGCCCGGGAAGGCCATGCCGGTGGCGGCGGGCAGCCAGCGGACAGGTGCTGGTGAGGCGTAGAAACCGACTTTGTTGACGAAGACCACCGGAACCCCCAGCAGCCTTGCGTAAAGAGGCGCCAGACCAGTCTGGATCTGGTGCCAGCGGCGAAGGTTTCGATCGCTCACCACTCCCTTGGGTCGGACCGGCAAGGGCCAGCAGTGCGGCATCAGCACCAGGTCCGCGCCGCCACGCTGGAGCAAGGACGGCAGGTATGAGCGGTGGTTGTCATTGCAGACTCCCACTCCGATCCTGCCCATGTCAGTGCTGATGACATGGGGACCCGGTTCACCACGGAAGAAGCAGGGCTCGTACATTGCAGGGGTCTGTTTGCGGACGCGGCCGGCCTCGCCTCCGTCCGGACTGGCGAGCACGAAAGTGTTGAAGAAGTCCTCGCCCGAGGCCTCCAGGTAGCTTGTCCCCAGCCAGATTCCGAAGCGGCGGGCATTGTGGCGGAGCCATTGGACGGTCTGGCCCTGGGCCGGCTCGGCCGAATCCCACATTTCGGAAGTGAAGAGATAGTGCGTCGCCATCAATTCAGGCAGCAGGACGAGTTGGGCGCCTTGAGCCGCTGCCTGCTCCACCCAGGGGGCAGCGTGCTCCAGCCCGGCCCGGACGCTCTCGGCGGCAGGTGTCTGGATGGCTGCAACCCGGAGAGTTCTGGGGCCGCCGGGAGATGGTTGTTCCGCGTTCATCAAAGTGCCGGCTTGTCCAGGCGCAGGGGTAAAGCTGGCGGGTCCCCCAGTCTGTTCGACACGCCGTTTGATGTTCTTCAGTTCGGCGTGGCTCAGATAGGCGTCGACCAGCCCGTACGGCATCCGGCGCAACCAGGCAGGCGAGCTGACCGCCCTGGTTCTGATAAGCAGGCGGGTGCGATGAGGTCCTTGCGGGCTCAGGTAGAAACCCCACGAGCACTCGGCATAAGTCCCGCCAGCTTCGAGGGAGTCCTCCCTTTTCTGCAGCGCAGCGGCGTCAGTCGGGTCCACCGGCACGCCCCGCCACGGGTGTCGCCGCGTCCAGTAGACCAGCGCCTGCCCGGGATCAACGATCTTCACCCGCCAGTAGGCCATGAAGCCAGGCCCGTCGGCTATGACATCGCCGACGCCAACGTGCTGGAATTGAGGCAGAACCATGCTGCTGTTTGCCGCTGGGACCCGCCAGAACAGCCGGTCGACCCACTCCGGCACATAGAACCCGGCCCGCCCGTATCCCATCTGTACAAGCCATGGCCAGATCTCCGATGGAGTCGCCTCGATGGTGATCCCGCGATTCCAGATTGTGGTGGGTTGCGGAATAATTTCGTCCCCCGGGAGGTCAGCCGCCTCGTCGGCGGTCGCGCTGGTTCGATGCGACGCCACTCTCGACGGGATAGCCCCGAAGCCGCGCACCCGCACCATCAATCATCGCCACCTCCCGTGTTGGGTACCCGGCAGTCTATGCAGGTGCACCATATTCCGGGCAGGGCAGAAGGTCCCGCAGGGGAGAAGGCTGCGGCCGGGGCTTGCGGGGACGACGGCGGCTGCTCGTCTAGGCTCCCACGTCCCCGTTGGCATCGACAGATTCGGCGATCCGCTTGATCGCTGCGAGCGTCTTCGGGATGCCGTCGAGGGCCTGCTGGGTGCGCTCGGCGATCTGGGCGTCTGCCTCATCGCCGTACTTCTCGCCGAACATGGCGATCCCTTCCGGCAGGAATTCCCATGTCTCGGTCAGCGTCGTCCCGTTATCTGCCGGGGTCAGGATGAAGCCCCACCGGACAAAGCGGCCACCCACCACCCAGGCGAACTCGCGGCCGCGCTCGGCAGCCACCACCTGCGACCGGGTCTCCCAGGTCCGGTGCGGGAGCTCATTGCGGCCTGTGAACCAGGCGCCGGGCTGGCCGCCGACGGTGGCCTCGTCATCCCACCAACACGACGTGCAGACCGGGCTCCATTCGCCGGTGCGGGTGATGTCAGAGACCAAGTCGTAGAGCTTCTCCACTGAAGCCTGGACTGTGACGGATTCCAGGTGTTTGCGGGTGCTTGTCTTCATCGATCCATCCTCTACTGACGTCATTTCTTCTGCCGCCGGCTGCCGCCGTGCCAGTCCTCCTGCTGACCGACCATATCGGCCTCGACTCCGAAGGCAGCAAGCTGTGGCTGCTCGCGCAGGCTCCGCTTGAGTTCGGCAAAACCGGGGAAGCGTGCCAACCCCACCACGTGGTCCCACAGTTCGGCGGCCGAATCATCGTCCGGGAGACGGCTGATCACCGGACCGAAAAAGGCCACACCCGCGGGCGGCTCAAAGTGGATGATGGGCGTGCCGACATCCTTGCCCGTCAGTGCCAGTGCCTCATCCGTCTCCTGGCGGATCTCGCGGTCCCAGGACTCGTCGTCGAGAGCGTCCGCCAGCGCCAGGGGCAAGCCTGCGTCGGCGAGGATGGGCTCCACGAACTCACGTGTCCCCCGCCGCTCACGGACTTCGCCCTCGGTGCGCTGTTCGGCCGAGTCCGGTGCGGTTTCGAAGATGTGTTTGCCGAACGCCTCATAGAGCCTGGCTATCGACTCGCGGCCGTGCTCCGCGCGCGCCCGGGCCGCCACCCGCAGAAGCCGGAGCCCGGCGGTGTGCCCGGCCTCGTACTCCGGCGGGAACTGCGCGTCGTAGTCCACATTGGAGTTGATCAGCCGCAGCGAGATGAACCGCCAGTCCACCGTGTAGTCGCGCTGCGCCTGCACCTGCCGCACCCATTTGCTGGTCATCCAGGCGAAGGGGCAGACGGGGTCAAAGTAGAAATTGATGTCGGAATCCATCCGACCACCCTTGCACCTGGTGGTGACGTACGTCTATTCGCCAGGCCGGGCCCGGAAGGTGGCGTTCACACCACCAGTTGCCATGTCCGGTGGGGACCGGTACGCCGCTTCACGCGGGAGCAGCGCGGCGAAGGAGGAGCCCCGGAAGGAACGACGACGGCATGACGGCCTGCCGCCGTCGTCCTCCATCAGCGTGGGTGAGCGCCGGCGGTCTCTGCAGCCTTCGCCAGCGTGAAGATCCCGTAGTGCATCGCACCGGTGCGGTAGGCCAGGATCAGGCGGGGAATGCTGAAAATGGCGCCGCGATTGCCTGCGCCAAGGGCGAGGCGGCGGATCTCCGGATCGACGAGCACGGCCTTCAGCAGCCGGCCGGCGCAGATCATCCATGTCCGGGGAACTTGCCGGCTTACATCCTCATAACCGGCGACCGCAAAGCCCGCCGCCTTGGCCATCGCCTCGTACTCCTCGCGCGTGCCCATCGAGGGCAGGCGGCCTTCGCGGCAGATCGGTTCGAGCAGGTGACGGACCTTCCAGCCGCTGGCACCGGTCCCGGCAAGCCAAGCACACACGACCAAACGTCCGCCGGGCGTGAGCACGCGGTGCGCCTCAGCAAAGAACCTGGGCTTGTCCACCATGTGCTCGCTCGACTCAATGGCCCATGCCGCATCAACCGACGCATCGGCCAGGCCGTTGACCAGCCAGTCGCGGACCCGGATGTCCACGCCTGGTACCGGACGTTCGGCTGCATAGCGGGCCTGCTCAGTGGAAAGCGTGAAGCCAGCGACGTGGACCCCGTGAGTCCTGGCGAGCCGCCTTGCCGTGGAGCCGTAGCCACAGCCAATGTCCGCGCACTCCTGGCCGGGCATGAGACCCAGCCGGTCGCCGACGGTGTCAACCAAGGCCTCGACGGCTTCGCTGGGAGTCTCCCGACCCGTGACCCACAGCCCGTGATGGACATGATCGCCCCAGACGCGGCGATAGATGGGATCGAGATCATCATAGTGATCCGCCACCGCCACGGCGTCCTGGGAAATATCGGGCACGATCACGCCATGACACTACAACCGCGCTCCGGCCCGAAGGAAGGGGAAGGACGGTGGCGCCACCCATTCCACTTGTCCAACAAACAGGTGCAACGTGTTCTAGGCTGAAATCCCCGGAGAAACCAACCTAAGAGCGAGGCTAAACGTGCACCAGGACGCCGCCCGGTTCCTGTCCCAGCCGGTGGCCGCCCAGCCCGGCGCGCCCCTCCGCGTAGCCGTGTACTCGCGTATCGCCGAAGCCATCCGCAACGGCCTGCTCACCCCCAGCTCCATGATCCCCACCGAAACCGAACTCGGCATGGACATGAAAGTCAGCCGCACCGTGGTCCGCGAAGCGCTCATGCTGCTCGAGGAGGACGGCCTCATCAGGGCGCGCCGCGGCGTCGGACGCTTCGTCTCGGACACCCTCCCCCGCATCGGCATCGAGCGCATCCGCCCGTTCGAGGAAGTCCTCGCCGGCCCCGGCCAGACGCTCGAGGTCAAACGCACGCAGGTGGTCTGCCAGGCCGCGTCCGAGTTCGTCGCCCCCGGCATCGGCGTCGAGCCCGGCACGGACTGCTGGCTCTGGGAATCCGTCCTCATTCGGGACGGTGAGGCTATCGCGCACCTGCAGGAGAACGTCACCGCCCAGCCGGTCAGATTCGGCAAGGGCGCCGCAGCACCCCTGGAGATACAGGACGACGGCGGCGCTACCTTGCTAGCCACCCTCAACAACCAGCTGGGCAGGTTGGCCGGCCCAGGCGAGTGCCAAATCAGCTTCAGCCAGGTGGGCAGCAGCCGCGCGAAGTTGCTGGACCTGCGCCCGTCCGATCCGGTGCTGGTCCTCACCCAGTACGTCCGGCACGCCAACCGGCCCTTTTACCTGGCCAAGTGCCTCATCTCCGCGCGCGCCGGACACCTCTCGGTGATGCAGCAGTTCCAGTCCTAGGACGGGACCCGGATCGGTTGGTCCATCTTGACGCTGGGGCTGGCGCGCCTAGCTTCCCGGCCGGAAATGGCCGGGCCAGTCCTTGAGCCGGATCCGGTCAAGGTCCTGGATGTCGCCTAAGGTGCCCCACTCGTCAAGGCCCAGCCGGGCAAGCGGCTCCAGCATGTCAATGCGCGGGTGGCTGCCGTCCAGCACCGCACTGCTTACGGCAGCATGGGTCACCTCGCCAAACACCAGGGTGGAATCCCCGATCAGCAGCACCGAATGAAGCCGGCACTCGAGCACCGCGGGTGATTCCTTGACCCTGGGCGCGCGCACGGTGGCGCTGGGCTCGCGGGTCAGCCCGGCGGCGTCGAACTCGCTGACGTCGGGCGGGAAATTGGTGCCGGTCGCGTTGATCTCTTCGAGAAGGCGGGCCGGGGCGAGGTTGACCACGAACTCCCCGGTCGCCGTGATGTTGCGGAGCGAATCCTTCTCCCCCACCGACGTGAACTGCACAATGGGCGGATTCGTGGACGCGACCGTGAAGAACGAGTGCGGCGCGAGGTTGTCCACACCGTCCGGCGAAACACTGGAAACCCAGGCGATGGGCCTGGGCACCACCAACGCGGTCAGCAGCCGGTAGAAATCACGGGCGGACGCAGTCGAGGGGCTGAAATCACTACGCATACTGCCAGCCTAAGGGTCAGAGGGTCGACGGCGGCGGGCCCGGGCGGCGTTACGCCGCCGCGGGAAACGCACCTGCCCCTGCCAGCCCCGAACGCGGAGCCGTCCCGACCTTGCCGCAAATCCAGCGGCCCAGTTCCGTTGCCTTCTGCAGGTCGATGCCGGTGTCGAATCCGGCACGCCCCAGCATCCACGCAAGGTCCTCAGTGGAGATGTTTCCCGCTGCCCCCGGAGCAAATGGGCATCCGCCGAGGCCCCCGACGCTGCTGTCGAACACATCGACGCCCGCCGCCATCGCCGCATAGGTGTTGGCCAGCGCGGTGTGCCGGGTCTCGTGAAGGTGTGCCCTCAACTGGAGGCCGGTCTCCCCGCGCAGCCTGGCGAAAGCCTCGCCCACCTGCCACGGCACCGCGCAGCCGATCGTATCCGCCAACGCCACCTCCGCAAGGTTCGCGCGACTGATTGCACTGCGGACGACGTCGAGGGTCTGTTCGAGCGGGACGTCGCCCTGGTAGGGGCAGCCGAAAGCGACGGCGGCGGTGACGCTGAGCGGGATGGATGCCGAAGCAGCGATCGCCGACACCTCCTCAAGGGCAGCGAGCGCCGCGGCTACGGTGGTGTTCTGGTTGGCGGTGGCGAACGCGTCGGTCACCGGGAGCACATAGTTCATCTCGTCCACCCCCGCGTCGACGGCCCGGTGGGCGCCACGGGTGTTCAGCACCAGGCCGATGTAGCTGACCGCGTCGGTGCGCGGGACGGCCGCCATCACAGCGTCGGCGTCGGCCATCTGAGGAACTGCCTTGGGATTCACGAAGCTGACGGCTTCGATCCGCTTGGCTCCCATCGTGATCAGCTCTTCGATCAGCCGGACCTTGTCTTCGGTGCTGACGGGGGTTTTCTCGTTTTGCAGGCCGTCCCGCGGGCTGACGTCCACGATCGAGACCGGCCTGGTTTCCTGGGCAAACGCCATCAGATTGCTCCTTCGCTGTGCGCTTTCTGCACGTCTTCATCGGTGAGGTTCAGGAGGCCCTGGTACACATCGGCGTTGTGGGAGCCGTGCACCAGCGGCCCGTTCCAGCCGATCCGGCCGGCGGAGCGCGTGAGCTTGGGGACGATTCCCGGCTGGACCACGGCTCCCAACTCGTCGTCCGGCACTTCCACGAGCATGTCCCGGGCCTTGAGCTGCGGGTCCTCGAAGATGTCTTCCACAGTGCTCACGGTGCTGTTTGGAACACCGTGTCCGTCGAGCAGGCTGACCAGCTCCCCGGCGGTGTAGTGCCCCGCCCAGTCGGCGATGAGGCCTTCGAGTTCCTCCTGGTTGTGGCCCCGCTGCGCATGGTCGCGGTATTTCGGATCCGCCGCCAGACCGGGCATGCCCATCGCGTTGCCCAGGCGAACGAAGACCGAGTCCTGGTTGGCCGCGATGACCACCCACTTGCCGTCGCTGGACCGGAAGATGTTCGACGGCGCGATCCCCTTCAGTCCCGAACCGCTGGGTCCCGGGACAATGCCAGTAGCGGCATAGTCCGGCACGGCGCTCTCGAGCAGTGAAAAGCACGCCTCAACAAGTGACACGTCGACCACTTGGCCGGTCCCCCCGCGCGCGTCCCGCCAGTACAGTGCCAGCAGGATCCCCTGCAGGGCATACAGCGAGCCGAGGCTGTCCCCCAGGGAGATACCGGTGCGGGGTGGTGGCTGGTCGGGGTAGCCGTTAAGGTGCCGCAGTCCGCTCCGCGCCTCCGCAACGGAGGCATAGCCGGGCTTTGACGCTTCCGGACCGGTTTGTCCGTACCCGGAGACCCGGGCAATGATGAGGCCGGGATTGACCTTCCACAGCTCTTCCGGGCCGAGGCCAAGTTTTTCCATGGTGCCCGGGCGGAAGTTCTCAAGGATGACGTCGGTTTCCTTGCAGAGCTCAAGGAAGAGCTCCCGGCCGCGGGGAGCCTTCAGGTCCATGGTGACGCACTTCTTGCCGCGGGACTGGACCGACCACCACAGCGTGTGGTCGTTAACCCGTGCCCGGCCCCACTCGCGCATGGGATCCGGCCGGTTCGGGCTTTCGACCTTGATGACTTCGGCGCCGAAGTCCGCCATCTGCCGTCCTGCGAACGGCCCGGCGATCAGGGATCCAAGTTCGAGGACGCGCACCCCGGACAGGGGTCCGGCAGCATCGCCGGCAGCCTGGGTCGCGCCTGCAGGGGCCGACGACGTGTCGGCGACGGTCCCGGGCCGGTCCCCGTTGGCGGCGCCCTTGTCCCGTTCAGCTGTGCCGGTTTCGAAAACCTTCATCAAATCTCAACTCCTGATTCCTGATGCGGACCCGTGGGCGCCGAACACGCCCGGAGGGTCGGTCGAGCACCGTCCTACAGGAACCAGTATGCCTGCACCTCGTCATATTGTGAACAGAAAATCACGATACGGACATTTCTTCGGAAGGAAGGCTTCCGCCGATCAGCCGGGTGCCTTCGGCGGCTGCGGCGATGACAGGCTCGATCCAGGAAGCGCACACGTCGTAGGGCATCCGCATGGTGGGCCCCATGACAGTGAGTGCACCGTAGAGCTCAGCCTGGGGTCCGAAGATCGGAGCGGACAGGCCACTGGCCCCGGATACCCGCTCCCCGGTAGTGATGGCAAAACCGTCCGCCCGGGTCTTGGCCACCGCGGCATCGAGGTTTGCCGCGTCGGTGATGGTGCGGTCCGTCATGGACTGCAGGCCCGAGCCGTACACTTTCTCCGCCAGGTCCGTATTCCAGGCGAGCAGTACCCGGCCCGCGGAGCCGGCGTGGAGCGGCATGATGTCGCCCACCTCCACCGCCCGGCGAAGGACCCGCCGGGTCTCGGCCACCGCGATGCAGACCCTGCTGCCCCGGGACTCCCGAAAGATGCAGACTGTTTCGCCCAATTCATCGCGCAGCCGCCGAATGACGGGCGTGAGCAGTTCGAGGAAGTCGAGGCCCTGCCGGGCGGGGGCCGCCCAGTGGGTCATCCGCAACCCGATCCGGAAGTGGTCACCGCGCCGGTCCAGCATTCCCTCATGCACCAGGTTGGTGACAAGCCGCTGCACCGTGGAGTGCGGCAACCCCGTCTCGGCCCGCATTTCGGCGAGGCTCATCTCAGGCCGCGCCAGCGAGAAGGCGTCCAGGATGGCCGTGATCTTCTTCAGCACCAGCAGCGGGGCCGCATTTTCGGTTGCGCTCATGGATTGATTCCGGATTCCTTCTTCTCGCGAAACGGGAGGGCCCCTATTGGCCACCCCTTGTAGTGTGACAGACGTTACTGTTAGCCTTGTGCCCACTATATGACCAACGACTCACAATGTGGTTAGCGGGAGAACAGCAATGACGCACCCCTTTCAGCCTAAGTCTTCGGATTACGCGGTCGAGCTCAACAGATGCACCAAGGAGTTTGCAACGCCCGGTGGTGGCTCGTACTTCGCTGTGCGGGACATCGACCTCAAAGTGGAGCCCGGGCGCTTTGTCTCCATCGTCGGGCCGACGGGATCAGGCAAGTCCACCATCCTCAACATGGCAGCCGGACTCCTGAATCCGTCCGAAGGAACCGTCCACAGCTTCGGCGATCCCGTCCAGGGGGTGAACCGCCGCGCCTCCTACATGTTCCAGCAGGACGCCCTGCTGCCCTGGAAGTCGGTGATCGACAACGTCAGCCTCGGGCTCACCATGGCCGGGGTTTCCAAGGCCGAGGCCTACGACGAGTCCCGCCGCTGGCTGGAAAAGGTGGGGTTGAAGAACTTCGCTGACCGCTACCCGCACCAACTCTCCGGCGGCATGCGCAAGCGCACGGCCGTCGCCCAGGCCTGGATCGTAAATCCGGACATCCTGCTGATGGACGAGCCGTTCTCCGCGCTGGACGTCCAGACCCGGCAGATCATGGAGAACGAACTCCTCCAGCTCTGGCAGGAGTCGGACAAGGCCGTCGTCTTCATTACCCACGACCTGGACGAGGCCATTGCCCTGTCCGACGAGGTGGTCATCCTCGGTGCCGGACCCGGCAGCACCGTCGTCGGCAGCTACGAGATCGACATCCCCCGCCCCCGCGACCTTCTGGACATCCGGGACGATCCCAAGTTCGTCGAGCTCCACAGGGAAATCTGGGGACGCCTCAAAGTCGAGGTATCCAAAACCTATGAATCAGCTCGGGAAGAGGAAGAGAGCGACGCAGCATGACAGTGGCACCAGCTTCCAAGAACACACAACGCTTTCCCCTCCGGAAGGACCGGGATCCGGCGGTGGCCCAGCGGCCCAAGCGCAAGCGGCCCGAAGCCTCGAACTTCTCCATCCGGATGGGGCAGCTGGCCCTCGCCGCCGTCGTCCTTGGCGCATGGGAGCTGCTGGGACGCGTCGGCGTCATCGACCCGTTCTTCTTCCCCCTCCCCTCCGACATCCTGATGACGGTATGGCTGTGGATCTCCAGCGGCTTCGTCTTCCCGCACCTGTGGATCACCCTGCAGGAATCGGTCCTCGCCTTCCTCACGGGCGCCGCGGCCGGCCTGGTGCTGGGCTTCCTCCTGGCGAGGGTCCGTTTCCTGGAGCGGCTCCTGGACCCGTTCCTGCAGATGTTCAACGCCCTTCCCCGCGTGGTGCTGGCACCGATCTTCCTGCTGTGGTTCGGCCTGGGCATCTGGTCCAAGGTGGCCTTCGGCTTCACCCTGGTGTTCTTTATCGTCTTTTTCAACACCCTTGAGGGCGTGAAGAGCGTGGACCGGGTCCTCGTGGACAACGCCAAAATGCTCGGAGCCAACGAGAAGCAGCTCCTCCGCCACGTGTTCATCCCCAGCGCCCTGACCTGGATCTTCTCCAGCCTGCACATCAGTGTGGGTTTCGCCATCACCGGCGCGGTGGTGGGTGAATACCTCGGAGCTTCCGCGGGCGTGGGCTACGCGATCGCCCAGGCCCAGGGTGTCTTCGATACCAAGGGCGTCTTTGCCGGCATGTTCATCCTGATGTTCGTGGTCCTCATCATCGACCTCCTCGTCAACCGCCTCGAACGTCACCTCCTCAGGTGGCGCCCGGTCCGCTCCTCGTAACCCAACACATCTCCTGAAAGGGAATCCCCATGACTTCGAACGAAACCCGGCACCGGCGCCGGGGCCTCTTCCGCCCGCTGACCGTCCTCGCCTCCCTCACCCTCGCCCTCTCCGCCTGCGGCGCCCCCGCGTCGGCACCGCCCGGCCAGGGCGGCACCGGTGCCGCCGGCGGCGGGGACGGCTCCAAGGTGATCATCGGCGTCGGGGGCCAGACACTCCTGACCTACCTTCCCACCACGCTGGCCCAGGAACTGGGCTACTACAAAGATGAGGGCGTGAACGTCGAACTGCAGGACCTGCAGGGCGGCTCGAAGGCGCTCACCGCGATGATCGGCGGCAGCACGCAGGTCACCAGCGGCTACTACGAACACACCATCCAGATGCAGGCAAAGAACCAGCCCATCAAGGCGTTCGTGGACATGGGCCGGTCCTCGGGACTCGCCCTCCTGGTGGCGCCCAAGAACGAGGGCCAGATCAAGTCCATCGCGGACCTCAAGGGCAAGAACGTCGGCGTGACCTCACCGGGGTCGTCCACTGACATGTTCATCAAGTTCCTGCTGGCGAAGAACGGCATGCAGCAGACCGATGCCGCAGTATCGGCCATCGGCGCCGGATCCTCCGCAGTGGCGGCCATGGAGCAGAACCAGGTGGACGCCGCGGTAATGCTTGAGCCGGACATCTCGGTGCTCGCCAAGCGGATCGGCCACGCCCCGGTCATCCTGGAAGACGTCCGGACCGAGGAAGGCCTGAAGGAAGTCTTCGACACCGACGCATGGCCGTCCGCCTCCCTCTACGCCAAGACCGACTGGCTGGACCAGAACAAGGACACCGCGGGCAAGCTTGCCAAGGCGATCAAGCGCACGCTGGAGTTCATCAACAGCCATTCCGGCCAGGAGATCGCCGCCGAAATGCCGGAGAAGTTCGCCGGCGGGGACAAGGAACTCTACGCCAAGGTCATTGAGGACCTGAAGAAGACTCTCAGCAAGGACGGATCCTTTACCGAGGACGGCGTCAAGGCCGTACTGGAGACCCAGCGGGTGGCCAACCCGGAGGTCGGGGACAAGGACATCAAGCTTGGGGACACCTACACCAACGACTTCGTAAAGTAGCCCCAACTGCCAGGCACGCCATCCGCACCGGATGGCGTGCCTGCGTCCGTTAGAGCGCATTGAGGAGACCACGCGCGATGCCCGAGACACTGACTCACAAGATCCTGGCCAGCCACCTTGCCGCCGGCGAGTTGACCCCCGGCGCCGACATCACCATCGCTGTGGACCAGATCCTCATTGAGGACGCCACCGGAACCATGACCGCCATGCAGTTCGAGATGCTCGGCGCGGATTCCATCGCGGTGCCGCTGGCGGTCATGTATGTGGACCACAACGTCCTGCAGATCGACGACAAGAACATGCAGGACCACCACTACCTGCGCACCTTCTCCGCCCGCTACGGGCTGCGCTACTCCCCCGCCGGCCACGGCATTTCCCACTACATCCATCTGGAGCACTTCTCCCGTCCGGGGCAGGTTTTGGTGGGCGCGGATTCCCACACCTCGACGGCGGGTGCCCTGGGCATGTTTGCCCTCGGCGCCGGCGGGCTGGAGGTGGCCGTGGCGATGGCGGGCTACGGCTTCGACTTTGTGTGCCCCGCCGTCGTGGGCGTTGAACTGACGGGCACGCTGGGGCCCAATGCCGAGGCCAAGGACGTGGTGCTGGAGCTGCTGCGCCGCCACGGCGTGCGCGGCGGCCGGGGGAAGGTGTTCGAGTTTTACGGCGAGGGCGTGGCGTCCCTGTCCGTCTCCGCGCGCGCCACCATCTGCAACATGATCATCGAAACCGGTGCCGCCACGGCCATCTTCCCCTCCGATGACCAGACCCTCGCCTGGCTCAGGGCCCAGCGTCGCGGGGACCAGTTCGTCCCCCTGGCCGCGGACGCCGGAGCAATGTACGACGATGACGAGCGGCTTGATCTCTCGGCCCTCGTTCCGCTCGTGGCGCTTCCGCATTCGCCGGGCAACGTCCGTCCGGTCTCCGAGCTGCCGCGCACCGAGGTGGTGCAGGTCTGCGTCGGTTCCTCCGTGAACAGTTCCTACGAGGACCTGGCGACCGTGGCGGCCATCCTCAAGGGGCACACCGTCCATCCGTCCGTCCAGCTCACGGTGACGCCGGGATCGCGGCAGATCCTGCAGACGATCATCGCCTCCGGGGTCTATGAGGACCTGATGCAGGCCGGGGCGCGGATGCTTGAGCCGGTGTGCGGCCCATGCGTGGGCATCGGCCAGGCACCCACCGCGGGTGCGCCGTCGCTGCGCACGTTCAACCGCAACTTCCCCGGCCGCAGCGGCACGGCAGAGGACGCGGTGTACCTGTGTTCGCCGTCGACCGCGGCCGCCAGCGCGCTGGAAGGCGCAATCGTGGACGCCTCCACGGTCAGCCGCGGCGAGCTCCGCCCTGCCACCCCTCCGCACCCGGAAGTCCACGACCTGCACATCGCCGGCGTCCTGCCGTTGGAGACGCGCCGCGCTATCGGGATTGAGCGGGGCAGCAACCTGGTTCCGCCTCCGCAGCCCACCCCGATGCCGGCTGACCTGGACGCCCGGGTGCTGATCGCCGTCGGGGATGACATCTCCACCGGTGACATGGCTCCGGACGGTGCGATCGCCATGTCGGTGTGGTCCAACATCGCCGTCTGCGCACGGTTCATGTTCCGCCGCCTGGACCCCGGCTTCCACGACCGCGCGATCGAATGGAGCGGCGGGATCATCGTGGGCGGGGAAAACTACGGGCAGGGGTCGTCGCGGGAGCATGCCGCGTTGATCCCGCTGTACCTGGGCGTCCGGGTGGTCGCTGCCCGCAGCTACGCCCGGATCCACCGCCGCAACCTGATCGCGGCCGGGATCGTGCCGCTGGTCCTCCCCGCCGATGCGCAGGGTTCAACGGGGCAGCGGTGGGTGATCGAAGGGCTTGCTGACGCCTTGGCGTCCGGCGCAACTTCCGTCGCCGCCCAGGTGGACGGTGACAAGGAGCTGGTGCTGGGGCTCGACTTCTCGCCTGCCGAGCGTGCCGTCCTCACTGCCGGCGGGCTGCTGGCCCAGGTGCGGACAGGCGGCCGGTCGATGCTGGCGGGTGACGCCGTCGTGCAGGACGACGCGGCGGGCGTGGCGGCGCCGGGCCGCTCCGCCCGGTGAGGCGGGCCGCCGTCGAACCTGTCCGGAACCCTGCGCGCCGGCCGGGGCAGCGGGCCACGGCCATCGCTGCATTGACCACTGTGGTGGCGGTGCTGCCGGTCTTCCTGGTGGGCGGGCTGGCGGTCCAGCTCGAGCAGGACCTGGGCATGACGCCGTCCGCGCTGGGTGCCGCGGTGGCCGCGTTCTGGGCGGTGTCGGCACTGCTGTCCGCGCCGGCGGGGTTTGTGGCGGGCGGGCTGGGGCTCCGCCGCGGGGTGCCGCTCGCCGTTGGGCTGGGGTTTGTGGCGCTGGCGGGCATCGCGTTTGTCACGCCGCACTGGGCGTGGCTGATCGTCTGGTTGGGTGTCGCCGGCGCGGCGAACGCGCTGATCCATCCGCTGTCCAACGGCCTGATCGTGGACCAGGTGGCGGTGCGTAACCGCGCCTTTTCGTTTGGCCTCAAGCAGGCGGCGATTCCGACGGCGACGCTCACCGCCGGACTGTCGGTTCCGGTGTTCGCGCTCACCGTGGGGTGGGCCTGGACGTTTGCGCTGGCGGCGTTGCTGGCGGCGTTCCTGGTCCCGGTGCTCCTGCGCACCCTCCCGCGCGGCGCCCCTGTCCGCCACCGCTCGGGTAAAGCCGCCAGGGAGCCGCTCCCCCGGCGGCTTAAGCAGTTCCTGTTCGCGACGGCGGTGGCCAGCGCGCTGGGGGCCGGGCAGGCCAATGTGGTGGGGGCGTTCACTGTGTCCATGGCTGTGCAGGCGGGGTTCGACGCCGCCGGCGCGGGCCTGCTGCTGGGCGCCGCGAGTGTGGCCGGGATCCTAGCCCGCCCGCTGCTGGGGATCGCGGCGGACCGGGGGATCGGCGGTTCGATGGCCACGGTGGCGATGATGATGGGGGCCGGGAGCCTGGGGCTGCTGGGCATGGCGTCCGGATCCACGGTTGCGTACGCGGCTGGGGCCGTGGTGGCGTTCGGGCTGGGCTGGGGATGGAATGGCCTGGCCCATTACGTGGTTTCGCGTACGTCGCATCCGTTTACGGTCCAGGCCACGGGGATCACGCAGAGCGGAACGTACATCGGCGGGACGCTGGGGCCGTTGCTGTTCGGGGTCGTGTTCTCCCAGTTTCCGCCGGCCGTTGGCTGGACCCTCGCCGCGGCGGCCGCCGCAGCCGGGGCGGCGGCCTCGCTGGTCGCTTTTCGTTTGGAGAAGGGGCTGCGGGAGGACGCGGCGGCGGGTGGGTAGGGCGGAATGAGCGTAGCGGTGTACTCGCGCATCGCCGAGGTCATCCGCAACGGCCTCCTCACCCCCAGCTCCATGATCCCCACCGAAACCGAACTCGGCGCCGACATGAAAGTCAGCCGCACCGTGGTCCGCGAAGCCCTCATGCTCCTCGAGGAGGACGGGCTGATCAGGGCAGGCCGCGGCACCCGACGCTTCGTCTCGGACAGCCTCCCCCGCACCGGCATCGAACGCATCCGCCCCTTCGAGGAAGTCCTCGCGGGCCCTGGCCAGCGCCCCATCAGTAACAACTGGATAGGGAACGTCAGGAACTTTGCTTTGCGAGCGTTGGGCAAGTAAACGTGTTCAAGCGAGTGTCCCTTCAACGTGGCCCAGCAGCTTGCCCGCCCGCACCGGCGCATGGTTTTTGCATGGAACCGATTCGGGTCATCCTGCTTCCTGGTTCAGTGCTCCCCGCGGGGCTTGCCTATGGGCGCCTGATTGAGGCGCTGGGCCCGGGCGTGCATGCCGTTGCCAAGGAGCTGGAGCTGTACAAGGGCGATGACGTGCCCCAAGGGTGGAGCCTGGATACCGAGGTGGACGGAGTCCTGAGGAAAGCTGACGCCCTGGGCTGGGAGACTTTCCACCTTGTGGGCTATTCCGGCGGCGGCGCGGCGGCCCTGGCGTTGGCTGCCAAGCACCCGGAACGGCTGCAGAGCCTGGCCTTGCTGGAGCCGGCGTGGGCAGGGAACTGGGATTGGAGCCCCGTCTACGCGGAGCATTGGAGGAAGTTCGGGGAGCTGGACGGCCTCCCGCCGGAGCAGTACATGCCGGCGTTCATGCGGCTGCAGGTAAGGCCCGACGTCGTCCTCCCGCCGCCGGAGGCGGGTCCCCCACCGCCGTGGATGGCGAAGCGGCCGGCCGGGATCAGGGCCTTCATGCAGACCTTCAAGGACTACCACCTGGACAGGTCCCGGCTTGCCGCCTTCAGCAAGCCGGTGTTCTTCGCCCTCGGCGGCCTCAGCCATCCGGATGATTTTGGCGAGGTTGCGGCCCGGCTGGCGCGGGTCTTCTTTCCCGACTTCCACCTGGAAGTCTTCCCCGGGCGCCACCACTTCGACCCGCCGCACCGGACGGAGCCCGGGCGGCTGGCGGAGGCGCTGCGCCGGCACTGGGCCTCCGCCGAGGGACGGCCCGAGGGGCAACGGCTGGCGTCCGGTCCCAGAGCCTGTAGACCCAGTGCCCGTGGCAAAGGCCGCAAGCTCCTTATTTGCTGCAGCTGGGTCAGTGTGCGGTGCCCGGCGGTGGGGCCTGCCGCACGCCTTTGGTGTGTGCCCTCTTCCGCAGCACGATCCTGGCTGTTACGGCTGCGATGAGGCCGGCGACGGTCACCAGCTGCACTTCGTCGAAGGACAGGCCGTCGATGTTCGGCTGGAGCTCCTCCCCCGTTGCCCAGCCGAACCAGACTTCACTGACCAGAATGCCCGCCACGAAGTACCCGGCCGCCGCATAGAGCCACAGCCAGCGCGACACACGCCTGCCCACGATCCAGTGAGCCACCAGGCCGAAGGCCAATGACATGGCCGCGAGCAGTCCCAGTCCGGCGATTCCCAAGTCCCAGCCATCCACGGCCCGCCACCTCCCTGCTTCCCTTGGTCCTCCCGCCAGTCTCGCGAAGGGTGGTCCGTGGGTGTAGAGGCCATGGTCCCGCCATCCGGATCAGGCGAGTGAACCTGCTTCGGCGAGTGCCACCGTCGTGGTATCGACAGGCTCAACCACCGAGAAGTGCCCCAGCAGCGTCTCCACCAGGTGCGGGGCAAAGTCCTCCTCGAGGGTGAGCACCACGCGGCACCGCGCGCCCTTCACCTCCGGGTATCCGGCGTACAGGCCGCGCATGTCGCACACGGTCTGCCCGCGGCCGGGTCCGTCGGAGGTGTCGACGGCGGCACGCACGACGGGTGCCAGCGCCGGCGTCACGGCACCGACGGCGAGCGCCGCGGCGAGGGGATCGTGCATCGCGGGGCAGGGCCGGCCGTAGATGCCTTCGTAGAACCGGAAGTAGTAGCCCAGCATCTCCCCCAGCGCCCGCGGCACCGGCGCAGCAGAGGCAAGCAACTCTTGCCGGTGGGTTTCCTCCAGCACAGAGGCCATGGTCACGTCCAGCGGCACCAGGGTCACGTCCCAGTCGGCGGCGAGCACCAGGGCGGCGGCCTCGGGGTCGTGCCAGATGTTGGCCTCTGCCACGGGCGTGATGTTCCCCGGCGCCAGCGCGGCCCCGCCCATCACCGTCACAGACTGCACCAGCGAGGGCAGCGAGGGGTCCAACGTCAACGCCTCGGCCAGGTTGGTCAGCGGCCCGATCGCCACCACCCGCAACTCCCCCGGATAGGCCCGCGCCAGCCGCACCAGCATCTCGGCCGCGGACTCGGCGGCCAGCGAAGCCTCGGAAGGCGGCAGCTCAACCTCGCCCACCCCGTTCGACCCGTGCACCCACGGCGCCCCACCGTGGAAGGAAGCGGCCAGCGGATCGTGCGCCCCCAGCGCCACCGGAATATCTGCAGCACCGGCGAGGTCCAGCAGGTCCAGGGTGTTCCGGGCGCCGACGGCGGCACTGACGTTCCCGCTCACCGCCCCGATCCCGACCACGGAAGCAAGGGGTGGGCGAGCAGGTAGGCCAGGGCGAGGGCGTCGTCGATCCCGGTGTCGCAGTCCAGGTAGATCGGGTGGCGGGTGGTCATGGTGTCTCCTTGAAGGGGATGAGGGGTTAGAGGGTCTCGCCCTGGGGGCGGCGACGAAGAGGCTGACGATGAACGCGGCGGCGGTGATGCCCACGGAGATCCAGAGGGCGGTGGCGTACCCGGCGGCCGTGGCCTGGGCGGCGAAGGGCGCCACGAGCACGACGCCGAGGCTCGCCCCGATACCGAAGGACGCGCCGTTGATGCCGGGCAGCGCCGCCGGGGCCTCCTTGGGCGAGAGCAGCACCGAAAGCCCGTTGATGGCGGTAAGGAACAGGCAGTTGTAGAAGATGCCCAGGCAGGCAACAGCAACCAGGATGGCCACCGGCGACGTGGAGAACAGGGCGGCAACCACAGCGCACACCAGGCTCAGCCCGGTCCCGAAACGGAGGATCCGGATCCACCCCGGCCGGTCGGCGAGCCACCCGGCCAACGGTGCGGCGAACACGCCGATCAGTGCGGCGGGGGTGAGGAACAGCAGCGCCGAAACGGACGCGGAAAGCCCGAACCCGGCGTCGCGATCCTGGCTGAGCAGCACCACGGTGAAGTTGATGATGGCGAAGATGCCGGCCAGCGTGAGGACGGTGGTGGCGATGACCGGCCTCACCTGGCGGGAGCGCAGGTGGTGCACGGCGATGAGCGGCCTCACCTGGCGGGAGCGCAGGTGGTGCACGGCGATGAGCGGGTGGCTGCGGCGCTTCTCGATCAGCCAGAATGCGGCGAAGGAGGCAAGAGTGCCGGCCAGCAGGGCCAGGGCGGTCGGCGACGCCCAGCCCGCGGAAGAGCCGTCGGACACGAAGTAGGTCAGGAACACCAGGAACAGCGAGAGCGAGCCGGCGCCCCACCAGTCCATCGCGCCGCGGATGCCGGAAGGCCGGCCGGCAGGAACGAGGCGGAGGATGCACAGGGCGGCCATCACGGTCAGGACCAGCACCACCACGAAGATGGAGCGGAAGCCCAGGGTCTCGGCCATGAGCCTGCCCACCCAGCCGTCCACTCCCCCGATGCCGCCGCTGATGCCCACGGACGTGCCGAAGACTTTGGCCTGCAGGTTTTCGCTGAGGACGATGTAGGCGAGCGCGAAGACGGCGCTGGAGACGCCCTGCAGGAACCGGCCGGTGACCAGCAGTTCCAGCGTGGGCGCGGTGATGCAGAGGATGGTGCCGGCGCCCATGATGCCCAGGACCAGCAGCAGCGCGGCCCGGCGGCCGATGAAGTCGCTCCAGCGGCCGATCACGGGCCCGGCGATGGCACCAGCCAGGAAGAACATGGACTGGACGGGGGCGGCGGCGTCGGCGCCCTTGCCGAAGTCGGCGGCGATCTGCGGCAGCGCCGGGGTGACCATGCTGGCGTTGAGCTGGAAGGACAGCACGCCCAGCAACAGCGAGGAGATCAGCAGGGGGGCGCGGCGGCCGGAGAGCCTGGCTGCGTCGTCGGGAAGCACGACGGCGGCAGCGCAGTCCGCGGGCGGTGCGGCTTCCGCGGGGGTTGGGGTGTTCACATCAAACTCCTTTGTTCGAGCAGGTTTGGGAGGGTGGGCCGCTTTCCGGGGTAGCGGCTCGCGTTGTTATACAACCTCGTACGACGAGCGAGTACAACCATCCGTCACACTTTTTCCTCAACAGGCCGCTTTGCCGGCACCCCGCGAGAGAGACTTCCACGAGCAATGCACTTCCTGCCGTCACCGTGGTCGGCAGCATCAACCTGGACCCGATCGCCACCGCCGAGCGGCTTCCCACGGCGGGCGAAACCATCGGCGGCGCGGTGCTGTCCGAGCAGCCCGGGGGCAAGGGCGCCAATCAGGCCGCGGCCGCTGCCCGGCTGGGCGGTTCCGCCCGGATGGTCGGCGCCGTGGGCAAGGATGCGTCCGGGCAGCGGATGCTGGACGCGCTGGCGGCTGCCGGCGTGGACACTTCCGCCGTGGCCGTCCTGCCGGAGCCGACCGGTACCGCGCTGATCGTGGTGGACCGCGACGGCGAAAACCAGATTGTGGTGTGCCCGGGCGCCAACTCGCACCTGTCGCTGGACGGTGTGAAGTTCGGCCCCGGCGAGACGGTGCTGTGCCAGCTGGAGGTGGGCCTGCCGGTGGTGCTGGAGGCTGCCCGGAAGGCGCGGGGGTTCTTTGCGCTGAATGCGGCGCCGGCGATGGATCTGCCGGCGGAGCTGCTGGAGCGCTGCGACCTGGTGATCGTCAATGAGAGCGAGTACGCACTGATCCCTGCCCTCGCGGAGGCGAAGCTGGTGGCGGTGACGTACGGCAAGGACGGCTCGGCAATGTTCGAGCACGGCCGGAAAGTGGCCGAGGCTCCCTCCGTGGCGGTGACGGTGGCGAACACCGTGGGCGCGGGCGACGCGTTCTGCGCCGCCCTGGTCCTGGCGCTTGGGTCAGGACTCGATTACGCCGCGGCGCTGTCTGTTGCCAACGCCGTGGGTGCGGATGCCGTCGGCGACCCCTCCTCGCAGCCGGCGCTGGCGGCGCTGCAGGACTACTAGGAAAACGCCGTAACCGTTTCGTCCACATCTTGTCAGTGTCAGCGCATCCGATGAACGGGCATCCCCCGGGAGACGGGCTTACGGACAGGCACCGCACGAACAGTGCCAAGGATTAGGCACGCCGGACGCTTCTCGCGGTGTTAGCAGCCTGCTGAATATCCGCGCTTTTGGGGTCCATCCGTCGTGTGTTCGGGGGCCAACGGCCAGAGCGCGCAGTAGCGGTCCTGGGTGCCGGTAGTGGCGTGTTTGGGGGCCACCCCGATTTAGGCTCCTTCCGTCGTGTGTATAGGGCGCACGGCAGAAGGAGTAATCATCAATGGTACGGAAGATCAGAGCGAAGCTCGTGTTGCAGCTGCGCGCCGAGGGCCTGTCAGGCCGGGCGATCGCTGCGTCGCAGGGCATGTCCCGTAAGAGCATCACGGCGGTGCTGGAGGCTGCTGACGCGGCCGGTGTGGCGTGGGACGATATCGCCGACAGTTCAGAGGGCGAGGTCTATGCCCGGCTGTTTCCTGGGCGGGGTGAGCATCAGAGTGTGTTCGCGCAGCCGGACTGGGATCAGGTGCATAGGGAGATGGCCCGGGTCGGGGTGACGCTAAAGCTGCTGCATGGCGAGTACGCGGATTCACGCGCGGCTGCCGGTGAGCCGGTGATGGGTTATGACCGGTTCTGCAGGACCTATCAGCGGCATGTGCTGGTCACTGGGGTGGCGTCCCGGGTCGGGCACAAGGCGGCGCAGACGGTGGAGGTGGACTGGTCGGGCCCGACGATGCAGCTGACAGATCCGGTGACGGGCAAGTCGAGGACGGTGTATTTGTTTGTGGCTTGCCTGCCGTTTAGCCGGTACGCGTTCGTTGAACCCGCCCTGGACATGAAACAGGACACCTGGTTGCGGGCCCATGTGGCGATGTTCGAGGCCTTTAGCGGTTCGGTGCCGCGGATCGTGCCGGACAATCTGAAGACCGGCGTGATCAAGCATCCCCGCGAAGGCGAAGTCGTGCTCAACGACGCTTACCGGGAGATGGCGGCGCACTATTCAGCGGCGGTGCTGCCGGGGCGCATCCGGGCACCGAAGGACAAGGCGAGCGTGGAGAACACGGTCGCCCACGTGGCTACCTGGGTCATCGCCGGGCTGCGCCAGCAGCAATTCACCTCGTTGCTGGAGCTTCGCGCCGCCATCACCGACCGGGTAGCGGCCTATAACGCGGAGCCGTTCCAGAAACGGCCAGGGTCCAGGACCAGCGTGTTCGCAGCTGAAGAGCAGCCGCTGCTCACGGGGTTGCCGGCGGCCGCCTACGAGATCAGCAGGTGGGCCTACGGGCGCCGGGTGGGCCGGAACGGGCACGTGGTCTGGGAAAGGAACTACTACTCCGTGCCGTTCGCCCATGTTGGCACGTCGGTGGACCTGAGGATCACCGATCGGGTGCTTCAGGCCTACCGGGGCAGCGAACGGCTGACCAGCCATCTGTTGCTGCCCGAGGGCGCGACCAACGAGTATCGCACCAATGACGCGGACCTTCCCGCCGGCGAGAAATACCGGCAGTGGGACCCGGCCCGGGCGCGGGAATGGGCCGGACGGATCGGCCCGGCAGCGGTGACCGTGGTCAACCGGATCTTCGAGTCCGTCCCGGTCGACGAGCAGGGCTTGGACGCGGCATTGGCCGTGTTGCGGCTCTGCCGGCGTTATTCGGCCGAACGGGTGGAGGCGGCCTGCCGGCTTGCGTTGGCAGGCAGGGTGCGGTCCCCGCGGTATGCCCATCTTCAGCCGATCCTTGCCACGGAGCAGGACAAAGCCGCCGGGCTCAGGCCTCCACGGGATGAAGGAGTCGAACACGGCGGTTACGTGCGCGGCGCCGAGTACTACGCAGGTGGCGCCAAATGAGCGGGATCGATACTGAAACCAAGCGCAAGCTCCGTGAGATGGGTGCCGTCCCGATGCTCGAAGCGCTCGAGGCCCAGGACGAGGCACTCGTACTCGGCATGGCCTTCGAGGAACGGCTCCGCCTGGTCGTGGACGAGGCCCACTCCGGGTTCAATCACGCCAAGGTCGAGGGGCTGATCCGACGGGCCGGGCTACGCTACCCGGGCGCGGACCTGCGCCGGCTCGACCTCGTGGACGAACGCGGCCTCGACCGGAGCCTGATCGCCCAGCTCGGCACGTGCTCGTTCATTGAACGGCAGCAGAACGTCGTGTTTCAGGGATTCACCGGGTCCGGGAAGTCCTACCTCGGGTGCGCTCTGGCCAAGCAGGCCTGTCTGCACCGGATCCGGGCCCACTACGTTCGAATGCCCGACCTCGAGGAAGCCTGGGCGCTGGCGAAGGACAAGCCCTTGGGTGCCACGAAGTTCCTGAAGAAGTACGCGGCCTTCACTTTGCTGGTGATCGACGAGTGGCTCCTCGACCACCCCGACGAGGGCATGCGCAGCATGCTGCTGGAACTGCTCGAGCGCAGGTACGACACAGCTTCGACCGTGTTCTGCACGCAATACGCCAAGAAGGACTGGCACCAGCGGCTCGGCTCCGGGGTCCACGCCGATGCGATCATGGACCGCATCGTGCACAACACCATCTGGGTCGATACTGGCAACCACAACATGCGTGAACACGCCACCATGACGCAATAAGAAAACGTCGGTGGGAGCCGGTGGCCCCCATCCCCGCGGCCGCTGGCCCCCACCGGCAATATCACTGGCCCCCAAAGGCAAGATCGACTGGCCTCCAAGCCTTCAAATACTCACCTGCCATTCCGGGTCCCTCTGAGCCAACCAAGCAGTAGCTATCATCGCCATAATTGGCGTAGCCGGGTCAGGTACACCTCCAGCGTCTTCTGCAGCGTCGCTCAGGAGCGCGTCGACCACCCGCGGGCTATGCACGAAGGGGTTGTCCAAACCTGACAGTGAGTACGTAAATTTTCCCGGAGTTGGCAATTTTCGGACCACAATGGAGAAGCCTGCTTGGGGCACCTCGACATCCATGGCTAGTTCCGAACCGCCGGCGGCGATCCGGAAATTTTTGAAAACAACGTTTTCATTACTGGCTAGTGAGGTCGAGTCCATCCATGCCCGTACCAGCGCGGCTTGCCGGCGAATCATGTCGAAGGCGGAGCGAAGCTCATTTGCCTCGATCACATTTCCGTCGGTTTCGATTACGGCCGGGTCGAATAAAAGGGGAGCGTCCTTGGTTGGACCCCCGTTAGCAGTCCAGCGCCTATGCGATAGCTAATTGGTTTTCTTGCGTCCAGTTTTCCCAGTAGCGCTTCGGCGTCATGCCGTTCAGGGATCCATGGGGCCGTTCATGATTGTAGATAGCTTTCCATTCGTCGGCCAAATACTTGGCTTCGGCCATGGTGTCCATGATTTCTCCGGAGAGTTGTTCCCTTCTGAACTGGGCGTTGAAGGACTCGATGAAGCCGTTCTGCCAGGGTGATCCCGGGTCAATGAAGGCGGTATCCACGCCGGCGGTGTTGCACCACTCAATCAGTGCGGCGGCGGTGAATTCGGGCCCGTTGTCACACCTCACGTAGGTCGGGGCGGTGCCGGTCTCGGCGATGATGTTCTCCAACACAGCGACCACGTCGGCGGCCTTGAACGACCGGCGCGGAATGACCGCCAGCGCCGTGCGGGTGTATTCGTCGATGACGTTAAAGAACCGGATGTGCCGTCCGCAAGAGGTCACATCGGACTGGAAGTCGAAACTGACCACATGCATCGGGTACTGGGCAGTTAGGCGCTTCTGTTCACCGGCGCCGGGCCCGGTCCGGCGCTTCTTCCTCGCCCGGGGTTTACAGACCAGGCCTTCATCGCGCCAGAGCCGTCGCACCCGCTTCCTGTTCAGCACCACGCCGTCCCACTCAGGCTGAGCCAGCAGGTGCCAGCGCACCTTCCGCCAGCCCCACGCGGGGTGCTGCCCGGCGACGGCGCGCAAGGCTGCACGGAGCCGGGCTTCCTCAAAGCCCATATCGGGCTTCTTCTTGCGGAACGCGGACCGGTTCTGCCCCAGCACCGCGCACGCGAAACGCTCGGACGCCCCGAACTTCTCCACCGCCATGCGCACGGCACGACGGCGGGGTTCGGGGCTCAGAATTTTCCCTTGGCCACCTCGTTCAGGATGTCGATGGCCAGTTCCTTCTCCGCCAGCAGCCGCTTAAGCCGGGCGTTCTCTTTCTCCAGCTCCTTGGTCCGTTTGGACGCCTCGGCGTTCTTCTCGGACCCGTACTGGTTCAACCACCGATACCAGGTCGCCTCGGTAACCTGGAGCTCCTTGATTACCTCGACCATCGGGCGCCCGTCATTGAGCATCTTCTGGCCCTGCCGGACCTTGGCGATGACCTGCTCAGGGGTGTGTCTGCGTGCCATGATTCGTGAATTTCCTCCTGCGTCCATTCTCGGACACGAAACTCACACAAACACTGGACTTCTATCTGGGGACCCAACCATCCTTGCTCTCCTGGATATAAAATTCGACTGACTTTCGGGCCAGCATTAGGAAATATGGACTACCAGACTGTGGATGGATTTCTGCGTGCAAAGTGGAAGCTTGATAAATGTAGTCGTTTCTTACGATGCCAACTACGCCGGCGTCTTCCAAGATGCCGATACACCAGTCAAAGAACCTCTGCTCGTCACGACTCCTAAGGGCGTCGTCGAAATCAAAAGCGAGTGATGGTTTGGCCTCGCTGGCCACCAGGAGCTCCATCTCAGGGAGAGTCCACAGCCGAGGATCCGGGCAGCAAACACCGCCGGCGGCCGTCCCCATCGGTAAAAGATTCTCTGGCTTGCTCATGCCTGGATGCTATTTGAGAACACTGGCTTCATCCAATGAGTCTGGAACGGGTCCCCCTTAAGCGCGCCCTGCAGCGCCGTCACCTACTAAACAGGCCGCCACCGGCGTAGCGCAGTGCGGGCACTACCCTAGCCTTTTACGACCTGCGCGCCAGGCGCGAAAACTGAGCACCAAAACGACAACTACTCCCGTCAGCATAAGTTTTCCAAGCATTTGACCCGCGAAGGCCTCTTCCAGTGGGAAACCTGCGATGTTCAGGAAGACGACCGTGTCAATTACGGAGCCAACGACGTTCGAAGCCACCGCAGCACGAATGTAGCCACGGGCCCTCAAAGGTGTGTAGACCGCGAAGTCGGCTATCTCAGATAGCAAGAACGCCACAGCGGACGCTACGGCGATGAACGGATCCGCCACCAGAAACGATAGGCCCGCGCCTCCGACGATCAAACCGAGGACCCACTTCTTCCCGAATGCGTCCTGGAGTGAGTCACGAAGAACGAAAGTCAGCCCGGCGAAATACGTTCCGGCGGTGGCCATCAAGCCAAACCCCACAGGGATGAACCCGAAATGAGTAGTCACGTAGTTTGCGGTGAGAATGCATGCCAGCAGGCCCAAGCCGGCAGCAACCCCCGCACCGACCGCCCGGATGCCCAGAGTTCCCGCTGAACGGATAGTCGTGGATGTCATGGTGTCTCCTAGATTTCGCGAGGGCGCCGTGACACGCAGATGCAGCGAAAAGGTGTACCCCCATGACCGAAATGGCCCCAACAACCTTAGATCGCGCCATCATGCAAGAACAAACCAGCAACTGACGCTTCACCGCTAGGTTGGTTTAAGGGTCACTATGCGCCGAAGGCAATGATGCCTTCCTCAACGGCACGCATCATGGAACCCGAGCCACAACCATCGGCGTATGTGACTCGAGCACTTTGAGAGACATGACCCTGAATAAAAAGCGTGGCCGCATGCGTTGCCTTGCGGGTAGCGAGAACCACCAATTCAGCGTTGCGGGCGTGGGTTCGCAATGCATCGCTGCCGACCTTCGCATCGGACACGTGAAGCGTGATCGAGGGGTGAAGTTCAGCGACTGCGGTCTTCACTCGAGCAAGGACACCCTTGTCAAGGCTGTAAAGAAGAATCGAAGACGGCAGGACGGATGATGAGACTTCGGCGTCGATGGGCGCTACGTTCGGGACAGTCCAGTTCCAGCCCAAGGCGAGGTCGTCAGTCACGAGAGCGGCCACCGTGCGGAGCGATTTGGAAAGCCGGTGACGCAACGCGTGTAGAGGCTCCAACGCACTCGCGACGAACCCCTGACGGGCATCGCTACTCGCCGAGGGTGCGCAGACAACTAGGTCAGCGATGTCGATGGCCGCAGCCGCGGTGTCAATTGACGACCAGCGGCCTTTGAACCCAGCAAGATCCTGGAGCAACTCCCCGTAGGCGCGGACATCCGGTGCACCACGAAGAAAGATGCCAAGCAAGGCGCTTATGGCGCCCAAGTCACTCTGGGTGAGACGGTCGCCGAGTAGGTGCCGCAAAATGAGTTCTGCCGACGCCCTTCGTGCGGGTCTCGCGGGATCATCGGCATCGATGAAGGCGCCGAGTCCGGTGAACAACCGGTCGGTTAGGGACATATGGAGTTCTTGGATGGCGGCGGCGAGTTGCTCGTCGGATGCACCAGGTGAGGCCCATCCTTCCGTTACCTCCGAGGTTAGGGGCGCCTCATCGCCGGCAGCAATAGAAGCGAGCCATTCGCCCCATGAACCGGGTGTAGCGTTTGGCCGCGGAACTTCAACGTCCGGTTCCCGGTCGAGGTCTGAGTTTCGTTCGTCGTCTTGCCCGTGTTCCGGTCCAACTTCTGGCTCGGGCACCATCTCGAACTTTTGGCCAGGCCTTTCAGTGACTGGCTCAAAGTGAGCTTGCAGGACAGTCTTCAACTCTTGGCGAAGGTCCGCGGCCCCATTCCCTTCTGAGTCAACTAGTCTGTGGGCGAGTTCAACGTCGCCCCTGGCTAGGGCAACAACTGCGCTTGCTGTCCACGCGTCCGCGTCAGTTGTATGGGCAAGCGTTTCATCGACGAGCAGGGCAATGTCAACACCAAGCTCATTCATCTCGTCACTCAGGGACTGTGCAAGGCCACGCCAGTCTTTGCCCGACTTACGGAACCAGGCGCCGAGAATAGCTTCCCGGACTAGGCGCGGCGGCTCAACTGCCACGACACTGCTCAAGGAAGGACTGCTTAGCACTTCTTGGTCCGCGCCGAGTTGACCGAGCCGCCGAAGTCGGAGAAATGCAACATTCTCATGCGACAGTCCACCGCTATGCTCAATGCTTTCAAGGAGTTCAAGCGATGTTAGAGCCTGACCGGACGCGAGGGAGGTTTCAAAGTCACGGAGCAACCGACCGACCGGTCGTGGCATCGGACTAACGCGAGAGGGCCTTTGCTCAATTGTGTCGACCATTCGGCTCAGTGATCGAAATAGCCCTCGATGGGCCCGCGTGTTCGGTGGTCGGAGCCGGTACGTTGTGCCAGGGCCCGCCAAGCTGAGTATCGCCGCCTCGAACGGGTCGTCTTCATGCAATTGAGCTACGCGGCCGTCAAAATGACACCAATTATATTCGACCCCGGCGTTGAGAAGCATTCTGATGCGTCCTGCATGACTGCGCGACCAACAAATCACGTAGGTGTTGGACACCGGGCAATCTGCGTCCTTGCGAGGAAGCACCAGTGGCACCTCGCTCTTCTGGGAGAGAGCGCGAAGAAACCGCTCCAAATAGGCAGCGGAGGGATGCCGAGGATCCCGGTTGGGCCACACGGTGTTCGGCTCAGCGAAGACCGCTTCCAGAAAATCAGTGTCGGAAAACTTCATGAGTCGTTCCTTCCCACCGCACGCTGAGTTCGAGTCGATGCTTTGCGGCTTCGGCAGCATCCGCAATAAACTCCATGCTTTCCTCGTGCACATTGAGGCCGTTCCAAGTGAAGTTCATAGACCCCTTTAGCAGCCAGTTGTCGCCTGTGAGGATCTTTTCGTGAAGGTCTGGGCTCTTATAGATGCGAAAGTTCCCAGGTGCGCATCGGCGTCGTAGGACTTCGAGAAACTGCTCATTATGCTTATCGTCGCGCACTGCCACATTGATCCGGGCGCCGAGCCTACTGAGCCGAGCCAACACATCACTTAGTGTCAGTGCGCCACCTCCAGAATCAACGAGGATGTCATCGAATGCACCCATTTCGTTTCTGATGACGACTATGTCGCTTACCCACCCCGACACGAGCCATATTTCCCTACTTGGCTGTATTAGTTCGGACGCCAAAACCGTGCTTAGAACTTCGGTGATGGCAATGCCGTTGCGGGGACGCGTGCGGATTGCCCTGCTTCGTCTCATTGACTCCCCTCCACAAGTGCGATGTAGGCAATTAGATTTCTGCCTTGGCGATCGACTTTTCTGAGTTGGCCGTAAACGCGAAGGGCGCCGACATCGACGGGTATGGCCATCACCGTTCTTAGTGCATCTGAGAGTTTCTCCCGTTGCGAGACCGTCACTGACAGGCGAACGACACCATCACGAGAAATGGCTGCGAGATACAGCGTCTCCCAATCGTCCGATGACACATCCACGATCAGCGACTCGTCGGCGACTATGGTGCTCAGAACGAGTCGCTCACGCAACCGGTTTGTAGCAAATGGCTGCCAGTCGTCCAGGGCCACGTTTCGCGCAACAGATCCGCGCTGCCAAAGCGTAGCGAACGCCGAATCGGCATTGAGCGGTTTGATGCTCTGGCCGAGGCTTCCGCTGGCACCATGAAACGCGACGAGGCGCGCATCTAGTTCGACTCCAAGTTCTGACTCGAGCTCACGCCAGCGACTAGCCAGGAAGGCTGTTGCCGTGTCGGCCGCCCGCGATGAGCCGGGGCGTAACATGCGGGTGGCGATTGTCGACATAAGGAGATGGGACGGCGGACCGTCGTTCTCATCTAAGACCGCTCTAATTTCATCAATCGCATCGTCAAGTTCTGCTGAGGAGGAAGCAGCCCGATACCGAGAGACGGCACCCGCAAGCCTCGAGTCTTGCCGAGCCAGTTCATTCACGGCCCAGCGCATAGAGGCATCGACGGCCTCGTATTCACTCGGGCCACACACATTCGCAACGACCTCCCAAAAGCGACGTGGGTCAGAGGCATAGTCGCGTTGGAACTCCTCGAGTAGGCCGAGGCCACCCAATTCTGTCTCAGAGACGATGATCCGGAATTCATCTTGAGCCTCGTCCAATACAACATCAACAACGAGGTCCGAATCCTCTGCGCCTGGGACCCGTTGACGTACTGCAGCCAAAAGCGCGGATGCAAACGTGTCCAGCACAGAGCGCGTAAGCAGGTCCTCCGTCACGAGGGCAACGTCCGAATCGGCTAGGAGGCGAGCGTGTTCGTCCAGAACATCGTTGACTTCGGCTGTGTGGGCCAACTGCTCGAGTTCTTTAACTCGTTTCATCGCCGCTTCTGGAGCGCCCTCATCTGATCTGTAGATCGCCTGGAAGAAGTCGTCAACGGGCTTATACCAACCGCCGTTCGCGGTCTTCCGCAGCGCTATGTGACGTTCACCTTCGTCGATAGCGTTCCGTGCGTAGGCCATCAAGTACAACTCAGCAAGCGACTGCCTCACAAAGTAGTTGGTCCAGCCATCAAGACGTTTGTCTTCCTCGATGCGGGTCCTGAAGGCTAGGGTGCGCCATTCGGGGCTGGCCGCAAACTCTGCCAGGTCGAGGCTGCGAGCCACTCCGAGGTCGCCCCGCACAATGAACGCGTCAACTTCGAGTTCGAACCCCAGCGCAGCAGGCGTCTCATTATGGCTGTAGCGTATTGAATGTGGTTTCCGCGTGCCGTCGTTGTAGAGAATTTCCCCCTCTGAACCGATTGAGAGTCGCCGCACCGTCAACGGGTTCCCTGCTAAATGAAGTGTAAATTCGGCAGAATTAGCCAGCGGCGCCCACGGCGAGTTCGCGGGGAAATCGGCTTCGGAAGTGGCACTTTCTGGGAAAACAAATGCACTCCGCCATATCGGCGTAGCGCTGGAAGAATCGCGAATCTCCTTCGGGGGCGTTGTCAGCCGGAGTCGGATCGGACGAACGACTAGGTAAGTGGATCCGTCGGAAGTTGTCCACTCGCCTAAGTTGTGGCCCGCTGAGACGACGTCATAGAGGGGAAGGTCATTCCCCTCTATCGGAATAGCCATCCAGGACCTGTGGGAAGCGTGTCTGTAACCGAACCTACGGCTGACCCTTCCTGGCGCTGCCTCGCTCAGTGCCTGACGGATCGGCATGGAAGGGTCTTCATCGGGCTCCATCTCGGGTGGAAGATCGAACCCAACGTCTGGGCTGTTCAGCGCGTCGAAGAGCGCGGCCGTCATAAAGTCCGGCAGTGGCGAACCTCCGGGCCGAATGCGTTCCCCATCTGCACTCGTCCACTCTGATTCCAGGCCCTTCAGTGCCGTGGGCACCGCTGCGAGCAGCAACGATCGCGGCTCATCCCAGAGGATCGCTGCCGAATCTTCAGAGCTAACATGAAGAGCCCGTTGGATGAACTCCCGAAGGGAGGCCTGGTCCGCATCATTCTTAAGCAGCGCATCCAGTGCCCGAATGAGCAGCGCGGATGTTTCTGCAACTTTTGCCCTATCCGTCGGGGCAACGAGCAGCGACCGAACGTCAAGACCGAGTTTGCGATGCAGCCAGTCCAGCATCGCGTGTGTGGCTTGGATCTTGGACACAAAGCGATTTCGCGTCGGAAGGGACCGTGCGTCAATTTCCGGAACAAGCAACCGCTCGTAGGACTGGTAAAGGACACGATCACGGCCATAATCCGACAACACAACTACCGTGATTGGCCGCATGTCCAGAGATCGACCAGCCCGGCCCCGCCGCTGCACGAACGATGCCATGTCGCGAGGCGCCTTATGCTGCACCACAAGACCGACACGTGGGTCGTTGAACCCGACCTCGAGCGATGCCGTCGCCACGATAACGTCGGCAGCAGCATCAACGCCCTTGTCCTGCGAGGATGTTCTGCCAATCCGCAGCCCTCCGGGAAGGCGGCCTAATTGCTCTGCAACGTCCCATGACTGCCCCTCTTCGTAGCGCGCCGTCGCCTGCGGGTCTGAAGAAACGCGAAGATCGGCTAGGCGTGGTTTCGCGTTAGACCGATTGTTGAAGTAGCCCTCAGCATCCCGGAAGTCGTCAAATAGACGGTTCGTAACGTCAAGGTCATCAGTAAATACGAAGGTAGAGGAACCAAAAATCCCCGGCTCGTGGTCGAGCAGTCGAGCCCCCAGCATAATCGACTGGATCGTAGTTGATAGCAGTGATGTACCTGAGGCCGGGTCTCCACGAAGGACGAGACCGTATTCCCGGCCCGTGGCAACCAGCTCGCTCACGCTGGGGCCAATGACCTCAATGTCAGACCTGTTCGTGCCGATTAAGGTGGCGAAATACTCTCCCGCGTCCTTGAGGGTCGCTGACAGACCGACAAAAGTAGGGGCGGGCGACCCGAACTGCCCATTTGCGTGGCGCCACCGCCGCAACATGAGCGCGACCTGCGCGCCGTGCAGACCAGCATAGGTGTGTGCCTCATCGAGCAGAACCAGCCTTATGGAACTGTTTCCTCGCCACCCAAGCAGCCGGCCAAGTGCGGCGCTAGTGGAGTTTCGGCTAAGCATCTCGGTCGTGCTGAACAAAATGTCTGGTGGCGAGGCAGCCATCGACTTGCGAGTGAGTGCAATCTCGGCATGGTCGATTGCTGACCCGCAGGCACTGCAATTGAGGCGTTCCACCTGACGAGAGCGGTCCTGCTCTGTCCACACGAGATCACCCATGCACCCATCTGTGGGGCAAGGGAAATAAGGAGCGATCCAGCCGTCCTTCGAGGCCGTCTGCCGCCAGCCACGCGGAAGATAGCTTCCACGGAAGGCATTAGCGTCATACGGAGTGGCAGAGTACAGAAGGCCGATCTTAATAGGACGCGCACCCTTCGGAAGCGCATCGTTGGCTCTTCGGCACTGAATGAGTGCTTCGCGCGCCTGATCCCGAAGCAGTTCGTTTCGGGGGTACAAGGCGAGCGCCTGTGGAGTTTGGCCGGATGATGACCGATTCAAGGCAAGGTGGAGTAAGGCCGGTAGATAGAACGACAGGGTCTTTCCAGAACCGGTCCCTGCGGTGATTATCCGACCGACAGTACGTCCAACGTGGAGGGCCTCAATCACACTAACCGAAGCATCAACCTGAAAGCGGGCCAACTTCCGCTCGTCTATGACGTTCTCGGCAACTGCCTCTTGAACGGCGTCCCACCCCGGAAGGTGTTGGAGTCGATCGATCGCCTGAGACACCGAGGTGTCTCGCCGTGGATAGAGTCGGGGCGCGACACGCAGGCGGTAGTCTGCAACTAGCAGGGATCGTGAACGCCACCACCCGACGGCATCCTTGGCGTTCGGCACCCACAATTGACGAAGCCGCCGAAACAGTCGGAGGCCTTCAGCAAGCCGAGTTCGGTAGCGCGCCTGCATCACACTTGGCACGCGATGCAGAAGGCCCCCTTCCAGCAGATGATTCAAGTATTCGTCAGTCGCTGGTCCGGGAGTTCCGGAACGGTGATTTTGGAGAACCTGATCATCGAGAACACCCTGAACCTCGTCCTCGCTCAAAAAGCCGTCAACAATGCCCCAGGAGAGTCGAGGGAGTTCGAGATCCTCAAGCCTTGTAAGGAGTTCTGGTACTGCTGCCCACCTGTCCTCGGTCACACCTGCCTCCGGATGACGAATTGCGCCTCGATTGACGGGTCAGAGCGAAGGGCGGCAATATCTGCGTCAGTCAGCTCGCCGAGCGCAAGGCCAGTTGGCGACGTAAAGCGCTCGAGCACGCGGAGGACAGGTCCGCTCAATTCGATCTCGCCGAGTTCTTCGTTAACAAGTCGGTGCAGGCTGTTGAAAGCACTGACCTGCGTCGCGCTCGGCTGAAGACGCATCATCCCTTCGAGGCTGCGGACGTTGCGCTCTACACGGGCCCGGTCCTGCTGGGGAAGGGCCGCAACCTTGTGCTTGGGCAGTTCGTTCAGGGCATCTGCAGTCCACCTGATCCATCGACTCCGTGCTTCTTTTTCGAGTTCATCGATCTGACGAATAACAGTTGCGTTCACACGCTGCAGGCGCTCGGGTTTGGGCCGTCCTCGAGCCCCTGTCACGTCGCGGAGAGACACGAAGACCGAATCAATGTCGAGGGCAATCTCACGGGGAATATGGAGGTCATCTAGTGCGCGGCGAGTAGCCAGTACGGAACCCAACCGATCGACAGCGCCGGACAACTTGTCGACGGCCAATTTCACGCGTTCAAGGTTCTGTTTGTCGCCTTCGCTGTCGTGAGCCAACTTAGCCAACCGCTCCAGGCGGTTGGCTCGAGCCAGGAGTTCATTCGACATCACTCGGGCCTTCCTCTCGTCCAAGAATGCCTGCCCATTTGCTCAGCACCGCGTCTATGTCTTCATCGACGTCCAAGACACCCTCTCGCTGTTGTGACTCTGCGGCAATCAGGCCTGCATCCAGCCATCCCACTGTGAAGCGCAGATAGTTGCGAATGCTCACGGCATCACGGGCATCGATTCCGCCGATTGCTAGCGCCAGCAAAAGGCCACTCTTCCCTTCTACCTCGGAGAGGGCTGACTCAAGGCGTGTCACGGAACTGAAGTTTAGTGTTTTGGCCCGAGCGTTCGCTGCTACAACATCTGGCAACTTTTCCTTGACATACCCGTGTGTCTGACCGACCTCAGTGGCAGCGGTCACCGCGTCGACGGTAGCGGAGAAAGAGGTCCCGTCTGGGACCTGATTTCGGATTTCATTCACGGTGTTCTGCCAGTCAGCAATCTGTAGTTGAGCGCTGGCTTCGAGAGTCTCGCGCTTCCGTTCGGCTCCTACAGCCCAATCCGGCAGTTGATTGAGGTCAGGTAGAGTGAGCAGCTTTCTCGCAGCCTCTGCGATCTTTCGTACTCTAGGGTCGTCAATGGCGTGAACCGAACCCGTCGACCCCTGGCTCGCTCCAACAGCCGACCTAAAAGCCTCAACGACTGTTTTCCGTGCAGCGAGATACGAGGCCTCCGCGTTCTTCCACGCTTCGCTACGGGTGGTATCAGCCCGGATGTAGTCCTGGCCGCTCCAAAGCGCTGCGGCGACGTAATCAGTGGCCTTCGGTTTGGCCGGCATCTGACCGCAAAGAGCTGCACCCGAGATCAGCGAGGCTGCCACCGCAACCAGCTTCTCCGTTGCGAAGTCACTCGCTGCGATGACCCGAGCAGATATTACTTCTCGATGCTGGTCGGCAATTTCACGAAGACGCAGAAGTCCTTCTGGTGCCGAAGCGGGGTTGTGCTGGAACTGCAGCAGAGTCTGAAAGAGCAGCGCATTGGCTGGCGTCCGAGCAAACCACACGATGGGTTCGACGACTGCGGCACGATTTTCGCGGCTATCCTCGATCGAGACTGTTTGGGAAATCTGCGTTCTGTCCGGCACCGCCTTTGCAAGGGTAACCGCGCTCGGATCTTTCATGACAGGATCGGACCAATCAAGACCAGCGACCATCGCTTGGCGAACGATACCGCGAATCTCACGTCCAACGGTCTGCGGCAGCGGACTCCCCTTCGACCAGTTGTCGACGTCCTCTAACTGCCTGCGCAGGGTTGGATTGATTGGACTGGGCTCAACAACTTGGGGGCCCAGGGGTGGCTCAGGCTTATCAGGTCCTTCCTGACCGTCAGTCTCGAGATCAGCAGCGGGCAGCGAGAATGCAGCATAGATGCCCGGGTGGACATTGGTCGAGACGTCTCCCCAGAACTGCAGTGTTGCGAGGTACCGGACCTGATCGAGCCCTTCATAGCGCTCATCCAACGCATGACGGACAGCAAGTGGCAGATCTGGCAAACGATTTGCCACGGATTCATTTGTGTCTCTTGCGCGGTCCTGACGCAGGAAATCAGGCGAAGGGAACCGTCCCTCTCGAATCGCACTGGCCTCGTTGGTGAGCAAGGGGCGCACTACCTTCGACAGGACCGTGCGAGGGTTGAACAAGTCTCGGCGGTTCGGGTTCGCGGTTATCTTTATGGCGCGGCGCAGGGCTGGTTCGTTGTAGGGATAGAGACCGTGACCGTCTCGCGTCGCCCCGAAGGTGGCGTGGCACTCGTCACGAAATGGGCAGCCGTCACATGCATTGAGTGGCGCAGCGCTTGCCTCGATTTTCGTTTTGCCCAGCCGCGCCGCGTTTAGATAACGCCCCACGAAGTCGAAAAGTTGAGAGCCGCCGTCTTCTACGTTGTCGATGCTCACATCAACGTAGTAGACGGGGGAACTTGCTTCCGCACGAGTGCGGAACGTGTCGTCCAACTTGTCGTAGTAGCCGGATGTCACGGCCATCATTGTTCGAACGGTAGCGTATTTCTCCACGCCTCCGACAACCCCGACTTCAACGATGGCGTCGAGCAGGTCACGCCTGATGCCCTGGATGATCGCAAAGTCCTCGATAAGCAGAATGATTTCTTGTCCTACAAGTTGTTCGCGGAGTTTCATGAACGCGCGCTGGACAGAGCCGACACCTAGGTCCGCAGCTCTCATCACTGCCACGTCCAGGTGCTCATTCAGCATCTCAATCGCTGCCGTCTGCAATTTTGTATCGGCGCTGAGTCGCTTGAACATCAAGCGTGCTGCAGAGCCGGCATCGAGGATGTTTGCGTGGTCCGCGATAGAGAGCGGTAGGTCTTCCACCGTAAAGGCAGGAGGGATCTCCTCTTCGTCCTCGCCCCGCCCTCGAAGCGCGTGGGCTGCTCGCTTCGGGACGAAGGCCCCTGGACGCAGAAGATAGTCACGGAATAACGGGTCATGAAGCAAAACATAGAGTCCGCGTTCGCCGACGAGTACTTTCGTAAGGAAGTGCTCAGCCTTCGCCTCACGTATGGACTCTGCCAACTCGTCAAGGATTCGGCGCTCCAACTTCTCTGGGTCAACTGACTCCCGTAAGCCGCCCAGTTGGCTGCGGATTTCATCGAATGCCCCACCAGTCTGGCCCTGAAGTAGCTCTTCAAGAACGTCCCGCAGGCTGGTGCGGGTCTTCGGCAAATAGATGACTTTGCGGCGCCCCGGGATGGGCTTTATACGAGCCTCTGCCCAGCGAACGAGGTGTGACTTTCCTGATCCCGATTGTCCAAGAACAGGCGTAATTCGGACGCCTTCTTTCGGGACACTGTTGAGGAATTCATCGAGGAAGTCCTCCTCGGTGATTGATTCTCCAGGTTCACCTGGGCCAGCCTTGCGGACCTTTAGCGGAGTGTGGGTGGCCAGGAGCACTGCCTTCGAGGGACTGGCTGCCTCGGTCGGGATGGTGTTTGCCACATCGTCTGGACGCCAGCACACAACCTGGTTCATAGCGAAAGTCATCAGTTTCCTACCTGGAAGATAGTGACGTGCGAGAATAAGGCCTCATCCGCGGCTCCAGCACCTGCAGGCAATCGAATGAAAGCTCTAGAGTCGGATCGGTTCTCGAATCTGAGTCTGCCGCTCTGCTGAAGTGAACGGAACGCGTAGGCAAGCGAGGCTGGAATGGTCTCAACTGACTCAGTATCGACATGGGCAAACACTGGCAACTCTGACTTGATATGTCTCACAAGGTCCTGAGCTTCAACTGGAGTGCCGGTAGCCAAATGGCCGCGTTTAGAGCTATCAAGTGCGTCCTTGACAGCCGGTGTGGGGTCTACGGAAAGGCCGCCGCCTTCGAGAGGCCATTCACGGCCAAACCCCAGGAAGGTTGCCCAGTACCTGAACGTATTCCATCGAGTGTCGTTGGTGAAGAATCCGCCCAGTTCCTGATCGGCCCGCGTGCGGTCGTACGCATCTAGAGGCGACTGCGATAGCAACCACACGACGGCTCGGGTAAGGTCCTGCGGCATCGGTTCATCCGTGACACTTGAACCGAGGACACCCTCACGCAACCTCCGAGTGAATGATTCCAGCGAACCATCAACTGACGCGGACAGCATTGGCCCCTCTGACTCCCCCTGTTGGGCGACGTCTACCAGTCCGAATTTCAATAGCGCGTCGACGGCACGTTGGACATGAGCGCCTTTACCTGGAGTCTCGTCTCTCATCGCCAAAGGGCAGACCGCGTCCTCGAGTTCCTGCTTCGCGAGTTCTGGAGTTGCATGCAGAGCGCGGTACGCCACCCACATGGTTCGTGGCAGGATCGCCACAGGGCTGATGTTCAACAACTCCATTACAACTCCTTCAAAAGAGCGGCTGCGTCGATTACCGCGTCTTGCAGATCGGCGAACTTCATTTCCGGACGCACGGGGTGCTTTAGATCCTCGTGGCCAATCAGGTAGGTAGGCAGACCGAGATCCATCCGCTGCAACGCGATTTCCGGAACGCCGTCGCCAACCACGACGACGATACTGTCCTCGAGATACCAGGCGAGCGGCCAAACATCCCGGCTGTCGTCATCAACGATAATTGGTCTGCTCCCAACTGCGGCCTGGAGTCGCAGTCCTTCTTCCGAATTGAGCCCGTAATAGACCTCGACACCAATTCCAGCCAACCGTCTCAGGAGATTAAAGGCGTTGTCTTGTCCAGACAGGGTGATGAAGAGGGCTGATGACTTTCCGCGCCAACTCCGGAGGGGATCTACCGCTACACGACGACCCGGAAGGCGTGGATAGCCGAACTCGTCTCCGGCGATGCCTGTAGCGGCATCGGGATCAGCGCGGCACGAGGGACAACTGCGGCAAACTGGGTAAGTAGTAAGACGCCCACCATCATCGGTGCGGACCTCATAGTGAGCCGCGAGAATGCGTCCAATACATTGACTAGCCCCTATCACCCTAGAAACCGCGTCAAGCGACGCCGCTGACTTAGCGCGTGCACCGACACGCTCCACATCCATCGACTCGGTCCATTTCTCCCGAGAGAGGAGGGCTCCGTCGACCAACTCGAAGTCAATGAGGTCATTTGCTGTTTCGAGAAATGCGTCGCGTAGTGCTTGTACCTGTTCGGGGGCCGTTTTCTCGGGCGGGCACCATGTCGGTGTCCGAAGCTTGATGATTCCTGCTTGGGCCATCAAGGTCAGCGTTCGAATGTTCCATTGGGCACTACGTCCGTAGCCCTGATCCAGGTACGTCGGTAACGCACTCTTGCGCACGCGGAAGCGGAGATTGCTAGCTCCCTCAACCTTTTCAGCGGTTTCCATGAGCGCTCTCCAGCGAGTCCACCCTTTGTCTGATCCTATGAAGGTAGCCCCAGCCAAATTCGCGGCTACTCGTCGATCGCGAGGCCCGGAATACAGGACTGCCACCGTCGCCCGCCCGTCTCGTCCAGCACGGCCTACTTCCTGGTAGTACCGGTCAACGGATTCAGGCATGCAGGCATGCACAACAGTTCGCACATTGGGAACGTCCACGCCCAGTCCGAACGCAGACGTGCCAACGATCACGTCAAAACGGCTCGGCGCACTCATGCCTTCAGCGGTAAGCCCCCTCCAGCGTTCGACGGCCGTCTGGCGATCCTCGTCAGAAGACTTACCAGTGACGACGCCGATACGCGCCATTCCCAACGACCTTAGACGGTCAGCCCATTCGTTGGCGTCGCTTACCGTGGTGGTGTAGAGGATAAGGGGTTTCGGGAGCAAAGAGACGGCATCGATGACCGCTGCATGCTTCGTCTCGTCGTCGTCGAACTGATGCGTGAAGTATGCAGGTTCTGTACGGAGCGCCGAACCCCAAAAAAGTTCAAGGTCCGACCCGTCATACGAGAAGAGACGAGTCAACTTATCGACTTGCCTCTGCGCGACGGTGGCGCTCATAAGCAGGATCGATGGTTTGCGGTCCTCCGGCGCAACCTCAGACGCCTCGAGGGCCAGCCCTGGCAGAACCTGAAATTCCGGCCGGAAGTCATCCCCCCACTGGTCAACCAGATGCGCCTCGTCAACGACGATTTGTTGGAGAAGGCCACTTTTCGCACAGTCGAGGATTGCACCGCTCAAGCCTGAGACGAACGCTTCTGGACTCGTGTAAAGAATGCGTTGCTTGCCTGATCGGATGGCTTGTCTTAGCGCTCGCTTTACATCCGGATCGAGGCTTCCGATGTACGCGTAGCGGTTAAGCGGGCTCAGTTGCTTTTTTTTGATCCGTGCTTGCTCCCGTGTCCGGCGCTCCATATCAAGGGCTAGAACGACAGTCGGAACGACAACGATCGTCACACCCTCCGAACTTAGGAGCGGCTTGGACCATACCACGGCGGTCTTACCCCGACCCGTCGGAAGGGAAATAAGTAAAGGCCTTCCGTCCCTCGTCACGCCCGCACGCGCCGCCTGTTGCTGTGCCACGCCCCGATAACTCGGATATGCGTGGGCCATTCTCCAAAAGGGGTCAGCCGGGATACTTGTTGGATCCAGAGTCATCTCGCCCCTAAATACATCAGCTATTCTTGCCCTGGCGATAATGCGGGCCTGGTCTCCTTCCGCGACGCTAGGCTCCCAATGCCTGGCCGTTATTCGGAGCAACTCTCCAGCAACGTTGAATGCGTCGCAGTGAGCATCCTGCCACTGCTCCGCTGTCGGCCAGGGATAAGAAGCCGGCACAATCAATTGCGGCGTTCCGCCAAAGGAAAAGTGGTCAGTGAGCAGTGTCTGCCTAACCAAAGTCGCGACGTCTCGCCAGCCGGTCGCCCTCTGTTCGTTTCCGAACCCTTGCAAGGCGTCGAGGAGCCTGCGACAGGAATCTCCACCATGGAAATCGGCAAGGTTAGCAGCATCAGGCCAATGTTCGATCGCCGATTGTGCTGCCGCCAGATCGGCGCTATGCAAAGTGCTCCCACCCTTCCGCAGCGCGCACAAGGCAGGTCACGGCAACATTACTCACCACTGGATTTTCGACGCCTCTCTGAACGGCGCGCCCGATCGCTATTTCAAAGTCCAATGCCTCAGGATCGGCGACCATTCTGGTGGCAGCCGAGCGGGCCCGACTGCGGGCTACGTTCACTTCAGTTTCTGCAGCAATTCGCAGTGATGCTTGTGCACATGCCTCCCGCAAAGCAGTCGTACGCAGCAACTCGGCACGCGCTGTCTCGGCTGCTGCACTTGCCACACGGGAAAGGTTTCCCGTTCCTACAAGATTGTGAAGTGACCTGATCCGGGCGGGGTTCAGGTTCTTGTCCCGGGGTTCCGCGAAGGGCGCGTTGAGGAAATCTAATTCGTCCCGTGACTCAACCATTGCCATCGAACTCGTGTCGATCCATATTCGGCGCTCAAATGGAGACAAAGCCCAGTCACAGCGCCGCATGGCTGTCGCGTGGTGCCTCCGCTCGCCACCGAGCAACTGCATAAGCGGCTCAGGGTTCGCTTCCACTTGATAATCGAAGGCGAAGTAAATGAGAGCATCGCCGCCCCAACGACGATCAATGCGCCACAAAGCACTTGCCTGACCGCGGTCATCTAATTCGAGTACTCGTTCGAGTCCGTCGATGAACGGGTTCCCCCGTCGAAAGAGGCGCCTTCCCGGCGATACCCGCCATCGATCAAACCCGCCAATCCGGGAATTCTCAGCTACCTGCAGGAGGGTCGCGAGTCGGGGGCTGATCAACGGTTCTTGCCTATCATCTATCGAGAATCGAAGGCTGCCATCCCATTGACGCTCCTCGAATCGGAAGCCCTCGTCGAGCAGGGTCCGAAAGGAAGTCGCAATCCCTGCGTGGCATTCGTCATACCTAGAGATGTTTTCCGCAAGCAAGCCGAGTTCTTCGGCCAACTCCCAACTGGACTCAAGCGCATCTAGTTCGTTGATGCGGCGGGTTTCGGCAGCGATAGAGGCGCTTGTCTCTTCAGCAAGAGACTCAAACTTCTCGATACCCTCGCCAACAAGTACTTCCCAAGCAGTCGTTGCCAACTCTTCTACTACTTCTTGCTCAGCAGAAATCGAGCGTTCAAATACTTTGAACCCCCGAGACAGCAACCGAGCCCATGCCGTGAGGATGCCGTGGGGGTTGCTGTCAGTCACCACCAAGCCCTGAGCAGTCGCGTTGCGCCCATACCTGTCCACGCGCCCGATGCGTTGTTCAAGGAGGTTTGGACTCCACGGCAGGCGAGCGTGCACCACGAGGCTTGCGTCCTGGAGGTTGCGCCCTACATCTCCTGACTCGTCCAGGACTAGGACACCACCGCGCCTGCGCCATTCGTGAACTGACTTTTCACGTTCCTCATCGGACTGGCTAGCTAGATGCGCAAATGCAGACTTCCGACCGCGCAAAGATTCTTGGAGCGTAGCTACCAAATCTTTCGCAAACGTACCGTGTCCGCAGAAAACGACCACTCGTTGGGCCGGTTTTGAGCGACCGATGATGGTCGCTGCGAGGGCGTCAACGGCATCGATGGCAGTTGGCTCTGCGAGGACTGCGAAATCATTTTCAAAAGGAAGAGTAGGCGCCGCCTTCAAGATTGCCATCTCGTTTCTGGAAAGCGATATCGGAGGGCCCAAGAGCCCGGCCCGGTACTGAATAATTTCCGCGAGATCCTTCAACGGTCCACCCAGCCGAGAAACGAGCAGTCCCCCGACAGCTCCGTACTTCGAGGAATCCATTTCGTTGTCCAGAACATGCACGCTGCATTTAGCCAGCCATTCTTCAACGAACCCAGCAGCCGTATCTACTTCTTCCGATTGGAGTCGGACGAGTCGCGGCTTAATCCTCCCAGTCAGCGAGAAAGGCGTCATGATGCCTTCATCGTCCAGGCGTTGCTGCAGGACGTTGTGGCGCCTGTTCCGTATGACCCGCTGATGTAAACGGTAAGTTTCGGACACGTGGGCACGTACCGCTGCAGTCCGTCGTTTGAGCAACTCTGCGCTAACCGGCGAGAAGTCGAAAGTGGCCATCACTTCTGCCACTAGCTCGTCTAGGAGCACGTCATTGGGAACTTGAGAGCGAAGACCGTCCAATTGATATTGGAGGTACTCAGGGTTTTCGGGGTCAGGCTCCTCGTCCAATTGGTAAACCGCATAGGCCAGTTCGCTTCGTGCTTTAAGAAGTGCTTCAAACTCCGCCTGCCGTTCCCAGGAGAAGAGATCACCGTCGAGTAGGTGGAGCAGGGCAAGGTGGGTGGTGCTCTCTTGAGTGAATGGCGTCGCGGAGAGCAGCAGGAGCCGCGCAGCACTCTTCGCCAGCTTATTGAGCTCCGCATATGTCGGATCCAAGGGAGACCCATCATTAGCGAGCAAGTGTGCCTCGTCGACGACGAGAAGATCAACGTTCATCAACCGCTTCCAGCCGGATAGATCGCTGTGGCCAACGACGGCTACTCGCCTTCCGAAATCACCGATGAAAAACTTGTCGCGAAGCTCGGACCTCCACTGTTCAATTAGTGAATCCGGCGCGATTACCCCAATCTTCCGCTTAGGGTCGTCAATCAAAGTTTGACGGATAACAAAGCCAGCTTCGATAGTCTTTCCCATCCCGACTTCATCCGCCAGTAAGTATCGCTGGATAGGATCGCGAAGGATTCGGAAGGCCGCCGCCACTTGGTGACTATGCATCTGCACACCGGCCGAGGCTATACCAGTGGTGGACGCAGCGGACGCGCGATCTTGAAGAAGTAACGCCCGTACGGGCTGACGAGCGTCACGGAAACGGGGAGTCTCGTTGCCTCCCGCCAGAAGAATTTGCAGTGGATCTCGTGGTTTCTTGTCCCATCGAACGCGAATACAAGCGATCAACACAAGCGTGTCTTGAAACGTATTGGGCAGCCGAACCCAGTACCCCGCACGGTCTTGAGAATCGGTGGCCGCTGCAATTATCCGCCCGGCGCGCCATTGCAGATCTTCATCCTGAAAGAAGACACGAGTCTCGCGTTCAAGCTGGACAACCCTTAGTGACGTGCGTGGTACAGCCCTCACCCCTACCGAAGGCTCTGCCACCGACTCAAAGAATTCCACTGTCGCGGCGTCAGCACGAAGGCCTGTCAGGCGACCGATGCCCGGCGCACCTGGGAAAGTGACATGCTGGCCGATGCCCAGCCTGTCGGTGGTCATGGACTCAACTCGCGTTGTCGCGAAACGACAGGTCCCAATGCACGCAATTGCACGCGCTCCTTTGCTCTGCTGCGTCCCCCAATTGGAAGCCCAAGGCGTCGCAGCCGTGCCGCCTCAGAGTGCTGCAATCTAACCACCGAGATGCGACTTTGGCATAATTGCCACACTGCGAAGCGTCCAAACTGTTTCAGATCTTCAGAACTGCCTCCTGGAGCAAACTCGGGAAGTTCATGCTCGTGCCTGAAAACTATCCTCCTATGACGGGCAATGACCGGCGGAGCCACACCAGATGAAGCCCTGATGCGTTCCTAGGGAGTAGCCCGGTGCGTAGGTTTCACCAGTTACTTACGTACCAACAGGTGGAACATTGGCACCCTACAGGAACGTGAAACTTCACCGGAGCGCCCTGAGCAGGTGGTTAGTCAGGAGGCTCACATCGCTGGGCGTATTCTGAAGGCCGTTCCACCGCCTTACATTGTCCGGTCCGAAATCCCATGTTCCACTTGTCCAGGCAACGATTGGCTTGAGCTTACTAATAGCCTTCTCAAGATCAAGACCAGGAAGTTCAGCGGCAGGAACTCCTTCGGTTAGGGAATCCATCACGTAGCCCAAGGACTGAATGCCCGCCCCATGTGTCAGGCGCGACTTTAGCGGCGGCAAATTCCAGGCTTCGGGGAAGGCTGCCTGTACAACGGTCCAAAAGTAGTTGAGGTGCAGTTCAATTTGCTGCACGTCCGCTGAACCATCGGACGGATCCCGATACTGGTAAAGCGCGCCCTCATAAAGACTATTCTCAATCATCTTCAAAATGCTGTTGTCTTTGATGTAGCCATCGGGTGTGGTCGGGGTGGAAATTCTTCCGCCGAAAGGTGTTCCAATTTCCTTGGCCGATGCGTTCAGCCGGGTCATGATGAGGGCAGGCAACTGTTTGCGGGCATACGCAACAGGAAGATGCCCTGTTGTGTCGGGCAAAAGCTCGTGTATGAGGCCCTTTGGCAGGGGCTTTGTGTTGTTCACCAGGATGAACTGGGAACGCTGTTCAGCCTCACCGTGCGCTATAAATCCGACGGCAGCAACCGGAAACTGGGCAAGATCAGCATCCCGAATGGCCGCGCTGCGCTGCTGACCGTCCACCAGCCAGGCTGGCTTCTCGTCGTCGGGCAGCGCCTCATCCACCGGGATGATCAGTTCGCCAACGACCGAATACGATAAATCCCCCACCGGTGCACTCGGCTCAAACTTCACGCGTTCATCAAAGGCCAAAACGATGGCGTTCGGAAGGAGAGGCGAGTCTGACTCTAGATAGCGGCGAATTGCTCGTATGTGGCTCAGGACCTCTGGCCTCTGGTAGCCCTGCAACTGGTCGTCGTCGCGGTGAACGCGAGATACTGTGGCGAAATCGTGAATGCGTTTGCCGTCCACCCCAAAACAGTAAATATGCTGTGCGCCCTGCTGGAGTCGGATTGCCGGCAGCCTCATCTCGTAGCGGTCAGCCATGGTTACTCCTTGTTGTGGACGTGAGCACGTTGCTCTTGAGTTTTTTCATTTTGTTTGCCAGTACCGACATGTTGTGAAATCCTCGGCGCTTATTTCTTTCGGTCCCTCGAAAGATCGCGATTTCTATGCCAAGGGTTTTGCAGAGCGAGCACTCACACTCGTTCCAAGGGGCAGCAGTAAGTGTGCGCTCGTACTCCGCTTGGTGGCTTCTGTTGACCTGACAGATCGTTTCGTAGGCATCAAGTTCTGCGATGGCTCGTTCGATGGCCCCAGCACTGCCATCGAACTCGCGTAGGACGCGAAGGCAGACTCGTTCCTGGGCAATTGCGTCCTTTTGGGAGACTCTGCCAGCCAGTATCGCGCGCTTCAGTGCTGGATTTCCGTCAACCTGTGGAACGCGCAGTGCAATGAATGCGTCGTTCTCCGTATGAAAATTATTTCTATCGTCCATAAAGGCTTGTCGGAAAGCGGATGTACTGTCGAAGCTCGTAACCCCAAAGTCGCTGAACAAATCCATTGATTCCACCCGCGTGACGCCAAGAAGGTGCAACTCGGTAGTTGGAAGGCGAACCTTATCAATCTCCTGTAAGCAGTCCAGAATGTCTTTGGTCTTCAGCGGGACCATGCCGCCTAGGGCAATCCGCTGGTAGCCCATTTTCTGAAGCTGTTCGACACTGTCAGCAAAACTTGTAGGGCTCCAGCCCTGGGCAGCACCCACTGGTTGGAGATTCAGGTTCTGCTCTGACACCTGTGTTATGAACTCTTCAGCGAGACGAAGGGTGATTCGACGGCGTTCCGCCCACGCGGGATCTACATCATCCAATGAGGCCAAAGGGTCGTATCCGAAAATGATGTGGTCGACACTTACACCCGCGTCAAACCCACATCCAATATAGAAGTCTAGGGTCTCCTCGACCGTCACTGGCGGCACCAGTTCATCCACGTAATTGAAGGCGCCATTGTCACCCAGTGACTCAACACCCTTGGGCAGCCGAAAGAAGCGCTCAACTCCTAACCTATACAGGCGAGCTCTCTGCGCGCTCGTGTATTTCCCCGCACCCTTCATCGCCCCGTCGACGATGGATTTGCTCACGAGAATGCCACTATAAGGCGGAGTGTCCAAAATTTCGTGCGCGTAGAGATCGTCTCTCTGCCTCACCCGCAGAGGAGAGTATTCATCATGCTGGAAGTCATATGTCGGACTGACCAAGTCCTGGCTATCGGGAAAGTAGAACTTCACTTCATGGCCGCCCGGTTTGCCACGTACGCTCTCGCTAAATAGTTTGAGAGTGCACTGATATGCCTGGGCGTGTTTTGTAATTCATCCCAAGGCAAGCCCAACTCTGGCCATACGCCCTTGGTCCAAAAGCAATTCGCTGCAATAATGCCCAACTCTCTTTCGGCGTCTTCTATTGCAGTCGGCGAATTCACATCGACATGGGCCATCACCCGTTCCATCAATCGGCCCATAGCGCGAATTCCGACCCCGCCCATTAGTCGGGATTTGGTGGGCGGCAAGCCCCAAGCGTCCGAAAATGTATTGCGTACGGCAGTCCAGTAGGTGATCAATACGTCCCTGATCCCCTCCGTGTCAGTTGTTCCCGTTGCGATGTTTCGGTACGGAAACAACACACCAGACGGCGATTCCAGAGACTCCTTTAGGGCTTCGACAAGACCGGTGTCGGTAACAATGGCCATCTTCTTGGCCTCGTCAGTTGTGGAAGCGCGTTTGATAAGTCCCGCAAACGGGGAAAGTGGGTCCTGATTCAACATGTCAACTAGGGCTGAAGGAAGTTTCCGGGTGGGCATGCGACCCGACGGCACACGTGTTATGTCTGGCAGCAGTTCCGTGACCAGGTTCACGGGCAAAGGTTGTACTGTGTTCACTCGCAAGAACTGCTCGCGCTGTATCTCCAGGTTGTCGGCAACGAATCCGGCTATCGGCACTGGTAGTCGGCGGTTCTTGGTCCGGGAAAGCGCAAGGCTCCGTTGCTGTCCGTCGACAATCCAGGCAGGTCTAGGACCGTCTTCTCCCTGGCTCAGTGGAATCTCCAGGGTTCCCGCAACAACGAGACCGTCACTGGTGGTCGGTCCGCGGCTGGACTTGAAGCGCACCTCGGGAGGCAACGCCAGGATCAGTCCGTTCGGAAAAAGAACGTCGGCGCTATCCAGATAGTCTTGAATTTGCTTTACATGCTTTTTCTTTTCAGGGCGTTGATAGCCTATAAGCTTGCCAGCTTCATCGCGTCCTATGCGCGCGACCGAGGCAATAAGATCCACTTCTTCTGCAGCCAGCGCAAAAAGATAAAGCGGTGTGTCCTCGTTCTGAAGTACCTTGAGGCACCGCCGTTCCAACCAGCCCTCGGTCATTTGTCCTCTTTCTCTACAGCACTGAACAAACCACCGAAACGTCGCTGCTCGCAAGCCAATCCGTTGTCCCTCAGTATCCGAAGCGCAGCCGTCTTTCTCATCGTGGGCTCGCGTAGACGCACTTCGCGAATAAAGGCTAAGACGTCGTCGTCGGTCATAGGCTTGCGTTCGTATACCTCGGGACGACGCACCTCATCCACCCAAGCCCGCCATCGGCCATTATTGCGTTGTCCAACGAGATTCGGCGAATCAAGCCTGGCGATCCACGCGTTGGCGGTCCTTACATTGAGGCTGCCCGAAGTACCCCCAAGCTTCCCTCGAAGTGCAGCGTCAGCTGGAATCCTCAACTCCCCTGGAACGTCCTTTGAACCGCCAAAAATTACGACGTCGTCCCGTCCTTTAAGTGCGGCTAAATCCTCGGCCATGGCAGAACTGTAGGTTTCGGAAAGAACCATGAGCGTTTGTCCCTCTGCATGTTCGACCAACCCTTTCTGTTCCTGGGTGATAAGTTTCCACCACGCCCTGATGTCTGCCGCGTTGCGGCCTACGGTATCCGCATGACGTGACGAAAACGTCGCGGCGTACGCGGGCCACTCTTCGTCGACGGGCACCAGCCCCAAGCCTGCTGAAGCAACTAGAACACTAGGCTCAAAACCGACATCACGAAGAGTGCGCTCCAATTCAAAGGCTTGCTTCCATGCGTCACCCTGATACAGGCGCCGCAAGCTTACGCGCGCGGTCTCCTGGCGAAGTGCAGTACGCCACTGTTCAACGCGCTGCGATTGGTGCCCATCGGGAAGGTTCTCTACTCGTAAGCGTTCAGCGGGCGTCAGAGACTTGCGGTCGGTGCAAGTTACGACCACCGTTAGTTTCTCTGCCACACCACGTACCCTTGCTCCTAAACTGCGAATGTCTTGGACCTACTGTATCGTGTAGTTTCATCGCAGGCACGACAAACGGAAACTGCTTGCGGAGCAACGAGAGGGACGGCATGACAAGGAAAGCTATAGTTCTCCTGAGCGGAGGACTGGACTCGACGACGGTCCTAGCGCACGCGAAGAGCATCGGTTTCGATCCTTACGCCCTCAGCTTCCGGTATGGCCAACGTCATGCTGTCGAACTGGCCGCAGCCAAGCGCGTAGCAGAGGCCCAAGGTGTTGCGGACCATGTTGTCTGCGATATAGATCTGCGAGTGTTCGGCGGCTCCGCCCTCACATCAGACGTTGAAGTTCCAAAGCACTCGTCTGTCGACCAAGTAGAAGAGAATATCCCGATTACTTACGTCCCGGCAAGGAACACAGTGTTCCTCTCCTTTGCGCTTGCCTATGCCGAGGTAGTAGGGGCGACCGACATCTTTATTGGGGTGAACGCTCTGGACTACTCCGGCTACCCGGACTGCCGCCCAGAATTCATTAAAGCCTTTGAGAGCATGGCCAACCTGGCCACCCGGGCCGGGGTTGAGGGTGGAGCAATCACCATCCACACGCCCCTAATGGACAAGACCAAAGGCGAAATCGTCCAGATGGGCTTGGCCCTTGGCGTCGACTACAGCCTGACATCTTCTTGTTATGACCCCGACGAAAGTGGCCGATCCTGCGGGCACTGTGATTCTTGTCTTCTCCGGCTCAAGGGGTTCGCGGAGGCCGGCAGCAGCGATCCCATCACTTACCAGGGCGTGTAGCTTGAACTACAAGGTCAAAGAGATCTTTTACACTCTCCAGGGCGAGGGTACACACGCCGGCCGACCGGCCGTGTTCTGCCGCTTCAGCCTGTGCAACCTCTGGACGGGCCGCGAAGCGGACCGCGCCCGGGCCATCTGCAAGTTCTGTGATACGGACTTCGTAGGAACGGACGGTGAGGGCGGAGGAAAGTTTGAAACCGCTGAAGACCTTGCTGATGCCGTCGAGGCTGCATGGCCTGCGGGTTGGACGGAAGACAGGATGGTTGTCTGCACCGGTGGCGAACCGCTCCTGCAATTAGATGACGCAGCAGTAGCAGCGTTAAAGCGTCGCGGATTCTACGTAGCAGTTGAGACAAACGGCACTCGGGTGCCGCCCAACGGCGTCGACTGGTTATGCGTGAGTCCCAAAATTGGTGCGGACCTAGTCGTTACGGGGGGCCAGGAACTCAAGTTTGTCTATCCGCAAGCAGGCGTCGATCCCAGAATCTTTGAAGAACTGGACTTCCAGACGTTTCGGGTCCAACCCATGGATGGCCCAGACGTCGTCGAGAACACCCGGCTTGCCGTCGAGTTCTGCTTGGAGCACCCCAACTGGCAACTGAGCATGCAAACCCACAAGTACTTAGGAATCCCATGACCTTCTCCGCCGAGATATACCGCGAGTTCACATTTGAAGCGGCTCACCGACTGCCGAACGTTCCTGAGGGACACAAGTGCAGTCGCCTGCACGGGCACTCGTATCGAGTCGAGGTTCATGTCACCGGCGCAGTCGGCGACGACACAGGGTGGGTGCAGGACTTCGGCGACATTAAAGCTGCTTTCAAGCCTCTGGAAGATCAACTCGACCACAACTACCTCAATGAGGTACCGGGTCTGGAGAATCCCACAAGCGAGATTCTTGCTAAGTGGATCTGGACCCGCCTGGTGAGCGTGCTACCCAATCTTTCCGCGATACAGGTGCGCGAGACGTGCACCTCGGGATGTATCTACCGTGGAGAAAAAAGCAATGCTGCCTGACGTACAAGACGAAGTCGACGTCCGGGGCATTGCACTGGATGAAGTGGGAATCTCAGGGCTCAGGTATCCAACTGAGTTTACAGACGGGACAACGCGACAGGCAGGCATTGGCTCGTTCGATGTGCTGGTGACTCTTCCCTCAGATCGCAGGGGTACGCACATGAGTCGCATGGTTCAGTTGGTACAGGAGCAGTTGGCAGTCATCGATCCGCGAGAACTGCCGCTGGTTATGAAGCATGTCGCAGCCAGAATGGACATCGACAGGGCACTCGTTCGGGTTGCATTGCCAGTAGCCACTACCGTCGTCTCGCCCGTGTCTGATCTGAAAGCGCTACAGACAAGTGACCTGCATCTGTCAGCCACCATTGACACGGGTTCATTTCGGCTTACCACGTCGATAACTGCACAGGTAACCAGCCTTTGCCCCTGCAGCAAGACCATTAGTGACTACGGTGCCCATAATCAACGCAGCGATGTGAAGGTATCGGTCTCCGGAACGGACAGCGACCCATACCCCATCAACATCAAGGATCTTGTCGACCTTATCCGAGCAAGCGGTTCATGCCCTGTCTACCCCGTCGTTAAGCGCCCCGATGAACGAGCCATCACTATGATCGCCTACGATAACCCGGCGTTCGTCGAAGACATGGCCCGAGACATCTCGCTGGAGTTGCGCGGAAGAAACGTCGGCCACAGTGTGCAAATCCGCAACTTGGAGAGCATACATAGCCACGACGCCGTTGCCTCAGTTTCATGGGCTCCCCCGCCGGCCTCGACTGTCCAGACATAGTCTCTGATGCCACAGCGCCAGACACTGCCGCAAGTGCAGCGTCTGGCGCTTTTGTCATTGGGCGACCGCCGCCGCCGTCGCAAACACATCCGCCGGCATCGGCCGGTGCAGTTTCCATGTGATCGCAATCGGCTTCGCACCTGAGTGCTGGACGTAATCAACCGGGCCAAGGCACGCATAGGGAACGGTCAGGCCGGTCTCGTCATCGGCAGTGTCCCGGGTGAAGAGAAGGATATGAGATTCGTGCTTTAGTCGGTCCAGGTACCGCCGGCCAGTTGGACTCGCCGGTGACGTCGCGTTCTGCGATTCCCAATGAAACAGTTCCGGGCTGATGGCATAGTCCTTGTACATCGTGGTCGCCGAGTGCTTCTTGTCGTCCTTGTTCAGGGTGACAAAAAAGGCATCGGTGGAAGTTGCAGGACACCATGCAACGCCCTCACGGTGCTGCACGTTCTTTCCCTGCTCCAGCGAACCGTATTGCAATGCAGCCAGAACCTCCTCGCGCCGGTAGGTGGCATGCGACAGCAGCGGGATGTGCTGCAGGCCTGCGCCTAGGCTCTTCGCTGCGTGCTTTGATGCGGCCACTCCCAGCTTCACCACCTGGCGAATCTCGCGGCACACAAACTGGTAGCCGCGCAGGTGGTCCAGGCCGTCGTCGTACGTTTTGAATCCACCGCCGTCATCCCACAGCGTGTAAAAAAGCATGCGTGCAAAAGCCTGCTCGCGGATGCCGAGCTCCGCGTAGCGGGGCGCGTCGGGAGCGACCAGCATGGAATAGGCGGCAGCACGTTCCGGATCGTCCACGTGAATCAGCGCGGCCATGCGGCCCAGCAGCTTCTTTTCCTCCGCATCCGACAGCTCCTCGAGCTTCCCGCGCAACACGGTCTCCAGGGGTGAAAGCCCCTCGATCAGTCCTGCCTGCCGGAGGTAACCGGTCCACGAGTCCCTGGTGGACCGGTAGACCGTCTTCACCTCATTCCCCGACCGCTCCAGATAGGCCTGCAGTTCGGTCTCGGCGTACGAGGCGATGTCCTGGACCAGCTGTGCCCGGTTGAACCGGAGCTGTGCCTTGATGTTGTCCAGCACCACCTTCTGCGCCACCCGGTCCAGCACGATCTGCGAGCCCGACGGCAGGTACGGGAATTCGTCCTCGACAGCCTTCTCCAGCTCCTTGCGCCCGTAGCCGGTCAGAGCCCGGTAGCGCAGGTCAAAGCGGAACTCACGGCGCTGCTGGCCGATGAAGTCCAGGACCGTCAGCACCGCCTTGCCCTCGGCTCGGCGCAGCCCGCGCCCCAGCTGCTGGAGGAAGACCGTCGCGCTCTGCGTGGGCCGGAGCAGCAGGATAGTGTCCACCTGCGGCAGGTCCAGGCCTTCGTTGAAAAGGTCGACGGCGAAGATGCAGTTGATCTCCCGCTTGCCCAGGCGCCTGAGGGCTTCCTCGCGGTCAGCATTGTCAGTGGTCCCATCGACGGCAACGGAGGCGATGCCGGCCCGGTTGAATACCTCGGCCATGTAGTGGGCGTGCTGCACCGAGACGCAGAAGCCGATGGCCCGCATATGGCTGGTGGTGGTGACCTTGTCCCTGAGTTCCCGGATCACCTTGGCGGCGCGGGCGTCATTGCCCGTATAGAGGGCGCTCAGCTGCGTGGTGTCGTAGTTGCCGCGCTTCCACTCCAACTGGCTCAGGTCGACGTCATCGGAGACGCCGAAGTAGTGGAACGGCACCAGCAGATCAGCGTCCAGAGCGTCCCAGAGCCTAAGCTCACTGGCCGTACGGCCGTCGAAAAACTGTTCGGCGACGTCGACTCCATCGCCGCGTTCCGGAGTCGCCGTCAGTCCGACGAGCTGCTGCGGTTCCAGATGATCCAGCAAGCGGCGGTACGTGGGCGCCATCGCGTGGTGGAACTCATCGATGACGACGACGTCGAAGAAGTCGGGCTCCAGCTGCTCGATGCCGAGGGAAGACAGCGACTGGACGGACGCGAAGATGTGCTTCCACTCTTGCGGCTTGTGCTCCCCCACGTAGAGCTCACCGAAGGCGCCGTCCTGCATGACATCGCGGTAGGTGCGCATCGCTTGTTTCAGGATTTCCTGTCGGTGGGCGACGAAGAGCAGCTTCAGATCGCGGCCGGCAGCCTCGCACAGCCGCTTGTAATCCAGGGCCGCGATAACTGTCTTGCCGGTTCCGGTGGCTGCGACCAGGAGGTTGAGGTTGAAACCCTTGACGCGCTCCGCTTCCAGGTCCTCCAGCATCTCCTCCTGGTGGAGGAACGGCTGAACTTCGAGGCCGGTGGCGGCATCCGGCGCCGCGGTGCGTCGGCCGCCGTTGCGTTCCAGGGCAGCGTCCAGCCTCTCGCCGTCACGCTCTGGGTCGTAGCTTTGGAAGGCCCGCTGCTCCCAGTAGCTGTCGAAGGTAATCTCGAACTTCCGTAGGAGTGCCGGGGTTGCGACAGAGCTGAGCCGGACGTTCCACTCCAGCCCATCGAGGAGGGCAGCCTGGCTCAGATTGGAGCTGCCGACGTAGGCCGTGTCGAAACCGGTGTTCCGGCGGAACAGCCAGGCCTTGGCGTGCAACCTTGTTGCCTGGGTTTCGTAGCTGATCTTCACCTCGGCCCCGTACCGGTTGACGAGCTCATCGATGGCTCGGCGCTCGGTGGCGCCCATGTAGGTGGTGGTGATGACGCGAAGTTTCACGCCGCGGTCTCTGAGTTGCTCGAGTGCCGGCTCGAGGAGTCTGATCCCGGTCCAGCGGACAAAGGCACAGAGGAGGTCCACGGTGTCGGCGGACTCGATCTCGGCCCGGAGCTCCGCGGCGAGATTCGGCTCGTCCTTGCTGTTGGTGAGCAGGGTGGAATCGCTCAGCCTTGTTGTAGGCCGACGTAGCCGACGGCGCTTGAGGGCGTCCGTACGGTGGAGCGACTGGAGCTGACTGGGCCCGGGTATGATTCGGTCCACGATGTTCAGTTCCTGGAGGAGCCGGTTCGCCAGGCCGACTCTGTCTGCTGGTTTGGCTACGGCGAGGGCTTGCCGTACGGCATCGGCTACGTGGCGGGAAAGGATTTCCGGGGTGTCTGCGTCTTCTAAGTCTGCGAACCTCGGCTGCAGTTCTGCTTCGTGACCCAGTCGCTCGCCAAGTAGGTCCGTGTTCAGCAGTTCGTACAACCCCTCGGGCAGCCGCTCCGCTGCCTCTCCCCCAATGAAATCAGTCACTGCGCCAGGGTATTCGATCAAGCCCTGTTCTGCCCTTGCCGCAACAAGGGCATCCAAAGCCATACCCCGAAATTCGGCGATCACGCCGTTCTTAGGTGGCATTTCTCTAGCTCGTCGCCCGCCAGACGCACCAGCCCGATTACCCTCGCCTTCCCAGCCTGCACGAGCCATAGGACGAGAAGTCAGTTGCCGAAGACCGCACCCGAAATGCTGGGCCCAGTCCAAGTCCCCAGGTGCGCCGTGTAGTATCCGGTTATCTACAGACAGGGATTTGACACGTCCCCGTATATTGGAACGTAAGGAGGCTCAAATGAATGAGACCCAGTCCTTAGTGACTTCCATGGGGGAATGCAGCTTAGGCATGGTAGGCAAGGACCATGTAAAGGCTTTATCAGTGCAGCTCGACGTAGAGCGCAATCATGCGACGGTCACCGTCGCGCTTGAAGAAAACACTGAAGAAGAACAGCTCCGCGCTTTCAACAAGCTCGCCGAAGTCGAGATGATGTTCTTTGATGATGTCTCAATGGACGTCTGCCTATCCGATGTTGAGTCCATGCGGCGTAAGAGGACTCCTGCTAAGCAGCTCGCCTATTTCGCATGACGTCAGGCGGCTCCATCGATCAGGTGTCGGTGAGGCTAGATCGTGTGGGGAATCACCTCCAAACGGGGGATCAGCTCTTAGCAGCCGGTAACGAGTGGGCATCCGTGGCGTACTTCTATTCCGCCTATCACCTTGTCCGAGTAGCTTTCCTCGAAGATCCCATCTTCGGAGACCCTGCTCGTTTAACGGCGGCCAACCCATACCTGCAGCCCACTGACCGCGACGCAGAACATCATCAGGGAAACCCCAAGAATGGTGGGCGTTCTATGGGCGTTAAGGACATGGTCCTTTGGTTGTACCGGCCGTATTACGCCCAGTACAACAGGCTCCATTCAGCGAGTATCGCCGTCAGGTACAACACGGGGGCGCCTGCTATCGCCGCGACCACTTCCAAAGCGGACGCCTATACCCTCCATGCGGCTTACATGGCGGGAAAGCTGAATCACACTTCAGCCATGTGCTAGAACGGAGCGGGCCTGTCACTTGAGAGACGGTCTCCGGCTGAACTGACCGCCGAAAGCTGGACACGCAAGTAAGAGGTCTGGCCGCGAGGATCCGAGGACCGTACTGCACCGCGCTGAGACCGTACCTTTGTTGAGATCCTTTCCCGTTGCCATGCTGCAAAGAAGACGAGAGCAGAGGTTCATAGCGAGCCGGACGTGTCATCTCGTGTTGTCCAGCCGGCTGCCTCCTTCGACCACGAGGCGGGCCCGTTCTACCACCGGATGGGACGAGCAGTTCCACCAGTTGGTGGGTACGGCGTCGTGTCTGGACACCGCCGTCGAGGTTTACCACGAGACCCTCGCCGAGCTGTACGACTACTTCATCCCCTACCCCATCGAGAAGCTGCACAGATCCAACCACGATCACATCGCCCTCGTGTCCGCCCTGCGAGCCCGCAACGTGGAAGAGGCGGTGGAAGTCTCCCGGAAGCACGTGGACATCCTGCATCGGACGATGTTTATGGGGCTCGCGGACGGCAAACCTTCGGTGTCGGACTGACGGTCGATCCCACAAGGTTTCCCAGCGGTGGCAGAGCGTGGGGCCGACAGCCTTAGGGCCTCCTATATCGTCCGAAGGCCAAGACTTTGGCCAGTGTGTTGGGGATATCGAAGGTGGGCTCCCAGATGAGTGCGACGAGATCGTCGTACTCATCTACCGGTCTCAGCAGATCGAGCACATCGCCCTCGAACACAAAGTCCGAGGCGGCAACGGAAAGCGCCTGCTTGCGGAACAACTCGTACTCATCACGTGATCGGAAATGAATTGAGTACCTTCCGTCGCCTTGTTTCGCGTACGATGTGTCCCATTTGTTCTTGAGTTCCTCGAGTATGGGGCGCACACTTTCTGTCTCGCCAGACTGATTAGAGAGATCGGCACCAAGGGTTCTTCGATCGGAGTTATTCGGATCGGTTCCATCCCAGTGGACGCTCACCTGGCGTTCGAACTCGACCCGCTGAAGGTTCTGCGGGGACATTTCGAATAGGTCGGTCTTGAGGTACCACCTGACGCTGCTGGCAATCCAGATAATGGGGGCGTCCACGAGACTACTATGAAGTGATCCAGTTCCTGTGTAGGGCGTGATAGACAGTTCCCGACGGGCCGTTTCTAAAATTTCTTTGCAGCGGTAGTCCTTGCAGAACCGGAAGTAGTTAGCAGCCATAAGTGGCAGCCCGGCCCAGATGCAGTTACTCGCAAGCGGGTACTGGCGCTGTATGGCTTCGAATTCGCTTTGAAGCTGCGCCTTAAGCGGGGAGATCACCAAATTAAGATCGGATTCGCTCGGAGTGCTCTTAGCTTCGTACTCGAACTTCGACTTGCACATCGAGTACAGCAGTGACTGGACGCATCCGTTGTACAACTCATCACTTACGCTGTAGCTGATTTCGCAGTGGTAATTCTGGTTGTAGCGCGATAGTTCCTCGTCGGTGGCCCGTTCGAAAATGTACTTGGCAGACAGGACATCCATGCCAGCACGCTCTAGGACCTTATCTGCCTCAGGGATGTGTTCGCTGTTTGGCTCGTCGCTCCGTCTCAGTTCCTCCATTATTTCTTCAATGTGCAAGTCGACCTGCTTGCGGATCAGGTTGAGAGAGTCGCGTGCGGCTTGGACCGTGATGCGTTGCGTTTCGTCCTGAAGCATCATCCTCTCGACGAGTAGGTCGAGGTTGGAGAGAAACGGGTATATATCGCCTATCCGCTGATGCCGAGCGCCGCGAGAGTTCTGCTTGGTGAAGACTTCCGTGATGACTAGTCCGAGCGCGAAGATGTCCGCAGGCTTACCGATGCCTCTGGCATCGGTCTTCGCCATCTGCTCCGGCGCCTGGTAGTTGCGGTTGGCCAGGAGATCACCTTTTTGGGTCAAAGACGAGTCTTTGAAGTGAGCGATCCCGAAGTCCGCCAAGACCAATCGTTTAGTCTCACCGTCGACGAGGATGTTCTCGGGCTTAATGTCCCGGTGCACAACGTCTTGTCCATGCACATAAGCCAGACCGTCACAAAGCTGAGAGAGGTAATCGAGAAGTACCAGATAATCCGATTCCTCCGAGATTACTTTGCGCAGGCTCTTCGGATACAGGTCCATGGTGTAGTAAAAGTAATTATCATCCTCGCACTGCGCGTAAATTCTCACAACATTATCGTGCCTCGAAGCCATACCGAACTCGATCTCCCGACGAAATCGCTCGTTGCGGCCTGATTGATCAGACTTCTCGATTTGCTTGAGGGCGTACACGTTGTCATCCGCCGAGGAACGCGCTTCAAAGACTGTGGCAGCCCCTCCTTGTCCTAGCTGTCGCCCGAGTGTGTAAGAGACACCCTTGATTTCCACAGTGGTCCGCTCGTTCATAATGAGCAGCCTACTGAATCGGCGCTTAGTATCGCCGATGCCACGATGTGCGCTGCGCGATGGCCAGAGCATCACAGCCGCTGGTGCCGCTGAAACCCTCAACCGATGAGGCTGGCTCCGCATTCGGGCTTCTCGCCAGGTCACCACGTCCAACAGCAAACCGGGTCACCCAAGTCCGAGAAAAGGCGCGCCCGGCTATAGCCAGACGCGCCCTTCCTTGCAGGAAACCACCGAAGTGGTTCAAAGCGCCCTGCTCAGTCGATGAGAACCGGGTGCTTGTCACCGTCGATCGCTTCAACCTGGCCGGCCGGTTTGCCAGACCGGTGGTTCATCCAGCACCCCACCGCCAGCAGCGCCACAAGCCCGAAGGTGCTCAGAAGCTGCGGACGCGAATCCTCGCCGATGAAGCCCACCGTGAAGATCGCCGCGAGGATGAGCAGGCCGAGGGACGTGAGCCACGGGAAGCCGGGCATCCGCAGCGGAAGCTCAGTTCCCTCGCGGTCGGCGCGGAGCCGCAGCGCCAGCTGGGCCAGGAGCGCCGACGTCCACACCAGCAGGCAGGTGGAGCCAACAATATTCAGCAGGACGGGAAGGACCTTCTCCGGGAAGGCCAGCTCCAGCACCACCGTGACCACGCCGAAGGCGACACTCGACAGGACTGCCACCACCGGAACCCGGGCGTTGGAGACGGAAGCGAGCCACCGGGGCGCTTCACCGCGTTCGGCCAGGGAGAACGCCATGCGCGAGGCACCGTACAGGTTGGCGTTGAGCGCGGACAGCAGGGCCGCGACGGCAACCAGGGTGATGGCGGTGGCAGCGCCCGGCATGCCGGCGGCGTCCAGTACCGCGGCGAACGGGCTCTTCAGCCCAGCCGATCCCACGGGTACCACGGCCGCGATCACGAAGATCGCACCGATGTAGAACACCAGGATGCGCCACAGCACCGTGCGGACGGCCTTCTTCACGCTGCGGGCCGGCTCGGCGGTCTCGGCTGCAGCGACGGAAACGATCTCGGTACCGCCGAACGCGAACGCCACCACGAACAGCGCCGTCGCAATCCCGCCAAACCCGTTGACCGCGAAGCCCTCCCCCCTGAAATTAGACAGGCCAGGCGACTGCACGCCCGGCACCAAGCCAAAAAGCAGCGCAAAGCCCACCAGCAGGAACCCGACGATCGCCGCCACCTTGAGCAGGGCGAACCAGAACTCGAACTCGCCGAAGTTCTTCACGCTGGTCAGGTTCACGGCGGTGAGCACCACGATGAACACGAAGGCCATCAGCCACACCGGCAGGGCCGGGAAGATGGTGGCCAGCAGGCCGGCCGCACCCAGCGCCTCGGCGGCGATTACCACCACCAGCTGGATCCACCATAGCCAGCCGACCGTGGCGCCGGCCACCGGTCCATAGGCCTTGGCGGTGTAGACGGAGAAGGCGCCGCTGTCCGGGTTCGCGGCGGCCATCTCACCGAGCGCCCACATCACCAGGATGATCAGGGTGCCGGCCACGAGGTAGGAGATCAGCACCGCGGGGCCGGCGGCCTGGATGCCCGCGCCGGAGCCGATGAACAAGCCTGCGCCGATGGCGCTGCCCAGGCCCATCATGGTCAGCTGCCGTGGTTTGAGGGCCGAGCCGAGGGCGCGGGCAGACGTCGTTGTCTGGGGTTCCATTGGGGATTCCTCTTGGTTGTCGGTGGAACGGAAGGAGAAAAAGATCAGGAAATTGCCACGGGCGCGTAGGCTGCGAGGAGCTGGAGCACGCGGTTGTTGGAGGCGGGGTCGGCCACGGTGATCCGCACGCCGTCGCCCTGGTACGCCCGGACCAGGATGCCGGCGGCATCGAATGCCTCCACCAGCCGGCCCCGAAGGTCCTCATCGGCGCGGATCCACAGGAAGTTGCCCTGGCTCGGCTGCAGCTTCCAGTCCTGCGCCCCGAGCGCAGCGGCCATCCGCACACGCTCCTGCTTCACCAAGGAAACCCGCGCTGCCATCTCCTCCCCCGCGTCCAAGGATGCGATGGCAGCCTTCTGGCCCAGCGCACTCACAGCGAAGGGCAGGGCGGTCCGGCGCAGTCCCTCCGCGATGGCGGGCGCCGCGACGGCGTAGCCCACGCGGAGGCCGGCCAGTCCATAGGCCTTGGAGAAGGTGCGCAGGATGCAGATGTTCGGGTAGCGGCGGTAGAGCGCCAGGGAGCCGGGGCCGCTGCCGGCGTCGGCGTACTCCACGTAGGCCTCGTCGATCACCACCAGGACGTCGGAGCGGACGGACTGCAGGAAGGCCTCGAGGCGGTGGTGGCTGATCGGCACGCCGGTGGGGTTGTTGGGGGTGCAGAGCAGGACCACCTTGGTGCGGCCGGTGACGGCGGCGGCCATGGCGTCCAGGTCGTGGCCCTCGGCGTCGTCCAGCGGGACGCGGACCGGCCGGGCGCCGGCCAGCTCCACCAGGATGGGGTACGCCTCGAAGGAACGCCACGCGAACACCACCTCATCCCCGGCGTCGCACAGTCCGGTGATGATCTGCTGCAGGACACCCACGCTGCCCGGCCCCACCGCCACCTCCTCCGCGGTGACGCCCAGGTGGCGGGCGATCCGTTCGCGGAGTTCGACGGCGGCCATGTCCGGGTAGCGGTTCATCCTGCCGGCCGCTTCGGCCACCGCGGTTATGGCGGCGGGCAGGGGCTCGTAGTGGCTTTCGTTGCTGGCGAGGGTGGCGACGTCCGCACCGAGGCTGCGGCGGCCGGGGACGTAGGCCGGGAGGCCGGTCACCGCGGCGCGCAGGGTGGGCAGCGCTGTCTCGGGTTCGGCCAGGAGTAGTTCAGGGCTCATGAAGACCGATCATGGAAGTGACCCGGACCACATTGCAAGATACGCTTTTGTGTTTGGGACTTCTGCTCAACTTCTAGTACCTCTGGTGAAAATATGACCATCGCTGCCTCCCGTACCCTCGATTCGCTCGACGGCAGGATCATCCTTGCCCTCGACAAGGACCCCGAAGCCAGCGCCCTGGCACTCTCCCGGACACTCGGCGTCGCACGCAACACCGTCCACGCCCGGCTGGCACGGCTGGAACGCAGCGGCGCGCTCCGCACCTTCAGCCGCAGGCTTGACCCCGCCGCGCTCGGCTACGAGCTGATGGCCTTCCTCTCCCTGTCGATCAGCCAGACCCGGACGGGCTCGGTGGAGGACGGGCTCGCCGCCATCCCGGAGGTCATCGAGGTGCACGCCACCACCGGCGACGCGGACCTCATGGCCAAGGTGGTGGCCCGCGGCACCGCCGACCTCTACCGCATCACCAACCAGATCCTGGAAATCGACGGGATCCAGCGGACCAGCACCGCCATCTCCATCCTGGAACTCATGCCGCCCCGGTACGACGGGCTCATCAGCCGGTTGTCGAAGGAGGAAGCCCGCACGGCGGACTAAGGGCCCGAGTGCCAAGGGAGCTCCGCTCCCAGTGAGCAAATCTTGGCTGGCTGGCAAGAATTTTGCGTGTGGACCGTTAGTGTCTTAGTACAGAAATATCGCCTGCAGGGGAGCACATATGACTAGTTCACCTACTGAAGACTGGACGCACACCGCTGTCGTGCTAGTGCTGCCCGCCGAAGAAGCCACGCGGCACATCATAGGCTCCATTCAGGATGCTGTTGATGAGGTGCTGGCCTCGCCAGAGTTCGATGAGGTCAGCGTCCACCTCGTTCTCTCGACACCTGGGAAGCACATATCGACATCGCCCTCGCTGGACGCTGTGCTGCTCAAAGTAATCACTGAGACTGACGCAAAGACCATTTCCCTCGTGTGGTGCACGGACAAGGGTGTTGCGGATATCCCTCTGACTCGTGATCTTGATGCCCTGCACGCTGTTCAAGTCGATTTCCCGACTCTCGGAACCCTTGAGCACGCATCAACGAACGTCCCCACCGCGATACGTGACATTGTGATCAGGGCCCTCGACGCGGCAGAGGATACTGCGGGAGCTCCGCGGGACAGCATCGAAGCGGCGGTCACGGGGTTCCGCAAACCAACCCAGCGATCACAGGAACCTCCTGCTAACGCAGAGTCTTTTCGCGGCAGGGAACGGACGCGAACTTCTGTTCAAGGAGCCCCCGACCTTTCCTCCCCTGTGGCCTTAACCGCTAACGCTGGTTATAGCCTCCAGCTCTCCGGTCCGGAGGCGTTCAATACCCCGAGCGCCGGGGATGCACAAACAGAGCAGGCTAAGTTTGCGGTGGGCTGGCCAGACCCAGATATGGGCGACCACGCTGCAGACGAAAGCGGCTCTCTGACGTCGAACCTCCACGGCGTTCAGACGGGAAATCCAACTGATGATGATAACTTCATGGGGAGCACTGCGGACAGTTTTCAGCCCCTATCTCATTACGCGGAACCTGGTGCCACAGCTTTGTCGGACTTGAGTTCCCCCCTTCACCATGGATATGGTGCGGCTGATAAAGCGGTGTTCTCAGGACCACCCGCCTCCCCCTACCCGCAGGCTGATTCGGCGAGCCCTACATGGATCCCTCCCGTCGTCCAAAATGTCGTCAGTTCGGTCACCTCGCAAGTTGATCAGTGGCGTGCCCGACGCACTAAAGTGCGCCGCGCCGAAGAGCAGATCGGGGTTTCTGCCTTGGAACGTCTGCCCGTGCATCAGGGATCTCAGCGCCCGCTAATCTACTTTGCACTGGCAGCGTCGATGGGATGGGATAAGCAAGCTGTCCGCACCCGCGACGCCGCGCTAACCCTTCTCTCCGATGCGCTAGATCGCCATTGGATCGCCGTCGCTCTCAACTTGGGCAGCGCACTGACGCGCGTCGCCGGTCCAGATTCACCCAAGAGCGTCACTCATGACTGGCGACGGATTGAGCGTAACAATGACTTCGACCTCGGCGATGCCGCCGCAGAACTGTCGATGCAATTCGACCGCGACAATGCTTCATTGCGGCTGCGTGGTCACGAGGTGGACCCGCCACACGTTGTGATTTTTGCTACTGAACCGCCCTACGTGGACTCTGTCGCAAGTAGCGCGTACCTCGCCCTGTTACGCGACGTGCAGTCCGTGACCTGGCTGCTTGTCGGGGACTCCCATTGGATGGAATTTCCCCCGGAGCTGGACGACCGCCCCTCTCGAGTTCTCTATGCCGAGCAGGATGGAGTGGCGATACTCCTGAGTAAGGTGCTCGCCTCTCCTGAGATCATTCCGCCCGGGCAGATTGACATGTAGTTGCCGACCAGTGTCAGGGCTCCAGATCGATAATGAAGGGTGCGGCGCTGGCTGAGCGTAAGTGTACAGTTGCACCTCGTCGTGTCATCGGCAGGTTCATAATTTCACCTGGTCCCAACATCGGCTGCATCTGGTGTGACACGGTCGGCTGCCATGCGCCGTTGGGTCCGGCGGAGTGGGAGAGGACTGGGGCGGACACATTGCCGAGACGATCCCCCAGCATATTTGCTGTCGTTGGAGAGACACCCTTGAGGGTTATCAACGTATCGCAGCTCGCCAGTGTGGCCGCAGCTTTGTGCGGGTCACCCAGGTGCTGGACATCTTGGACAGCGATGCAGATAGAGGACCCCGCCCCGCGCATGACGTCGAGCATCTCCTGAAGGTTGATCTGCTCTCCGTACCGGGCGGCCTCGTCCAGAGTCCAGAGGATCGGAGCGGCCATTTGTCCAAAGCGTTCCATGACGCGCAACTTCAGAAGCGAAATCAACATTGATGAAGCTGCCCATGCGAGTTCTCCTAAAGCCATACGCGCGCCAATGATGAAGATTCCGCCACTCGTGAGTATCTCGTCGACAGTGATCGCGTTTGGTCCGGTCCCGGCGAGCATGTCCTCGAACGTTGGGTCCGCCAACCATGACAGACGATTCGTGAGCCCCGCGGTGGCAGCAGGATAGTCGGCTGCTGGGAGCTGTGCCATGTCCAACACATCATTCGCCCGGCTCCCTGCGGCTGCGACGTGCTGCTTGAGATAGAGCTGGCTCACTGCCATCCGGTATAGCTCTCTGGGGTGCGGAGCTGCGGGTTGAGCAGCAAGCATTCGAAGCAGGCCACGTAGCCACCTGTGGTCCCGCTCTTCAAAAAAACGGTGGGTACTGCCGGGGTCCACTGGCCCGAGAAGCGCCTGCGCAACCTGCGCGGCGTCCTGCGCGGATCGCACCTCACGGATTGGGTTCCATGACCTGGATTTCTGGGGAGCCCCTATGTCCCAGCGCCTGACGCGGAACGATCCTAGAGCCCCAAGTTCCCTTTTGGCGTCTCGAATCGTCTCTGCAAGGTCTCCCTTAGTATCGACATTGATTGTGGTCAAGCCATGAATGGTGGCTTGTACGATCCAGGGAGCGATCAGAAATCGAGACTTGCCGGACCCCGGCGGACCGATGATTGCGGTGTGTTTCTCGAAGTTGCCCCACTCCAAGTAGACCGGGAACTCGGAGCCCCGCCGCTGTGGATGCACGACCGTTCCTAGCGGGAACGTCCCCTGCGCCAGTGCGCGGACCTGCTTAGGAAGAAGCACGTACCGGAAGTCCCAATACGTGTTTCGAGCCCCGGATGGTGGCGGATCGTCCGGGCCAAGCACTCCGCTACGGCGAGCGTGTCGCCCGGGCCGGACCCCATTCGCTGCGGCTGCGGCAGCAATTGCACCGCTTACACGGTCCACGCCGTGCCCAATCACTCCGGCGGCACGCCAAGCGCCGGACCCCCAACCTCCCACAGCTGCTAACGTCCTCGTTCGCGAGGGCGTTCCTCACGTTTGTCAGGCTCGCGCAGGGAAAAAGACTCCTCGAAAGCCTGCCGACGCCGCGCTTCTTGAACCCGCTCGTTATGGTCGGCGAAATTCTGTGCCTGCTGCTGAATACCTAAGGGATTATCGATTTGCCATGAGACTGGAGCATCTCGTATTTGATCAAGATTAGGCTGCTGTGCAACGGGCATCGGAGAGCCGAGTGTTGTCCATGCAAGTTCAGCAGCGACGGCGCTGCCGTGGACAGCGCGCCCGACTCGCTTGGACTGCTCTGCAAGCTTCTCTCGTGCGTCATCGAAGTCCATCGCCACTCGCTTCCGTCCAATTGAACTCTCCGGTAATGATACTGGGCAGTTATCGATTACGGCTTCCCAGCCTCAAGCTTGACTATGTGGCTAGTGAGTTCGTAGATGGTCTGCCTGTACGCAAGGGTTTGGGCGTTCGGGACTGAATTGGCATTACGGAAGTCACTGAACTGCTCCTGCAGGCTCGAAATCAAAGTAGGACCGAGCGAGAGCATCTCGGGCATCGAAAGGGAGCCAACAAGGTCGCCCCCAAACGACGGCAGGCCAGAATCATGCATCGCGTCCAGCACGGCTGAACTGATCGCCTCTGGCGACGGGGATATGGCTTCAAGGGTTGGGAACCCATTGGTAAGTTGCTGCATCATTACCGGCCATTGGGGAAGCGGCACCTCGATGTCGCGACGAAGAACACTCGGGACGATGAAGGCAGGAAGCTTCGGGATGTGAGGCACTGGAAGCATTCCAACCTGCACGTCGAAAGAGGGCAGCTCGTAACAGTCAATTTCGCCGACAAGGTAGGTGACGCTTGCATACTTCGTTTGAATGTGGAGGCTTATGGGGCCGGCACTTGTGATCTTGACGGCTGCCGAATTGACGCCAGGCGGACACTTCATCCGCTGTGCCCCGGGACCCACTAGCTCTACCTGGTACGGGCTTCCTGCATTTATGGACCACGAGGCGATGACGTCTCGTCCGCGTAACGCCACCACCTTGTTCAGGCTTGCTTGTGTCACCACCGGCGGAGCCACCAACGAGCGAACGGCATCCTCCGCTGCCTGACGTAGTTCCCCTGCAGTCGGTCTTGCGCTGGGAGTGGGGTCGAGCGCGCGACCAATGAGGTCTGCTAGCTTCGGCGTTATGACGGACGGCACCGGCAGTGGGAGTGCCATACGCTGAGTGGCTCCGGTAGCCCCGCTGATGAACCTCACGAACGCGAGCCCAAGCTTGTAGACATCCGATTGGAAGTTCTGCAACCTCTTAGGCGAGGCGGGCTGGCCATTCATCTCAGGCGGCGTCCACCGGGGAAAGTGCCCCTGACGTGACGCGCGTGAGCCGTCAGAAATGTGCGCAACTGCGTCGCAGTCAAGGAGCAACACGTGCGCGGGCGCGAATGAGAAGACCTCGTTGTTCGGGTTGAGATCTCCAAACACCAAGCCATGCCGGTGAAGCAGCTCGATCGCGCCGGCGAGCTTGGAGAGTAAGTGCAGCCTAAGCGCGTCATCGTGGAAGTCGAGATTGTCATAACCCACCTGGTTCCGCGCCTTCTTTGGTGCGGCCAGATACCCGATGACGCGTTGCTCCCGCTTCGCAGGGAAGACACCTTTCGCCGGAATATCCATAAAGTACTCAGACTGAATCAGAGGCAGCAGACAACCGACCTCTTTACCATGGTCGGTGACCATCGCGACGGGCCACGAGGCAATCTCGTCGATCTCCTGTCGGTCGCGAGGATCGAGCCCGTCACGAAACAGTACTGCTTGGCGCATCCCGTCCAACATGGTAGGGATATTCGCGGGATCAAGCGTCGGCTTCGGGCGTTTGATCACCATCGGGCGCGGATCGCCAGCCACAGGAGACCCAAGCACCCGGTGCACAACACCGAATCCGCCCTGCCCGAGCTCCTTGTCGACAGTCAGTCCGGATAACTCTACGCTCATCCGGGATCGTTCCCAGCAGCCTCTTCGATCCCTTCGACAGGCACAGTCGCAGCGTTCCTCATCTGCCCAACACGAAGTGCAGGTTCTTCAGCTTCCGGGGCCCTACGAGCCGGCCAGATACCCACGACCGTTCGGTCGTCCTTGCGGCTCTTCTGCGCGAACTCGGCCTGGGCCCCGAACATATAAATGCCAGGAGGCTCCTCCCACCACTCTGCCAGCGCCTCACGGGCCTCAGCCGAATCACGAATGGAGTTGCCCACACCATCGGACATAACGAACAAGCCACCGCCCACGGGCGGCGTGACAACGGATTGGACCCGCAGATCCCTCGAAGGAAGAGCAGGGATCGGCGCCGCGAATCCGTCACCGTCGTCCTCCTGCGGCGTAACCTCCGACCACTCACCGTCCGAAAGCAACCACACGGGAGTGTCCCCAACCCACGCTATGTCGGCTGTACCAAGTTGTCCGCCCTCCAAAGAAATCTCGACCAGCGTGAGGGTGGTCGCTCCGACGCGGAAGCCATCCTCGTTGCACGGAATGACTTCCAACAGATGGTTGTTCACGTGGTCCACGATCTCCGAGAGGCTATTCGCCCCCGAAGCCCACGCTTCAGCCGCGACCCTTACCGCTGCGGCACTAGCATCGCGAGAGCGCGCCTTCGAACCCGCGCCATCGGCCACAGCGACGAAAAGGGCACCCTTGGCGGCATCCCAAGAACACAAGAACGCGTCCTGCCGCTCGGTTCCCCTCTGCCTGTGCGAGAGCCCACGCGCGGAAGCGGCACGGACCGCCACTCCACCGATATCGTGCTCGGCAAGCTCGATCTCGTGCGCAGCCGACAGCCCGAGCGGTACCCCCAGCCGAACCTCAGCAGCCAGGCGCCCAGGATCTCCGATGGCAAACGGAATCTCCCTCAATCGATTCACCCTCGATCAACCGCCCTAGAACACTTCATCAACCGAGCCATACTCAACGTTCGCGGCAGGAAGCGGTGCAACTGCCTGAAGATCACGCTGTCCCATAGCATTCGTACTGGTCGCCTGGACAATAGTTTGGTTGACGAGGTTTTTTACCTGCTCAATTACAGCCTTCGGGTCCCGGTCCTTCAGCAGAAACCACTTTCCTAGTTTCTCGCCGAAATCTGGGTAAGCAATGTCTTTCAGCACTTCCGCGGGGGCCTCGCGGAAGCCATAAGCGACGACGTAAGGCCACATCTTCGTAGCGTCCTTGCCCTGGGTCGTCAGGAACACGTTTCGGAATGCGCGCCGATCAGCCGGTTCACCGTCCGTCAGGAAGAATACGCACGGACGATGAATCCGGCCCTTCTTCGCGCGAATTCTCGCCGTATCGGCCTTCACGGCCGAATCATACGCACGCCACGCATCGCTGAAGTCCGTACCCCCTAGAGCCGAGAGCTGCGGAACCATCCCAATGCTTGACAAGCGCGACAGAGGAATCGTTACCTGCGCCGTGCTGCCAAAGCTAATAACTCCGAGCATCGCACTGTCGTCGGTCTCGGGGTCCGAGCGCAACTCCGCAATGAGCTGCTCCACGGCTTGTCGCAAGATACCGAGGTCACCCTCCATGGAATATGACTGATCGAGAATCAGATAGAAGGGCATCACTTCCTGCCCCTCGGCAATATCGATCCCACCCGCGCCTTCGAACTTGTATTCAGCCTCAGTGTAATCACTCATATTTTCTCCCTGTCGGTATCCCATAAGGCGGTTTTGCGTCATGCTAATCAGATTTCGGGACGCAATTCAACGAAGTCCGTTTATTCCTTAAAACATGTCGACCCGGCTGGAGCAAGACGACCGTTAAGGATGCCGAAATTATTATCCACGAACAACTCGTACGTGGCCCATTGCAAGCGGTACCTGACCGGCACGCTGTGTCTCCAAGCGGTCATCTCCCGTCCATTAGGACGGTTAGTTACTGCTGCCAGAAGTGATGTCAAAATTCGTGAATGCGTTGGGCGGCTTTCTATTGGCCCCGTTTGAAGCAGTCGGCACACCACCCGGCACAGCCCCACCCGGCGCCTGACTCGGAACGACCGGCACACCACCCGGCACAGCCCCACCCGGCGCCTGACTCGGAACGACCGGCACACCACCCGGCACAGCCCCACCCGGCGCCTGACTCGGAACGACCGGCACACCACCCGGCACAGCCCCACCCGGCGCCTGACTCGGAACGGCCGGCACACCCCTTTGGGTGGGTGTGTAGGGCACGGTCGTGGCACCGTTGGAGGCAGCCGCTGAAGAAGCGGCATGTTGCAAGGTGGACGCCACGTGCCTGCTCCATTGTTGCAGTGCAGCGTCTAGGTACTTCTCCATCTGGCCTGCTACGTACACGTTCGCTTTAATCCCTAACCGTTTCTCTCGCGATCGCATATCGTCTTCGATGTCGCGGCGCTTCTTCGATTCTTCCTCAATCCGTCGGCGATCTGCGTTGCGACGAACCTTTGCCTCGTCTACTAGTGAGTCTCCGTCCAATTTCTTAACTTGTTCGTAGAGTGAAGGCGGTCCGGAATTGAGCAATAACTTAACGAGGACGGGAAGGAGCTCGATCATGAAGAAGAGTCCGGCAACAGCCCAGTGCGCCGCACCCATAAGAGGGTTAGACTCCCCGAGCGTAAATAAAGCGCGCAACTGAGCCAAAATGCCTTGATCATTAAGTGTTCCGGAGTTCACCTGGTTTTGGATTTGAGCTAGCTGGTCTCTTGCAGAGGCCAGCTGAGCCTCCGCAACCGGCAGTTGCTGCGATGCAGCTGCTTGAGCAGACTTGAGAGCCTCGGCCTGCTGGGCGGTTGCAGTGCTGGAATCTTGTTGTAATTTTTCCCTTGCTGCCTGGAGCTGACTTTCAAGGTCGCTCAAAACTTGTGTCTGTTTTTTGAAGTCAGCATCGATTTGGGGAAAGGGGCCGAATGGGCCAGCCGTAGGGCTACACTTGCTCGGGTCTTTGAGGGTCTCCCGACCCTTTCCGTTAAGCTCGCACTGATATAATCTATAAGCTTCATCTGTAATAGGGCGCTGCTGGTTCACCAAGTCCGTGAGCTCTGTAATTCGTTTCTTATCCTCCTCCACGATTGGATTTACTACCGCACCGTTATTACCTGCCTGCACCTGCTGAAGACGTGTTACTTCGGCTTGTAAGCTATCCACGTTCTTCTGGAATGCAGAGGCCTCCAGAGGCGATTTGTTATTTTGCGATTGCTGCAAATTGTAATAAGCCATTTGCGCGTTGACGTCCGATTCGAACACCTTCAGTACCAGCGGTGTCGAAACGACCGTGCTGATCAAGGCAGCCATGATGAACCGAGGAACAGCCATCTGTAGATTTCGTCTGAAGGATGATGACGACAGCATGCTCGTGGTGAGGAAGCGGTCTATATTCAGGATGAGGAGGCCCCAGAGGGCCGCGAACGGGAGGGCTAAGATTGAATTGATTTTCAAGCCCTGGACCAGGGCGAACCACATCGAAACTACCGCCAGAAGGGCCGTGCCTAAAAGCACGAAGGCAAACTGGACGAACTGGCCAAGTGCAGTTGGTACTAATTTCAGGAGAGCCGGCTCCGCACCACCGAGAACGGCTAACTTGTCGATAAAGCGCATGCTCCCCCAGTTCAAACAGTCCATACGCTCCGTGGAACTCTATGGCTTATAGCGCGTTGATGTGCAGTGATTGTATGTCATGAGAAATGCATGCTGCGTGGTTGCCATCGAGCCTAATTCCCCTAGACAGATTCGAGAGCACGACTCCGCTTTCTTTCACATAAAAGTGGCAAATCTTGAGCCAATCTTGATTGATCTGTAACGCACGCCTTGCAGTGCACCCCGTTAATGGAAATACGCAAGGCGAGCGAGATAAGTCAACGTGATTCGGCGGCCCCGTGGAGAACGGGCTCGCCGCGATCCCGGAGGTCATCGAGGTGCATGCCACCACCGGCGACGCGGACCTCATGGCCAAGGTGGTGGCCCGGGGCACCAGCGACCTCTACCGCAGGACCAACCAGATTCTGGAGATCGACGGCATCCAGCGCACCAGCACGGCCATTTCAGTGCTCCAACTCATGCCGCCCCGGTACGACGGCCTCCTGGCCCGGCTCTCCGAGCAGGAATCCCGCCCCGGCGACTAAACCCGGGTGATCCACGCCACAACTGCGCACATTCTCAGTTTCTGCTGCTTCTGCTGCCAAAAGTCCCAGCCAAATATCCGGGTGTTGCCGATCCGAATGCCGGGTCACAGGATTCCTGCATGACTTCACTTACCGTCTCGGGCCGCGTGGCACAGGTTCTCAGCAGCTATGTCAGCGACGTCTTCGGCGTCATGGGCAACGGCAACGTCTACTTTCTGGACGCCGCCGAGCAGCAGGGCCTGCGTTTCACGCCCGTCCGGCACGAGGGCGCCGCCATCGCCGCGGCCGACGCCTACTACCGCACCTCGGGACGGCTCGCCGCGGGCACCACCACCTACGGCCCCGGCTACACCAACGCGCTCACCGCCCTGGCCGAGGCCGTCCAGGCGCAGATCCCGGTGGTGCTGGTCACCGGCGACGCCCCCACCAGCGGCACCCGGCCCTGGGACGTTGACCAGGCCGCCATCGCCGCGGGCCTCGGGGCGGCCACCTTCACCGTCACCCGCGACGCCGCGGGCGCCGTGACCCGGCAGGCGGTGGAGTACGCACTCACCCGACGCACCGCCGTCGTGCTAGCCATCCCCTACGACCTGGCTGCAGTCGAGGCTGAGGACGAGGACCTTCCGGAGCCGGCGGCGTTGGAGGTGACGGACGACGGCGGCACGGACCTTGCGCGGGTGGCCCGCCTGCTCGCCGGGGCACGGCGCCCGCTGATTCTCGCCGGCCGCGGCGCGCACCTGGCGGGCGCCGGCCCGGAGCTCCGCGAACTCGCCGACCGGCTCGGCGCACTAACCGCCGGAACCGCCCTGGCGCTCAACCTCCTCAATGGCGAGGGGTACCTGGGCGTGGCCGGCGGTTTCGGCACCGACACCACGACCGGGCTCATGGGCGAGGCCGACGTGGTCCTGGTGGCCGGGGCCAGCCTAAGCCCGTTCACCATGCGGTTCGGGCACCTGCTCGGCCCGGACGCCACGGTCATCCAGATCGACACCGCGGTGGAACCGACAAATCCACGGGTGGACCTGTTCGTTCAGGCGGATGTGAAGGTTGCTGCTGCGCGCCTGCTGTCTTTGGTTGCAGGAGGGGCTGCGGCTGTTGCTTGGCGCGAGGAAGCTTCTATGCGCATGGTTGCTGGGCCGGGGCATGAGTCGGGAACCACCGAGACTCCTGACGGGCGGCTGGACCCGCGCACCCTCGCCTCCGCGCTCGACGCCGTGCTGCCGGCGCGCCGCACTGTGGTCCAGGACGGCGGGCACTTCATCGGCTGGGCACCCATGTACTGGAACATCCCGCGGCCGCAGGACCTGGTGATGGTGGGGACCGCTTTCCAGTCGATCGGGCTGGGGCTGGCGAGCGCCGTCGGGGCTGCCCGGGCGGTTGAGGACGGCCGTACCCTGGTGCTGGCCTCCGGCGACGGCGGCTTCCTGATGGGCCTGGCCGACCTCGAATCGCTGATCGGCGCGGCCCGCAGCGCCATCGTGGTGATTTACAACGACGCCGCGTACGGGGCCGAGATCCACCAGTACGGTTCGCAGGGCCTGACCGAGAAGCCGATGCTGATCCCCGAGGTGGACTTCAGCGGCGTCGCCCGCGCGCTTGGGGCCGAGTCCGCCGTCATCCGCTCGCTTGCTGACCTTTCCGCGCTGCAGGACTGGATCTACGCCGGTGCGAAGGGAACCTTCGTGGCGGACTGCCGGATCACGGCCTCTGTCCGGGCGCCGTGGCTGACCGAGTGGATGAACGCCACCCGGGCAGCGAAGGCTGCGGTGGCGGGATAAAGTACCCCTACGACTCCGGCATGAGAGGCAGCTAAGAAAGGATCTCCGCAGAAACGGCCCTCAGCCAACCGTCGGTAGTCTCGCCATTGATGGTTGCCTCGCCCATTTCGACGATCATCTGGACCTTTCTACCGTCCCGCCAGCCAGCAGTTTTTGACTTGTCCACAAAGACGGACAGGTCCTGGGCGCCTCCTTGAGCTTTGAGCATGACGGTGTACTCCCCGGCTGCTCCGGTCATCCAGAGATCTGACATGAACAACTCCCCTGTCAGCTGGAATCGGTCTCCAACCTTGATACCGCCCATTTGGGCCGAATTTAGCCGGTCTAGCAGTTCGTCGACTGTGGTGTCCGAGACCAAAGGAGCGCTAGGCGGTGCGGCGGCCGGTGTCGTGGTTACTGAAGTTGGCGAAGGGACGACTGAAGTTATCCCAGAATGAGCCGATGCGCTTTGGGAAGGAGTTTGAGAGGTGGGACTGACCGCTTCAACCTTCGAGTTATTGTCACTCCCAAAAGCGTTACCTAGCAGCACTGCGACGATAACAAAGGCGAAAAGTACCCCTCCGGCTCCAATCAGCTTCCACGGAGTTGGGGGTTTCGGTCGCCGGAACGTTAGATCAGATCGCACTTTCCCTTGCTCTTGAGAGAGGAACTCCCAGCCCTCTTGCTCCAACTTGGCTCGCGTTCTCGCCTCCAGGCCCCGCACGGTCTTCACAGATCTCGTCTCGTAAGTCACACGCGTCGCTGTTGTCATGATGTTCCCCCTAGGTGCCGGACGGCGATCTGAGCTTAGAGTGGTGCCGGCACGGGTCCAAACCCGCACCTCTATATCAATACCGGCTGCCACACTTTCGCCAGGAGCAACGGTCTAATCAGACAAAGCTTGGAGGAGCTCTTCCCGGTATCTTACGTAGGCTGCCCTGCCGTCACCGTCGAGAATCGGTACCCGTATGACGGGTGGATGTCCCATAGCCGGAATGGCTAAATCGCGCAGGGCGTCATTGTATGCGCGCTACTTTTGCCTTCCGCCGATTCCGAAGCCGGTTGCAGCCTTTGCAGCCCGGTAGCGGTCGGCTACTGGTGCCCACTGCCGGCATAAATTCATATAGAACCGGCGATCGAATCCCAATGGCACACCGTGTGGATACAGCTCAAACGTCAGCAGCCGGAAGCTTGTAAAGTGCTGGGTTTCATCGGTTTCGATGAAGGTCCCTGTGGGTGCATGGTAAAAATCCCCAGGCAGGGCTGTCTGGCGTTTGCCCACCTGCGCTGCAGCCTCTCCATTCAACGCCCGAAATATGGCGTCCAAAGCCGTGCTGACAGCTTCAGCGGCAGGAGGTGGAAGGGCAAAATGTCCTTGCTGGTTGATCCAAGGAACCCGTGCAGTCTCGAGTTGAATGCCATCCCGCGCCGCCGCTCGAGCGAAATCTGCCTGTGAGGCTCCAACGGGCATTCTTCAGGCACTTACTTCCTGATCGACTCGCTCCGGCTGTTGAAACCCTTTACCTTCCATCCAAAGAACCACGTCCAGAACTCGCAGTAACGAGATGTGTTCCAGTGCAGCGGACGAGCGAATCTTCTGCAGACTTTCCTTGAATGCTTCATTGGAAAGGGCGCTGTGCCAAGCATGCCAAGTCCCCGCAGAAGTGTGGAAGCCAGTTACGCGAGCGACCACGGAGTCATAAATTGGGATGAGTCCGGGACGCTTCCGTGCCATGAGCTTACTGGCGGTGGTTGGGCCCACCCCATCCAACTGGCGAAGCAACCTCCAAAGCCTGAAAGCCGCAGACTCATCCCCAAGCCATTCTTCGTGCTGTTCCGGTGAAATGTCCTCGAGGTTCAGGTCCGGTATGTCGGACAACAGCGAGGCGATCTCGTCCGCCTGTTTACCCAGGATCTCAACTGACGCCGCCGCCGGGACGTGAATGGACAAACAACCGACGGCGATGATGTCCTCCGCAACAATTCTGTTAGTGGACACTTTTGAACGACCATCAAAGTGGGACCCCGTGAAGGCGAGCCCATCCCATGGACCGAGCCCGTAATACCTATGGAGATATGCGAGGGCGGTATCTTCGGTGATAACGGCAAGGGACTCCGCGATCTCGGCCCGCCGGATTTCGTTTGGCATAAAGTTCTTTGTCCCCAGCTTTGAGTTTATAGCGGCTTTGCCGCACAACAAGGAATGCTAGTAGATCAAAGACGCCTGGGCATTTCACTCCGTGGAGATCTTCAAGTCGCGCCCAGCCACGTCTAACGTCCAGCACAGCCGGTTGATGTGCGGCAACCGGCGGGCGACGGTAGCCCTCCGCACCGAGGGTAGCAAAGAAAAAACTTGTCGATCTTCTGCTTCGCCGCTCAGCTCGCAGTAGGTATTACGGCGGAACCAACACATTAAGCAGCGAACTGTCAGTGCTGATACCTACGCTTAGAGAACCACCGCATTTTCGTTACCGTTCGTGTTCAGGGGGAAAGCATGAAGGAGAAGCACATAGAAGTTCCCGCTCAAGGTTCAAAACAGGACGCTGTTCTGTGGGAAGAACCAATCGGGAAGATCTACAACGTTCATAACGAGAGTGACTGGTCGTATATCCGGAGCAATAAACCGGTGCTCAAGTGCCCGGTGAAACTCTGTAACGTGAGGCTCGTCGCTGTGGATCGACAAGGCACTCGCCACTTCCGGAATGCAGCAGGCTCTATTGACTGCCGTCATTTCACAGCCCGTCCAGCGGATCACTCGACTCGGGGCGGCGGACCAATGTCTGACGAACATCGGTGGTACCAGCATGAGATAGCCAAGCAGGTGTCAAGACGGTCCCGCATGAGGGCAATTGTCGAGGACTACGAGTCCAACGCAGACGTTCTTATTCTTAATGACGTCACCAACCGGTCCCTCGCGATCGAGGTGCAGCGCTGGGACACAGACATCCATCACAGGACTGAGCACAGACTATCTCTAGGCCATGAGGTTCTATGGTTGATAACCGACTCGGCGCAGTTGTCACCTGAAATGCGGCACCAAGTCTATTTAGGACGGGGAGCATTCATTAGGGTGAGAACCTTTGATCAGCCCTATGTAGCCCTAAAGCCGTGGGAACAAGGGGCACCCCGCTGTGTTCCGGTGATGGAAGTTGCAGGAACTATCGCCAGGCTGGATGATTCATCAGGCACTTTGAGGGGAACGCAGTTGCCACTCATGCGCGTCGTGGACGAAATTCTCGACGGTAAGCGGAATTGGATCTTTCCCGGGAGCAACGTCTTTAAGAACCGCTCCGGGGCCGGGCGAACAGGTGGCGCGTGGGTCCGAAATATCGACTATACAAACGCCCTGATCCGCGCATCCGGCCTAAACATTCAGCCGCTGCCGGAAACGTCGTTCTATGGCCGGCGTTCCGCACCGATCGTTCGTCCGCTTTCCTTCCTGGAATTGGATACAGGCGATGGCAGAACCTAGACTTACAGTCTTGCCGCACGGGCAGCTAATTTGTTGCCTTCTCAGGTGGCTTTGGGCCGGAATTCTTCGGCTGGCCGCCCCAGCCTCAGCACGGCCTCTACAACCGCCGCTGCCGGAACATCGGGAACGACTCCCGCACCCGCTCCAGCGTCTCCAGCGACACCTCCACCGCCTGCACCCCGGACTCCAACCCAAGGTCAGCCTCAACAACCCCCATCGGATCCACCAGCACGCTCCGCCCCACCGACACCGGCGGTGCCTGGCACACGCCCGCCACGTACACGCTGTTCTCGATCGCCCGCGCCACGTTCAGCGCCAGCCACTGCTCCGTCTTGCGCTCGCCCGGCACCCAGGACGAGCAGACCAGCAGGACCTGCGCGCCGGCGTCGGCCAATGACCTGGCCAGCTCCGGGAACCTCAGGTCGTAGCAGGTCATCAGCCCGAACCGCACTCCCCCGTGCTCGAACACCACGGGATCCGTAGACGGGCCCGGCTTGATGAACTCGGACTCCCCAAAACCCTGCGCATCGAAAAGGTGGATCTTCCGGTAGGAAGCCAGCCGGCCGCCGTCGGGCCCGAAAGCCACCAGTGTGTTGTACGCCCTGCCCGGTTCGTCCGAGGCTTCCACCACGCCCGCCAGCAGCGCGATGCGGTGGCGGGCGGCGATGGCGGCAAGCTCCCGGCAGACCGGGCCGTCCAGCGACTCAGCCACCGCCGGGAACGTGGCGTCCACCTTCTTCTTCTCGTAAGTGGCGTACTCCGGGAAGGCGACCAGCGCGGCGCCGTCGCGCGCTGCTTGGTTGGCGAAACGGTCGATCGCGGCGAGGTTGGCCCGGACGTCGGCGCCCGACTCCAGCTGCCCCAGCGCTATCTTCACGAATGTTCCTTCCCTTGGCCCAAGAGCCACGCTACAAACACAACTGGCTCAGGCGGCCGCCTCGACCGTCGCCTTCTCGGTGGCCGTCATTTCAGGCGGCGCCGCCTTGAAGCCCCGGGTGATCAGGGCCAAGACGATGATGCCGAGCGCCAGCCAGGACACCCCCAGCGTAATGGCGTTGCTGTCCAGCTGGGAGAGCAGGTACGCGCAGATGACCGCGCCGATCACCGGGACCACCACGTAGGACACTGTGTTCAGCTGCTGCCCGCCCCGGCGCTGACGCACGTAATGGAACACCACCGAGGCGTTAACCAACGTAAAGGCAGTGAAGGCACCAAAGTTGATGAACGACGTCGAGGTGGCCACGTCCAGGAACAGCGCGATCAGGCCGATGACGCCGGTGATCACCAGGTTGGCCACGGGAGTATGGAACTTCTCGTGAAGCTTGCCGAAGACGGCCTTGGGCAGGACCGAGTCGCGGCCCATGGCGTACATCAGGCGGGAGGCGCTGGCCTGCGCGGCGAGGCCGGAGGCGAACTGCGCCACCACCAGGCCGGCCAGGAACACCGCACCGAACAGCTCCCCGCCGATCTGCAGGGCGATGGCGCTGGCCGCGGACGCCGAGTCCTCGAACACGCCGCCGGGGTGGACCAGCTGGGTCACGTAAGACACCGCCACGAAGATGCCGCCGCCGATCAGGGCCACGAGCATGATGGCGCGCGGCACGGTGCGGCGCGGGTTAATGGTCTCCTCGGTGAGGGTGGTGACGGCGTCGAACCCCAGGAACGAGTAGGCGGCGATCGCGGCGCCTGCGGAGATGGTGGCAAAGCTGGACGTGTCATTGAAGAACGGCTGCCCGCTGGCCAGTCCCCCGGCGCCGCCGGCGGACACCAAACTGCCGACGGCCAGCGCCACAAAGAACACCAGGACCAGCAACTGGAACGCCATCAGCACGTAGTTGGCCTTGTCCGCCACCTTGATGCCCAGGATGTTCAGCAGCGTGGTGATGACGATGAACCCCACGATCCAGACGCCGATGGGGATGCCGGGGAACTGGGCGGTCAGGTAGGAGCCGCCGATGAGCCAGATGACCATGGGCAGGAACAGGTAGTCCAGCAGCACGGCCCAGCCCACCAGGAAGCCCACGCGAGGATCGATGGAGCGGCGGACGTACGTGTAGGCGGAGCCGGCCACGGGGTGGGCGATGGCCATCCGGCCGTAGCTGTGCGCGGTGAACAGCATGGCCACCAGCGCCACGAGGTACGCGGCGGGCGCGGCGCCGCCGGTGGTTTCGGCAATGATGCCGAAGATCCCCAGGACGATGATCGGCGTCAGGTACGCCAGCCCGAACAGGACCAGCGAGGGCAGCTTCAGCGTGCGGGTGAGGGTTGTTGTCACGGTGGTTCCTTACGGCTTGTAGGACGGCGGTGTCCAGGTGGCCGGATTGATCCGGCCTTGGTAGACGGAAAGTTCGACGGCGGGCTCCCCCTCGCGGAACTGCGACCAGGGACGGTTGAGGTTCTCCGTGCCGTGCGTGCGGACGTGCTCGACGGCGGCAAGGTCCAGTTCCGCGGTGAGCAGCACCGGCTGGTCGTCCGGGGCCTCGGCGAGGGTGTTGCCCTCCGGGTCCACGATGATGCTTTGGCCCTTGCCGGTGGGGCCAGCGCAGTTGACGCTGACCATGAAGACCTGGTTGACGATCGCGTTGGCCTTGGCAAGGATGAGCTCCTGCCTGCGGTCCGGCGTCGTGGTTTTGACGACGTTGAGGATGACGTCGGCCCCCATCCAGGCGAGCTGGCGGGACACCTCCGGGTACCAGGCGTCGTAGCAGATGTTCAGGCCCACCCTGCCGATACCGGGCAGGTCCACGGTGGTGAACCGGTCGCCGGGATCGTAGGGCTCGAACGGGCGCCACGGGAAGATCTTCCGGTAGTAGCCGGCGAGCTCCCCTTCCGGGGACAGGACCAACTGGGCGTTGAACAGCTGGCCTTCGGGGCCGCGTTCGCAGACGCTGCCCGGGACCAGCCAGATGTTGAGGTCCTTGGCGAGCTGCTTGAGCTCTGTGACCCGCGGGCCGTCCAGCGGTTCGGCGCTAGCCTGGAGCATCTCGGTGCGCTGCAGGTCCGGGTCCTGGTCGCCGAAAAGGTGCAGCTCGGGGAAGACCACCAGCTTGCTGTGCGGCTGGGCGTCGAGGGCTGCTTTGACCTCGTCCGCGAAGGCCGGGACGGGTTCGCCGATGAGCCGAGGCCTTGCTTGTGCGGCGACGAGGGGAAGGATGCGTTGCATGGGTTTTTCTCCGCTGTGGGGTGTGATCCGGGTTATATTAGATCAGAATGATCCAATAAAGGGAAGGGGGCCGGCGTGAGCCGTAAAGTAGCGGTTATGACCGATCAGCTGGAGGGGACCGCCGAGCCCCGGCTTGGCGCCGGCAGAATCACGGGCATGGAGCGCCGCAGCGCCATGGACGCGGTCCGGATGCGGATCGGCATGGCCATTTCTCTGGGGCTCTTGAAACCGGGCGAGCGGCTGCCGGACCAGGAGGAGGTGGCGCTTGGCCTGTCGGTCAGCCCGATTACCGCACGGCGAGCGCTGGCGAGCCTGGCGGAGCAGGGGGTGGTGGTGCGGCGGCGCGGCCGGGCCGGCGGAACCTTCGTGGCGGATGCGCCGCCTGCCGATGTGCTCGCGTCACTTTCGGCGTCCCCCGCCGAGTCCCAAGCCGTGAACCGGCTGGTGGACCGGCGGCTGCTGTTCGAATGCGCGGTCACCCACTATGCGGCGGTGAACGCCACGTCCGAGCAGCTGGACGAGCTGGAGCGGCTGACCCGCGAAATGGCCGAGGCCGGCGACTGGTCCTACTACCACCGGATGGACGAGCAGTTCCACCAGCTGGTGGGCACGGCATCCTGCTTGGACACCGCCGTCGAGGTTTATCACGAGACGCTCGCGGAGCTGTACGACTACTTCATCCCCTACCCCATCGAAAAGCTGCACAAATCGAACCTTGACCACATCGCACTGGTGGCCGCCCTCCGTGCGGGAAAGGTCGAGGAAGCAGTGGAGGTCTCCCGGAAGCACGTGGACATCCTGCACCGGACGATGTTCATGGGGCTGGCGCAGGGCTGAGCGAAACATACCCGGCTTTGTGTCGTAGGGCCGGCTTAGGATTTTCTCCACGCGGCCGAGGCCGGGCCGAGGGGACGCGTCCGGACCTCGGTGGCCCCCGGACCGAACAGCTGAAAGCCTTGGTTGCGGCCTACCTGGCCAAGAGGCGGCAGAAGAAACGGATTATTCGCTGCACGTTCCCGGCCCCATGGGCAAGGCAATGCGCAACGGCTCCCTGATCCCGGCGCCGGGTGCTGCCGTCGGACGCCAGACGTTTCCGGAATGGCTCGAAGCCATGGACGCCGCGTAAAAGGCAATGCCAAATGGGGCAGTTGCCCCATGCCCTTGCGGCGGCCCGCTCCTAGGCTCGGGACATAGAGAAAAGGAGGCGGCCATGACCATCTACCAGCCGCAGTCATCTGCAGAGGCAACACCGAAACTTGCCGAACTTCCGGAGGACCCAGCCGAGCATTTCGCCGGGTACGCCGTCCTGGGGTTGCCTTTCACCAGCGGCCATTACCTGGCCTTCCGGGACTTTCCGGTCAGCTCCGTTGGCCCCGGCTACCGCTCGGTCTGGCACCGCACGCCGGCCGGCGAGTGGACCATTTACGCCAACGCCGCACCGGAGTTCAGCTGCGCACGCTACTTCGGGGCGGCCGTGCACCACACGGTGGAGACCGACGTCGACATCCAGTGGAGTGGGCCCTTCACCGCCCTGATCACGGTCCCGGGCGTCGTTGACTGGCGCCTGCAGCTGGGCACCTCCGCGGCAACCTCAATGCTGACCGCCATGGCCGTCCGGATGCCCGAAAGGCTGTGGCGCAACGAGTTAGTGCTCCGCGCCATGGGGGCATTCGCCGGGCCGCTGCTGAACGCCGGCAGGATGAAGGTCTCCGGTGTGGTGCCCAACGGCCAGACGTTCCAGGCGCAGCCCCGGCAGCTGTGGCTCGTCATGGATTCCCAGGCCACCGTCCTGGGCGAGGACGCCGGACAGCCCGGGCCGCTGGAGCTGCAGGACCACCTGGCGGACTTCTGGCTTCCGCAGCGTGGACTGTTCGGGGCCCGGGTGGGCGTGCGGTTCCCGTCCACAGCCCGTCCCGGCGTCGAACCTGTCGGCGTCCGCCGCGGGAAGAAGCAGGCAGCGTAACCGCGATCCCTACTGCCGGCGGTAGTGGCTTCCTAGAATGGCAGGTGTGAAGCAGTCGCCTGCTGGACCCCGCCGCAGTGAAGTCCTGGCCGCGCTGTCACTCGCCATTGACCTGGGCCTCGGGCAACCGATGGAGCACATGCTGCGGTCCTGCCTGCTGGCGCTGCGGATCGCTAAGGCGGCGGGAGTTGATGCCGCCGGGCAGAGCCGGCTCTACTACGCCAACCAGCTGGCCTGGATCGGCTGCCACGCGGACTCCTTCGAACTGGCAGCGCTGTTCACGGACGATATCGCTTTCCGCGCCGATTACTATAACCGCGACCAGCGGGGCCTGCCCATGTACGCCGGCATGTTCAGCCGTGCCGGCGCAGGCCTCCCGCCACTCGCCCGCGTTGCACACTGGACGCGTTTCGCGGCGACAGGCAGCGGCGCGGTCCGGAGCATGATTGCCTCGCACTGCATCTCCGCGGGAATATTGGCCAACAGTGTAGGGCTCGACGGCGGCGTGGCAGGACTGCTCGCCCACACCTTTGAGCGGTGGGACGGCAAGGGCCTGCCGGAGGGCATAGCGGGGCCGGACATCCCGCTGGAAATGCGGATCATGCATCTCGCGGATACGGCAGAGGTGTTCCTGCGGCAGGAGGGCGTGGCCGGTGCAGTGGCGATGGTGCGGGCCCGCCGCGGCAGCCAGTTCGATCCGGCGCTGGCCGGGCTGTTCATCGACCAGGCCGCGGCGCTCACCGAAGGACTCCTCGACATCGACTGCTGGCAGGCGGCCCTGGACCTGGCCCCCACCGACGCTCCCCTGTCCGGCCCCCAGCTGGACGCCGTGCTCCAGGCAGTCGGTGACTTCGCAGACCTTAAGTCTCCTTACACCGCCGGACACTCCCGCGCCGTGGCTGCCCTCGCCGCCGCCGCGGGCGGGGAACACGGGCTGCCGGCCGACGACGTGACTGAGCTCCGCCGGGCGGGATGGGTCCACGACCTGGGCCGGCTGGGAGTCTCCAACCAGGTGTGGGACAAGAAGGAGCCTCTCTCCCAGGCGGATCTGGAACGCATCCACATGCATCCGTACCTCGGAGAACGGATACTAAGCCGTGTACCCGGACTGAAGGGCGAGGCGGCCCTGACCGGCCTGCACCATGAGCGGCTGGACGGCTCCGGCTACCCCCGCGGTCTTGGCGGAACGGAGTTGGGGATCAAGCAGCGGATCCTGGCGGCCGCGGACTCCTACCATTCGTCCCTGGAGCCGCGTCCGCACCGGGACGCGCTCACGCCGGCCGCTGCGACTGCCAGGCTGCGACAGGAGGTTTCAGCCGGCCGGATCGGCACCGAAGCCGCGGAGTCCGTACTCGTCGCGGCCGGCCAGCAGCCCCACCGCCGGCCTGCCCCTCCGGCCGGGCTCACCCCCAGGGAAGTGGAAATCCTCGGCATGCTGTGCCGCGGGATGACTCCGGCCGAGATTGCCGCCAGCCTGTTTCTCGCCCGCAAGACCGTTCGCAACCACGTGGAGCACATCTACACCAAGATCGGTGCCACCAACCGGGTGGGTGCCACATTGTTCGCGGTAAGGAACGGCCTCATTGAGCGGTGACCCCTGCGAATCCTCCTTCGACGGCGGCACCGGCCCGGGTACCGCGGCCGAGCGAATGGATGAACGCGACCCTGGCAGCGAAGGATGCGGTGGCGGGTGCTTCCGGCAAGAGCCCGCTGTTCCTTGATCAACTTATCTTCGGCCCGGTTGCTGCGAATCCATCAAAATTACATCAAGATTTGCACAGGAGTCCCCCACTAAAGACCAGTTATCGTTACAGCATTAAGGCAAGATTCTCCAATGGAGGACCGAAGCCCGCGGGAATAAAGGGGAAGAAAGCAATTTCCGACATATAGGTCACAAATGCAGAAAGAGAATTATTCTGCCATCATCATGACATGACTACACCAGAGCTTCCGGGGGCAAGCTCTCAGCAGACCGTGCCCCACCAGAACCAGCAAATCCCACCTATGCCGCCGACTTATGGTCCCCCAGGCGCCTCCGGCCCTCAGGACCACGCAAAGGCCAAAAAACAGCGCAATGTTATCGGCCTCGTTGCACTGATTGCCGCAATTGTGGGATTCATCTTCGCGTGCATTCCAGGTGCCCTCATCATCGGCTGGGTCTTGCTGCCGATTGCGTTCATCCTGGCAATTGTTTCCCTCTTTTTGAAAGACAAGGCCAAGGGAATGGGCATCACAGCCCTGATCTTGTCGATCGTGGGAACCATCGTCGGCTTTACTGTCTTCTTTTCCGTTGTCGCCTCGTCGGCCAAGGACGCTTTCGGTGGCGACACTAAAGTTTCGGCACCAACCGCCGAAGCAGGCGGTAGTGCCCCGGCAGCAGAAAAGCCCGCTGCCAAGGCGGGGACACGCGAAAACCCCTCAGCCATCGGTTCGGTCGTGGAGTCAAAGGACTGGCGGGTAGTGGTCAACTCAGTGAAGCTTGCTGCTACCGATGCAGTTGTTGCGGCCAACCAGTTCAACGACGCTCCGGCTGCGGGCACGGAGTACATACTGGTGAACTACTCGGCGACTTACATCGGCAATGACGCCAATGGACAATCACCAGCTTTCGTCTCTGTGGACTATGTCACCGCAGACGGAAAAACCGTGAATTCGTTCGACCACCATGTCGTTGCACCTGAAGCCATCGATAGCAACACCCTTTACAAAGATGGCACTGCAACGGGCAACATCGCCATTCAGGTACCAACCGCCACCGCCGGCCAAGGCGTCCTCGCTGTCCGGCCCGGCATGATCGCCGACAAGGTCTTCGTCGCCGTCAAGTAACCCATCCACTGAACAGAGCAGGGCCTCCGGTAGTCATCGGAGGCCCTGTTCTGTTCAGTGGGTGACTCTGTAAAAACACCTCTTCTCAACCATGGGCCAACCGCAATGCAAGACAGATCTCGCCCGCCTGTCGTCGTGCGATGCACCACTTCGTGCCCAGGTCTGGAATAGCCGCGCCTGACCACGCCGTTGTCGCCAACATGAAGGCAATTACTTACAGCGAATACGGAAACCCGGACGTCCTCGAATACGGCGACCAGCCCATGCCGAAGGTGGGGCCCGGGATGGTCTTGGTCAAGGTCAAGGCAGCCGCCGTGAACCCGGTGGACTGGAAGATCATGGCCGGCGGACTGGACCAAGTCATGGACCTGCAGTTCCCCGCGATCCCGGGGTGGGACGTGGCAGGTATTGTGGAATCGGTCGGCATCGACTCCCGGCAGTTCCAGCCCGGCGACGAAGTGATCGCCTACGGCCGCAAGGACTACGTCCATGGCGGCAGCTTCGCCGAGTACATCGCGCTGCCGGAGCGGGTGGTGGCGAAGAAGCCCGCCGCGCTCGACTGGAACGAATCGGCCGGCCTGCCGCTGGCCGGCCTCACCGCTTACCAGGTCCTCAACCGGCTCGGCCTGAAGTCAGGCGAAACTGTCCTGATCCACGGCGGTTCCGGAGGCGTGGGTTCGCTTGGCATCCAGATCGCCGTCGCCTTGGGTGCCAGCGTCATTGCCACTGCCTCGGAGAAAAACCACGACTTCCTCCGCTCCCTCGGCGCCGAGCCGGTCGCCTACGGAGACGGACTCGCGGACCGCGTGCGCGCGCTGCGCCCCGACGGTGTGGAGGTGGTTGCCGACTTCGTCGGCGGCAACCTTGAAGCCACGCTGGCGGTGCTGGCCGACGGCGGACGGCATGCCTCGGTTGCCGACAGCGACGTGGAAGAGCACGGCGGCCAGTGGATGTGGGTCACCCCCGTGGGCGCCGACCTGCAGGAACTGGCCGACATGGCGGACAGGGGAAAGCTCCGCGTAGCGGTTGCCGAAGTCTTCCCGCTCGACGAGGCCGCTGACGCCTTCCGCTCAAACATGGAAGGCCATACCCGCGGCAAGATCGTGGTTGCCGTTGACCAGGGCTCCTGATCCGACTGCTGGTTGAGGAAGGCTCCGTCCCGTGGGACGGAGCCTTCCTCGTGTAGAGCGCCCTCGCCCCAAGCGGCAGGGCATCTAGACCATTGACGAATCACGGCCTGGCATCACCGACGGCAGCCCTTTGCGGGGATGCACGCAACACGAGCGCTGTCCCGCTGAGCAATGACGCCGCGGCGGCGAAGATCAACAACGGCCCCAGACCTACCCCGGGGATCACCGCGCCGGCCAGGGCCGGGGCCGCGACCGAGCTGAGTGCCCCCACGATTAGGCAAGCCGTGAATGCCTCGCCTGGACGCTCGGGCACCAGTTCGGCGGTCCAAATGGCGAGCACGGCAGATCCCGTCATGTATCCCACTCCGAAGATGCATGCCGAGATCGCCGTAGCGGTCAAGGAATCGCCTGCCAACCCGAGCATCGCCAGTGCTGCACCGACGGCTCCAAGGGACAGTCCGGCGACCTTCGAACTGCCCATCCGACCCGCGAAGTTTCCAGTCGCTACACCTACCACGCCGCAGAGGCCAATGCCCGCGTAGAGTGCGGGGACAGCTCCCGCTGGGAGGGCACCGCTGCCGAGGACGTCGGCCGCGTAGGTGAAGTAGATGACGACGGCCGCGAAGTAAGCCACCGCGTAGGCACACGGGCCCCGCAGCACTGCAAACAGTGCGGAAGCACCGTGACGGTTGTTCACAACCGGGACTGGCTCGGTTTTCGGCACGAGGCGAAGGTTCACAAGGGCGGCGGCTACCGCGGCCAAGGCAATGCCGACCCAGACCAATCGCCAGGAACCTAGTACCGCCAAGACGGACAAACCGCCGAGCAGCACCAGCCCGCCGCTGGTGCCGGTTGTGATAATCGCCAATGCCCTTGGCTGCTGCTGCAGGGGCACCGCACCGGTCACAATGTCCGAGTAGGAGGCCCAGACCCAGCCGCCGGCGCTGCCGGCCAGGATGACACCGGCGGCGAGCAGCCCCGGGGACTGCGCGGATGCCACGATCACAGCGCCCAGCACTCCGCTGGCTCCGCCCACGGTTGTGGGCGCACGCGAACCGTGCCGGGCAGCGAGCGGCCCTGCCAGCAGCAAGCCAGCCAGGTACCCCGCGAACGTCGCACTTGCGATGATGCCCAGCACCAGCTCGGACAGCCCCAAGTCTTCCCGGATGTTCGGCAGCGTCAGACCGTAGGCGTAGCGGGCCATGCCAAAAGCGACTCCGACGACGGCTGCTCCGGCCAGACCTATTCGACCGCCTGCTGAAAGCTTCATCTAAATCATCCTCGATTTGGCGCGCTGACCCCACGCGCTGCCTCCGACCACCACTCCGTGGGTCGCATCACAGCCCTCCCTCAGAGGTCTGTAACGATCGTTATGCTACAGCACAACTATCGTTCTATGTGCAGCTTATCTATACTGATTTGATGACTCCCGGCCCCCGATCTCCTGCACGCACCCGGCTGCTCGAGGCGGCCGATCAGGTACTGTTCGAACGCGGTATCCGGGACACTCCAGTCGATGAGCTGCTGCGCCAGGCGGAGGTATCGGCGGCCACCCTGTACACGCACTTCGGCAGCAAGGACGCCTTGGTTGCTGAAGTGCTGCGAGTCAGGCTGTCGGACTGGCAGAGGGTCTGGGACCAGCACATCGTTGCCGCGGACAATGACCTGGATCGGTTACTCGCGGTCTTCGATGCTCTTGCCTCCTACCGGGACACCCATGGCCACCCGTCACGGTGGTGCGCCTTCCTGGCCGCAGCCAACGAGCTCCCACAGGCCACGGACGAAATCAGCGACGTCCTGGCCGGTGACACCACCCTGCTCTCCGACCGCCTTCTCCACCTGTCCCGCCCTCTTGCCGGGGAGGGCGCCCAGGACCTGGCGAATGAAGTGCTTGTGGCCTACAGCGGGGCCTTGGCCGGGTTCCTCCGCGGTTTCCCTGAGTCCCCGATTGACGTGGGCCGCCGCCTGGCCCATGCAGCAGCTCAAGCCCACAGCCGTCACTGACATATATCCATCTGGCTGGTCAAGGGGCCCGCCTCCCCTGGTGTCCCGGCGACCGGTACGACGGCGTCATTTTCACAGCTTCGTCCCTGCTTGAACTCAGTTAGACGGCCGGACATTGGGGTAGGCTTTGGAATACCAGTATGCATAACTCGGGCCGGTAAAGGCCCCAGTAGCGACCGAATCATGGGGGTTGGAATGGCGCAATCACTATCGACAGGATCAGGCGTTGTACTGGATCTGATCAGGTCCGGGCAGGCTACCACCAGGACCGACCTCCTGGAACGGCTGGGCTGGTCGCGCATCACCCTCGCCCGGCGGCTTGAGGAGTTATTGAACGCCTCCATCATCGAGAGCGTGGGCCAACTCGATTCACGCGGTGGACGCCCACCTGAGAAGTTCGCCGTAAAGCCGGACTCAGGCGTGCTGCTGGCCCTGGACATCGGCGGCTCGCACAGCATGGTGGCCATCACGGACCTGGTATCCACGATCCTCAGCGTCGACCAGGCGGACATCGGGCCGAGCCAGGGCCCGGCCGAGATCTTTGAATGGGCCGGCCAGGTCTTCGACCTCATGCTGCAGCGCCTCGGCAAGACCCGGGATAACGTCCTGGCGATCGGCGTCGGCGTCCCCGGCCCGGTGGATACGGCCACCGGCCGCCTCGCGTCGCCGCAGGTCGACAGGCAGTGGGACGGGGTGACTGTCCGCGACTACTTCACCAGCCGATACGGACATGCCGTCCTCGCGGTCGACCGGGACGTGAATGTCATGACCCTGGCCGAAGCAAGGCGGGGCGGGGTTGGCTACCAGGACATTGTGGGCGTGAAAGCCGGCATCGGAATCGGGCTCGGGTTCGTCCTGGATGGCGCTGTATACCGCGGAGCCCGCGGAGGTGCCGGAGACCTGAGCCGGCCGCGCATCGGCGGCGGCCGCCTCCAGCGGCTTGAAACCGTAGCCAGCGGAGCGGTGGTGCGCGCAGAACTGGTGGCGCGCGGCTACAAAGTCAGGACAGGAGCCGACATCGTCGAGCTCGCGGCGAGCGGGGACCACCGAACGCTCGCCCTCCTCGAAGAAACGGGCACCACCCTTGGCCAGACGCTGGCCGACATCGTGGGACTGATCAACCCCGAGGCGGTGATTATTGGCGGGAGCCTTGCCGCGGCGGGCGAACCTTTCCTCAGACCCATCCGTGAAGCCATCTACGCCGGGGCACGCGAGTTCGCCACCCAGGACCTCGTTGTTGAACCCTCCCGCCTGGGGGCCGAGGCGGGTCTCACGGGGGCTTCACTGCTTGCCCAGGACGCGCTCTTCGCGCCCGACAGGATCAGCCGACTCACCCACAGCGGCGCAACCTCACTTGCCTTGGCATCCGCATAGAGGGCGCTGCAACATTACACTTTGGTCTACTTGTAGACTTAAGCCACCAATCCTTGCTACGGTGATCTAACTCACATCGTCGTGATGTGATCCGCCGACTGAAGGATCCCGACGTGGCTATAAACCTCGCTGAAGAACTCTCATCCATCACCACCAACGCCACCGCTTCCGACTGGCGGGAAGCGATCCGCCGCGCAGGTGATGGACTGGTGGCCGGCGGCGTCACCACCGAGGACTACACCGAACAGATGATCGCGGCCGTGGAAGAGCACGGCCCCTATATCGTCATCGCCCCCGGCGTCGCCCTCGCCCACGCACGGCCCTCAGAATCCGTCAAAAAGGGAGGGCTGAGTTGGGTCAGCCTGGCCTCCCCTGTCGAGTTCGGGCACAAATCCAACGACCCCGTCTCCCTGGTCATAGGCCTCGCGGCCCTTGACCACACTGCACACATCGAAGTCCTGAGGGCAGTGGCTGGGATCCTTTCGGATCCGGCCACCCGCAGTGGCCTCGACGCCGCAGCGAGCGCGGAAGAAGTCCGCTCCCTCCTGGCGCGCGCCGCCTCCCCGAAATAAGCAACACCCTTCTAAAGAACTGAAAGGCAACGAACCATGAAGATCGTCGCTGTATGTGGAATGGGCATTGGAACATCAGTGCTCCTGAAAATGAACGCAGAAAAGGTCCTCCAGGACCTCGGCATCGACGCCGATATTGAGGCCGCCGACATTGGGGTGGCCCGAGGCGCGGCGCAAACGGCCGAAATCGTCCTCACGTCCGAGGAACTCGCCCCTGAAATTGGCGATGTCCCCGCAAGAGTCATTGTCATCGAGAACTTCTTCGATCTCGATGAAATCCACAAGAAACTGTCGGCCGCCGTCCAGTAGCCGTTCCCGGTGGCTCCTCCACCCGCACCACCACAAAAACCAACCAACATTTTCAGCAATAAGGGAGTGCCTACGGCATGGACTGGCTCGTAGTAGTACTGAATTTCATAGGGCAGCAGATTCTCAACGTGCCCGCGTACCTGATCGGCATCATTACCGCAGCAGGCCTGATCGCACTGCGACGCAACTCGGGCCAGGTCATCGGAGGCGCGCTCAAGGCGGCCTTGGGCTTTTTCATCCTCGGCGTGGGTGCCACCGTTGTTACCGGATCACTGGATCCCCTCGGGAAACTCATCCTCACCGTGACCGGCGCCCAGGGGGTGATTCCGACCAACGAGGTCATTACCGCGATGGCCCAGGAACAGTTCGGTGCCCAAAGCGCTTACGTCCTGACCTTTGGCTTCCTGATCATGCTGGTACTGGCGCGCTTCACACCGTTGAAGTACGTCTTCCTGACCGGCCACCACATGGTGTTCATGGCCACCATGCTCACCGTCATTCTGTCCGTTGGCCTGGGACAGGGCTTTGACTGGCTGGTGGTGGTCCTCGGGGCCGTCCTGCTTGGCGTGATCATGGTGGTCATGCCGGCGTTCCTCCATCCTTGGACGAAGAAAATCACTGGCAATGACACCATCGCGATCGGCCATTTCGGCTCCCTGGGCTACATTGCAGCGGGCGCCGTTGGGCAGGCCGCCGGCAAGCGCAGCAAGTCGGCCGAAGACATCCAGTTCCCGCAGGGGCTGAAGTTCCTCCGCGACTCAATGGTTGCCACCTCGCTGTCCATGGTCATGATCTACATGGTCTTCACCATCTGGGGACTTATCGCCCTTCCGTCTGCAGAAGCGCTTGCAATTTTTGACGTCCCTGACGCCGGAGCCTTCGTCATGGCAGGCTTCAAACAGGCGCTGATGTTCGGCGTCGGTGTGGCCGTCATTCTCTACGGCGTCCGTACCGTACTGGGCGAGCTCGTCCCGGCTTTCCAGGGCATCGCCGCCAAGGTAGTCCCCGGCGCCAAGGCCGCCCTCGACATTCCCATCGTTTTCCCCTTCGGAGCAAACGCGGTGCTCATCGGCTTCCTGAGCTCCTTTACCGGAGGCCTTGTGGCCCTCGGCGTGCTCGCCCTCTGGCTGAATCCCGCGTTCGGACTCGCCCTCATCCTCCCGGGAATGGTCCCGCACTTCTTCACCGGCGGCGGTGCCGGTGTGTATGGCAATTCAACCGGGGGCCGTAAAGGAGCCATGCTGGGAGGTTTCGTCAACGGCATCATCATCACCATCCTGCCCGCCGTCCTGCTGCTCGTGCTGGGCCAGTTTGGACTGGCCAACAGCACCTTCGGCGACGCCGACTTTGGATGGTTCGGCACCCTCATCGGTGTCAGCCTCAGCGGCGGCCCTGCCATCGGTGCCATCCTGACCGTCCTTATCGCCGCTGCCCTGGTGACAGCCGCCGTCGTCTTCCAACGGCGGGTGGTCGATGCGGGATGGGTCCCCGGCGCTAAGCGCGACGCCTGGCTCGCCGAAGCAAAGGAAAGCGAAAAGACCGAAACCAAGCAAAAGAGCGAAACGAAGCAGAAGAGTCCTGCTGCATAGCAGCCTGTCCCCAGCCTCCTCGCTCACCCCACCCACCCCCCGAGACCAAGGAATCAAATGCCTAAACGCACAGCAACCATCGCCAGTCGCGTGGGCCTCCACGCCCGCCCCGCATCGATTTTCGCCGAGGCGGCCAGCCAACTCGGAGTGGAGGTCACCATCGCTTCCGAAGGTGCGAGCTCCGATGAAGCACTCGATGCGGCCAGCATCCTCTCCCTGATGAGCCTCGGCGCTTCCTGCGGCGACGTAGTAGTACTTCGCGCCGACGGTCCGGGATCGGATCAGGCCCTCAACCACCTGGTGGAGCTCCTGGAGACGGACCTCGACGCAGAAGCGCAAGACTAGCCACGGGACGAAGTCCCACTTACGCTCCGAAGGGCGCGCCCGGCCGGACCGGACGCGCCCTTCGCGCATGAAGCGGACCCGAAGGTTTTTGTCGGGGAACCGGCTTAGGATTTCTTCCATGAGGATTGCCGTTGCAGGGGGAACCGGTACAGTTGGCCGCCACGTTGTGGCGATCGCCAGGGAGCGTGGGCACGACGTGGTCAGCCTCAGCCGCGCCGAGGGGGTGGACCTGCTCACCGGGCGCGGCCTGGACCACGCACTCCAGGATGTCGAAACAGTCATCGACGTCTCCGGCATCCAGGCCATGTCCACCAAGAAGGCCGTGGACTTCTTCACCCACGCCACCCAGAACCTGATGGCGGCCGAGAAAAAAGCCGGCGTAAAGCACCATGTGGCGCTGTCCATTGTGGGCATCGATCAAGCCAACTCTGGACTGTACGCAGGGAAGCTGGTGCAGGAGGACGAAGTCAGGCACGGCGGCATTCCCTGGACCCTCCTCCGGTCCACCCAGTTCCACGAGTTCGTGCCGATGTCCATCAAGGCCGCCTCAGTGGGCCCGCTGCTCTTCGTGCCCACGATGGTCACCCAGCCCGTGGCGGCAAAGGAGGTGGCCGCGGCCCTGGTGGACGCGGCCGAGCACGCCCCGCAGGGACGCATCCCGGACCTCGGCGGCCCGCGGACCGAACAGCTGAAAAGCCTGGTCGCGGCCTATCTGGCCAAGACGCGGCAGAAGAAACGGATCGTTCCGCTGCACGTTCCCGGCCCCATGGGCAAGGCAATGCGCACGGGCGCGCTGATCCCGGCGCCGGGTTCCGCCGTCGGACGCCAGACGTTCTTGGAGTGGCTGGAAGCCATGGAGGAAGGCGGCCGACAGCGGCCCGGCGAAGGCAGGGCAGCTAACCCAGGCGCCTGGTGAAGGTTCCCAGCCCTGTCCGGTCGTAGAAGTCGAGGGTGACCTGTTCCGAGGAGCCCATTCCTGCTTTCGTGAAGAGCGCCCCGGCCAGGCCATTGGCGTTCTCGCCGATGGTCTCGAAGCTAAAGGTGTCGCCGTCAAAGTGGGTGAGGGCGAACGTGGTCCCCTTGGTGTCCGGCCCCATCCTCATGGCCAGCCGGCCATCCTCCTCCTCCACCACCACCGGGCCGTAGTAGGAGTTGTCATAGGTGCCCGTGTAGCTGGCGTTCGGCCCGGCGGGAGTTGGGTTGGACGGAACCTTGGTGTAATCCACCTCGGGTTTGTCCGCTTCATCCTGCTGCCTGAAGATGGCGGCGGTGAAGGCCAGCCAGTCAACGGTGGGCGATCCGTGCTGGGCCGTGTCCACGAAGTCCGCGTTGATGGCTTCCGGGATCCCCTGAGGGCGGCCGGTGGTCAGGGCCACGATGGCCAACTGTTCACCCGGAAGCATCGAGACGGCAGTGGCTGCCCCGAGGTTGAAGGCCCCTGAGTGTCCCAGCTGGACCCGTCCTTCGTCGTCGTAGGAGACGTTCCAACCCAGCCCGTAAAAGCGCGACCGGGCGGGAGGTGACGACGCCGGCCCGGAGACTGAATGGGGAACGTCCGTTGCATGCACGGCAGCGGCGTCGATCACCGGGTTTCCGTCATAGGTGCCGTTGCCCAGCTGGAGCCGGAGCCACTGTGCCAGGTCCCGCACCGACGAACTGGCACCGCCGGCCGGGGCTTCGGCGTCGGGGTCCCGCCGGTACTTTGCCGCCCACTGTGTGTTGCCAAGCGGAACATGGAGAATGGCCCGGTCGGCGGCCTTTTCATAGTCCCCGAGGCGGTAACTTGACGAGGACATGCCCAGTTTGCGGAACAGGATCCGGTCAGCCAGGTCCTCCCATTCCATGTGCATTGCATCGGCTGCCGCCTGGCCGCCTTCCGTGAAGCCGAAATTGCTGTAGTGGTAGCTGGACCGGAACGCATCCAGGGGCTGCTGATTCAAGTGGGCCAGGATGTAGTCCCGGTCGAAGCCGAGGTCCTCCAGCAGGTCACCCGCCCCCGTTTGCAGTCCGCTGCGGTGGGACAACAGATCCGCGAAGGTGGCATTTTCGGTGACGTAGCCATCGTTGAGCGCGAAATCCCTGTTGTACCTGATCACAGGGTCCGTCCAGGCGATGACCAGCTGCCCCACGACGCCGGCAGTCACGGTGGAGGCCAGGGGCTTGGATACTGACGCCACCTGAAACACCGTGTCCGGCGTGATCTTTCCGGGTTTGCCCACTTCGCGGACGCCAAAGCCTTTCGAGTACAGCACCTCGTCCTGATAGACGACGGCGACCGCCAGCCCCGGAAGCCCGGTCTGGTCCATCGCGTACCCGGCGAAGTCGTCCAGCCGTGCCAGGGCACGGTCCACTTTGGCCCGGTCCAGCAGGGGCGGAACCTGCCCCGGCGGGGCGGGAAGAAGCGCCGCCGCAGCCGCACCAGCGAGGTGGGGCGGAACGCTGCCTGCGGTCAGAAGGGGTATGCCGACGACGCCTACCCCCGCGCTCTTCAGCATGGTACGCCGGGTGGGGAAGACGGAACCATTAGTCATGACGAGTCCTTGATTCTCAGGCGGTAAGCACTCTCCTAAGGCCCCAGCCTTCCCGAGCCTTAATAGTGGCCCCGGTGCCCGGACCGTGCAATGGGGGAACTGGCGGATCCCGTACCCATTTCCTACCTATCGCCAACCGGAACCAGGTGCAGTACCTTGGGCGTACGCCGTACCGTCAGGGTGCTGCTGGGCACCGTCATTCCGGCCGTCAAGGGCCGGACACCATCCGCGAGGCCCGCCTGGACAAAGAGGTTCGTGCCAGCATCAAGGCCCAGCCGTTCGAAGAAGCAAACCCATGAACACCGCAGCTGTTCCCCTCCCCCGCGCACATCCCAGGAGCCGGTGGTTCGTACCCGCCGCCCTGATCCTTCTCAGCTTGGTCCCCGTCATCGCCGGAGCCGTCCGCCTGACCGACCTGACGGCAGGCAGGTGCGGACGGACAACGCCAGGTTCTTCGATTCACCCGTCCCGGTGCTGATCCACATCCCCACGGTCACCCTCTACCTGGTGCTGGGCGCATTTCAGTTCGTTCCCTCGCTGCGCCGGGGCAACCGCGGCAGGGCGAGTTGGCACAAACTCGCCGGCCGCATCCTGGTTCCCGCGGGCCTGCTGGCCGCCCTGTCAGCTTCCCCCCAAAAAGGTGCCGATCCCCTTCGGCAACGCTCCGATCCTACCCGCCCCGCCGCCGTCGTAAACTGCGCTACTCCCCCTTGCGCCGCACCATCTCGCTGATCCACGCCGGTGCGAACGGTGACGTGCAGCCCGGAGGCGTGGGGTAATCCCTCAGCACCTCCAGCCGCTCCCCGATGCCGAGGGCACGCGCCCTGTGCTCCGCGTGCTCGATCCCAATCTGCGCCAGGCACGTGTTCATCGCCCACTGGAGGCGGTCCGGGGCGTCCTTCATTTCTGCCTCGATGGTGTCCAGCAGGGCGACCAGCTCCAGGCCCTGGGGCTTCTTGACCACACGCTCGGACGTCAGGGCCCAGCCCGCGCTGGCCACCACCGGGTCCGGGTCAGCCAGCCAGTCGACGCGCAACTCTTCCGCGTGCGGGCTCTTTTTCACCACGTAGTTCACCAGCCAGTCGTGGACTTTCGGGTCGCGAGCCTCCCGCAGCATCCCGTCCAGCTCGTCACGTCCAAACGCCTTGGGCCGGCAAACCAAAAGAGCCAACAGCCGCGCCGCCGTGTCACCGGACCCCCACAGCGGGACAGCCAGGTCCTGCTGTGTCTTCAGCCGCTTGGCAACCGCGCGCAGGCGGCCCAGATTCACGCCGTGGTGGTCGCCGCGTTTCTCGTTCGCCTCGCGGACCCTGGCATCCTCAAGGGCTGCCAGCTCGGCCATGACCTCCCCAAGCTGCCCACCCGTCGTCGTTTCCGCCATGTCCGCCTTCCCCGTCGGTCACCGTTGGCATCCAGCGTACGACGGCGGCACTGGCCACCGCGCCCGCCTTTCCCCTACTTGCCGGGCGCCCGGTACGACGGCGTCTTCTTGGCGGCCTCGTCGATATCCTCCACAGTCAGAAGCGGCTTCAGACGGACGTTGACGTTTCCGCTGGAGTTGATGAGCAGCGACAGTGCTGCCGCGCTCGCATCGTCCGGCACCTCGAAAACGCCCAGGACGTCGTAGTAGCCGAAGGCGTAGTAGAAGCTCTCCAGCGTTCCGCCCACGGATTTCAGGGCCTCCGTCAGGGCCTCGCGCCGTGCGGTGCCGCCTTCCTGCATGAGCCCCTTGATGCCCTGGCCCACGTACGTCGCTTCAAACAGATACTTCGGCATGGTCTTTCCCTTCCCTGCATGTCCACCGGAAATACCGCCGCAGAGCACGGCGCCCGCAAATCCTCCTTGCCTGGCGCCGGCGCCCCGCAGAAGTAGCCCGGATGGGCACCATGTTCCGTGAGCAGCGGGGAAAACCGCCCCGTTACCGCAGAAGCTATTCCTCCGCCAAATGGCAGTCAATACGCACGGATACCTAATGCTTCACGGCGGCCGGAGTAGGGCATTTCTCCCCTGTGCCGCGGTCCGCTGCTGGGTTTACCGTGATCCGCATCAGCGTCCACCGCCGTCGAGGAGCCGTCATGGCCGGGTTTGTGCAGATCATCGAATTCACGTCCTCCCGCATCAAGGAAATCGAGGAGCTGGGCCGCCCCTCACAAAGTGAGGGAAGCACACCGGCCACGTTCCGCCACATCGTCGCCACCGCGGACAGGGACCGCCCGGGGCACTATTTCACCATCGTGGACTTCGATTCCTTCGACTCCGCCATGGAAAATTCCGGCCGGCCGGAAACGTCCGAGTTCGCCGCCCGGATGGCCGAACTGTGCGACGGTCCCGTGGTCTTCCACAACCTGGATGTCATGTGGGAGGACACGGGGCAAGGTGCAGGCAACGCCTAGCAGCAGGACATGGATTCCTTGACCCATGCTTCCGGACCGGGACGTCGACGGCACGATCCTGGCGGTTGGCCTCAGCGACCTGGCAGCCGCGTCGGATATTCCAGTCCAAGGGCCAGCTGCCCCGTCGTACTTCAAGGACGACGGCAGTCGGCATTGACGTCTCACTCCCCTACCGTCCCGGCGCCCGGTACGACGACGTCTCTTTGGCCGCTGCCTGGCATGACGGCAGCCCCAAGGCCGTTCGGCCCTAGCCATGCTGTCAGGTGCAGGCCGACGCTGGAACAGGTAGGCGTCAGGGCCAACGCCCGCGGGCCCTGAACCGAGCCGATGAGGTCCGCGGGCACTGAGGACATCCACCATGTCAGTTGCAGGCGGGCGGCTTCCGCGACGCCGGCGGGCTGTGCCGTTCGAGGGCCAAGGCAGTGACGCCCTGCGCACCGGCCTTCTCGCCGCGGGGCCATTATCGTCGCTGCTCTATGTCGTCTTCACCGACGGCATCGCCGCCTCCCAGTGGGCAGGCTACCGCCGTGCCGAGCAGATGGTGAGCGAGCTGTTCGCGGTCGGCTCCCCCGGCTACGGAGTCACCGCCCCGTTCACCTGGGTCTACACAGTGTTGTTCACAGCCTTCGGCGTGGGCGCCTGGATCTCTACCCGCGGCCACCGCGCCCTGCGCATCGCCGCCGGACTGCTCATCGCGTATGGGCTCTGGAACATCATGGGCGCCGTCTTCCCGCTCCGGCTGGGCGACGACAGTTCCATCCCCATGCACATCGTCGCCACCAATATCCAGCTCGCCCTGATGGTCGCCGCGATGTGCTTCGTCGCAGCCGGATTCCGCGGCTGGATGCGGATCTACTCCATCGTCTCGCTCGCAATGTCAGCGCTCATGGGTATGGTCGCGTTCATGGCAGTACCGGGACCAAACCTCATGCTGGGCATCAGCGAGCGCATCAGCATCGGCGCATTCCTCCTGTGGGTGGCGGTGCTCGCGGTAGTGCTGTGGAGGCGGCCAGCGTTTTGGAAGCGGACGACGGCGGCGGGCAGCAAGGCGGCAGCGTCATGAAGTACGTCAACGGCCTGGGAGACGTACGCCCCGGTGACATTGCCGAAGCCGGCGGCAAGGCGGTGGGCCTCGGCGGCCTGATCCAGGCCGGCCTTCCGGCCCCGCCCGGGTTCGTCCTCACCACAGACGCGTACACGGCGTTCGTCACCGACAACAACCTTGGGCAGGCCATCCAGGAGCTGGCGGCCGCACTTCCGTCCCAGGCAACCACGGAGGATTATGAGCACGCCTCCGCACTGATCCGGACCCTGTTCAGCAAAGGCGCCATGCCGTCGGACATCGAAGCCGGCCTGAAGGACGCCTACGAACTCCTCGGCGGTGGAAACACGGCGGTGTCCGTCCGCTCCTCCGCCACCGCCGAGGACCTCGCCTCAGCCAGCTTCGCCGGCCAGCAGGAAACCTACCTGAACGTCCGCGGCATGCAGGCGCTCGCCAAGGCCGTGATCGACTGCTGGGCCTCGCTCTGGACAGCGCGCGCCATGTCCTACCGCGCCCGCGAAGGTGTGCTGCCGGACCAGGTGCGTCTCGCCGTCGTGGTCCAGCAGATGGTGGAGGCCGAGGCCGCCGGGGTGATGTTCACCGCCAACCCCGCCAACGGTCGGCGCGACCAGACGGCGATCAGCGCGGCGTGGGGCCTGGGCGAGGCCGTGGTGAGTGGGGCGGTCACCACCGACGACCTGACCGTGGACACCGCAACCGGCAAGGTCCTCTCCCGGCAGACAGCGGACAAGGAACTCATGACCGTCCCCACGGCAGAGGGAACGGCCGAGCAAAAGGTGGCGGAAGCCCGCCGTCGTGCGCCCGTCCTGGACGATACCGCGGCGGCGGAACTTGCCGGCTTCGGACGGCGGATCGCTGACCACTTCGGCGCACCGCAGGACATCGAATGGGCTCGCGCCGACGGCCAGTTCTTCCTGCTCCAGTCGCGGCCCGTCACCGCGCTGCCCGAGCCCGCGGCCGACGTCCCCACCGAATGGCCTGTCCCCTACCCCAAGGGCCTCTACTTCCGGGCGAGCATCGTGGAACAGATGCCGGAACCGCTCTCCCCGCTCTTCGCCGACCTCATCGACGGCTCCGTGTCCCGCTCGATATCGGCCCTGATGAACGACGCGCTTGGCCAACATTCCCTCCGTGAAGGAGACGTCCGGTTCCCCACCGTCAACGGCTACGCCTATTACTACTACCGCACCTGGCCCATGCTGCGAATGACGGCTAGGACGGTCCCTGCGATGCGGGCGCTGTTCCGCGGCACGGCGCACATGGGCATGGCCGGCTGGCGGGACTATTCCCATCCACGCTACGAACGCACCATCAAGGACTGGTCCGCGAAACCGCCGTCCGGGCTTCCCGGCGCGGAGCTGCTGGCGGGCGTGCAGGCCCTCCTGGACGCCGGCACCGTCTACTACACCGCGGTCCAGTCCGTCATTCCGATGGCCGACATGAGCGAGCTCTCCTTCCGGGGCTTCTACAGGACCGTCCGGCGCGACGGCGATCCGCCCGCACAAGACTTCCTGCTCGGCTTCGACAGCGAACCCATCCGAGCCGAAAAGTCACTGTACGACCTCGCCGGGTGGGCGCGCAGCGATCCGTCGCTGGTTACCGCACTGGTGGAACAGCCGACGGCGGAACTCGCCAGGTGCCTGCGGACCGGTTCCGCGCCGGCAGGGGTGGATGACGCGCTGTGGCAGGAATGGCGCATCACCTTCCAGGAGCATCTGGCCCTCTACGGGCATGCGGTCTACAACCTGGACTTCGCCACCCCGGTCCCGGCCGACGACCCCACGGCCCAGCTGGAGACCGTGAAGTTCTACCTGCGCGCGCAGGGCACCGACCCGCATGAGCGGCAGCGGCTGCTCACCGAGCGCAGGGAGTCGCTGACGCGGGAGATGGCTTCACGGCTGGGTCCGCGGCGCCGGGCCCTGTTCTTCCGTCTGCTGAAGTGGGCACAGGAAACGGCTCCGCTCCGCGAGGACGCGCTCGCCGACGTCGGACTCGCCTGGCCGCTGCTGCGGCGCATGCTGCTGGAACTCGGCCGGCGGCTGGTGTCCTCGGGCGTAATCGGCTCTGCTGATGACGTGTTCTGGCTGCGCTTCCAGGAGCTTCATAGCGCGGTGGAGTTTGGGCTCGCGGACGTTGGTGCGGGCGTTTCGCTTGCCGGAGCCTCCCGTCCAGTCCGGGCTGCCGCCGTCGAGGAGCGGAGGATGCTGTGGCGGGGCCAGTCGAAGGCGTCCGCCCCGCAGATGCTGCCCCAGAAGGCGTGGATGGAGAAGGCGTTCGGTTCGATGATGCCGGCGGGGCCGCAGCACCAGGCCGGGGACGTGATCAAGGGCGCAGCCGCCAGTTCCGGCCGGGTGACCGCACCGGCACGGGTTGTGCGGGGTCCGGAGGACTTCGGCCGGATGCAGCCCGGCGAGGTGCTGGTGGCGCGCATGACCACTCCGGCATGGACCCCGCTGTTCGCGATGGCCTCCGCCGTGGTGACGGACGTCGGCGGCCCGCTGAGCCACAGCTCCATCGTGGCGCGTGAGTACGGCATTCCTGCTGTCCTGGGAACCGGGGTGGCGACGCAGCGGCTGGCCGGCGGCCAGAAGGTGCGTGTGGATGGCGACGCCGGGACGGTCACGATCGAGCGCACCGCCCAACCCGCCGGAGGTTGAACCGTCAGGCGCCGTTACCTTCCGGGCGTCTCCAGCCCTACCTCAGGTGCTGTCGCTGACCCGGTACCGGGCACCCAACCCGCGTGACGCCGTCGTACTCCCCCATGTCGGATCGCGCCGGTACCGTAAGTGGCATGAGCACCCAAGACACCCCAGCCCAGATCGGTGACCTTCCTCCCCTCGGGCGGCCGGCCAACACCGCTCTGCTGAACGCAGGCATCACGACGCTGAGTGAGGTCGCCAACCACTCGCGCAAGGAGCTGCTTGGCATGCATGGCGTGGGCCCCGCGCAATTCGGCTCCTCGAGGCAGCGCTTGCAGAGCGCGGCCTCCAATTTGGCGAACCGTCCTAGGAGGGCAGTGGCAGGTCTACCTACTGCGCTTCTATGCGACGCGCCGGCAACTGACTTTGAGTGCATGATATTCGGGTGAACAAGAACCGGCTTGAAGCCTTCAGCGACGGCGTACTGGCGATCATCATCACCATCATGGTGCTGGAACTGCACACGCCGGAGGAACCAACATGGGCAGGCGTCGCGGCCATCCTGCCCACCCTCTTCACCTACCTCCTGAGCTTCGTGTACGTGGGGATTTACTGGAACAACCACCACCACATGATCCACCTCGCCAGCCGGGTGAACGGCGCCATCCTCTGGGCCAACCTGCACCTGCTGTTCTGGCTGTCCCTGTTCCCATTCACCACGCGGTGGATGGATGAGTCGGGCTTCCTGCAGGTGCCTGTGCTGCTGTACGGCATCAACCTGCTGAGCGCCGCAATCGCCTACTTCATCCTGGAACGGCGGCTGATCGCAGTGCAGGGCAATGATGGGGCCCTGGCCCGGGCTGTGGGGAAGGACTGGAAGGGCAAAGCCTCTCCGCTGATCTACCTCCTGGGGATCGCCCTCACCCTGGTCCAGCCGCTGCTGGGAGTCGCCGTCTTCACCGTCGTCGCGCTGATCTGGCTCGTTCCGGACCGGCGCGTGGAACACTTCGTCGTCAAGGCGCACGAGGACACCGCCGGCTAGGGTCACAGCAGCCGGGAGGTCTTGAGCAATTGGCCAGCGATTTCGGTGGTCTTGAGGCCCTGTGGAACCAAGAGGTTTTAGATCCCGGCGTTGGCGGTGAAATAGTTGTGAACGTCGCGGAAGGTCATCCTCGGTGGTGCGGCGAATCCCAGTTCCACGCTCAGCGGCCCCATGGTGTCCCGGGCGAATGCATCGAACTGCTCGCGGCTTTCCCACACATCCGTCACCTGGAAGCCATTATCGGTTGCTGTGGCCCAATGGGATATTGATCCCTCAGGACCAGGGCCTCCCGGGGTCAGCCCCATTCTCTTGTTGATCTCGTCATATTGTTCGAGCGTTGAACCATCGAACTCCATGATTATTGCTACCGCCATGATCGCTCCCCTTGTTCATAGGTGTCAGATTCCCGCGAAAAAAGTTAGGTCCGCCCGCGGGTGCGGTCGAGGGGGATGGCACCCTGCATTGCCCCCTTTGTCAGCCCAGCCAATGGGACGTCAGGACCAGAAATCAGACACCGTGGCGGTGTTCTCCTGCATTTCTGTGCCCTCCGTGACTTTGCCGTCGGCAATGCTGAACACGATGACCTGCCGCTGGTCCATGGTCTTGCCGTCGCGCTCCGCGTGCGAAAACTGGACGCCGACCGTATACCTGTCACCTGGGGCCACGTCCTCCACCGTGACCCTCATCGACCCGTTGGACCGCGTAAAGAGTTCGCCGAAGTAGGCCAGGATCGCGTCCCGGCCCTTCTTATCTCCCGACAACGGACCCGTGCCGCCAACATGCCATACGGCGTCTTCAGCAAACAGGTCCCTGAGCGTGTCCATGTCGCCTGCGCTGAACGCCTCATAGCCCCGCCGAACCAGTGCGCCGTTTTCCTGTGCTCCCATTTCGGGCACCTCCATCCTCCTCGCCGGATGCTTGCGAGCAAACATTAGGCCCAGGCTGGGGACCAGTCGAGGGGGTGCAGCCCCCCACATTGCCCCCCACTTTTTGGCGGGGCCTTACCTAGCAGGCGGGGCGGGTTGCTGGCACTGAAAGCCCACGTCATGGGGACTTTCCGCCCTTTCCGGACCCGCACCACGCGAGTACCTTGACGCCATGAGTGAGCGCGAAGACTTCCTTCAGTGGGTCCGGACGAGCCTGCATGACGCGGAAGTCGCTCTCCACAACGGCGACGCCAATCCCCGGCGCGCCATCTGGTCGCGCATTGAGCCGGTGAGCATCCTGGGAGCCTTCCGCAACGCGTACGGGCTCGAAGAAGTCGAGGAGATTTTTCGGTTTCTGGAAGACAGCTTTTCCAACTGCACGTCATGGGAGTTGGAGGTGCAGTCGTGCGACGTCCTTGGGGATATGGCCTACACCGCGGGCATCGAGCGCATCTCCTTCCGCAGGGACGGCAATCCGACCAACCTCACGCTCCGGGCGACGCAGATATACCGGCGTGAGGATGGCCAGTGGAAGGTAGCCCACCGGCATGCTGATGTAGTTGCAGGGTGACCACCACGGCAACCGCCCCTGGGATGTCTGTCCGGCTACTCCCCCATCCCGGGGTGCACCGGAACGAAATCGATTTTGTTGCCGGCGTTGGTCCGGCTCGCCGGGGCGCGGTTGAACCCCTTGGCATCAAGCCCGTTCCTGGCGCGGAACTCTGCGAGCGCAGCGTCGTAGGCGTTGTTGAGGGTCCGGCCCGAGAACTCGCCGGTGCTGCCGTCGTTGAAGGCGATCCGGATGCGGACGCTGGCCGGATAGTGCCGGTTCATGCGGATGAAGCCTTCGGCGTCCTGCTGGAGAGTGATCACGGGATCCTGCTTTCGTTCGTAGGTGCAGCCTCAAGTTTGCCGCAAGGCCCCTGAAAACCGCTCGGCACACCTGGCCATACTTGGCGATGGCGATGACACGGCGTGGAAACTGGCTGCGGTACGCACTGGTTTCGGCCCTGCTGATCGGGATCCCGCCTGTACACGCGGTGGTACTTTTCCGCGGCGTCGAAACCCATCGCCGACTCGGGGTTCGCGCTTCTGGGCCCGATTCTCCAGACACCGTTTGTACTCCTCCTGGCCGGCGCGATCATCGCAGGTTTGGCGCTGCAGAAAGACTTCCCTCCGCAGGCGCAACCGGACACATCGCGTTAGGTTCCTTCCGGGCGGCCGTCGCCGTCCCACCACTCCAGCGCCCGGATGGCGTGGAAGGTCAGCCACTTGGACGGCTCACCCGGCGGCACATCCATCTCAAACCACACTCGGCCGGGGAGGCGGCGCTCCTGGAGCCAGGTCCCGTCGGGCTGCCGGGCGGAGCGGACTTGTTCGATCGCATCCCCCAGGCGCGGGTCCGGGGCGGCGCCGTCGTGCAGGGCCGCGGCCCGGAAGTAGTCCAGGGCGTGCAGCCCGCTGTAGAACCACCGGAACGGGTAGGCCAGCCGCGTCACCCAAGGCGCCACAAGTTCCCCCGTTGACTGTCGGTACAGCAGGCGGCGTTCCAGCAGGTACTCCTCGCCGCGGCGCCGGGCAGCCTGCAGCTCGCCAGGGCCTCCTGTCGCAGACTCGTAGTACAGCAGGCCCTTGAGGGAGTTGATCGTTGAGTGGACCGAGGACCGCGTGGACCCGTCAACCCACTCGCAGTTCCAGCCGCCGTCGGGCTGTTGGTGCTCCACGAGCCATTGCGCGATCCTGGCCACATCCGCTCCGAGCCACGCGCCGTTGGAGAGGGTGAAAGCGTTGATGCAGCAGTCCACCTCGCCGTCCCAGTACGGCAGGTCCTCATACTCCCACCGGCTGCTGGCGGCGAGCTTGTCCGCGGTCCCGGCGAGCACGTCCGCGTCCAGCCCCCACTCCCGCAGCGTGTTCAGGGACCAGGTGGTGGCGGTGTAGGGCTGGCCTGCGCCTTCCGCGGCTTCGGGTCCATTGAAGTCGAAGTCTGCGGGAAAGTAGGCGCCGCCGGCCCACTGCCCGTCCGGGTCCTGATGGGACAGGAGCTCCGCGCCGAACCCTTCGGTCCCGAGGCGGCTCCGGGTGGCCTCCCACTGCTCCGGCGGGTCGGCCGCAAGGTCCCGTTCCACCTGCCACTTGAGGGCAGGGTCGGAATCGAGCAGCCAGTTCAGCAGCGCTTGGTCCATGGCCATAGCGGGGAGCCTACCACCGGCCTCTTCCCTCGGACATGACGACTACGGCACCCAAGCCGGGTGCCGGCGTCGTATACCCTGCGAAATTGCGCGGCCGGGCGCTCAGCCCTCGCAGGCCACCCCGTCGCCGTCGCCGTCCAGGCCCGCGCGGTACCCCGGGTTGCCGGCGTAGAGCGGTGCAGCTCCCGCGGCCACCGCCTCGGCACAGTTGGCGTAGTAGACGGTGGTGGTTGTGGAAGCCGGCTGCACGATAGTGGGTGCCGGCTGGCCGGGGCAGCCCGCGAGGATCCCGGCGATCGCGTCGTGCTCGGCCTGCGTCACCCACAGGCTGTACCGCGCCTTGACCGCCACCTGCCGTGCCACGTACTCGCAGCGGAAGCCCTTGGCTGGCGGCAGCCAGGTGGCGGCGTCGCCGTCGCCCTTTTGCTGGTTGGTGGGCCCGTCCGTGGCCTGCAGGTTGAGCGGGTCGTTGGCGAATGCGGTCCGCTGCTCCGTGGTCAGCTGCTGGGCACCTTTCTGCCAGGCGTCACTGAGCGCCACCACGTGGTCGATCTGCACGGCGCTGCTGGTGGTGGTGCCGCGGACGAAATCAATCACAGTGCCCGTGTAGGGATCTGCCAGCACCCCGGTCTTGACCGTGCAGGGGACGCTGTTGACGTAGGTGATGTCCGTCAGGTCCCGGTTGAGGATGTCGTTGCGGGTGTCGCAGCCGTTCTGGTCCACGTCCGCCCACGTCGGCCCGAACAGTGAACGCTCGTATCCGGTCTTGGGCGCGCGTCCCTTCACGGGGAGGGTTTCCAGCAGGTCCGCAGCCTGGACTGTTCCCTGCTCGGCCGTGGTGGTGCTGCCCGCGGCGACCGCAGGCAGGTTCGCGCCGAAGATCGCAAACAGGGCGGAAAGAACGACGGCGGCAGTCCAGCGGGTGCCGGACGCAGGCAACGTGTTGGGCAAGGACGTGTGGCCGGACATGCTGTTCCCCAGGATTGTGCACGAAGAGTTGAGGGCGTCAGCCCCCCATTACCGCTGACGCCATGGAAAAGCCTAGCGGCGGTGCATCCCCGAAATTGCCGGTTTCCCCCGGACTCGGGCAATCCTTCCGGACTCCTGCGTGAATCCTGCGGCAGAGTTACGAGCCGGGCGGGGAGGGCCTCCCGCACCCCCAAGCGTTGCCATTAGACTCAGACCGCTGCCTGTCGGGGCACTGAGACTTTTGGGGGAAGAATGACGCAGGAACTTGCGGCTGACCAGCGGGAACAGACGGTGGCCTGGGACAGGCAATGCAAGAAGCTGGCCTACAGATGTTGGTTTTTTGCGGTCCTCGGCTTTCCTCTGCAGTTGGCCCTGGGCGGAGCCGTCGTCTGGTTGAAGGAACTCGTCATGCCTCTGGTTACGGGCCACCTGGTGTTCGGCGAGGTGGGCTATCTGGAATACCAGGAAGGGAAGGATGTGCTCCTGGTTGCCGTCGCCATTCTGCTCGTGCTTAATGCAGCTTTTCTGGGGTTCCTGCACGTTTGGTACAAGAAGGGCATCCGCGCCCTCGGCCCCCGGCCGGGCGGCCTGCCGGGCAAATGGAAGCGCTGGGCGTTCTCCCTCTAGTCCGAACAGGGCGGCGGCGGCACCCAACCCGAGTGCCGCCGTCGTACGTCCTGCTTGGCTCTACCGCCGGGTCCCGGCCGTGGAGTCCGTGTCTTCGCCGGCGGGTACATCCGCATCGGGGGCCAGGGCTGCCGCGTCCCGGTCACGGGCCACGGCTGCGGCCGCAGGCCTGCGGGTCTTGACCAGGCTGGCCACCGTGGCCACCAGGATGGTGGCGCCGATGAACAGCAGCGAGAGCCAGATGGGGATCTCGGGCACCCAGAGGAGCGGCTGCCCACTGTTGATGAAGGGGAGCTCGTTGACGTGCAGGGCGTGGAACACCAGCTTCACGCCGATGAACGCGAGGATGACGGCCAGGCCCTGGGCGAGGTACACCAGGCGTTCCAGCAGTCCCCCGATGAGGAAGAACAGCTGCCGCAGGCCCATCAGCGCGAAGGCGTTGGCGGTGAAGACGATGTACGCCTCGCTGGTCAGGCCGTAGATCGCGGGAATGGAGTCGACGGCGAAGATCAGGTCCACGAAGCCGATGGCGATGATGGTGAGCAGCATCGGCGTCACGAAGCGCTTGCCGTCCTGCTTCACGGTGAGCCGGTCCCCGTGGTACTCCGGGGTGACCGGCAGGACGCGGCGGACGAGCTGCATGAACTTGCCGTCCGCCGGGTTGGCGTCGTGGCCGCCGAACGCCTGCCGGTAGGCGAGGAAGAGCAGCAGGGCGCCGAAGATGTAGAACACCCAGGAGAAGTTTTCGATCAGGGTGGCGCCGATGGCGATGAACCCGCCGCGGAGGATGAGGGCGATGATGATGCCCACCATCAGCACTTTCTGCTGGTATTTCTTAGGAACGGCGAAGCCTGTCATCACGATGAGGAAGACGAACAGGTTATCTACGGACAGGGCTTTTTCGGTGAGGTAGCCGGCGAAGTACTCACCGCCGAACGTCCATCCCGAGCCCACGCCGATCCCGACGCCGAACACGAGCGCGAGTCCGATGTAGAACGCCGACCAGCGGGCCGACTCACCGATGGACGGTTCGTGGGGCTTGCGGACGTGGGCGAAGAACTCGTACACGAAGAACAGGATTGTCACGGCAATGGTGATGATCCAGACGAGGGGTGTTACCTGCATGGCGGGTACTCCAAAGGGTAGGCGTTGACATTGACGCCAAGGTCTCCTCCGCCCGGTTGAACCGGAGCCGGTGGCCCGGGATGCATCGCTGCATCCGTATTGACGGGCCACTCACAGACGGGAGTACTCCCCTTGATGGGTTAAATCGTACCTGATGAACGGGCGACGGCGGCACCCGGTTCCGGAGGCCGCCGTCGTAAATCCCTGCTTGGTAAAGCCCTACTTCAGTTTGGGTACCAGCACCGGGGTGTTCTTCTTGTACGCCTCATAGTCGGCCCGGCCGCCCCACTTCCTGTCCGCCTTTTCCTCCAGGGGCGGCACGCCGCTGCCCCTGATGAGCAGCAGGGCCACGAACACCGGAGAGACCAGCGCCGCCCACTGCCAGCCCTGCAGCACGGGAAGGGCGATGACGGCCACGCCCACCCACAGGGTGATCTCGCCGAAGTAGTTGGGATGGCGGGACCTGGACCAGAGGCCGGTGCTGATGAAACGGCCCTTGTTGGCGGGGTCGTCCTTGAAGCGCGTCTTCTGCAGGTCCGCGACCGTCTCGATGGTGATGCCCCCGGCCCACACCAGCAGGCCCACCCAGAAGAACCAGTCCAGGCCCACTTTCGTGTCCGAAGTGATGGCCACCCATGCGAGCGCCGCGGTGAGCACCACCCACAGGCCCTGGAGGGTCCAGGTGTTCAGGAAGCGGAAGAAGTCCGGCTTGAGCTCATCAAACCTGTCGTCCTTGCCGTGCTTGCTGATCCGCAAAAACAGGAAGCTGCCCAGCCGCGCGGCCCACAGCACCACCATGGCCGCCAACAGCAGGCCACGGGCATCCACCCCCGGCGACGCCAGCACCAGGAACACCGTGATGGAGATGTAGGTGAGGGCGCCGGTGAGGTCGTAGAACTTCTCCGTCTGCGCCTTGTAGGAGGGAATGAACACCAGCCACTGGATCACGAAGGCGACGGCAACACCCAACGCGAACACCGGCACACTGCCAATCCTGGATCCGCCCTGGCTTCCGGCGAGGGCGATGAGCACCGCCACCACCACGGCAATAACAGTACTGATGAGCGCTTTGCGGCTCTTTTCGTTCACGGACGCATCCCTTCCCCATGGCCGGCCGCGCGCTGCTGCACGGCCAGTCCCTGCCCGAGCCCCACCTGGCAGAGTTGCATCGCAACAACCCGGCTTGGCTGGGCCCGTCCACTTAGTCTTCGGAGCGGGGGCTGGGGCGTATGGGTGGGGTTGGCGGAGGTTGCCTGTTCCTGTGCACTTATTGCTGGTGAGGGCAGTCCGGACACAGCGATGGCACCGAACTGCTGGTGTACCCCCGCACCTGGAAACAAAGGAGCCCAGCATGAACCCCCGCATCAGGAACTGGCTGACCGCCTACGGAGTCACTGCCCTGATCTTCGCCGTGCTGGACGTGGCGTGGATCCTGCTGGTGGCCAGCCCGCTGTACCAGAGCCAGATCGGCGGGCTGCTGGCGCCCAAGGCGAACCTGATGGGGGCGGTGCTGTTCTACGTCATCTTCGTGGCGGGCATGGTGCATTTCGGCGTCCGGCCGCATCACCCGAAAGCCTCCGTGCGGCAGCGGGTCACGGGCGCGGCGCTGTTCGGGTTCTTCACTTACGCCACCTGGGCACTGACCGGATTTGCCGTGCTCAAGGACTTCACCGCTCTGGTGGCCGTGACGGACATCCTCTGGGGTACCGTGGCTTGCAGCCTGGTCACGTGGGTCAGCGCCACAGTCCTGCGCCGCCGGCTCACGAACCATGCGGGGGCCTGAACTTTCGTCAACTGCGTCACGCGGAGCATGCTTTCGGGGCGCCTGCGGACACGAAACCGCGAAAGCCCGGGCCCGGCGTCCTAAAGTGCCGCCCAAAGCGTGCTCCGCGTGACGCCCGGCGCACAAACTGGCCCAGTTTTCAGGGGAGAACCGCGAAAACTCATGGGTCCCGCGGACGTTCCGTCCTGAAAACTGGGCCAGTCTGACGCGCAAGCCGGGCCGGAGGCTATCCGAACAGCGCCGCCACCCGGGTCAGGGTCTCGTACACGCCGTAGGCCAGGGGTACTCCCACCAGCGCCCAGCCCACGACGAGCTTCCCGGTAGAGGTGTTGACGGGCGCCTGGCGGCCGCCGTGGTCAGATACTGTGCTCATTTTTCAGGCCTCCATGGCTGGTTCGGTGCGGCCTCGATCGGGCCGGGGTTCGTGGAATCGAGCATCGACGGGCTTGACCAGCAGGTTGGCCACGAAACCGATGACCAGCAGGGCCACCATGGTCAACAGCGCCGGCTGGTAGGACGCGGCGTTCAGCTGGCCCGGTTTGCCCTGCGCGTCCAGGAATGCGTTCACGATCAGCGGCCCGGCCACACCCGCAGCCGACCACGCGGTCAACAGCCGGCCGTGGATGGCACCCACCTGGTAGGTCCCGAAGAGGTCCCGCAGGTAGGCGGGGGCCGTGGAGAATCCGCCGCCGTAGAACGAGATGATGACGAAGGCGAGCGCCACGTAAAGGACGGTCGTGGAGGATCCGGCCAGCGCCAGGATGATGTACAGCACGGCTCCCACGCCCAGATACATCATGTAGATCCGCTTGCGGCCGGTGACGTCGGAGGTGGCCGACCAGGCGAAGCGGCCGGCCATGTTGCCGATGGACAGCAGGCCCACGAAGCCGGCAGCCACGCCGGCGCTCACCAGGGATTTGCCGTCGGACTGCCGGAAGAAGTCCTGGATCATGGGTGCTGCCTGTTCCAGGATGCCGATGCCTGCGGTGACGTTGCAGAACAGCGCCACCCATACCAGCCAGAACTGCCGGGTCTTGACCGCGTTCTTGGCCGAGACATTTTCGGTGGTGACCAGTTTGGCAGCCTTGACCTTGGCCGGATCGAACCCGTTGGGGCGCCAGCCGTCAGCGGGCACCTTGATGGTGAAGGCACCGAAGAGCATGTACACGAGGTAGATGACGGCGAGGGTCAGGAAGAGCTTGCCCACGGCGTCACCGCTGGCAACCCAGCCCTGGGCACCGGAGTTGGGATCGTACGCCTTGAGCAGTGCCTGTGACACCGGGCTGGCGATCAGCGCGCCGCCGCCGAAGCCCATGATCGCCATGCCGGTGGCCAGACCCGGCCGGTCCGGAAACCACTTGATCAGCGTGGACACCGGCGAGATGTAGCCGATGCCCAGGCCGATTCCGCCCACCACGCCGTAGCCCAGGTACACCAGCCAGAGCTGATGGGAGAAGATGCCCAGCGAACCGATCAGGAAGCCGCCCACCCAGAACATGGCAGAGGTGAACATGGCCTTCCGCGGTCCGTTCCGGTCTACCCAAGTGCCCATAATCGCAGCGGAGAGGCCCAGCATCACGATGGCGATGGAGAAGATCACGCCGATTTCAGTGAGGCTGGCTCCGAAGTGCTTGACCAGCGCGGTCTTGTACACGCTGGTGGCGTACGCCTGCCCGATGCACAGGTGGACGGCGAGTGCGGCGGGCGGCACCAGCCAGCGGTTGAAGCCCGGCGGGGCGATGGAGTGGTCACGGTCCAGGAAGCCCATGGTTGATTCCCTTTGCTTGTCGAGACGTCGATGTCTGATCGATCCAGAGGCTAAAGGCCTTGATCGAACCCGGGCCTGTTGCCTCCGGCAATCATGAGGCAAATCATCAGCAAACGTACTATTGGCGCGCCGAGCGGTAGGGGATTTTACGGCGAGCGACTCATGGGCCTAGGACACTGCCAGCGTTTCAAGTACACCAAGCGCAGCAGCAGTGCCGTCTTCCTGGCGGATTTGGGCACCGGTTTCGGCCGCGCGGCCGCGCAATTCCTGGGTTTGGGCAATAGCGTGGCTCAGCCTGTCCGCTGTGATCTTCCGGTAAGGGACCGGCTCCGGCGCAAGGCCTGCCCTGTTCAGCAGGTGGCCCCAGAACGGCTGGTCGGCGATGAAGGGCACCACCACGGAGGGGATCCCTGCCCGCGCTGCGGCGTGAACAGTACCTGCGCCGCCATGATGGATCGCTGCGGCGGCACGCGGCATGACGAGGTGGTGTTCCACAGATCTTCGGACCAGGACGTCGGCGCCCCTGGATGCGGGAGGGACGGAAATGCCGCCCCAGCCTTCGGAAACCAGTGTCTTCAGGCCGTTGCGGCGGGCCGCGGTAATGATCGCTTCACCCCGGGACGCTGCATCGCCTGCCTTCATCGAACCAAACCCCGCGTAGACGAAGTCGCCGCCACGCGTGAAATCCTCCAGTTCGGCATCCGGCTGCCCGGCAATCGGTGTAGCTGGCCAGTGGCCGGTTAGGTGGACGGAAGATGGCCAGTCGGCGGGGCGCGGCAGAAGGCGGGGGCTGGCGGGGATCAGCGTGGCCTGGTGGCGCATCTTCAGCGCGGCTGCCTTCGGCACAGGTCCCGGCGGGAGCGCCTGCAGTGCCCGGGCCAACTCACGCCTGAACATCAGCGCGGCCAGGTGCGCTGCCCGGTAAGTGGACCGGTTGAACGGGCCCAGGTTGCGTGTGGTGAGGAAGGGCGCGGGAAACTCCCTTGTAGGGGTGAGGGATGGAACGGTCTCCACCAGAACGGACGGGATGCCGAGGCTGTACGCGGCGGCGGGAGCAGTAAGGACCTTCGGGTGGTAGACGACAATGTCCGGGGCGAAGGCAGTGATGTGCTCCACGGCAGCAGAAAAAAGCGTGGCCATGGCCGGCCGGATCACGCTCCGGAACGCCGAGGCAGCTGCCCTGGGTGAAACACCCTGCTCGCTGACCAGCTGGGCGAAATCGATGTGAAGACTGACAATGTCCAGTCCTGCACCGTCCGCTCCCGAGTTGTCCGGAACGGCCGTGCGGACCTGGTGCCCGGCCAGACAGGCAGCCCGGGCGAGGGCGAGAAAGGGTTCCACGTCGCCACGGGATCCCGCGGTCAGCAGCATGATTTTCATTGCATAGCGCTCCATTCCGGGCAGCCCCGTCCACAGCATACAAGCGCCTGCGGCCCCTGCGGTACGTTGGTGCCGTACCCGTCAGTAGCTAACCGGAAGCAGGGATCGCATGGACGCGGACGTCATCATCATCGGCGGCGGGCTGGCCGGGCTCGTGGCCGGCAATGAACTGGTCCGTGCCGGAAAGTGCGTCGCCATCGTGGACCAGGAGAACGCGGCCAACCTGGGCGGCCAGGCGTTCTGGTCGCTGGGCGGGCTCTTCCTGGTGGACACCCCCATGCAGCGCCGGCTTGGCGTGAAGGACTCCTTCGAGCTGGCGTGGCAGGACTGGCAGGGGTCGGCGCAGTGGGACCGGTTTTCCGGCCCGCATCCCGAGGACGAGTGGGCGCAGCGATGGGGGCGCGCCTACGTCGAGTTCGCCGCGGGTGAGAAGCGGGCCTGGCTGCAGCAGCAGGGCATCCGGTTCACTCCGCTGGTGGGTTGGGCGGAGCGCGGTGACGGCAGGGCCGGCGGCCACGGCAACTCGGTCCCCCGCTTCCACGTCCCCTGGGGTACCGGCACCGGCGTGTCGGAGCCGTTCGCGGACAAGGCCCGCGCAGCTGCTGCTGCGGGCAGCGTCAGGTTTTTCTTCCGTCACCGGGTGGACGGTCTAACGTACGACGGCGGCGCGGTCACCGGGGTGCGAGGCGCCGTGCTGGCGCCCGACGCGTCGCCGCGCGGGGTCTCCTCCAACCGGGACGTTGTCGGCGACTTCGAACTGCGGGCGCAGGCGGTGGTGGTCGCGTCCGGCGGGATCGGCGGAAACCACGAGCAGGTGCGCCGGTGGTGGCCCGACCGGCTGGGGACGCCGCCGGGCAAAATGGTCACCGGCGTACCGCAGCATGTGGACGGGCGGATGCTGGACATCGCTGACGAGTCCGGGGTCCGGCTGGTGAACCGTGACCGCATGTGGCACTACACCGAGGGCATCCAGAACTGGAACCCCGTCTGGCCGGGCCATGCCATCCGGATCCTGCCCGGCCCGTCGTCGCTCTGGTTCGATGCCCTTGGCCGCCGGCTCCCCTCCCCCGGCCTGCCCGGCTACGACACCCTGGGCACCCTCCGCCTGCTGCGGACCACACCGGAGCTCCAGCAGTACGACCATTCCTGGTTCGTCCTCAACCAGCGCATCATCGAAAAGGAATTCGCCCTCTCCGGCTCGGAGCAGAATCCGGACATCACCAACCGGGACCTGAAGCTGCTGCTGAAGACCCGGCTGGGCCCTGGCGCGTCCGGTCCCATCGAGGCGTTCAAGGAGCACGGCGCTGACTTTGTGGTGGCGGACAACCTGGCGGACCTGGTCCGCGGGATGAACGCTCTGACGGACCAGCCGCTGCTGGACCACGGGCAGCTCCGGCGGCAGGTCGAGGAGCGCGACGCCGAGATCCGCAACCCTTATTCAAAGGACATCCAGGTGGCAGGCATCCGGAACAGCCGGCGCTACCTGGGCGACCGGCTCTTCCGCACGGTGAAGCCGCACCGGGTCCTGGACCCGAAGGCCGGTCCGCTGATTGCGGTGCGGCTGCATGTTGTCACGCGTAAAACGCTGGGCGGCATCCAGACCAACCTGTCCGGCCAGGCTCTGGGGCACGGGGCCCTTCCCATTCCCGGCCTCTACGCCGCCGGCGAGGCAGCGGGGTTCGGCGGCGGCGGCGCCCACGGGTACAACGCACTCGAAGGGACCTTCCTGGGAGGCTGCATTTTCACCGGCCTCACCGTGGGCCGGAGCCTGGCGGCCGCGCTGTAGCCTGGCCCCGCGCCTCGGCTCGCTTGGCACCCAAGCCGTGTGCCGCCGTCGTACGCTGCTCCTAGAGGTGCCTGCTATTGCTGAACCCGCCGCACCAGCCGGAATTCGGGCAGCGCCTCCCACTCGGGCGGCAGGGTGTTGCGCTTGCCGTCCGACCGGAACCCCTGCTTCCGGTAAAAGGCCAGGGCGCGCGGGTTGTTCTCCAGCACCCAGACGTAGGCCGGGCCGGAGCCGACGGCGGCACTCACCAATGCTGCCCCCAGCCCCGTCCCATAGGTGCGCCGGAGCGTGTAGATGGAGTAGAGTTCCAGCGCTTCGGGGGCGTCGTCCTCCCGGCCGGGCCCGGCGTCCGCGTAACCCACCAACTCGTCACCCGCGTCGAAGGCGAGGATCCGGGGGTCCTCCGTGCCAAGGAACGCCCGCCGCCGCTCCACCCGTTCGGGGATGCTGGCCCTGCGCCGCTCGAAGAAATCCGCCGAGAGCAGGTGCGGGTAGCACTCCTCGTGCGCCTGCGTCTGCATGAGCACCACCGCTTCGGCGTCCTCCGGTGTGGCCTGGCGTAGTCGAAAGTCCATGGCGCCAGCCTAGCCATCGGCCCTGTCTCCCCCTGCCATCGCCGCACTTAGGATGAGGCATGGACTTCGAATGCGTGCTTTTCACGGCGGCAGGCGCAGCGCTGGTCCTGTTGATGGTCGCCGACGTCTTCCAAACGTTGCTGTACCCGCACGGCTCGGGTCCGGTGGGCCGGACCATCATGCGCTGGTTCTGGCTGCTGTCCAGAAAACTCAGGGGCGGGGCCTCCTCCATCGCCGCACCGCTGGCCATGGCTGCGGTCATCGCCGCCTGGGCCGCCCTTGCCGCCGTGGGCTGGGCCCTGCTGTACCTCCCCCATTTGCCGGACGGATTCACCTACTCGGCAGGTATCCCCCGGCAGGCTGACTTCCCGGAAGCGCTCTACATCTCGCTGGTGGCCCTCTCAACCGCAGGATTTGGCGAGATCGTTGCCACGCACCCGCTGCTTCGGCTGGTGATGGCCTTCCAGGCTGTGGCCGGTTTTGGCCTGCTGACCGCCACGGTGTCCTGGATCCTGCAGACCTACCCGGCGCTGAGCCGCCGGCGCGCCCTTGCCCACCAGCTCAACCTGTTCCGGGAAGCGGCGGGACCATCCGGCATCGCTTCCCTGGAAGCCCGGCATGCGGCGGGACTGCTGGAGTCGATGGCTGAAAACGTGGCGTCCGTGAGCATCGATCTCCTGTCCTTCCACGAGACCTACTACTTCCATGAAGTGGAGCAGCGGGGATCCCTTCCGGCCACCATTGCGTACGCCCACCAGCTGGCCTTGGACGCCCAGGGCAGCGACAACCCCGAACTCCGGTTCGCCGGGCGCATGCTCTACGCAGCGCTGGATGACCTGGCCCAAGTGCTGCGCGGGAAGTTCGGCCATGTGGGAGACACGTCATCGGACGTCTTCGACCACTACGAGCTCCACCACAGGCACCGGCGGCCGCCGGAACCGCGAAGGTGACGCTATCCCCGTGGACCGGAGGACTCCCGCACGATGAGGTCGCAGTCCACGATGTGAATTCCCGGGCGGGGCATACCGTCCAGCGCTGACAGCAGCGCCTCCCCCGCGCGCCGGCCGATGGTGGAAAGGTTCAGGTCCACGCTGGAGAGATGCGGCCGGTACCCATCGGTGAACGGGGACCAGTTGTCCACGCCTATCAGGGCCACGTCGTCCGGGATGGACCGGCCGTGCCGTTCTAGTTCGTAGGCGGCGCCCCGGGCAATCTGGTCGCTGCCGCAGAAGATGGCGTCCACGTCCGGGTGGTTCGCCAGCAGCGCGCGGACCCCGTTGTGGCCCCATTCCTCGCTCCAGCTTCCGTACCAGACATCCCCTACTGGCTCCAGCCCCTGGCTGGCCATGGCGGCAAGGAAGCCTTCCGCCCGCAGCGCCGCCGACGCATGGTTTTCCAGGCCGGTGATGTGGGCGATCCGGCGCCTGCCGGTCTTCACCAAGTGGTCCACGGCACGGCGTGCGCCGCCACGCTCGTCCGCCGTAATAGAGCAGTCCTGCGGATCAGTGGACGGCGCAAAGGCATAGATGACCGGCACGGGCAGGTTCTCCGCGAGCGGCGTCCGCGGATCCACTTTGCGCCCGACGGCGATGATTCCGTCAACCTGCCGGGCAAGGAGTGTGCGCACGTAGTGCTGCTCCCGGATGGGGTCGTCCCTGCTGTCGCAAAGAAAGCAGAGCATCTCCCCCAGGCCTAGCGCATCCTCTACGCCGCGCAGGATTGGAATGCTGAAGCGTCCGTAACTGTCGGTGGTGATCACTCCCACGGTGTAGGTCCTGCCACTGCGGATACTCCGCGCTGCGCCGTTGGGCAGCCAGCCAACCTCTTCCGCGGCAGCCCTGACCCGCAGCCGCGTCGATTCCCGCAGCTGGCCCGTGCCGTTCAGCGCCTTTGAGACTGTTCCGGTCGAAACTCCCGCGAGCGCGGCCACTGCCGCTATGCCGGAATTACGGAAACTATTTTCCGACATGCCTCCCTCTCGTGATGAGGGCTACAAGCTCCCCCGGTTATACAAATCGCGCTTGTAATCCTTGTGAAGGATACCAGAAACCGTTGACACGTGAGACGCGCGTCACCTAGAGTCAGGCCTCGGAAGACGATTTCCTAATTTTCCGTTTACGGTCTTCCGGATTTTGTCGCATCACCCTCCGATTCAGACTATGGAAGAGGTCATTGATGACATCTGTTCACCACATTCCGGCACCGGCCGCAGGGCAGGGCGCCGGCAACGGGACCGCAGCGGGCCCCGTCGGGGCAACGGCGTCCGGACATTACGCCCTGCGCCCCCTGGACTTCAATTCGGTGCGGCTGCGCCCGGAGGGGCATCTGGGCAGCTGGCAGGAGCTCAACCGGACGGCCACCATCCCCCACTGCATAGCGAATGTGGAATCCAGCGGCGCCCTGGACAACTTCCGGCGGCTGGCCGGCGAGAGCGACGCGGCGTTCCGCGGCTTCTGGTTCCAGGACACAGACCTGTACAAGACACTGGAGGCGGTGGGATGGGAGGCCGGCCGCCAGGCGGACCCCCGCTGGGAAGAGTACCTGGAAACCATGGGCGCACTGCTGGCCAAAGTGCAGGAGCCGGACGGCTACCTGAATACCTGGGTCCAAGGAGTTGAGCCCGGCCAGCGCTGGGACAAGCTGCAATGGAGCCACGAGCTGTACACCGCGGGCCACCTGCTGCAGGCAGCCGTGGCAGTGGCCCGCACCACGGGAAACGGATCCGTTGTGGAGGTCGCCCGCCGGGTGGCTGACTGCATCGTGGAGACGTTCGGCCCGGGCGGCGTCGAAAAGATCGACGGACACCCGGAAGTGGAAACGGCACTTGTTGAGCTCTACCGCCTGACCGGAGACAAGCGCTACCTCGACACCGCAGTCCGGCAGCTGGACCTGCGCGGGCACGGCATCCTGCCCGACGACAGGTTCGGACGCCAGTACTTCCAGGACCACCTTCCCATCCGCAAGGCCGCCAATGAGGCAACAGGGCACGCGGTGCGGCAGGTCTACCTCTCCACTGGGGTAGCGGATGCCTACCTCGAAAACGGCGACCCCTCCCTGCTGGAGGCCGCGGAGACCCTCTGGGAGAACATCTTCTCCCAGAAGGCGTATCTGACGGGAGCGCTTGGATCGCGCCACCGGGACGAAGCGTTCGGCGACGCCTACGAACTGCCGCCGGACCGCGCCTACGCCGAGACGTGCGCGTCCATTGCAAGCCTGCACTTCAGCTGGCGGCTCCTGCTCGCCACAGGCAACGGCAAATACGCCGATGAGATGGAGCGCGCCCTCTACAACGGCATCGCCGCTTCGACCTCCATTGAGGGCAACAGCTTCTTCTACTCCAATCCTCTGCAGCTGCGCACGGGCCATGACGGATCCACTGAGGACGCGCCGTCGGAACGCCTGTCCTGGTACGCATGCGCCTGCTGCCCACCGAACCTGGCACGCTTGGTGGCATCCCTGCACCACTACGTGGCCACGCAGGATGAGTCCGGGCTGCAGCTTCAGCTGCTGCACGACGGCGAGGTGCGCGTGTCGGGCGAACCCTTCGGCGGTGAAGTATCGGTTGCCACTACGACGGAATACCCGTGGGACGAAAAGGCCAGCGTCGAGGTTACGGCCCCTGCCGGCGAATGGACTCTTTCCGTACGCATCCCATCCTGGTGCGAAGACCCGCAGGTGGCCATCGACGGCGCCGCGGTGGAGGCGGAGCCCGACGCGTCAGGCTACCTCCGGCTGCGCCGTGACTGGGAAGGCAGCACCACCGTCCTTCTCACGTTGCCCATGCCGGCGCGTGTTGTTAGCGCTCATCCACGGGTGGATGCCGTGCGGGGAACCGTCGCCCTGGTCCGTGGGCCGGTGGTCTACTGCCTCGAGCAGCATGACCAGGCCGACGGCGTCGTGCTTGAAGACCTCGCCATCGATACGTCCGCTCCTGTGGAGATCGTCCCGGCGGAGGGCATCCCCGGTGTGCGAACCGCACTGAAGGCCGCAGGTGTGGCCCGTCCCGCCGCGCAGCAACCGCTCTACGGCAGCAGCAGCGGAGCGGGTGCCGTGGAGCAGCGGTCGGTCCCGCTGACCGCCATCCCATATTTCCGCTGGGCCAACCGTGGGCCAGCCGCCATGCGGGTTTGGATCCCCGTCGCCTAGGGCGTGTCTCCTAAAGCTGTCAGCCAGATGCTGATCGCGCGGAGGACTGCTCCGCCGCGGTAGGTGAAGGCCAGTTTGTCGTAGCGGGTCGCCAGGGCCCGCCACTGCTTGAAGATGTTGAAGTTGCGTTCGACGACGTTGCGGCCTTTGTAGTCCTCCTTGTCGAAGGCCGGGGGTCGGCCGCCGGTGGATCCGCGTCGTTTCCGGTGGCCGATCTGGTCGGATGGTTGCGGGATAACAGCGGCGATGCCGCGGTCGCGAAGGTGGGTCCTGATCGCTCTGGACGAGTATGCCTTGTCACCGCGAACACGGTCCGGGCGGGTGCGCGGCCTGCCCGGACCCGTCCGGTTGATCTTCAACTGGTTCATCAAATGAGTGAACATGGGCGCATCCCCGCCCTGGCCGGGGGCAACGAGCAGCACCAGGGGTCTGCCTTTACCATCGACCAAGGCGTGGATCTTGGTGCTTAATCCGCCGCGGGAACGCCCAATCGCGTGATCGGTGGGCTCAGCAAACAGATTCATGTAATTCGAGCAGGCCCCCTGTGGTGCGCGGAAGGTTGGTGCCGTGCTGGTGGGCACGATTCACCGTCGAGTCCACTGAAACCGACCAATCCACCTCACCGCGGGCATCCGCGGTCGTCAGCAGGGCCGCCAGGATCCTGTCCCAGGTCCCGTCACCGCTATAGCGGCGGTGACGCTTCCAGATGGTCTGCCAGGGACCAAACTCCGCCGGCACATCCCGCCAGGCGATCCCGCACCGATACCGGTAGATGATGCCCTCGACTACACGGCGATCATCCCGGAAAGGACGACCCCGGCGGCCAACAGAAGACGGCAGCAACGACTGAATCCGGGCCCACTGCCCGTCAGTCAAAACAGAAGTACGAGACACACATCAAGCATCCCGGGTAAGAGGTTCCGGATTTAGGAGACACGCCCTAGTTGCACCTCCACCCCATCCCTATGAAGAGGAACGGCAAATGAAACGCACAAAGCTCGCCGCAGCACTGGCGCTGGCGGCATCCCTCGCCCTCACGGCCACCGGCTGTGGCGGACCCTCCGGTTCCGACTCGCTGCAGGCCTCCTCCGGCGAGGAACCCAGCGGAACCATCACGCTCTGGGCACGCGATTCGCAGAAAGGGTTCATGGACATCCTTGCGGACGCTTACAACAAGTCCCACAAGGCGCAGGTCCAGGTGACCATCGTGCCCAGCGGGAACTTCGTACAGAAATTCGGCACCGCCACCGCCGGTGGGTCGGGACCCGACGTTGCATCGATCGACCTGGTCTACCTGCCCTACTTCGCCTCCACCGGCGTCCTGCAGGACATCACGGACGAGGCATCGAAGCTGCCGTACAAGGACAAGCTCAGCCCGTCCCACGCGCGCCTCTCCACCTGGGAGGACAAGACCTATGCCCTGCCCTTTACGGCGGAAGCGTCCGTGCTGTTCTACAACAAGGAACTCTTCCAAAAGGCAGGCCTGGATCCCGCCAAGCCCCCGGCCAACTACGAGGAAATCCTCAACGCAGCCAAGAAGATCCGCGCCCTGGGCCCGGACACCTACGGGTTCACGATGGCCGGACAATGCGGCGGCTGCAACATCTTCGAGTTCACGCCCAGCGTCTGGGCCAGTGGCGGCGACGTGCTCTCTGCCGACGGCAAGACTGCCAAGCTCGACTCCCCGGAGGTGACCAAGGCGCTGACGTTCTACAAGCAGATGCACGAGGCCGGCGTGATGCCTGAGGCGGCGAAGACCGACTCCGGCACAGCACAGCCAGCCCTGTTCCAGGCCGGAAAAGTGGGCATGGTAGTGCTCGGCGCCTTCTTCACGCAGACCCTGAACACAGACAAGAAGATCGATTACGGCATCGCCCCCATCCCCGGTGAGAACGGAGGGTCGGCCTCCTTTGCAGGCGGCGACAACATCGCGGTCACCACGGGCTCGAAGAACAAGCCTGCCGCATGGGATTTCGTGAAGTGGGCCACCGGCGACGAGGCCCAGACCCTGCTGGCCAAGAACTCCATCGTTCCGGTCAGGACTGACCTCGTGAAGAGCGTCTATGCCTCGGCGGACCCCCGTAACGAGATTTTCAGCAAGGCACTGGAGACCGGGAAGACACCGTACAGCGTCGTTGAAAACAAGTTGTTCAACGACAACAACGGGCCGTGGGCCACCATGATCAACGAGGCCGTTTTCGGCGGTGACGTCCAGGCCGCCCAGCAGAAGGCGCAGCAGGCCGCCCAGCAGATCATCCAGACCGGGCCCTGACGTCCCATGGGTGCCGCCGCAGACCGCGGCGGCACCCGTCTTGTCCTAAAGGAGAACTACCTTGGCACACAACACCATCGTGACGGCGCGGCCCGGCAGGTCCGGACGCCCGTCGGCGCCGCCGCGCACCCAGCGGAGGAGGCGGACCCTATCCAGCTCCCGCAGCAGGCTCGGCGCCGCAGTCGTCGCCCCCGCACTGATCCTCCTCACCGTATTCTTCTTCCTGCCCGTGGTCCTGATGCTGTGGATGTCCCTGCACCGCTGGCCGCTGCTGGGGAAGATCAGCTTCATCGGCCTGGGAAACTACACGGCCGCGTTCCAGGACCAGGACTTCCTGCGGGCCGCCGGATTCACCCTGCTTTACACGCTGATCATGACTCCCGTGCTGCTGGTGATCGGCATCGCGCTGGCACTCCTCATCCGCCGCTCCGGAAAAGCAGCCAGGGTCTTCCAGTCCATCTACTTCCTGCCGGTCGTCGTCGGGTTCGCCGCCGCCGGCTACCTGTGGCTCTTCATGGCCCAGCCCAACATCGGGCCCATGCTGGACCTGCTCACCCGCGGGGGGCTGGCCTCGCACTCGGACAACTGGTTCGGCACCTTCACCACCGCTTTAGGCATCGTATGCGCGATGGTGGTCTGGAAGGTTGCAGGCATGCAGATGCTGCTGCTGAACTCGGGGCTGCAGTCCATTCCCGTGGAGCTCGAGGAAGCGGCCAGGATCGACGGTGCCAGCCGGACACAGGTGTTCCGCTACGTCATCCTGCCGCTGCTGCGGCCCACCCTTGCCCTGGTGCTGGTCTTCTCGGTGGCCGGCTCCCTGCTGGCCTTCGACCAGTTCTACATCATGACCAGCGGCGGTCCGGCAAACCAGACCATCACCGCGGTGTACCACATTTACCGCGTTTCCTTCCAGGGTTTCCAGCTCGGCTACGGCGCCGCGCTCTCGGCCCTGCTGATGATCGTGCTCGCCGTCGTCAGCGCCATCCAGATGCTCATTCTTCGCAACTCGGATCACAACTAGTCCACCACATCGGAAATGGCCCCTCCATGACTTCACTGCAGTCCAGTCTCCGCCCGGTGCCCCGCGCAGCCTGGTGGATCATCAACGTCAGCCTCGCAGCATTGTTCCTCTATCCGTTCTGGGTGGTGATCTCCCAATCCATCAAATCCCCCGCCGAGGCCGCCGCCGCGCCGCCGACGCTGTTCCCCGGTTCCTTCTCATGGGGGAACTTCGCCAAGCTCTTCACCAACGAAAACGGCGGCGCCGGCTTCATCCAGCAACTGGGCAACAGCGTCCTGGTCTCCATCGGTGCCACCCTCCTGACCATCGTGTTGAGCACGCTCGCCGGCTACGGCTTCGCCAGGCTCCGGTTCCGGGGCAGCAACCTGCTGTTCTTCGCCACGCTGGCCACCTTCATGATTCCCTTCCAAGCGGTCATCACTCCGCTGTACCTGGTGCTGCACCAGATCGGCCTGACCAACAACCTCCTGGGCCTGATGCTCGTCTACACCACCTTCAACCTGCCCTTCGGCATCTTCCTGATGCGGAACTCCTTTGCCGCCCTCCCGTCGAGCATCGAGGAAGCGGCCCTGGTGGACGGGTGCGGGGTGCTGCGGGCGATGGTCCGGGTGCTGCTTCCGGTGGCCATCCCCGGGGTAATCAGCACAGCACTGTTCACCTTCTTCGCCTCGTGGAACGAGTTTTTCGCAGCACTGATCCTGATGACGGACCAGTCCAAGTACACCCTTCCCGTTGCCTTGAACGTCCTTTCCAGCGGCACCTTTGGAACATTGGACTGGGGAGCGCTGCAGGCCGGCGTCGCGGTGACCATCGTCCCCTGCATCGTCATCTACGTCCTGCTCCAGAAGTACTACGTGGGAGGCATGCTCACGGGCGCGATGAAGTAGGGCCCCGGCAAGGGCAGAGGCGCCGGTACTGCCACGTCGCCCCGCAGGGTCCGTTGTAGCTCTGAAGGGCCGGGCGTAAACTCAGCCCACCATCCATGCGGAGGCGAAAAGCCATGAAGACCATCCGGACGCAGGCCCTCGAAGCGGAACACCACGCCACTCTCACTCCCGGCGAGGACGAGCGGTTCTCCGGATACGGCGTGATGGGGCTGCCGTTCAGTTCCGGGTACGTCCTGGCCATGCGGCGCTTCCCCGTCACCAGCGTCGGTCCGGGGTACACCTCGGTCTGGCTGCGCCGGCCCAGCGGTTCCTGGACCATCTATGCGGACGCAGCACCGGAGGTTTCCTGTGCCCGCTACTTCAGTGCCGCCCTCAACGAGGCCGTCCAGTGCGACGTCCGCGTGGACTGGACCGGCGACACCTCGTTCACCGTCAGCATCGGCCGGGACGTGGACCTGACCTGGACCGTGGAGCTCGAGTCAACTCCTGTCACCGCGGCCATGAGCGCGGTCATGACGGCGCTTCCCAACAAGATCCTGTCGAACAAGGCACTCCTGAAAACCATGGGTTCCGCCGCCGGGCCCATGCTCAGCGCGGGCCGCCTCGGACTGACGGGCAGCGTACCCAACAAACAGGGCTTCCGGGCCAAACCCCGGCGCATATGGTTTATCTCCCGCAGCACCGTAACCCTCGGCGGCGAGGACCTGGGCCGCCCGCAGCCACTCCCGGTCCAGTCACGGCTGGGTGACTTCTGGATACCCCAGCGCGGCATCTTCGTGATCGGCGCCTCGTCCTTTGACCGCTTTGATCCCGCGGAGCACCTGCCTGCCACCGCCCGCCGTACCCCGTAGGCTACCTCCGCCCCTTCAGTGGATGCGCGATGTCCACGGCGGGCACCCTCTGCTTGCTAGGGTCTGCGTATGGCATCCCATTCCCACTCCATGGACGACGTGATCAATGAACCTGAGCGCGTCCAGTTCGAGTTCTTCCTGGACGAGCACCGCGCCGCGCTCAACCAGTGCCTGGATGGGCTGACCGAAGAGCAGGCCAGACGCCGGCTGGTACCCTCCCGCACCACGCTGCTGGGCCTGGTGAAGCATGCCGCATTCGTGGAAAAGGTGTGGTTCGATGAGGCCTTCACCGGCCGTCCCCGCAGTGAGATCGGCATCCCGGCCACCCCGGATGAATCGTTCATCCTCGACGACGGCGACACCGTCGCCTCGGTCCGGGCGGCCCACCTTGCAGCCTGCGCAGCATCCCGTGCCGCGGCTGCCCCTATAAGCCTGGACGATGCGGTGACCGGCAACCGGCGGGGACCTGTCCCGCTGCGCTGGGTCTACCTGCACATGCTTTGTGAGCTGGCGCAGCACTGCGGGCACGCGGACATCCTTCGCGAGCAGATCCTGGCGGTGGAACGCGCGGACGCACGCCCCTCACGCCACTAGCCGGGCCACCAGCTCCCCGCGGCTTCCGACCCCCACCTTTTCAAATACCGACTTCAGGTGGTCGTGCACGGTATGCGGGGAGATGAACAGGTGCCGGGCGATCTCCGCGGTGGAACTTCCGGTCAGCACCTCCAGGCAGACCTCACGCTCCCGGGCAGTGACGCCAAACGCCATCAGCAGCAGGCCGGCCAGCTCATGGGTGGTGGCCGGTTCCACGGTGACCACCATCTGCTCCGGGTCATCGCCGGTGATCAGCCGGCTGGCCTGCAGGATGACCCAGTTGTTGCCGGCGTCCCGCATCCTGGCCCTCGCCGTCCCGGATGCCGCCGCATGCGCCTGTGCCACCACCGCGTAGAGCGTCTGGTTGAAGCGGCCGGGCGCGGCATCCTCCACAGTGGGGAGCCAGGAGGCGGCGGCGGGCGTGGCCGCGCGCAGGTCTCCGTGCAGCCCGGCCAGGACAATGACGGGCCCGACGGCGGCCGGGCCCGTTGGGTGCGCCACGCGGACAAGCGCCCTGGTCGCCGCGGCCAGGGTTGCGGTCACCGCGGCGAGGAACTCCACTTCCCGGTCCGTGAAGTCGGGGCCGCCCTCCCGGAAGATGCTGCCCACTCCCCAGCACGCCTCGTCCACCCGGAACGCGGCACGCAGCTCATGGTCCAGGCCCAGCGGCTTGAGCAGATCGTTGATCCGGACGCTGCGCATAACCTCCCGGTGCGGCGCATCCGAAATCCTGGCAACGGGGCGTGGGCGCCGCAGCAGCTCCACGAAGGTGTTGGGTTCCTGGCCCGTGTACTCCGACTGGGCAAACCGCAGGAAGTACTCCTCGAACTGGTGCTCTGCCACCGCTGCCAGTTGGTAATGGAGGTCATCGCCATCGAGTCGGGGTCGACGCCGGCCCAGCACCCCTGCGCGAACGGCACCTCCCGCTGTACGACGGCGAGCGCGGAGGTGTAGAGGTCGGCCAGGTCCATCCCGGCGGCGGCCATGGCCGCAATCTCCCGCCGGGCACGCTCCGCGCGCTCCTCCCACATACCTCCAGTATCGTCCCGGCGGCCGGTGCGGCAATCCCCCATTTCGGGGGTTTTCCCGCCCCGCTGAAACCCCTGGTGGGGGGATCGCGGCGCTGCGTGCCGCCGTCGTACTTTTCCTTCAGGGACACCGCGCACAAGGCGCGGCGTCCCCGGGATCACGGGAGGCAGCAATGGGACAGGCAAGCGATGTGATGGACCGGCTGATGGCGGGCATGGAGGCAAAGGACAGGGAGGCCCTGGCCGGCTGCTTTGCCGTTGACGCGGTGATGGCGACTGCTGACCAGGGCGGCATCAGCGGCCGGGAGGCGATCGCGGATTACTTCTTCCACTTCTGGGAGGCCATGCCGGACGTCAGGTACGAGCAGTCGGCCAGGCACGAGGCCGGTGACGTGGCCATCGTCGAGGGCTTTGTGGCCGGTTCGAACACGGGGCAGCTGAGCCTGCCCGGCGGCGGGACTCTGCCGCCCACGAGGAAACAGGTCCGGATCCGGAGTTGCGACGTGGCCACAGTGGAAGCGGGCGTGATCACCGGGTACCACGCCTATTTCGACCAGATGGAGCTCCTGGGACAGCTGGGGCTGCTCCCTGAACTGTCCAAACAGTAAGGGCGGCCCCGGCACGGCCTTCCGGCTGTGACGGAACCGCCCCTTGTCACCTACTGGTTACTGGTCAGGCTGCACCGGCGGCGGCAACAGCCACACCGCCGGAGACCTCGTTGGCGGCGTCGTCGGACGCCCCGGCCAGCCGGATCCAGGTGTCCACCACAGTGTCTGGGTTGAGGGAAACGGAGTTGACGCCTTCCTGCACCAGCCATTCGGCGAAGTCGGGGTGGTCGCTGGGGCCCTGGCCGCAGATGCCCACGTACTTTTCCCGGGCCCGGCAGGCCTTGATGGCCATGCTGAGCAGCTTCTTCACAGCCGCATCCCGCTCGTCGAAGCTGTTGGCCACGATGGCAGAGTCCCGGTCCAGGCCCAGGGTCAGCTGGGTCATGTCGTTGGAGCCGATGGAGAAACCGTCGAAGTACTCCAGGAACTCGTCGGCGAGCAGCGCGTTGGATGGCAGCTCGCACATCATGATCACCTCGAGGCCGTTCTCGCCGCGGCGCAGCCCGTTCTCGGCGAGCAGTTCAATGACGCCCTGCGCCTCGTCCAGCGTCCGCACAAACGGGATCATCAGCTTGACGTTGGTCAGGCCCATCTCGTTGCGCACGAAGGACAGGGCTTCACACTCAAGGTCGAAGCAGTCACGGAAGGACGGCTCCAGGTAGCGGGACGCGCCGCGGAACCCGATCATCGGGTTCTCTTCGTGCGGCTCGTACGCCGGGCCACCGATCAGGTTGGCGTACTCGTTGGACTTGAAATCGGACATGCGCACGATCACCGGTTCCGGCGCGAACGCTGCGGCGATGGTGGCCACGCCTTCGGCCAGCCGCTTGATGTAGTAGTCGCGGGGGCTGTCGTAGGCGCTGATCCGCTCCCGGATCTCGGCGGCCACGTCTTCGGGCTGGCTGTCCAGGTTCAGCAGGGCCTTGGGGTGGATGCCGATCTGCCGGTTGATGATGAACTCCAGCCGCGCCAGCCCCACGCCGTGGTTGGGCAGCTGGGCGAAGGTGAAGGCCTGCTCCGGGGTGCCGACGTTCATCATGACCTTCACCGGCGCCTCAGGCATCTGCGTGATGCCGGTTTCCTCAACACTGAAGTCCAGCAGGCCCTGGTAGATGGTGCCGGTCTCGCCGTCGGCGCAGGAGACAGTGACCTCCTGGCCATCGGACAACGAGTCAGTGGCGTTGCCGGTGCCCACGACGGCGGGAATCCCCAGTTCGCGGGCGATGATGGCGGCGTGGCAGGTACGGCCGCCGCGGTTGGTGACGATGGCGGAGGCCCGCTTCATGATGGGTTCCCAGTCGGGGTCCGTCATGTCGGCCACCAGGACGTCGCCGGTCTGGAAGGAGGCCATCTGGTCGATGGCGGTGAGGATCCGGACCTTGCCGGCGCCGATCCGCTGGCCGATGGCACGGCCTTCCACCAGCACGGGCCCGCTTTCGTTCAGGCGGAACCGGCTCATGCTGCCGGGGGCCCGGCGGGACTGCACGGTTTCCGGACGTGCCTGCAGGATGTACAGGCCGCCGTCGATCCCGTCCTTGCCCCACTCAATGTCCATGGGACGGCCGTAGTGCTTCTCGATGGCGACGGCGTGGCGTGCAAGCTGCTCCACGTCGTCGTCCGTCAGGCTGAAGCGCGAGCGCAGGGAGTCCTCCACCGGGACGAAATCGATGGTGCGGCCGATTTCGCTGCTGTTGGTGTACGTCATCTGCAAGGCCTTCTCGCCCAGGCCGCGCTTGAGGATCGCCGGGCGGCCGGCCTCCAGGGCGGGCTTGTAGACGTAGAACTCGTCCGGGTTCACGGCACCCTGCACGACGGCTTCGCCCAGGCCGTAGGAGGAGGTGACGAACACGGCGTCCTGGAAGCCGGACTCGGTGTCCATGGTGAACATGACACCGGACGCACCGACGTCGGAACGCACCATGCGCTGGATGCCGGCGGACAGTGCCACCTCGGCGTGCTCGAACTTGTGGTGCACGCGGTAGGCGATGGCGCGGTCGTTGTAGAGGGAGGCGAAGACGTCCTTGATGGCCTGCAGGATGTTCTCGATCCCGCGGACGTTCAGGAAGGTTTCCTGCTGCCCGGCGAAGGAGGCATCGGGAAGGTCCTCCGCGGTGGCGCTGGACCGTACCGCCCAGGACAGGTCGGCGGAGCCGGCGTGCTTGTCCACCAGCTGCTGGTACGCCTCGCGGACCTGCGCCTCGAAGTCCGGCAGGAAGGGGGTATCGCGGACCAGGGAGCGGATTTCCTGGCCGGCGGCGGCCAGGGCCGTCACGTCATCCGTGTCCAGTCCCACCAGCCGGTCGGCAATCTTCTGGTCCAGGCCGGAATCGGACAGGAACCTGCGGTACGCGTCCGCCGTGGTGGCGAACCCGTCCGGAACCTGGACGCCGGCCGAGGTCAGGTTCTGCACCATCTCGCCCAGGGAGGCGTTCTTGCCGCCCACCTTGTCCAGGTCCTTGAGTCCAAGTTCAGAGAACCACAGAACGTCAGTCGTCATGTTTACTGCTCCTTTGCAGAGGGTGGCGTAGGCATCGCCGGCCGCGCACGGTAGTGCCGGCCGGAAGAAAGATCCAGCTAACAGTTTCAGGTCTTCAGCGGACTTTCCACATGATGTGCGCTACGCCACGTTTGTGAAATTCCGGGCTAGTGCTTGAGGTTCATCCGCTGCAGGATGGTGGCCGCCATCTCCTCCACGGAGACGGTGGCCGAGTTCAGGTACGGAATGCGGTGCGAGACGTACAGCTGCTCGGCGCTGCGCAGCTCAAAACCGCACTGCCGCAGCGACGCATACGGGGAGCTGGGCCGCCGTTCGGTCCGGATCTGGCTGAGGCGCAGCGGGTTGGAGGACAGGCCGAAACACTTCGATACGAAAGGCCGCAGCGGCTTGGGCAGCCCGTCGTGCTGGAAGTCTTCGTCCACCAGTGGAAAGTTTGCGGCGAAGATCCCGTGCTGGAGCGCCAGATACATGGTGGTGGGCGTCTTGCCGCACCGGGACGGGGCCACCAGGATCACCTGGGCCTTCTCCAGCGCACGCAGGCTCTGCCCGTCGTCGTGCTCCATCGCGTACTCCACCGCCGCCATCCGGGACTGGTAGCGCGCGGCGTTCCCTAGCCCGTGCGCGCGGCCCGGTTCGCCGCTGGCCGGTGCCCCCAGCGCCTGTTCCAGGACTCCCACGTGCGTACCGATCAGGTCCACGATGACGCCCTTGCAGCCGCCCAGGATCTGGCGTATTTCGCTGCTGACGGCGGTGGAAAAGACCAGCGGCTGCGGCCCGGTGGCAGCAAGGCCGTCGATGGTACGCACCACGGACCGGGCCTGTTCAGCCGTGGTGATGAAGGGGATGGTGACGCGGTCGAAGTTGTCCACGGGGAACTGCGTCAGCAGCGTATTCCCCAGGGTTTCCGCGGTGATGCCGGTGCTGTCCGACAGGAAGTAGACAGGCCGTAGAGCAGCAGTGGTCATGGGATGACTCTAGCGGGCAATGATGACGTCAAGCCTGCGCGGTCCATGGACGCCCTCCACGCGTTCGAGCTCGATGTCGCTGGTGGCACTCGGCCCGCTGATCATCGTGATGGGCCGGGTCCCGTCGATCCGGCCCAGCGCCTCGGGCAGGATCCCGGTGATATCGGCGGCCTTCACCACGCAGATATGGTGGTCCGGGACCAGGCTGATGGCGCGGCGGCCCTGGTTGGCGCTGCCGTCCAGGATGATGGTTCCCGTCTCGGCGACCGCCACGGCGCTGCCGGTCACCACGGCATCGATACCATCGAGCTCGGCGACGCTGAGCGGTGCCGCCGGAGAGTCGACGCGGCGGCGGGACCCGCCGTCGTCGCCGGTTCCTGCCAGCCACCCGGCGTCGAACCCTTCGGGCACGACGAAACTGCGCGCCCCGTCAAGGAGCGACGCAATCCGTGCGGGCACCTCTGTTTCCGGAACCACCGCCACCTGCGCTTTGTAGTCCACCAGCCGGTCCACCAGGAGCTCGATCAGTGCGTCCATGTCCAGTTCCGATGCTGCCCGGTATTCCCGCGGAATCTGCGGCGCCTGCGGGCTGTCTTGCAATGCTGCCCTGATCCGGGAGAGGATGTCTTCGCGTGCGGTCATTGCGGGGTTTCCTTCGTGTCTGGGGACAGCGTGCGGGACGGACCGGCCTCCGGTGTGCCGGGCGTGCCGGGTGCGCCGCCGGCGTTCCGGTGTTCCTTGGCCCACCAGTCCCGGAACGACTGCGCCGGGGGCGCCGGGATGTCACGGCTTTGGGTCCAGCCGGCGGCGATGCCGGGCAGCTTGGTGATCTTCCTGTCCGGCCCTGCGGCCAGTCGGCCCAGCGGCAGCCCCTTCTCCACCAGGCCCAGGCGTTTGCCGGAGGACAAAGCCCAGGATGCGGCTTTCATGCCCACATCCATCTGGCTGGGGACCTTCTTCTTTCCGCGCTTGCTGTCCACATCCACGCTGCGCAGGTGCACCAGGATGTCCGGGATGTTGATTTTGACGGGGCAGGCATCGTAGCAGGCACCGCAGAGGGAGGAGGCGTACGGCAGCGAGTTGTTTTCCTCCGCCTCGATGCCGGTGAGCAGCGGGGAAAGGATCGCGCCGATGGGGCCCGGGTAGGTGGAGCCGTAGGCGTGGCCGCCCGTGCGCTCGTATACCGGGCAGACGTTCATGCAGGCGCTGCAGCGGATGCAGTGCAGGGCGGAGCGGCCCATTTCATCGGCGAGCGCGGCGCTGCGGCCGTTGTCCAGGAGCACCAGGTGCACGTTCTGCGGCCCGTCGCCCTCCGTTACTCCGGTCCACAGGGAGGTGTACGGGTTCATCCGCTCCCCGGTGGAAGAACGCGGGAGCAGCTGCATGAACACTTCCAGGTCCTGCCAGGTGGGCAGCAGCTTCTCGATGCCCATCACCGTGATCAGCGTTTCCGGAAGCGTGAGGCACATGCGGCCGTTGCCTTCGGATTCCACGACTGCCAGGGTGCCGGAGTCGGCAAGGGCGAAGTTGGCCCCGGACACGGCCACCTTCGCCGTGAGGAACTTCCGGCGCAGGTGCTCGCGGGCAGCCATGGCCAGGACGGAGGGATCGTCGGTCAGCGCAGGATCGGCACCGGGCATTTCGCGGAGGAAGATGTCCCGGATTTCGGTGCGGTTCTTGTGGATGGCGGGTACCAGGATGTGGCTGGGCTTGTCGTGGTCCAGCTGGACGATGAGCTCGGCGAGATCGGTTTCGAAGGCCCCGATGCCCTGCTCCTCGAGGTACTCATTGAGCCCGATTTCCTGGGTGGCCATGGACTTGATCTTGACCACTTCGGTTTCGCCGGTGTCCCGGACCAGTCCGGCCACGATTTCGTTGGCTTCCCGGGCGTCGCGGGCCCAGTGGATCACGCCGCCGCGTGCGGTGAAGTTCGTTTCGAACTCCTCCAGGAGCTCGGGCAGCCTGGCCATCACCGCCTGCTTGATGGCGGACCCCGCGTCGCGGAGCTGTTCCCAGTCGGGCAGTTCGGCGACCACGGCCTGGCGCTTGTCGCGGATGGTGTGGGTGGCATGGCCGAGGTTGGCGCGCAACTGCGCGTTGCCCAGTTCACGGTGCGCCGCCGTGGGGAAGGACTCCCCGGCGAACAGGTTGCCCGAGCCGAAGGCGGGCAGGGCGGGCATTCCCAGGAAGGTGGTCATCGCAGGGCCTTTCCGGTGGAGACGCGGACTTCGCCGATGACGGACGCCGGTTCTTCCATGGTGCTGGCGAGGATTTCGGCCAGGTGGAGGGTGGTGGTGGAGCTGCCCTGGCGGGACAGTCCGCCGCCGATGTGCATCAGGCAGGAGGCGTCCCCGCCGGTGCAGAGCTCGGCCCCGGTGGACTCGATGTTGGCCGCCTTGTCCTGGAGCATGGCCGACGAGACATCGGCGTTCTTCATGGAAAACGTGCCGCCGAATCCGCAGCACTGGTCCTGTTCGGGCAGCTCGGCAAGGTCGATTCCCTGCACGGTCCGCAGCAGTCGGGACTGCCTGTCCCCGAGCCGCAGCAGCCGCATCCCGTGGCAGCTGGGATGGTAGGTCACCCGGTGCGGGAAGTAGGAACCCAGTTGGGCTCCGGCGTCGGTCACGCCCAGCACGTCCACCAGCAGTTCGGACAGCTCGTAGGTTTTGGTGCCGACGGCGGTGGCGCGGGCTTCCAGGGCAGCGTCGCCGCAGGCGCGCGCCACCATGGGGTGCTGGTGCTTGACCGAGGCCACGCAGGAACCGGACGGGGCGACCGCGACGTCGTAGTCCGCGGTGTCGAATGCGGCCACGTGGTTGGCGACCACCGGGACGGCTTCTTTTAGGTAGCCGGTGTTGACGTGCATCTGGCCGCAGCAGGCCTGGCCGGAGGGGAACACTACTTCGTGCCCCAGCCGCTCCAGGATCCTGACGGTGGCCTTCGCCGTGGCCGGGTACATCGCGTCCACGATGCAGGTGGCGAACAAGGCAATTCTCATGACGGCCTTCCGGAGGGTGAGCGTATGGTCTGACCACAGTAGACCACGTGATGGCCGCCACTGACAAGCCCGCGTTTGGATGGTGAACCGGCTCACATTCCATCCAAAAGTGGGCTACACTTCCGTGGTCGGACCATTGTGGTCTGACCAAAGCCATCCCCATCGCCCTCATCGTGGAGGAACTTCGTGGACCACTTCACCCCCAGCACAGACCCGGTGCTGAACAGCGTTGCCTGGTCGGCCATCGTCGGCCTGCTGCCGCTGCTGACCTTCTTTGTCCTTCTCGCCGTCGTCAGGACCAAAGCCCACGTGGCCGGGGCCTTCGCCCTGCTGGTGGCCCTGGCCGTGGGCATCCTGGCTTTCAAGATGCCCGCAGGCCTGGCGCTTCTGTCCGCCACCCAGGGCGGGGTCTTCGGCGCCTTCCCCGTGCTGTGGATCGTGGTCATGGCCGTCTGGCTCTACCAGGTCACGGTGCTGAGCGGCCGTTTTGAAGACCTCCGCCGGGTGTTCGATGTCATTGGCGGCGGCGACGTCCGCCTGCAGGGCGTCCTGATCGCGTTCTGCTTCGGCGGCCTGCTCGAGGCCCTTGCCGGCTTTGGTGCGCCGGTGGCCATCACCGCCACCATGCTGCTGGCCCTGGGCCTGCCCCCGCTCCGGGCCGCTGCTGCCGTGCTGGTGGCAAACACCGCCCCGGTCGCCTTTGGTGCCATGGCCATCCCGATCACCACCGCTGCGGGACTCACCGGCCTGCACGCCACGGACATTGGTGCCATGGTGGGCCGCCAGGCGCCGTTGCTGGCAACCTTCGTCCCGCTGATCCTGCTCTTCATCCTGGACGGACGCAAGGGTTTGAAGGACTGCTGGCCTGCCGCGCTGGTCATCGGATTCTCCTTCGCCGCAGCGCAGTTCCTCTGCTCGAACTTCTTCTCCTACGAACTCACCGACATCATGGCTTCGCTGGTGGGCCTGGGCGCGGCTGTGCTGTTCTTCCGCTTCTGGAAGCCCCGGGGCACCACAGCAGCGCGTGACCGGCTGGGCGTCGCCGCGGAGGCTGCTGCGGCCGGCACCACGCCGGCAGGCCAGGGTCCGCGAAGCGCCCGGTCCGGCAGCGTGGCCACCGTAGAGGCGGCCGACGGCGAAAGCCTCACCCCGGCACGCACGTGGCTGGCACTGTTTCCCTACTTCCTGGTCATTGTGGTGTTCGGCATCGCCAAACTGTGGAAGCTCGGCGTCGACCTTCCGGCCGCCCTCGCCGCCACCGATGTCAAGGTTCCATGGCCTGTCCTGCACGACGCCCTGGTGGGCGCCGACGGCAAGCCGCTGTCCTCCACCGTCTACGTCTTCCAGTGGCTGTCCAGCCCGGGCACGCTCCTGCTGATCACGGGCTTGATCGTCGCGGCCGTCTACGCCCGCTTCGATGACGGCGGCCGCTTCCACATGACAGTAGGCAACGCCGTGGCCGAAATCGGACGGACCATCTTCAAGATGCGCTGGGCCGGCCTGACCATCATCACGGTGCTCGCCCTGGCCTACGTCATGAACAACTCGGGCCAGACGGTCTCGATCGGCGTCTGGCTGGCCGGCACCGGAAGCTTCTTCGCGTTCCTCTCCCCGGTGCTCGGCTGGCTGGGCACGGCCGTGACCGGTTCGGACACCTCCGCGAACGCACTGTTTGCCAAACTGCAGCAGACTGCCGGCCTGAATGCAGGCATCGACCCGAACCTGCTCGTGGCCGGCAATACGGCCGGCGGTGTAGTGGGCAAGCTCATCAGCCCGCAGAACCTCGCCATTGCCGCCACCGCCGTGAACCTTGACGGCCAGGAGTCTGTCCTTCTGCGTAAGGTAGTCGGATGGAGCGTGGGGTTGCTTCTGGTGCTGTGCACCATCGTCTACCTGCAATCCACCCCAGTCCTGGGCTGGATGCTCCCGTAGCCCTCCACCCGCGCCCAACCGGGGTGCGGGCCCTCCCGGCCCGCACTCCCCCACTCCAGAGGATCGCCCGTGACACCCGCCGCAGCCGGAGCAGCCCCCCGACGTCGAACCCACGATGCGCTCCTGAAAGACATTGAAGCGGACCTGCGGGCCGGCAAAATCAAGGTCGGAGACCGGCTCCCGGGCGAACGGACCCTGGCGGAAAACTATGGAATATCCAGGGCGTCCGTACGCGAGGCCATCCGTATCCTCGACGCCATGGGCGTGGTCCGCAGCTCGGTGGGCTCCGGTCCCACCTCCGGTGCCATTGTGGTCTCCGATCCGTCCGCAGGGCTCTCCTCCGCCCTCCGGCTGCATGTTGCCAGCAACCGGCTGCCAGTTCAGGACATCGTCCAAACCCGTATCCTCCTGGAGACGTGGACTGCCCGCGCCGGTGCCGCGCGCGAAGGCGGCGACGCGGAGCGGAAACAGGCGGCCCAACTGCTGGAGGCCATGGACCAGCCCGAGCTGGACCGGGCAACCTTCCACGAGCTGGACGCCCGGTTCCATGTGGCGCTGAGTTCGCTTGCAGGCAACGAGGTCATGGCCACCATCATGGAGTCCCTCAGCGGCTCGATTGTGGGCTACGTCAAGGGAGCCATGGACGCGATGGAGGACTGGCCGGCGGTCCTGGCAGCACTGCGCACCCAACACCACGGAATCTTTGATGCCGTCCAGTCCCGTGACGGCGAACTCGCCGCACGCCTGCTGCGCGAACACATCGAATGGTTCTACCAGCGGGCCGGGGACGCCACCCTGCCCCACCCCATTACCTGATTTCTTGGAGCCACGCATGAGAACCACCGCAGGAGCCGAATCCCCCGTCCAGCAGCTGGATCTGGATACCGTCAGCACGCGGGACCTGGACCGCCATGCCATGGCACACGACGCCTCGCACTACCTCCTGGTCCCGCAAGGGGTAGCCACCCCACGCAATGCCGCCGACGTGGGCGCCCTGCTCCGGCGCAGCCGGGAGCTTGGGCTTCCCGCCACCTTTCGTTCCGGTGGCACGAGCCTGTCCGGGCAGGCCCTGAGTGACAGCCTGCTGATCAACACCCGCCAGCATTTCCGCGGTGTTGAGGTGCTCGACGGCGGCGCCCGGGTCCGTGTCCAGCCCGGGGCCACGGTGCGCAGCGTCAACGCCAGGCTTGCCCCCTTTGGGCGCAAGCTCGGCCCCGATCCCGCCAGCGAAATCGCCTGCACCGTGGGCGGTGTCATCGCCAACAACTCCTCAGGAATGGCGTGCGGCACTGAGCTCAACACCTACCGGACGCTGGAATCAATGGTGCTGGTGCTGCCCTCGGGCACGGTCATCGACACCGCCGACGCCGACGCCGACCGGCGGCTGCGCGAGCTGGAACCGGAACTCCACGAGGGGCTCCTGAAGCTGCGCCGGCGGGTCGTGGGAAACGACGAGTCCGTCCGCATCATCAATTCACTGTTCTCGATGAAGAACACCATGGGCTACGGCGTGAACTCCTTTCTGGATTACGAACGTCCCGTGGACATCCTGATGCACCTGATGATCGGCAGCGAGGGGACCCTCGGCTTTGTGGCGGAGGCTGTCTTCCGGACCGTCGAGGTCAAACCCGCCGTCGCCACCGGGCTGCTGGTCTTCAATACCCTCGAGGCGGCAATGGGAGCCCTGCCGGACCTGGTGTCCACCGGCCTTGCCACCGTCGAACTCATGGACGCGGCAGCGTTGAAGGTGGCCCAGGCCGCCGCCGATGCCCCCGCCGCGATCCGTTCCCTGCCGGTCCAAGGACACGCCGCGCTGCTGGTGGAACACCAGGGCGCGGACGCCGCCGACCTGTCCGGCAAGCGGGCAGGCTCGCAGCAGCTGTTCGACTCGCTGGACCTTGCAACACCCTTCGCGCTGACCTCGGACCCGAAAGACCGGGCTGCCCTGTGGCACGTCCGCAAGGGCCTGTACACGGCCGTGGCCGGCGCCCGTCCCTCGGGAACCAACGCACTGCTGGAGGACATCGTTGTTCCGGTTCCCGCCCTTGCCGGCACCTGCGGCGAACTGACGCGGCTCTTCCACGAGCACCATTACAAGGAATCGGTGATCTTCGGGCACGCCAAGGACGGAAACGTCCACTTCATGCTCAACGAGCGCTTCGACGATCCGGACCAACTGCTGCGCTACCAGGCCTTCACCGACGAGATGGTGGACCTGGTCCTCGGCGCGGGCGGTTCACTCAAAGCCGAGCACGGGACCGGCCGCATCATGGCCCCGTTCGTCCGCCGCCAGTACGGCGACGAGCTCTACAGAGTCATGCAGGAGATCAAGCGGCTGATCGACCCGCCCAACCTCCTGAACCCGGGTGTGCTGCTCGCCGACGAACCACTCTCCTACATCGAGAACCTGAAGGTGGCTCCCACCGTCGAGGAGGAAGTGGACCGCTGTGTCGAGTGCGGGTACTGCGAACCGGTTTGCCCCAGCAAGGACATCACGCTTACTCCGCGCCAACGCATCGTGCTTCGGCGCGACATTGCTGCCGCTGAGCAGCGCGGCGACCACGCCCTCGCCGCCGGCCTGCGCAAGGACTATGACTACGACGGCGTGCAGACCTGCGCCGCCGACGGCATGTGCGTCACTGCCTGCCCGGTGTTGATCAACACCGGAGACCTGGTGCGGCGGCTCCGCAAGGAAAATGCCAACACCGTCGCCGCGGCCGGCTGGAACAAGGCCGCCGAGAACTGGGGCGCCGTGACCGCCGGCGGCGGCCTGGCCCTGACTGTAGCCAAGGCCATGCCGGCGTCGCTGCCAAAGGCCGCCACCGCCGTCGGCCGTGCGCTGCTGGGACCGGAGACGGTGCCCGCCTACGCCGACGTGCTGCCAGGCGGCGGTTCCAGGCGCCGGGAACGCCGGGACCCAGGCAGCATGGCGGTGTTCTTCCCGGCCTGCATCGGCACCATGTTCGGCCCTGCGGATGGCCCGGAAGGCAAGGGAAAGGGCTCGGCCCAGGCATTCCTGGACCTCTGCGAACGTGCCGGAGTGGGCATAACCGTCCCGGAAGGCATCGAGAGCCTGTGCTGCGGCACCCCGTGGAAATCCAAGGGCTTCTCCCAGGGCTATGACGCCATGACAGCCAAGGTCCTGGACCAGCTGTACGAGGCCAGCGGCCGCGGCAGGCTGCCCGTGGTGTGCGATGCCGCTTCCTGCACGGAAGGCCTGGACACCATGAAGCGTCTTGCCGGCGCGGACGGAGAACGGTATGCCGGACTGCGTTTTGTTGACTCGGTGGAGTTCGTCCACCAGCACGTCCTGGGCCGGCTCACGGTGACTGCTCCGCTGGGTTCCATGGCTCTGCACCCCACGTGCTCATCCACCCAGCTGGGAACCAACCCCGCGCTGCTCGAAATTGCCGGGGCCGTCACGGATGATGTCTTCGTGCCGCTCAACTGGGGCTGCTGCGCGTTCGCCGGCGACCGGGGCCTGCTCCATCCTGAACTCACCGACTCCGCGACCAACCGGCAGGCCGGCGAGATCAACGAACGGGAATTCGACGCCTACGCCTCCACAAACCGCACCTGCGAGCTGGGAATGTCCAAGGCGACTGGCCACTCCTACCGCCACCTGCTGGAAATCCTCGAGGAGGCCACCAGGCCCTGAGGCATCCCCGCTAGACTTGGCCGGGCAAGGACGGATTGGGGGATCCAGGGCGGCACAGCCGCTTGTTCCGCTGGTCGGTCGCAGCCAGCGGACCCAAGGACCATCATGACCTTCTTCCAGGACTTTCCCGTCCCTCCCCTGCCGCCCCGGCCGCGGGCAACCAGGCACGTCCTGCCGCCGTGGGTGGCCGCTCCCGCTTACGAAGTGCCGGCTGTTGTCCACCTCGGCAGGTTCGTGAGCCGGACGCCGGGAATGGTGCTGGCGGTCAAAGGCGGCGAAGTCTTCTCTACCGGGTGCCTGTTCAGTCTGTCCTGGCTCTTCCGCCGGACCGATCAATCCGATGGGGACTGGGACGATTTGCAGCCGCTGTTTTTCCAGCCTGGCAGGGGCTTTCGTGGGCGCAGCGAACGGCAGACCGGGCTGATGTTCGGCGTCGAATTCCCCGATGGTTCAAAGGCCAGCACCGGCAGCCAGGTACCCTACGGGTTGATGGAACCGGGCACCAACCCGGAACCCCCGGTCCTCGCCCTGAACGGCGGTGGTGGTGGCGGTGGCGATGAGGAGTTCTCCGGCAGCGGCACGCTCTGGCTGTGGCCGCTCCCGCCGGACGGGGACCTCCGGCTGGTTTGCCAGTGGACGGATTTCGGCCTGGCGGAAACGTCATTAATGCTCGACGGCGGGACGCTGCGGAGTGCCGCGGCGTCCGTTCAGCCGTACTGGCCGGAGGGGGAGCGCACTGATGGGTGACTTTACCGGGCTTGTCCTGTTTGTCCTCGTCGGGGCCGTCTTCTTCTACATCCTGTACGGCGTGATCCGCGCCGCGGTCCGCGATGGAATCCTGCAGGCCGACGAGCGGCGCGCGAGGCGCTCCGAACAGCTGAATTAGGCCTCCACCGCGGTGACGATGCTTCCGTACCCCTGCAGGAACATCCGCCGGCCCTGGCCTTCGTCGGTCCACACCCAGATAACGGAGTAATCCGATGTCACGGCGTCCACCACCCCGGTGCCGGAGACGGTTCCCTCGGCGAAGCGGACTCTGTCCCCCGCGGCGATCCGGGGATGCCTGGTCCGCTTCCTCCTGGGCTTGAGGGCGGTTTGCCCTGCCGTCGCAGGGTCTGACGTGCAGGTGCTGACGTGCTGGCGCATGGGATTCCTCTGGGCTCGCGGGCGGACGGTCAGCTCATTACGACCCTGCCCGCTGCTCCCAGGTCACGGCCGCGTCCTTTCAAACCGAATGTGACTGGTTGATCCCGTCACCTGCTGGATGGTCAGTCCAGCGCCGCCACGGATCCCAGCGCATCCCAGGCGAAGCTGGCCAGCCAGTGCGTGGACATGAAGTCGCCGCTCTCCAGCCCGTGGAGCCCGGCCTTCAGCAACGGATCCAAGGCCTCGTTGAGCACAGCCGCCGCGGCGGAGGCCTCGGGCCTGGTGGATTCGCGGAGCGTGGCGATGATGCGTGCCACCTGTCCGGCGCGGGTCAGGTTTAGCCCGTGCAGATGCACCAGGTAGCCGTCGGTCTCATCCGTAACGCTCACCGGCTGCAGGATCCGCGACTCCACGGAAAGCTCCGGGAGGAACGCTGCGAACCAGGCGGCGAACTCATCAGCGGTCAGGACGCGGCGCATCAGGTCCGCCTCGCTCAGGCCGGCGGAGAGGAAGTCCTGGCCGCTGAGCTCCCAGTCGCCCGGCCAGCCGCGGTCATTCGCGAACCAGGTGCGGGCCGCTTCCTCGCAGGCCTTCGCCGCATCAGTACGGCCGAGCGAGCGGAAGGCATCCAGCATGTAGCCCACGCCGAATGCAGCATTCGTGTGCAGCCCGTGCCGCACCGGGTATTGGGCCTTGGCCATCCACGCCACGCTGAGCTCCGCCACGGCGTCCACCAGCGGATCCAGCGCGGTGCCCCATTCACGGAGCTGTGCATTGGAGGAGCCAGCACACGTGGCGGCCAGCCGCATCAGCCACGCCCACCCGTAGGGCCGCTCCCAGGAGGGGTTGGCTACCAGGTAGTCCCGTTCCACTGCCAGCTTGGCCGGCGTCAGGTTGGCGCCCAGTGCTTCCCGGAGCGACGCCCCGGTGGAGCTGTCCACCCAGGCTGCCGTGCCGCCGTCGGACGCTCCCGCCGGGGCAGCCCCTGCAGAAGGCGACCCGTGGGTGCCGCCCAACAGGCTGGCCCCCAGCCAGTGCATGTGCACGCAGGAGTGCCAGTCGAAGGAGGTGTAGAAGGCGGGGTGGATCTGTTCGGGGGTGGGCCGGTCATCGGCGGACACCTGGGTGTGGTGGGCCGAGTGCGGGAAGGGCTCCGAAAGGTTGCCCAGCACCACGGCTGCGTAGTCCGGGGCCACCTGTACGCGGAGGTCGTTGTCCATCATGCTCCTTTGAGAGGAAGGGTTAGTGGAAGGCCAGGAAGTACATCAGCGCGATGTTGACCGCCAGCAGCGGGATGGCGGTGCCAACCTGCGCGGTGATCACGCCGTACTTGTTCTTCATCTCCAGCAGCGCGGACGGCACCAGGTTGAAGTTTGCCGCCATCGGGGTGCAGAGCGTGCCGCAGAAGCCGGCCAGCATGCCGATGGCGAAGATAATCGCCGGGTCGCCATGGAACGTCTGGACCAGCACGGGCCAGCCGATGGCCGCCGTCATGATCGGGAACGCTGCGAAGCCGTTGCCCATCAGCACGGTGAACAGGAACATGCCGATGCAGTACACCAGGACGCCGGCGATCAGCGAGCCCTTGGGCAGCAGTCCGGAGGCCAGCGTGCCGACGGCGGTGCCCACGCCGGCCTTTGTGAAGAGGATGCCCAGCGTGGTAAGCATCTGCGGCAGCAGCGCAGCCCAACCAATGGACTCGAGGATGCGGCGGCTTTCGAAGATGGGCGTCGCCGGGTTCTTGGGCTTGAGGATCAGAAGGGCGACGACGACGGCGGCCACGGCGCCGATGGCCAGGGCTACCAGCGTGGTGTTCTTAGGATCGAGCAGCGGGGCGCCGCCGATGTTCAGCACCGGCGCGGCCAGCACCAGGATCACGGTGACCAGCGGCAGCGTCAGGGCCGGGATGAAGAGCTTGTTGCCGAAGCGCTTGGCGTACGATTCCCGCTCGGGGCCGGTGGAGGTGCGGTGCTTGCCGTGGCCCAGCAGGCCGGTGGAGGCCAGCACCACCAGGACCAGGACGGCGACGCCCAGGATCCAGCCCGGTGCGGTGCCGGCCTGGACCCAGGTGCTGTAGAAGAAGCACAGGCCCAGCAGGCCCCAGAAGGCGGAGCTGCCCCAGCGGCGGGGGTGGTTGGTGTCGGCGGCAATCAGCGATGCCCAGGCGACGAACAGAATGCCGATCAGCCAGTACACGGCTTCAACGTTGATCATTTGGCTTCTCCTGCGGTTTCCTTCGGGGCGGTGAGCTCGTATTCGCGGTATTCCTTGTCCAGCTGCTTGTCCAGGCGCAGGAGCCGGAAGCCGTGGATGAGGAAGGCGGCGATGGCGGTGGGGATGGCCCACAGGGCCAGCTGCAGCGGTTCCAGGTGCAGGTGGTAGGTGGTGTCCACGAACGTGGTGATCAGCAGGATGGAGCCGACGGCCACGAATACGTCCTCACCGAAGAACACGCCAACGTTGTCAGCTCCCGCGGAATGGCCCTTGATCTTCTCGCTGATCTTTTCCGGCACATGCCCGTAGCGGCGCAGCGCAGCGCCCTCTGCCATGGGGAAGACCAGCGGGCGGACGGTCTGGGCGTGGCCGCCGATGCTGTTCAGGCCCACGGCTGCGGTGATCTGGCGGACGGCCAGGTAACCGATCAGGACGCGGCCTGCCGTGAGTTTGGCGAGCCGGCCGATGAGGACCTTGGCCTGCTCCTGCAGCCCGAAGAACTCGATGATGCCCACCACCGGCAGCACCGCCACGAAGATGGTGACCGAGCGGCTGCTGGCAAAGCCGGTGCCGAACGAGTCGAGGATCTGCGCGGGGTTCATGCCGCCCAGCAGCGCGGTGACGATGCCGGCGACGGTGACGACAATCAGGGGGTTCAGGCGGATGGCGAAACCAACGATCACCAGCAGCACCCCAATGAGTACAAGCATGACTATCCCTTCCCAGGGGACCCGTGACGGGTCTTTCAAAGTGGGGGCCGGCGCGCAGATGCCTCGATGGGTTGGTGGGGCGGCGCCGAGGGGCGGGAGCCCCGGTTGCGTTGGGACTGCAGGAATCAGTGAGCTGCAGAACAACGGTGTGATCCACAGCATAGCGTTTTGTTCAACAATCCCGCAACCCCCTTCTGGGAGGGCGGCGGTTCCTAACGGCCGACGGCGTCCAGCAGCTGGGCTTCGGCGCGGTCCAGGTAGGTGGCAAGGAAGTCCGCTGCCGCGGCCCGGTCCCCTGCCTCCAGGAGTGCGACGATGTGGGCGTTGTCCTCCACGTAAGGCTCATGGAAGGCCGGGTTGGCCGCCATGGAATGGAACACCAGGCGCATCTCGGCCAGGACCTGGTCCATGAGGCTGTTGAGCCGTTCGCTCCCGGCGCGGTCCACGATGGCGCGGTGGAAGTGCTGGTTGGCGCCGGCCATGCCCGGGATGTCCCCTTCCGCGGCCGCGGCCCGGGCGGCTTTGATGATGGCCGGCAACGGCTCCAGGGACGCTTCACCGGACCAGAGCACCGCGGCCGGTTCCAGGAAGCGGCGCACCCGGTAGATCTCGCGGATGTCGCCGGCCGTGGGGTGGGCTACGAACACGCCGCGGTTGGGGATGCGGGTGACGATGTGCTCGGCATGCAGCGCCGTGAACGCCTCCCGCAGGGTGTTGCGGGACACGCCCAGGGCCTCGCGGAGGGCTTCCTCCGCGAGCTTGGAACCCGGCTTGAGCAGGCCGGCCTCAATGCGGCTCCGCAGCTGGGCGGCAACCCAGAGGCCTGTTTCGGCGTGCTTCGTGGTCCTGGCCTGGGCCTGGAGATCGGCCAGCACCTCGTCAAACGTCATGGCACCACGATATCGGCCCGGGCCTCCGCCCAAGTGCCAGACTCAGTGCCACCACTGGCGCCCTTCCGCTGCAAACCCCGGGGCTCAGCCGATGGTGGCGAGCACCTGTCCGGGCGCCACGGCCTCACCCGCGGCAGCGAACTGCTCCCCCAGGGTGCCGGCACGGTGGGCGGCGACGGCCGTCTCCATCTTCATGGCTTCCAGCACCAGCACCGTCTCCCCCTCCTCGACACTGGCCCCCGGCGAAGCCAGCCACTTGACCACGGTGCCGGCCATGGTTGCCAGCAGGTCGCCGTCGTTCTTCCCCGCCTCGGCCTTCCCGCTGCCGTCCGGGACCCCGGCGCCGGAAGCGTCGCCAGCGCGACGGCCGCCGCCGTCGAGCAGTGAATCCAGCAGCGCCTTGGGAAGCCCCAGCTCCATCCGCTTGCCGTCCACCTCGATGCCGATGGTGCGGCGCGGCTCCTCGGGAGCGGCCGGGCTGAAGGCCGGATCCGCGTCCAGGGCAGCGGTGAACTCGTTCTCGATCCAGGTGGTGTAGACGCCCAGGGCGTCCGTGGCGGTGAAGTCCGGCGCCTCCACAACGGCCCGGTGGAACGGCAGCACCGTGGCCAGCCCGTCGATGCGGAACTCGCGCAGTGCGCGGCGGGCGCGGCGGAGGGCCTGCTGCCGGTCCGCGCCGGTGACCACCAGCTTGGCCAGCAGCGAATCGAACTGTCCGGGGACCACCGATCCTGCCCGGACGCCCGTGTCCAGGCGGATCCCGGGCCCGGTGGGCACCTCGAACCCGGTGACGGAGCCGGGGGACGGCAGGAAGCCCCTGCCCGGATCCTCGGCATTGATCCGGAACTCAAAGGCGTGCCCACGAGGTTCCGGGTCCTCCAGGACGGGGAGCTTCTCGCCCGCCGCGATGGCCAACTGGGCGGCCACCAGGTCCACCCCCGAGGTCTCCTCAGTGATGGGGTGCTCCACCTGCAGCCGGGTGTTCACCTCCAGGAAGCTGATGAAGCCGCTTCCGTCCAGCAGATACTCGACCGTGCCGGCGCCGACATATCCGGCCTCGCGACAGATTGCCTTGGCGGAGGCATGGATTTCCGCGCGCTGTTCGGGGGTGAGGAAGGGCGCGGGGGCCTCCTCCACGAGTTTCTGGTGGCGGCGCTGCAATGAGCAGTCGCGGGTGCCGACGACCACCACGTTGCCGTGGCTGTCCGCGATCACCTGGGCCTCCACATGGCGCGGCCGGTCCAGGAACTTCTCCACGTAGCACTCGCTGCGGCCAAAGGCAGCCAACGATTCACGGACCGCAGAATCGAAGCTTTCCTCGATGTCGGCGAGATTCCGGACCACCTTGAGGCCGCGGCCGCCGCCGCCGAACGCGGCTTTGATGGCAACCGGCAGGCCCACCTGCTCGGCGAAGGCGCGGACCTCGGCGGCGCTGCCCACGGGGCCGTCGCTGCCCGGTGCCAGCGGGGCGCCGGCGCGGACGGCCACTTCGCGGGCGCTGACCTTGTCGCCGAGCAACCGGATGGTCTCCGGGGAGGGCCCGATCCACGTCAGGCCGGCGTCCATGACGGACTGGGCGAAGGCGGCGTTTTCGGACAGGAAACCGTAGCCGGGGTGGACGGCGTCGGCGCCGCATTTCCCTGCGATGGCAAGGATCTTTTCGATGTCCAGGTAGGTGTCCTGGGGCCTGGAGCCCGCTAGCGAGTAGGCCTCTGTGGCGGCGGAGACGTGCAGGGCGTCGGCATCGGGATCGGCGTAGACGGCCACGCTTTCCAGTCCTGCGTCGTCGCAGGCCCGGGCGATCCTTACGGCGATTTCTCCGCGGTTGGCAATGAGGACTTTACGCATGGGGGCTTTCCTTAGGTGTGTGGGGCAGTTCTGCCGGCGGCGCTGCAGCGGCGAACCGCACGGTGGCGCCTGGGGGAAGTTGGGCGGCCTTGTCCAGGTCTGCGTGGACGACGACGGCAATCACCGGATACCCGCCGGTCACCGGGTGATCGGAGAGGAAAAGGACGGGCTGGCCTTCGGGCGGCACCTGCACGGCGCCGCGGACGGTTCCTTCGCTGGAGAGTTCGCCGTCCCGGCTGCGGGTGAGTGCCTGCCCCTTCAGGCGCAGGCCGATGCGGTTGGACTGCGGCGTGACGGTCCATTCCTGTCTGAGGAAGTCCTGCAGCATCCCGTCGCTGAACCAGTCCTGCCGGGGACCGGGTACCACGCGCAGCACGGTCGCCTGGTTCTGGTCCGGGAGAGGTGACACCTCCGGGTACCCCACAATGCTGCCCGGCTTGACGGCTTCCACGGGCAGAACGGCGCCGGCCTGGAGTGGGTCGGGTCCAACCCCGGACATCGTGTCCGTGGACCTGCTGCCGAGGGCTTCGGGGCCGCCAATCCCGCCGCGGACCCCGATGTAGGAGCGCAGCCCTGCCGTGGCGTTGCCCACCGCCAGCGTCTCTCCTGCCAGCAGCGCGAAGGGGGCGTCGCTCGCGGGGTGCCGTACCGCCGTCATGCGCTGTTGTTCCTTGTTCGACGGTGTGATCTCCAGCGGGACGTCTGCGCCGGTGACGGCGAGGACCTGGTCGGTGAGGGCAACAAGCTCCAGTCCGCCGAAGAGGAGTTCGATCCCCGCGGCTGCTTCCGCGTTTCCCACCAGGCGGTTGGCGCGGCGCAGGGCGCCCCGGTCCATGGCGCCGGCGCTGCTGACGCCCAGGGACGCGAAGCCGCGGCGGCCCAGGTCCTGGATGGTGGCCTGCAGCCCGGGCTTGCGGACAAGGAGGCCTGTGCGTGATCCTGCCGCCGGCTGGCCTTCAGCCTGATGTTCTGCCGTCTCAGGTTCTGTCGCCTCAGGCGCTTTGGCTGCCATCCCAGGCGCTTTGGTCACGGTGGCTTGGGCCCGGACGGCGTTGAACCTGACGGTGTCGCCGGGGCGGATCAGGGCCGGATTCTCCCGGCCGAGGTCCCACAGCACGGCATCGGTGCGGCCGATCAGTTGCCAGCCGCCCGGCGACTGCCGCGGGTAGACCGCCGAGTACGAGCCGCCCAGGGCCACGGCGCCGGCGGGCACAGCCGTCCGCGGTGAGCGGCGGCGGGGCACCTCAAGACTGGAATTTTCGCCTGTGAGGTATGCGAAGCCCGGCGCGAAGCCGGCAAAGGCTGCAGTCCAAAGCTGGCCCGTGTGGGCGGCCACCACTGCCTCGGGTCCCAGGCCGGTGAGCGCCGCAACTTCGTCCAGGTCCTCGCCGTCGTACACCACATCGATGGTGACCAGCGCGCTCTCGGTCTCCGCGCGCGACTCCAGGTCCAGGCTGACGATGTGCGCGGACAGTGCCTGCACTGACTGGGGCGAGTCCGCGGTGGCCAGGACGGTTGCCGCTGCGGCAATGACGTCGATCTGCCCCGGCTGCGGGTGCGCGGTGAGCTGGGCCTGGAGGCTGAGCACGGCATCGAGGGAGGAGAGCTCAACCAGGATGGCCCGGTCCCCGGCGGGGCGGATGCCGGTCACTGCCGCATGGGCGGCTTGACTGGCCGGCGGCTGCTGCTGGGTGGCGGTCATGGCTAGGCGAAGCTCTGGATCTGGATGCCGGCGTTCTCCAGGGCGGAACGGACCGCGGCGGCCATGGCCACGGCGCCGGGGGTGTCACCGTGCAGGCAGATGCTCTCGGCCTTGACGGCGACCAGGGATCCGTCGATGGCGCGGACTATGCCATCGCCGGCCAGGCGAAGGACATGCTCGACGACGTCCTCCACCTGATGGAGCACGGCGCCCGGTTCGCGCCGGGAGACCAGGGTGCCGTCCGGGTTATAGGCGCGGTCAGCGAAGGCCTCGGCAACGGTCCGCAGCCCGGCGGCCTCGGCCTGGCGCTGGATTTCGGAGTTCGGCAGCACCATAAGGGGCAGGGTGGGGTCAACGGCGAGGATGGCGGCCACCACGGCGCCGGCCTGCTGCGGGTGGTTGACGATGGTGTTGTAGAGGGCGCCGTGGGGCTTGACGTAGCGGACGGCGGTTCCGGCGGCGAGGGCCACGGCCTGGACGGCGCCGATCTGGTAGACGACGTCGGCGGTCAACTCGGCCGGGGTCATGTCCACGAACCTGCGGCCGAATCCTGCAAGGTCCCGGTAGCCGGGGTGGGCGCCTACGGCGACACCGGCCTTCACGGCCGCCTGGCAGGTGGCCATGATTCCCACGGGGTCGCCCGCGTGGAAGCCGCAGGCCACGTTGGCACTGGACACGCTTTCGAAAATGGCGGCGTCGTCGCCGAAGGACCAGTTCCCAAAGGACTCGCCGACGTCGCTGTTCAGGTCGATGCTGGGCATTGTGATCTCCGTCTCGGATTGGTGTCCTTCAAGAATGCCCTAAAAATTCGGATTGTTCAACAATCCACAGTCCTTGATTACCACCCCTCCAACGCCGGCTCATGTCTGGCAGGTTCATCTTGAACGCCCGCTCACGTCTGGCGGCATCATCTTGAACGCCCGCTCTCATGGCTTCGATAGCTATGAGAGGGCGTCGATGGTTTACCTGTCAGGGGTGAGCGGGGGTCCTGGGGCTGGTCCCGGTATTGGGTTCGTTTTGGGTGGTGTGTCGTTAAATGTGGGAGGCCCCAACCGTGTGGTTGGGGCCTCGACCTCAATGATTGTTCCGGCGGTGACCTACTCTCCCACACCCTCCCGGGTGCAGTACCATCGGCGCTGTGGGTCTTAGCTTCCGGGTTCGGAATGGGACCGGGCGTTTCCCCCACGCTATGACCGCCGTAACCCTTTCACCCGCTCCCCCGCGTTGGTGTTGCTTTGGGGGTGGGAAGACTGTGGTTACAACATGTGGTGTTGTATTCAGTTGTGTTGGTTCCCTGTGCAACCCGTGTGTTGCGGGGTTGTTGGTTGGGAACCACATAGTGGACGCAAGCAGAATTTGTATGTTTCTGTGTGGTGTAAGTTGTTGGCCTATTAGTACCGGTCAGCTTCACGAGTCGTTAGTCCTCGCTTCCACATCCGGCCTATCAACCCAGTGGTCTGGCTGGGGGCCTCTCACACATAAATGTGTATGGAAATCTCATCTTGAAGCGAGCTTCCCGCTTAGATGCTTTCAGCGGTTATCCCATCCGAACGTAGCTAATCAGCGGTGCACTTGGCAGTACAACTGACACACCAGAGGTTCGTCCGTCCCGGTCCTCTCGTACTAAGGACAGCCCTTCTCAAATTTCCTGCGCGCGCAGCGGATAGGGACCGAACTGTCTCACGACGTTCTAAACCCAGCTCGCGTACCGCTTTAATGGGCGAACAGCCCAACCCTTGGGACCTACTCCAGCCCCAGGATGCGACGAGCCGACATCGAGGTGCCAAACCATGCCGTCGATATGGACTCTTGGGCAAGATCAGCCTGTTATCCCCGAGGTACCTTTTATCCGTTGAGCGACGGCCATTCCACAATGTACCGCCGGATCACTAGTCCCGACTTTCGTCCCTGCTCGAGATGTCTCTCTCACAGTCAAGCTCCCTTGTGCACTTACACTCGACACCTGATTGCCAACCAGGCTGAGGGAACCTTTGGGCGCCTCCGTTACTTTTTAGGAGGCAACCGCCCCAGTTAAACTACCCATCAGGCACTGTCCCTGACCCGGATTACGGGCCGAAGTTAGATGTCCAAAGTGACCAGAGTGGTATTTCAACGATGACTCCACCCGAACTGGCGTCCGGGCTTCAACGTCTCCCACCTATCCTACACAAGCCACTCCGAACACCAATACCAAACTATAGTAAAGGTCTCGGGGTCTTTCCGTCCTGCTGCGCGTAACGAGCATCTTTACTCGTACTGCAATTTCGCCGAGTTTATGGTTGAGACAGCGGGGAAGTCGTTACTCCATTCGTGCAGGTCGGAACTTACCCGACAAGGAATTTCGCTACCTTAGGATGGTTATAGTTACCACCGCCGTTTACTGGGGCTTAAATTCTCAGCTTCGCCTTGCGGCTAACCGGTCCTCTTAACCTTCCAGCACCGGGCAGGAGTCAGTCCGTATACATCGTCTTGCGACTTCGCACGGACCTGTGTTTTTAGTAAACAGTCGCTTCCCCCTGGTCTCTGCGGCCCCGATCCCCTCCCACCAGCGATGTGGTGTTCAAGGTTGGGGCCCCCCTTCTCCCGAAGTTACGGGGGCATTTTGCCGAGTTCCTTAACCATAATTCTCTCGATCGCCTTGGTATTCTCTACCTGATCACCTGTGTCGGTTTGGGGTACGGGCGGCTAAAACCTCGCGTCGATGCTTTTCTCGGCAGCATAGGATCACCAAATCCCCCCAAACGGGGGTCCCATCAGATCTCAGGCTATGTGAGTGGCGGATTTGCCTACCACTCGCCCTACATCCTTAGACCGGGACAACCATCGCCCGGCTCGGCTACCTTCCTGCGTCACACCTGTTAATACGCTTGCCTCCCGGGATCAGGTCCTGCGCTCCACCAAAACCCTTCACCCACAAGGGGTGTCGGGCAGGTTTCGGGCAGTTAGTATCCCCCGCTCAGCATGGGCGGTTTTTCGCCGGTACGGGAATATCAACCCGTTGTCCATCGACTACGCCTGTCGGCCTCGCCTTAGGTCCCGACTTACCCAGGGCAGATTAGCTTGACCCTGGAACCCTTGATCATTCGGCGGACGGGTTTCTCACCCGTCTTTCGCTACTCATGCCTGCATTCTCACTCGTGTAGGCTCCACCGCTGGTTTACACCGCGACTTCACCGCCCACACGACGCTCCCCTACCCATCCACACTCCTGAACCACGAAGGCTTGGAGAATATGTGAATGCCACAACTTCGGCGGTGTACTTGAGCCCCGCTACATTGTCGGCGCGGAATCACTTGACCAGTGAGCTATTACGCACTCTTTTAAGGGTGGCTGCTTCTAAGCCAACCTCCTGGTTGTCTTCGCAACTCCACATCCTTTCCCACTTAGCACACGCTTAGGGGCCTTAGTTGGTGGTCTGGGCTGTTTCCCTCTCGACTATGAAGCTTATCCCCCACAGTCTCACTGCTGCGCTCTCACTTACCGGCATTCGGAGTTTGGCTGACGTCAGTAACCTTGTAGGGCCCATTAGCCATCCAGTAGCTCTACCTCCAGCAAGAAACACGCAACGCTGCACCTAAATGCATTTCGGGGAGAACCAGCTATCACGAAGTTTGATTGGCCTTTCACCCCTACCCACAGCTCATCCCCTCCATTTTCAACTGAAGTGGGTTCGGTCCTCCACGACGTCTTACCGTCGCTTCAACCTGGCCATGGGTAGATCACTTCGCTTCGGGTCTAGATCACGCCACTCACACGCCCTATTCAGACTCGCTTTCGCTACGGCTGCCCCACACGGGTTAACCTCGCGACGTAACACTAACTCGCAGGCTCATTCTTCAAAAGGCACGCCGTCACCAGAATCAGACTGGCTCCGACGGATTGTAAGCACACGGTTTCAGGTACTGTTTCACTCCCCTCCCGGGGTACTTTTCACCTTTCCCTCACGGTACTGGTCCGCTATCGGTCATTAGGGAGTATTTAGGCTTATCAGGTGGTCCTGACAGATTCGCACGGGATTTCTCGGGCCCCGTACTACTTGGGATACTCACACAGGCGGTACAAACACATTACGGTTACGGGACTAACACCCTCTCTGGCCGGCCTTTCAAAACCGTTCACCTATGCGCGCACATCACACCCCACCAGCCCGGCAGAACTGGTATGGAAAGTCCCACAACCCCGACCATGCAACGCCCGCCGGCTATCACACATGGAACGGTTTAGCCTGATCCGCGTTCGCTCGCCACTACTAACGGAATCACTATTGTTTTCTCTTCCTGCGGGTACTGAGATGTTTCACTTCCCCGCGTTCCCCCCACGCACCCTATGTGTTCAGGTACGGGTCACCAAGTCACTCGCGCGCTTGGCGGGGTTTCCCCATTCGGACACCCTGGGATCACAGTCCGGTTATCGACTCCCCCAGGCTTATCGCAGATTCCTACGTCCTTCTTCGGCTCCTAATGCCAAGGCATCCACCGTGTGCTCTTAAAAACTTGACCACAAAGATCAAAAACATTTTCGAGAGAACCACAGAAACCAACCACGCACAATCAACACCACCCACAAAGGAGCAGCACCACCACGCGCAGCCAGATCCAGGTTCATATATCTTGGAAATTGCTTCTTATACAAGATGCTCGCGTCCACTATGTAGTTCTCAAACAACAACCCCACACCACACACCCCACACACAAACCCCCAAAGGGATCAACACGCGTGGACCGTCATGGCAGGGAAACCAGAAACAAACAAACCCGGGGAAACCCCCGGCCCTGTTGCCTCAGGACCCAACAGTGTGCCAAACACTAAACCATCCCCACCCGCACCCCACCGTTCCAGAACCACCAGGGTTCGTACTAGAGAAGAGCGCAGAAAGAAACAGCCGCTATTTGTTGATATTCCACCCATGAGCACCCGCCGCAGGACAATCGCCTGCGCAACGGGCTTGCTTCCTGACAACCCCCACACCCGGACATACATCCAGGCCGGATGGTTGTAGGTGCTCCTTAGAAAGGAGGTGATCCAGCCGCACCTTCCGGTACGGCTACCTTGTTACGACTTAGTCCCAATCGCCAGTCCCACCTTCGACAGCTCCCTCCCACAAGGGGTTAGGCCACCGGCTTCGGGTGTTACCAACTTTCGTGACTTGACGGGCGGTGTGTACAAGGCCCGGGAACGTATTCACCGCAGCGTTGCTGATCTGCGATTACTAGCGACTCCGACTTCATGGGGTCGAGTTGCAGACCCCAATCCGAACTGAGACCGGCTTTTTGGGATTAGCTCCACCTCACAGTATCGCAACCCTTTGTACCGGCCATTGTAGCATGCGTGAAGCCCAAGACATAAGGGGCATGATGATTTGACGTCGTCCCCACCTTCCTCCGAGTTGACCCCGGCAGTCTCCTATGAGTCCCCACCATCACGTGCTGGCAACATAGAACGAGGGTTGCGCTCGTTGCGGGACTTAACCCAACATCTCACGACACGAGCTGACGACAACCATGCACCACCTGTAAACCGACCGCAAGCGGGGCACCTGTTTCCAGGTATTACCGGTTCATGTCAAGCCTTGGTAAGGTTCTTCGCGTTGCATCGAATTAATCCGCATGCTCCGCCGCTTGTGCGGGCCCCCGTCAATTCCTTTGAGTTTTAGCCTTGCGGCCGTACTCCCCAGGCGGGGCACTTAATGCGTTAGCTACGGCGCGGAAAACGTGGAATGTCCCCCACACCTAGTGCCCAACGTTTACGGCATGGACTACCAGGGTATCTAATCCTGTTCGCTCCCCATGCTTTCGCTCCTCAGCGTCAGTTAATGCCCAGAGACCTGCCTTCGCCATCGGTGTTCCTCCTGATATCTGCGCATTTCACCGCTACACCAGGAATTCCAGTCTCCCCTACATCACTCTAGTCTGCCCGTACCCACCGCAGATCCGGAGTTGAGCCCCGGACTTTCACGGCAGACGCGACAAACCGCCTACGAGCTCTTTACGCCCAATAATTCCGGATAACGCTTGCGCCCTACGTATTACCGCGGCTGCTGGCACGTAGTTAGCCGGCGCTTCTTCTGCAGGTACCGTCACCTTGCGGCTTCTTCCCTACTGAAAGAGGTTTACAACCCGAAGGCCGTCATCCCTCACGCGGCGTCGCTGCATCAGGCTTGCGCCCATTGTGCAATATTCCCCACTGCTGCCTCCCGTAGGAGTCTGGGCCGTGTCTCAGTCCCAGTGTGGCCGGTCACCCTCTCAGGCCGGCTACCCGTCGTCGCCTTGGTAGGCCATTACCCCACCAACAAGCTGATAGGCCGCGAGTCCATCCAAAACCACAAAAGCTTTCCACCAACCACCATGCGATGGAAGGTCATATCCGGTATTAGACCCAGTTTCCCAGGCTTATCCCAGAGTCAAGGGCAGGTTACTCACGTGTTACTCACCCGTTCGCCACTAATCCACCAGCAAGCTGGTTTCATCGTTCGACTTGCATGTGTTAAGCACGCCGCCAGCGTTCATCCTGAGCCAGGATCAAACTCTCCGTTGAAGTAAAACAGACACAACCAGGAACCACGGAAATAACGCGGAACCAGGCTGCACAAAATTTGAAACCAGCCAAAAACACCAAACCGATACCACAGGGGCGGCACGATTCGGCAAATTCAACCAATTACATACATAATCGGTATCAACAAACTTGGCACACTATTGAGTTCTCAAACAACAGACACACCCGGCACCACCCAAACCAACGTTCAGGATCGCTCCGGAGCAACTTTCCAAACCTACCCGATCACACCCTGCGACGCAAATCCATGTCTCAGGATGCTCATCAGTGGAAGACCGGCCCCACCCATTTCCAGCGCCCTAAAGAGCAACCAGATTTTGGCTTTGATTTCGGGGTTTTTGGCCGCGCGGTGATCAGTTCTTCACTGTCTCCCCCGCGGCGACTTAGAAAACAATACCCGTCCACACCCCCCACCGCAAATCGACTCTTCTGTCCCAAAGAACCGCGGAATCTAGCGGCAGAACGGGGCATCGGCGCACCCAGGCCGGCTGCCGCCGTCGTTATTGCCTCGTGTGGTCTCCGGCACAGGCCCGGCAGTTCGGTATAGAGTGCTGGGTCCCTGCCATGGGAACTGCAATCAGAGGCAAGTAACCCACCTGTGAAAAAACGGGTATTGACCACTCGAGCCCCTGTGTGCCCGGGGCCCTTAAAGTCATGACTGGAGCTGGCGGCGAAAGTGTTCGGCTGAGACCACGAACGCTTCCCCCAGCCGCCGCCAGCTCCGCACCCGGCCGGGACCACGGACCGTGACTCCCCAGGACGAACCTCAAGATTGCAGCAATAAGTCCCAATAACGGACAAAGCGCCTTCCCCGTCATCCCTGGGGTTCCTAGAGTGTCCCCTATGGCAATGGCCGGGGGACCTTCCCCCAGCAGATCAAGCCAAGGGGGATATATATGGGCGCAGCTATTCCGCTCGCTGGCATGGGAGCATCCAGCGCGCCACCTAACGCGGGTGTTCCTGTTCCCGCCCCGCCGAGGACGCGCTTGGCAAGACCACGCGCGGTCCAGCAGACTCGGGCTTCCGTGCGGCGGGAACATGAGGTACAGCGTCTGATCCGCGACCTCGCCACTCTTGCAGCATCCCACCGCCCCGAAGCCCAGTAAAAGAGCATGCCGTGGCGCGGTTCCCGGGGCACCTGTGGCTCCTTCGCCGGGAAGGTGGATAAAGCCACTGCACCCCAGGTCCGTGGTGTCCCGGTTCCAAAGACCCTGTTTCCGTACTTTCGCCCGCCCTAGTCTGTCGTCATCCACCACATCAAGGAGGCATCCATGCGCACAGCAGAACCAATGACTGAAACAGAGCGGATCCATCGTCTCTCCGAGAACCTGCTGAGCCAGGTGTCGAGGGGCAGGGAATGGGCCACGCCGGGCGTCCAGGCTGCGCTCCAACGGGCGGTGGCCGGACTTGATACAGGCATCGAGACCGCTTCCCCGCGACTCCAGGCGTTGCTCCGACGGTTGGCGGATGAGCTCGCCGGCGGCGTGGAGGTACTCACTCCCCGGGTCCAGGAACAACTCAAGCGGGTCGGCCCGAAAGCGTCTCCCCCGGTCCCTGTCCAGGCTCGTCGGCCCGAACCCAGGATGTGGTTGTGGGTTCTGGGGCTCGGGGCCCTCGCCGCCGGTGCCGCAGTGTGGCGCTCCAGGCAGCCGTCCAAAAAAGAACCAGCGCCTTCAGCGGGCGAGCCGGCGCCCGGCCGCACGGATCCGAATGTCGATGCTGACCTAACCTCCGGACGCATGTAGGAGCCTGCGCTGCGGAGGCCACCATAGGAGCGTCCGCGGGGACCACAAAGCGGTCTGCACGGAAATCTTCCTGGTGACGGTCACCCAGACGTTCATTTCCGGAGGTGACTTTCAAACCAGACGAGCCGCGGATCTCCTCGAGTTGGAGACCGCGGCTCGTCCTATTGGTTCATTGTTCACTGTGAAGTCCTGAAAACGTCGTTCGGACGTTAGAGCCAGAGCCTCTGTCTGACGGGCACTCTACTTCGCGATGCCCCCGTGCCTGCTGCAGGCGCCCTGACGCGTTGTGCCCGGCCAAACATAGCCGTCACTGCAAATGATTGCACCCCCGACGGCGGCCGGTGCGGGAGCGGGTGCTTGCGCAGCCTTCTGAGCTGCCTGCGCTGCGGCGGCTTGCTCGGCTGCGGCCTTGGCAGCGGTGTCCCGGGCCGCCTGGTCTGCTGCAGCCTTTGCAGCGGCAGCCTGGTCTGCGGCGGCTTTGTCAGCTGCGGCTTTATCTGCGGCAGCCTTCGCAGCAGCGGCTTGCTCGGCGGCAGCCTTATCGGCCGCTGCCTTTTCAGCGGCAGCCTTTTCCGTGGCGACGTCGTCGAGGTTCTTGACGCCCAGATGCACCGTGGAGCCCCTGGCCGCTTGCGCACCGTCGGCGGGGTCCTGGGAGATCACCTGCCAGTTCTTCTTGACCATGATCGACTTGCCCTTGACGGTGTCCACGGACTCAACCTTGAAGCCGAGCTTTTCCAGCTGGTCCGTGGCCTTGTCCAGGGTCAAGGTCACCACGGCCGGAACAACCACGGTCTCTGTTGTTTGGGAAACAGCCGTTGCTGTTGCGGTTGCCGTTGGCTGCGTCACTGCCTGCTTGCCGCCGCAGCCCGTCAGCATGAGGCCTGCCAAGACAGTCAAAGCAAGCGTCTTCTTCAACCTGCCGACGGCAGGAACTGTTACTACTTTCATTTTTCCCCTTGGAATACATGTGATGGTGATGAAAACTGCGTCCGGAAATACCGGACATGGGCTCACTTATTCGCAGGCGACGCCGTCGGAATCCCGGTCCAGTGCAGGGCGGTAGCCGGCCTGGCCCGCGTACAGCGGTGCGGCTCCGGCAGCCTTCGCCGCGGTGCAGTTCGCGTAGTAGGCAGCGGCAGGGGCCGGAACGGGTGCGGCAGGTGCCGGGGCGACCGGTACCTGGGCGGCCGGAGCAGGAGCAACGGCCGCCGGCGCGGGAGCCGGGGCAACCGGTGCAGGAGCCGGCGCAACTGCTGCAGGTGCGGGTTCCGCCGCAACTGGCGCAGGAGCCGGAGCCTGCTGGTTTGTCGGCGCCAACTGCCCGTTGCAGTCGCCAAGGATCCGGGCCATGGCGTCGTGTTCGGCCTGGGTGACCCACAGCCCGTAGGTGGCCTTCACGGAAATCTGGCGTGCAATGTACTCACACCGGAAGCTCTTGTTCGGCGGCAACCAGGTGGCCGCGTCGCCGTCGCCCTTCTTGATGTTGGTGGGCCCATCGGTTGCCTGCAGGTTCAGCGGGTCATTGGCAAACGCCGTCCGCTGTTCCTGGGTCAGCTGTTGGGCACCCTTCTGCCAGGCATCGCTGAGCGCCACCACATGGTCGATCTGCACAGCGCTGCTGGTGCCCGATCCCCGCACAAAGCTGATGGTGGTGCCCGTGTACGGATCCGCCAGGGTGCCCGACTGCACCTTGCACGGCACACTGTTCGTGTACGTGATGCCGGTGAGGTCGCGCTTGAGGATGTCGTTGCGGGTATCGCAGCCGTTCCGGTCCACATCCGCCCACGCCTGGCCGAACCGCGCCCGGTCATACCCCGTCTTCGGCGCCCGGCCCTTGATGGGAAGGGTTGCCAGCAGGTCCATCGCTTTGGTGGCATACGCAGGCTGCGCGTTCGGCGCGGTGGCAGTGACGCCGGCGGCAAGATCGTAGGGGCTTTCGGGGTCCAGCGGTTCCCCGGTGTCCTGCGCGGTGGGAGTTGGGGTGGACGACGGCGACGCCTTGGCCGTTGGAGCCGCGCTCACCTTCGCAGGCGCTGCCTTGGCGGTGGTGTCCGAAGATGCCGCCGCCAGGTCTGCCTTGGCAACGTGCGGCAGCGTGAAAGCGCCGCCAATGAAGAGCGCCAGTGAAGCGACGATCGCGACGGCGCCGGCCTTCCGTTTCGCAGGCAGCCAGGCCCAGGAACGCCGTCCAGTGAGCAGGACATACAGCCCGGTGAGGGCAAATGAAATTCCCAGGACAACCAAGGCGCCGCCGAATCCGCCGCTCCGCGCTGCGAGGAGCATAAACACTGCGGTAATTGCGCCAACTATGAAGGTTGAAGCGCGGGGTTTCCGCGGCGTTTCGTAGTCGGACATTCTTTCCCCATTTACAGGAGGCCCAGGAAGGGTGCCTCCAGGTATGCCGGGCCTGCTGCTAAACCCAATAAACTCGTCGCCGACGAGCCTATGCTTCATTTCCTGCGTTATAACGCGCCTCTCACGATCCTCGGCCAACATTCAGACAGTCTTGATGCGACCTTGAGTAAAGGGTGTCGCAATACGGTTCCGGGGCTTAACAATTAGCAGGGGGACACCGCTTTCACTTGGTTATGGAACCGCCATTCCCAGGAGCAACGGGCGCAGATAGAGTGACCGGCATGCAGATGCGCCTTGAAGTTGTACAGGTCCCGGTATCCGACGTCGACAGGTCCAAAGCGTTTTACACCGAAAAGCTGGGCTTCGTCCCGGACCACGACGTGGAGCACATCCCCGGCATGCGAGTGGTCCAACTGACTCCCCCAGGTTCCGCCACATCGGTGGTCATCGGTACGGGAATGACCACCATGACACCGGGCACCCTCGAGGGGCTGCAGCTGGTGGTTCCCGACATTGCCGAGACCCGCAGCGAGCTGGTCCGCCGCGGCGCTGACATCAGCGAGATCCAGGACCTTGGCGGCGTCCTGTTCGCCTACTTCAGTGACCCCGACGGCAATCGCTGGGTGATGCAGGGCGAGACCCAGCAGCACATCCAGGAGGCGCACAAGCCCTAAGGAAGAACCACCAAAGGTGAGCGGGCGTCGCCAAGAAACCCACCAAAGGTGAGCGGGCGTCAGGGAGGGCGCTACTTCTTGGGCGGCGGCGCCGTGGACCCCCGGACCACCAGCTCCGTGCCGAGTTCGATCCGCTGAGGGAGTTCCTCGTCACCGTCGAGATGGCGAAGTAGGGCCCTCATCGCAGTCTCCGCCATCTGCACCACGGGCTGGCGGATGGTGGTCAGGCCCGGCTCGACCCACTCGGCCGCCGGAATGTCGTCGAAGCCGATGATGGACAGGTCCTGCGGTATGCGGAGCCCGGCAGCGCGCGCAGCCCGGTATGCCCCAAGGGCCTGGCCGTCGTTGCCGGTGAATATCGCCGTAGGCCGGTCCGGCAGCTCCAGCAACTTCCGCGTGGCAGCTTCACCCGCTTCGATGGAGAAGTCGCCAGGAACCATTAAGGCCGGGTCCAGGGTGATGCCTGCGCGGCGCAGTGCAGAGACGTAGCCGTCCTCCCGGGCACTGCTGCACTGCAGGTCCTCGCGGCCCCCGATCATCGCGATCCGCTTGTGCCCCAGCTGCAGCAGGTGCTGCGTTGCCGAATGGCCGCCCTCCCAGTTGGCTGCCCCCACAGTGGTCAGGTCGGGCCCGGGTTGGCCCACGGGATCGATCAGCACGACGGGTATTCCCAGGGACTTCACGCGTTGGATCTGCTTGGCGTCCAACTGGTAGACGGCCATCAGCAGGCCGTCCGACTTCCGCTCGGCCAGGTTGGCCAGCCAGGGCCGGATGCGCGAGCCATCCAGGTTCAGGCTGCTGACTACGGTTCCGTACCCGGCATCCTGCGCCACGCGCTCAACGCCTTCGATGATTTCCAGCGCCCATTCAGAGCCCAGGCCCGGGAACACCAGGTCCACCAGCCCGGCCTTCTGCCTGCGCTTGGCCGGGCGCCGGGCGTAGTCGCGTTTGGCGATGATTTCCTCCACCCGCGCCCGGGTCTCGGCCGCCACGTGGGCGTGCCCGTTCAAGACCTTGGAGACGGTGGGGACAGAAACTCCTGCCTCTCGGGCTATCTCGCTGATCGTCGCGCGCCTGGTGTCCTGCTTGCTCACCACGGGGACCGCCCTTTCACCCGGGCCATGCCCGGTGTTAATTATCGGAAAGTTCCCACGCCTGAATCCGGCCACACATGCCATAGATCCTGAAGTTTTCCCGTTTTCCCATCGTAGTTCGCGCGTTCCCCAGATAGATACTTTCTGCCGTGTCCAGGGACGCAAGCTGTTGCCGCGTGAGTTCGGCCTGCCGGGCCGCTCCCCCTGCCAGCAGGTCCGCCCACGCCGTGGTCCTGCCGGACACCAGGCGGGCCGCGGACGCGTGGAACCCTGCCAGCGCTGGCGGCCCGGAGGCAAGCACGGTCTCCTTCAGCGCGAAGTAACCTTCCAAAGCCAGATCACGACGGCGGCGGGCGGCTTGCTCTCCGGCTGCCAGTCCGGCGTCGGCGTCCTTGTGCTCCAGTGCCGCTGCACGCTGGTAGGTGTCCGCATCCGCCAGGTGCTCGGGCGGAAACGTCATCACGGCGTCGCCGTGCTCGGGAAGTCCGGCGTTCTGCATCACCACCAGGATCCTCAGGTCCCCCGAGTCGTTGATGGCGCGGTGCACCGTGCCGGGCGTAAACCACAACACCGTCCCCGGGTTTAACGGGCTGGATGTGTAACCACGTGAGTCCAGTGTCTCCAGACGGCCGTGTCCTTCGAGCACCACGTACGCTTCGGTGGACGCCGTGTGGAGGTGCGGTGACCCGCCGGCTGCTCCGTCGGCTCCGGGCCAGTCGTAGACGCTGATCTCGGACAGGCCGGTGGCACCTGGAAAGGAGGAGGCCACGCTCACCGCCAGCTGCGCAGTGCGGCGTCGGCGGCAGCGGCCAGTGCCGCGGCACGCGCGGCGTCCACGCCGCCGTCGGCAATCACCACTGCATAGCGGTAGGTGAGCGGCGAGCCTTCCCGCAGGGGCACCTCCGCACTGAAAAACGGTGCCGAGCCCAGGCAGGCGAACATGGAGGAGCGTGCGAACCACTGGTTGGGCGCGCCCGGGTTTGAAGGGTCCTCAACGAACGCGATGGTGGAGGATCGGCAGGTACCGTCGTGCTTTCCGGTAAAAGCGATCCACGGCGAACGGGTGCCCATGAACTCGTCCGTTCCGGTGGCGTCCTGGCTGCGGAACTCACCGCCCGTGAAGGACCGGGGCCCGCGCCAGAAGAGGCCGCCGTAGCCGGCATTGTCCCGCCCTTCGGTGGTGGGGCTCCCGATGCGGATGTCCGCACCGGAGATGTTGCTCATCCGGGTTTCGAAAAGGATGGCGTAGGCCCCGGCAGTGTCGCTGCCGGTCCCTTCCTCCAGGAGCTGGATGCTGAACCGGCGGTTCTCCGCGATGACCGGCCCGCCTTCCTCGGATGTCCAGGTGAGGGACTCCGACGCGGTGATGCCGGCGCCGTACTGGTCGATTCCCGTGAAGGATTCGTGGGTCATGGCACCGTTGTTGTCCAGGTTGGCGTACTCCGTGGCGCGCGTGTAGGTGGCCCCGCCCCAGAAGTTGTGCGGCCCCACGTTGGGGAGCGCCCAGGAGAGCCCCTTGTGCCAAACATGGTCGCAGGGGCGGGAAATGGTTACCTCCTCGCCACCCAGGGTGGTGAGCGGGTGGAAGAACGGGCGCGGGCTTTCGTACTGCTCGTCCGTTGGTTTGTAGGTGTAGGTGGCGATGGGGCACCCGTCGGCGGTGAAGGTGAGGGCCCTGCCGTCGTCCTCGAAGCTGAGCCGGGCGGTGGCAGTGGCAGAAGGGGCGGTGGGTGAAGAGGTGGTCACGATGGGTCCTTTGGAAGGTGGGAATCAAACGGCGGTGTCGACGGCGGTCCGGTCCAGGGCCGTGGCGTCCAGGACGCGCGTGCCCAGGCCGTCGCCGTCCATGCCGCCGTAGAACGGGTGGCCTGGAACGATCTGGCCTCGGCGTACCGGCTGCCCGGTAAAGGCTGAGGCGTAAATGGCGGCAGCGAGTTCAAGGGTTTGCCGCGCGGAGTCTGCGTCGGCCGGAAGCGGCCCGCCGGCGTCGAGCGCGTCATACATGGCCAGGAACTGGGCCGCATGGCCGCTGCCGCGCTCCAGGGGCTGGCCATTCCACGCTGCAGCCACCGCACCTTCGTGGCCGGGAGCCCCCGTGACGGTCCAGTTGTCCGTGCTGTAGCCGTAAAGGTGGCTCAATTCAACGGAGGCGAACTCGCAGTCGATGCGGATATCCGAGGTTTCCCGTGGCGAAAGCAGCGAATTGATCATGGTTGCCACGGCACCGTTGCGGAACCGGACCAGCGCGGCCGACAGGTCCTCAGTCGACGTGGCCCGCGCCTGCCGCCCGGCAACGGCGGTCACTTCCTCCCAGGGGCCCATCAGGTACAGGAGCAGATCGAACTGGTGGATGCCGTGGCCCATGGTGGGACCACCGCCCTCGGCGTTCCAGGTGCCGCGCCAGGGCAGGTCCCAGTAACTGTCCGGCCGGTACCAGAGGGTGTCGCACCGTGCCACCAGCGGCCGGCCGAAGTCGGACCCGCCGATCAGCTGCTTTGCCGCGGCGGACGCGTCTCCGAAGCGGTGCTGGAACACGCAGGAGAACTGGGCGCCGGCCTTGGCCTGCGCCGCTTCAAGCCGGTCGAAGTCCGCCAGGCTGAGTGCCGGGGGCTTCTCGGAGAGCACATGGACCCCTGCCTCCAGACATTCGATGGCCTGGTCGATGTGGAACATGGGCGGCGTGCAGAGATGCACGATGTCAGGTTTTGCCTCGGCCAGGAGCTCCGCCAGAGTGAGGTAGGTGCCGGGGATGTCATGCTTCCCGGCGAAGGCATCCAGCCTGCCCTGGTCCACGTCGCAGGCCGCCACGAGCTGGGCCCTGCCTCCGGTCCTGGCCAGGCTTTCCGCATGGACCGCCGCAATACCGCCGGTTCCCACGATGGCCACTCTGTACGTCCGCATGTTCTCTCCGTCGTTGCAGTGAAATAAGTAGCAGTGAGGCCGGCAGACAGGAGCACCGTGCTGCCTTCGCCGCGGCCTGTTGGATGCCCCGGTCAGTACCGTGCTTGGAAACTTTCCAGACTCCACCCGAAGATTTCGCGTCCCACTGCCCGTGCAAACGTCTCGCCTCCGCTTCAACCCTAGGAATCGAGTTCATGCTGAGTCAATGCTTTTACCCTAGAAACAAAACATAAGTTTCTGATAGTTTCTTAGAAACTTCTTTCGATCCTAGGAGACGCCCGTGACCAGCGGTGCCGCCGAAAACCAAGTCCATGCCTCCTCTGCTGGAAATGGCCAGCCGGATCCCGCCGTCGGGCGCCCGTCCGTTGATGAGCTGGTGCAGCAGATGACGCTGGAGGAGAAGCTGGCACAGCTGGTGGGCGTCTGGGTCAACGCCTCCACCGACGGGGACTCTGTGGCGCCTCTGCAGAACGAGATGGCCGGTGACGGGCGGTCCTGGGAGGATGTCATTGCCTCCGGCCTTGGCCAGATCACGCGCATGTATGGCACCGTTCCGCTGGAACCGCTTGAGGGAGCCCGCCGGCTTGCCGCTGCCCAGAAGCAGATCATGGCAGCTTCCCGCTTCAGCATTCCGGCCCAGGTTCATGAGGAATGCCTCGCCGGGCTGGCCGCCTGGAAGGCCACCGCCTTTCCCGTGCCGCTTGCCTGGGGCGCCACGTTCAACCCCACGTTGGTGCGCCGGATGGCAGGCCTCATCGGTGACCAGATGCGTGCGCTGGGGGTCCATCAGGGCCTGGCCCCGGTCCTCGACGTGGTGCGCGACCTCCGCTGGGGCCGCGTGGAAGAAACCATTGGCGAGGACCCGTACCTGGTGGGAACGGTAGCCGGCGCCTACGTCTCGGGACTGGAGGCTTCCGGGATCGTTGCCACCCTCAAGCACTTCGTAGGCTATTCGGCCTCACGCGCCGGGCGGAACCACGCCCCGGTGTCCATGGGTCCGCGCGAGTTGGCCGATGTCATGCTGCCCCCGTTCGAGCTGGCGCTGAAGCACGGCGGCGCCCGGTCGGTCATGCACGCCTATACGGACACCGATGGCGTTCCCGCGGCCGCCAACCGTGCCCTGCTCACCTCGCTGCTGCGCGACCAGTGGGGCTTCGCAGGCACCGTGGTGGCGGACTACTTCGGTGTCGCCTTCCTCGACGTGACCCATGGCGTCGCTGCCGATTCCGGCGAGGCCGCTGCACTGGCACTGGCTGCAGGAGTGGACGTGGAACTGCCCACCGTCAACTGCTACGGCCAGCCGCTGCTGGAACGCGTCCGCTCCGGCGCAGTGTCCGAATCCCTGGTGGACACCGCCCTGCGCCGGGTGCTGCGGCAAAAGCAGGAAGCGGGGCTGCTTTCGCCAGGTTTCGACCCCGCTCCCCCGGTCCTGGCCGCCGGCACCGTCGATCTGGACCCTGCGGCCAACAGGGCGCTGGCCCGGGAAATCGCCGCGCAGTCCCTGGTGTTGCTGACGAACAGGAAGCACGACGGCGGGCCCGGCCTGCCGCTGCCTGCTGCGGCCCGGGCGTCACTGGGCGTGGTGGGGCCGCTGGCGGAGGATCCGTTCGCCATGCTGGGCTGCTACTCCTTCGACGCGCACGTGGGTGCCTCCCACCCGGACGTTCCCATGGGCATCAGTGTTCCCACGGTGTCCGCCGCGGCTGCCCGGCGTTACGGATCCGTGCGCAGCGCAGCCACCGGAACCTGCGAGGCCATCACCGAGGAAGAAATCGCGGATGCTTGCGCCATCGCCGCATCCGTTGAGACCTGCGTCATTGTGGTCGGCGACAACGCCGGGCTGTTTGGCCGCGGCACATCCGGCGAGGGCAACGACGCAGCCGATCTTCAGCTGCCGGGTGACCAGCACCGCATGCTGGACCGGGTGCTGGCCGCCGCAAAGGACGCCGGGACCTGCGCCGTCGTGGTGGTCCTCAGCGGCCGGCCCTACGCACTGGGCGACTTCGCTGAGCGGGGCCGCAGCGATCGTGCAGGGATTCTTCCCGGGCGAGGAGGGCGCGGAAGCACTCTGGGATGTGTTGTCGGGGGCGGCGAATCCGTCCGGAAAGCTGCCGGTCTCCGTTCCGCGCACGTCCGGCGGCCAGCCGGGAACCTACCTGCACAGCCGCCTTGCGGGTCCCACCGGTGTCAGCGCCCTGGACCCCTCGCCGCTTTTCAGCTTTGGCCATGGCCTGTCCTACACGTCGTTCGGCTTCTCCGGCCACGCGGCGAGCCGGTCGGCCATGTCCACGTCGGACTCTGTCACCGTGGCCTGCACCGTCACCAACACTGGTGCAGTCGAAGGCGCCGAAGTGGTGCAGCTGTACCTGGAGGACCCGGTAGGAGAGGTGGTGCGCCCCGTCCGCGAGCTGATTGGCTACGCACGGGTGGAACTCGCTGCCGGAGCCTCGGCTCAGGTGGAGTTCACGGTGCACGCGGACCGGACCTCATTTACGGGCCTGGACCTGAAGCGGGTTGTCACGCCGGGGCTGGTGAAACTGCATGTGGCCACCTCCAGCACTGCCGACGTCCACACCCACGAGGTCATGCTGCATGGTGATCGGCGGGTGGTGGGGTTCGACCGGGAGATGCTGACGCCCGTGACCGTGACCCCGTAGGTTGGGGCGAATCCACGCCTATGCGGTGGTGAACTTCTCCTCCACCAGGCGCAGCAGCGGCCGGGAGTTCAGGCACACCAGGAACACCACGGCGCCTGCGATGACCGGCAGCAGGTACGCGGTGGTTGCCAGCAGCAGGGTGGCGGTCACGAACAGGATGCCCACGTTGCCCAATGAAACCCGCTTCCGGGCACTGAAGCTGTAGAGGGACAGCCGGTACAGGTCGCGCGTCCGGAACGAGAAACGGGATAGCAGCAGCAAGGCGTGCACGGCCGTGGTGAGCACCAGCAGGGCCAGGACCAGCAGCGCCAAGCGGACGGCCGGTGCTGCCGGACTCGAAGGGTTCAGGGCGGCTGGCAGCCCGGCCAGATTGACCGCGATCACGGCCAGGACGAGCAGGCAGGGCGTCCAGACCTTCAGCGCAGGAACGAAGTTCAGCCGGTAGCTCCGGACGAAGTCCTTGTACACGCCGCTGTCGTGGCCGGCCAGCAGGCGGTTGAACGCATACATGCACGCCACCAGTGCCGGGCCGGCGGGAACCAGCGCTACCGGAACCAGCCAGATACCGGCTGCCGGCCCTGCAAGCAGGGCCGGCAGCAGCAGGATGTTGGCCAGGACCAGGAGTGCAGAGCCTGTCATCACGCCGGCGATGGTGCCGGCCGCCCTGAACAGGGGGCCGGCACCGTACTCCGCCTTCTTCTGAACCACCAACTGCCTTTCGGTCACGGCGGAAGGCCCGCTGCCGCCGTCGTACGTTCTACTTCTTGTCCGCGTACGCCTTGTACGCCTTGTTGGCCAACTCTACGTATTTGCCCATGCCCTTGCTGTCCAGCTCCTTGACGTAGGCGTCGAACTCGGAGAGGGGCCGCTGGCCGGTGATGAACTTGAGCGTGTTCTGCTTGACGTGGTCCTTGAGCGGGGTGAGCGTCAGCGTGGCCTGTTCACGGTCGGTGTCGCTGAACGGCACCGGCGGTGACACCGGGCGCGGCTTCTTGCTCTTCATGGCCTTCTGGAACGCCAGCTCCTCCTCGTTGAAGGTGGACTGCAACAGGTCCGTGGTGCCGCCATAGGCGAAGTTGCCGCCGGAGAATCCGTAGTCCACGCGCAGGTCCTTGGTGCCGGCCGGGTTCAGGCCCTGGAAGTTGATGTCCTTGGCCAGGACCCGCTTGCCGCCCTCCTTGTTGTACGTGGTGCCCTGAACGCCCCACTTGGCGAACTCCTGGCCCTGGTCGCTGTAGAACAGCCAGTCGATGTACTGCATCAGTGCCACGAAGCTGTCCTTGTCCTTGACGGACGAGTTGAGCATGATGCCGTTCTCCAGCCGGGAACCGCCGATGATGTCACCGGCGGGGCCGCCGGGGACCGTGATCTTGCGGACCGCGAAGTTGCCCTTGCCCAGCGACTGCTCCATGGACGTGCGGTAGGTGATGATGTTCTGCGAGTTGGCGCTGATTACGAACGACTTCCCGGAGGTGAACTTCTGAATGGCCGCATCGTCGGTCTGCGTGAAGCTTTCCGGGTCCATCAGGCCCTCGGAGACCAGGGAGTTGAAGTAGGTCACCAGGTCCTTGAACTGGCTGGAGGCGGAGCCGAAGGTGAACTCCTTCTTGTTTTCGTCAAAGGTCAGCCCGTCCACCAGGCCCCAGCCGGCAACCGTGCCGAAGGCGGTGCCGGCAATGTTGAGCACACTGTTGCCGTTGAAGCGGTCGGAGAAAGGGACCACGTCCGGGTGGTTTTTCTTGAGCTTGCGCAGCACCTCGCGGAACTCGTCCCAGGTCTTGGGTTCGGCGATGCCGTCCTTCTCCAGCACATCGGTGCGGAACGCCAGGGTGTAGTCAGGCCACAGTTCCTCGTGCAGACCGGGGAGGACGTAGTACTTGCCATCCGCCTGGGTGAGGCCGGCGATTTCGGGTTCCAGCTTCCACTTCTTGACCTTGTCCTGGTAGTGCGGCATCAGGTCCACGTAGTCACTGACGGGCAGGACGGCGCCGGAGGACACGTAGGCGCTCTCCTGGCCGGGGTAAGTTTTGGCGATGATCTCCGGCGCCTTGCCGGAGCTGATGAGCAGGCTGCGCTTCTGCTCGTAATCGCTGAACGGCACCACGGTTGTTTCCAGGGTGACGTTGTTGTCGCTGGCCATCTTGGTGAACAGCAGCCAGTCCTTCTTGATGGGATAGGTGGGCTGGTCGCTGAAAAGGAAGGTGAAGCTCAGCGGCGTCGTCGCCTTGAAGGTGTCCCCCACCCCAAAGCTGTCCATGGCGCCGTTGCGGGCCTTGGCGGTGTCCACCTTGCTTTCGGAATCGGAGTCACATCCGGCCATCACCAGGCCGAAGGCTGCGAGCGCTGACAGGCCGAGGAAGTCTCGTCTGCGGATCATGGGTGTTCCTTTCATGGGTTATTCCTTGACGGAGCCGAGCATGACGCCCGAAAAGAAGTACTTCTGGACGAACGGGTAGACGCACAGGATGGGAATGACGGTGAGGACGATGGTCACGGATTGGATGTTCGCGGCGATCTGGCCCATGTTTTCGGCTGTGCCGCCGGCCGAGCCCGCGGTGGTGACGCCGGCGATCATGTTGCGCAGGTAGATGGTCACCGGGAACAGTTCCGGCTTGTCCAGGTAGAGGAACGCCTGGAACCAGGAGTTCCAGTTGGCCACCGCGTAGAAGAGCACCATGGTGGCCACAATGGCCTTGCTTAGCGGCAGGACCACCTTGAACAGCACCCCGTATTGGCTGAGGCCGTCGATGGCGGCCGCCTCCTCAAGTTCCCGCGGCATGTTCTCGAAGAATGACTTCATGATCAGCAGGTTGAACACGCTGATGGCGTTCGGCAGTACCACGGCCCAGAGGGTGTTCCGGAGGCCCAGCGAGCTGATGAGCACGTAGTTGGGGATCAGGCCGCCGTTGAAGAACATGGTGAACACGGCGATGCCGATGAAGACGCTGCGGCCCTTCAGGTCCTTCTTGGCGATGGCGTAGGCGAATGACGTAGTGAGCACCATGGAGATGGCCGTGGCCACTACGGTATAGAGGACCGTATTGCCGTAGTTACGCCAGAACGTCGAATCCGCGAGGATCAACTTGTAGGTTTCGATATTGAAACCCATCGGGAACAGGTTGACCTGCCCCGCGTTGATGAAGCCTTCGCTCGAAAAGCTTTGGGCCAGGATGTTCAGGAACGGGTACAGGGTCAGGAACACCACAACCAGCAGGAACACCAGGTTGGCCACCCGGAACACCCGCATCCCGCGTGAGACCCTCATGTCCTTGAGCAGGACCCCCGTCTCCTTCACGCCGTTCTTCCTGCCCGGCCGGCTGAGGACCCGGTCCTTCATGGCTGCTTCTTTCACCGCTGTCCCTTTCACGATCGTCCCTTTCACCACAGGCTCGTTCCTGCGAGGCGCTTGGATATGCCGTTCGCGGAGAGGATCAGCGTGAGCCCGATGACGGATTCGAACATCCCGATTGCGGCCGCGTAGCTGAAGTTGCTGGATTCCAGACCCACCCGGTAGAGGTAGGTGGAGATGACGTCGGAGGTGGCGTAGTTGAGCGGGTTGTAGATAAGGAGGATCTTCTCGAACCCCACCGCCATGAAGGTGCCGATATTCAGGATCAGCAGCGTAATGATGGTGGGTCGGATGGCCGGCAGCGTGACGTGCCAGGTCTGTTGCCAGCGGTTGGCCCCGTCGATCCGGGCCGCCTCATACAGCGACTCGTCCACGCGGGTTAGTGCCGCCAGGTAGAGGATGGCGCCCCAGCCCATGGTCTGCCACACCTCGGAGCTGATGTACATGGGCCTGAACCAGGCAGCGTCCTGGGTGAAGTTCACCGTGGTGCCGAACACCGTGTTGGCGATCTGGTTCACGGTGCCCGTCATGGAGAAGTTCTGCAGGATCATGCCCGCGATGATCACCACGGACATGAAGTGCGGCAGGTACGTCACCGTCTGAATGAGCTTCTTGAACTTCTCCGAACGCAGTTCGTTCAGCAGCAAAGCAAAGATGATGGGCATCGGGAAGCAGAACAGCAATGTCAGGACGCCCAGGATGACGGTGTTCTGGAAGGCCTGCCAGAAGCTGGGATCGTTGATGAACAGGGTGACGTACTTCAGGCCCACCCATTTCTCGCCGAATATGTTGCCGCCGGGCTGGAACTGCCGGAACGCGATCACGTTGCCGGCCATTGGGAGGTACCGGAACACCCCGAAGTAGGCCAGCGGAAGCAGCACCAGCGTGTACAGCCGCCAGTCCCGTTTGATGGCCAGCTTCCAGCCGCCTGGTTTGTTCCGGGGTTTTTGGGCTCCCGCCTCCGTGTCCCTGGGGACCGACTCCGGGGGTACTTCCAATCTCATGGCCATGACTGCCTCCTACCGGCCGGTCTCTGCGGGTGATTCTTCGATGACCAGGACGCCGTTGGCGGTCAGCTCTGCGTCGCCAGCGACGGCCAGCCCCGTGATGCTGTCCCTTCCGCCCGCTCCTACGTCCACCCTGGCGGGGGCATCGTTGTGGTTCAGGACCAGCAGGTAGCTGCGTCCGTTGCCCGTACGACGGCGGACCTGCACCCCCAGCGGGGCGTCCAGTTCCGGGTGGATCCCCGCAGCAGTCCGTTCAGCGGCAAGCAGTTCCGCCAGGTAGGTGCCGTCCACCCGGGCGGACAAGTAAGTGGCGGTCCCGCTGCCGAAGGTGTTGCGGGTTACGGCCGGGCCGCCCGCCAGCCGTCCGGACGAGTAGCTCGCCAGCACTTCTGCCGTGGTGGTGTGCAGGTGCTCGGTCCAGTAATCCGCGGAAGCTGTGCCGCCGTCGGCCGTTGTCAGCTTCACCGCTTCGTCCTCTCCGGCGATTGGGTGCATTTCCTCACTCCACGCGCCCAACACGTTGCGCAGGGCGCCGGGGTAGCCGCCCAGCCGGATGGTGTTGTCCTGGTCCACGATGCCCGACAGGTAGCTGGCCACCAGGCGGCCGCCGCCAGCTACATAGTCTTCGATGTTCTGCGCTGCCTGGTCGGTCAGGAGATAGGTGGCGGGCAGGACCACCAGGCTGTACTTGCTGAGATCGGCCTTGGTGTCCACGAAGTCCAGGGGGATGTTTGCGTCGAAGAAGGGCCTGTACAGGCGAAGGACCTCCTGCGGGTAGTTCAGGTCAGACCGCGGCGAGTTTCCCAGTTCCAGGGACCACCAGCAGTCCCAGTCGAAGACCATGGCCACCCTGGCGCTGGCACGGGTGCCGGTGATGCCGGCCAGGCCCTTCAGCTCCCGGCCCAGCTCGGAGACCTCCCTGAATACGCGGGTGTTGGGTCCAGCGTGGTTGACCATGCCGGAATGGAAGCGTTCGGTGCCGCCCTTGGCCTGGCGCCATTGGAAGAACAGGATGGAGTCCGCGCCCTGGGCGATGGCCTGGTAGGAACCCAGCCGCATCTTGCCGGGGAGCTTGGAGACGTTGACGGACCACTGGCTCACGGCGCCCGTGGCCTGTTCCATTACGAGCCACGGCCGGCCCCGGCGCAGCGAGCGCATCAGGTCGAAGTTCAGGGCCGCGGCCACATGCGCGTCTTCTTCCCGGGGATCCGGATAGATGTCCAGGGCCGCCGCATCCTCTTCCGCTGCCCATGCCCAGTAGTCATTGTTCTTGTAGAAGCGCATGAAATTGGTGACGATGGGCAGGTCCGGGGTGTGCCGGCGCAGGATGTCCCGCTCAGCCTTGAAGTGGGCAAGCATGCTGTCGGAGGTGAAGCGGTGGTAGTCCAGGCGGCGGGAGGGGTTTGACCAGGTGCGGGGCTGGGCGGGGGCGTTCACCTGGGACCAGTCGGAGTAGCGCTGGCCCCAGACGTCGGTGCTCCAGGCCTGGTTCAGGTTTTCCAGGTCGCCGTATTTCTCCTGCAGCCAGGCCCGGAAGGCCCGGTCGGCGTGCGGGCCATAGGAGACCGGGCCGTATTCGTTGTTAACGTGCCACATGCACAGGGCCGGATGCGCCGCGTAGCGCTCCCCCATCTTTTCAGCCATGGCCAGGGACTTTTCCGGGTAGGCGGGATGCGAAACGTCGAAGTGCTGGCGGGATCCGAATCCGAAAGTACTGCCGTCGGCCAGAACCGGAAGGATGTCCGGGTGCTGGGCGATCAGCCAGGCCGGCGGGACGGCGTCCGGAGTGGCCAGGTCCACGCCGATGCCGTTCGCGTGCAGCAGGTCCATGATCTCGTCCAGCCAGCCAAAGTCATAGTCCCCGTCAGCTGTCTCAAGCCTGCTCCAGGAGAAGACGGCCAGCGTGACCAGGTTGACCCCGGCTTCCTGCATGAGACGCACGTCCTCGTCCCACACCTCGCGGGGCCACTGCTCGGGGTTGTAGTCACCGCCGTATGCGATTCCGCCGAGCCGATCATGCAAGCGCCTTAATCGGTGCTCGGAAGTGCTGGAGCTGTGCTCGCTGGTCATCATTGTCCTTTGCTAGGCATATGGCCGCGGGCTCCCCGTTAATGCGACCTGCATCACACAGAGAAACTATCGTAAAGTTTCAGCAATAACAACAGGGGTAAGGGAAGTGGGAGGAGACTATTTTTCGTGCTGTTCTGGCCATGAGGGGAGCCACCAGGCGTCCCCGCGCTTCATTCGGGTAGACGGGCTGCCGTGGTGGACGCTGCTGGGCTGCGACTTTTCGGCGGGCCAAGGAAAGTATCGGACCGGGAGCGCGTCAGGGAAAGAACCACCAAGGGTGAGCCGGCGTCCGCAGGAAACCCGCCAAAGGTGAGCGGGCGTCCGCAGGGAACCCGCTAAGGGTGAGGCGGTGTTTGGTAGTTGGCTGGACTCAGGCGCCCCGAGCAGCGTCCCCCGGCGCAGGTTCCCGCACGTCCTGGACGAGTTCGTTGTGCCGGAGGAACCACGGTTTGAACGGAGGATCGAAGCGGGCGAACCGGGGCGGGCCCACCGGTGTCAGGCCAGCCAGCGTGAGTGCAGCCTGCAGTCCGTTGTTGCGCTTTTCAAATGCGTGGGCGGAGCCGCGGCCGGAAAAACCCAGCACTGCGGCAAGGGAGCCCGGCACGGCGCGCACCCTGACCTTGGGATCTGTGGGCACCGGTGCGGTTTCAGCGGTGACGCCTGCCGGAAGCACGAAGGCCACCGTGAATTCGGCAGGTCCTCCGGTGCCGGGCAGCGGACCGCTTTGGAGCACCGGGGCGGTCATGGCCAGCTTCTGCGGCGCCTGCTCCTGGAGCACGGGGGCTGTCATGGCCAGCTTCTCCCGGGCAGCGTTGTTGCCGCTGATGTAGTTGAAGAGATGGCGGAAGGCGGCGTTTCCTGCGCGGTCGAAGTCCGCTGTCACGGTCACTTCGGCCACGGCGAAGTCCGGATACCTCCGCAGTTCGAAATGCGGATAGCGCCGGACCAATTCATAGGGCTGCTGCTCGGTCATGGTGAACCAGAGCCTACGCTCATCGGCACCGGCGAGACCAGACCTGCGTGCACTGCCGGCACCGGCCCACCCGGGAGCAGCCCGGCGCCCGTTCTGCCCCAGGCATGCACTCCAGTCCGCCCGTAGATGTTGCCAAGACCACGCCGCCTGATATTGCCCCACGATAAGCAAGCGAAGCATAATAGTTAGCAGAACTAATTAGCGCTGCTAAGGAACGTCAGCAGGAGGCGCATCCACTTACATGTCACCCACCCAAACCAAGAACAAGGCAACCGCCCCCGACACCCTCGCCATCGAGCTCCGCACCGCCGTGATGCGCACCTCGCGCCGGCTCCGCGTCGAGGCAACCGGCGACGTCATCACCCCCGGCCAATACACGGTCCTGGCCCTCCTGAACGGCAGCGGCCCCAGCACACTGCGGGACCTGGCCAGGAGCGAGCATGTCCAGGCGCCGTCCATGACCAGGATCGTGAACGCACTGGCCGGCCAGGGCTTTGTCACCAGGAGCGCAGATCCCGACGACGGCAGGCAGGTCCGCGTGGACATCACCGACGCCGGCAGGACAGTCCTGGCAGAGGCGAGGGGCCAACGGACCGCCTGGCTGGCCCAACGCGTGGCAAGGCTCAGCGAAGAAGACCGACTCACGCTCAGCCGCGCAGCCCGCCTCATGCAGGAAATGAGCGGCAAATGAGCGCGATGTTCCGGGCCCTCGAAAACCCCAACTACCGCATCTGGGCCAGCGGAGCGATCGTTTCCAACATCGGCACTTGGATGCAGCGGGTGGCACAGGACTGGCTGGTGTTGACCGTCCTCACGGGCCACTCAGGTGCCGCCGTGGGACTCACCACGGGCCTGCAGTTCCTGCCCATGCTGCTGTTCGGCCCCTACGGCGGGGTGCTGGCGGACCGATACCGCAAGCGCATCATCCTCATGTGGACACAGCTGGCCATGGGGTTCACCGGCCTTGCCATCGGACTCCTGGTAGTCACCGGAACCGCCCAGCTATGGCACGCATACGTGGCAGCGTTCTGCCTGGGCCTGGCGAGCGCCGTGGATGCGCCCGCCCGCCAGGCCTTTGTTTCCGAACTGGTGGGCCAGGAGAACATCTCCAATGCGGTGGCGCTGAATTCGGCATCCTTCAACACCGCCCGGCTCACCGGCCCGGCCATCGCCGGCGTGCTCATCGCGTGGGTGGGCACCGGCCCGGTGTTCCTGCTCAATGCCGCCAGCTTCGCCGCAGTCCTGGTCTCACTGTTCAGGATCCGCGCCACCCAGACCGCCCCCGCCGCAAAGGGGGAAAGGAACAAACACCAGGTGGCCGAAGGCATAAGGTACGTGCGCCGCAGGCCGGACCTGATGCTGATCATGGTCCTGGTGGGCGTCCTGGGCGCGTTCGGCATGAACTTTCCCGTGATCAACTCGCTGATGGCCACCACCGAATTCAGCATGGGGCCAAGCGAATTCGGGCTCCTCGGCTCGATCATGGCCGTGGGGACACTCGCCGGGGCTCTCCTGGCAGCGCGCCGCTCCGGACCCCGGCTGCGGTTCCTCCTGGGCGGGGCCGTGGGGCTGGGAATCTCCACCATCCTGGGCAGCATCGCACCCACATTCTGGGTCTACGCCGCCGTCCTGGTTCCCGTGGGCCTGGCGTCCATCACCTTCCTGAACAGCTGCAACACCAGCATCCAGCTCTCGGTGGAGCCGCAGTTCCGCGGCCGTGTACTGGCCCTGTACCTGGCCATCCTCCAGGGCGGCACGGCCATCGGTTCGCCGCTGGTCGGCTGGATCGGCAGCCAGTTCGGCGCCCGCTGGTCCGTGGCGGTGGGCGGGATCGTGGTGCTGATCGCGGGTGTGGCCGCCGTGGTCGCGGTGACCAGGCGGAACCGGCTCACCCTCCGCGGCGCGCTCCGGATTGCCTTGGGCAGGCGGGAACCTGCCGTCTAAGACGGCTGACAGGAAACAGCCGACGGCGGCGCCAAAGCAGGTGCCGCAGGCTTCACGGCTGCGGCACCTGGCTCACAATGTCCACGGAGACTTCCACTGCCGGGACCGGCCCGCGGTTCTCCAGCCAGTGGGTGGTATTCCGGTCCTCCGGCCACCCGGCCCCGGGCCCGTACTCCGTGGCCACCCCGTCGCGGTGGTCGGTGATGGTCCCCTGCAGGACGTAAACGGTGCCCGGCCGTCCTTTGTGGTCATGCAGTGGCCCGAAAACTCCGCCGGGTTCGATGGTGACCATCCTCATCCGCAGCTGCCGGCCTTCCATTCCCTCGATTTCGCCGGCAAGATCAACCGTTGCCAGCAACTCCACCGAGACGCCCTTCGACTCCGGCACCGCTTCTTCCCCGCCCATCGCCCTTCCTTCCTCATGACCACTTACGACGGCGGCGCCGGCCTGCCGCTGCCACGCACCCGGATGCGGGTGCGTGGCAGCGGCAGGTGCCGGCGTCGTACTTTGAATGACTGGCCTGCCGGGCAGGCGGCGTCCGGTCAGACCGGCAGGGAGGAGATGTTGAGGATGTTGCCCTCGCTGTCCAGGAACCACGCTCCCTGGCCGTACCCCTCCATCGTTGCGATGCCGTTCTCGGTCTTCAGCCCTGGCATGTCGTAATCCTCGAAAACGACGCCGCGGGCCCGGAGTTCGTCCACGTCCCGCTGAACATCATCGCTTCCCCAGCCAATTTGCGTGTTTTTGGCCGAACCGGCGTTGTCCGTCTGGTAGATCAGGAACGAGGTCCCCTTTCCGCACCGATAGACAAGGCCGCCGTCCGCCATTGTCCGCTCTGGCTCAAACCCCAACTTGTCCCGATAAAAATCGCGCGCCCGGTCGATGTCTTTGGCCGGCAGCACAGCCATGACTTCCATATCTTTGAGCATGACGAATCTCCTTGTGCTCTGATGGCGTTGCTCTCCCCCTGAAATGGTCCGGCCGTCCCCTGCCGGGCGTCGTGGCCGTCCTTCCCGCCGATTGCCGGGGCGGCCGCCTGGAACCCCTGGGCCCGACGCGGCGCAAAACAGCAGCGGGAGGTTCCCGAAGTCTACGAGGCCATTATGGGACCGAAAATCCCACGGCGGAATAGGGGATTTAAACGGCCCTGAAGCGGCCTCCCCCTGCTACTTACGTGCCACCCAGATTGCTTTTCGCAGGGCAGCGCCCGCTACGGACACGAGGGGTACCAGGCATACCAGCGCGACGATGGTGTTGGGGCGGAAGGCCGGGCGGCCATTAACAGTCCGGTAGATGCCCAGTGGCACCACGAAGCCGCCGCCGCCTCCGCCGGAGGCCCCGTCCTCAGACTCCGTGCCGCCGCCGAAGCCGAAGGACACCAGCGCCACGGGCACGATCTCCTCCCCGCCCAGGTTCACGGCGGTGCCGTAGGCACGGGCGACGCCCATGTTCTTAAACGAATCTGCAAGCGATGCGAGAGTGTCAGCCATGGAAAAAGGCTAGGCTGGCGGGCTCCGGACCCGAAAGGACCATAAGTCCCGCTCCCGCGGCGGTCCGCCTACTTCCGGATTTCCGCCATCCGCAGCCGGACTATGTCCTTCAGCACGTCCTCGGGAACAGGGTGGTCGGCGGTGAAGCGGATGGTTCCCTTTGACAACGAGTACCCCTCCAGGCGGCCGGCTACCGCTTCCACTACCGCAGAGGAGAACGGGAAGACCGAGAGGTGCCGGGCCGCGGCCACGGCGGCGACCAGCGGTTTGCCGTCCAGCTTCAGGGCGGGCATGCCGTAGCTCATGCCGTCCGTCGCCTCCGGAGCCAGGGACCGGGCGATCTCCACCACGCGCTGCAGGCAGCGGCGGTCAGGTTCGTCCAGCGCGGCCAGGGCTTCGTCCACGGCGCCCACCGGGAGCCTCAGCTCTTCCTGGCAGCTACAGTGGACGCAAGCGCCGACAGTCCCCGTTCAAAGTCGGCGCCCACCATCTTGTCCATGTTCATGAACAGTGCGAACACCCTGCCCAGCCCCTTGTTCTCACCCGTCATCCGCCAGGTCACCTCTGTGCCGGTGTCCACCGGCGTGAAGCTGAACGTGGTGGGGTTCAGCGCCTTAAACGGCTTGGTGAATTCGAGCCGGATCCGGATCAGGTTCGCCGGTACCGATTCCACAATCTCCATGGTGCCGCTGCCGGCCTTTCGGTTGCCGCTCCACGCATAACCGGCCCCGGCACCGGATTCGCTGCCGAAGTGGCGGCGGTTCATGCCCGGATCGATCGTTTCCCACGGCGACCAGTCGGCCCACTCGTGGAAGTTGTTGACCAGCGGGAAGATCTCCTCCGGCTGGGCAGGGATGACAGCACTGCGCCGGACCTCAAAAGTGGACATGGCCCCAGCATAGGGGCCGCTGCAGGCCGAGGTTAAGGGCCTGCAGTTAAGGAAGGACCACGTTTACCGGGTCCTTGCCCTCGAGCAGCAGCCCGATCTGCTTCCTGAGGAGCCGGACCATCCGGGGGAACATGGCCGAGCTGGCACCACCAACGTGCGGGGTGATGAGCACACCGGGGGCGGTCCACAGCGGATGGTCCGCCGGCAGCGGTTCCGGATCGGTCACGTCCAGGGCAGCCCGCAGCCGGCCGCTGGAGGTCTCGGCGAGCAGCGCATCGGTATCCGCCACGGGACCGCGGGCCACATTTAGCAGCAGGGCACCGTCCGGCATGGCCGCCAGGAACTTTGCGTCCACCAGCTGCTGGGTCTGCTCACTCAGCGGAACACTGACCACCACGATCTCGTGCAGCGGCAGCTGCTCGTAGAGCGCATCGATCCCGTAGATGGTGCCGCGTTCGTCCTCCCGGGCCCGGCTGGCCATCCGGGTGACCTCGGTTTCGAACGGCAAAAGCCTGGCCTCGATGGCTTTGCCCACTCCCCCGTAGCCCACCAGCAGCACGCGGCGGTCGGCGAGGCTGGGCCGTGGGCTGTTGTCCCAGGTTCCTGTGCCCTGGTTCTGCACAAAGTCCGGAATCCCGCGCTGGGACGCCACCATCATGCCCACGGCGAGCTCCGCCGTCGACGTTTCATGGACTCCGGCCGCGTTGGCGAAGGTGACGCCCGCGGGCAAAACCTCGGCCACGCCGTCGTACCCGATGGACTGGCTCTGGACCAGGCCGACATCGACGCCTTCCAAGGCGGCGAGACCGGCCGATTTGCCCATGTAGCCGGGAACCAGCAGGTCCAGCCGGCCTTCCGGGGCGGGCCCGGTGAGGTCCCAGCGGACGAACTCGACGCCCTCCATCGGCGCGAGCGCGTCAATGAGCCGCTCGTCGGGCAGGCATACGCGCAGCCGGGCGCTCATGCGGCGACCATCAGCTTCACGTTCGCGGCACTCAGCGCACTCTCGATTTCCTGGGGCGGCGGTGCATCCGTCACCAGGATGTCCACCGCATCAAAAGCCGCCAGCCGCGCCAACGCATAACGCAGCATCTTCTGGTGGGTTGCCACCACCACCACCTGTTCCGCCGCATTCATAAGGGCGATCTTAGTGGCACGCTCCACGTCGCGTTCAATGTAAAACGCCTCATCGTGGATGCCGCTCACCCCGATGAATGCTGTCTTGGCACGCAGCCCGGCTGCGGCGCTGATGGTCATGGGCCCGCTGAAGGCCTGGCTGTCCAGCAGCAACTCCCCGCCCAGGCAGATGGTGCGGGCAGCCGTCAGCTGGAGGCAGCGCTGGATGGTTGGCGCGGAGGGCGTGATGACGGTGCCCGTGAAGGAAGTGGGGAGCTGCTGCGCTATCTGGTACGTGGTGGTGCCGGCGTCGAGAATGACGGCGTCCCGCTCCCCGATCAGCGACAGGCAGGCCCTGGCCACCCGCAGCTTGGCGTCCGCATCCTCCCTGACCCTGGCGGCGAAGTCGGCGTTTTGGCCATGCCCGTCCACTGCGCTGACACCGCCGTGGACCACCCGGGCCAGCCCGCGTTTGGACAGCACCCGGGTGTCCCGTCGCACGGTCATGTCGGAGACCGCAAAGGTCTCCGCCAGGTCGTTGGTGGAAATGAACCCCCTCCGGCCAAGCTCGTCCAGGATGGTGCGCTGACGGGGCGTCAGCGGTGCCTCTTCGTGTGCGGTGCTCATATGGCGCTCTTCCCTCCCCAATGTGCCGGGCAGGAGCCTGGCGGGATGTTGGACTTCCAACAAAACTCTTCTATGAACGTACCCCGGAAACTGCCTTTGCAAGCTCCACGGGGCGTCCTTCCGTAATAGACCGTTCCGCTGCAAGCCCCATCCTCACCGACTGCAGTCCGTCAGCGACAGTTACTTCAACAGGGCCTTCGCCAAGGATGGCCTTCCGGTAGCCCAGGTGCTCGTAGTACGTGGAACCGTGATGCGCGCCGGCCGCGAGGACGGCCTCGTCCACAGCAACCTCGTGCTTTTCCGGGCCCAGCGGTGACCTGGGGCTGAACTCTACGGTCGCTTCGGCTTCATCGCCGGGGATCCAGTGGTTGGCGGCCACCGGGATCAGGGTTTCGATCTTTGCGGCGTCACCCACGATCGAGATCCGTTCCTGGAACTTGGACCCTTCGGCGAACATGGACAGTTCCAGCATGGCGCGGCGGCCGCCCTTGAAGTCGACAATCACGTAAGCGTTGTCCACCATGTCCGATACCCGGCCGCCGTAGACCTCATCCATGTGGTTCACGTCGTGCCCGCCACTGGCATAAACCCGGACAGGTTCGTCCTGCAGGATCAGCCGCATCAGGTCAAAGAAGTGGCAGCACTTTTCCACCAGCGTGCCGCCAGTCCGCTCGGCGAAGCGGTTCCACGCGTCCACCTTGTGCAGGAACGGGAAGCGGTGCTCCACGATGGAGAGCATGTGGATGTTGCCGAGCTTGCCGCTATGGGCCGCCTGGATGATCTCCTGCACCGGCGGCATGTACCGGTACTCCATGGCCACCCACACGGGCGCGGGGTAGTTCCTGGCGAGTACCTCGAGTTCGTCTGCCTGCTCCGCGCTGGTGCAGACCGGCTTCTCCACGAGCACGGGCAGGTTGGTGCCGCTGGCGAAGATGTCCTTCAGGATGCCCAGGTGCGTGTCGTTGGGGCTGGCGATGACCAGCGCGTCCACCAGGCCGGAGGCCAGGAGTTCCTGGTGGGTGGGGAAGGTCTGCACCTCATAGCCAATCTCCCTGGCCGTCTCTTCCAGGGACGACGGCGTGGGGTCCGAGACTGCGGTGATGCGGCTTCCCGGGATCAGGGCAAGGTTCCGGACGTGTTCCCTGGCCATGTGGCCGGCTCCAATGAGGCCATACCGGATGGTCCGGACTGATTCCGCACTAGGCAATGACATGAGCTGCTCCGTTTTCTCTACGTTGAGTGGGCGGGACGGTGGCGTTGCATCCCAAACATAACTATACAGAAAGTGTTGTTTTTCCAACATAGCGTGTGTATATTTCTTCAGTACCAGCCGGAACTACAACGAGGTGGAACGTGCCCCAACCGTCAACTGGAACCCTGCTCTTCGTAGGTTGCGCCACCCTTGACTCCATCGCTTTGGTCCAGGATTACCCGGCGGCAGACAGCCGCACGGTGGCTGCGGACTTTGCGACGGCGGGCGGCGGCCCCGCTGCCACAGCAGCCGTTGCGGCGGCCCGGGCCGGCGCAAATGCTGCCTTTGCCGGAGTCCTCGGCACCGATGAGGAAGGCGACCGCATCATCCACGGCCTGCAGGCCGAGGGGGTGGATACCTCCGCCGTCGTCCGGGATGAGGACGTCAGGACCGGCGCCAGCGTGATCGTGGTCAGCAAAGCCACCGAAAGCCGGGCCATCGTCACCCGCCCTGTCCCGCCGGTCAGCTTCCCCGCCGGCGGCCGCTTCTCGGAGCTGCTGCAGTCCGCCGCCTGGGTGCACACCGACCACCTGGGCTGGAACGCCGTAGCCAACGCCGCCGGCCGTCCCGCCGGGCTCATGATCAGCGTCGACGCCGGCAACCCGATCCCGGAGTTCAGCCCCCGCGGGATCGCACTGTATGTACCCACCATCGAAAGGCTCCGCGCAGGATACGGCGCGGACCTCTCCCCCGAGGCCCTCCTGGGCAAAGCGCTCGACGACGGCGCCTCCGCCGTCGTCGCCACCGCCGGCTCCGACGGCGCGTGGGTTGTGGAACGCGGCGGCGAACCCGTGCACGTCCCCGCCACCCCCGCGACCATCGTCTCCACCCTCGGTGCCGGTGACGTCTACCACGGCGCCCTTCTGGCGGCCGTCGCCGCCGGACTTCCGCTCGTGGATGCGGCAGTCTTCGCCGGCCGCACAGCCTCCGCCTCCTGCGGCGGGCTGGACGGCCGCTCCGCCATCCCTCACCAGACCATCAATCCCGTCCCAGCATCCATCTGAACCAGCTGAAAGAAGCAGCCCATGAGCCCCACAGACCTCTCCCCCCTCCAGCGCCCGTCAGGCGCCTTCGCGATGCTCGCCGTGGACCAGCGTGAAGCCATGCGGAACATGTTCGCCGAGCACACAGACCAGCCCGTCACCGACGAGGACCTGCGCGACTTCAAGCTCGAAGCCGCCCGGATCCTTACCCCTTACGCCTCAGGCATCCTGATCGACCGCCAGTTCGCCCTGGACCAGGCCATCGAAGCGGGCGTGGTGGATCCCGGCTGCGGTCTGATTGCCTCCGCCGACCACTTCGAGTCCGCGCACGGCGAACTGGTGGGCGAGGTGACCATCGACAAGCTGGTGGACCCGCACAAGTACAAGGCCCTGGGCGTCAAGGCCCTCAAGCTGCTGGTGCTCTACCGGCCCGATGAGCCCGCGGAAGGCCGGGTGGCGATGGTCAAGGAGTTCGTTGAAAGCTGCCGGTCCGGCGGGCTGATCAGCATCATCGAACCCGTCTCCCGCAAGCCCCTTGCCGGCGGTGACTTCGACTGGAACGCCGGAATCCTGGCCGCAGCCAAGGAACTCGGCAGCCTTGGCGCCGACCTCTACAAGGCCGAGGTCCCCTTCAAGGGACAGGCGTCCGAGGAGCAGGTCCGTGCGGCCTGCGCCGAACTGACCAAAACCATCGACGGCCCCTGGGTGGTCCTGTCGTCCGGTGTTCCCGAAGACGTCTTCCCGGACGCCGTCCGCTGGGCCTGCCTGGAAGGCGCCAGCGGCTTCCTCTCCGGACGCGCCGTATGGGCGTCCTGCATCGGCGCCCCCGACGTCGTCGAATCCCTGTCAACCGATGCCGTCCGCAGGCTGCAGCGCCTCTGCGCCGTGGTGGACGAGATCGTCTCCGCCCAAAGGAGCCACGCCTAGCACCCCTGGCACGCCGCGGCGTGCCAACGGGGCCACCCCTTCCGCAGCAAGCAAACGCAGTAAGCAACCCAGGCACAGCAAACACTCAACGAGGAGATTATTGTGAGTCAGATTTCACGCAGGCAGGCAGTCGCCCTTCTGGGCGCCCTTGGCTTCGGCGCTGCTGCGGCAGCGTGCGCCGGCCCCGGGGGTTCCCCCAAACCGGCAGGTGCCTCCGGACCGGCGGCCCCCTCCACCGGTGCCGTCACCGGCAAGGTGTCGTTCGCCCACTGGCGCGGTGAGGACAAGGCCGTGTTCGACGAACTCATCAAGCGTTTCGCGGCCAAGCACGACGGGGTGGAGGTGGCCCAGGACATCTCCACGTCCAACGACTACAACGCCCAGGCCCTGCAGAAGCTCCGCGGCGGCTCCATCGGCGACGCGTTTGCCACCTTCCGCGGCGCACAGTTCAAGAACTTCACCGAAGCTGGAATCTATACCGAACTCAAGGACAGCCAGGCGGTGAAGAACTACCAGAAGGGGCTGCTGTCCGCGGGCCAGAACGGTGACAGCCAGCTCGGCCTGCCCTACCAGGTGGTGTTCCCCATGCCGATGGCCAACCTCGACCTGTTCGATAAGGCAGGCGCGGAGATCGCCCCCAAGAACTGGGACGCGTTCCTGGGCATGTGCGAAAAGCTCGCCTCCGCCGGTGTCATCCCCATCTCCTGGCCGGGTGGCGACGTTGGAAACGGCGGCCAGCTATTCAACTGCATGATCGCCAACAACGCCCCCGTGGACGACATGTGCGCCCAGATCGAACAGGGCAAGCTCAAGTGCACCGACGACTGGTTCATCAAGATGCTCAACCAGTACAAGGACCTGCGGCCGTTCGTGCAGCCCAACGCCACCGGCACCGCGGTGGAACCGGCACAAAACCTGTTCTCCCAAGGCAAAGCAGCCATGCTGGCCACGGGCTCGTACCACCTCGCCGCGGTCCGCGGACTCGGCGCCAAGTTCCCCATCGACCTGGTGTTTCCCAACACCACCTCGGACGGCAACGGCAAGTATGAGGGCGCCTACAACGCCACCTTCATTCTGGGCGTCAACTCGGCCAGCAAGAACCAGGCCGCCGCGGCAGCCTGGATCGATTTCCTCTCCGAGCCGGAGAACGCCGGCTACTACGCCAACCAGACAGCCCAGCACGTGTCCGTGGACAAGGTGGAGTACACCAACCCGGACCTGAAGCGGCTGAGCCCCTGGCTGCAGAAGAAGACGGCGCTCGCAGCCCGCTTCCAGTTCAACAACCTCGATGTCCGCAACGCGGTGGAAGCCAGCGCCACCGCTGTCATCTCGGGCACCAGCCCTGAGCAGGCAGCCGCTGCCGCCCAGAAGATTGTTGACGAACGGCTATGAGCATCCATCCCGGAACCGCCGCCAAGCACAAGGCACCGGACAGTCAGGCCGCCGCGAACGCTCCCAAAGTGCGCCGCCGCTCCCCCACCCGGGTGAATCCGGCACTGTACCTGTTCCCGCTCCCCGCCGTCGCCGTCATTGCGTTCTTCCTGGTGATGCCCACACTGCAGGCCTTCCAATACGCCATCACCGACTGGAACGGCTTCTCCGCGGCATTCAACTACGTGGGCCTGGACAACTTCATCCGCGCGTTCACCAACGACTCGCTGTTCACCAACGCCCTGACCAACAACCTGAAGTTCGTGCTGCTGGTGGTGATCGCGCAGACGTTCTTCTCGCTGATCCTCGCCCTGCTCCTGACGAAGAATTCGCGCGGCAGCATCCTGCTCCGCGCCCTGTTCTTCTTCCCCACCATCCTGTCCTCCGTATCGGTGGCCTTCATCTGGAAGTTCATCTACGACCCCAACTTCGGGCTGGCCAATTCTGTCCTTCGAACCGTTGGGGTGGACGGCGGCGCCTACCTCGGCAACGACGCGCAGGCCCTCTATTGGGTGGCTGTCACCCAGGTGTGGTTCCACTCGGGCCAGATGATGGTGGTTTACATCGCCGGCCTGCAGGCCATCCCGCGGGAACTCTATGAAGCAGCGGAAATGGACGGGGCCAACAAGTGGCAGCAGTTCAAGTCCATTACTTGGCCGTTCGTGGCCCCCGCCACCTCCATTGTGGTGGCCTACACCACCGTGCAGTCGTTCAAGGCGTTCGACCTGATCCTGGGCATCGCGGGCAACCCGCCCAAGAGCTCCCTGGACATCCTGTCCACCCGTATTTACAGCACCTTTGCCAACTCGGAGTTCGGCTACGCCGCCGCCCAGTCGATCATCTTCATGGCGATGATCGCCCTGGTCACGTGGCTGCAGCGCCGCCTGCTCCGGCTGACCCCGAAGGGGGAATAGCAGCATGCTCGCCTCGCTAAGCCGCCGCGCCATCCTGGCCATCTATGCGGTCATCATCATCATTCCCCTGACAGTAGTGGCCTTCGGCAGTTTCAAGTCCACGCAGGAACTTTTCGCCGGGCCGTTCAGCCTCCCGCACTCCCTATCCCCTGACAACTTCGCCGAGGTGGTGGGCGGCCAAAACCTGGGTAATTCCTTCATCAACAGCGCGATTGTCACGGGCATCTCCGTACCTCTCACCCTGTTCCTTGCCAGCCTGGCCGGCTACGCCGTCTCACGGCTGAAGGGCTTCATGTCCTGGGCCATCTTCGGCTTTTTGGTGCTGGGCATGGCCATCCCGGCGCAGGCGAACATGGTGCCGCTCTACGTTCTCTTCGGCAGGCTTGGCCTGCTGGACAGCCTCGCCGGCCTCATCCTGGCCAACGTGGTGTCCACCCTGCCCATCGCAGTGTTCATCCTGGGCGGTTTCATGCGGACCCTGCCCAAGGAACTCTACGAAGCCTCCTCCATTGACGGCAGCGGCCCGTGGAAAACCTACTCCTCCATCGCACTGCCGCTGTCCGCGCCTTCCATCGCAGCGGCCGCCATCTTCCTGTTCGTCATCCACTGGAACGAGCTGCTGTACCCGCTGCTGTTCATCCAGTCCCCGGGGAACCGGACCTTGCCGCTGGCTCTGCTGAGCTTCCAGGGCGAGTTCCAGACCAACTACCCGCTGCTGTTTGCGGGCGTGACCCTGGCGTCCTTGCCCGTGGTGGTGGCCTACGTCTTCCTGCAGCGCTACTTCGTGGCCGGCATCACGGCAGGGGCAAGCAAGGGATGAGCACGACGGCGGCGCGTGGCTTTGCAGCCGGCGAACAACTTCCAGCCAACGAAAGGCACCCAGTGAACCTCAAATCAGCCCGGCACCTCGTGAACGGCACATGGCACGCCGCCGGAACCACCAAGGACGTGATTGACCCGGGCAACGGCAGCACCGTAGGCGAGGTGGCCTGGGGCGGGGCCGAAGACGCCACCATAGCCGCGGACGCCGCCGCCGAGGCTTTTGGTTCCTGGTCCCGCACCACGGTCCGGCACCGGGCAGACCTGCTGCGCAACGCCGCCGACCTCCTGGCCGAACGCCGAGACGAACTCGCACACACCCTGGCGCTCGAGGCGGGCAAGCGGCTGCCCGAAGCACAGGGCGAGGTGGACTTCTCGGTGGAGTACTTCCGCTGGTTTGCCGAGGAAGCGCGCCGTGCCACCGGCACCGTCAGCCCGCCCGAGCTCCAGGGCCGCCGCCATCTCAGCAGCCGCAGGCCCATCGGCGTGGCCCTGAGCCTCACGCCCTGGAACTTCCCGGTGTCCATCCAGGCCCGGAAGCTGGCTGCGATGCTCGCGGCCGGCTGCACGGTGGTGGGCAGGGTCTCCGAAAAGGCCCCGTTGGCTGCCACCGGACTCTTCGAGGTCCTGCATGACGCCGGCTTCCCCGCCGGGGTGGTCAACCTGGTCCATGGGCCCTCCCGCGAAATCACCGGGGCCCTGATGTCCCACCCGGCGGTCAGGGCGGTCAGTTTCACCGGTTCCACCGGGGTGGGGCGGCAGATCATGGTTTCGGCTTCCGAGCGCGTGGTCCGGCCGCTGCTGGAACTGGGTGGCAACGCACCTTTCATCGTGTTCGAGGACGCCGACCTGGACGCCGCGGTCGAGGGTGCCGTGCTGGGGCGGCTCCGCAACACCGGCCAGTCCTGTGTGGCCGCCAACCGGTTCCTGGTCCAGGACAGCATCGCCGAGGAGTTTGCCCGGAAGCTGGGCGCCCGCTTTGATGCGATGACCGTTGGGCATGGAGTTCCCGACGACGGCGCACCGGTTCCGGACCTCGGTCCCGTGATCGACGCCGAAAGGGTGTCCGCGGTGCAGGCGCTGGTGGATGACGCCTTGGAGCGCGGTGCCCGCCGCGTCACCGAACGCACGTCTGCCCCCGCAGAAGGTTCCTATCTGGCACCCACGCTGCTCACCGACGTCCCGGACGACGCACTCCTGGTGACGGAGGAAGTCTTTGGTCCGGCAGCCGGCGTCGTCACCTTCTCTTCGGAGGACGAGGCAATCCGGAAGGCGAATGCCACGGAGATGGGCCTCGCCGCCTACGTCTGGAGCGGCAGCCCGAAGCGCGGCTGGGACATCCCGGAGCAGCTCGAAGCCGGCATTGTGGGCGTGAATGACCCCCTGCCCTCTGTCGCCTTCGCCCCCATGGGCGGGGCCAAGCAGTCCGGCCTGGGCCGGGAAGGATCAAGCCTGGGCCTCGAGGAGTTCGAGGAGGTCCAGTACGTGGCCTGGAGGCCCTAGGTGCTGACCACCGGGCTGGTGCTGGGCGCCGTCGTCATGGGTGCCGGCATGCAGAGGATCACCGGGATGGGCTTCGCCCTTGTGGCGGCCCCCTTCCTGGTCCTGCTCCTGGGGCCGGTGGAAGGCGTGGTGCTGGTGAACGTCTGCGGCGCCGTAACGGCAGGCGCCATCATCCTCCGCGTGGTCAGGGACATCGACTGGAAACGGTATCTGCTGCTCGCAGCCTCCGCCCTGCTGGGCATCATCCCGGCCGCATTCCTGATCCGCCTCATCCCACCGGCGGTCCTGGAGATCTCCATCGGGGTGCTCCTCGCGGCCGGGCTAACGGTCCTGCTCGTCCTGAAGTCCGCCACCCTCCCGGAGCGCCGCCGCTACCTCTTCACTGCGGGCGGCATCAGCGGGTTCATGAACACGGCAGCGGGCGTGGGCGGCCCGGCTGTCAGCATGTACTCCATTGCCACCCGGTGGCAGCACAAGTCCTTCGCGGCCACCATGCAGCCGTACTTCTTCACCATCGGCTCGTTCTCGCTGATCTCGAAGGCCATCACGGCTCCCGAGACCTTCCCTGTGATGCCGTTGGCCATGTGGGTGGCTGTGGCCGTGGCCTGCCTGGCCGGCCTGGTGATCGGAGACCTCGCCTCCAAATTCGTCCCAGCCCGTGCCGCGCAGATCCTGCTGATCGTCCTGGCCTATGCGGGAGCGGCCGCCACCATCATCCGCGGCATGCTTGACGCCGCCGGCTGACCCAACAATTTCACTTGGACCTGTACAAAGAGAGGAACTGACATGACGTGGCTGAACAGCGCCGCCCACGCACGATGGCTGGAGGCGGAGACCGACCGGCTCATCCGTTTCGCCGAGGCATCCAAGGTAGCCACAGGCTTCGGCTGGCTGGACAACTACGGCAAGGTATTTGCCGACAAGCCTACCCACCTGTGGATCACCGCGCGGATGACCCACAGCTTCGCCGTTGCCGCGCTCATGGGGCGGCCGGGTGCGGCGACCCTCGTGGACCATGGCATCACGGCACTCAACGGGCCCCTCCACGACGACGAATTCGGAGGCTGGTACTCGGAGGTCGATGAGAACGGCCCCGTGAACGACACGAAGTCCGGCTACCAGCACTCGTTCGTGCTGCTCGCCGCTGCCAGCGCGGTTGCCGCGGGACGTCCCGGGGCCCGGGAGCTGCTCGATGAGGCGCTGCGGATCGCGGACACGAAATTCTGGGACCACCAGGCCAACATGTGCTTCGACTCGTGGAACCGGGACTTCACCGAAACCGAGGCCTACCGCGGCGGCAACGCCAGCATGCACTCGGTGGAGGCCTACCTCATCGTCGCCGACGTCACGGGCGAGAAACGCTGGCTGGAAAGGGCACTGCACATCGCCGAGGTGCTCATCCACGACTTTGCCCGGAACAACAATTACCGGGTGTTTGAGCACTTCGACCCGGAGTGGAACCCTATGCCGGAGTACAACAGCGATGACCGGGCCAGCCAGTTCCGTGCCTACGGTGGAACCCCCGGCCACTGGGTTGAGTGGGCGCGCCTGCTCCTCCACCTCCGCGCCGGGCTCGAATCCCGGGGCATGGACGTCCCGGGCTGGCTGCTCGAGGACGCACGGGGCCTGTTCGATGCCGCAATCCGCGATGCCTGGGAACCGGACGGCCATCCCGGCTTTGTCTACACCGTGGACTGGGACGGCAAGCCCGTGGTCACCACCCGCATCCGGTGGGTACCCGCAGAGGCAATCGGGGGCGCCGCAGCCCTCTACATCGCCACCGGCGAGCAGAAGTACGCCGACTGGTATGAGCGGATCTGGGACCACGCCCGCGACTGGTTCATCGACTACGAGCACGGATCCTGGAAGCAGGAACTCGACGAGAACGGCAACGTCACCTCCACCGTCTGGTCCGGGAAAGCTGACATTTACCACCTGTGGCACTGCCTGGTAGTTCCACGCCTTCCGCTGGCACCCGGGCTGGCGCCGGCACTCGCTGCAGGCCTGCTGGACTCACGCATCACCGGATCCCTCCAGGCCAACGAACCCGGCCACCGCTGACGCGTGTTCCGCTCCTGGCATCTTTCCCCTGAACTACCTCTTTCGAAAGGACGCACCATGTCTGCCAGGTAGCCCAGTTCCGGCCGGTGGTGGAGCCGGAGGAAAGGGCGCGGTGGGCAGGAACGGGTGATCGTGTCACGTCTGTGACAGCCGCTTTGTTTTGGTAAATTTAATGGAGGAATTGCAGGCGAGCAGAGCCGCGTTCCACCCCCTCCCCTTGAATGGACCACCCCCATGTCTTCCGCGATCCCTGCGCCGGAACCTGCCCGATTTCCCTATGCCGCGATGTTGGTCCTGGCCACCATCGCATTTACCGCCATTACCACCGAGCTCCTCCCGTCCGGGCTGCTGCCGCAGATCAGCAGCGGCCTGGACGTGTCTGAACCGGTGGCCGGCTACCTGGCGGCGGCCTATGCCGCCGTCATTGTGGTCACGGTGGTTCCGGCAGCGCGGCTACTCGGCAAGATCCCGCGGCATGCCCTGCTGGTGGGGCTGGTCCTGACCTTCGCGCTCAGCAACGCGATGGTGGGACTGGCACCTGATTTCACCGCTGCGATGATCGCCAGGCTGGTGGGTGGCCTGGCGCACGGGCTGCTCTGGACCACCATGGCGCCGTTCGTGTCCCGGGTGGTTCCGGCGGACAAGGTGGGCAAGGCCCTGGCCATCGTGTTCAGCGGCAACAGTCTGGGCCTGGCCATCGGCGCCCCGGTGGGAACCGCCCTGGGCGGGTTCCTGGGCTGGCGCGCCGCGTTCATGGTGCTCGCCGGATTCGGGGTGCTCCTGACCGTCCTCGCGTTCTGGCTGCTCCCCCGTGTACAGCGCAGCACCGACACAGCCCGCCCGTCCCTCCGCAAGGCAATCGGCCAGCCGGGCGTGAAATCGGTGGCCACCGCCTGGCCGCTGCTGGTGCTGGCCCACTTCGCCCTGTTCACGTACATCGCGCCGTTCATCCGCGAGGCGAACCTGCCGGACTATGCCACCAGCGTCTCCCTCACCGTGCTCGGCGGCTCCGGCCTGCTGGGCATTTGGATCGCAGGGCTCACCGTGGATTCGCGTCCCCGGCGTTCGCTGCTGATTACGACGGTTGCCATCGCTGCCTCGATGTTCCTCCTGCCCCTCGCGGTGGGAAACCTTCCCGTAGCCCTGGTCCTGATGACCGTTTGGGGAGCAGGCCTGGGCGCCATCGGCATTTACAACCAGTCAGCGATCCTCCGTGCAGGCGGTGAGGACAGCGAGGCCGCCAACGGGCTTACGGTCCTCACCATTCAGGTGGGCATCACCATTGGCGCGCTGTACGGTTCCGCCGCGCTGGTGGTTGGCGGCCCGATGCTGGTTCCGGCCGCCGCGGCGATCCCTGTGGTGGCCGCGTTCATCATCACCCTTGCCGGAAAGAGGTACGCCTACCCGCCCGGCCCCCGCGAGCGGACGTGGTTGGAGCCCCTCCCCGTCGCCGACAAAGTCCAGGATCCCGCCTAGGCCCCGCATCGATTGCTCCGTACCGGTCGTTTACAGCTCTCAAAACGGCACTTACGGAGCAATCGATGGGTGGTTCTCCGTGCGCTGCGGGCCTGCGGACCGCCGTCCTATGACAAATTAGTCACAAGATTCTTGGAAACCCGTAACCTCCATGACGCGGATTTCGATTCACTAAGTGCGGGGCAACCCGCGGAGTTGAACGTAATCCAGGAAATTCGTCAACGGAGGGTCTCATGTCTTTCTTCACGTTCTCAGGTAACAAGCTCGCCATGGCCGTGCTCGCAGCAGGCGCCCTGGCGGTCGGCGGCACAGGCGTAGCCGCGATGGCAGAGTCGTCGCCGGACACGCCATCGGTCCTCGCCGGGACCGAGTCCCCGGAGCCCAGCCCCACGGCACCCGAAACCGAATCCCCCGAGGCCAGCCCCACCGAAACCGAGACGGAGGCACCGGAGCCGGCACCAACGGAGACGGAAACGGAGGCTCCGGAACCCGTTCCCGCAGAAACGGCGGAACCTGAACCAACGCAAACAGCCGCTCCTGTGGGACCTGACGCATTCGGCCCTGCCGCCTTTGGCCTGTGCAACGCGTTCACCAACGGCGGCCTGGGCACCACGTCCACGGCCTACAAAGCGCTGGTCCAGGCAGCCGGCGGGGAGGACGCTGTTGGCGCGTACTGCTCCACTGTTGCTGCTCCCCAAGGCCGCGATGAGGACGGCAGCGATGCCCCGGCCGCCTCCGGGCAGGCCCAGGTGCAACGGCAGCAGGTACAGGAGCAGCGCCAGGGCGCATCCGCAGCCAACAGCGGTGGGCACCATGCAGCAGCCGGCAACGGTGCCAAGCAGGGCGGCGGACAGCGTTAGCCTGATGCCGGCGTACGGTTGCGCCGGAACGCCCACGGTTCCGGCGCAACCGGCCATCGGGAGACCACTGCGAAGCAACCCTGCCGCAGGGGGCGGACGCGAAGGACAGAGCACGAGGCAGGGCGGTCCGGCCACACGGACGACAGCAGTTTGCAGCAGGACCGGCAACACGTGATTGCGCTGTGGATCGTCGCTGACCTTTCGGTGGGGACGACCGCGGAGATCATGGGCAAGACCCCGGGGGCCATCAAACAACTGCAGCGCCTGGCGCTGTGCCGGCTGCGCAAGCTCCGCACCGCATTACGGGAGGACCGGTCATGACAGGTGACGACAACCCCCGGCAGGAACGCAGGCTGGATGACGAACGCGCCGTCGGGGAACTGCTGGAGGAGGCAGGCCTTGCCGGGGATCCAGTCCTCCGGCATGTGCTGCTGCAGGTCCGGGAGCTCAGGGTTTCCGCTGTCCCGGTGCCGTCGTCCAAGCTGGCCGCCTTGTTGGCTGACCCGGACACGGCACGGGGCATTCGTCTCGAGGCGGGCAAACCTCTGAAGAAGACGCGCGCGGTGTTCACCGTGCTGGCGGTGGCCGCCTTGTTCCGTGTCGCCGGCGGCTCAGCTGGGAACGAGGGTATACGCCGGGCCGCGGAGGGAAGCATCAGCGCCGTGATGGAGTGGTTCGCTCCCCAGGCTCCCGCCGCTCCTTTGCCCGCCCCGCCACCCGAGGCGGAGGCACCCAACCCGGCTCCCGCCGTCGTACCGGTGCATGGTGAATGGCTTGCAGGCAACAACAAGGGATAAGCCGGATCTGCCAGCTGGCCCGGGAGACAAAGGGGCTCCCGCGCGCTGACAGTCCAGCGGACGAGCAACCGAGGTCAGTCGCGAGCAGCCGAGGTCAGTCGCGGTACTTGGCCACCGTGAACAGGAACGTGGAGTCCTCTTCAGCGTGCAGGCTGTGCAGGCCGGGCGGGACGATCAGCAGGTCGCCGGTCTTGCCCTGCCACGACTCCCCGCCGGCCTTGAGGCTCACGCAGCCCTGGACCACGAAGACCGTGGCGTCGCCGGGGTTCTGGTGCTCACTCAGCTGCGTTCCGGCCTTCATGGCCATGACGGTCTGCCGGAGGATCTTCTCGTGTCCGCCGTAGACGGTGTCAGCAGCCCGGCCATTGGTGGAGGTGACGGCAGCCTCGAGCTGCTGCCGGGCCAGCGCGTCGATCGATATCTTCTGCATGCGCCCAAGGCTACCCGCGTTCTTCCCGCCACGGGCCCCGTTATTTCATTGATGCAGGAATCCCCTGCGGCGGGGATGGAGCAACGCTGTGGTGGGTCCTAATCTTCGAAGCATGAACGCCATGGCGCAGATCTTCGCGGTACTGGCCGCAGCCATCTACATCTTCGTGTTTCCGGTGGAGAGTTTCCTCCTTCGCCGCAGCCGGTGGGCGCAGAAATTCCTGAGCACGCCGCCCGAGAATGTCCGCGCAGTGATGATGTGGGCCATCCCCACCGGGTACAAGAACCTGGTGATTGCGCTTGGCGTCATCGCCGGGGTGGTCGCAGCCAACTCCGAACAGCTCGTGGTGGGCTACACGCTGGTGGTCTACTGCTGCGCCAACATGGTCCTCACCGCCCCTACCATGCTGTTGGCAGACCTGCAGGGGCACTACCCCAGGAAGTGGGAGAGCCTGCCGGGGACTCTCGCGGCCACGGTCCCTGCCTTGATTGCCCTGCTCCTGCTGCCCCTCGGGCCATAGCCGCCCGGACGTGCCATTGGCAATCCCCCGATTTCGAACGCCCGGCAAAGACTTGATAGACCTTAAAAGGTGCTTGACGTCCTGAATCCCGCCCTGCCCTTTATCGCCATGGCCCTGGCGGTGGTTGCCGGACTCACGCTGAGCTGGCTCCTCCGCAAGATCGTCCTGAAACTCAACCGGAAACGCCCCGAACTGCAGGCCACCTCCCGGGTGGCCCGTCAACCGCTGCGCCTGGCACTGTGCCTGGTAAGCGTCCGCACCGCGCTGGGACTGACGGCGGGAAGCGAAAGCTGGCACGCCGGCGTCGACCACCTCCTCCTGATTGCCCTCATCGCTGCGGTGGCGTGGCTCGTCATCGCGGTCCTCCTGATCGTGGAGGCGGTGGTGCTGAACCGGCACAGCGTGAACGTGGCGGACAACCGGCGGGCGCGGCGGCTGCGGACCCAGCTGATCCTGGCACGCCGGATAGCCGTGGCGCTGGTGGTGGTGCTCGCCGCCGGTACCGCGATGCTGACCTTCCCGGCCATCCAGGCGTTCGGTGCCGGGCTGCTGGCGTCCGCGGGCGTGATCTCCATCGTGGCCGGCTTGGCCGCGCAGACGTCCCTGGTGAACGTTTTTGCCGGCATGCAGCTGGCGTTCACAGATGCCATCCGCGTGGACGACGTGGTGGTGGTGCAGAAGGAGTGGGGCCGGATCGAGGAAATCACCCTCACCTACGTGGTGGTCCATCTGTGGGATGACCGCCGTCTGATCCTGCCGTCCACCTATTTCACCACCACGCCCTTCGAGAACTGGACGCGCCGCCAGTCCGAGGTGATGGGCACCGTGGAGTTGGACCTCGACTGGCGCGCCCCCGTGGAGGACATGCGCACCGAACTGCGCCGTGTCCTGGCCGGTACCGAGCTGTGGGACGAACGCGTGGGGGTGCTGCAGATTACCGACGCGACCGGCGGCTTTGTCCGCGCGCGGATCCTGGTCAGCGCCGCGGACAGCGCCGCGCTTTTCGACCTACGGTGCCTGGTCCGCGAAACCATGGTCACGTTCCTCCAGCAGAGCCACCCGGAGGCACTGCCGCACCAGCGCTGGGAGCAGGCAGCGGACGACGCCGGCACCGCCACCCGGCACAGGGCACCGCTGCGCGGGCCGGGTTCGCCCGCTGCCGCCGGCCCGCGCGCCCCGGCCGATCCGCACGAATCGCAGCTGTTCACCGGCTCCACCGAGGCGGTTGAGCGGTCTCGCGCCTTCTCGGGACCGGGTGATGAGGTGTTCGAGGAACGCGACAGGAATCTGGCCTCCCGGAACTGATGGGTGCAAAGCCCTTGAAAGGTGACCATTTGGTCACCTATTATTGCTGTCATGGACGACGTGTTCAAGGCACTCTCCGACCCCACCCGGCGGGACCTGCTCGATGAGCTGTTCCGCGAGGACGGCCAGACCCTGAGCGCACTTGAGGCACGGTTCGACATGACCCGGTTCGGGATCGCCAAGCACCTCCGCATTTTGGAGGACGCCGGCCTGGTGGTGACCCGTCGTCGCGGACGGGAAAAGCTGCACTTCCTGAATCCGGTCCCCATCCGCCTGGTCCACGACCGGTGGGTCAGCAAATACGCAGAACCATGGGCCGCTGCCCTCAGCGACCTCAAATCCAGATTGGAAAGTCCCATGGAAAAGATCTTCGAGATTTACATCAAGACCACGCCCGAACGGCTCTGGGAAGCCATCACGGACAGCGACATCCGCAGCAAGTACCAGTTCGGGAACACCCTCGAGGCGGACTGGTCGCGGGGCGGCCGGTTCGTGATGGGCAATCCCAAGGCGGGCGCCGCCCTAGGTGAAGGCGAGAACCTGGAGGTGGACCCGCCCCGCCGACTGGTCCAGACCATGCGCGCGTTGTGGGGCGAGGACGTCAAGGCCGAGGGCACGTCCAGGATCACCTGGGAGATCGAGCCCGTGGGCGACTCCTGCCACCTCACCGTCACCCACAGCGACCTGCGCGAGGGCGCCAACGAACAGCTCTACGGCGGCTGGCCAATGATCCTCTCCGGCCTGAAGACCTGGCTGGAAACCGGCGAAAAGCTCACCACGCCCGGATCACTGATGTACACGTAAGACCTTGTAAAGCACGACGGCGGCGGCCGTCCCGTTGGTGGGATGGCCGCCGCCGCGGAGGTGCTTCGTCAGGCAGGCTAGGCGCGGGGAATGCGGACGATCACGGGGCCAAAGCGGCCAGGTGACAGCGTCACTTCGACGTTTTCGTCCTTGACTTCAATGGTGCCGCCGGTCCCCTCCATTGTTGCGTTCGCAGGATCGAACTGGCGTCCGCCCAGCGAAAGCAACACGTGGCCCGCTTCGCCTTGGGAGTCAACGAAGGCTACGACTTCCGTGCCGTGGTCCACCCACCGGACCCATGCGTCCCCCTGGTCTGCGACGGGAGCGTCTTCCAGCGGGCGGGCACCCACGAGGTACTGCTTGGCGGCAGCCATCCAGTGGCCGAGGTCGGTCAGGGCCTGGCGCTGGATCTCGGGGATGGTCCCGTCGGCCCGGGGCCCCACGTTGAGCAGGAAGTGGCCGCCGCGGGATACCACGTCGGTCAGGTGGCGGGCCAGCTGTTGTCCGGTCAGCGACTGCTCCGGGCCCTCCACCTGGTTGTAGCCGAAGGAGAAGCCGATGCCCCGGCAGTTCTCCCACTCGGATTCAGACTCGTTCTCCCTGGCGGCTTCGTACTCGCTGGTGCCATAGTCCTGGTGGGTGGCGCCCCAGCGGTCGTTGACCACACCGTCCGGGACTGCGGAGTAGAAGTGCTGGAACAGCGTTCCCAGCCCATCCTCGCCAAAGTGCTTGCCGGCGTCGGGCCAATTGATGTCATTCCACAGGATGTGGGGGCGGTACTTGTCCACCAGGTCCACCACGTGGTTGTAGGCGTATTCGGCGTAGCCTGTGTCCTTGGGGCGGGACGTGTCGTGGACGCTTTCGCTGGTGGTGTGCGGCGGGAAGGGGCGCACGTGCCAGTCCAGTCCGCCGGAATAGTACAGGCCCAGCTTCAGCCCCTTGTCCTCCACGGCCCGGGCGATTTCGCCGATCAGGTCCCTCCGCGGTCCGCGGTGGACCGTGTTCCGCTCCCCCGTCCCCGGGGCATCCCAAAGGGCGATGCCGTCATGGTGTTTCGTCGTGGGAACCACGTAATCGGCGCCCGCGGATTTGAACAGTTCCACCCAATCCGCCGAATCGAACTGTTCAGCTTTCCATTGGTCCAGGAACGCGTCGTAGTCCTCACCGCCGAATACGTCGCGGTGGTGCCGCTGAGCAGGGCTGCCGGCAATGCGGATGGTGTTGTAGTACCACTCCGCATAGGGGTTGTGGGTAAACCACTCGCGGTCCTCGATGGTGCCGAGGGCGCCGATTGGTTCAGCCCAGGCGGGAACGGAGTAGGCGCCCCAGTGGATGAAGATGCCGAACGGGGCGTTCTGGAACCACTCGGGGACCGGCCGGGACAACGTGTTCCATTCTTCAGGCGTGGCCGTACTCTCAGTCATGCTGAACTCCAGTTCGTTGGGATTTGTTTCTTGGGAAAATCGTTGGATGGGTGTTGCTTAGCGGCCGCCGAAACCACCCATGCTGACGCCTTTGACCAACTGGCGCTGCAGGAGGATCACTATGAGCAGGCTCGGGATCACCGCTGTGGTGGCCGCCGCCATCAACGGCCCCCAGTCCGTACCGCGCTCGCCGGAGAACATTGAGAGGCCGAGTGGAATGGTGGCCCGCGAGACGTCGTTGATGACGATCAGAGGCCAAAGGAAGCTGCTCCAGTAATCGATGAAGCTGAACACGGCCACCACCGCGAGCGGTGCGCGGACCAGGGGCAGTATGACGCTCCACAGGATCCGGACGGACCCGGCGCCGTCTATCCGGGCGGCTTCTTCGAATTCGACCGGGAGGGAGAGCAGGAACTGCCGGATGAGGAACGCCCCAAATGCCCCGAAAGCGAATGGCACGATGAGCGCGGGTAGGGAATTCACCAGATCCAGCTTGTTCATCATGATGTAGAGCGGGATTACCAAGACCTCCTGCGGCAGCACCAGGGTGCCGAGGAAGACAAGGAACAGCTTGTCGCGGTGCTTGAACTGCAGCCGTGCGAAGGCATATGCGGACAGCAGCGATACCAAGGTGGTCAGGGCCGCTCCGGCAATGGACACCAGGAAGCTGTTGGCGACGACCTGCGCGAACGGAATGGCGGTCCAGGCGGTGACATAGTTTGACCACTCCACGCGGGAAGCCAGGAAGCTTGAACCCGTGGAGAAAACCTCGGACGTTGGCTTCAGGGAAGTGGCCACCATCCAGATGAAAGGAAAGAAGAAGATGAGACCGGCAAGAATGATGGCCACCCTGCTGACATAGGTGCCAGGCCGCTTCTTCTTCCGGTTCGCGGGCGCTTTGCGGTTCGGGTCGCTGGAGTTCGCGGCGGCGCTCTTGGCCATGGTTTCAGTTGTCATAGTTGACCAACCTCTTCTGCTGGGAGAACTGCAGTGCGGTGATAAGCATGACGATCACAAACAGCGCCCAGGCCAGCGCTGATGCATAGCCGAGCTTGTCGAAGGAAAAACCGTTGCGGTACAGGTAGAGAACGATGGTGTTCGTGGATTCACCGGGACCACCCAATGTGAGCAGGTAGGGCTGGGTAAAGACCTTGAAGGAACCAATGATGGTCATGACCGTGCAAAAGAAGAGCGACGGCGACAGCATCGGCAGCACCACACGAAAGAACCGCTGCAATGCCCCTGCGCCGTCAATGCGGGCTGCTTCCAGCAGGTTGGGCGAGATGCCGTTCAGGCCGGCACCCAGGACAATGATGTTGTAACCGATTCCCTGCCATACCGACATGACAATCAGCGAACCCATGGCCAGCTGGCTGTCACTGAGCCAGGACGGGCCATGGATGCCGAAGTTGGCGAGGAAGCTGTTCACAACACCGTCATCGGTGAGCATCAGCCGCCACACCAGCGCGTTGGCGACCATTGGCGTGACTACCGGAATGAAGAACAGCACCCGAAAGAACGGCCCCCAGCCGCCGAGGCTATGCAGCCAAGTGGACAACGCCAGCGCCAGAACCAGGTTCAACACGGTGTAGCAGACAGCAAAGAACAGCGTGTTGCCCAGCACGGTCCAAAACACGGGGTCCCCGCTGAGCATCCGGACGTAATTGTCCAGCCCCACGAATTTTGGCGCGCCGAACAGCGGCCAGTCGAACAGGCTGATAACTAGGGAGGCGACGAGCGGCACCACGATGAAGATCAGGAACCCGAGCATGCCGGGAGCGAGGTACACCGCGGCGAGCTTTCCGTGGCCAGTCACCCTGGCAGGCTTCTTTGCATTCTTTACGGCGAGCGTCGGTAGAGCAGTCATCGTTGACCTATTCCATGAGCGGGGCAGGCTCCGGGCGGGGAACCTGCCCCGGGAGGATTACTTGGCGGAGTTCGCGATGGTGGAGAAGATTTCCCGGGCGGACTTGCTGCCCCGGAAGCCTTCACCCGAGTACTGGCTGAAGTTCGTTTCCACCTGGTTCCAGTTGGGCGTAGTCACCAAGGGGCGGCCAGACTTGAGCAGCGATTCGACCACGGAGACGTCGGCCGCCGGCTTGTTGCCGGCCCAGTCCTTGACGGCGGACTCCACGGACGGCACCGTCCCGCGGGCGGCTCCCACAGCTCCAACCACTTCAGGCGTCGTGATCTTCATGATGTTCTTGAAGGCCGCCTCCTTGTCCTTGCAGGACGCGGCAATGGCGAAGGCGGATCCTTGGATCATGCCGACACTCTTTCCCGAGGTGGACGGAACCACGGCGATTCCCACCTTGCCCTGGGTCTTCGTCGTCAGCGTCTCGTACATCCACGGGCCGTCGATGATCATGGCCGCTTTACCGCTCATGAACTGCTGCTCGGGAACGTCCGTACCGTCGGAGGCCTGCGGCGGGTTGCCCACCTTGTCCTTCGCGACCAGGTCGAACGCAAACTGCTGGTCCTTCACCAGACCCTCGTTCGTGAGGTCAAGCTTTCCGTCCTTCACCGGCCCGTTGCCGTTGGCGAAAGCGAGAGGCAGGCCGGGTCCGGAGCCAAAGCCCGGCGGAACCGCCAGGCCGGACACGCCGTCCTTGGTCAGCGCTTTGAGGTCTTGGGTGAACTGGGTGGTGGTGTAGTCCAAGCCAGGTTCTTTGACGCCGGCAGCTGCCAGAAGGTCCTTGTTGTAGTACAGGACCACGGGTTCGGCGTCGTAGGGAATACCACGGAGGCTTCCGTCAACCGTCAAGCCATCGATCATCGCCTTGTTGTACATGGAGACGTCAACGTTGTTGCTCTTCACCATGTCGTCGAGCGGCACTGTCAGGTCCTTGAGTTCCTGGGCACGGGCGGCCTGTGTAGTAATGATGCAGGGTGCACCGGAACTGGACAACCGCGTCTTAACTTTTGTCCAGTAGTCGTTGAAGCTTGGGCCCTCGAGCGTCAGGTTGAACTCCGGGTCCTTCTTCTTGGCGGCATCCACAAAAGCCTGCCACTGCGCCCGGTCGCTTTCGTTGGTGATCCAGGTGTACATCGAGGAGGCTTCCTTGCCCCCATCTGATGACGAACCTGCGCTTGAACCGCAAGCGCTCAATGATCCCGCCGCGAGGGCTGCCACCGCTGCCGCTGTCAGCAGACGACTGGTAACGCGGTTGTTCGACACGATGAATGTCCTTTCATAGCTGGGGACAAAGGTTGCCAGGCGACGTCCTCGTGGCCTGCCTGATGGATTTCCGCAACCCCTGTTCCAACAGAATGACCCCCGGTCCCTCAGGAAGTCAAGGAATCATCTGATCTTTGTTCGAAAATAAGCCCCGACGGTGGCAAGGTCCGCCTGTTTTCGCAATTTTCCGCCAACAACATCAGACGAATAAGCGCTAACTGCCACTTTTCCCCTCACCAAGAACCGCCGCGGCATCCGCTGGCTGATCCCCAAGATCCGGCTCGGGAATGGCCGTCACGTAGTCCTCTACTGCGTAAAGATGGTTGGCCATCCGGGTCCTGGCGCGGTCTACGTCATGCCTGCGGAGCGCTTCCAGGATGCCGAGGTGTTCGCGATGCGTGGCCAGCAGCCCCTCGTTGTCGTGAATGGACCGCCACATCCGCCCCCTGATCGTGTTGGTGGAAACCGTCTCGATCAGCGCGGACAGTACGTGATTGGCGGACGCCTCTGCGATCAGCCGGTGAAACTCCACGTCGCACTGCATGGCAGCTTCATGCTGAACGGGGTCCGAATGGATGGCCGCGTGGGCCCGCTCAAGGATGCGCCCAGCTTCGTCAAGCCGCTCCTTGCCGATGCAGATCGCCGCAGCGGCTGCCGCCTCGGTCTCCAACGCGCGGCGAACGGTATGGACTTGGTTCGCCCGTTCGCCGTCCTGCAGGCCCACCCAGAACTCCATGGCGGACAGGAGGGCCGAGGGCTCCAGCCTGGTGACGAAAGTTCCTGCTCCCTGCCGGGTTTCCAGGATCCCCATAGTCGACAGGGCGCGGACGCCTTCGCGCAGCGAGCCCCTGGAGACCTGCAGTTCCGCGGCAAGGTCCTTCTCGATGGGCAAGCGGTCCCCGGGCCGGAGCCGGCGAGAGGACAGCATCCGCTTGACGCCCGAGATCACGACGTCGGTCTGGGACATTGAGCCGTTGGCGGGGCTGCTGGTCATGGTAACCGCCTTTCTTGGCACTTCCTTAGCTGAACTCTCACTCAAAAAATCACTTTCATCAGATGTATTGCTTGGAAAAAGCAGGTTGCTCCTATATTCTCATCAAATACTTCCAAATACATCAGATGACGCTCGCAACGTTGCTGGAGCGTCGTCTCCATCGCCTCGACCTGGAGGGCTCACCTTGCCACACATCACCGGATATGACGTGTTCGACGTGCGGTTTCCCACGTCGCTGTCGGCGGACGGCTCGGACGCCATGAACCACGACGCCGACTATTCCGCCGCCTACATTGTGCTGAAAACAGACGACCCTGCGCTGTACGGCTGCGGGTTCACCTTCACCATCGGCCGCGGCAACGAAATCTGCGCCGCCGCCATGGAACTGCGCGCCCGGCCTCTTTTGGGACAGGATCTAGACGGTATCTGCGGCAACCCCGGGGAAACGTACCGTGGCCTGAAGCGCGATTCCCAACTCCGCTGGCTGGGGCCGGACAAGGGCGTGGAACACCTCGCCCTTGGAGCTGTCATGAACGCGGTCTGGGACCTCGCGGCGCGGCGGGCAGGGAAGCCGTTGTGGCGGTTGCTCTCGGACATGACCCCTGAGCAGATCGTTGATGCCGCCGACCTGAGCTATCTTTCCGACGCCCTGACCCGCGAGGAAGCGCTCGGCCTCTTGGCCCGCCTTGCCCCGACCAGGGACGAGCGCATCCGGCAGCTGACTGAAAACGGCTACCCGTGCTACACCACGTCTGCGGGCTGGCTGGGCTACTCGGACGAGAAGCTCCGGCGGCTGTGCCAGGAGGCGGTGGACCAGGGGTACCGTCACATCAAGCTCAAGGTAGGCGCGTCCCTGGAGGACGATATCCGCCGCCTCGGCATCGCCCGCGAGGTCATCGGACCTGAGGGAAACCTGATGATCGACGCAAACCAGGTGTGGGATGTTCCGCAGGCCATCGACTGGGTCAAGCAGCTCGCCGAATTCAGCCCAATGTGGATCGAGGAGCCCACCAGTCCGGACGATGTCCTAGGGCACGCCGAAATCCGGCGCGCGGTCCAGCCGATCGGGGTGGCCACCGGGGAACACGGCATGAACCGTGTGCTCTTCAAGCAACTTTTCCAGGCCGGCGCCATCGATTACTGCCAGCTGGATGCCTGCCGTCTCGCCAGTGTGAACGAGGTCCTCGCGGTGCAGTTGATGGCGGCAAAGTTCGGCATCCCGGTGTGCCCGCATGCGGGCGGCGTGGGCCTGTGCGAGCTGGTCCAGCATTTGTCCATCTTCGATTTCATTGCCGTGTCAGGCGATCTCACAGGGAGGGTGACGGAGTTCGTGGACCACCTTCACGAGCATTTCGTGGATCCGTGCATCATCAGCGATGGCGCGTATGTCATGCCGGCAAACGCGGGATACTCGGCCGAACTGAAGGAACAGACGTTGCAGGAATTCGCCTTCCCCTATGGCAGCTACTGGGCAGGAACTGACACTGGCCAGGCAGAACAGTCCTGGCGGGCCGCCAACCCACCCGGCCGGGTTGCCTTCGCCAGCGCACGCTGGGAGGCGCAGGCATGATCAACTACACCCTCATCCATCCGGGACTGCTGGCTGCGCTCGCCGAGTCCGGGCACGGCTCGAAGATCCTCATCGCTGATGCCAACTACCCGCACAACACCGGGGCGCCAGCCTCCGCACGGCGGATCGCGCTGAACCTTCGGCCCGGCCTGCTGTCCATCGACCAGATCCTTGAAGTGTTGGTCGATGCGGTGCCCCTGGAAGCAGCAGCAGTGATGACGCCACCGGACGGCAACTGGACGGAAGCCGTCAAGGGCTATGAAAGCACCCTTGGCGGAAACGTCCCCATCGAGTCCCATCAGCGCTTCGAGTTCTATGACGCGGCCCGCTCACCTGATGTCGCCGTCGTCATTGCCAGCGGTGACACGCGGCACTATGCGAACCTCTTACTGACCATCGGTGTCCGGCCCGACGGCACGGCGTGATGGAGGCGACTTCAGCCCCGGTCATTGATTCGCATGTCCACGTGTGGGATCCGGCCGTGCTCAACTACGCCTGGCTTTCGGAAGCACCCCACCTGAACAGGCCGTTCCTGCCCGAACACCTCCCGCACATGGCGGCCAACATCCGGGCGGCCATTTTTGTCCAGGCCGACTGCCGTGATGACCAGGCCCTGAAGGAAGTGGACTGGGTGAGCGGCCTCCGCGCAGGCTGGCCGCAGCTGGCGGGGATTGTGGCTTTCGCCCCCATCAGCCGTGGTGACGCCGTTGGGCAGGACCTGGACCAACTGCTGGAACGGCCGCTGGTCCGCGGGGTGCGCCAGCTGTTCCAGGACCGGGACGAATCGTTCATGCTGCACCCGGCCACGCTGGCCGGCGCACGGCAGGTGGCAGCATCGGGACTGGTTTTTGACGCGTGTATCCGCGCAAGGCAGCTCGCTGCCTTGGCGGAGTTTGCCCGCTGCGTCCCTGACCTGCTGATTGTGCTGGACCACATGGGCAAGCCACCTGTCGCCAGCGGCGAGCTCACGGCGTGGCGCAGCGGCATGCAGGAGCTGGCCCGGCAGGAAAACGTCGTCGTCAAAATTTCGGGGGTCGGCGCCGAAGCGGACCCGCACCGTGCCCTGGCGCCCCAGGCGCTGCCGTTCATCCAGGAGACGCTGCACCTTTTCGGTGCGGAGCGTTGCATGATCGGCAGCGACTGTCCCGTCTCACTGACAAGCCCGGCCGCGTACCAGGACTGGATCACCATCGTGGACAAGGCGATGGCGGGCGCTTCCGACAGCGAGCGCGGCAGCGTCAGTCACCGAACGGCCGCGCGGGTTTACCAGCTCAGGGACGACGCAGGGCAGACAGCCACCAACCAGGAAAAGGACTGACATGCAAGCAGAAACCCGCACCATCCCCGGCACCACCGTTCAACTGCCGGTGCTCGGCTTCGGCGGCGCCCCCATCGGGAACCTTTACCGGCAGGTGCCGGAGCAGGAAGCGCTCGACGCCGTCACCGCGGCCTGGGAGGGCGGCGTCCGGTACTTCGACACCGCGCCGCACTACGGGCTGGGTCTGTCCGAACGCCGGCTGGGCGCCGCGCTGGCCGGCCAGGACCGGGGCAGTTACGTCCTCAGCACCAAGATCGGGCGGCTCCTCCGCCCCAACCCTTCACCGCAGGGCGAGGACACGGAGGGCTTCGACGTCCCTGACGACCTCCACCGCGTCCGGGACTACTCACGCGACGGCGTGCTGCGCTCCATCGAGGAAAGCCTGCAGCGGCTGGGCACTGACCGGATCGACGTCGTCTACATCCACGACCCTGACGACTACTGGACCGAGGCGGTGGAAGGCGCTGCCCCCACACTGTCCGCGTTGCGCGACGAAGGCGTGATCGGAGCCTGGGGTGCCGGCATGAACCAGGCGGAGATGCTCCACCGGTTCGTTACCGAGACGGACATCGACGTGGTCATGCTCGCAGGCCGGTACACGCTGCTGGAGCAAGGTGCGGCCCAGGCCCTGCTCCCCGCCTGCCTGGAACGCGGAGTCGGCGTTGTCAATGTGGGCGTCTTCAATTCAGGCCTGCTGTCCAAGGAACGGCCCGCCGCAAATGCCACCTACAACTACGCATCCGCGCCCCAGGAACTTCTGGACAGGGCCAACCTGCTGGCGGACATCTGCGAATCGCACGGCACCACGCTTCCCGCCGCAGCCCTCCACTACCCATACCAGCACCAGGCCGTGACCAGCGTTGTCCTGGGCATGCGGACGCCGGCGCAGGTGAAGCAAAACCTGGACCTGGCCTCGCAGTCCGTCCCTGACCAGCTGTGGGCCGACCTCCGGGACCGCGGACTGATCAGCTGACAGCAACAACCACCTCCAACCACGAAAAGAAGACACGAATGCAGTTTGCTCGCATAGGTGCCCCGGGCAAGGAAGTCCCCGCCCTGCTGCACGAAAAGAAGTACTACTCCCTGGAACAGGTGGCGAAAGACATCGACGCCGACTTCTGGGAATCCGACGGGCCAGGACGGGCGGCAGCAGCACTCGCCGCCGGAGAACTGGCGGAGCTCCCCGTCGACGGAGCACGGATCGGGGCTCCGATCGCCAGGCCGTCCTCCGTCATCTGCGTCGGTATGAACTACGCAGCCCACGCCGCCGAATCAGGCTCGGCTCCCCCTTCCGTGCCCATCATTTTCCACAAAGCCCCGAACACTGTCGCCGGGCCGTTCGATCCCGTGGCCATCCCGCGTGGTTCCACCAAGACCGACTGGGAAGTGGAACTGGGCGTGGTCATCAGCCGGCGCACCTCCTACCTGGACTCCCCGGCGCAGGCCCGTGACTGCATCGCAGGCTTCGTCACCGTCAACGACCTGTCGGAGCGGACATTCCAGCTGGAGGTATCCGGCGGCCAGTGGTCCAAGGGAAAGAGCTGTGCGGGCTTTTGCCCCACGGGCCCTTACCTCGCGACCCCGGACGAGGTGGATGCCGGCGGCTTGCGGCTGCGCAGTTGGGTGAACGGCGAAATCCGCCAGGACTCCTCCACCCGTGACCTGATCTTCGGCGTGGAGCAGGTTATCTATGACCTCAGCCAGTTCCTGGTCCTTGAGCCCGGAGACCTGATCTGCACCGGCACCCCGGAGGGAGTAGCCCTGTCCGGGCGTTTTCCCTACCTTCAGGCCGGGGACGTCGTCGAACTTGAAGTAGCGGGACTCGGCCGCCAGCGCCAGGAATTCTTCCAGGGCTAACCACGAAAGGACCAACAATGGAGTTTGCAGGAATCAAGGCCATCGTTACCGGCGGAGCCTCCGGGATTGGGGCAGCCACTGCGAAACTGCTCCAGGAGCGCGGAGCTGACGTCGCCATCCTTGACCTCAACCCTGACCAGGCGCCGGCGGGAGTGAAAGCCATCCAATGCGACGTCTCCGACGATGCCTCCGTCCGCCGGGCCATCGAAGAGGCTGCGGAGCAGCTCGGCGGGATCGACGTCGTGGCCAACAATGCCGGGGTGGGTGCGCAGGGCACCATCGAGGCAAATGACGACGCCGAGTGGCACCGGGTGTTCGACGTCAACGTGCTGGGCATGGTCCGGGTTTCAAGGGCTGCGCTGCCGTACTTGCGACGGTCCGCCCACGCGGCCATCGTCAACACATGCTCGGTCGCCGCCACCGCCGGGCTCCCCCAGCGTGCCCTGTACAGCGCAACCAAGGGTGCAGTGTTGTCACTTACCCTGGCCATGGCCGCCGACCACCTGCAGGAAGGCATCAGGGTCAACTGCGTGAACCCGGGGACTGCTGACACTCCCTGGATTGGCAGGCTCCTCTCCACCGCACCGGATCCTGCGGCGGAGCGGGCAGCGCTGGAGGCACGCCAGCCGCACGGCCGGTTGGTCTCCCCTGAGGAAGTAGCGGCAGCCGTGGTTTACCTTGCCAGCCCGCTCTCCGGGTCCACCACCGGAGTGGACCTGGCAGTGGACGGCGGAATGCAGGCTCTTCGGCTCCGTCCGCGCGCTGCCGCCTCCTGAGCAGGCGGCCGTCAGGCGCCAATCAGTCGGCGGGTGGGTAATGTTCTGTCATGGACAGCGGCGCCCTGGTCAATATTGCGTTGGTTCTCGGTTTCGTGCTGCTGGGCGGAGTCTTCGCGGCGGCTGAGATGGCTCTTGTTTCCCTGCGTGAAAGCCAGGTGCGCCGCATCGAGAAGTCCGGCGACACCGGTGCGCGCACTGCCGCCCTGGCCCGCAACCCCAACCGGTTCCTCTCAACAGTCCAGATCGGGGTGACCCTGTCCGGGTTCTTCTCGGCGGCCTACGGCGCCTCGGCGATCGCGCCCGACGTCGTGCCCCTCCTCGAAACCATCGGGCTGGGTGCTGCGGCCGCGCCCGTGTCCTTCATCGGCATGACCCTGCTGGTGGCCTACCTTTCCCTTGTGCTGGGCGAACTGGCACCCAAGAGGCTGGCGCTGCAAAGCCCCGTCGCCTTCACCAGGGTCCTGGCCCCGCCGCTGATTGCCCTCTCGCACGCCATGCGGCCCGTCATCTGGCTGCTGTCGGAGTCCACCGATGCCGTGGTCCGGCTCCTGGGTGGGGATCCGCACGCGAGGCGGCCCAGCGTCACGTCCGAGGAACTGTGGGACATGGTGGCGGAGAACGAGATGCTCGAGGAGAGCAGCCGGCACATCCTTGCCGACGTGTTTGGCGCTGGGGACAGGACTCTGCAGGAGGTGATGCGCCCCCGCACGGAGGCCACCTTCATCGACGGCGCCATGACCATCACGGATGCCCGCAGCATGGTCCGGGACGGCCCCTATTCACGGTTTCCAGTCATCGGAAGGAGCCCCGACGATATCCTGGGCTTTGTGCACATCCGCGACCTCATGCCCGGGGACGAGGCGCAGGACCGGCGCCCGGTGCGGGACATCGTCCGGGAAATCCTTGCCATGCCCGGCACCAACCGCGTCCTGCCGTCACTGTCCCGGATGCGCAAGGCCAACCAGCACATCGCACTGGTGGTGGATGAATACGGCGGCACGGACGGTGTGGTCACGCTCGAAGACCTGGTGGAGGAACTGGTGGGCGAGATCTACGACGAGTACGACACCGGCGCCGAGCACGAGGACCGCGTCCGCATGGCCAACGGCACCATCGACGTGGACGGCGGCCTGATCCTCCAGGAGTTCACGGCGGCGTCCGGAATCGCCCTGCCCGAGGGCCACTATGAGACAGTGGCCGGGTTCATGCTGGACCGCCTTGGACGCTTGCCCGCCGCCGGTGACAGGGTCCAGATCGCCGGGTACGTCCTGACGGTCCTCGGCATGGACCGGTTGCGGATCGCCCGGATCCGCGTCACCCCGGTCACCGAGGAGCCCGGCTGATCCGCTGAGGAGGTACGACGGCGGTGTGCGCCGTCGTCGTCCCGTCCGGGACCAATGGCCCTACGGGCAGGGATGGGGACCGGCCACAGTTAAGGGGCGGCTGGCTGAAGGGGCCAGGAGCGGCTGGGGGCTGTTTCCGTTGTGCATTCGGGGCACAGGGCACGTGTCCCTTACCCCGAAAGGACACATCGCTATGCTCACGAAACGCACCACCGTCATTGGCACTGCCTTGGCCCTCGGGGCTGCGGCCTTCGCAGCCCCGGCGCAGGCCGCAAGCAGCAACGGAGCGGACGTCAGCAAGTTCAATGAGTGCACGCCCTACAGCGAGGTCCGGACCTGCAGTTCAGGCATTGTGGTCAGCAACCACGTCTCAACGCCCAGCGGCAACGAGTCCACCTCGTCCTCCAGCAACTACACGGACACCCTGACCTCCAATGACGGGAGCACCTCTGCGACCATCAGCACCCAGACGCACACCCACATCCTGGTCCGCGACGGACAGGTGTTCGAGATGGGCCAGCATTACCGGGAGCAAAGCACCTTCACAAGCCCGGACGGCACCCGGCAGTGCTGGGAACGGGAGGATTCCCATCAGGTGCGGGGCTCCGTCCAGTACGACCGTGAGGCGCATTACTGCCCGTGAGTGGCTGCCGCCGCTCTTAGGTCCCCAGGCTCCGCTCAAGGAAGGCGAGCGTCCGGGCCCAGGAGTCGGCGGCTGCTTCCGCGTTGTAGGTGTACCTGTTGGTGTCGTTGAAGAAGGCGTGGCCGGTGCCCGGATACACCACCGCTTCGAAGTCCACCCCGGCTTTCCGCATCTGTGACTTGAGCCCGGGCAGCTCCTCCATGAGGGCCGTGTCCTGTTCGCCGTAAAAGGCCAGGACGGGGCAGTTGATGGCGCGCAGCTCGGTGTCCTTGAACTCGGCGTGGCCATAGAAAGGGATGGCGGCGCGCAGCCGGGGTTCGGCAACGGCAAGTGAGAACGTGTATGTCCCGCCCAGGCAAAAGCCCGTTGCGGCCACCCGGCCCGCCAGTCCTGGAACGCCTTCCAGGTGGTCGAAGCAGGCATGCAGGGCGGCGACGGCGTGCTTGGCATAGTCCGGCGAGCGCATGGGCGCCATGTGCTTCCGCAGGCGCGGCTGGGCGTTGCTGCGCTGTTCGGGATCGAACGCCGCCTGCTGCAGCTCCCCTGTGAGGTCGGCGGTGCCGCCGGCTCCGGACAGCAGGTCCGGGGCGACTGCCAGGTAGCCTTCCGCCGCAAAGCGGTCCGCCACATCCTTGGTGTGGCCCACCAGCCCCCACACTTCGTGGACCACCACCAGCCCGCCCTTAAGAGTCCCGGCTGGTTCGCTGACGTACGCCTGGACGGAGGATTCGGCGTTGCCCAGAGCCATCATGTTTCCCATGGGGCCAGCATGGCACGCTCCCCCGAGCACTTCCTAGGGGTGGGCTACGCCTTTTGCTGCCGCCAAAACACGGAAATCCCCAAGGTCACAGCACAGAGGACCAGCATGGCCAGCACCATCCGCATCCAGCTGTCCTGGTGCACCCCGCCGGACGCGAAGACCCCGATCATCACGGTGGCGGTGATCGCGCCGACGTAGCGGCAGGTCTGGTAGATGCCGGCAGCGACGCCGCGGTCCTGTGGCCGGGTGGAAACGAACATGCCCTGGTTGGAGGCGATGCTCACGGTCCCGTACGGGACGCCCATCAACGCGGTCAGGACCGCCACCACGGGGATGGCCAGCGTGCCGGTCAGCAGCCACATCAGTGCCGCCACCACGGTCAAAAGAACGACGCCGGCCAGCAGCACGCGCCGCACACCGAACCTTCCCATCGCCGAGACTGCCCACGGGGTGGCGATCACGGACATGCCCGCCAGGGGCAGCATCAGCAGGCCCACGACGCCGGGATCGTAGCCGCCGGCCTCCTGCAGCAGCTGCGGCAGGCCGAAAAAGACGAAGTAGTAGACGCTGCTGAACACGGCGAAAGCAAGGTACACCAGCATCAGCGGACGGTTCCGGGCCAGCAGCCGCAAATCCAGGAAGGGCTTGGCGAAGCGCAGTTCCCGCCAGGCGAACAGTGCTGCGATGACGGTTCCGGCGGCCAGCATCAGCCAGCGGTAGTCCGGCGCCACGTTCAGCGCGGCCATCATGACCAGCAGCAGGGCGCCGATGAACGCGGCGATGCCCGGGACGTCCGAGTCCCGGACGAGCTCTGCCACGCTGCCCCGCTCCCGGACCGTGTCCGGCGGTGCGGCCTTCCGGACGATCAGCAGGGCCGCCAGACACAGCGGAACATTGATCAGGAACAGCCACTGCCAGCCCGCGAGGCCCACCAGCAAACCGCCGACGACGGGACCCACCGCAGCTGCCGACGTGTTCGCCATCTGCAGCCGGCCCAGCGGACGCGCGGTGTCCACCTTGGCCTGGTGCGCGAGCGCCCCGACCATAACCACGGCGCTGGGATACGCCGTGGCCGTGCCCAGTGCCATGACCGCCCGCGCCACGCAGAGCAAGGCGAAGTTCGGGGCCAGCGGAGCCAGCGCGCAGGTGATGGCCACCAGCCCCATGCCCAGGAGGAACATCCGCCGCGGCCCGAACCGGTCGGCCAGCCTGCCCATGACCGGCTGACCGGCGGCGGAGGCCAGGTAGAAGGAGGTGATTACCCAGGTCACAGCAGCGACGTCGAGCCCGAAGTCGGCGCGAAGCACCACCAGGGCGACGGCGATCATCGATGAGTTCAGCGGGTTCAGTGCCGTGCCCAGGCTGAGGCCGGCGACGGCCAAGGCAGTCCGGGGTTTGTTGCTCACGGTAACAGTCTGGCTTACAGCGGGGGCAGGGGACGATTCGGCGGCCACGCAGCGGGGTGTGGCGTTCGCTACTTGCTGGTCAGGCCTACGGGGAACAGCGCGTCCTCCACCGCCCGGGTCAGGTCGCGGATCACCTCCGCCTGGCCGTCATCGGGCACGCCTTCGGGGTTCTCCGTGTAGATCACCAAGGCGAAGGTGGACCCGCGGTAGCTCAGCAGGGCGGCGTCGTGGAGTTCGCCGGACACTTCGCCGTACTTGTGGTGGACGTCCACCCCCGTCCGCGATCCGGCGGGAATGAGGTCCTCATTGTTGGTGTCCTGCATGAAGCTGAGCAGCTGATCCGTGTTGTCCTTGTCCAGGAGTTCCCCCGCGTAGAGCTTCTTCAGGACCAGGGCCATGTCCGCGGCAGTCAGGAGGTTTTGTTCGGGGTCGTACGTGATGCCGATCGAGTCCGCGTACGTGATCAGCTGCGGGTAACCCACGGCCTCCATCAGCAGCAGCCAGGAATCGTTGTTGCTGTCTTTGACCATGGCCTTGAGCTGGAATGCCGCGTCATAGTCGCCCATGGGTTCGTCCAGGCTGGCCTGCCCCTGCTCCACCAGGTGGTAGTACGCCGCGGCTGTGAGGATCTTCGCCGTGCTGGCTGCCGTGAACGTGTCCTGGTCGCCGAACGTCCGTGCTGCGCCCCCGGACACGTCCGCGAGCGCCAGCCCGATCCGGTATTCGTCCGCTTCACTGAGGATGTCGTCGACGCTGTCCTGCAACGACGGCGGGGCTGCCGCCACCGGCGCCGCGGGCACGGCCGGCTGGGTGGGAACCACCGCACCCGACGGCGGCTCCGACCGGACCACGGCCAGCGCGATAGTGCCCACGATGACCAGGACCACGACGAGGGCAAGGACCAGCAGCCGACGCTTGCCCTGCGCCCTGCCCGGACCTGCCTCGCCGGGGGCCGGCGTGCCTGACATGGGCTTGCGGGGCGGCTGATCCTCGCGGCCCGGTTTGGGCACCATGGGGTGCACGGACATACAAGGGCTCCTGTCCCGCCTCGGTGATCACGCACAACGTCAGCACGGGGTTGAGCCGCGCTGACGTTGCGATTAAATCACCGGAGGTTGGGAGCTTCCTGAAGGCCTGCAGGTGTTTCCGGCACCGCGCTGTGCCGCGCCTAATCCTTTCCGACGCGCGGATTACTCTGCGCGCACCAAGTCTCCGGCGCCTGGGAATCTCCGCTTACAGGTAGTTTTGCGCCTCGACAATGAAGCCCTGCATCCCATATGAGCTTGAGGCCGCGGACATTCCTGCCCATCCCCACAGCACACCTGCATGGCCGCCTACCTCTTGGCAGCGAAGTTCGAGTACCGGGTACTGGTGCGCTTCAACCCGCCGTGGCTTGTACTGATATCTGGACTGGAGCGGCTCCCGCATGCCGCTGCGAACACCAGAGTAATCAAGTGGATGGGGAATCGACTATGAAGCAGCATCGCACCCGGGTTGAGGGCCGTTGCTACGCCCCGACGAGTCAGCGTCGAGGCGCAGTGGCTGGACATGCGGAAGGAGGGCGACCGGTATGACGCCTCGTGAAGCACAAGACCCCGACTCCCGGCACGGCGAGGACAGCCATGAGCCGACGCAGTCCGGGCCTGGAGCGCGGTTGAGGCCGCGGGCGTGGCCTGTTGGCCCGCGTGAGAGCTACGGGAAAGTGGATTTTGATGATGGCGAGGGTAAGACGGTCCTCACCCTCTTCATTCAGCGCGGGCCCGCGGAAGATTACATCCTGCACGTGGAGCATCTGGCCGCGCCGCTGCGGGTGGATGGCACGCTTCTTCGCCTTAACCCGGCGCCTCACGTAAATAGGGACGCCGCGGACTTCCGCCGGATCACCGCTGCCCGGACGTTGGCCGAAAAGGCCGAGGCCGAGCTGGACGCCGCCGTCAAGGCGGCCCGCGCGAACGGAGACTCCTGGGAGGTTATCGGTGCCGCCCTCGGCACATCCGCTCGAACTGCCCGTGAGCGGTTCGGACACAAATTGGGGCGACCGCGAAGTGAATCGGTTAAGAACGCGTTCTAGCCGCGGGTTCGCGCAGCCAAGGCAGACTCCAGGAACTCCAGGTGGGCAGGGGTAACAGCTACCACGCTGCCCAGGTATTCCGGGTGCTTGGCCAGGAACTTCTTGATGAAGGGGCAGACGGGTACGATCGCGCTGCCCGACTCGACGGTGCTGTCAAGGGCGGCGGTGGCGAGCCGGCCTGCCAGGCCCTGCCCGCCGTATTCCTCGTTGACCACCGTGTGGTAGAAAATCCGCTGCGGCGACTCCCCGCCGTCGTGCTCCTTGTACGCTGCCTTGCCAATAACGTTACCGGCGTCGAGAAGCTCGAAGCGCTCGCGCTCAGGATTGTGGCGGACGGTGATGTCATTCAAGGGAACTCCTTCGTTTGCAAGGGTGTGCTGCCCGTGCAAAGCCTAACCCGGCACGGGCAGCACCTATTTCCGCAAGCGATGGTTTCCTGGCGGCACCGCGGTCCGCCGCCGCGTCAGCTCAGGTAGCCGTTCGGATTGAGGACGTACTTGGTGGCTGCGCCGGCGTCGAACTCCGCGTAGCCCTTCGGTGCCTCCTCCAGCGGGATCGCCTTGGCGTTGACGTTCTTGGCGATGCTGACCTTGTCATTCAGGATGGCCATCATCAGCTGCCGGTTGTACTTCATCACCGGGCACTGGCCGGTGGTGAAGCTCAGCGACTTTGCCCAGCCGGTGCCAAGGCTCAGGCTCAGGGACCCCTTCTGGGCTGCCTCGTCGATGCCGCCCGGATCGCCGGTGACGTAGAGGCCGGGGATGCCCAGCGCGCCGCCTGCCGCGGTGATGTCCATCAGGGTGTTCAGCACCGTTGCCGGTGCTTCCTGCGCTCCCTTGCCGTGTCCGCGGGCTTCGAAGCCAACGGCGTCAACGGCGCAGTCCACCTCCGGCACACCGAGGATCTGCTCGATCTGGTCCTTCGGCTCGCCCTGGGTCAGGTCCACCGTTTCGCAACCGAAACTGCGCGCCCGCGCCAGGCGCTCTTCGTTCATGTCGCCAACAATCACGACGGCGGCACCCAGCAGATGTGCGCTCGTGGCCGCTGCGAGGCCCACCGGGCCTGCCCCGGCGATGTACACGGTGGAGCCGACTCCCACACCTGCGGTGGTGGCACCGTGGAACCCTGTGGGGAAAATGTCGGAGAGCATGGCCAGGTCCATGATCTTCTCCATTGCACGGTCCTTGTCCGGGAACTTCAGCAGGTTCCAGTCGGCATATGGCACCAGCACATAGTTCGCCTGGCCGCCAACCCATCCGCCCATGTCCACGTAGCCGTAGGCAGCGCCTGGCCGGGCGGGATTGACGTTGAGGCAGATACCGGTCTTGCGCTCCTTGCAGTTGCGGCAGCGGCCGCAGGCAATGTTGAACGGCACAGAGCAGAGATCGCCCACCTTGATGAACTCGACGTCCCGGCCCACTTCCACCACTTCGCCGGTAATCTCGTGGCCCAGCACGAGGTTTGGCGGCGCCGTGGTGCGGCCGCGGACCATGTGCTGGTCTGAACCGCAGATATTGGTGGCCACCGTTTTGAGGATCACCCCGTGGTTGACCGGGCGGCCCACGTTTGCGGGATTGACCCCGGGACCGTCCTTGAGCTCGAACGTTGGGTAGTCAATGTCAATTACTTCAACCTTGCCCGCTTCTTTGTAGGCAACGGCTTTGTTCCCTGTCATCTATCGCTCCTATAGTCAGGCGCCCGGTGGGACGGCCATGATCTGGGTAGGTGGGACATCCCGTGTGGGGAACAGCCCTGGCCGATTGGTGCTTTCCTGATGTATGGCATGGTCAGGTACAGGTTCCCGGGTGGGGATTCGCCCAGTCTAGGCACGGCCCCCAAAGCGGTCTAGGGGTAAGAAGCCCCTTGTTTACAAAAGTGTTCACAGGGGAAGCGCCTATAGTCGCGTACGCTGCACCACCCCGGCTCCGGGCATGAAAGCCGGCCGGTTCCCAGGCAAGTTCTACCGTTGAGGAGAACAGCATGAAAACGCGCACTATTGGACAACTGACAGTCTCCGCCCTTGGCCTCGGCTGCATGGGCATGAGCGAGTTCTACGGCGACGGCGATGAGCAGGAATCGACCGCCACCATCCACGAGTTCCTGGACGCCGGCGGATCCCTGCTGGACACGGCAGACATGTACGGCCCCTTCACCAATGAAAAGCTGGTGGGCCGGGCCATTGCCGGCCGCCGCGGGGACGTCGTGCTGGCCACGAAATTCGGCAATGAACGCCGCGGGGACGGCTCGTGGGTGGGCATCAACGGCCGCCCCGAATACGTCCGCTCCGCCTGCGATGCCAGCCTCCAGCGCCTCGGGGTGGAGCACATCGATCTCTACTACCAGCACCGGGTGGACAAGACCGTTCCCATCGAGGACACCGTGGGCGCCATGGCGGAGTTGGTCCAGGCCGGAAAGGTTCGTCACCTGGGCCTGTCCGAAGCCTCCGCCGACACCATCCGGCGGGCCCATGCAGTGCATCCGATCACCGCGCTGCAAACCGAGTATTCGCTGTGGGAGCGTGAGCCGGAAACCAAGGTCTTCCCGGTGCTCGCCGAGCTTGGCATTGGGTTCGTTCCCTACAGCCCACTGGGCCGCGGCTTCCTCACGGGGCAGATCCGCAGCGTGGACGACTTTGCCGAGGACGACTTCCGCAGGCACTCCCCCCGCTTCCAGGGCGAGAACTTCACCCGGAACCTGGAGCTCGTGGACCGGGTCAAGGAGCTGGCCGACCGGAAAGGCTGCACCCCGGGCCAGCTGGCGCTCGCCTGGCTGCTGGCGCAGGGAGAGCACGTGGTTCCGATCCCCGGCACCAAGAAGCGTGAACGGCTGCGCGAGAACCTGGGCGCCGTGGACCTCGAGCTCGGTGTGGAGGATCTCCAGTTGCTGGAACAGCTGGCGCCCGCCGGGGCCACTGCCGGTGCCCGCTACCCGAACATGTCCACCATCGACACGTAACTTTCGGGGAAGCGCATGGACGCCCTCACCCGCCATAAGCGTTGCCCGCGCGGCAGCGCTTAGGCGGCCCCGGGCCAGCCCTTGCGGCAGGGGTGCGGGCCGGCCGGCTTTGCGACGGCGGCGGGGGGCTGGCGTAGGGTTGTTCCTACGGCTGAAGCCAGTGGCCTTCGATTTTTCGCGTGCGGAGCCCCGTTTCATGTCCGATAAGCCTGCCCTCCGGGCCCTTGCTGAATCATCCTTCTCGCTGCCCCACCTCCGGGACGGCCAACTGGCCGGCATGGCCGCCCTCGTGGACGGCCGGGACGTCCTGGCCGTCATGCCTACTGGCTATGGCAAGTCCGCCATCTACCAGGTGGCAGCACTGCACCTGCATCAACAAACAGGACGGCCCGCCGTCGTGGTTTCCCCGCTGATTGCCCTGCAGGAGGACCAGCTGGACGGGCTCTCCCAGGACCTCGGGCCGGATGCCGCCGTGGCCATCAACTCCTCGCACAGCGACGCCCACGTCGAGGCCTCATGGCAGGCCGCTGAGGACGGCAAGGCCGTGTTCGTGTTCCTTGCCCCGGAACAGCTGGCCAAGCAGTCAACCGTGGACCGGATCAAAGCCCTGGACATCTCCCTGTTCGTGGTGGACGAGGCACACTGTGTTTCTTCCTGGGGCCACGACTTCCGCCCGGACTACCTCGCGCTGGGAAATGTCCGGGAGCAGCTGGGCAACCCGCCCGTGGCCGCGCTGACAGCTACCGCCTCGCCACCTGTCCGGGACGAGATCGTGGAGCGTCTCGGGATGAAGAAGCCCCTGGTGCTGGTGCGCGGGTTCGACCGGCCCAACATCAGCCTTGACGTGGTCCGGCACCACGAAGACAAGGGCAAGCGCAAGGCCGTGCTTGAACAGGTGACGGACCTGGCCAGGAAGGGGCAGGGCCTCCTTTACGCCGCCACCCGCAAGGACACGGAGAAGTACGCGGCCAAGCTGGCCAGGGAAGGGCTCCGTGCGGAGGCCTACCACGCGGGCCGTTCGGCCGGGGACCGGGAACACATCCACGAATTGTTCCTGGACGACAAGTTGGACGTGGTGGTGGCCACCACTGCCTTTGGGATGGGCATCGACAAGCCCAACGTCCGCTTCGTGGTCCACGCCGACATTCCCGAATCGCTTGACTCCTACTACCAGGAAATCGGGCGGTCGGGCAGGGACCGCGAACCCGCCTCGGCCGTGCTGCATTACCGCTCGGAAGATCTGGGGCTGCGGAAATTCTTCGGTACCCACTCCCCCGATCCGGATTCGCTCCTTGCCATGTTGAAGGCTCTCAAGGCCGCCCACGCCGCCACGCCAAAGTCCTCCCTCGCGGAGCTGACAGGCTTCAAACCCCGCCGTGTCACCGGCCTCGTGAACCAGCTGGAAGAGATTGGTGCCGTGGCTGTCGGCAAGCGCGGCGTCCGGCTGACCTCCAAAGCCAAGCTGCCCACCCTGGTGAGCGACGCCGTCGAACTCGCCGAAGCCCGCCAGCGGATGGACCAGTCCCGGCTGACCATGATGCGTGCCTACGCCGAGACGGACGGCTGCCGCCGCCAGTTCCTGCTGGGCTACTTCGGCGAGGACCTGCCGGAGCCCTGCGGCAACTGCGACGGCTGTGCGGCCGCCGCTGCTGCCCCTCCCGTGGCTGCGGAGAAACGGGACCTGCCGCACGAGAACCGGCAAGGTGCAGTGTCCGACGGCGGCGGGCGGGCTTCCGCCGCCGAGGACGAGCCGTTCCCGTTGCAGTCGGCCGTGGTCCACAAGGAATGGGGCCCGGGCCTGGTAATGCGGCATGAGGACGACGTCATTACCGTTCTCTTCGAGCAGGAAGGGTACAAGACGCTGTCCCGTTCCGCTGTGGTGGAGAACCAGCTTCTGAAGCCCGCTTAGGTAGGCTTAGGGGACCTCCGACGAAAGGCCCCCCTCGTGGAAGTACCTGCGTTTGCATGGACCCTGACCATCGCCGGAATCGTGGGCCTGCTGGCCTTCGACTTCTTCTTCCATGTCCGGAAGGCGCACACCCCCACCATCAAGGAATCCGCCACCTGGTCCGCGATTTACGTGGGTATCGCGGTGCTGTTCGGGTTGGGGGTGCTGTTGTTCGGCGGCCCCGACATGGGCACCGAGTACTTCGCCGGCTACGTCACCGAGAAGGCGTTGTCAGTGGACAACCTCTTCGTTTTCCTCATCATCATGGCCAGCTTCAAGGTGCCGCGGGCGGACCAGCAAAAGGTGCTGCTGTTCGGCATCGTGTTCTCCCTGATCGCCCGTACGGCGTTCATTTTCCTGGGGGCGGCACTGATTAACAGTTTCGCCTGGGTGTTTTACATCTTTGGCCTCATCCTGCTGGTCACCGCCGGCAACCTGCTCAAGCCGGACAGCCATGACGACGACTCCGAAGGCCTGGTGGTCCGGCTCGCCAGGAAGTTACTGCCGGCGTCGCAGCACTACGACGGCGACAAGCTGTTCACCATGGAGAACGGCAAACGGGTCCTCACCCCGATGCTGCTGGTGATGGTGGCCATCGGCGGCACGGACATCCTGTTCGCCCTGGACTCCATCCCGGCGATCTTCGGCCTGACCCAGAACGTGTTTATCGTCTTCACCGCCACCGCGTTCTCCCTGATGGGCCTGCGCCAGCTGTTCTTCCTGATCGACGGCCTGCTGGACCGGCTGATCTTCCTTTCCTATGGACTCGCGGTCATCCTGGGCTTCATCGGCGTGAAGCTCATCCTGCACGCCCTGCACGAGAACACGCTGCCGATCATCAACGACGGCGAGCACGTCAATGTGGTCGAAGTCAGCACCGGCGTCTCCCTGGGCGTGATCCTGGGCGTCCTGCTGGTCACCATCCTGGCGTCCATCTTCAGCCCCAAGGGCAAGGCCAAGAACGCGGTGTCCGGGGCGCGGCGGCACGCCACCGAATACCTGGACCTCAATTACGAGACGGACATGGCCGAACGCGACAAGATCTTCGCCAGAATGTGCCGGGAAGAGGCCCAGATCCGCAAGCTCCCCGAAAAGTACAAGCGGCTGGTCCGCAACGAGACCGAGTTCATGGAACTGCTGCACAACGCCCACGCAGAGCATGACAAGGCCCAGGTGAGGGCAGCCGCGGCCGAGGGCTGAGCACCCGCCCCAACCGCGTTGCGCTGTTTGTCAGCCCCTCTTGCTACGTTTGGTTCCAGGCCAGGGGAACTGTCCCCGGGCCGATACATGTTGGGGAGGCCCTGTGTTTCTGCTCGACGCTGCCGGTGTTCAAGCCGGCTCCAGTGCGCAACCGGACCTGGTCTTTTCGGCCAGCGACCTGGTGGCTGCCGCCGAGTGTGAGTACCGCACGCTCCGGGTCCTGGACGAAAAGCTGGGCCGGGCCCCCAAGGCAGAGTTCCCCGTTGACGAGATGCAGAAGCGCGCCGGTGAGCTGGGCGACCGGCACGAGCAGACCGTGCTTGCCAGCCTGGTCGAGAAGTACGGCGAGTGGGACGCCAGCCGCGGCTCCGGCGTCTACTCGCTGGAGCGTGGTCAGAACCTGCGCGGTGAGCTGCAGGCAAAGCACGCGGAAACGGAGCTGGCCCTCCGGTCCGGAGCGGACGTGGTGTTCCAGGCCACCTTCTTCGACGGCGAATTCCTTGGCTACGCGGACTTCCTGGTCAACGAGGCCGCCGGCACCGGGAACCCTGGGCGTTACGAGGTCTGGGACACCAAGCTCGCCCGGCACGCCAAGGTAGGAGAACTCCTTCAGCTTGCCGCCTACGGCGACCAGCTCCTGGGCATGGGACTGGAGCCCTCGCCGGTGGTCACCCTCGTGCTGGGCACCCGGGTGGGAAACGACTGGCTGCGCAGCAGCCATTCCCTGCCGGACCTGCTGCCCGTCTTCAGGGAACGACGCCGGCGCTTCCGCCAGCTCACAGCCCGCCACCGCGCCGGCGATGCCCCCGTACAGTGGCAGCAGCCCGGCCTCATGCACTGCGGACGCTGCGACTACTGCGCCGAGCAGGTCAAGCTCCACAGGGACCTGCTGATGGTGGCCGGCATGTCAGTGGTCCAGCGGCGGAAACTCCATGAAGCCAACATCACCACCATCGACGAACTGGCGGCAATGCCCGCCGTGGTGGCAAAGAACTCCGTGGTCCGGCTCCGCGCCCAGGCCCGGATGCAGCTGGGCCTGGACCGCCCCGCGGGATCCCGCACCTTCTTCAAGGAAGGCCAGGCGCACAGCGTCTCCTACACTGTTCTTCCAGAGAACTCGATCGCGTCGCTTCCCTCCCCCAGCGCCGGGGACATCTTCTTCGACTTCGAGGGCGACCCCCTGTGGCAGGATCCTGCCACCGGCGCCTGGGGCATTGAATACCTCTTCGGCGTCATCGAGGCCCCGCCGGCAGGGGCCGATGACGCTCCAGTGTTCCGTCCGTTTTGGGCGCATTCCCGCTCCGGCGAACGCCGCGCCTTCCTCGACTTCCTGGACTACGTGGAGAAGCGCCGCGCTGCCTACCCGGACATGCACGTTTACCACTACGCCCCGTACGAAAAGACGGCGCTCCGGAATCTTTCCCTCGCCCACCAGGCCGGGGAGGAAACCGTGGATGAGTGGCTGCGGCAGGGGTTGCTGGTTGACCTCTACGCCACCGTGCGGCATTCCATCCGTATATCGGAGGCATCGTATTCCATCAAAAAGCTGGAACCGCTCTACATGGGGGACAACCTGCGGTCCGGGGACGTCAAGGACGCCGGCGCCTCCGTCGTTGCCTACGCCGCCTACTGTGCGGCCCGCGATGCTGGACGCCAGGAGGAAGCTGATGCCATCCTGGCGTCCATCTCCGACTACAACCAGTACGACTGCCTCTCCACCCTGCGGCTGCGGGACTGGCTGCTCCAACTCGGACGAAACGACAATGTTTCCCTGGAACGCGGCGGCGTGTCGGGCGGGCTTGGTGCAGGTGGGCTGGACAAGGGTGGGGCTGGTCCTGCGGCCGGTCCGGCCGAGCTGCCGGGCGTTGCCGCAGATGCCGACGACGGTGCGGCGGCTGCCATGGAAACCCCGGAGGAGGGAAGGCTGCGCGAGTACCTGGCGGGCCTGCCCGACAACCGTCCCTGGACCGATGACGAGCGTGCCATTGCCATGGTGGCAGCCGCCACCGGATACCACCGCCGCGAACGCAAGCAATTCTGGTGGCAGCACTTCGACCGGGTCGAGGCACCAATGGATAACTGGTCGGACCAACGAAACGTCTTCGTGGTGGATTCTGCGGAAGTCGTATCGGACTGGGCCCTGGCCAAGCCAAGGGAACGGATGCGCACCCGGCTCCTCAAGCTGCGCGGCACCATGACGGAAGGCTCCGATTTCCGCGCCGATTCCAAGTGGTGCCGGCTGTACGAACACCCGGGACCGGATGGAATGCTCGCCCCTGATGCGCTTCCCGGCACCAGGGCCTACACCTTCGGAACCAGGATCCATGAGCTGGAACCCGCGCCCGACAGTCCTGGGCACACCCTGATCACCATCGCAGAGCGCGAGTCCGGAAAAGTTGGTGCCTACGGGCACGTGCCCGTGGCCCTGACGGAGGACAAGCCCATCGGCACGGACAGCATCGAAGCCGCCATCACGGACCTGGCCCGCGCCGTCGGCTCTTCGGTTCCGTCCCTCCCCGCGCAGCCGGGACTGGATATCCTGCGCAAGCTTCCGCCGCGGTTCCGCTCCGGCCGGGGGCCTTCGGAGGTGCGGCACGGCGGCGATGGTGTGGCGGATTACGCGGGTGCCATTTCTGAATCCCTGCGGGACCTGGACCGCTCCTACCTGGCGGTGCAGGGGCCTCCGGGGACGGGGAAGACCTTCGTTGGCGCCCGCGTGATTGGCGGGCTCGTCGCCCAGGGATGGAAGATCGGAGTCGTGGCCCAGTCCCACAACGTGGTGGAAAACCTGTTGTGCCGGGCCATCGAGACCGGCGGAGTCGACCCCCAGGTGGTAGCCAAGAAGCTGGCTTCCCCTCATGACGTTCCCTGGCACCTCACGGCTGAAGGCGATGTGGCGCGATTGCTCTCGTCCCCCGGCGGTTGTTTGGTGGGCGGCACCGCGTGGACCATGACAGGCAAGGAGGTTCCCGCCGGCTCCCTTGATCTCCTGGTGATTGACGAGGCCGGCCAGTTCTCGTTGGCCAACACGCTAGCCGTGTCCCGCGCTGGCAAGCGGCTGCTTCTGCTGGGCGACCCCCAACAGCTCCCGCAGGTCTCGCAGGGCGCTCATCCGGAACCAGTGGATGAATCAGCGCTTGGCTGGCTTGCCGCCGGGCACGCCACCCTTCCCGCCAGCCAGGGCTATTTCCTTGCCGACACCTGGCGCATACATCCGGAGCTCTGCCACGCCGTATCCAATCTCAGCTACGAGGGAAAGCTGACCTCGGCTCCCGCTGCGTCCTACCGCGAACTGGAGGGGGTGGCACCCGGGGTTGCGACCGTCTTCGTCGACCACTCCGGCAACACCACAGCGTCAGAGGAAGAAGCGGAGGAGGTGGTGCGGCAGGTCCATCAGCATCTCGGCCTGAAGTGGATTGCCGGCGCCGGCAGTGAAGCCCGCCCGCTGGAGCAGCAGGACCTGTTGGTTGTGGCCGCCTACAACGCCCAGGTCCACCTGATCCGCAAGCATCTGGCGGCGGCAGGGCTGCCGGGCGTCCGGGTGGGGACTGTGGACAAGTTCCAGGGCCAGGAAGCTCCCGTGGTGCTGGTTTCCATGGCGTGTTCGGCGGTGGCCGAGGCTCCTCGCGGCGCAGAGTTCCTGCTGAACCGGAACCGCATCAACGTGGCGGTATCCCGTGGCCAGTGGCGCGCCGTCATCATCCGTTCCCCCGAACTCACCAGCTACATGCCGCACAAGCCTGCTGCGCTGGAGGAGCTCGGAGCCTTCATCGGCCTCAGCCCGCGGAAGTAGCGGTACGGGGTGGGCGGATCCGGCCGGATGCGGCGGCGGCCACGTGCTGGCCGGGGCAACAGGCGTGGAAGTGGCCAGGCTGCCCGGAGCTTGTGGCGCTGTCAGCCCACCCCGAAGCCGCGGAATTTTCCACTGGCCTCGGACATGGAACCGTCCACCCGTTCCACCTGCCCGGGAGTCCGGCCGGAGTTCAACCAGTCCAGGAGGTCCTGTACCCGGGTCGTTATGCCTTCGGCAATCACGGAAACCGAGCCGTCGTCGAGGTTCTTCACCTGGCCGGCCAGCCCCAACTCCTCGGCTTTACCCATGGTCCAGTAGCGGAACCCCACTCCCTGGACCATGCCGAACACCCGCGCCTCCAACCGCACCGTTTCCTGCGTCGGTCCGTTCTGCGTGCGTTCATGCCTGCCCATACCGGGCCTCCTAAGGGAACATCGGCCTGCCCAACCAGGTAGCGCCAGGTGCCGTTATGGGTGTCAAGAACGACACTAACTGCTGCCCGGCTGGGCACTCAACGCTTAGTTGATGGTGATGTCGCGGGTGGCGTGGTTGTAGCGGATCGTCACCGTTCCGCCGGCGTGGTGCAGTTCGTGGTTGGGGCCGTCGAACACACCGAAGGCGCCGTAGTTTTCATCCCATGAACGGTTCAGGGCGATCTTGAAGGTGTAGTAACCGGCGGGAAGCTCGGCGCTCTTCTTCCACAGCTGGTCCAGGAAGTCGAACTCCATCTGCGCTTCGTCGTACTGCGGTGCCCAGTCCTCGGGCGCACCCAGGATGGTGTTGAAGTCGCCAACCACGGCCACGGCCTCGGGCTGCGGCAGCGTCTCGACGTCCGGTCCTTCAAACGGCTCGGCTGCACCGGCGGCCGCGTGGGTTTCAGCAGGGGCAGCAGTTTCCGTCTTGTCCTTGGCAGCAGACTTGCCCTTACGGACGGCCTTCACCACGGGCTCCACGGCGTCTTCGAGTGCCTTGGCCGCCTTGCCCACAGCAGAGGCTGCCTTCTTCGCGGGAGCCTTCTTGGCGGTCTTCTTCGGGGCTTCCTCCTTGGCCGGAACCTGCAGCGTTGCCGCAGCGGCGGAAACCGGACGGACAAAGCCTTCGGGAGCCGTGGGAACGGGAGTGTCGGCAGGGAAAGGAGTGCCGGCGTCGAGCGCTGCTGCGAAGGAATCCGCGTCCGGGAAGGCGACGGTGGCGCGCATGCCGTCTTCGGTGATGGTCCAGCCCGAGCGGCCCTTGATCAGCCAGCCGGCCTTGACCAGCTTGGCGGTGGCCGAGGTAAGGGTCTTGTGGCCCCGCGGGATGCCACCGCTGAGGAGTTCGGCCTCATGCTCGTTGAACGGCACGCGGGCGGTTGCTTCCGCCAGGACCTGGCCAGCATTCAGTGCATCGCCGGACCACACACCTTCGGTCAGGACATCCAGCACGGTCTTGAGCCGAAGGTAGGTGTTTTCTGCGGTGGACTTGGCCATGATTCCCCTTATATAAAAGCGATCGGTCTTAGGCATCTTGCCAACTGCCCATCAAATCGCGCGACTTTAATTGGTTAACTCTGCGTGTCGTGACCGACTGTGAAGCGGATGGTGCCGCAAGTGAGGCGGAGGTCTCGGGTAAGGGCTGTCTGCATAACCCTCAAGCGCTGACACGGGTGCTGCCTTGCACTCCCCAGGACACGCCTGCGGCACCTAGTTTACCGGGCAGAAAGCCCGGCTGTTGCGCCCGACACAGCGGGGGTCAGTCGGACACTTCCCTGCCGTTGAGTTCAGCCAGCAGTTCCGCCTTTCGCTCCTCCGAAGCGAAGGAGGAGTGAATGGAGTTCGCGGCCAGCCGTGCCTTGTCGAAGTCGGAGAGCTCGAACACGGCGGTCAACTGCGCGAAGTTGTCATCCACATAGCCGCCAAAGTACGCGGGATCGTCCGAGTTGACCGAGACATTCAGGCCAGCGGCGAGCATGGCGGGCAGAGGATGGTCCGCCAATGTGTCCACGGCGCGGAGCCGGACGTTGGACAAGGGGCAGACAGTCAGGGGAATCCGTGCGTCCACGAGCCGCTCCACGAGGTCAGGGTCGTCCATGCAGCGGATGCCGTGGTCGATCCGTTCCACCCCCAGGATGTCCAGGGCTTCGTAGATGTACGACGCCGGGCCCTCCTCCCCCGCATGCGCCGTCAACCGCAGGCCTGCTTCGCGCGCCTTCGCGTACAGCCGCTCGAACTTGGACGGCGGGTTTCCCACTTCGGCCGAATCCAGGCCGATCGCGTCGATGGGGGCATTCATGGCCAGCAGCCGGCCCAGGACTTCCAGTGCCGAGTCCTCGGGCAGGTCGCGCAGGAAGGCCGCTATCAGGATGGTGGAGATCCCGTACTCCTCCTCCGAGGTTGCCAGCACCGACGCCACGCCCTTGACGCACGCTTCGAGGGGAATGCCCCGGGAAAGATGTGCCTGCGGGTCCATCATGATTTCGGCGTGCCTGACCCCGGCGGCAGCGGCGCGCTCCAGGTAGGCCCTGGTCATGTCCGCGAAGTCCTGCTCGGTCCGCAGCACCGCCATGTTGGCATAGTAGAGGTCCAGGAAGGACTGCAGGTCAGTGAACTCGTACTTCTCGCGCAGTTCATCCAACCCGGAGTACGGCAGGGTGATGCCGTTACGCTCAGCCAGGGTAAAGATGAGCTCGGGCTGCAGCGTGCCCTCAATGTGCAGGTGCAGTTCGGCCACCGGGAGGGGCTTGGCAGGGACCGCTGGTTCCGCGAGATCCGCTTCAGTTTCGGGCAGGGTGCTGCCGCCGGCAAAGTTGTCCATCGGGTCAGGATAATGCCCCTCACGGCTTAGCGCCTGCCCCAGGCGTCGATGCGCCTCTCTGCGCATCCGCCGCAGCTGTTTCGGACCCCGCGCAACACTCCCGGGAAAATCTCGATTTGATAACGGCCGGTCGATGCCCTAGCGTGAAACGCATGCCCGCTAGGCGGGCTCTTTGATCGCCCGGTGCTGCCTCCACCAGAACTGCCCAGCGGCAGACACCGTCAGTGACCTCTATTTGTCAGGGGCGGGCAGTGGCGCGACGACATCCGGGGACGGAACCAGCGCTGGTGGCCTTCAGGAGCATCACCATCATGAAAAACACCAAATTCCGTACTGCCGCACGCCGCGGAGTCACCCTGGCCGCCGTCTCCGCGGCAGGTTTGGCCCTTTCAGCCACGGCGGCCAACGCAGCTACCCCCACGTCCACCTGGGACGCGCTCGCGCAGTGCGAAAGCGGCGGCAACTGGTCCATCAACACGGGCAACGGCTTCTCCGGCGGCCTTCAGTTCACCCCCAGCACCTGGGCTGCATACGGCGGAACCGGTTCCGCGCAAAATGCCAGCCGGGAACAGCAGATCGCGGTAGCCGAGCGGGTCCAGGCCTCCCAGGGTTGGGGCGCGTGGCCGTCCTGCTCGTCACAGCTCGGCCTGAGTGGTGGCGGCGGAGCCCCTGTTCAAAGCGCACCCGTTCAGGGTGCGCCTGTCCAGAGCGCGCCCGTCCAGAGTGCGCCTGTCCAGAGCGCGCCCGTCCAGGCCATGCAGGTCCAGGGCGCCCCCGTGCAGAGCGTTCCCGTCCAGCAGGCACCCGCGCCGCGGCACGCAACTTCCGTTGCCCTCAGCGGCGAGACCTACACCCTGCAGGCCGGAGACACACTGAGCAGCGTCGCCGAAAAGCTGGGCATCCAGGGCGGCTGGCAGCACCTGGCGGACGCCAACCTGGACACGATTGCGGACCCGAACCTGGTGTTCGAGGGACAGGTCATCCAGCTTCCCGCCCAGTAGCGGACGCGGCACCAACCGCGGCTTTCGGCCGCACCGCCTTTCCCAAGGCAAACACAGACAGGTCGGCGATAGACAAATTCCGTTGACCAAAGAACGACGCCGGCACGCCCCCACAAGGGACGTGCCGGCGTCGTTCTTTTAATTCCTCAGCCGCTGCCGCAGTGGGGCACCGGGCGGGCGGTCAGCCCGCGGGCAGCTCGCGGACGATCCGCACCTTCCAGGCGGAGTCGTCGCTGGTGTCCAGCAGCGCCACGGTGCCGTGCGCCAGGTTCAGGGCAACCCGCTTGACGGCGAGCAGTTCCAGGTAAAGGTGTTCGTTCATACGGCTGGGAGTGTCGATCATGTACTTCACCGCATCGCGCAGGTTGCGGTAGTTGGCGCTGCGTTCGCGGTGCATGTGCAGCTCCAAGGCGGACCGCTGCTTGAGCCGCGGCTCGTGCCGGTTGAGCAGGGTCACTGCGGCGTGTACTGCAACCACCAGCGTGAGTGAAACCGCGTAGATCCACCAGCCGCTGCTAAGAAGAAACAGGGGCAGATTGGCGATGGCTACCAACGCGATCACCACGCGGAGTGCGGCTATGCGGCGGACCGTCCTGGCAACGGCGGCCATGCCGTCACGGAAGCGGTGCTGGTCCTTGCGCGCCGCTGCGGGATCAATGATGAACTCGTCGAGAACCAGGATGCCCTGGGCTTCCGGACCGAGCATTTGCCCGTAGCGGGGCAGGGAAGTGCGGACAGGGGTGACGGCTTTGTCAGGTGTAAATGTCATGAGAGAGCTTCCAAAATGCGGGGGTGGTTGCGGTGATCATAGTGGTTCAACCTGAAAGCCGTATGCAGGCGTCCATTATTTGGACAGGAACGCCTTCGCGTGGTGGCGGCAGGCACAGCAATTGGCACTTCCGCCGGGGACCGTCAGACTGAATGGATGCAAACCTTTCTCCCGTACCCTGACTTCCGCCAAAGCGCTGCAGCCCTGGACACCGCGCGGCTGGGCAAGCAGCGGGTTGAAGCGCTGCAAACACTCCGCGCACTGGTGATTCCGGGCTACGGCTGGCAGACCCACCCGGCCATCAGGATGTGGATGGGCCACGTGCCCGCGCTCACCATGTACGGGCTGGCGATGGTGGATGAATGGATTGAGCGCGGCCACCCGGACAACACCCGCGCGAACATCGCCGAATTCGCGCCGCAGGCGGCCCATCCGGATTATGCCGCCAAGATTGTCATGCCGCCTTGGCTCGGCGACCCCGAATTCCACCTCAGCCACCGTTCCAAACTGGTGCACAAGGAACCGAAGTTCTACACCCCAGTTTTCCCGGATGCCATTCCGGACATGGACTACGTCTGGCCCGAGCCCCGGCACGAGTTCCTGCCGGAGGAGCCGGAAGGCGACGTCCTGTGGATCCTGCGGGAACCGCACGACGACGTCGACCCGCAGTCGCTCGCCACGGTGGCCCTTCCACCGGTGAACCGCAGCGCAGCTGCCGCGGTGTCCGCCGGGGAGGACGGCTACTCCCCCGTCTACGTGGACGACGGCTCCCGCCGGCCCTCCCGCGCGCCTAAGAAGGCCCCGCCCAAGCCCCAGGCGAAGAAACCCACCCGCAAGAGGCTGGCGCAGGAGGAAGCCTTCCGCACCCTTCCCGGGAAGACGCCGGTGGCGGTTCCCTTCGAGAACGGGGCTAGGTTCGCGGTGGGACAGGTAGTGGGCCGGCCCATCACCCTTGCTGACGGCCGCTTTGGCAGGAACTTCGAGGTCACAGAAATCATTGAACGTTCCGCATTCACGTACCCGGCACTGTTGCAGGACCCCCGGGTGTTCTTCCCGGTGGAGGCTCCGTAGGCCATGACGGTTCTCCTGGCAGGCTGCGGTGACCTGGGCACCGAGGCGGGGCTGCGGTTTGCCGCACTGGGCCATCGCGTCGTTGGGTGGCGCCGCTCCCCCGCAAAACTTCCGGCAGCCATCGAAGGGACCACGGCTGACCTGACGTCTGCGGACCTGCCGCCGGTCCCGGCGGACACCTCCGCCGTCGTCATTGCCGTGGCTGCCGACTCCCCCACGGAGGAGGCATACCGTTCCGCGTATGTACGCGGAGTGGCAAACGTCCTGGATGCAGTAGAGCGGGATGGAGTGACCCCCCAGCGGATCATCTTCGTCTCCTCGACGGCGGTCTACGGCGATGCGGGCGGCGGCTGGGTGGACGAAACCACACCGCCCAACCCCGGCTGTTTTTCCGGGCGCGTGCTGGTGGAAGCCGAGCAACTCCTGGAAGCAAGGCTTGCCGGAACCGGCACTGCGGCCATCTCGCTCCGGCTGGGAGGCATTTACGGGCCGGGACGGACACGGCTGATCGACCAGGTGAAGTCGGGCTCAGCTGTCATCCCTGAAGACGTGCGCTACACCAACAGGATCCACCGCGACGACGCCGCAGCAGCCCTGGTGCACTTGGCCACCATAAATGCTGCGGTTGCGCCCGTGTATGTAGGCGTGGACAACGAACCGGCAGATCTTGGGACCGTCCTGCGTTTCCTGGCAACCGAGCTGGGCCTTCCTTCTCCCAGTGTGGGCGACGCCGGTCCTGCCCGCGGGGGCAACAAGCGCTGCGCTAACCAGCTCCTCCGCAGCACCGGGTTTGCCTTCACGTTTCCCACTTTCAGGGAAGGGTACAGGGATGTTATAGCGGGGAACGGCGTGCGCCATCCGTGACTGGGTCCGCCGTCCCCTGATCACTGCCAGGCTGGCCGAGGGGGCGCCTGGCCCGAGTTGAGGCAGGGCATGGAATTTCGGCAGATCATCGAAACAGTTGGGCAGCTGGTCGACTTCGCAGGGGTTGCGGTCATGGTGGTTGGCGCGTTGGTCTCACTCCCGCTGGCAATGCGGGGCCACCAGCCGAGGAAACTTCCGCCGGCGGCCCCGAAACTAAGTTTCTACCGGTCCTACCGGCAGCTGCTGGGCCGGTCCATCCTGTTGGGGCTTGAACTGCTGGTTGCCGCCGACATCATCCGCACCGTTGCCGTAACCCCGACGTTCGTCAGCGTCGGGGTGCTGGCCGTCATCGTGCTGATCCGGACGTTCCTGAGCTTCTCGCTGGAGCTGGAGATCACGGGGCGCTGGCCGTGGCAAAAGGATGCATCGCCCGCGCGTTCCGACTCCGCCGCCACCGCAGGCTAAAGCCCTGTTTCGGGTTTTCCACATAGGGGGTTTTGGGGGCTCTTTAATGTCAGTGGTGGCTGGCAGAGTTGGGTTATGGAGGCCATCGGGGAGCATCTTGGGAAGGGCGTACGACGCCGGCAGCTGGCTGCCTCGCCCGGCCCACCTTCACCCCGTCCCCAGTGAGGTCCCGTCACAACCACCAGCCTCCGGACCCGGTCAGCAAGACATACTGGACGGGCTGGCCTCACAGCTGGCAGCCGCTGCCCTGGCCGCCCCGGGAATTCTGGCAACGGCCACCTATGAAGAGGCCGCCAATTTTGCCGCCCGGGCCGAGGGGCTGGCCCGAAGCGTGGAATACCTGCAACTCGTGGGTGCCGGAGCCGTGGACCGGACCCGCACCCGGGCCATCAGCGACGCCGCCGCGGCAAAGACCCGGGCAGGCCGCGCAAGCCTGGCAGCGGCGCGAAACCCCCGCTGGGTCACCGGGTGTGACGCCAACGGTGTCGAAACCCTGAACACCACCCCGGCAACTGTCAGCGAGACCGACACCAACTGGCCCGGCCCACCCTCCCGGCACGGGCGCAGCATCATGGTGTCCCCGGCCGATGACGGGTGCCGGAACACCGCAGAGTTCCTCCGCCTGCGCCTGCAAATCCCCATCCGCGAAGCCCGCCGCCGCCTCACCCTCGCCCACCAGGTCCTGCCCGCCACCAGCCTCACCGGCGAACCACTCCCATCAACCCGGCCGCACCTGGCCGCCGCCCTCACCCTCACCACCGAACCCGGCACCGAGCTGGGCACTACCGAGCCAGAAGCCGGCGAGGCGGTGAGCACCGAGGCCGGGCTCACCGCCGTGGCCGTTCAGGGGCCTGCGGTGTCCTCGCACGCCGCGACCATCATCACCGCCACCCTGGACCGGCTCCAGCACCACACCACCACCGACACCCTGGCAACCATCGAACGCCACCTCACCAAGGCCGCCGCCACCACCGACCCCGACTTCCTCACCCGCCTGGCCCAACGCTGGACCGACACCATCGACGCCGACGGCACCGAACCCACCGAAGAAGCCCTCCGCCACACCCAAGGCGCCTTCATCCGCAAACCCCGCCACGGCCTGCACCGCGTCGAAATCTTCGCCACCACCGACCAATACGAACACCTCCTCACTGTCATGAACACCGCCACCAACCCCCGCACCACCACCCCCAACACAGACACCAACACCGGAAACAGTCAGGGAACCGGCGACCGCACCACAGACACCCCGGAGGCGGCCAACGGAACCGCGCACACCGCCCTGCCGGACCTGGACCGGCGCACCCGCGCCCAAAAACAACTCGACGGCATCATCACCGCCGCCAAAACCGCCCTCGCCACCAACACCCTGCCCACCACCGGCGGCAACCGACCCCAAATCATCGCCACCATCAACTACCACGACCTCTTCCCCGCCAACACCCCCACACCCACAGGACAAGACCACACCGCGGAAACCAGGACAGTGACACCCACGGGCACCGGGACCGGGCCACGGGCCGGGACAGGGACCTTCGCCTTCACCGGGCCCGTCGCCGCCACCACCATCCGCAAAATCGCCTGCGACGCCGACATCATCCCCGCCCTGCTCGGCACAAACGGCGAAATCCTCGACCTCGGCCGCAAAACCAGACTCTTCACCCCAGCCCAACGCACCGCCCTCACCGCCCGCGACCAAGGCTGCGCCTTCCCCAACTGCACCATCCCCGCCCCCTGGTGCGAAGCCCACCACATCACCTACTGGTCACACGGCGGACCAACCACCACCAACAACGGCGTCCTGCTCTGCAGCCACCACCACCACCTCATCCACAAAGAACAATGGAAAATCACCACCACCCACAACACACCCACCTTCATACCCCCACCCCACATCGACCCCACCCAAACACCCCAACAAAACCACTACTTCAAACCACCCCCACCACCCCACCCGAGGGAGTGAATGATGCGAAACAGCTGTCCGTTAGGCTTCAGCCATGACTGAAACCAGCGGCGCCAAAGCCTCCGAACTGCTCCGTCTCCACCGGGCCCCGGAGATCCTGCAAGTGGTCAACGTGTGGGACGTCATCACGGCGAAGGTCATCACCGACGTGCCGGGAACCAGTGCCCTCGCAACGGCAAGCCACTCCATCGCTGCGACGCTGGGCTACGAGGACGGCGAGAAGATTCCCGTCGACGAGATGATCAACTTTGTGGGCCGGATAACCGCAGGCACGCACCTGCCGGTCAGCGCCGATCTTGAAGCCGGTTACGGCAATCCGGGCGAGACGACCCGCAAGGCAATTGGCGTCGGGATCGTCGGGGCCAATATTGAGGACCAAATGCGGCCACTTACGGACGCCGTAAACCAGATGGCGGCCGTGGTTCATGCCGGCGCTGCAGAGGGAATCGACTTCGTCCTGAACGCGCGGACCGATGCGTTTCTCAGGGGCAAGGACCGTGAACCTGTAGAGGTAATTGCGGATGCCATCGAGCGCGGCAGGGCATATCTGGATGTAGGTGCCACCACGGTCTTCGTACCGGGGCTCCTGGACGAGCCAACGGTTACAGCGCTGGTGCAGGGCATTGGCTGGAACAAGATTTCCGTCATCAACGTCCCCGGCTCCATGCCGCCGGCCAGGCTGGAGGAATTGGGCGTTGCCCGCATTTCGTACGGTCCGTGGACACAGCGAGTTGCCCTGACAGCCCTTGCTGACACGGCCGCCGCGCTCCTTGCAGGCGGCCAGCTTCCGGAGGACACACGCCCCTTGAACTAGGTGAACCGGCCCTGCCCGACTGCGAGCGTCAGCAAGTGGACTGGGGGGAGGAGGAGAAAACTTTGACGGAGAATTTGAGCCCTGGACAATTGTGGCCGCGGCCGCCAGAACTACCAGCCCCGGTCTTCTCCGACCAGCGCTGGCTTGACGCCGTATTCCTTCACTGGCGAATTCCTGAGGCATTGGCGGCCACGTTCATGCCTGCCGGGGTGCAGCCGGACGTGTTCGACGGCAGTTCCTGGGTAGGTCTTATCGGGTTTCGCATGGTGGAAGCCGGACTTGGACACGGTCCCGGCATTCCCTACCTGGGAAGCTTCAACGAAGTCAACGTCCGGCTCTACTCGAGGGAGCCGGACGGAACCCGTGGAGTGGTGTTCCTAAGCCTGGACGCAAACCGGCTCCCGGTCGTCATCACAACGCGGGCGGCTGGCATCCCCTACGTGTGGTCGCGCATCACGCAATGGCCGGCCTTTCCCGGCAGAGAAGGCGAGCGGCAGCATGGCAACCACCCGGCTGCTGCCGGCAACAAGGGTGAATTACCGGTCGGCTATTCTGTCCACCGGTTTGGCGGCGGCGCTGCCCGAAGCCACTTCGGCGTCGTCCCCAAGCTGCAGACCGCAGCCAGCGATCCTCTTTCGATCTTCCTGACTGCGAGATTTGGCATGCACGGCCGCTTCCGCGGCAGAACCGTGTACGTTCCGAACAGCCATCACCAGTGGCCTCTCTTTGGCGCGGAAGTGTACCGGCTCAGCGATGGACTGATTGCGGCTGCCGGCATCAGCGTGAGTGAACCGCCCGAGTCAGTCCTCTACTCGCCGGGAGTCAGGACACGATTCGGAAGGCCCCGCTTTCTGGGCACTGACGGTTTGAACTTGGGGACTGGCCGTTAGAACGTTGCGCCCTGCACGTCCTGCGCATCCTCGGCGTCCTGCCAGCCCCGGCCCTCGGTGAACGTGCTCACCAGGGTGCCCACTCCTGCCTGCAGCGAGTTGGACGGGTCGAAGTACAAGGACGCTTCCGATGCCCGGCTGTGGGTGATCAACTGCTCAGCCTCGAGCTTCGCCTCCGGCACCGTTGCGCCGATTATTCCGGTGCGGGCCGGAAGATCCGGTGTGTGCACCACTTCGGCGTCCGTCTGGGTCAGGGGGACGGTGGTGCCGGAATTGATCTCATCGTGGGGGAACTCGAACTCGGTATCGCCGGGGGCGGCAGGAACGGTGTACTCCAGGAAATAGGTCATACCCCACCCTTGCAGAAAAGCTGCTCCTGCCAAAAGTCCCCGGAAACTACTTGCCCAACCCGGCCTTGCGCAGCGCCTCGGCCATGGCGGTATTCACGGGCTGGGGTTTTGGCGTCGAACGGTTACCAACGCCGCCCGTCCGAGGGGAGGCGTTGCCTTGCTGTTGCCGGTCCGGGCGTCCCGTGCGGTCGCCCTTTTGGCCGCCAGCACCTCCGCGGCTGCCCTGCCCAACCTGTCCCCCACCGGGCTGTCCCCCACTGGGCTGGCCCGCACTAATCTGTCCCCCGCTGGGCTGTCCCGCACGCCGCCCGGTACCTGCGCCGCCGCCGGCGGGTTCGTCGTCGAGCCTCAACGTCAGTGAAATTCGTTTCCGCTCCGGGTCAGCCTCGAGAACCTTCACGCGCACCACCTGGCCGGGTTTCACCACCTCGCGCGGGTCGGACACAAAGCGGTTGGCCAGGGCGGAAACATGGATCAACCCGTCCTGGTGAACCCCCACATCCACGAACGCCCCGAACGCAGCAACGTTGGTCACGGTTCCTTCCAGAACCATGCCCGGCACCAGGTCCGAGATCTTTTCAACCCCCTCCGAGAAGGTGGCAGTGGTAAAGGCGGGACGTGGATCGCGCCCCGGTTTATCCAGCTCCGCAAGGATGTCCTTTACCGTGGGCAAGCCGAAGGTCTCGTCAACGAACTTTTGCGGGTCCAGCGACGACGCCGGGGCCGATCCTGCAGCCACAAGGATCTTCCGCGCTACGCTGTATGCCTCCGGGTGCACGCTTGACGCATCGAGCGGCTCCGCTCCCCCGGTGATCCTGAGGAAGCCCGCGCATTGTTCGAACGCCTTGGCGCCCAGCCGCGGGACTTTCTTGAGGTCCGCCCGTTTGTTGAAGGGCCCATGTTCATTCCGGTAGGCCACGATATTCTCGCTCAACAGGGGCCCGACCCCGGCAACCCGGCTCAGCAGCGCGGGTGAGGCCGTATTTACGTCGACGCCGACGGCGTTCACGCAGTCCTCCACCACCGCGTCAAGGCTCCGGTCGAGCTTCGATGCCGTGACGTCATGCTGGTATTGGCCCACGCCGATGGACTTGGGGTCGATCTTGACGAGTTCAGCGAGCGGATCCTGCAGGCGGCGGGCAATGGAAACGGCGCCGCGCAGCGAGACGTCCATGCCGGGAAGTTCGGCGGCGGCGAGCGCAGATGCAGAGTAAACGGAGGCGCCGGCCTCGGACACCACGAGTTTCTGCGGTTTCCGGTCCACCTCCGGCAGCTGCTTGATCAGTTCCGCGGCCAGTTTGTCCGTCTCGCGTGACGCCGTCCCGTTGCCGATGGCCACGAGTTCGACGGCGTGTTGCCGCGCCAAACGCACCAGGGTGGCCAAGGCGTCATCCCACTTCCGTGCCGGAGCGTGCGGGTAGACAGTGTCGGTGGCCACCACCTTGCCGGTGCCGTCCACTACGGCAACTTTCACACCGGTCCGCAGTCCAGGATCGAGCCCCAAAGTGGCGCGGTTTCCAGCCGGGGCGGCAAGCAGCACGTCACGAAGGTTGGCAGCGAACACCCGGACCGCTTCGTCTTCCGCTGCCGCGAACAACCTTGCGCGGAGGTCAGAGGTGAGGTGGGCCAGTACGCGGGAGCGCCATGCGACCTGGGCGGTCTGCATCAGCCACGCGTCGGCGGGACGGCCGCGGTCGGCGGCTCCGAGGAACCTGGCCACCGCGGACTCGTACCGGGCGCGGGCAGCGGTGAGGGCGGCGTCGTCCGCGGGATCTGCTTCGGCGAGGTCCAGCTCAAGGATGCCGTCCTTCTCTCCACGGAATAGTGCCAGCACCCGGTGCGACGGCATCCGTTCCGGCGCCTGGGCGAACGCGAAGTAGTCCGCGAACTTCTGGCCTTCGGCCTCCTTGCCCTTCTTGACCCGCGACACCATCCGGCCCTGCGTCCACATTCGGTCCCGCAGCTTTGCGGCAAGGTCGGGGTCCTGGGCCACGCGCTCCACCAGAATGGCACGGGCACCCGCGAGCGCTGCAGCGGCGTCACCGATGGCATGCTCTTGGCTGAAGTACTTTGCGGCCTCACGTTCCGGATCCAGGTCCGGCCGTTTCAGCAGCGTGTCCGCGAGGGGCTCCAACCCGGCCTCCCGCGCCACCTGGGCTTTGGTGCGGCGCTTGGACTTGAACGGCAGGTAGATGTCCTCAAGCCTCGACTTGGTATCAGCAGCCAGGATCGACTTGCGCAGTTCCGGACTCAGCTGGCCCTGCGCCTCGATGGCATCAAGGACTGCACGGCGGCGGTCCTCGAGTTCGCGGAGGTAGCGGAGCCGCTCTTCGAGGTCTCGCAGTTGAGTGTCATCCAGCGTCCCAGTGGCTTCCTTGCGGTACCGGGCGATGAACGGAACTGTCGAGCCGCCGTCGAGCAGGCCAACCGCCGCCTTCACCTGCCATGCCTTGACCCCCAGCTCAGTAGCGATCTGGGCATAAACCGCGTCATCCCCTGACGCGCGGGCGGGAGCGGAAACAGGGGAAGCTGCAGGCAGTTGGGTCACCAGAACATCTTGCCTTACTGGGCTGCCGGGCTCCACCGGGCGCTGGCTCCATGTGGATAGCGCAGGGTTGGGAGGCTATTCCGTTGAGGCCTGCGAAGTGCTGTAGTGGACATGCCGTTACTGGCGCCGACGCTCGAGGAAGAGGCCACCATGCGGGAACTGCTTGTTGTTTTCCAGGAGGGGTTCGACGAGGCCAACATCACCGTGACTGTCAACGGCAAGCAGGTGCACCGGGATTTGGCTGTCTCCACCAATCCCCTGCTCGGCATCGCTTCGGAAGTATCGGTGGAGCTGCCGGCCAAGGGCGCGCAGGTGGGGGTGGAGGTCACCAACCGGGGACTGAAGGCCATCACCAAGGTCAGCGGCAGGCCCAAAAGCGTGCTGGTATCCATCGAGGACGGGCGCCTGCTTATGAGGGAAGGTACAGGCAGGGAGGCAGTACTCTAGGCGGTCTGCCGGGTGCGGAAACTTGCTCTGGTAAGAGTCCATTCGTTGGAGTAGCATCTGATCACCGCCGGCTTCCGATGGAGTCCGGCGGGCCACATAAATCGTCAGCCGGGGGTCGTCGGATGGCCGCCCGGCGTCGCTGCCCGGGACCAGCACCCCAGACAGCCAACGACGGCGGCACCCACGTTGGGCGCCGCCGTCGTCGTTTTGTCCGGGCTGGCCGGTCAGGTGCCTTAGCCCTGGTACGCCGGGTAGTCCGTGTAACCGATGGCGCCCTCTGCGTAGAACGTGGACGGATCGGGCTCGTTGAGCGGAAGGCTTTCCTTCCAGCGGCGGGCAAGATCTGGGTTGGCGATGGCGGGCCGGCCCACAACTACGGCGTCGGCGTGGCCCTCGGCTACCAGGTTCACGGCTTCGTCCCGGGTGGTGATGACGCCGAAACCGGTGTTAACCAGGAAGGTGCCGCCGAAGCGAGCGCGGAGGTCCTGGACAAGCTCACCGGTGGGTTCGTGGTGCAGGATGCTCAGGTACGCCAGGTTGAGCGGCGCGATGCTGTCAACGAGAACCTCATAGGTAGCGCGGACATCAGCGGCGTCCGTCTCGGCGATGCCCTGGACATTGTGCTCGGGGGAAATACGCAGGCCCACGCGGTTCGCGCCGAGGGCTGCCACCACGGCGTTGACGGTCTCAATCACAAAGCGGGCACGGTTCTCCGGGGATCCCCCATAGCTGTCCGTGCGGACGTTGGAGTTCGGTGCCAGGAATTCGTGCAGGAGGTATCCGTTCGCGGAGTGCAGTTCCACGCCGTCAAATCCTGCTTCGATGGCGTTCAGCGAGGCAGTGACGATTTCCTGGATAACCAGGGGGAGCTCGTCGGTGGTCAGCGCGTGCGGCACCGGGTACGGCTGCTTGCCGGCTGGCGTCCGGACAACGCCTTCGATGGCTACAGCACTGGGGCCCACGATGGGCAGGCCACCGGTGATGTCGGAATGGGAAACCCGGCCGCCATGCATGATCTGGGCGAACATGCGACCGCCCTCAGCGTGGACGGCGTCGGTAACCTTCTTCCACCCGGCGACCTGTTCCGGCGTGACGATCCCGGGCTGGCCGGGGTAGGCCTGCCCTGCAGGGGTGGGGTAGGTGCCTTCACTCACGATGAGGCCCAGCGACGCGCGCTGACGGTAGTGCTCGGCGAGGAGCGGACCCGGGATGCCCTTTTCACCCGCGCGGAGACGGGTAAGGGGTGCCATCACCAGGCGGTTGGGAAGTTCAAGTTCGCCGAGGGTGAGTGGGGAAAACAGCATGCGCAGTTCCTTTCGAAGGCTGAAGACGGACTGTCTTTGCCAACTGTGGGGCGCGTGCAACTATTCCGGTGCATTGCCTGCTGAGACGGGGATCACAACCCGGTTCGACTTAGCGGGCTCCAGCACCCGGGCAACCCTGGCCCTGCGAATTGGCGTTGCAGTCGTCCGCGTAGTTGCGGGTGAGCGAGCGCCACACGCTGATCCCTTGGGGCGGCGCACTGAACTGGCCCTGGCCGGGAATTGGCAACGGCGGGCCTGAGTTCACCGAGTACATTCCTTGGAAGGACGTTGTTAGAACCACCTGAAAATCCCCCGTGGATGGATATGCGTGGCTGGTCCGGGTCTTCTCCCCCCAACGGTCTTGGGGCAAAGGGCCTCCCATCGACGGTTGAGGTCCGAAGATGGTGCCGTCACCGTAGTTCCACGTGTACTGCACAGGCGTTGCCACCACATGGACCTTCTGGCCGAACATGGTGATGTCGAACTGCTGTTCCACGGCTTCCGCGTAGAAGTTCGTTTCTGCGCCGCGGAGAGTGTTGGGGCTGGGCTGGGCCGAGACTTTCCCGGCGTTTACCGGAAGGTTCTGGAACTGCCGTTGGATATCTGCCGCGATCCTGGGCAGGAGGTCCTCGGGCTTCGGATCGTAGAAACATGTGGGACCAGAGTGATAGGTCCAAGTTGGATTGGTGATCCCTGCAGGAGCTCGATACCAGACTACCGGGATTCCGTCCTCGCCCTCAGGACCGCCCTTACACGTAAGCTCTCTGCCAAGACATGGGGTGGCGAACTCTCCTCCGTCTAGGTCGCATTGGTATTCGTATTTGTACTGGTACGGATCAGCTACAGACGTGCCGCCCTCATCCTGCTCAAAGACACCTGTCGACGGATTAGGTCGCCAACTGCCCGCCACGGTGGCGCCATTACCGCCCCATCCCGACCCTATTGCTGGGGACTCGTCTTCAGCTGCAGCTGGAGACGGAGTGGAAAGAAGTAACAAGGCCGCCACAAGTGCAGTTATTGGACGAATGAACCCGTCAAGTGTCCTCATTACTTGACCATGTGCTCGACCGTTTGAGCCTTCCAAACCTTACCGATGTATGCCGCCACGACAATGTCCGGGGTCGTCGGGAGCGCGGCAACGCGACCCTTCACGCTTCCATCCGGTAAGTGATAGGCAATAGCCTCCTGCTGGACCTGCGCGATAGCTTGGTAAGTGGATGGTTGAGACTGAACGAAGTTGCTGTCGACGGCATCTACAGTGACACGCCCACCCTCCAGCCATCGGCCACTTGCATGCCAGTCGGTAACCTCATGCTTCACCTTCTTGCAGCTTGCGCACGCTGAATCCGAGGCTGACTCAAGCGCAGAAATGTCCCCTGTCTCGTATGCGTAACTCAGCGCCGAGTACCAGTACCGCGTAAACGCCTCGAGCCCCTCCTTCGTCTCCGTCTTCGCCACCTCCGGAAGCACAGGAACGGGGACGTTTTGGGCGGGGCCGGATGCGTCAGCCGGTTTGTAGACGGCACTCGGTGTGGGAGTGGGAGTGGCGGTGGCGCTGGAAGTAGGGGTTTCGGCTGCCACCGGAGAAGAAGTGCCGCCCGGGCCAGGCGAGCCCCCGGGGTTGCAGCCGGAGAGAGCCAAGGCAAGACCAACAACCAGCGCTGCCCCGGTGGAGCGCACGCCGCCGGACCGAATGGTCCGGGACCTGATGAAGTTGCGGGACGAAAGGAAGTTCTGCGTTGTCATGGGCCGCTGTTCCCCCAGTAGTTTCAAGACGGCTTGCTCCGGAAAGTGAGTTAAGGGTAGCCCACGTCACATTTTGATGATCAAACTTATCCACAGCCACAGGGCCCCGATGCTCTGTTTACCATCCGGAATGCAACAGAAGAAGTCATAAAGGAAGCCGGCGCACCCAAGTGCACCGGCTCCCTAGCTGTAAAACCTACTTTTGGGCTGGCAACACCAGTTCGCCAGTCTTGTCCGGGACAAGGCGAGCGAAGGAATGTACTCGGGGCCGCCGTCGAGCGCGTCCTCCGCCCAGCGCGCTGGTGGCCAACACCCCGGCGCTCCACTTTGCATTCAGCCCTTGATGGCCCTGCTGCGAGGCCATCCACACCGAAAGACAACGCGGTCCCAGACTTGTTCCAGGACTGTTCAGCATGTGACGAAGGTGTCACAAACACGCAGGAAGCGTAGGCACAAAGCCTCTGGCGCATTTCTACTTGAGGTAGAAGAATGGCGGAATGATGTTTGAACACGCGGACGGCAATCCCGTCCTGGAACTCGATGATGAGCAGTCGTGGCGGCTTCTGGCGGCGACCCAGCACGGCCGGCTGGTGGTCTCCGTCGCCGGAGAACCGGACATCTTTCCTGTGAACTATGTGACCTCGAACCGGAAGGTCTATCTGCGCACCGCTCCCGGGAACAAGCTCGCGCAGCTGACCATCAACTCCAAGGTGCTGTTCGAAACCGACGGCATCCTGTCGCAGGAGGCGTGGTCCGTGATTCTCCGCGGGACGGCACGGGTCCTCAGCAACTCGGCTGAGCTTGCGGCGATCGAGGAACTTGGACTGAAGACCTGGGTTCCCACCCTGAAGGACTTTTACGTGGAGATCGAGCCGAAATCCGTCAGCGGCCGCCACTTCGTGTTCGGCGAACAGCCGGAACGGGAGATCTAGGCACTCCTAAACTGGAGAGATGCCGGATACTTCCAGCGCGGACACGTCGACTGCGGACAAGCTCACCCCTGAGCAGCGCAGCTGGAACATGTCCCGGATCCGCGGCAAGAACACCAAGCCCGAACTGCTGGTGCGCCGGATCCTGCACGCCAAGGGCTACCGATACCGGCTGCACGGCACATCCGGCGGCAGTAAGCTGCCAGGCAACCCGGACCTGGTGTTCGCCGGACGGCACAAGGTGATCTTCGTGAACGGCTGCTTCTGGCATTTCCACGACTGCAGGGTGGGTTTGCACGCGCCGAAAGCCAACGCCGAGTTCTGGGCTGCGAAGCGTGCCCGGACCCGCGAGCGCGACGCCGGCCAACGCCGCCAACTGGAAGACGCCGGCTGGGAGGTGTTGACCGTCTGGGAGTGCGAACTGAAGAATCGTTCAGCCCTGGAGTCCCAGTTGGTGCATTTCCTCGAAGCCGGCGCCTGACAGAAGGATCTTGAGCGGATCTTTAGCTGCTGCCGCCACTGGCCTTGATCCCCGACGGGCAGGATAGGCGGGTTGCCTCGATCGGGCGGCCCGCCACTGACAGTTTTAGAGCAGCTATCCCCTATCCCCTAACTTCTCCGGGCCAACAGGGCGGACTTGAACGCCGAAACCGACGAGTCACTGCTGTTGATCCGCCAGTCAGTCTCCTTCTGCATGTGGAACCAGACAAAGCCCATCACGTCAGGCTGGGCCGCCAGGTAGGACACCAGGTCCGTGTTCCAGGCGGCTTTCGAACCGCCCAGCTCACTGGACGCGGTCTCGGCGATCAGGACGGGCTTGCCGGGCGCCAGGGTGCGAAGCTGGGAAATGCCGGGGGCAAAGAGATCCACCGGTGAAACCCAGCTGCTCCAGGTTTGCGAGGTGCCCCAGTTATAGCCGTCCAAGGCCACAATGTCCGTGTAGCCGGCGCCGGGGTACAGACCGGCCAGGTCAGTCGAGCCCCAGTAGGGCACGTTCGGCGACCAGACCCATTGGACGTTGCTGGCGCCCGTCGCGGCAACAACATCGTGCACATGCCGCCAGGCGGCCACGTATTCTCCCGCCTGGTTGCCGTTGACGCCTTCAGCCCACGGATACCAGTTGCCGTTCATTTCATGGGCAAAGCGCAGCATGACCGGCTTGCCACAGGTAGCAAGGGACTGGCCCCACTGAGTGATGTAGGCGTCGAAGTCCCCTGCGGTGATCCGGGCCAGGGCGTAGGCGGGCTGGTCTGCCCCGCCTCCCCATGCCCAGGGCTCCCAGGTGACCAGAGGTGTGGCTCCTCGCAAGCGGACTGCATCCAACTCGGAAACAGGCGGGGCCTGACGGAAATCCGTGTAGCTCATCACCACGGAAGGGATTTCCCCTGCAAGGTTGGCCACGTCGTCCAACTCAGTGCCGGCCAGGGGTCCGCCCGGGGTTGCCACCCCAAAGCGCAAGGCCGCCGTACTGATCGCGGGCGGTTGCGGCGCGGGTGCAGGAGCAGGAGCGGGGGCTGCTTCAACCACGAACGTGGCCGAGGCCTTGATGGACGAGGTCTTCGCGGTGATGGTCAGGTTCCCGGTGGACGTGGCCGGAATGGTGATGCCGGTACTGAAGGCACCCGTTGAGGTGGTCTGGAACGCGAAAGTTGTGGAACCCAGAATCACGGTACCTGTGGTGGAGGCCTTGAACCCGGTGCCGGTAACAGTGACGGCCGAACCGGCCGGACCGGAAGCCGGCGTGAGCGTGATTTGCGGTGAAGTGGCTGCGCCGGCGGGCTGGACGATGGACAAAGCCAGTCCAGCGCCGATTATGAGCGCGACAAATAAGGTCCTTAGTGTTCGGAACACGGCAATCTATCCCCAGATTGAAAGGCGGCTACGGCCGCTGATGACGTCAATGCAGAAAGCACCGGCCTCGATCCTATTGGCAGAAATCCGCAGTCCCATCAAGAAAACCACAATTCTTGCCGAGTCTTCTGCGAGGTCGCGCGAACGGTCCTAACCTGAAACAGAACAAGGTCCCCCGCCTGAACCCCCCGTTTTCCGCAGTACCCAAAACCAGCAGAAAGGAGTGTCATGAGCACGTCAGATGATGCCCCCAGGCCGCTGGTGGACCAGTCGGTCCTGGACCGGCTGCGGGATGAACTCGAAGAGGAAGAAGGCTACAGCCGGGTCTTCGTCGGGAATTTCATCGAGTACCTCCCCCAACGGCTGGGCAAGCTGCGGCTGGCCCTGACCACCGGCGACCTGGAGGGCTCCATGGACGCGGTCCTGAGCCTGAAAACATCAAGCCAAATGGTGGGCGCCGAACGCCTGGCCGGTCTGGCCCTGGAACTGGAGAACGAAATCCGGGCTGAGGCCCGCCACGCCGACATGGCCGTGGTGTTGCCCAGGCTCGCCGCCACGTACCTGCGGCCCATCACCCAGTGCAGCAGGCAAACCATGCACCGGCTGCAGGCTCAGTGCTGCCCCGGCGCCAAACGGTAACCAACCCCGCGGACGGTCTGCAGCCACCGCGGCTGCTGCGGCGAGTCACCCAGCTTCTTGCGCAGGTTCCCCATGTGGACCTCCACGGAACGCTCGTCGGCCTCGCTGATGTAGCTGCCGACGTCGTAATCCTCGTCGCGGAGCCGCCGCACCAGGTCGGACTTTGTCCGGACAGTCCGGCCCGCCTCCAGGAGCGCGTACAGCAGTTCGAACTCCGTGCGGGTCAGGTTCATCTCCTTGCCGTCTACGCTGACAGTCCGTGAGGCGTAGCTGAGCTCCAGGCCGTTGTGGCTGAAATTCCCACGCTCCGGGTGTGCAGCGCCGTCCGGGGAAGCATCAACCGCAACCTCGCCGGGGTCGGGAACGGACCGCGGCCGGCGCATCATGGCGGCAACCCGCGCCCGCAGTTCCCGCGGACGGAAAGGCTTGGTGAGGTAGTCATCCGCACCGGATTCCAGCCCAATAAGGGTGTCCAGTTCCTCGGCACGCGCCGTCAGCATGACGATATAAGCGTCCGAAAACTCGCGGATCTGCCGGGAAACCTCAAAGCCGTCGATGTCCGGCAAACCCAGGTCCAGGGTAATCACATCAGGATTCAGGCTCTTGGCCATCAGGACGCCCTCGGCGCCGCCGCTGGCGACAGTGACGTCAAATCCAGCCTGGGTCAGCACAGTGCGAACCAGTTCCCGAATGTCATGGTCATCCTCGATGACCAGACCCACACGTGCCTCACTCATAGAGCCCCCTCAGTGCCAACGTCAGAAGTATAGCTGGCTGCGGATATCCTGCTGGTATGGTCTCGCACAGCCCGACGTCCGCGTCCTCCGCGCCATGAGCAACCCCACGGCCTGGTCCACGGGAGCGCTGCGGTTTTTCAAACGGCCCTTTCATGAATACCGGCTGACCGACCGGGTGGCGATGAGCCAGATGCCGTTGTTCGTGACCACTATCCTGACCGCCCTGCTGATGTGGGCGTTCTTCCCGGTGACCATGAACAACCCCCTGTTCGTCACGTTCCTCGTCTCGCAGCTGGCCATCATGGCGCTTTGCTACGCCATTCCTTGGGAACGGTTGCCCTACACCAGCTTCCTGGCCATCCCGGTGCTGGACTTCGTCTCCATCGCCGCTGGCAGGGAAGGCGGCCAGGAAAGCCTCACGGGCATCAGCCTGCTGGCGGTTTTCCCGGTCATCTGGCTCTGCGCCTCCGGGTACTACCCGCGGACGGCCCTGTGGCTGTCCTTCCTGGGACCGCTGGCCATAATTTGGGTGCCGCTGCTCGTGAAAGGCGACTACACCCCTCAGGACTTTGCCCGCTCCCTGCTGTTGCCCGTCATGATGCTGGGCATCGGAGTGTCGGTGAGTGTCCTGACCCTGAGCATGATGCGCCAACAGAAGCAGCTCGAGGAGAAGGACGAGCAACTGCAGGCCAACCTGCGCAGCAGCAAACGCCAGGAATCGCTGCTGAACACCATCCTTGACACCGTGCACCTCGGTGTCCTGGCCGTTGACGCCGATGGCCACGACATCCTCATGAACCGCAAGCAGCGCGCCAACCACGAGCTGGCACGGCCAAGGAACATTGCCGATCCCAACGAGTCGCAGCTGCTGGTCTACGGGGCGGACCGGAAGACGCTGATCCCCGTCCAGGAGCGTCCAGTACGCCGCGCAGTCCTGGGTGAGACCTTCACCGATTACCTGGTGTGGCTCGGTGAGGGGCAGGACCAGCGGGCACTGGTGACCACGGCTCGCGCCATGAAGGACTCGGACGGCAACTTCACCGGCTCGGTGATCGTTTTCAGTGACGTCACGGACCTGGTGAACGCGCTCACCGCCAAGGACGACTTCGTCTCAAGCGTCTCCCATGAATTCCGCACCCCGCTCACCTCCATCCTGGGTTACGTGGAAATCCTGCTCGCCGATGAACCGGATGATCCGCAGCGCGACATGTTGGAAATCATCCGCCGCAATTCCGAACGGCTCCTGACCCTCGTGTCGGACCTGTTGTCCAGCCGGGACGGCCAGCTGATCGTCACGCCCCACCCCGTGGATGTGGCCGAGCTCGTCCGCAGCAGCGTGTCCTCGGCGATGCCCCGGGCGGCCGCGGCGGGCGTCGAACTGCAGGCCGACGCCCCGGAACGGCTGGAAGCCTATGTGGACAGCGCCCGGATAGCGCAGGTCCTGGACAACCTGGTGTCCAACGCCATCAAGTACTCCCCGAACGGCGGCAAGGTGGTGGTGTCGGTGGCCCAGGAGGACGGGCACATGGCCTGCAGCGTCACGGACACCGGCATGGGCATGACCCCGGAGGACGCCTCCGAGGTGTTCGCCAAGTTCTTCCGCACCAGCAGCGTGCGGCGCACTGCCATTCCCGGCGTCGGGCTGGGGCTGCCCATCAGCAAGGCGATCGTCGAGGCGCACGGCGGCACCATCGGCGTGGAGAGCACCTTGGGCGAGGGAACAACGTTCACCTTCCGCGTGCCGGTATGAAAGGAACGACGGCGGCGGGCGGCCGGAGTGCGTCAGCCGTTCCGGGCCTGCCGGGCTACTTCGCCCCACGACTGGCGGGCGAGTTCCTGGATTGAGGCGAGGATGGCCGACGGCGGCTGGCTGAGGTCCAGGGGAAACTCCACGATGTCGATGTCGGTGTTCAGGATGCGGCGGAGTTTCACCTCGCCCCTGCCGGCGTAGACCAGCCAGGCGGTGGGAACGGCCAGCGCTGTGCAGTGGGCCAGCATCTGGTAATGGTCGGCCGTCAGGGAGGCACCGGCATCCGACGCCGCCCGGTACTTGGCGTTGTAGGCCACCACCGGCCGCCCGCCCAGAAGATGAACCGCGCCAGGGCGCACGGACAGCCGGTCGGAATCGCGCACCGCCTCGCTCAGGAGGGCGTTGTACCGCAGCCGCAGTTCGCCCGGATACGCGGCCATCGCGCTGCGCAGCGCGGTTCCCACGAAATCCTCGAAAACCTGCGCCATGTCCACCACGAACGATGCCGTCTGTTGCCTGCCCTCGCCGGCTTCGGCGGACGCGTTGCGCAGGATCAGTTCGGCCAGGCGGAGCACAGCGTGGTACCGCAGGTTCAACCTGGTGGACTTCCACGGCGGGACTGGAGCGCCGGCTGGAAGGCGGGTGACGGCGTCGAGCTTTCCCTTCAGTTGGCGCAGCCGGCCCAGCACCTCGGGCCGCACCCCCGGCACCTGTCCCATCCGCTCAAGCGCGGCGCGCAGGATCCTGTTTTCGGTGATGTCCTCGGTGAACTCGTCGTAGGAGACCTCCAGCGGAACCAGCATGCCGGGCCGGCGGGAGATCTGGTCCGAAATCCGGATCCGCCCCTTCACGGTCCGCAGGGACTCGTCCACCGTGAGGTAGCCCTGCAGCACGCCGCGGCCCAGCGCCCGTTCAGCCAGCTGGGCCAGCGATTCCGCCAGCGCACTCCACAGGTCCCGCTCCTCCTCCGCTGCCACCAGGTCCGGCCGAAAGCCCTGCTCCCCCGCATAGCCCAGCAGGAACAGGAGCCGGCTCAATCCCAGCCGGTCCTTGGGCCGGACGTCCAGCTGGAGCGTCGGTGTCCGCACCGAGCCCACCTTGCCCACCGGCTCGATCCGGTACAGCCCCATCCCCATGGGGGAAGCCTTGGCCAGGCCGCTGGAGTTCAGGAAGGAAGCGCTTGGTGCGTCCAGCCGTTCCACCAGGCCGCCGGACAGCTCGTCCAGGACCAGGTGCCGGACGGGGCCGGTTGAAGTGCCGAGCACCCGGGGATCAGCGCGCTGCAATGCGTCCCAGCAGCTGGTCCAGCCCGAAACGTTCCTCCAGTTGGGCGCGCGTGAGTTGGCCGTGGTAGTGCTCCTCGAGCAGCGGCATCAGCTCGTACTTCCAGATCCTGCGCAGCCCGGCAGGGGTCTGGGCTGCCGGCTTCATGAAATAGGACGGCCCGATCATCAGGTCCCGGTCCCACTCATCAATGGCCCCGTTCAGCGCGTCCAGCAGCAGCGCCGGGGCCGGGTCAAGCTGCCTGGCCTGCAGGAACCGGAGCAGGGAACCCTTGACCGGTTCCGTCTGCGGGTGCAGCTCGATGAAGGAGAACCGGCGGCGGATGGCGGCATCCATCATGGCGATGGACCTGTCCGCCGTGTTCATGGTGCCGATGATGTAGAGGTTGTCCGGCAGTGTGAACGGCTCGTTGGGGCTGTACTGCAGGTAGATCCGGTCGTCCCGGTATTCCAGCAGGAAGTACAGCTCGCCGAACACCTTGGCCAGGTTGGCGCGGTTCATCTCGTCGATGATCAGGAAGTACGGCTTCTTCCCGTTCCCGGGCTTGGCGGCTTCTTCTGCCAGGCGCCGCAGCGGGCCGGCCACCAGCTTGAAGGACACCTGCCCGTCGTCGGTCTTGTCCGGCCGGTAGCCCTCGAAAAAGTCCTCGTAGGCGTAGGACGGGTGGAACTGGACCAGCTTGACCCGTTCGTCCGTGGTGTCGTCAGCCAGTTCCGCGGCCAGGTGCTTGGCCAGGTAGGTCTTGCCGGTGCCGGGCGGGCCGTAGAGAACCAGCTGCCGGTTCTCCTCCAGCAGGTCTGCGATCTCCTGCAACGGTTCCAGCTCCATGTGCAGGGAGGCGGCAAATTCCTGCGTCAGCGGCCGGAAGCCCTCCTGGACAGGGAGGACGACGGCGGCGCCTTCAGTGTCGCCGTCGGGCTCGGTTTCGGCCTCGGCAGGCAGCAGCGCCTGGAGCGCCTGCACCACCCGGGTGGTGTCCACCACGATGCCGGGGGTGGCCAGCTGCCGCTGGACGTGCCGGGGCAGGCTGGTGGTGGTGTGCCCGTCGTCGAACCACCGCACCTTGCGCCGCAGCCGGCGGTTGTCGTCGTTGTATTCGGGTTCCCCCAGCACGCCGCCCAGCCGCACCGTCCCCGCGTGCTGGTAGAGCACCAGGTCGCCAGGCTTCATGACGGTAAGGAAGGCGAATACGGCTGTCTTGGTGTCCTCGCGTTCCACGTAGCCAAGGTGCTTGTAGTCCTCGTCCACCGCGTGCTGCACCACGCCGGCGCTGACACCAGGTTCGAGGGTACGGAGATGTTCGACGTCGAGGGTCACCTTCTCGTCGCCGTGCCAGGCGGTGAGCAGCTCGGCATTGTCGCTGTGCGTCCTGAGCAGCCAGGCGCGCCGCCCCGGGTCACCAACCTTGCGCCACTGGCTGACCAGCTGGCGGGAGTACCAGTCGATGCGCTGGCCGGCCTGCTCGTCCAGGTGCAGGCGGATGCGGTGGATATCAGCCGTGATGTCCTCTTCGGTGTCGCCCTTGGCGCCGCCCACGAGTGAGGCGAACGCATCCCTGATTTCCTGCCGCTCCACGTCTGCCACCACCGGTTCAAAGTAGCTGGGCCAGGCCAGGAATTCGATGCTGCGGCGGATGGCCGGCTGGTCATCAGGGGTGGAGGCAGCGAGGCGGTGGAACTGCACAGGGTCCTTGATGGCCGCCTGCACCACGCTGGCCGGCCGCTGGGCAACGTTCCGGACGAACCGGCACAGCCACTTCAGGTGGTCCCAGATGGTCCAGTTGAATTCTGCGGTGCGGTCACGGATCACGCCATGATCCGTCATCCCGGCGTACAGCTCCTCGGGAAGTTCCAGCGGCGGCTCGAGCCAGCCCGCAGCCTCCGCCACCCGGGCTCGCTTGACCTTCAGTGACTTCACCTCGTGGGCCAGCGGAAGGGACTGCAGGAAGAGCAGCTCGACGGCCAGCTGCTTGGCCCCGCGCGTGGCCCCCTCCAGGTTTTCGCGGAGGTTGGTCATCATCGGCGCCTTGGAATCCGCGATGCCCCGTTCCAGGCGGTCGAGCAGCTCGGCGGCAGCAGGAGCAGACCACGTCCTGGTCCGCCCGTCCAGGGGCGACGCCCTCCCTTGGAGCCCTGGCCCCAGTACAAACCAGGCCGCGTCCTCGATCTCCCTGGAGATGCCGAGGGCGCGGGTCATGGCAGCGGTGGCGGTGGGGGTCATGCCCTCAAATTTACAGGGTCAGGCTGGACCCCCGCTTCACGCCGGGTGGACTGCCGAAGCGCAGCAGCGGCTATTTTCCGCTCAAGGACCCTTTTCTTCCGAAGATGAAGTAGCCCATCGGTCCGATGAAGTTGACGAAGGACGCTGCCCGCCACGCGGCCTTTGGCCCGTTGATCAGCTCAGCGGGCCTGCGCGAAATGTCGCGCTGGGCGGCAACCAGCAGTGACACCTGCACGATCGCGGTGAGAATGGTGCCAACCTTGCTGCCCGTGGACATCTCTTTCCAGGTCTTCTTCTTCCGTGCTGCGCGGGTCTTGCCCATCCGGCTCTTGTCCGCCGCCTTCTTGTTCAGTGCCTTCTTGTTCAGGGCCATCAGGCTTCCTTTCACTGTGTTTTCGGGGTTCCAGTCAGGTGTTCCCAGTTCAATGTTTGCTGTGTGGTCGCGGCCAGAGTCTTAGTGCCTATAGGGGGCCATGCGCTCTTTTTGCTCCTGCGTGAGCCGTTGCACCCGACCCGTCGCCTCATCCACAAAGGCCAGGTGGCTGCTGGCCTTCACGCAGTCCTCCCCGGTGACGGGGTCCTGGAGCACGTAATGGATGTCAAAACTGGCTCCCTTGACCGCGCCGATCCAGACCTGCACCACGGCCGGAACGTTGCGGTACTCCAAAGTCCTGACGTAGCGGATCTTGTGGTCCACAATCAAGGCCAGCGTGCCCTCTGGAACGTCGTTGAATAGTGACACCGGGGGGTCGATGCCCGGACGGCCGGCACCCCGCGGTGGGCCGAAGGCCCCGATCCGCGCTTCCTCCAGCATCCTGACGATCTGTACGTTGTTGATGTGGCCGTAGGCGTCCATGTCGCCCCAGCGCATCGGTACCAGGACCTCGATGCGCTGGCCGCCGTGCGCGCTCAGCTGTGCACCGCCGTCGAATCATCCGCCGGCACTTCCCCGGCGTCCGCACCTGCGAACTGCGACATGTACAGGCGGTGGTAGGCGCCGCCGTTAGCGAGCAGCACCTGGTGGCTGCCCTGTTCCACGATTCGTCCGTTCTCCATGACCAGGATCGTATCGGCATCGCGAATGGTGGAAAGCCGGTGCGCAATCACGAAGCTGGTCCGGTCCGAGCGCAGCGCGGCCATGGCCTTCTGCACCAGCAGTTCGGTGCGGGTGTCCACGGAGCTGGTGGCCTCGTCCAGGATCAGCAGCGACGGGTTGGCAACGAAGGCGCGGGCGATGGTGATCAGCTGCTTCTCGCCGGCGCTGACGTTGTTGCCTTCTTCATCGATCACGGTGTCGTAGCCCTCCGGCAGTGCCCTGACGAAGCGGTCCACGAAGGTAGCCTTGGCAGCTGCCATGACCTGCTCCTCTGTGGCGTCGAGGTTGCCGTAGCGGATGTTTTCGTAGATGGACCCGCCGAAGAGCCACGCGTCCTGCAGCACCATGCCCACCTTGGAGCGCAGCTCCGAGCGGCTGAGATGGGTGATGTCCACGCCGTCCAGCATGATGGAGCCCGAGTTGAGCTCGTAGAAGCGCATCACCAGGTTCACCAGGGTGGTCTTGCCGGCTCCCGTGGGTCCGACGATCGCCACCGTGTTTCCGGGCTCCGCCGTGAAGGACAGGTTCTCGATGAGCGGCTTGTCCGGGGTGTAGCTGAAGGTCACGTCCTTGAAGTCCACGTGCCCATCGGTCTTGGCCGGCAGGTGTTCGGTGGCGGTTTCGGCATCCTGTTCCTCGGCGTCAAGGAACTCGAAAACCCGCTCCGAGGACGCCACGCCGGACTGGAGCATGTTGGCCATGCCCGCCATCTGGCCCAAGGGCTGGGTGAACTCGCGGGAGTACTGGATGAACGCCGTGGCGTCCCCCAGGGACATGGCGCCGGACGCCACGCGGAGGCCGCCCACCACGGCAATGCCCACGTAGCTGAGGTAGGAGACGAACTGCATGACGGGGAAGATGATCCCGGAGACGAACTGCGCGCCGAAGCTGGCCCTGTAGAGTGCCTCGTTGCGTTCCTCGAAACGCGCCAGCATGTCCGCATCGCGGCCGAAGACACGGACCAGGTCGTGCCCGGAGAAGGACTCCTCGATCTGGCCGTTCAGGGACCCGGTGTTCTTCCACTGGGCGGCGAAGAGCTTCTGGCTCCGGGCCCCGATCAAGCCGGCAGCCACACCGGACAACGGGAGCGCGATCAGGGCAATCAGGGCGAGCTGCCAGGAGACGATGAACATCATGATCACGATGCCCAGCACGGTGAGCACGGAGTTGACCAGCTGCGCAAAAGCCTGCTGGAGTGCCTGCTGGATGTTGTCGACGTCGTTGGTTACCCGGGAGAGGACGTCGCCGCGCTGCCGGGTGTCGAAGTAGTTCAGCGGCAGCCGGTTCAGCTTGTCCTCGGTGTCATTGCGGAGGCGGCGGATGACCTTCATGACGATGCGGTTCAGCACGTAGCCCTGCAGCCACATGAAGATGTTCGCCACGAAGTACATGACCAGGACGATGGCGATAAGCATGGTGAGCTTGTCGAAGTTGATGCCGGTGCCGGGGACCAGCTCCATGCGGGACACCATGTCGGCGAAGTTGTCCTGGCCCTGCTGGCGCAGGCCGGCCACGAACTGCTCCTTGCTGACCCCGGCGGGCAGCTGCTTCCCTACCACGCCGGCAAAGATCACGTCCATGGCCTGCCCGAGGATCTTGGGGGCGATGACGTTCAGGACCACGGAGATGACCACCAGGCCCACCACGGCGTAGATGCCCAGGGCCTCGGGCTTCAACAGGCCCATGAGCCGCTTGGCTGAGGGCCAGAAGTGCTCGGCTTTCTTGGCGGGCATGCCGCCGAACATGTCCCCGTCGGCTTCCGATGGGGTGAACTCCTCCTCGAGGAATTCGTCTTCTGGGTTCCCGGCGTCCGCAGCTGCCGTGGTGGCCGGACGTGTCTCTTCCACGGCAATGGAATCCTTCCTGCGGGGGCTCATGCCACTTCCTCCACGCTCAGCTGGGATTCGACAATTTCCTGGTAAGTGGGCGAAGTTTCGAGGAGTTCCTCGTGTGTGCCCCGGTCCACGATGCGTCCATTGTCCAGCACCAGGATCTGGTCCGCCCCGGTGATGGTGGAGATCCGCTGGGCCACGATGATGACGGTGGCGTCCTTGGTGGTGCCTTTGAGAGCGGCGCGGAGCCGGGCATCAGTGGCCACGTCCAAGGCGGAGAATGAATCGTCAAAGAGGTAGACCCGGGGTTTGGTGACCAGGGCCCGGGCAATGCACAGGCGCTGGCGCTGGCCGCCTGAGACATTGGTGCCGCCCTGCGAAATCCTCGAGTCCAGCCCGTTCTTCTTCTCCCGGACAAAGGACTCCCCCTGCGCTACCCGGAGGGCATCCCAGAGTTCCTGGTCCGTTGCCTCGGTCTTGCCGAACCGAAGGTTGTGTTCGATGGTGCCGGAGAACAGATAGGGACGCTGCGGCACCAGGGCAACGCGTTTTGTGATCTCGGCACGGTCCAGCCGGTCCACCGGGACACCGTCCAGCAGCACCTGCCCTTCGACGGGGTCGTAGAGCCGCGGCAGGAGGGACAACAAAGAGGTCTTCCCGGCGCCTGTGGACCCGATGATGGCGATGGTCTGCCCGGGACGGGCGGTGAAGCTGATGTTGCTCAGCACCGGAGACTCGGCGCCCGGATAGGCGAAAGTAACGTTCCGGTACTCAACTACGCCGGTGAGTGAGTCCGGGGCCTGCGGATTCCGGGGGTCGTGGATGGAGGGTTCGACGGCCAGTACCTCGCCAATGCGGTCCGCGCAGACGGAGGCGCGCGGGATCATCATGGCCATGAAGGTGCCCATCATGACAGCCATCAGGATCTGCAGCAGATACTGCAGGAACGCGGTGAGCGAACCCACCTGCATGGCGCCGGCGTCCACCCGCTGCCCGCCAAACCAGAGCACTGCCGCGGTGGACAGGTGAAGGATCATGCTGATGGCCGGGAACATCAGGACGAACAGGGCACCGATGCGGAGCGAAACGTCCGTGAGTTCCCTGTTGGCGCCGCCGAAGCGGTCCGTTTCATACGGCTCACGCACGAAGGCCCGGACCACGCGGATACCGATGATCTGCTCACGCAGTACTGCGTTGATCTGGTCGATCTTCCGCTGCATGGACCGGAACAGCGGCATGAGCCGGACCACCAGGTATCCCACCACTACGGCCAGCAGCGGGACGGAGACCCAGACCAGCCAGGACAGGCTGATGTCCTCGCGCAGCGCCATGATGATGCCGCCAATGCACATGATGGGGGTGGCCACCATGAAGTTCAGCCCCATCAGCAGCAGCATCTGCACCTGCTGGACGTCATTGGTGCCGCGGGTTATCAGTGTGGGCGCGCCGAACGCGCTGACATCCCTGGCGGAGAAGCTGGTGACCTTGCCGAACACCGCGCGGCGCAGGTCCCGTCCCACGGCCATTGCCGTCCTGGAGCCGAAGTAGACGCCGGCGATGGCAGCAGCGACCTGGGCGAAGGCCACCAGGAGCATCACCGCGCCGGTGCGCCAGATGAAATCGGTGTCTCCGCGCGCCACGCCTTCGTCGATGATTTGGGCGTTCAGGCTGGGCAGGTACAGCGCAGCGATGGTGGAGGCGAGCTGGAAAATGACGACAGCCAGGATGTACGGCAAATACGGCTTGGAGTAGCGCCGTATGAGGGTGAGGAGCATGGACCCAACTCTAGTGTTGGCCACAGACAATGAGGCCCTTTGGCGGCATCTTTTCCTCTCTGCGATGCGCTGTGAAGGGGTGTGTGGGCCAAGGGCGTCCCGGGCGGGCGCCGCATGCAGGAAAACCGCAGCCCGCACCCGGAGGTTTTCCGGGTGCGGGCTGCGGCTTTGGTGTAGCCCGTGGCTTCAACCGGGCGGACCAGGAATGGCAGCTGACGGGCTGCTGTCCCAGCTACAGCCCTGAACCGCTACTGTCCTTGTCCCTGCTCCTGTTCCCGGTCCGCCTCGGAAGCGGCAGAGGATGCGGCAGTGGCGGGTGCGGCGGCGCTGTGCCTGCCGTGCCCGGCCAGGTACAAGGCGGCCGCTGCCTGGATCTTGCGTTCCTTCAGGAGCTTGCGCTGCAGCCTGCTGAGCTCTGCGGCAGTGGCGGCCTGTTTGGAAGCAACGTCCTGCTGGGAACGGTGCTGTTCCTGGATGTCCAGCAGCATGTTGCCCAGTGCGGCCTGTTGGCGGGCCAGCAGGTGCTGGGTGTCCTGCAGTTTCTGGAGGGTGGCGGCGGCGCTGGCGATGGCGTCGGCAGCCTTGTCCACGTTGTCCGCGGACCGCAGGTCCAGCTCCTCCGAGCGGAAGCTCCGTGCGAAGACATCCTCAAAGTCCTCCGTGGCCACCCGTCCGGAGGCTGCTGCGGCAGCGGAAGCACCGCCGTCGTACCTCTTGGCCGGCGCGTCCGGAGCAGCTGCACGGGCAGCGCTGCGGGCCGCCACTCCGGCTCCGGAGGGGATGTCCCCGTCCGCGGCGCTGCCGGAAACCATGGGCAGCTGCCCCGTCATGGCGGTCATGCCTGCTTCACCGGCGGCGTTGGCCTGCAGGGTGGCTTTGGGCGTGATGTCAACGGTCTTGCGCAGCGGGACTTCGTTGATGAAGATCACGGCGATGAGTGCAACCACGCTGACGACGGCGGAGATCATGAAGATGCCGGCCGTGGCGTCACCGTAGGCGGCGCGCATGATGTCGGCGATCGGTGCGGGCAGGTCCTTGAGGTCCAGCGTGGCACCGCTGTTGCCGCCGGGCTGGATGCCCAGCTTGGCGAGTCCGTCGGTGGCCAGGTCCTTGACGTGGTTGGCCATGACGGCGCCCAGGACGGACACGCCGATGGCACCGCCTACGGAGCGGAAGAAGGCAACGGAGGCGCTGGCGGAGCCGATGTCCTTGGCCTGGACGGTGTTCTGGACGGCGAGGACCAGGTTCTGCATGAGCATGCCCAGGCCGATGCCGAAGATGCCGGTGTAGAGGCCGGTCTGCCACAGTTCGGTGGTGTGGTCCATGGTTCCGGCGAGCGCCAGGCCGCCGATCAGCAGGATGGTACCGCCGACCAGGAAGCGCTTCCACTTGCCGTAGCGGCTGATCAGTTGGCCCGAGACGACCGAACCGATGAGGTTGCCGGCGATCATGGGGAGGGTCAGCAGGCCGGCCTCGGTGGGCGTTGCGCCGCGGGCCACCTGGTAGTACTGGCCCAGGAAGGTGGAGGAACCGAACATGGCGATGCCGACAGCCACGGACGCCACGATGGCCAGTGCGGTGGTGCGCTCGGAGATGATCTTCAGCGGGATGATCGGTGCGGACACCTTGGACTCAACCAGCACCAGCAAAGCAAGCAGCAGGACGCCGCCGCCCACCATGACGGCGGACTGCCAGGACCACCAGTCGTAGTAGTCGGCCTTGCCGGCGAAGGAAACCCAGATCAGGAGCAGGCTGACGCCGGAGGTCAGCAGGATGGCACCGAGCCAGTCGATCTTGGCAGGACGCTTGACGTGCGGGATCTTCAGCGTGATCTGGAGCAGGATCAGGGCGACGACGGCCAGCGGCACGCAGACGAAGAAGGTCCAGCGCCAGCCGAGGGAGCTGTCCACGATGAAGCCGCCCAGCAGCGGGCCGCCGGCAGTACCGACAGCCATCACGGCGCCCATGTAGCCGGAGTACTTGCCGCGTTCACGGGGCGGAATGATGGAGCCGATGATCGCCTGCGCCAGCGCGGTGAGGCCGCCCATGGCAATGCCCTGGATCACGCGGGCCGTGAGGAGGAACGGGATGCTTTCGGAGAAGCCGGCCATGACCGAGCCGGCAACGAAGATCACGATGCTCAGCTGGACCAGGATCTTCTTGTCGAAGAGGTCAGCGAGCTTGCCCCAGATGGGGGTGGTGGCCGCGTTGGCCAGCAGCGCGGCCGTGATGACCCACGCGAAATCCGTCTGCGTGCCCTTGAGTTCGGACATGATGGTGGGCAGCGCGTTGGCAACGATGGTGCTGCTCAGGATCGCGGTGAAGAACGCAGCGAGCAGGCCGGTCAGGGCCTCCATGATTTGCCGGTGGTTCATGGGTGCGCCGGGCTCGTGGCGCTTGGATTGCCGCGACTCCTGTTTAACGGAGCGCTGGCGCTGGCGCTCCTGCTCCTGGTCCGCGGCGGCGGTGACGTTAGCCATTGATGGACTCCTGCTTATCGTGTTCGGTGGTGGTTCCGGCCGCCCTTGCCCGGATGGAATTCTTCAGTGAAGCTGTCAGCTTGTTCAGCATTGCGGCCGTCGCCACGGCATCGTCCTCGTTCCAGTCGGAAAGATAGCCCTGCAGCGTCTCTGCCCGGTGTTTGATGAGCTCCGCGAGCTTCTCCTTGCCACGTGGTGACAGGGCAAGCAGTTGGGCCCTGCCATCGTCCGGGTCCGGCGTCCTGACCACCAGGCCCGCGTCGGCGAGTTCCGCGATGTGCCGGCTGAGCACCGGCGGGCTGACGCCCAGGCGCTCGGCCAGGTGTGCCGCGCGGGTTTCCCCTTCGCCGATGAACTTGAGCACGCCCTGGAGGGCGATGCCCGTGTCCTGGCCCTTCACGTTGACCATGGTCACGCAGCGCAGGGCGCGCTGGAGGTCAAAGATGTGGCCGACGAGATCGGCTGCGGTGGCCGGTGCGACAGACATGATGCTCCCTAAAGAATTAGTTGCTGCAAGCAACTGTATCAGGAAATGGTTGCTTAGGGAAACGAAGTTGTTGTTGGTTCCGGTTAAACAGGCACTCCCCCACTTTCGCTGGACGGTGCCCGGAAAGTGAGGGAGCGGTTGTGGATGAACGGATGCTTAAGTCGCCAGGTGGGTGGGGCCGAATATTTTCAGGAGGGTTTCAACTACGACGACGTTGGGCCCGTCAGAAGCGAATCCCGCCCTGAGCGCGTCCCCCACTTCCTCCGGGGCCACCCGGGTGGCCGGCACGCCGAAGGATTCCGCGAGCTTCACGAAGTCGGGCCGGGCGAGCTCGGTGGCGGTGGCCTTGCCGAACGCGCCCACCATGTATTCGCGCAGGATGCCGTAGCCGCCGTCGTCCACGATCAGCCAGGTGACCGGAACATTGTGCTGTTTCGCCGTGGCAAGTTCCGCAATGGAATACATGGACGACCCGTCGCCGGAGACAGCGAGTACGCGAGCAGAACCAGCGGGCTTGCCAAGCGTCTCCAGTCCCACGGCTGCACCGATGGCACCGGGGAACGCGAAACCAAGCCCGCCGGCGCCCTGGGCTGAATGGAACTGCCCTTGCCGCGCGTCCCAGCAGGACCAGCCCCAGTACGCGGCAATGGTCATGTCCCAGAACGTCTGCATGTCCGCGGGCACCGCTTCGCGGATGTCGGCCATGAACTTCAGTTCCTTTGCCAGGTCCTGCGCTTCCAGCCGGGCGCGGACCTTGGCGAGGGATTCCCTCACCAGGTCTTCAGGGGTGCTGCCGTGCCAATCCGGCGTCGCCGTCTTGCCTGGCTCCAGTGCCTCATCAAGCGCCTCGTCCAGTGCCGCCAGTGCCTGGCCGGCATCGGCGCGGATGCCCAGGCCCGGCCGGTTAGACTCCAAAACCCTTGGTTCGGCGTCGATCTGGATGATCCTGCCGCCTGGCTCAAAGGTGAAGTAGTTGGAGGTGACCTCGCCCAGGGATGACCCAATCACCAGCAGGACATCTGCGTCTTCGAGGACATCGGTCATGTAGCGGTCCTCGATCCAGGACTGCAGGGACAGCTCATGGGTCCACGGGAACGCGCCGTTGCCGCCGGGGGTGCAGATTACCGGTGCCCGCAGTTTTTCGGCCATTGAGAGCAGGGACTTCTCGGCTTTGCCGCGGCGCGTTCCGCCGCCGGCGATGATGGCAGGCCGTTTGGCTGTTTGCAGCCACTTCACAGCTTCCCGCACCAATTCGATCCGCGGCGGGTTGTCCGCGGCTTCGGCCAAGGCGTCCTCGACCGGCGGGACCATGATCGGATCCAGCAGCACGTTTTGTGGAATCTCCAGCCACACCGGACCCTGGGGCGAGGAGATGGCCTCGGTCCAGGCGTCCTGGATGGCGGAGGGAATGCCGGAGGCATGCTGGATCAGCCGCTGGCTCTTGGTGACATTGGCGGCAGACGCCTTCTGGTCATCGAGCTGGTGCAGCATGCCCTTGCGCCGCGCGCCCAGGCCTTCGAGTGGAATCTGGCTTGCCACCACCACCATGGGCACGCCCGTGGCGTAGGCCTCCTGGAGTCCGGCCAGCGAGGTCAGCGCCCCCGGACCGGTGGAGAGGAACAGCACGCCCACTTCCCCGGTGGCGCGGGAGTACCCGTCCGCGGCGAACGCACTGTTGTTCTCCACCCTGGAGGAGACAAAGTGCAGGTTGCCGCGGCCCATGGCGTCGAAGAGCCCCAGGGCGTGCTGGCCCGGGATGCCGAAGACGGTCTTGGCCCCCAGCGCTTCGAGGGTCTCGACAACGAGGTCCCCGCCATTGCGAACGCTGCTCCCCCGCTCGGGGACGGGCGCGTCCAATGCAGTCACGGCCCTATTCCTTGACGGCGGCGGCGAAACCGGCGGGGCGGCGCGTTTCACTGCCCAGAGCCTGCGCCGCATAGCCGGATTCTGTTCCGAAGCGGCTTCCAGGGGTGGCGTTGTCGGCCATGAGGGTCACCAGCTCATACGCCACATGGCTGGCGGCGACGCCGGTGATCTCGGCGTGGTCATAGGCAGGAGAGACTTCCACGACGTCGGCACCCACCAGGTTCATCCCGCGGAAGCCCCGGATGATCTCCAGGAGCTCGCGGCTGGTAATGCCGCCGGCCTCCGGCGTTCCCGTGCCCGGGGCGTGGGCCGGGTCCAGGACGTCAATGTCCACCGAGATGTAGAGCGGACGGTTTCCGATCCGGTCCCGGACCTTGGCCACCGTCTCCAGCACGCCCTGGTAGTAGACGTCCGCGGAGGTGACGATGCCGAACCCAAAGCGATGGTCGTCGTCGAGATCCTTCTTGCCATACAGGGGGCCGCGGGTGCCGATGTGGCTGATGGCCTCGGTGTCCAGGATGCCCTCCTCAACTGCCCGGCGGAAGGGTGTGCCGTGGGTGTATTCGGCGCCGAAGTAGGTGTCCCAGGTGTCCAGGTGGGCATCGAAGTGCAGCATGGCGATCGGTCCGCCCGCGCGCTCGGCGGCGGCGCGCAGCAGCGGCAGGGCGATGGTGTGGTCCCCGCCCAGGGTCAGCAGCCTGCTCGCGGCAGCCGTGAGGTCCAGCGCGTTCTGCTGGATGGTCTCGATCGCTTCGTTGATGTTGAAGGGGTTGACCGCCATGTCCCCGGCGTCGGCCACCTGGATGTTCTCAAAGGGGCTGACATCCCAGGCCGGGTTGTAGGGGCGAAGCAGGCGGCTGGCCTCGCGGACGTGGTTGGCCCCGAAGCGGGCACCGGGGCGGTAGGAAACACCCGAGTCGAAGGGGACACCGACTACCGTGACGTCTGCCTTTTCCACCTGGTCCAGGCGTGGAAGGCGGGCGTACGTGGCAGCTCCGGCGTAGCGGGGAATCCGGGATGAATCGATGGGGCCAAGGTTGCCGTTGGCTTCAATGCGCAGCTCTTCCAATGGAGGCCTCTCCTTCGAGGAGTTGAGGGTCTTCTGTGACTGCCATCATACACCCGGGTTTTCCTCTGAGCATCAGTTGTTTACCAAATGAGCTGCCCGTGCATTCCCGCCCTGTTACTCACCCAGGCCCGGAGGTGTACCCGACTACCTCGCGGGGGTTCCAGCATTTCGCCTCAGCCCTCCATGAGCGCCTTGGAGTAACTGGGCAGGAACGCACAGAGCGGGCCGCCGGGTTATGCACATAGGGTCAACATCCTGTTCCAGACGTTGCCCTACGCGGCCTCCAATGACGTGGTGGACATCCTCGATTACCTGCTCAAGTGTGGCGGCGTGGCCCGCTCCGCCCAACTCCTGGACGCAGGGTTCCCGCGACGTGAACTCTTACGGCTCACCGGGCTGGGTGCCACCCAACCCCGGCGCGGCATCTTCGTTCTGCCCAGCTGCGACGAAGGCCTCCTCACAGCAGTCTTGAACAACGGCCGACTGACCTGCGCCAGCGCCGCCGGCCACTACGGGCTCTGGCTTCGCACACCTCCCCCGCAGCCGCACCTGGCCTGCGGCCACGGCCACGGCATCGGGTTTATCCGGCACCGCACCGTGAGGTTCCCCGGTCATCCGTCCCTGCCCGTGGCCGCCGTGGAAGATGTGGCACTTCATCCCCACTTACACCCGCACCAAAAGCGCTCCGCGGAAGTGCATCCCGCGCAAACCAGCGGCTCCCATAAGGACCACCATAGGTAACTGGGCAGGAATGTACGGCCAGAAGAATTACCGGCTGGCCGCGGGGACCAGGACCCAGAGCACCTCGACCGGCTTGTCCGTGGGGTTGACCCACGTGTGGGGTTCGCGGCCCGGGAAGGTGACCGTGTCCCCAGTATCGAGGTCGTATTCCTCGTTGGTGAGGATCAGCTTGATGGACCCCTTGACGACATGCAGGACGTCCACGTCGCAGTCCACGGCATAGAGCTCGGATTCGCCCCGGCCGTGCGGTTCGATGACCGCCTGGATGATCTGGACCCGGCGTTCGGACCGGGCTGTCAGCAGGCGCTCCACGATGCCCTGCCCGCCGAGCGAGATCCGCGGACCCTCATTGCGCTTGGTCAGGTGGGTTTCCGGGGCAATAAAAAGATCGCCAATGGAGATGGACAGCACCTGGCACAAAGTCACCAGGGAGGCGACCGAGGGTGAGGTCAGGTCCCGCTCCACCCGGCTCAGGAAGCCCTTGGTCAGCCCGGTGGCGTCGGCCACCTGCTCGATGGTGAGCCGCTGGGACTGCCGGGCGGCCCGGATCCTGGAGCCGATGGCAACCGGGACGTTGCTCGGCTCAACTGGCAGTGCCTTCATCTTCGAACCTTTCATGGCCGGCAGCCCGGCCCCACTCTGGAGCCATACTAGTGGGCGCCGCTTTTTTTGACGCGCCCCTGCCACACGGGCGGGAGCGAGCCGCCCCGGCCCTTGACTGTCGCGGCCGTCACACTCTAGTCTTTGGAAACTCCGGTTGCCTATAGGGCAATACCAGGAGCCGTTTCCGTTCGTCCGCGGCGGTTCCGGGCGCCGTCGCCCCGGTCCCACACCCGGCGCCCAACAGCTCCAAGGAGCCACCTATGGATGCAAGTGCCATCAACATCGCCATCGTGGTGGTGTACCTCCTCGCAATGCTGGCCTTCGGCTGGTGGGGCAAGTCCCGGACCAGGAACAACAGCGACTTCCTGGTCGCCGGCCGCCGCCTGGGCCCGTTCCTCTACACCGGGACCATGGCCGCCGTCGTCCTGGGCGGAGCGTCCACCGTGGGTGGTGTGGGCCTCGGCTACAAGTTCGGCATCTCGGGCATGTGGCTGGTGGTGGCCATCGGCGCGGGCGTCCTGCTGCTGAGCCTGCTCTTCGCAGGAACCATCCAGAAGCTGAAGATCTACACGGTGTCCCAGATGCTGACGCTCCGCTACGGCAGCAAGGCAACAGAAGCCTCGGGCATCGTCATGCTCGCCTACACCCTGATGCTTTGCGCCACCTCCACCGGCGCCTACGCCACCATCTTCGTGGTGCTGTTCGGCCTGGACCGCGCGCTGGCCATCGCCATCGGCGGCGCCATCGTGCTGGTGTACTCCACCGTCGGCGGCATGTGGTCCATCACGCTGGCGGACCAAGTCCAGTTCGTCATCAAGACCGTGGGCATCTTCTTCCTCATGCTTCCGTTCACCCTGAACGCCGCCGGGGGCCTCGACGGGATCCGCAGCCGGGTGGACGCCAGCTTCTTCCAGATGGACGGCATCGGCGTCCAGACGATCATCACGTATTTCGTCGTCTATACCCTGGGCCTGCTGATCGGCCAGGACATCTGGCAGCGCGTGTTTACGGCCAAAACGCCCAAGGTGGCGCGTTGGGGCGGCGCCACCGCCGGCATCTACTGCATCCTCTCCGGCGTGGCCGGGGCGCTGATCGGGATGGCCGCCAACGTGGCCCTGTCCGATATCAAGATCGCCGCCAAGGACGATGTCTACGCCGAGGTTGCTCAGAACCTGCTCCCGGTCGGCATCGGCGGCCTGGTACTGGCTGCTGCCGTCGCCGCCATGATGTCCACCGCGTCCGGCGCCCTCATCGCCGCCGCCACTGTTGCCCGCGCCGACGTCCTGCCGTTCGTGGCCGGCTGGTTCGGCAAGACGGTCAACACCGGCGACACCGAGAACCCGGAGCATGACGTCAAGGCCAACCGCGCCTGGGTCCTTGCCCTGGGCATCGTCGCAATTGTCATCGCCATCATCACCAAGGACGTCGTTGCGGCCCTGACCATCGCTTATGACATCCTTGTGGGCGGCCTCCTGGTGGCCATCCTGGGTGGTTTGGTGTGGAAGCGCGGCACCGGCCTGGCAGCCGCCGCCTCCATGGCAGTCGGTTCCGTAGTGACCCTGGGGACCATGATCATCCTGGAAATCAATGCCAAGGCCCCGCTGGACGGCGTCTACGCCAACGAACCCATCTACTACGGCCTGATCGCTTCAGCCGTTGTCTATATTGTGGCTTCACTGCTCACGCGGCCCACAGACCCCGCCGTCATGCAGGCGTGGCAGCGCCGGGTTTCAGGGCAGGAACCCGAAGACGCCCCCGAGGAAGTCCTCGCCGGCCGCTGACCTAAAAGGCAGCGGAGCAGGCAAGAAAATAAAGTACGACGGCGGCACCTCCTTTCGCTTTTCCGCGAAGGAGGTGCCGCCGTCGTAAGCCCTTTTAGTCGGTGCCGCTACCCCTCGGTGTCGCGGGGCTCGTCGTCATCCAGCGGGACCGGGCGGTCCTCGGCGTCGATGACGATCGGCGGTGCCTGGACTACCGGCTCCTCCTCGTCGATCAACGCGTCCTCCGCGTCCCAGTCCGCATCGTCTACCGGTGCATCCTCGGCGTAATCGTAGGCGGGATCCGCTTCTACGGCCTCCAGGTGCGGCATGTCCGGGTGCTGTCCGGTGGTGCTCATCATTCAACCTCCGTATCTTCGCCTGACGTGCTCTTCAGGTAGGGCGCAGCCTGCGCCACACCTTCATCACAACACCGGCCGGGCGGACGGGTCAATAGCCGCTGCTGCCCTCCGGATACTCCGGAAACGCCGGCACCCGGGGCCCGGGTTTTGAGGCAAGCCGAAACTTCCCAGCGAGGTTTGCCAGCCAAAAAACCGCGGAAATACGCAGTACGCTGGCAGGGCAAAGGCGCGAGATCATGCCCTTTCCAAGCCAGGAGTACCAGTGTCGCAGCACGCCCAATCCGATTCCCATGCCACGCCGCAGGAGGCCTCCCCCACCGTGCAACCCCAGCCCTCGCCGTCGAACATCAAACGGTGGCGCCAGTACCTGGCTGACGAACGCGCCGAAGCTGCCGTCTACCGTGACCTGGCACAAAACCGCGAGGGGGAAGAGCGCGCCATCCTCCTGGCCCTGGCCGAGGCGGAAGGCCGGCACGAAGCCCACTGGCTGGCACTGCTCGGGGAGCACGCAGGCAAACCCAGGAGGGCGTCCGGACGAAGCCGGTTCCTGGGGTTCCTGGCCCGGCACTTCGGTTCAGTGTTCGTGCTGGCCCTTGCCCAGCGTGCCGAGGGCCGCTCCCCCTACGCCAAGGACCCCAACGCCACCCCCGCCATGGCTGCCGATGAGCAGATCCACGAGGAAGTGGTGCGTGGCCTGGCAACCCGCGGCCGCAACCGCCTGGCCGGTACCTTCCGCGCTGCTGTGTTCGGCGCGAATGACGGCCTGGTCAGCAACCTCTCCCTGGTGATGGGCATGGCCGCGTCCGGCGTGGCCAGCAGCGTTGTGCTGCTCAGCGGCATTGCCGGGCTCCTGGCCGGGGCCATGTCGATGGGCGCCGGTGAATTCATCTCCGTACGGTCCCAGCGCGAACTGCTGGCCGCCACCCGTCCAACCCAGATCACCCTGGCGGCGGCGCCCAAGCTGGACCTCGAAAACAACGAACTGCTCCTGGTGTACCTGGCCCGTGGGATGTCCCGGGAGGCGGCCGAGCACCGGGTGGCGGAGCGGACGGGCCAGCTGTCCTGCGACTGCGATCCCAGCCTGTCCCTGCAGCCGGAACTCGCGGAGGAAGAGGACCAGCATGAGGCTGTGGGCACGGCCTGGGGCGCGGCGCTGTCCAGCTTCTGCTTCTTCGCCTCCGGTGCCATCGTTCCCATCCTGCCGTTCCTGTTCGGCCTGACCGGCGTCACCGCGCTGGTGGTGGCCGGGGCCCTGGTGGGCCTCGCCCTCCTGGCCACCGGTGCCGCCGTCGGCCTGCTCTCCGGCACGTCCCCGTTGACCCGTGGCCTGCGCCAGCTGGCCATCGGCCTGGGCGCGGCAGGCATCACGTACCTGCTGGGCCTGCTCTTCGGCACGGCGGTGGGCTAGCAGCCGGCAAGGGCTTTTCGTGGGGGTCTTCCGGCGGTCCTCAGCGCTCCCGGAGGACCTCCACTGCTTCTTCCACGGTGTCCACCAAGTAGATGCAGTCCGCCATTGCCCGACCGGCCGCCAAACTGCACAGCATGGGCCAGGCCGGGTACTCCTGCTCCCAATGGTGCCGCCCCACCAGCACCATGGGCGCCACCTTTTCGCGGGCGCCATAGTAGTTTTCGCAGGCGTCCTGGAAGATCTCCTGGACTGTGCCTGCAGCGCCCGGGAGGAAGACGATTCCGCCGTGGCACAGTTCCAGCAGGATGGCCTCGCGGATGGCGTTGGCGAAGTATTTGGCGATGTGCGTGGCGAAGTAGTTGGGCGGCTCGTGCCCATAAAACCAGGTGGGAATGCCGATCGACGGCGTGCCGCCCGGATGGTGTTCGACGACGGCGGCGGCCGCGCGCGCCCACGCCGACACCGAGGGACGGAACCCGGGAACAGCGGCGAGCGTGGCCAGCGCCGCCTGCACGTGGCCGTCGGACGCCTGGCTCAGGTACGCCCCCAGGTTGGCCGCCTCCATGGCGCCCGGCCCGCCGCCCGTGGCCACCGAATACCCTCCGAGGGCGAGCAGCCTGCCCAGCCGCGCTGCTTCCGCAAATTCCTGGCTGCCGCGCGGCGCCGCGTGTCCGCCCATGACCCCGACGATGGAGCGGCGGGTCCAGGACCCGGAGCGGGTCAACTCATCCAGCGCGTCCCCGATCGCATGGTCGTGCAGGGCGGAGGCAAGGGTTGAGTCCACGCGGTGCCGCTGGCCCGGCTGAATGCTCCAGTGGTAGATGCGGGCGTCCGGCAACTCCTCGTACGGCGAGGTTGCCAGCCCTGAATAGAGTTCCGCCGGGGAATACAGCGAAGCGCGGTACGGGTCGAAGGGGACGCCTTCAAGCCTCGGGAAGATCAGGGCGCCGCGGCTGCGGAGGTTGGCTTCCATGCCGTCGTCGAAGATGCAGCCCAGGAACATGGCGCCTTCGACGCTGACGTTTTTCAGGGCCGCCGACCGGCCCCGCAGGTCCAGCGACTGCGCGTGCCAGCCGTGCAGGTTGACGGCGCCGCCAGCCACCAGGCTGTCAAAGCTGGCCAGGTCCTGGACTTCGAGGTTGCGCGGGCGCGGCCCCAGGCTTCCGGCGAAATTCACGGCTGCTGCCTGGTGGTCCACGTCATGGAGCCAGCCTAGGCGAACCAACGCGAAAGCGGGGCCGGACCGTTGCCCGCCCGGTTGATGCCGGGAAGGGCTTGGTCCGACCCCGCAGTGCTTGCTGGGTCGTGCGGCGGAGCGTGCTGCTAGGCGGAGATCTTCGCGGGCACTTCACCGTCCCGGAAGTGCGCCTCGAGGTCCTCGAGCGAGTGGCCTTTGGTCTCGGGAACGAACTTGATGACGAAGGCCAGGGAGGCGAGGTTGACCAGGACGAACAGGCCGAAGGTGCCCGTGGAGCCCAGGGCGTTGACCACGATGGGGAACAGGAAGGAGATGGCCGCGTTCACGGTCCACAGTGCGAAGACGGCGATGCCCATGGCGAAGCCGCGGATGGCCAGCGGGAACATCTCCGAGAGCAGGAGCCAGACGCAGGTTCCGATGAAGCACTGGACGAAGGCAACGAACAGCATCATGGCGGCCAGGATGGTGTAGCTCGCCAGGTCCGACTGTGGAAGCAGGAACACGATGGCCAGTAGTGCCTGCGAGCCCACCACTCCGGAGAAACCGATCACCAGCATGCGGCGGCGTCCCACGAAGCCGAGCAGCCAGATGCCCAGGATGGTCATCAGCACGGACGTGACGCCGACGCCGATGGTGGCCACGAGCGAAGCGCTGACGCCCAGGCCGCTCTTTTCCAGGATGGTGGGAGCGTAGTAGTTCACGGTGTTGATGCCGGTGGCCTGCTGCACGATGGCCAGGCCGACGCCGATCCAGAGCAGCCGGCGCATCCAGGGGTTGTTCTTCAGGTCCCGCAGGGCGTGGCCGCGTTCTTCCTTTGCGGTGCGGGCCGCAGCGGCGATCTCCTCGAATTCCGCAGCCGCCTCCTGCGGGCTGCGGCTGAGGTCCAGGACCCGGCGGCTGTCTTCCAGGCGGCCGCGGATGGCGTACCAGCGGGGCGACTCGGGAAGCATCATCATGCCGGCGAGCAGCGCCAGGGCCGGGACCGAGGCGATGCCGAGCATGCCGCGCCAGACCTCGTTGTCGTGGATCAGGGCATCCAGGAGGGCGTTGATGGCAAAGGCGAGCATCTGGCCGGTCACGATCATGAGCTCATTGATGGTCACCATGCGGCCACGGAGATGGGCGGGTGCCATTTCCGCCAGGTAGAGGGGGCAGGTGACGGCGGCGGCGCCCACTCCCAGGCCGAGGACGATGCGGGCGGCAATCATGAAGGGGACGGTCGGGGCAAGGGCACAACCGATGGCGCCGAGCAGGAACAAGAGGGCGCAGACCAGCAGGGACCCTCGGCGGCCCAGTTTGTCAGCCATGCGGCCGCCGGTGAGGGCGCCGACGGCGGCACCGGGGAACAGCAGTGCGCTCACCACCGTGGCTTCCTCGACGGCGGTCATGTTAAGGGAGTCGTTCATGTACAGCAGGGCGCCGGAGATGACGCCGGTGTCATACCCAAAGAGCAGGCCGCCCAAGGTGGAGATCACAGTGAGCCGGGCGAGGTATCCGCGGCGCCGGGCGCCTGATGCTCCCGTGGTTTGTTTCTGCAACAGCATTGTTGCCTCTCAGATTCTCTCGGGGACCGGAAGGACCGGTCAGGAATGTGATGCGTGCCACCAACATTAGAGCGCTCTAACCGGCCGGGTCAATGGAAAGTCTTAATGTCAGAACATTAACTTTCCCCCGCTCAGTACAGCGCCTCTGCACCGCCACCCTTGACCCGGCCTGCACGCCTGCTACGATCAAGGAAGAAAGTATGTCCTATCAAGCGAACATATAGCGGCAAAGTGCCTACAGGCGCGGCTGTCCTTACCGGACAAAGGCGCAGGGATCGAAGACGAGGGAACGCACCGTGGCGAACAACCTGGGACTCAGCATCGACCGCTCCTCCCCGGTGCCTTTGTACCACCAGGTGGTCCAGGGCATCGAGGCGGCGATCTACAGCGGGGCCCTGGAACCGGGAAGCAGGCTGGACAACGAAATCGACCTCGCCGCCCAGCTCAACCTTTCCCGGCCCACCATGCGCAAGGCCATGGACGAACTGGTCCGCTCCGGTCTCCTGGTGCGCAAGCGCGGCGTGGGAACGCAGGTGGTTTCCAGCCAGGTTCGCCGTCCGCTGGAACTGTCCAGCCTCTACGACGACCTCACCAACAATGGCAAGAAGCCCACCACCGAGGTCCTCAGCTTCTCCCACCTGGAGGCCGACGACGCCACCATTACCACCCTGCAGCTGCCCGCAGGTTCCAAGGTGTACCACTTCACCAGGCTCCGCAAGGTGGGCGGCAAGCCCCTGGCCCTCATGGAGAACTGGGTGCGCGACGACATCGCCGCCATGGATGAGGCCATGCTGGGCGCCGAGGGCCTCTACTCCATCCTGCGCCGGGGCGGCGTGAACTTCCGGCTGGCCAACCAACGCATTGGCGCCAAAACGGCGGACGAATACCAGGCTTCCATGCTGGACACCGAGCCGGGATCGGCACTGGTCACCATGGAACGCACCGCCGTGGACGATACCGGCCGCCGGGTTGAAACGGGCCACCACGTGTACCGGGCCGATTCCTACAGCTTTGAAATGACACTCGTACAGCGATAATCCAAGGAGCCAACTCCATGACCAACTGGGTCTACCCCCTGGGCACCGCCGCCGACGGCAAGTGGGACGTCTCGATCGGAACCTCCGATTCCTCCCTCACCGTGGACGGCTGGGCGCACACCGGCCTGAAGGTCGCCACGCTGCCGGCGGGCGCCGCCGTCGAACTCCCGGCCGCGGACGAGGAACGCATCGTGGTCCCCCTCAGCGGGTCCTTCATGGCGACCGTCGAGGGCACGGACTACCCGCTGGCGGGCCGCGCCTCCGTGTTCGCCGGGCCCACCGACGTGCTCTACTCAGGCACCGGGCGCGCCGTGACCGTCAGCTCTTCCGACGGCGGGCGGGTTGCGGTGGCGACGGCGCCGGCCAACGCCTCGTACCCCACCCGCCTGGTTCCCGCCGCCGAAACCCCGGTGGAACTCCGCGGCGCGGGCAACTGTTCGCGCCAGGTCCACAACTTCGGCACACCGGCAGCGCTGGAAGCGGACCGTTTCATCGTGTGCGAGGTCCTTACCCCCGCCGGGAACTGGTCCTCCTACCCGCCGCACAAGCACGACGAGGAGAAGGACGGCGAGACCTCCCTTGAGGAGATCTACTACTTCGAGACACAGGTTGCTTCCGGCTCCGGCGCACCTGCCGACGCCGACGCCATCGGCTACCAGCGCGTCTACGCCTCCGACGAACGCCCCATCGACGTGGCGGCGGAAGTCCGTACCGGCGACGTTGTCCTGGTCCCCTACGGCTGGCACGGCCCGGCCATGGCCGCACCGGGGTACGACCTTTACTACCTGAACGTGATGGCCGGCCCCGGCCCGGTCCGCGAGTGGCTGATCAGCGACGACCCGCACCACGGCTGGGTACGCCAGACCTGGGAAAGCCAGAACATCGACCCCCGGCTGCCCTTCGGCGCGTAAGGAACCTCGCCCGCCAGGGGCGGCAGGCTGGCATAGTGGAGTCTTGTGAAACAGACATCTCCTGCGCCGCGGTCCGTGACCATGGAGGATGTGGCACGGGGCGCCGGAGTGAGCCGCGCCTTGGTGTCCCTGGTCATGCGGGATTCCCCCAAGGTCTCCCCCGCCAGGCGGACGGCTGTGCTGGAAGCAGCCGCGGCCCTGGGCTACTCCCCCAACAGGCTGGCCAGCCGACTGGCCAGCCGCCGGACCAACACCCTGGGCGTCCTCTTCCTCGACCTGCACAACTCGGTCTTCGCCGACATTTACGACGGCATCACCGAAGGACTGGCGGACAGCGGCAAGCAGGTGATGGTCGCCGTCGGCTCCGCTGATCCGGGGACGGAGCTGGAGGCCGTCCGGTCCTTTGTGGACCTGCGCGTCGATGGGGTGCTGCTGGCCGGCTACACCGGCACTTCGGCGGAACTGGCGGCGGCGCTGCGCGGGACGCCCGCCGTCGTCATCACCCGTGAGATGGAGGTCGACGGCGTTGATTCCGTTTTCACCGACGACTTCCGTTCCGGAGCACTCGCCGTGGAGCACCTGTACCAGCTGGGGCACCGGCGGATCGCGCACTTCGACATTTCGGATTGGCTCCCCTATAAGGACCGCCGCAACGGGTACCTGCACGCCATGCAGCAGTTTGGGCTGGAGCCGCAGCTGGTCCACAGTGACATGACCGAGCGCGGCGGCCGGGCCGTCATGGAGCAGTTCCTGGACTCCGGCGCCACCCTCCCCACGGCGGTCTTTGCGCACAACGACCTGACCGCCATCGGCATCATGGAAGCGCTCGCGGACCGCGGGCTGTCCGTCCCGGGGGATGTGGCAATCGTTGGCTGCGACAACATCGAGGTGGGAGCCTCGCCCCTCATCGGCCTGACGTCCATTGACCAGCATGCCGGTGAACTCGGCCGGGTGGCGGCGCAAACCATGCTGGACCGGATCGCGGGTGCGGGCGGGCCTGCCCTGACCCGGAAGCTCGAGCCGGCCCTGATGGTGCGCCGCTCGTCGGATCCCACCGCCTAGCGGCTGACCAGCTCCTCCGCTGCCTGGACCTGGACCTGTCCGCGCCGGTCGCTCCGCCTGGCACCTGCAGCAGCGAAGGCCATAACGGCAAGGCCGGCCACGGTGATGCCGGCACCGCCCCAGATGGGCGAGGTGTAACCGAGGCCAGCGGTGATGGTGACCCCGCCCAGCCAGGCACCCAGGGCGTTGCCCACGTTGAAAGCGCCGATGTTGGCACCGGAGGCGAGGGTGGGAGCACCGGAGGCGTACTCCATAACCCGCATCTGCAGGCCCGGCACCGTGGCAAAGCCGAAGCCGCCCATCAGCACCAGGGAAATGACAGTGAGGACGGGGTTGGCGGCCGTCAGGGCGAACGCCACCAGGACCACGGTCAGCGCGGCGAGCACCACGAGCAGCGTCCGGTCCACGTTGCGGTCGGCGGCCTTGCCGCCCAGGGTGTTGCCCGCGAAGAGGCCCACGCCGAAGACGATGAGCAGCCAGGGCACGGTGGAAGCGCTGAAGCCGGATACTTCGGTGAGGGTGTAGGCGATGTAGGTGAATGCCCCGAACATGCCACCGAAGCCGAGGATGGTCACCACGATGGACAGCCATACCTGTCCGGAGCGGAAGGCACGCAGTTCAGTGCGGAGGCTGGCCGATTCTTCCGTGGCACCGGCCGATTTGGGGACGAGCGCCAGGATGCCGGCGAGCGCTGCCACGCCGATCACGGTGATGGCCCAGAACGTGGCACGCCAGCCTGCCGCCTGGCCCAGCAGCGTTCCAAAGGGCACGCCCAGGACATTGGCCGCCGTGAGGCCGGTGAACATGAGCGCAATGGCCCCGGCCTTCTTGCTGGGCGGAACCATCCCCGCCGCCACCACGGCCCCGATTCCGAAGAAGGCGCCGTGGGAAAGGGCTGCGATGACGCGGCCCAGCATCATCGCCCAGTAACCGTCCGCCGTGGCGGAGAGCAGGTTGCCGGCAATGAAGAGGACCAGCAGGGCGGCCAGCACGGGTTTGCGCTGGAAGCGGGTCACGGCCGCGGTCAGGCCCAGTGCTCCGACGACCACGGAGAGTGCGTAGCCGGAGATGAACCAGCCGGCCGAGGCCTCGCTGACGCCAAAGTCCGCAGCGACCTGCGGGAGGAGCCCGGCGATGACGAATTCGGTCAGTCCAATGCCAAATCCGCCCAGGGCGAGTGCCATCAAGCCAACAGGCATGCGAATGCTCCTTTGAGCTGTAGGTGTGGTTGTCCCCGCGGAGGGGCAGCGCCTAAGATAGTTGCAGGCGCGGGATTTATTGTTGCACATGCAACTATGCCGCGCAAGCAACTATATTCAACTTCGGCAAGTGGTGGCCTTACCGGCCATCACGTAAGGAGCAAGCATGGGCATCAAGGACGACGCCGTAGAGGTCCGCGCCCAGGGCTGGCGTACCCTGGCGGCCCTGCACGGGCTCATCGAAGGCGAACTGGAACGCGCGCTCCAGGCGAAGTCAAAGCTGTCCGTGGTGGAGTACACCGTACTGGACGCGCTGAGCCGGCAGGACGGGTGGCACATGCGGATGCAGCAGTTGGCGCGCGCCACGGCGCTGAGCCCCAGCGCCACCACACGTCTGGTGAACCGGCTGGAGGACCGCGGCCTGCTCACCCGGATCCTGTGCGACGACGACCGCCGCGGTATTTACACCGAGCTGACGGCCAGCGGCAACAGTTTGCTCGCGGAAGCGCGGCCGGTCCACGACGCCACCCTCGAACGTGCCCTCGATGAAGCCATGGCCATTCCGGAGCTGGCACCGCTGGTGGATGCCCTGCCGCGGCTGCATGCCCGCACGTAAGGCAGCAGTGCAGGAACAGCAGCGCCCCCTTGACGATGCTCAAGGGGGCGCTGCTGTTGAACGGGTGGTTCTGGTCCGTCAGGAAGCCTTTGCCGCGGCCGCCTCAGCTTTGCTGCCGGCCACGTTCTTGAAGTAGTGCTCCAGGTCCTCAAGGCTCTTGTCCTTGGTCTCGGGAACATATTTCGCGGCGAAGGCAATGGCACCAACGCCAAGAACAGCGAACACAAAGAACGTGTTGGAGATACCGATGGCGGCCAGCAGCTGCGGGAACCCGAAACCGATCAGGAAGTTCACGATCCACAGCAGGAAGGCGGAGGCACCCATCCCCAGGCCGCGGATCTTCAGCGGGAAGATTTCCGAAAGCATCAGCCAGGTCACCGGCGAGATGGCGCCCTGCTGGAAAGCCAGGAACGTGACGGTGAGCGCCAGGATGACGAAACCGCGGGCAGAGCCTTCCGGCAGGATCAGTGAGAAAAAGCCGATCAGCAGCAGCGCCGTGGTGGTTCCCACCTGGCCGATGATCAGCATCCTGCGCCGCCCCACCTTGCCCAGCAGCCAGATCCCCACGAACGTGGCCAGGACGGAGATGACGCCGTTGGCGATGTTGGCCGTCAAGGCAGCTTCGCGTCCGAAACCGGACTGCGAGAGGATCTGGGTGCCGTAGTACATAATCGAGTTAACACCGGTGATCTGCTGGATCACCGCAAGGCCCAGGCCCACCACGAAGATCCGGCGCAGCCACGGGATGCCCAGGTCCTTCCACGAACCCATCTTGGACTTGTAGTCCTCCACGGCCATGGCCTTGACTTCCTCGAATTCCTTGCGCGCCTCTTCCTGGGACCGGATGCGCTGCAGCACGCTGAGCGTTTCGCCAAAGCTCCCGATGGAGGCAAGCCAGCGCGGGCTCTCGGGCATGAAGTTCATCCCGATCCACAGGGCGATGGCCGGCAGGGTGGCGATGACCAGCATCCAGCGCCAGATTCCGTGGGATTCACCGAAGGAATTGCCCAGGTAGGCGTTGAAGATGAACGCCAGCAGTTGCCCGGTGACGATCATGAGTTCGTTCTGGGTGACGATCCGGCCGCGCCGGTTGCTCGGCGAGACCTCGGCCAGGTAGACGGGAACGGTTACCGACGCTCCGCCCACGGCAAGCCCCAGGACAAACCGGGCAGCAATCATCACTTCGGTGTTGGGCGAGAACGTGCAGCCCAGTGTGCCCACCAGGAAGATGACGGCCAGCACCATAATCATCCTGCGCCGTCCGTTGCGGTCAGCCAGGCGTCCACCGAACAGGGCGCCGAAGGCGGCACCGAACAGCAGGGACGAGGTGACCAGCCCTTCGGTGAGCGGGGTCAGGCCCAGGTCCTCCTGCATGTACGGCAGCGCGCCGTTGATCACGCCGGTGTCGTAGCCGAACAGCAGGCCGCCGAAGGTGGAAATAATGGTGACGGTCCGCAGGGCCCGCTTGTGGTTGACGGGCCGCTTCACGGCGGCACGGCCGGTAGCAGGCGAACTCATACGCTTACCTTCTGGACGTACTGTTTCATGGTTTCAAGCTGGTAGCGGGAAACGTCCTCGGCATTCTCGTCCTCCGCGAAGACGCTGGACACCATCACGGTGTCCTCCCTGTCCAGGAAGCCGATTTCCTTCAGGCCGCCGAAGAACTCGTCCCAGTTCACATCACCGTCACCGATCTTCAGGTGCTGGTGGACGCGGACCGGATTGCCCGGCGGGTTGGTGATGTAGCGCAGCCCGTGGGAGGCGTGGTGGTCCATAGTGTCGGCCACATGGACCAGGCGCAGCTTGTCCCCTGCTGCCCGCATGATGTCCAGCGGCGAGTTCTTCATGTGGAAGCTGTGCGACGCAACGTAAACCATGCCCACGTTCTTCGAGTTCACCCCACGGATCACGCGGATGGCGGCCAGGCCTTCCTCCACGAAATCGTCAGGGTGGGGGTCGATCAGCAGGTCGATGCCCTCACGCTCGATGAGCGGCAGCAGTTCCTCCATGGAACGGTAGAACGCGCGCTCGGACTCCTCGGCCTTTTCCGGGCGGCCGCTGAACTCGGTGTTCATGGTGCTGACGCCCAGGTCCACGGCGATCTGGATGGCGCGCTTCCAGTAGCGAACAGCTGCCTCGCGGGCGTCCTCGTCCGGTCCGGACCAACGCAGCACGGGCAGGACGGAGGCGATCTCAATCCCGGCGTCCCTGCAGGCCTTCTTGAGCTGGCCCACCAGTTCGTCGTCCGCTTTGGGGTGGTTGTAGAACGGGATGAAGTCCGCGTGCGGGGTCAGCTGCATGTACTTGTAGCCAAGGTCCGCCACCACCTTGGGGAACTCCAGCAAGCGGTGCGAGTGGTGGAACGGGGTGGGGTCAAGTGCGATTTTCACGTAAACACTCCATTGTGGATCAGGAAGGGTGGAGACACGAAAGGGGACGGATGGCTCCGCCCCCCTTTCCGGTCCTACTTGTAGAGGTCGGGCTTGGGGGCCAGCTTCACGGCGACCTTTTCGCCGTTCTTCTGCGCCTCGACGCCTGCCTCGCAGCATGCCGCGGTGGCGTATCCGTCCCAGGCGGAGGGGCCGCCGATTTCGCCCTTAAGTGCCGCGTCCACCCATGACTGGATTTCGACGTCGTACGCCGCACCGAAGCGCTCCTCGAAGCCGGGGGTGACGTTGCCGCCCCAGCGGCCCGAGCTGCGGGTGTAGGGGCCCTTGTCGCCGCCGATGCTGACGATGCCGTCTTCGAAGGATGCCTGGGTGGCCACCTCGTAGCCGAACTTGGCGTTGACGTAGATTTCGACGTCGGCCAGGACACCGGACTCGGTCTCGAGCAGGACGTGCTGGGGGTCGTGCTGGCCGTTCGGGGCGTTCCGGGTGGCCTTGCCCAGACGGACCTGGATGCTGGTGATTTCCTCGCCGGTGAAGAACCGGATGGCGTCGAACTCGTGGACCACGGAGTCGTTGATGAGCATCTCGTTGGTGAAGCCCTCCGGGGTGCTCGGGTTGCGGTGCTGGTGGTGCAGCATCAGCAGTTCGCCCAGTTCGTGGTTGCGGATGATCGAGCCCAAGGTGGCATATTCGGCGTCGAAGCGGCGCATGAAGCCCACCTGGATCCGCTTGTGGCCCAGCGCCACCTCGGCCTCCACGATCTTCCAGGAGGATTCGGCGTCGGGGGTGAGGGGCTTTTCACAAAGGATGGGGATGTCCCTGGCGAGGGCCTTGAGCAGGATGCCCTCGTGCAGGAAGCCCGGGGTGGCGATCAGGACGGCATTGACGTCGCCGTTGTTGAGGGCTTCCTCGGCGTCTGCGAGCGCAACGGCGCCGGGGATGCCTTCGATGGCGGCCTGGGCGCGTGCGAGGTCCACGTCCACGACGGCGGCAACTTCGGCGCCGTGGATGCGCTTGTTGAGGCGCTGGATGTGGTCGGCGCCCATGCGGCCTGCGCCGATGACGGCCACGCGAAGGTTTTCAGTCATTGTTCTGTCCTTTGGGGTTTGTGGCGGGGTTAGCTGACGGCGGTGCGGGAGCCGCAGGACAGCAGGTAGTTGCGGGTGCGCTTGGCGATCGGCATGGGAACGTCGAAGGCCACGGGGTACATGTCCTGCTCCACAATGCCGAAGATGGGCCGGTCCAGGGCTTCCACGGCTTCAATCACCGCGCGCAGGTCCGGCAGGCCGTTGGGCGGTTCGGTCATGACGCCGGCCAGGTTTGCGGCGGCCCACGTCATGTTTTCCTCGTTGACCTTCTTGAGGATGTCCGGGTTGATCTGCTTCAGGTGCAGGTAGCCGATGCGGTCCGGGTAGTTCTTGATCAGTTCCAGGCTGGAGGCGCCGCAGTATTCGGCGTGTCCAGTGTCCAGGCAGAGGTTCAGGTACTTCGGGTCGGTGGCTGCCAGCAGCGTTTCGATGTCCTCCTGCGCGCCGACGTGGGAGTCGGCGTGGGAGTGGAACTGCTGCTTCAGGCCGAAGTCCTCCAGCAGGGTCTTGCCCAGGCGGTTGTGGCCGTCGAAGAGATCGCTCCAGGCCTTTTCGCTCAACGTGCCGCTTTCCACGGCTTCGCCGGTGACGTCGTCGCGCCACATGGCCGGGATGACCACGATGTGCTCGCCGCCCATGGCGGCCGTCAGCTCGGCCACCTTGCGGGCCGGCTCCCAGGCGGTTTCCCACTGGTCAAGGCCGCGGTGGAAGGCCGTAAACACGGTGCCGGCAGTGACCTTCAGGTCACGGGCCTTGAGTTCCTCCGCCAGCCGGGTGGGGTCCGTTGGCAGGTAGCCGTAGGGGCCCAGTTCGATCCACTTGTAGCCGGACTCGGCCACCTCGTCGAGGAAGCGTTCCCACGGGGTCTGTTTGGGATCGTCCGCGAACCAGACGCCCCAGGAGTCCGGCGCCGTGCCGATGATCAGCTTGTTCTCAGTCATGACAGCGTTGTCTCTCTCTTTGCATCGATTGCTCCGTAACTGCCCTTTTGGGCGCTCAAAACGGCGTTTATGGAGCAATCGACGGGGGTTTAGTTGGAGGGGAAGTTGTAGGAGGCGCCGGAGGCGTGGTGGGTTTCGGGCCAGCGGGAGGTGACCACCTTGCCGCGGGTGTAGAAGGATACGCCTTCGGGTCCGTAAATGTGCTTGTCGCCGAAGAGGGAGGCCTTCCAGCCGCCGAAGGAGTGGTAGGCCACCGGCACCGGGAGGGGCACGTTGATGCCGATCATGCCCACAGTCACCGAACGCTGGAACTTGCGGGCTGCGGCACCGGAGGAGGTGAAGATGGCAGTGCCGTTGCCGTAGGGGTTGGCGTTGATGAGCGTGATGCCGTCCTCAAGGGTGTCCACGCGGACCACCACGAGGACGGGGCCGAAGATTTCCTCGGTGTAGGCGCTCATTTCGGTCTTGACGTGGTCGAGCACGGTGGGGCCTACCCAGAAGCCGTCTTCGTGGCCGGGGACCACCAGGTCGCGGCCGTCAACGACCATGGCGGCGCCGGCGGTTTCGGCCTCGGTGACGATCCGTACGATGCGTTCCTTGGAGGCGGGGGTGATGACCGGGCCCATTTCGGCGTCGGGTTCGGTGCCGTTGTTGACCTTCACGGCCAAGGCGCGTTCTTCGACTTTCTTGACCAGCAGGTCCGCGGCGTCACCGACGGCGACGGCGACGGAGATGGCCATGCAGCGTTCACCGGCGGAGCCGAAAGCGGCAGCGGCGAGGTGGTCGGCGGCGTTGTCCAGGTCGGCGTCGGGCAGGATAATGGCGTGGTTCTTCGCCCCGCCCAGGGCCTGGACCCGCTTGCCGTGCTTGGTGGCGGTTTCGTGGACGTACTGGGCGATCGGGGTGGAACCAACGAAGGAGATGCCGTCCACGTCCGGGTGGGTGAGCAGCCCGTCGACGGTTTCCTTGTCGCCGTGCAGGACCTGGAACACGCCGTCGGGCAGGCCAGCTTCCTTCCAGAGCTTGGCGAGCAGCAGGGAAGCGGAAGGGTCGCGTTCGGAGGGCTTGAGGATGAACGCGTTACCGGTGGCAATGGCCATGGGTGCCATCCACAGCGGCACCATGACGGGGAAGTTGAACGGCGTGATCCCCGCGACGACGCCCAGCGGTTCGCGGAAGGAGAAGACGTCGATGCCGGTGGAGACCTGGTCCGAGTAGTCGCCCTTGAGCAGGGTGGGGACGCCACAGGCGAACTCCACGACCTCCAGGCCGCGGCCGATCTCGCCCTTGGCGTCTGAGAGGACCTTGCCGTGCTCGGCCGTGACCAGCTGGGCGAGGTCGTCCACGTGGGCGGCTACGAGTTCGCGGAACTTGAACAGCACGGCGGTGCGCTTGGCCAGGGAGATGTCGCCCCAGGTATCGGCGGCCTTGCGGGCGGCAGCGACGGCGGTGTCCAGGTCGGCCCGGTTGGCCAGGCGCAGCTCGCCGGTCACGGCCCCGGTGGCCGGGTTGTACACATTCGTGGTGCGGTCGCCCTCGCCGGCGGTCTCGGCGCCGTTGATGAAGTGGTTGATGGTGATGGTCTCAGTGGTGGTGGCAGTCATGGGACTCTTCCTTGAGTAGTTCGAAGGGGATGGAAGTGCGGGGTCAGCCGAGCAGCTTGCGCTGGCGTGACTTGTGGTCGACGTAGGTCTGGAACGCCTGCTTGGTGGAGTCCAGTTCGGAGACCTGGGAGACGGGGACATCCCACCAGGACTCGGAGGAGGGTGCGTCGAGGAGGGGGTCGGATTCGACGTGGATCAGGATCGGCCCACTGTTTTCGGGGGCGGCCTTGGCGTCCCGGATGGCCTGCTCGAGCTCGGCGATGACCTTCTCCCCCGGTTCGATCCTAATGACCTTCACGCCCAGGGACTCGGCGTTCAGGGCCAGGTCAACGGGGAGGGTCTCGCCCTCATCGAAGCTGTGCTGTTCCTCGTCCAGGGCCCGGTACTGGGTGCCGAACCGCTGGGAGCCGAGGGATTCAGAAAGCGAGCCGATGGAGGCGTAGCCGTGGTTCTGGATCAGGACCACGATCAGCTTGATGCGCTCGGCGACGGCGGTGACCAGTTCGGTGTGCATCATCAGGTAGGAGCCGTCCCCCACCATCACGACGACGTCCCGCACCTGATCGCCTGAGGCGCCTGCCGCCGTCGTACTTGCCGCCTCGGCGATCACTGCGCGCTTGACGCCCAGGCCGCCGGGGATTTCGTAGCCCATGCAGGAGTAGGCGTATTCCACGTGGTAGCCGAACGGGTCCCGGACCCGCCACATCTTGTGCAGGTCCCCGGGCAGGGACCCAGCGGCGCAGATGACCACGTCGCGTGCGTCCATGGCCCGGTTGGTGGCGCCGATGATCTCGTTCTGGGCCGGCAGCGGGGTAAACCTCGTGTCGAAGGCCTCGTCCACGGTGGCGTTCCAGCGCTTCTTCTCCGACGCGATCTTCTGCTCCAGGTCCGCGCCGACCCGGTAGCCGCCCAGGGCGGCGTTGAGCTTGACCAGGGCCTTCCGGGCGTCGGCAACAATCGGCAGGTGTGTGCCGTGCTTGTACGCGTCGATGGGGGCGACGTTGATGTTCACGAAGCGCACATCCGGGTTCTGGAACGCGGTCCGGGACGCGGTGGTGAAGTCCTCGTACCGGGTGCCGATGCCGATGATCAGGTCCGCCTCGGCAGCGATGGCGTTGGCCGCCGTCGTGCCGGTGGAGCCGATGGCACCCAAGGAAAACTTGTGGTCCCACGGCAGGACGCCGACGCCGGCCTGCGTGTTCCCCACCGGGATCCCGGTCAGCTCGGCCAGTTTGGCGAGTTCGTCGTTGGCGTAGGCGTAGAGGACGCCGCCGCCGGCGATGATCAGCGGACGCTTCGCGGCGCGGATGGCTGCCGCGGCACGGGCGATGTCCTCGTCGTCGGCGTCGGGGCGGCGGATCCGCCACTCGCGTTCGGCGAGGAACTCCGCGGGGACGTCGAAGGCCTCAGCCTGGACGTCCTGCGGCAGCGAAATCGTCACCGCGCCGGTCTCGGCCGGGTCGGTAAGCACGCGCAGGCCATGGTGGAACGCGGAAAACAGCTGCTCCGGCCGGTTCACGCGGTCGAAGAACTTGGACAGCGGCCGGAACGCGTCGTTGACGGTGAGGTCGTAGGCGTACGGCTGTTCCAGCTGCTGCAGCACGGGGTCAGCGGCGCGGGTGGCGAACGTGTCGCTCGGCAGCAGGAGGACCGGCAACCGGTTGGTGGTGGCCAGCGCGGCACCGGTCAGCAGGTTTGACGAACCCGGTCCGATGGAGGTGCTGATGGCGTAGGTCTGGCGGCGACGGGTGTGCCGGGCGTACCCGACGGCCTGGTGGACCTGTGCCTGCTCGTTCCGGCCCTGGTAGTACGGCATCAGGGCGGGATCCTGCTGCTGGTACTGCTTCAGCGCCTGGCCCACACCGGCCACGTTGCCGTGCCCGAAGATCCCGAACGTGCCCGGAATGAGCCGCTCACGGTACTCCACGCCGCCCACCGAGTCCACGGTGTACTGCTTCGAAAGGTATTCGACGACGGCCTGCGCCACCGTCATTCTGCACGTTCCTGTTGTTGTGCCCATTGCTAGTTCTCCGGGAGTTCTGTGGTGTGGTGCAGGAGCGAGGCGGCCGCCGCGACGGCGCCCGCGACGTCGCCGTCGGCAGGGTAGAGCAGGGTCCGGCCCACGGTGAGTCCCCGGACGCCGGGCAGTGCCAGCGCGGCACCCCAGGTGGCGAAGACCTCGTCCTGGGACCCGTCGGGGTCACCGCCCAGCAGCACGGTGGGCATAGTGGTGGCCGCCATGACGCGTTCCATCTCCGCCACCACGGGAAGCTTCATCCAGGTGTAGGCGCTGGTGGAGCCCAGGCCTTCGGCGATGGCGATCGACTTGATCACGGCGTTGGGAGACAGGTCGTTGCGGACCCGGCCGTTCTCGCGGACCGACAGGAAGGGCTCCACCATGGCGATCAGCTTCCGCTCCGCCAGCGAGTCGATGGCCCTGGCGGTCGCTTCGAGGGTGGCCACGGTGTCGGGGTCGCCCAGGCAGATGCGGGTGAGCATCTTGCCGCCGTCAGCGCCGAGTTCCTGCAGGGCGGCGGCGGTGTGGCCGGTGAAGCGGTCATCGAATTCGTTGACCAGCCCGGACAGGCCGCCGCGGTTCATGGAGCCGAACACGAGTTTGCCGTCCAGGGCGCCGAGCAGCAGCAGGTCGTCCATGATGTCCGGGGAGGCCAGGACGCCATCAACGGCCGGGTTGGCCAGTGCGATCTGCAAACGGTCCAGCAGCTGGCGGCGGTCGGCCATGGCAACCGGATCGCTGCCGACGGCCAGGGCGCCGCGTGCCGGGTGGTCGGCGGCGACGATGAAGTTCTGCCGCCCGGCTTTCAGGCCGGGGTGCCGGCGCCGGGCCTTCGCGGCGCGGGACACGGCCTGGGGGTCTTCCAGGCGGATGGTGCTCAGGTGTTCGTAGCGCCGCGGATCATCGTCCACGGCAGTGTCAGGGGTGACAGGAGTGAGGGTCACAGTGCTGCTCCTTCGGTGGCGAGCTGTGCGGCAGTGGTGCCGGGAACCGGGCGGCCGCGTTCGGCCAGCAGCGAGGTGACCTCGTCCGGCGTCGGCATCGCATCGGCGCAGGACAGGCGGGAGGCGACGATCGCGCCGGCAGCGTTGGCGTAGTCCAGGACCTGCGCCAGCGGCCAGCCGGCCAACAGCCCGTGGCAGAAGGCGCCGCCGAACGAGTCGCCGGCGCCCAGGCCGTTCAGCGTCTCGACGGGGACGGGGGCGGAAACCACGCGCTCGGTGCTGGTCTTGGCCATCACGCCTTCGGGGCCGAGTTTGACGACGGCGATCTCCACGCCGGCGGCCAGCAGCCGGTCCGCCTGCTCATCAGGGGTTCCCTCGCCCACGGCGACCGCGCATTCCTTGTCATTGCCGATGGCCACAGTGACGTGCGGCAGGATCTTTGCCACCTCGGCACGGGCCTCTTCCTCGGAGGCCCAGAACATCGGCCGGTAGTCCAGGTCCAGGACGGTGAACTGCCCCTCGGCCAGGCCCGTACGGGGACGGGCCTCATGAGCGGCAAGATGCGCGGAGCGGGAAGGCTCCTGGCACAGCCCGGTGACAGTGGACCAGAAAATTCCGGCGTTGCGGATGGCGTCCAGGTCCAGCTCTTCGGTCCTGATCTGCAGATCCGGCGCGGTGGGGAACCGTCCGTAGAAGTACAGCGGGAACTCGTCCGTTGCCGGCTTGATCGCGCAGAAGGTCACCGCAGTCGGCCAGTCCTCTATGGGCGTAACGAAGGTGTCGTCCACGTTGAACTTACGCAGTTCACGGTGCAGGTACTCGCCAAACGGGTCGTCCCCGGTGCGGGTGATGACGCCGGTCCGGCGGCCATGGCGGGCAGCGGCAACAGCGACGTTCGACGGTGAACCGCCAAGGTATTTGCCGAAGGAATTAACGTCCTCCAGGCCAACCCCGATGTCGTTCGGGTAGATATCAACGCTGATGCGCCCGATCGTAAGAAGCTCGTGGGTCACGTGAATCGTGGACCTTTCTGGTGTGGAACTCGAATCCTTTGAGGGGCAGGAGTTCCGGGACTGGCAGGCCGTGGTGTGGGCCACAGGCACTACTTTGCCCTAGATTGAATGTCCTGTCAAAGGTTTGTAATGACATACTTACAACCGAAGTTGGAGCCGCCCATCTCCCAACAGATGGGCGCGGGGGCTACTTCTTGGGAACGGCCAATTCGCCGGTCACGTACTGCGCCCGGCCGAAGCCGAAGGACCAGTCGCCGGCAGTGTTTTCCACGTAGCCAATGAAGACGTCTTCGCCTGCAACCCCTGCCGCGGCAAGCTTCTCGGCCACGGCAGAGAACAAGCGCTGTTTGGCCTCCTGTGAGCGGCCCCCCTGGGTGAAGATCTGGATCATCACAACTCCCCCGGTCCGCTCAAAGCCCAGTCCCGCATCCTGGGCGAAGATCTGCCCCTGGGGATGCTCAGTGAGGATATGGAAGTAATCCCGTTCCGGAATGCCGTACTCGGCGAGGATCGCGTCGTGGATACCACGACTCAGCCGCTGCAGGTCCTCGGCGGTCCGCCCTTCATTGACGTCGATGCGTACCAGTGGCATGAAGCCCTCCCTTTATTATTTGTACTGACATACTAACAAAGTTGCAGCGGCTCAAACAAGATCACCCCTTGCACAACTTTCGTGGCAGGCTTATTCTTTAATCAACCGGAAGGTTGATAAACAAAGAGGTTGAATATGATTCGAGAGGCCGGCATGATCTCCGACGACGTGGCTCTGGACGTGGCTTTCCTTGCCCTGGCCGACCCCGTCCGCCGCAGCATCATCGCCCGGCTGAGCAGGGGTCCCGCTACGGTCAACGAATTGGCGGAACCGTTCGAGATTTCCAAGCAGGCAGTCTCGAAGCACATCCAGGTACTCGAGCAGGCACAACTGGTGACCCGGAGCAGGGATGCCCAGCGCCGTCCCGTACACCTGAACCCCGCACGGCTTGAGGCGCTGACTGCGTGGATCGATCAATACCGGTTGGTCCGCGAAGGGCAGTTCCGCAACCTCGACGCCGTGCTGAGAACACATGCCGCAGGCAGCGGCAGCCAATCCTCCAAGGAGTCATGATGAGCAATTCCCTGAAACTCAGCGTTCCTGAGGGCGTCCCCTTCATCGAATACGAGCGCGAGTTCGATTTCCCGGTGGCGGACGTGTTCCGCGCCCACAAAGAGCCGGACCTGATCGTCCAGTGGCTGGGTCCCCGGGGCATGAAGATGGATATCGACCACTACGATTTCCGCACCGGCGGGAGTTACCGGTACATCCACACCGGGCCTGACGGGGTGCCGTACGAGTTCCGTGGCATCTTCCATACGGTGCGCGAGAACGAGTTCGCCCTGCAGACGTTTGAGTTCGGCGGTTACCCGGACATCGTCAGCCTGGAGTTCATGACGTTTGAAGACCTGGGCAATGGACGGACCCGGCTGCGGGGGCACTCGGTGTACCCCAGCCAGGAGGCGCGCGACGGCATGGCGCAGTCGGGCATGGAGGGCGGAATGTCTGAAGGCTACGAGCGGCTTGAGGAATTACTGGCAGGCGCGCGCGTCTGAGCCGCGGGTCTGGGCAAGAGCGAGGGCTTCGTCCAGTACGCGGCCCAGGTTGGCGGCGTCGTGCGCGAAGCGGCCCAGGAAGAGTCCATCCGCCGCGGGCAACAGTGGAAGCAGGCCCGGGCCGGCGCTGCCGCCGTATATAAGGGGGCAGTCCCGGCCCAGCTCGGCACGGATGTGGGCCAGGACGGCGTTGACGTGCTCCGGCGGGGCGGGTTCCTGCGCACCGATGGCCCAGACCGGCTCGTACGCCAGGAGCAGGCTGCTGAGCAGGGCGGGGTCGCCGTCCGTGGCGGCGCGGACCTGCTGCACGCAGAAGGCGGCGGCAGCGCCGGCGTCGAGCTTGTCCGCCTCGCCGATGCAGAGCAGCGGGGTGAGGGAATGGCCGACGGCGGCGCGCACCTTGCGTGCCACCACGGCATCATCCTCGGCAAAGAGTTTGCGACGTTCCGCGTGGCCGATTTCGACGAGCGAAACGCCCAGTTCGGCCAGCATTCCGGGACTGACTTCCCCGGTCAGGGGCCCGTCGCCCCAGGCGCAGTTCTGCGCTCCCAGCAGCACGGGCGAGCCGGCCAGGATCCGCGCGGCAGGCTCCAGGACCGGAAAGGATGGGATGACGAAGACCCGGACCGCGAAATCCTTGGCGGAATTCGTGCCCAGTCCGGGCCTGTCGTCGACAACAGAGCGGACCTCCGACAGCCAGCGCAGGCTTGCCTGGTAGCCCAGGTACATTTTGGTGCTGACACCGATGTAGAGGGTGCCGTTGCCTGTGCTGCTGCCGGAGGTGCTCATGGCTTTCCTTTGTCGAGAGGGTGACGTGCTCAGTCGAGCAGGTCGTCGGCCTTGTTCTTGAACCGCTTGGTGGCGAACATCATCGCAGCGGCCACGAAGGGCAGGACGCCCAGGGCGTAGACGCCCATGGATCCGGTGGGCGATTGCGTGGCCTCGTTGACCGCGGTCCGCAGGATCGGGGCCACGAAGCCGCCCAGGTTGCCAAGGGAGTTGATCAGGCCGATGCCGGCTGCGGCGGCCGATCCGGCGAGGAACGCGGTCGGATAGGACCAGACCACCGGGCCAACGGCCAGGAAGCTGCACACCGCCAGGGTAATGAAGATCATGCCGATGACCGGCTGGTGGTTGGTGCCTGCCCAGGCCGACCCGAAGATGCACAGGCCTGTTGAGATGAACAGGATGGTGCCGAACTTGCGGCGCTTGGCCACGGTATCTGCGGCTTTTCCGATGAAGTAGCAGGAGAAGATGCCGAAGAACCACGGGACCGCGATCAGCAGGCCGACGGCCAGTCCAACCTTCTGCCCGGTCAGGGAGGACACCTGCTGCGGCAGGAAGAACGTCACGCCGTAGACGGCGATCTGCAGGCAGAAGTAGATGGCGGTGAAGTACCAGACGCGGCCGTTGCGCATGGCGGCCAGGATGCCGCGGGGCCCGGTTTCGTCCTTGATGGTGTCTTCAAGCGCCATGACTTCCTTCAGCGCGTACTTCTCTTCCTTGTTGAGGAACTTGGCCTTCTCCGGACCGTTGATCAGGAAGAAGAACGCCGCGATGCCGGCAAGGACGGCCAGGAGGCCTTCGACGAAGAACATGACCTGCCAGCCGCGCAGGCCGGGCACCTGGTCGCCGATGTTGATCAGCCAGCCGGACAGCGGGTTGCCGATCATCTGGGAGAACGGCTGTGCCAGGTAAAAGATGGCGAACATCTGAACGCGCACCTTGTTGGGGAACCACTCGGCGAGGTACATGATCACGCCGGGGAACAGCCCTGCTTCGGTCACGCCGAGGAGGAAACGCAGGATCACGAACGACGTCTCGCCCTGCACAAAAGCGAAGCATGCCGAAACGATGCCCCACGTGATGGCGATGCGTGCCAGCCAGATCTTGGCGCCGACCTTCTTGAGCAGCAGGTTGCTGGGGATCTCGAAGATCGCGTAGCCGATGAAGAAGATGCCTGCGCCCAGGGCGAAGGCCGCGGCGGACACCCCCTTGTCCGCTCCCAGCGCGGCCTCTGCGAAGCCGACGTTGGTGCGGTCCAGGAACGAAACGACATACAGGATGACCAGCATCGGCATGAGCCGGCGGGCCGCCTTGAAGATCGCGGACTTCAGGACCGGGCGGGCCAGAAGTTCCTTGGATGTTGCGGTGGTTTCGGACACAACACTCTCCTTCGAGTGGTGGGTTGGTGTTGTCCGCGGGCCGGCGGCCCGCGGGTCTTGCGGTGGCACCTTGGTAGGGGTGCCGTCAGTGCATGTACAGGCCGCCGTCGACGTTTAGCGTCTGGCCGGAGATATAGCCGGCATCCTCGCCGATCAGGAATGAGATGGCTGCGGCGACGTCTCGAGTGGTGCCCACCCGGTTCACCACCAGATCCTTGACGAGCTCATCCTTGCGTTCCTCGCTGAGGGTACCGCCCATGATGTCGGTGTCGATGGGACCGGGTGAGATGGCGTTGACGGTGATGTCGTACTCGCCCAGTTCGCGGGCGGTGGCGCGGGTCAGGCCGATCACGCCGGCCTTGGCCACGGAGTACGGGGTCTTGCTGAAGGTTCCGCCGCCGCGCTGGGCGGAGACCGAGGAGATGTTCACGATCCGCCCCAGCCGGTTCTTCACCATGGATTCAGCTGCCCGGCGGGTGGCGTAGTGGACACCGTTCATGTTGATGTTGACCACGCGGTCCCACTCGGCGCCGTCGAGTTCAAGGTAGGGAACCGGAGAGCTGACGCCGGCGATGTTGGCAAGGGCCACGAGCTGGGGCAGTTCTGCCTCGATCTCGTCGATGGCGGCCCGTACCGAAGCCTCGTCGCCGATATTGGCGCCGGCCCCGTGGGCTTTGACGCCGTGCTTTTCCGCCAACTCCTTGGCGACTGCCTTGCAGGCAGCGTCATCGAGGTCGATCACGCCGATGTTCCAGCCACGTTCGGCAAGGTAGTCTGCGGTGGCCCGGCCGATGCCGCGCTCTGAGACTGCCCCGGTGACGATCACCGTGCGGTCTGCGGGAAATGCTGTCATGGATTGTTCCTTCCGGTGAGGCAGGTTTCGGTCGCGGTAAAGGCGCCGCTTGGGGCGGCGCCTTTACCGTGCAGTGGTCTGGCTAGGACAGCGGGGCGGGGCCCAGGTCCTCGATGAGCTTTTGCATGGCGACGTATGCCTTGTTCCGGTAGGCAACCAGGGCTGCCGTGCGGTCGGCGGGGACGTCAAGGAAGCCGGAGCCGGTCTTGGTGCCAAGCTGGCCGGCGTCGACCTTTTCCTGGAGGATCTTCGGGGTGGCGAACCGCTCCGGGAAGCCGGTCTGCAGCGACTTGTAGCAGAAGGCGTAGACGTCCAGGCCTGCCATGTCCGCGATGGCAAAGGGGCCGAAGAACGGAAGGCGGAAACCGAAGGTGGTGCGCACCAGGGTGTCCACGTCCTCGGCGGTGGCAATGCCTTCCTCCACCACCTGCGCGGCCTCGTGGAAGAGGGCGTACTGGAGCCGGTTCAGCACGAAACCGGTGACGTCCTTGACCGTGGCGGTTTCCTTGCCGGTCTCGCCCACGATGGTGCGCGCCGCCTGCACAGTGGCTTCGGAGGTTCCCTCATGCGGGATGACTTCCACGCCGGGGATGAACGGTGCCGGGTTGGAGAAGTGGACGCCCAGGAACCGCTCCGGATTCTCCACGACCTCTGCCAGTTTGGCGATGGAGATGGTGGAAGTGTTGGAGCCGATGATGGCGTCGGGGCGGGCGGCGGCGCTGATCCGGGCCAGGGTGGCGTGCTTGATCTCCAGGACTTCCGGCACGGCCTCCTCGATGTACTCGGCGCCGGCCACTGCTTCTTCGATGTCCTTGGCTGCCCAGAGGTTTTCCTTGAGCAGATCCGTGGCGTTGGCCGGGAAGAGGCCTGCTGCGACGAATTCGTCGGATTCCTTCAGCAGCCGCTCGTAGTTGCCCTGGGCGATCTCGGCGGAGACGTCAGCGAGCGCGACGCGGGCTCCGGCGAGTGCCAGGACCTGGGCGATGCCGCCGCCCATGTAGCCTGAGCCGACGACGGCGATGTTGCGAGTGCTCATTTGTCCTCAAGTCCTTCCGACGCGTCCTCGTAGGAGGAGATGGCGTCTACTTTTGCCGCGGATGCGGAGTTTTCATCGAAGCGGTAGTTGAGCCACTCGCCCACCAGCTTCTTGGCGAGTTCAAGGCCGATGACGCGCTGGCCCATGGTCAGCACCTGGGCGTTGTTGGAAAGCACGGAGCGTTCCACGGAGTAGCTGTCGTGGGCAGTGACGGCCCGGATGCCCGGTACCTTGTTGGCCGAGATGGCGACGCCCAGGCCGGTTCCGCAGATCAGCAGGGCGCGGTCCGCTTCCCCGGCGGCCACCTTGCGGGCGGCGGCGACGGCCAGGTGCGGGTACGCGGTGGCATCGTCGGCGCCGACGCCCACGTCCTCCACGGAGGCAACGCGGGGGTCCGCCTCCAGCAGTTCGCGCAGGGCGTTCTTGTATTCAACGCCGGCTTCGTCGTTGCCGACGACGATGCGCCAGCCTGGCTGGGTGTTCTCAGTCATGATGTTCTCCTTAGGAGCTTTCGATGGTGGCGGCATAGTCGGCCACCCTGCTGGCGATGAGGCCGAAGGACACTGCCCCGGGGTCCGGGTGGCCAAGGCTCTTTTCCGCCAACGGGCGGGCCCGGCCTTTCTTCGGGCTAAGGTCGGCAGTCGCGTCAGCGGCCTTTGCCGCCGCGTCCGCTGCCGCACGAAGGCTTCCGGCCAGGCTGCCGCCGTCGTCAATTGCCTTGCTGAAGGTGTCAGCGAACGGAAGCAGCGCGTCCACCATGGTCTTGTCCCCCGCTTCCGCCTTGCCCAGGTCGACGATGGCGTCGCGGAGGGCGTTCACGGCCGCCGCTGCGTCTGCCGCGGAATAGGAGTCCTTGCTGCCCAGGGTCCTGCCGACGGCGGCGACGGCCGCGCCCCAGAGGGCCCCGGAGGTGCCGCCCGCGCGCTCGGCCCACTGCTCCCCGGCCGCGGCGAGGAGTTCCTCAAGGCCGGCGCCGGCAGCATGTGACTTCTCGGCGGCGGCGACGGCGGCGTCCACGCCGCGGCGCATGCCGATGCCGTGGTCCCCGTCCCCGGCGATGGCGTCCAGTTTCCCGAGTGCCTCTTCGTGTTCGACGACGACGGCGCGCACCTCCTTCAGCGCGTCCACCGCCGTGGCGGCCAGGGCAGTCGAGGCGGGAGTGGCCGCCAGCGCCGGAGTGGTTTCGGCCTCCGCCAGCGACTCGACGGAACGGGCCCGGCGCGGAGCCAGGTTCCCTTTGCGGAAGGCCGGGGTGTCAGCAGGCGCGGCCCAGAACTTTTCGAGTTCCTCGTCCAGCCAGAACAGCGTCAGGGACAGGCCGGACATATCCAGGCTGGTGACCAGCTCGCCGCATTCAGGCTCCACAATCTCCAGTCCGGCACCGGCCAGCAGTGCCTCAATCCTGCCGAACAGCAGGAACAGTTCGTCGTACTTGACCGTCCCGAGGCCGTTGAGGATGGGTACCACCCTGGTGCCGGCCGCGTCCGGCTTGTCCTTCAGGAGTCCATCCACCAACAGCTGTGCTAGTTCGCTGGCGGTGGGCAGCGGCTGCTCGGAAATGCCCGGCTCACCGTGGATGCCGAGCCCGACGGACATCATGCCTTCCGGCACGGTGAACAGGGGCTCGGCTGCCCCGGGCAGGGTGCAGCCGGCGAAGGCCACGCCGAGCGAGCGGGTGTGGTGGTTGGCCTTGATGGCGAGGCGCTCCACCTCGTCCAGGTCCAGGCCTGCTTCTGCTGCCGCCCCGGCCACCTTGAAGACCGTAAGGTCGCCGGCAATGCCGCGGCGCTTGCCGATCTCTTCGAGTGGAGCGCTGGCGATGTCATCGGTGACCAGCACGGTCCGGGTCTCGATGCCCTCGGCGTTCAGCTTGTCCTGTGCCTGGCCAAAGTGGAGGACGTCGCCGGCGTAGTTGCCGTAGCTGAGCAGGACGCCGCCGCCGGACTGGGATGCCTTGGCCACCCGGTAGACCTGCCCCGCGGAGGGGGAAGCGAACATGTTTCCACAGGCGCTGCCGGCAGCAAGCCCGGCACCCACCAGGCCGGCGAAGGCCGGGTAGTGGCCGGAGCCGCCACCGATCACCAGTGCCACCTGGCCCTCCGGTGATTCGGTGGAGCGGACAACACCGCCGTCCACGCGTGCCACGTACTGGCGGTTGGCGGCGACGAAGCCATCGAGGGCGTCGTCTGCGAACTGCGCTGGATCGTCAAATATCTTTGTCATGATTCCTCGTTGAACCGCTTGGGTTGTGTGCGGGAGTTAGCGTGCCGGAACGGCTGCCGGAGCCTGCCGGCCCTGCGCCACCTGGCTGGTGCCCAGGGCGTAGCCTTCGCGCTTGGGCAGGACCTGGCGGCGCAGGTAGTCCTGGTTGGCGGCGGTTACGCTCAGGCCGTCGCCGCCGTAGTGCTCCGTGCAGATGATGCCCTGGAAGCCGACGGAAAGGGCGAACTGGAAGGCCTCGCGGTAGCTGATGAGGCCGGATTCCATGGGGGCCGGCATGGCGACGTAGTGGTCCCGGGCCTGGTCCTCATCGCGGATGTAGTTCTTGACGTGCCAGTAGTTGGAGTACGGAAGGGTCTTATGGATCACTTCGCGCCAGTCCTCGATGGGCCGGTGCAGGCGGATCAGGTTGCCCAGGTCCGGGTTGATTCCGACGTTGGGCAGGTCGATGTCCTGAACCAACTGCACGGAGGAGTCCGCGGTGCCGAGGTAGGTGTCCTCGTACATCTCGAGGGACACCAGGAGCCCAAGTTCAGCCGCGTGCTTGCCTACCTCGCGGATGCGGCTGACGGCGTTGTTCCAGGTTTCCTTGTCCCCCACAGGGTCCTTGTGGCCTTCAACGGTCCAGAACCACAGCTGCTTCTGCTGCTCCGGCGTGATGGCCTGGTGGAGGCCGATCGAGACTACCTCGCAGCCAAGCTGTGCTGCGGCCTCCAGCGTGCGGTGCGTGTAGGCCAGGTTGTTTTCCCAGTTGCCTTCCTCGATCACGCTGCGGCGGATGGCGGAGATGGACGGAAGGCCCAGGCCGGCGGCGGTGGCGGCGGACTTCAGCTCATCCAGGCGGGCGCTGGAAAGATCACCGGGGCGGACCCAGCTGTCGGTAAGGTCGGCGTTGGTGAAGCCGGCGTCGGCCACTTCCTCGAAGACCCGCTGCCAGTCGCCGGCGGGGGCGTCCTGCACGGAGGTTCCATCGGCTTTGGTTCCCGGGAACTGCAGCAGGGCTGCGGCGATGGGCCAGTTTTCGGCTGTGTACGGCATTGTCACTCCAGATTTAGAATCGCATTTCCTATAGGATCTACGCTGCTTGTGGGCTCTGTCAAGGGCCTCTTCGTTGTGCCTGCTCAAACGCAGGCAGGTGTGGGAAAACGTCGGGTCAGGGCAACTGGCTCCCGGCCGCGGTAACCCTAGCTGCGCACTTCGCTGTCGTGCTGCGAGCGCTGCTTGACGCCCTCGATGTGGTCAATCATTGTTTGCCGGGCGCGCTCGGCGTCGCCGACCTCAAACGCTTTGAGGATCTCGGTGTGCTCGGCGATGGCGTAGTCGGCGTCGGTCACGCCCAGGCCGCCGAAGAAGCGGAAACGCTGCACCTGGCCGCCCAGCGCATTGTAGGCGGACAGCAGGAACTGGTTGTTGGCGAATTCGGCAATCAGGCGGTGGAAACGTTCGTCCGCTTCCCAGTAGGCCCGGAACTCGGCGAAGGACGGGCCCCGCGGGGCTGCCTTAAGGTCCTCGATGGCCTGCTCCAACTGCTTGGTCAGCTGCGGGTCACCGTGCTTGCAGGCCATGAAGGCGTTGGCCGGTTCGATCACCAACCGCGCGTCCATCAGGTCTGCCAGCTCCTCCGGGGAGAACAGCGGAGCCACGCGGTAACCGCGCAGCGCCATCCTGCGGACCATCCCCGTGGCTTCCAGGCGGGCCAGGGCTTCACGGACCGGAGTGGGGGAAACGTCCAGTTCCCTGGCCATCCCGTCGATGCTGACGGGGGTGCCTGCCTCCAGCCTGCCATCCATCAGGGCAACCAGAAGCGCCTCATAGACGTGGTCGGCGAGGACCTGCCTGCTGACGCCGCCGGAGGCCTGGTTCTTTGTTGCCATGTAGAAATCCTATAGCCGAAAGAGAGCGCGCGAACGCGAAGATGAAGGGCGCAGCGCCCCGAAGGTGCCGTGGGACCGGTGGGCCCCACGGCACCTTCGGGAGCATGCATCCTGCAGGAAGGCCGGGTCAGGAAACCTGCAGGCCGCCGTTGATGTCGTAGGTGGCGGCGGTGATGTAGCCGGCGTCCTCGCCGAGCAGGAACGCGATCAGGGCGGCGACTTCCTCGCGGGTTCCCACCCGGCCCATCATGATCCCCTCCGACATCTGCGCCTTGCGCTCATCGCTAAGCGTCCCGCCCATGATGTCGGTGTCGATCGGGCCCGGGGCGATGGCGTTCACCGTGATGTTGTGCTCGCCCATCTCGCGGGCCAGGGCGCGGGTGAATCCGAGAATGCCGGCCTTGGAGGCGCTGTAGGCCACCTTGGAGTAGGTGCCGCCGCCGCGCTGGGCGGAGATGGAGGAGATGCTGACGATCCGGCCCAGTTCCCGTTCGATCATGCCCTTGAGTACCCGCTGCGACACCACGAACGTGCCGCGCATGTTGATGGCGAAAACCTTGTCCCATTCCGCCACGGTGGTCTCCATGAACGGGGTGGGTGAGCTGATTCCTGCAAGGTTCACCAGTCCGACGATGGGCGGAAGCGCCTGCTCGATCTCTGTAATGGCGCGGTCCACGGAAGCCTCGTCCGAGACGTCCGCGCCCACGCCGATAGCCTTGACGGCACGGCTGGAGCCGATCTCTGCTGCGGCAGCCTGGGCGTCCTGGGCATTGATGTCAAGGATGGCGATGGACCAGCCCTCGCTGGCCAGGCGGTCGGCGGTTGCACGGCCGATGCCGCGGGCTGATGCCGCGCCGGTGAGGACCGCGGTGCGCTCTGCGGGGAAAGTGTGCTGAGTTGTCATTGCTGTTTCCTAGTGGGTTTCGGCGGCAGGAACGGTGGCACCGGGGGCGGAGACACCTTCGGGCCGCTTGCGTGCGTAGAGGTAGGTGGCGGCGGCGGTCACTGCGAGGCAGGCCGCCAGGAAGACCAAGCCGGTCTGGCTGTTCCCGGTGGCGTCTTTCAGGATGCCCACGATGTAGGGCGCCACGAATCCGCCCAGGTTGCCGAGCGAGTTGACCATTGCCAGTCCGGCCGCAGCCGCTGCACCGGTAAGGGCCGCGGAGGGCATGGCCAGGAACGGCGCGATCGCCGAGTAGATGCCCATGGCCGCGAGGGTCAGGAACACCATGGCGAGTACCGCGTTGACCGGCAGCAGGAACCCTGCCCCCAGGAGGCCGACGGCGGCGAGCACCATGCTCATGCTGGCATGCCACACGCGGTTGCCGGTACGGTCCGAGCGCTTGCTCCAGAAGTAGACGAAGACGGCCGCGATGGCGTACGGGATGAAGACGATGAATCCAACCTGCGTCGAGTCGAACGATCCCAGCGCCTTGACGATGGTGGGCAGCCAGAGGCCGAGGCCGTAAATGCCGCAGACCAGTCCGAAGTACAACGCGGAGTAGGCGATGGTGCGGGGATCCTTCAGGCCGGCGAGGAAGTTGTGCTTGCCGGTCTTCTGCTTGTCCGCCAGCTCCGCGCTCATGGTGGTGGAGAGCCATTCACGCTCTTCGGGCTTGAGCCACTTGGCGTGCTCTGGCCGGTCCGTCATGACGAAGGGCGTGATGATGCCCAGGATGATGGCAGGAATGCCCTCGAGGATGTAGAGCCACTGCCAGCCGTGCAGGCCCGCTACGCCTTCCAGGTTCAGGAGCATGCCGGACACGGGAGCGCCGAGGGCGTTGGAGATGGGCTGCGCCAGGATGAAGATACCCAGCACGGTCACGCGCTGCGCAGCCGGGAACCAGAGGGTCAGGTAGAAGAGGATGGCGGGAAAGAAGCCTGCCTCGGCCGCCCCGAGGAGGAAGCGGATGACGTAGAAGGTGGCTTCGCCGTTCACCAGGAACATGGCCGTGGCGAAGATGCCCCAGCTGATCAGGATGCGTGCGATCCACTTGCGGGCGCCGAAGCGGTACATGCCGCCGTTGGACGGGATCTCCAGCAGGGCGTAGCCCAGGAAGAAGATGCCGGCGCCCAGGCCGTAAGCGGCCTCGGTCAGGCCGATGTCCCCCTGCATGCCGAGCTTCGCGAAACCGACGTTGTTCCGGTCGAGGTAGGCGATGAAGTACAGGAGAACGATCAGGGGCATGAGCCTCCGGCGGACCTTGCGGAGGGTAGTCTCGCCCAGGGCGCTGAGTGCGGGGGCGGCGGCGCGGGAGGTCATCGCAGACCTCCAACTTTCGCCTGGGGACCCTTGAAAAGGGAATGCGCGCGCATAAAGACTCCTTTGGCTGGCGGCATTGTGTGGGGGAACTTGATATCAGATGTCTGATGTCTGACTGAGATTGTAGTCACAGAAGAATGCGACCGTCAACACAGAAGCCGGGGGAGCCGGGGCTTTTAGCCGGCGGTGGCCCCGAAGCGGCTGGAGAGGGCAAGGAACTGCTCGTAGTCCTCGAAGGTCTGGGTGATGTGTGCGTCCATGGTGGAGCGTGCGGTGGCGGGATCGCCGGCGGCAATCGCTGCAAGGACCATCTTGTGGTGGTGGATGGCGTGGCGCTGTACATCCGGGAACGCGGACGTCTCCCGCCGCATGGCATACAACAGGGTGGACAACTGGCCCAGCAGGGCCGGTACGAATGGGTTGCCGGAGGCACGGAGCACCGTGTCGTGGAAAGCGATGTCGGCCACGGTGAGCGCATCCACGTCGCCTGCCCTGTGCGCGGCTTCCATCTGCTCCACGCTTTCCTGGAGCGCGGCGAGGTCCGCTGGCCTGTGGCGGGAGGCGGCGAGCTCAGCGGCCCCGGTCTCCACCATGCGGCGGACTTCCAGCAACCGCAGAGCTACCTGGTCCGAAGCCACTCCCCTGGAGGCGGCCTGCATAATGGCATCAAGGCCGGTCCAGCGTTCCGGAGGATTAACGAACGTACCGAGCCCGCGTTTTACGTAGACCACGTTCTGCGCCTTGAGGACGTTCATTGCTTCGCGGGCCGTCAGCCTGCTGACCCCGGATTCCTTGGCGATATCCGACTCGGGCGGCAGGGCGTCGTCGGCCTTGATCTCTCCGCTGAGGATGTGCTCCAGGACCTTGTCCACGACGGCGTCGACCAGGGTGGGTCGCTTTGCTGCCATCGTCATTCCCCTGCCTGCGCGCCCACGGCGCCGTGATTTTCCTTTCCCAACATTACTCGACGCACCCGGCGGTCCGCCGCCCGCCGTCGCCGTTTGTCAGCTTGTGTGCGTTAAACAGCAAACGCGGGGCCTCCCGGTGCCGGTCCCTGTGAAGGGCCGGGCCTGGGTGGCCCCGCGTCGTGTACTGCTAGAGGGCGGAGTAGACCTCGCGAAGCAGCTTGGCGGTTTCGGAAGGCGTCTTGCCAACCTTTACGCCGGCAGCTTCGAGGGCTTCCTTCTTGGCCTGGGCGGTGCCCGCGGAACCGGAGACGATGGCGCCTGCGTGGCCCATGGTCTTACCTTCGGGGGCGGTGAAGCCGGCCACGTAGCCGACAACCGGCTTTGTGACGTTTGCCTTGATGAAGTCCGCTGCACGCTCTTCAGCGTCGCCGCCGATTTCGCCGATCATGACGATGGCCTTGGTCTCGGGGTCAGCTTCGAACGCGGCCAGGGCGTCAATGTGCGTGGTGCCGATGACGGGGTCCCCGCCGATGCCGATGGCGGTGGAGAAGCCAAGGTCGCGCAGTTCGTACATCATCTGGTAGGTCAGCGTGCCGGACTTGGAGACCAGGCCGATGGGGCCCTTGCCGGTGATGTTGGCGGGGGTGATGCCAACCAGTGCTTCGCCCGGGGTGATGATGCCGGGGCAGTTCGGGCCGATGATGCGGGTGACCTGGTTGCCGTCGGCGTCCACCCTGGACTGGGCGAGGGCCCAGAATTCGGCGGAGTCCTGGACGGGCACGCCTTCGGTGATGACCACGACAAGGCCGATACCGGCCTCGATGGCCTCAACGACGGCGTTCTTGGTGAATGCAGGCGGCACGAACACGATGGAGACGTCGGCGCCGGTTTCTGCCATGGCTTCCTTGACGGTGCCGTAGACGTTGATTTCCTTCTCACCGTGCAGGACCGTGGTGCCGGCCTTGCGGGCGTTCACGCCGCCAACGATGTTGGTGCCGGCCTTGAGCATCAGGGCGGTGTGCTTGGTGCCTTCGCCGCCGGTGATGCCCTGGACGATGACCTTGGAGTCCTTGTTCAGATAGATAGACATGGTGCGTCCCTTTACTTAGCTGCGTTGGCGAGCTCGGCGGCCTTATCGGCGCCCTCGTCCATGGTGGCGGCCAGGGTAACCAGCTTGTGGTTGGCCTCGGTGAGGATGCGGCGGCCTTCCTCGACGTTGTTGCCGTCAAGGCGGACGACCAGCGGCTTGTTGGCGGCGCTGCCCAGCTCGGCGAGTGCACCGACGATGCCCTTGGCGACGGCGTCGCAGGCGGTGATGCCGCCGAAGACGTTGACGAACACGGACTTGACCTGCTCGTCACCCAGGATGACGTCCAGGCCGGCGGCCATGACCTCGGCCGAGGCTCCGCCGCCGATGTCCAGGAAGTTGGCGGGCTTGACGTTGCCGTGGTTCTCGCCGGCGTAGGCAACGACGTCGAGGGTGGACATGACCAGGCCGGCGCCATTGCCGATGATGCCCACTTCGCCGTCGAGCTTGACGTAGTTGAGGTCCTGCGCCTTTGCCTTGGCCTCAAGCGGGTCGGCAGCGTCCTTGTCCTCGAGCTGCGCGTGCTTGGCGTGGCGGAAGTCGGCATTCTCGTCCAGGGAGACCTTGCCGTCCAGTGCCACGATGTCGCCGGCACCGGTCTTGACCAGCGGGTTGACCTCCACCAGGGTGGCGTCTTCCTTCTTGAAGACATCCCAGAGCTTGAGGATCACGGCGGCGACCTTGCCGCGCAGTTCCTCGGCGAAGCCGGCGGCTGCGACGATTTCGTCGGCCTTGGCCTGGTCGATGCCCACGGCGGGGTCGATGGCGATCTTGGCCAGCGCTTCGGGGCGTTCGACGGCGAGCTGCTCGATTTCCATGCCGCCTTCAACCGAGCACATGGCCAGGTAGTTGCGGTTGGCCCGGTCCAGCAGGACGGAGAAGTAGTACTCCTCGGCGATGTCGGCACCCTGGGCAATCATCACCTTTTTGACGGTGTGGCCCTTGATGTCCATGCCCAGGATGTTGGAGGCGTGTTCAAACGCCTCGTCGGCGGACTTTGCGACCTTGACGCCGCCGGCCTTGCCGCGGCCGCCTGCTTTGACCTGCGCCTTGACAACGGTTACGCCGCCGATCTTCTCAGCAGCTGCCTTTGCTTCTTCTGGGGTGTACGCCACGATGCCGGCAAGCACGGGTACACCGTGCGCCTCGAACATATCGCGCGCCTGGTATTCAAACAGGTCCACGGTTTAGTGTCCTTCTACGTCGAAGTAGTTTCGGTACAGTCGGACACCATCAAAAGACGATGACCGGGCTGCGGATTGCACGCACCGGCGGCCTGTCTGGAAACGAGCCACGCGGCGTGATGCTCCATGGGGAACTCTAGTCCTTTGGAGGGACCAGGCCGTCCCAGACTACCTCTTATGTGAGAAAGCACACTATTCTATTGAGCGTAGAAAAACCGCGGATTTACGGGGATTTTGAGTCTTGCGGCTGCGGGGTTGCGCTGCCTTTCGCTGGTCCCGCGACCAGTTCGTAACGTTCGGCGGAAACGAAGAAACCGACGCCGGCGGAGACGTTTCCGCACGCCACGCCGCCGTTATAGGCGGAGCAGCGAAGGCCGTTGCGTTCGAGGTTCTGCCCGTCCGAGAGCACAGGCAACTGGGCCAGCGGGCCGGCCTTGCTTCCCTTCGGCCCGTAGGCGGCCTCCATGGCTGTGACCCCGGAGCGGCATTCCCCATAGCGGGCGGTGTCCGGCGACAGCAGGGCCACGCCGCCCAGGTAGCCAAGGTGGGTTCCCGCGCAGTCATCCTTGATGTCGCCTGGCTGGGGCGCCGGGTAGGTGGCCAGCTCGCAGTGCGCCACGGGGACAAGAGGCAGCTTGTTGTTGGCAGAGTCGGTGTAGCGGTTCTGCTCATAGGGAAGGTTCACGTGCTCCCCCCGTGCGGACGTCAGCGAACAGGCGATGGTCCGGTCCGAGGTGATGAAAGAGAGGACGTCGGTGCCGCTGGAGAACGTCTTCGGGTCAACCAGCGGCGCCTTTGCCAGCTGTTCCATGGGTGTGGGCGGTGCCGGCGGGACGTAGGAGGGGTCCTTTGTGGTCACGCTGCACCCCGTGGCAGTGATCAGGAAAAGGGCGGCGAGAATTCCCCATACAGTCCGTCGCATGGCCTCCATTATGCCCCGCCGCTGCCTCCGGGCAGCGGCGGACCAGGTGGAATGGGTCAGGCGTCCAGCTTGGTCAACGGCGCGTACCGCAGCAGCAGCCTCTTTTCGCCGACGTCGAACTTGACCTTGGCCACCGTCTTGTCCCCCGCGCCTTCAAGGGCGAGGACCGTCCCATTGCCGAAGCTGGTGTGGTTGACCTTGTCCCCCACGCTGACGGTGATGATTTCCTTCTGCGGCTGCACCCGGTTCTTGGCGATGAACGCTGGAACGTCGGCGTTGAAGCCGGCGGAGGAGTCCGCCGCAGCGCCGCGGGCCGTGCCGGCTCCCCAGAAGGACCCGCTGTAGCGGCCGGACCCGATGGAGCCGCCGCCCCAGCCACCGGCCTGCCTGCTGGTTCCCTCCCGTTTCCATTCCAGGAGTTCGGCAGGGATCTCCTCCAGGAACTGACTGGCAGGGTTGTACTGGCTCTGGCCCCACATGCTGCGCACCTCCGACCGGGTGACGTACAGCCGCTTGCGTGCACGGGTGAGGCCCACGTAGGCAAGCCTGCGTTCCTCCGCCAGCTCTTTGGGATCAGTGGCGGAGCGCTGGTGGGGGAAGAGCCCGTGCTCCATGCCGGTGAGGAAGACCACCGGAAATTCCAGGCCCTTGGCAGTGTGCAGGGTCATGAGGGTCACCACGCCGAGCCGCTTGGCCTCGGCCACGGCTTCGTCGATGTCCGCGCCCGGGGCATCCGGGATCTGGTCGGCGTCCGCCACCAGGGACACCTGCTCCAGGAACGCGGCCAGGGATCCTTCCGGGTTTTCCTGCTCGTACTCGCGCACCACAGCCACCAACTCGGCCAGGTTCTCCACGCGGGATTCGTCCTGCGGATCGGTGCTGGAGCGCAGCGCGGCAAGGTAGCCGGTCTGTTCCAGGACGGCTTCCAGGGCAGCGGCAGCGCCCGAACCGGCGGCTACCTCGGCGAGGTCGTCCAGCATCTTCACGAAACCCAGCACGGCATTGACTGAACGGGTGGCCATGCCGGGAGCCTGGTCTGCACGGCGGGCCGCGGCCATGAAGGAGGTCCGCTCCCGCTCGGCCAAGGCTGCCACCGCACCCTCGGCGCGGTCTCCGATGCCCCGCTTTGGCTCGTTCAGCACCCGGCGGAGGTTGACGTCGTCGTCCGGGTTCACCAGGACACGCAGGTAAGCCAGCGCGTCCTTGATTTCCTTGCGCTCGTAGAAGCGGGTGCCGCCCACCACCTTGTACGGGAGTCCCACGCGCACCAGGACGTCTTCAATGGAACGGGACTGGGCGTTGGTCCGGTAGAAGATGGCGACGTCGCCCGGGCGCAGGTTTTCTTCGTCCTGGAGCCGGTCGATTTCCTTGGCGATGAACTGCGCTTCGTCGTGCTCGTTTTCGCCGACGTAGCCGATGATCTTGTGGCCCTCACCCTCGGCAGTCCACAAGCGCTTTTCCGGCCGGTTGGGGTTGCGCGAGATCACCGAGTTGGCCGCGCTCAGGATGTTCTGGGTGGAGCGGTAGTTCTGCTCCAGCTTGATGGTGCGCGCTTCCGGGTAGTCCTTTTCGAATTCCACGATGTTCCGGATGTCCGCCCCGCGGAACGCGTAGATGGACTGGTCCGAGTCACCCACCACGGTAAGTTCCGAGGCTCCCGGTCCCTCCCCCACGATCTCGCGCACCAGCGCGTACTGGGCATGGTTGGTGTCCTGGTACTCGTCCACCAGGACGTGCCGGAAGCGGCGCCGGTAGGACTCAGCCAGCGCCGGGAAGGCCCGGAACATGTAGACGGTCTCGGCGATCAGGTCATCGAAGTCCATGGCGTTGGCCTGCCGCAGGCGCTGGGTGTAGCCCTTGTAGACGTCCGCCACCGCATGTTCGAAGGGGTCGTTGTAATTGGCTTCCGAGGCAAAGGAATCGGCGTCGATCAGCTCGTTCTTCAACGCCGAGATCTTGTGCTGGATGGCCTTGGGCGCAAATTTCTTGGGGTCCAGGTCCAGCGCCTTGGACACCTGGGTGACCAGCCGCAGGGAGTCGGCGGAGTCGTAGATGGAGAAGTTGGACTTCAACCCCACGTTCGCCGCTTCCTGCCGGAGGATCCGCACGCAGGACGAGTGGAACGTGGAGATCCACATGATCTTGGCGCGGCCGCCCACCAGCGCCTCGATGCGTTCGCGCATCTCCGCCGCGGCCTTGTTGGTGAACGTGATGGCCAGAATCTCGCCGTGGTGGGCGCGGCCGGTGGCGATCAGGTAGGCGATCCTGTTACTGAGCACGCGCGTCTTGCCCGACCCGGCCCCTGCGACGATCAGCAGGGCAGAACCGCCATGCTTGACCGCCTCTTCCTGCTGCGGGTTCAGTCCCTCCAGCAGCTGCGCAGCGTCGGGACGGCGGCTGCCATGGTGGCCGCCGTCGTGCCGGTTCCCACCACCCTGGCCGGACTGCTGCCAGCCGCCGGACTGGTGCTGGCTCTCCATGTCGTGGCCCGGCATTCCGCCCGGCCCGGCAGCGGTGGCAACGGCCTCCGGTCCCGTCCTGGTGCGGGCGGTGGCGGCAGGAGCGGCCTTGAACGGTCCGTCAGAGTACGGGTCAAACAACATATCCATGGTGCCTACAAGTCTAGGCGTTGGGACCGACAACGCCTTCCAGCCTGTGGATCACAGGCCTTTTATCCACATAGGGATTTGGGCGGGTGGCGATGTCAGGTCTGTGCAGGGTACTCAAGCCACCGAGCCTGACTCAAGGGCCGCACGCAACTCGCGGACTGCCGTTGTTCCCCCTGCCACGAACCACTCCAGCCCGTTGACGCGGACAGTGTCCACGGCGCCGCCGGCCGCGAGGACGATCGCCTTGCCCGGCAGCCAGTCCCATTCCGGGCAGCTGTGCTGGAACCAGCACCCCAGCTGCCCGTCCGCCACGCGGCCCAGGTCGCAGGAACCGGATCCAAGCATGCGGAGGGACGCGGCGGAGGTGGCCGCAGCGTGCCACGGCATGGCGCACATGGGATCCATCAGCCAGGTGGGGTGGATGTAGGTGGCTGCACCGATTTCGGCCACGCTCGTCGTCTTGCGTTTGCCGTCATCATCGGAAAAGGAGGTCAGCGCTTCGCCGTTCAGGGTGGCAGGCCGGTCGTGGCCGCCGAGCCACAGCTTGTCCTCCTCCGGTTGGAAGACGGCGCCCAACAGCACATCGCGGCGGTCCTTGAGCGCGATGGCTGAACACCAGTAGGTGGAGCCGTGCAGGAAGTTGTACGTGCCGTCCACGGGGTCGATCACCCAGGTACGGCCGCTGGTCCCCTGGACAGAGGCGCCTTCCTCGCCCAGGATGCCATCTTCGGGCCGGCAGCGCCGCAACTGCTCCAGCACGTAGGCCTCGGCGGCGTGGTCCGCCGCTGTCACCACGTCCGACACGGAGGTTTTTTGTTCCGCCTCGAGTCCGGCCATGCGCATGAGGAGCGCCAGCTGTCCGGCTTCGCGGACCAGCGCCGCCGCCAGTTCGTAGTCATCCAGGGAGGGGTCAAGAACAGCTGCGCTGTGTCGGCCGGTGGTCATGGGTTCAGTCTATGGGGCGGGATAATGGAGCCATGGCCAAAACCCCTGCCCAGCGGATCAAGAAGCACGGCGCCAACGCGTCCGTGCCGCAGCATCACCTGCCACCGGTGGTCAACCCCACCACGGCGCGCACACCGGAGAAAGCGCAGGGCAACAGCAACCTCATTGTCATCGCCGGGGTGGTGGCCAGCCTGTTCCTCTTCTGGTACCTGCACCTGCTGACCCTGACCCAAATGACGCAGCTGTCCCAGGACATGGCCATGCCGGATTCGCTGGTGGGCGGCTTCGATGCCGGCTACGTTGGCCGACTGCAGGGAGTCATGAACGGCGACGCCCTGGGCCAGCTGAGCTACGTCCACAAGACTGCCGGGACGCTCTTCCCCCTGATCTTCGGCTTCACCTGGCTGCTGCTCATTGGCACCAATGTGGCCCGGAAGGCGCTGCGCTGGGCGCTGTGGGCCCTGCCCATGCTGTTCGTGGTGGTCCGGCTGTGGGGCAACGTTGCCATCGACGCCATGATGGGCACACCAGGTCCCGACGCCGGCCAGGTCGCCTTGGCCTCGGGCCTCACCATCGCGGGCTGGGTGCTTTTGGTGTTGAGCCTCCTGGCAGGCGCCGCAGCTGTATTCCTCAACAGCCGCACCCGGAAAGAGCACTAACCAACGGTCGTGACGGCCGCCGCCGCCCGCCGTTCCTTCCGGTGCCGGTGCACCCGCTGCGCAATGACCAATCCCGCCGCCGCCATCCCCACCGTGACGGGGTAACCCATCAACCGCTCCAGCGTCCCCGGCTCGGGCACGCTCATCCGGGTGAGCCCGCCGGTAGCTGTGGCCGCCAGCGACACGCTTCCGCACACCAGGAGGAACCACGCCAGCCCGGTCTTCCGCAGCCAGAGCAGGCCGAGCACCAGCAGTGCCGCACCCCCGGTGACGAAGTACAGGACGGCGCCTGAATAGTGCCATGGCGAGCCGACGTCCTCCGGGACCAGGCCCACAACCACCGTCCCGGCCCCGGCGGCGCCGGTGAGCAGCCGGACCGCGGTTGCCGCGACCCACGGCTGCCTGCGGCCCCAGTCCACCCGTGTGCCCGGACGGGCGGCAACACGCAGCAGCCCCGAGGTCAGCAGCACCGCACCCAGCAGGAGCCCCAGGCCCTGGACCACGAACGAGGCATTCATCAGCCAGTTCAACGGTGAGCAGATATCCCGTCCGTCGAACACTCCGCAGCTCAGGGCACCCAGGTCACTGATGTAACCGGTCCGCAGGTCGTAGGGACGGGGTCCGGCCCACGCCATTGCCACGGCTGCCTCAGCTGCGAAGTACTGCAGCACGCTCAGCACCGCCCAGGCGCCGATGTACTGCCGGGTGGACGCAACGTTCGGGATGAAAGCGACGGCGGGAGCGGCAGTGGGGGCTGGACTCATGCCTTGAGCGTAGTACGGGCCGGCACCTTGTATGCTTGTAACCGTGTCCGGACGGACCGGCCCCGCCGAACCTCCCGGACGCGACGCCCTCGTAGCTCAGTGGATAGAGCACGGCTCTCCTAAAGCCGGTGTCGTTGGTTCGATTCCAATCGAGGGCACTTGAACTCCAGCTCCCCGGAGCCCAGCCTCCGCGATTACCTCCTCGGCAGCCCCGCCGGCAACGCAGCCGGCCAGCCGGCACCGCCCCGGCAGTCAGGCCGCTGGCGGGTGGAGCGGGACCTGCTGGACAGGTCGGATGGCACCCAGGGAACCTTTTCCGGCGTCGTCATTTTCACTTCAGTGGACGACGGCGGCCTGGCCCTGCGCGAGGAAGGCACCATGCGCTGGCCTGCTTTTACCGGCCCCGCCTCGCGCGAGTACGTCCTGAAGCCTGCGGGGCGGCCCGACGCGCTGGACGTGTTCTTCCCCGACGGCCGGCCGTTCCACCGCATGGGCTTTACCCCGGACGCCAGCCTGGACACCCACTGGTGCGACCCCGACACCTACCGCGTCTCCTACTCCCGCCAGGGCCCGGAGGCCTTCAGTTACAGCTGGGACGTCACCGGCCCGCGCAAGGACCTGCTGCTGGTCTCACACCTGGAAAGGATCCCCGAGTGAAGGACCGGATCGTGGTGTCCGCCGTCTGTGTCTTCGACGACGCCGGACGGCTCCTGACCGTGCGGAAACGCGGAACCGGGATGTTCATGCACCCGGGAGGGAAGCCCGAGCCGGGCGAAACCGCCGTCCAGGCGGCCGCCCGCGAGCTTGCCGAAGAAGTGGGAATCGTTGTGCGCCCGCAGGAGCTTGAACTCATGGGCATCTGGATCGCCGACGCCGCGAACGAGGCCGCCACCGACATCGAAGCCACCGTGTTCCTCGCCCCGGGCACCTGGCAGGCCACGCCCGCGGCGGAAATCGCCGAGGTCCGCTGGCTGGATATCAGCGGGCCGGCGGGCGCGCCCCTCCCCCAGAACCTTGCCCCGCTGCTGACGGACCACATCCTTCCGCTCCTGGCGGCACGGGCAGTCTGAGAAACAGCGCCGGACCCCGGAAGCCCTAGAACTCGGGGACAGCCTCGTGGGCCACTGCGGTGGCTTCGGCAAACTGCGTCCGGTACAGCTCGGCGTAGCGGCCGTCCGCCGCCAGCAGTTCGGTGTGGGTTCCGCGTTCCACGATTTGGCCGCCTTCCACCACCAGGATGGCGTCGGCCGCACGGACGGTGGAGAGCCGGTGCGCAATCACGACGGCGGTACGTCCCTCGAGTGCGGCACCCAGGGCTGCCTGCACGGCGGCTTCGTTCGTGGAGTCGAGCGCGGCAGTGGCCTCATCGAGGATGACAACCCGGGGCTGGGCGATCAGGAGCCGGGCGATGGTCAGCCGCTGGCGTTCGCCGCCGGAAAGCCGGTAGCCGCGCTCCCCCACCACCGTGTCCAGTCCATCCGGCAAGGACCTGATCATGGTCTCCAGGCGTGCCTGCCGCAGGACGTCCCACATGTCATGATCCGTGGCGTCGGGCCGGGCGAGCCGGAGGTTGGAAGCGATGGTTTCGTGGAACAGGTGGCCGTCCTGGGTCACCATTCCCAGGGTGTCCCGCAGGGAATCGAAGGTGGCGTCCCGGACGTCCAAGCCTGTACCCGGACTCGTGCCTCCGAGCCGCACGGCACCGGAGTCGACGTCGTACAGCCGCGAGAGCAGCTGGGCGATGGTTGACTTGCCGGCCCCGGAAGAGCCCACCAGGGCCACCGTCTGTCCCGGCTCCACCCGGAAGCTGACGCCGTGCAGCACTTCCTCGCCGCCACGGGTGTCCAGGGTGGAGACCTCCTCCAGCGAGGCCAGGGAGACCTTGTCCGCCGAGGGGTAGGCAAAGCGGACATTGTCGAACTCCACGGACACCGGACCTGCCGGGACCGCCACTGCATCCGGTTTTTGCTGGATGAGCGGCTTGAGGTCCAGGATTTCAAACACCCGTTCAAAGCTGACCAGCGCGCTCATGACTTCCACCCGGGCGTTGGACAGCGCCGTGAGTGGGGCGTAAAGGCGGGTCAGGAGCAGCGCCAGGACCACCACATCGCCGGGTGCCAGCTGGCCGACCAGGGCAAGCCAGCCGCCCAGGCCGTAGACCAGCGCCAGTGCGAGCGCGGAGACCAGGGTCAGTGCCGTGACGAACGTGAACTGAAGCATGGCCATGCGGACGCCGATGTCGCGGACCCGGCCCGCGCGGGCAGCGAACTCGCGGGATTCCTCATCCGGGCGGCCGAACAGCTTCACCAGAGTGGCGCCGGGCGCGGAGAACCGCTCGGTCATCTGGGTGCCCATGGCGGCGTTGTGTGCGGCAGCTTCGCGGCGCAGGTCTGCCAACTTGGAGCCCATGCGCCGGGCCGGGATCAGGAAGATCGGCAGAAGGACCATGGCGAGCACGGTGACCAGCCAGGACTTGTTGAGCATCACGATTAGGGTCAGGGCCAGCGCCACGGAGTTGCTCACCACGCCGGAGAGCGTGCCGGAGAAGGCGGACTGCGCTCCAATGACGTCGTTGTTGAGTCGGCTGACCAAGGCTCCCGTCCGGGTGCGGGTGAAGAAGGCAATGGGCATGCGCTGCACGTGGTCGAACACCCGGGTGCGCAGGTCCACGATGACGCCTTCGCCGATGGTCGAGGACAGCCAGCGGGTCAGCAGCCCCACTCCCGCTTCGCCCACGGCCACGATGGCGATCAGCACGGCCAGCCAGATCACCGTGCTGGCGGCAGCCTTGTCGATGATGGCGTCAACCACCTGCCCGGCGAGCACCGGGGTGGCGACGGCCAGGAAGGCCGCTGCGATGGAGGAGAGCACAAAGGCGATGAGCTTGCCCTTGTGGGGAGCAGCGAAGGCCAGCACCCGCTTCAGGGTTTCCTTGGAGAACGGCTTGGAGCCGCTCTTGGCGGTGCTGATGTTGTAGAGCGAGCTCCACGCAACGCGGTCCATGCTCATGGTTATTTCTCCTGGCTTGCAGTGTGGTGGAGCTCCTGGACCGTGCCGTTTTCCAGGTGCCACCGGTAGTCGAGTCGGACATTTTCGAGCAGCCGGCGGTCGTGGGTGACCAGCAGCAGCGCTCCGTCGTAGCTTTCCAGGGCCTCTTCGAGCTGCTCAATGGCCGGCAGGTCGAGGTGGTTGGTGGGTTCGTCCAGCACCAGCAGGTTCACGCCGCGCGCCTGGAGCAGCGCCAGGGCTGCCCGCGTCCGCTCCCCCGGCGACAGCGAATCCACGGTCCGCGACGTGTGGTCCGCCTTGAGGCCGAACTTCGCCAAAAGGGTGCGGACGTCCGCGCTGTTCCAGTCGGCCAGCACGGCCTCGACGGCGTCGCCCAGTGGCTGGGCACCGTCCAGCAGTCCCCGAGCCTGGTCTATTTCGCCGACGGCGACGGTGGCACCCATGGAGGCGTCGCCGTCGTCCGGTGCCTGGGTTCCCAGCAGCAGGCGCAGGAGGGTGGACTTGCCAGCGCCGTTTGGCCCGGTGATGCCCACCCGCTCCCCGCCGTTGAGCTGGAGGTTCACCGGCCCCAGCGTGAACTCCCCCTGGCGTGCCACTGCGTTGCGGAGGGTGGCGACGACGGCGCTGGAGCGCGGGGCCTGGCCGATGCTGAACTGCAGCTGCCATTCCTTCCGGGGCTCCTCCACCGCGTCCAGGCGGGCGATGCGGGATTCCATCTGCCGTACCTTTTGCGCCTGCTTTTCGGAAGACTCGGTGCTGGCCGCACGCCGGATCTTGTCGTTGTCCGGGCTTTTCTTCATCGCGTTCCGGACACCCTGCGAGCTCCACTCACGCTGCGTCCGTGCACGGGACACCAGGTCCGCCTTGGTCGCGGCAAACTCGTCGTATTTCTCGCGTGCGTGCCGCCGCGCCACCGCGCGTTCTTCGAGGAAGGCGTCATAGCCGCCGTCGTAAACGGCCACACTGTTCTGCGCCAGGTCCAGCTCCACCACCCGGGTGACGCAGCGGGCCAGGAACTCCCGGTCATGGCTGACCAGCACCACGCCCCCGCGCAGCCCCGTCACGAAGTTTTCGAGGGTGGCCAGGCCCGCCAGGTCAAGGTCATTGGTGGGCTCGTCGAGCAGCACCACGTCGAAGCGGCTCAGCAGGAGGGCGGCCAAGGCCACCCGGGCTGCCTGCCCGCCGGAAAGCCCCGTCATCAGCGCGTCGGGGCCCGCGTCCAGGCCCAGGTCTGCAAGCACGGCGGGGATTCGGTCATCCAGGTCCGCGGCGCCGGAGGCCATCCAGCGGTCGAAGGCACGGGAGTAGGCGTCATCCGCTCCCGGAGCCCCCGAGCCCAAAGCCTCGGCGGTGGATTCCATCTCACCCGTTGCCTCGGCGCAGCCGGTCCGGCGCGCAATGTAGGCGGCCACCGTTTCGCCGGCGATCCGCTCATGTTCCTGCGGCAGCCAACCAACAAAGGCATCGGAGGGAGCAAGGCTTACCGAGCCCTGCTGTGGCTGGTCGACTCCGGCGAGGAGGCGCAGCAGCGTGGATTTTCCAGCACCGTTCGCGCCCACAACGCCCACCACGTCACCGGGGGCCACCGTCAGCGAAAGGCTGGAAAAAAGCGTGCGGTGGCCATGGCCACCCGAAACGTCCTTGGCAACAAGGGTTGCAGTCATCGATACGTCCTTTCGACGCTTCCCGGACAGCCGTAGACGGCCGGCAAAGGCGGCGAAAACAGGGCCGCGGCGCCGCTGGGGCTGCAGGACATAGAAGAGCCCGCTGGTCCGGACTTGGGGGGTGTACGGACCAGCGGGCTCGACGATCAACTATAGACGAAGATGCAGCCTGGACAAAATCGGCTGTACAGCACCGGCGCGGTACGCATGATCCCTGCCCTCGGCGGCACGGTAAAATCGTTCAGACCACCCATTCTGCAGAGAGTCCTCCATGACCCTTTCCGCCAAGGCGTTCCAGCGCTGGCTGCAAGGCATCGCACCCGATGCCAGCACCGCAGACGTCTGCCGGGTCTCGGGGATCAAGCGGACCACACTTGCCCAGCAATTGGTCCGGGGCAAGGTTTCCGTGAGCACTGTGGTCAGCATCAGCCGCGCCTACAACATCAATCCTGTTGCCGCGCTGGCTGGTTTCGATGCATACAGCGTCCTGTCCGGCCCACCGCGCCCGCCCACCCGCAGCGAGCTGGTCAGCCAGATATCCACCGCGGACCTCCTGCGTGCGCTTTTGGCGCGGCCGGCCATGGACGCGGCCAGGGGAGCATCCGCTCCCGCCTTGAGCCCCGCCCCGCACGCCACCTCGGTGAAGAACTGGGTGGATGCAATAGACGACGGCGAGGTCCGGCACCGCGTTTCGGCCTCCACCGGAGTGGCTCCGCAAAACTATTCCGCCCAGTTGACGGCAAACCGCCTGTCCCCCGAGCTCGCCGTGGCGACGGCGCTGGCGGCCGGGGTTGGACCGGCCGGCGGGCTGGTCGCCACCGGGGTCATCACCGAGGAGGAGGCGGGCTGGCCACCCGGCGGCCGGCAGGCAGCCCTGGACAGCCTCACCGACGGGGAGCTCACCGCGCTGGCCGGGGAGCGGCTTCAGGCATTGGGGAAAGTGCTGCGCCGGCAGGAGCAGGACCAAGCGCAGGCAGAAAAGATTTGGGAGAACCTGGGATGATCGAAGTGCTTCAGTGGACCACGCTGGCGATTTGCGCCTTTGTTGCGGCGGCCCGCATTCCCAGCACCCTTCGTGGCGAAAACCGCTCACTGTTCGGCATCTTTGCTTCGATGACGCTGGCCATCCTGCTGAGCATCCAGGGACCCTACCTCGTGATAGACCGGGCGCTGGGCGGGATCAACCTGGCCAACCTGCTGCTGCGGTTTGTGATCTTCGGCGTCATCTTCTTCATGGGGATCCGGATTTCCAGGGGCTTCAGCGCCGACAGCGCCCACCGGCATATCACCGGAAGGACCGGAATGCTGGTCCTTTTGTTTGTGTCTGCGGTCATGGTGGCTTTGTTCTTCTCCATGGACACCGCCGGTTCCTCGGCGGGACTCAGCGCCGTCTCCGCGAAGGACGCGCGTCATTTCGCACTCGTTGAGTACTATGGTGCGGCTGGCCGGGCCTATCCCGCCTACGTTGCCTTGGCACTGGTTCCGGCCATGGTGCGCGCGGCCAGGGACCGGCTCCCGGTCCTGGTGCGCACCGGCGCCGGTTTACTGGCGTTGGGTGGAGTGGCGGTGGCCCTCACGCTGCTCTTCCCGGTGATCCCACCCTCGCTTGGCCAAATTGAATTCATCATCAATTACACGGCGATCCTCTGTTTCGTTATTGGGCTGGCCCTGATCTGGCTGGCCCGGGTGGTCAGCGGGCGCCGGAGAGCCCCCCAAAAGACATCTACCGAAACGTAACCACCGGTCGCTTTCACAAATTCATTAGAATGTGAAACAATCATGAATGTGTGAAGGCGGGGCCGCTGAGCGTTTTCGAACGGGGATAAATTCTGAAACGCAGGCCGTCCCGGGGGCTTTCGCGCACATTGGGGGGATGAGTGGTGGCGGATCGTTGGGGACCGCCCCCACTCAGCCTTTTAAGGGCTGTTTCCGCAGGCCGGGAGTTCCCCGGCTCTCTTAGGCTCCCGTCCGGGCGAACCTCAGCGTCACCAGCTGGAACGGCCGAAGCGTGAGCTCTGCGCCGCGCCCGCCCGGCATAACTCCGGGAGCTTCAGTGCCGCGTTCCAGGAGATCCGTTGGCACAGTGTCCCGCACCGGGAAGTTGGCGGTGATCGTTCCGGCGGAGCGCTGCCCCAAAGACTCGTAAAGGCGGACCACCACGTCTCCCGAACCGTCCTGGGCCAGCTTGACTGCTTCGATGACCAGCGCCGGATTGCTGACGGAGAAGAGCGGCTCCACCGGGGAGGCGCCCCGGACCAGCCGCGGTGCCAGATTGGTCCGGTACCCCTCTTGGACTGCGTCCGCGATATCAGCGCCCGGACGAACAGCCACCGTGAGCTCATGGCGGCCGCGGTCGGCCCCCGGGTCGGGGAACTTCGGCGCCCGGAGCAGGGAGAGACGCACCGTGGTGGTGGTTCCGCCGTCGGATTCCCTGATGCTCCTGGCCACGTCATGGCCGTACGTCGATGAGTTGGACACCGCCACGCCGTAGCCGGGTTCGCCCACATGGATCCACCGGTGGGCACAGATCTCGAACTTGGCCGCTTCCCAGGACGTGTTGGTATGGGTGGGCCGGAAGACGTGGCCGAACTGCGTTTCGGCAGCCGACCGGTCTGCCCGGACATCGAGGGCGAAGCCGAGTTTCAGCAGCTTTTCGTGCTCCTGCCAGTCCACCGACGTGGTGATTTCCAGTGACGGACTGCCAGGGGCCAGCGTCATGCGCTGGGTCAGCGGCGAGGTGCCCGCCAGCCGCTTCACTTCCACGACGGCGCTGCCGCCTTCCCTGGCAAGGCGGACCGATTCTGCCCGCACCAGAGGCGTGACGTTGCGCCGGTAGAACTCGTCGATATCCCAGGCATCCCACTCGTTGGGGGTGTCCCGGTGCAGCTCCAGCAGGTTTCCCCGCTGACCTGGGGCGATGGCTTCCCGGCCACTCGCGTGGTCGCGCAAGGAGGCGAGAAGGCCGTCTGCGTCAACCACGGCACGGATGATCCCGTTGTCCAGGACGTAGCCGCCGTCGTGCTCTGTGGCCTGCACGGGTTTCGGGCGCGCCACGGGCTCCCCCACTCCCAGTGCAGGGACGCCGTCCCTGGCGTGTGGAGCCGCGTTGAGCAGGAAGTGCCGGTCACCGGACCCCAGCATGGCGGCAGCAGCCTGGTTGATCAGCCCTTCGAGGGCAGTTTCAATGGCCTGGTAGTTCCGCTCCGCGTCCTGGTGGACCCAGGCAATGGAGCTGCCGGGAAGGATGTCGTGGAACTGCTGGAGCAGGACCAACTGCCAGAGGCGCTGGAGTTCGACGGCCGGGTAGTCGAAGGCACCCGGCCTCCGCACAGCGGCCGTGGCACACCACAGCTCCGCCTCTCGCAGCAGGTGCTCACTGCGCCGGTTGCCCTTCTTGGTGCGGGCCTGGCTGGTGTACGTGCCGCGGTGGAGTTCGAGGTACATCTCCCCCACCCAGACGGGCAGGGCCTGGTACTCTTCCTCGGCCTGCCGGAAGAAACTCTCGGCTGAGCCGATCCGGACCCTGGGCGATCCCTCCAGATCCTCGGTGCGGGCAGCAGCCGCGAGCATTTCCCGGGTGGGGCCGCCGCCGCCGTCGCCAAAGCCAAACGGCACCAACGACACGGAGCCGTGGCCATGGTCCCGGTAGTTGCGCTCGGCGTGCGCCAGGTCCCGGCCGCTGAGGTCCGAGTTGTAGGTGTCCACTGGCGGGAAGTGGGTGAACAGCCGGGTGCCGTCGATCCCCTCCCAGTTGAACGTGTGGTGCGGCATCCTGTTGGTCTGGTTCCAGGAGATCTTCTGGGTCAGGAACCATGTGCTGCCCGCCGCCTTGACGATCTGGGGCAGGGCCGCGCTGTAGCCGAACGAGTCCGGCAGCCAGGCCTCCCGGCACTCAATGCCAAACTCGGCCAGGAAGAAGCCCTTGCCCTCGACGAACTGCCGGGCCATGGCTTCGCCGCCCGGCATGTTGGTGTCCGACTCCACCCACATGCCGCCCACCGGGACAAACTGTCCGGCCCGCACCTTTTCCCGGATCCTGCTGAACAGCTCCGGGTACAGTTCCTTGATCCACGCCAGCTGCTGCGCAGACGAACAGGAAAAGACAAAGCTCGGGTCTTCGTCCATCAGGGCCACCACATTGGAAAAGGTCCTGGCACATTTGCGGACGGTCTCCCGGACCGGCCACAGCCAGGCAGAATCGATGTGCGCATGCCCGGTGGCAACCAGCTGGTGCGCTGACGCGTAGGCCGGCCTGGCGAGGACCTCGGCGAGCGCCTGGCGTCCTGCCGCAGCGGTCCCGGCAACATCGTCGGGATCCATCACATCCATCATGCGTTCGAAAGCCCGGAGGATCTCGTGGCGGCGGGGAAGCTCCAGCGGGAGTTGTTCCATGAGGCCGGACAGCGTCCACACGTCCTGTTGGAGTTCCCACACGCACTGGTTGAGTTCAGCGATGGCGATGCTTCCCAGCCGGTATTGCGGCGCTCCCCCGGCGGTCGCTTTGTCACCCAGCGGCGTGGCGGCGAAGGTCCAGCCCTGTGCCATATCCGGGTTCGCGGCCGCCTCCACGTAAAAGTCCACCGCCATGCCGCTGCCCAGCAGCTTCAAGGGGATGTACTGGTTGCGGGGTGAGATGGCCTTGATGATGGTGCCGTCGGCCCGCCACGCTATGCCCTCGCACTGGAAGCCGGGGGCTTCGGTGGTGAACCCAAGGTCCACCACCACCTCAAGGGAGGTATCCGGACTGCCGCCCCATGACTCAGGCACCTCCCCTTGCAGCCGCAGCCAGGTGGTCCCCCACGGCCGGCCCCAGGCGGCGCCGTGCTCCTGCGGCTGGAACTCCTGCCGCATCGCCTCAAGCGCCGGGACGGGCTCGCCGGGGACTTCCCAGCTGCTCAGGGCAAGCGGGACCGACCTGCTGTAGACGGCAGGGGCAATGCGCTCGCGCACAAACCGCGCCAGGCGGACTTCCGTGATTGTGCGGTCGTCATGCAATATATGTCCTCTTTAGGCTGGAGACTGGATCATGGAGTCCATTCGATGGACAAATCTACCCGCTGGCAGCACGGCAACCAACCCCTTGGCACAGTTATCCGCCGCCCGACGACCCGGGCCGCCGGGGGAGCCTATGCACTGGGCACTGCCGGTTCGGGACGCAGGATCCGGGAGTCCCCGGCGTAGACGTTGAAGCTGGTGCCCCGGCTGAAACCGGCGACGGTCAGCCCGTTGGCCTCGGCCAGTTCCACGGCAAGGCTCGAAGGGGCGCTGACGGCTGATAGGACGGGAATCCCTGCAAGTGCGGCTTTCTGCACCAGTTCAAAGGATGCCCTGCCGGACACCTGGAGGACCGTCCCGCCCAGCGGCAGGAGGCCCTCACGCAGCGCCCACCCCACTACCTTGTCCACGGCGTTGTGCCGGCCCACGTCCTCGCGCAGGCACAGGAGCCGTGGCTCGCCGTCGTCCTCAATCTGGAAAAGGCCCGCCGCGTGCACGCCGCCGGTGTCGTCAAAGACGCGCTGGGACTTCCGCAGCAGCGAGGGCAGGGACGCCAGGACTTTTGCGTCCACCGTCAATGGGTCCGCCTTGGGGCTGAAGTGTGAAGATTTGCGCACTGCCTCTATGGAATCCGTGCCGCAGATGCCGCAGGAGCTGGACGTGTAGACCTTGCGGCCGGTATCGGGAAGGGGAACGTCCGGCCGCAGCTGGGCCTCCACCACATTGAAAGTCTGGACGCCGTTCTCGTCCTCGCCGGCGCAGAACCGCAGCGATACCAGCTGTTCGGGCGCCCAGATGACGCCCTCGGACACCAGGAACCCGGCCACGAGGTCGAAGTCGTCCCCCGGGGGTGCGCATGGTGACCGAGTAGGAAAGCGTGCCCAGCCGGATTTCGAGCGGTTCCTCCACGGCCAGGACGTCTTCGCGGTGGCGGACCGGGTACTCCAGGGCAGCCGGCGACCCGTCCAGGACATACTTGTGCACCTTGCGGCGCTGGGTTACGCGTCCCATGTTCCACCCTGCCTGTTCATTACTCCATCATGGCACCATCGGGACGTGCCTCCGGAGTTCAGCCCAGGAGCGCGCTCCAGTCCACCGGCCCGCTGGGTGCCGCTTTGCCCTTTTGGCCGGTCCGTGTGGTGCTTCTCGGTTTGGCTTTGGCCGCCCCGTCCTGGGACGGCGGTATGGGCAGCCCCCATGGCAGCGCGAAAGCCGGCACCGGCTCACCCAGCTGCACTCCGTGCGGCGGCACCACCAGCACACCGTCCGCGGTGGCCAGTCCGCGCATCATTCCAGGGCCCGTGTGCTGCGCCGGGGACCCCATCCCGTACAGCAGCCGGAACGGCATCAGGCGGGTCCGCCCCGGGTCAGGTTCGATCGTCGTCCCGCACGGCACTTCCTGCACCGCAGGCATGTCGCGGTGCGCCAGGGCGGCGAGCAACGGGGCGCCGACCGTGGAAAGGGCCATCATGGCCGCGAGCGGGTTGCCGGGAAGGCCCAGGACAAAGCGGCCGTCCGGCAGTTCGGCGAGCACAGCAGGGTGGCCGGGCCGCATGGCGATGCCGTCGATGACGAGGCGGCCGCCGAGTTCGGCCACGGCCCGTCGGAGGTGGTCCGTGCCCGAGCGCCCAGTGCCGCCGGTGGTAATAACGACGTCGGCCGGCAGGTCGGGCGCGTCCGGCACCTCCGGCAGCACGTCTTCGAGCGCGGCGAGCCATTCGGCGTAGGAGTCGCCGATCCGCTGCTGCCCCGCGGGGATGCCCCCGAGCATGGCGACGACGGCGGGCAGCTGGGGGCCGAACGTGTCGCGCACTTGGCCGGGGGCGGGGGTGCCCTGTTCCAGCACCTCGGAGCCGGTCAGCACCAGCCGCACCACCGGCTTGCCCTGGACCTGCACTTCGTCGTAGCCGGCCAGTGCTGCCACGGCAAGGTGTGCCGGGTTGAGTTCCACGCCTGCCTTAACCAGGATGTCCCCTTCAAGGGCTTCCTCCCCGGCTTTCCTGATGTGCTCGCCGGCCCGGGGTTCACCGGGCCGGGCCTTGCCGCCCACCATCACCACGGGAAGGCCTTCGTCGTCCCGGCCGAGGACTGCACTCTCAGTACGAAGGACGGCCTTGCCGCCCGCCGGGACCAGGCCGCCCGTGGCAATGGGGCTGGCCTGGTGCGGCGCCAACCGGGTGCCCGGCTCCACCGGAATCCACGGGCCGCTTCCGTTCACAGCCCAGCCATCCATGGCTGAGGAAGCATAGTGCGGCATGTCCTGCAGGGCCACGATGTCCTGGTCAAGTCTTCGGCCCAAGGCGATGCGCAGCGCAACAGGGCCGGAAGGAATCGGAGTGGCAGCATCGTAGGCCGCCTGCCGGGCTTCCTCCCATGTGTGGGCCAGGTGGTGGGGAGGGTGCGCGGGTTCGGCGTCGCCAGGCTCCGAAGTGCCGGATTCAGCTTCAGCAGGGCCGGTTTCTCCCGGGTCGACTTCAGGAGGGCCGATCTCTCCGGGATCTTCAGCCGGGCCGGCATCCTCCGGGCCGGCACCCGGCGGTGCCTCCGGTTCGCTCTGCGGCTCTGCAGTCATTCGCCGGGAGTCCCGGCGGCTTCAGCGTCGTAGTCGGCTGCAAGGGAACGCGCAACGGCCAGCGCTGCATCCATGGAGGCCGCGTCCATCTCCCTGCCCGGAGCGGCAGCGAGGCCCGCGGCGAAACCGGCAATAAAGGTGGTCAGCGGAGCAGCCGGCCGGACAACGGCATGGGCGGCGACGCCGGCCAGCGCCAGCACGGCATTGACGTCTATCTGTACGTCTTCAAGCTTGTACGCCTGGAGAAGGGCCCTGCACCATTCCTCCAGCGTTTCGTCCTGGCTTTTCACGAAATGCCTCCCACGTTAGCTCCGCCCGCGTTCGGATCCTTGCTTCCACGCTGGCTCCCGGCGGCAATCCCCAGCGCGGCAGCATCGTCCCAGGTGTCCACATCGGAGGTGGACCCGGCGGGGACTGTGACAAGCTGCACGTCCAGACTAGCAAGGAGAGCCCGGACGGAGCCGTTCACCAACGCGTCGCGGGCAGCCAGCTCCGCGCACGCTTTTTTTAACTCGCCCGTGCCGTAAAAGGCTGCCAGCGGTTGTGCCCTTCCGTCCTCGGCCCGGGCCATCACGCCGCCTCCGGCGCCCGCCCGGAGGCTGGGGGCGGACCGCGAAAGTGCATTCCGGAGCACAGCCACAGCCTTGGCGGCCAGCGGCATGTCGCAGGCGAGCACCAGGGTGTACGGTGCCCCTCCGCCATGGGCCTCCAGGGTGTCCAGGCCGGCCGCTATCGCAGCAGCGGGCCCTGCGAATGGCGGCTCCTCCCGGCACGTCAGGACGCCGGGGTGACCGGTTTCTGCGGACAGCACAGCTCCGGAGTACTGGAGACCACCACTGTCGCCGACAATGACGGTTCGGCGGGCACCGGCTGCGGCAGCAATGGACCGCTCCAACAGCGTCTGGCCAGCGAAGACCAGCGACTGCTTGGGTACGCCGCCCAGCCGCGATGACCGGCCGCCGGCCAGGATCAGGGCATCAAAAACCAGGCTGTTCTCTTGCACTCCCCCAGCCTAGCCACAGTCAGGGTACCGAGCAGCCGGCCCTGGGATTGCGCAGAAGGTCAGGCAGCACGTTCGGGAAGCAGGAACGGATCCCATGCGGGGGTGGGCTTCTCCAGTTCCTTGATCTGCCAAATGGTGCCGCGCGGGGGCTCAGGCACGAAACGAAGGGTCCAACCCATCTCGGCCGGAGTGTGGTCACCCTTGACGTTGTTGCAGCGCAGGCAGGCGGCCACCAGGTTCTCCCACGAGTCAGCTCCGCCCCGGGACTTGGGATGAACATGGTCGATGGTGTGCGCCGCCTTGCCGCAGTATGCGCATTTATGGCCGTCGCGCCTGAGTACACCCCTGCGGCTGACGGCCGTAGAGGGGTTGTATCGGGGCCTGATGTACCTGTTGAGGAGAATCACGGACGGACGGCCAAGGACGTCGGTGGGCCCCACCACGGGGTCGTCCCCTTCAGCCACAACGCTCGCCTTGCCCGTGAGCACAAGCACCAGCGCCCGGCGGAAAGTAATGACCGCCAGCGGTTCATATCCAGCATTCAGAACGAGAGTGCGCATGCACTTACCTCTTCACGGCCGCACCCGTCAGGGGCACGAGGGCCGGCTGCCCTCGGCATGTCCGGGCTATGGATCGACATCACAAGAGTAAACAGAGAAGTGCAAAATCAGGTAATCGCCACCCGGAAGGCCTCCCGGCGCAGACGGCACCAGGCAAAGCATCGCGACCGGCGAAGACTGCTTAAACGTCGAAGGCCCCCGCCTCAAAAGCGGGGGCCTTCGGCCGTGGCTGCCAGCCGTTGATCAGGCCGGCACTGGGATGCCTAGTTGACGCGGATAAAGACCGGGCCGGATCCAACGTTCGCGCTGAAGACCACGGTCTGGTTGCCGTTGTAGCCGCCGTGGACGGCCATGCCGTTGCCGGCGTACACAGCAATGTGCGCCATGCCTGCGCCGCCGTCAGCGTAGTAAATGAGGTCGCCAGGCTGGGCTTCGGATGCGCTCACCGTGCGGCCCAGGGACAGGTAGCCTGCAGGCCAGTCGTGGAAGTTGATGCCGACGGCGGCCAGGGAGTTGGTGACCAGCATGGTGCAGTCCTGCATGACGCCGAGCTGCGCGTAGGCGGCGGAGAGGATTGCAGCACCCTTGCCGCTGGCGGAAGCCGGGGCTGCAGGAGCGGCCGGAGCAGCTGCGGTGGCAACCTTGGCGGTGACCTTGGGAGCGGCAACGGGCTCAGCGGCCGGAGCCGGGGCAGCTTCCTGCACCTCAACCTGGGGTTCGGGTTCAACAACGGGGGCCGGCGTGGTGGTCACGGCCGGCTTCTCGAAGCTGATGGCAATGGTGGAAGCCGCGGAAATCGGCGCCTCGACGGCGGATTCAACTTCCAGAGTGGATGCCGGAGCGGAGTCACGCTTGACGTTGGCATCGGCCGCGTTGGCTGCAATTCCACTGGTCAGGACCAGGCCGGAAGCGGCGGCAATGACCGCAGCCTGGCGGCCCATGCCGCCGGCGTTGTTGCTGACAGCCTTGGCAATGACAGCGATCGAGTTGGTTTTGGTGACCTCGGCGCGGTGCCGTGCGGTAGCACGAGTCGTCATCAGTTCTCTCTTTCGTTTTCCTTCGAACCGCGTGTAGGCAGGCAAAGGGTGTCGGACGCGCCGGCATCTTGGGGGTACGCCGGCGCATCCCGAACGGGGATGTGGTTTCTAGCGAAAAAGCTTTGGGCAAAGAAATAGCCCTTGGAGCGCGAGGCCCAAGAACTATTTGTTGAGGTGGTAGTACGAGGAGCTACCGGTGGCTGCAGGCGAGTGGAGCAGCGTCCCCTGGGAGGGGTTGAGTGCGCTGATCATCATGCCGTTGCCGACGTAGATGCCAACGTGCGCGCCACCGTTCTGGACAACCAGGTCACCCGGCTGCGGAGCGGAGGTGGGGCTCATGATGCTCCACGCGTTGGTGCGGGGGATGCTGATGCCGGCCTGGGCGTAAACCCACTGCACGAACCCGGAGCAGTCCCAGCCGGTGACGGGGCTGGTGCCGCCCCAGACGTAGGAGTGGCCGATGCCGGTGTAGGCGATAGCTGCGATGCCCGAGGTCGCCGCGGAGGGTACGGTCTCAGCGGTCTTGGTGACCGGGGAGGCGTCCTGGCCCGCTGCAGCAGCGGCGGTGCGGGTGGCCGGCTCGGTGGACTGGGGACGTACCGGCTCCACCTTTGGAGCAGCAGTGGTCTTGACGACCGGACGCTCGAAGGACACCGTGGCGGTGGGGGCAGCGGTGACGGCGAGGGCCGTCTGGGCCGAACCGGATTCGGTGGAAGCTGAGACACCGGCAGTGGTGTCGGCAGCAGTGGCCGGCAGGCCCATGCTCAGGATGAGGCCGGATGCGGCTGCCACAACGGCAGCCTGGCGGCCTACGGTCCCGGCATTTGCACTCACGGCCTTGGAAACGGCATCCAAGGCGTTGGTGCGGACCGTTTGCGCACGGTGGCGCGCAGAATGATGGCGTGAAGACACGAAGGTAGCCTCTCCCAATGCCTGCGAGGTGAGCTGTCGGATTCGGATGGGAGTCACCCGGCCACGCTGCTTCCTGGGAAGCTTGTGACTTAACCCCAAGGTCTTCTTGGAATGAAGACCGAAATTGGTTCCCCCGCCCCTGCCAGACGATGAAATGCGAACGGACCTTGAGCGGTGGCAGAGTTAGGCAATCCACTCAAGAGCGTCAACTTCGGAAAAGTTGACGCGACTTAGACGGTACAGCAGTTTTGTTCCAATGTCACATTCAGGTCACGGCGGGTCACAGCGATCTGAGAGTAGACAATCATTCGGTTACAGCCAGCCCATGGGATCGACGACTTCGCCGTTGACCTGGACCTCGAAGTGCAGGTGGCAACCCGTGGACGCGCCAGTGGTGCCGCTTAGTGCCACAACGTCCCCGCGGGAGACGGTCTGGCCCACCTTGACGTTGAAGGACGACAGGTGGTTGTACGTGGTTTCCAGCCCGTTTCCGTGGTCGATGACCACCCGGTTTCCGCCACCGAACTGGTGCCAGCCGGCGAAGGTCACCGTCCCGGTCGCAGCGGCCAGGACAGAGGTCCCGCACTGCGCCACGAAATCCTGGCCGCGGTGGAAGTCGCCTGAGCCTCCGGTGATGGGGCTGACCCGGTAACCGAAGGGGGAAGCGGTGGCCAGGGACGCGAGCGGCGCCGCCAGCGTCCCGGCTGATGCGGCACGCGTCACCGAGCCGGCCGACTGGGCACTCAGCAGCTGCTTCAGCTTCCCGTCAGGGTCGGCCTGGGTTACCACCGCTGACCGGCTGAAGTCGACATGGGCACCGATATCGGCGGAAATCTGCGGTTGGGGGCTGACGGCGGAGGCTGCGACCGGGGCATTACCCGCGGCGTCCGTGGCCATGACGGGACTCGTGGCAGGCACGGTAACGGTCAGGACCAGGCCGGTGGCGGCCAGTGCTATTCCTGCCTTCTGGCCGATGCCGCTGGCAGCGGCAAACTCCGTCATTTGCCGGAACGGACCCCGGCGGCGGCGGGCGTCGCGATGGAAATCGCGGGGACGCTCCACGGCGGCAGCATCAACAGCCCGCGGTGCCGAAGGGGGGCCGGCGGCACGGCGGCGTCCCCGGGGGGTCTGCATGGTCAAGAAGGGTTCCTCTCTGGAAAAGCCTGCGGAGTTAGCTGTCGGATTCGGGTCAGAGAGATCAAAGACCCGGTCCGCCGTGGGCAAGCTTCCGCACAGGGGTATTCCCGGAAGAATCCTTCACTGGAGAGGCTTGCTGCTGACGGACTTCACCCCAAGGCAGCCCCCGCTGCCGGTTGTGGTTCCCCCACCTCTGCCAGTAACGACTCGTGCACCTGACCCGCTGGCAGAGCTCGGCTCCGGATCAGGTAACGCTTAAGTTTCAACGCCTGGTTCCACTATAGGGCCTTAAGACCCTAGGTAACAATTCCGTTATCTTTGCGTGAAAGGGCCAGCCCCGGGTAGTGGGGCTGCGGATCAGCCTTGTTCGACGGCCACAAAAACGTGGGCGGCCACCTCGGGTGGAAGCTCCAGCGCTCCTTCAATTCCGGCCACGCGGACGGAGATGTAGTCCCCCACCCGTTCCAGCGCCACGGCAGCGCCGGGCCGGATACCGCCTTCGTCCAACTGTGCCAGCAGTTCCGGTTCCACCTGGATGGGTTCCGCAAGGCGGCTGATGGTCACACCGGAGGCAGGCCCGTAGCTCTTCATCGCCTCTACCAGGCTGATGGCCCCGTCAGCGAAGCCGGGGCCCGACTGGCCGCCCAAGGCGGCAAGGCCGGGGATGGGGTTGCCGTACGGGGACTGGGTTGGGTGGTCCAGCATCTCGTAGATCCGCCGCTCCACCCGCTCACTCATCACATGCTCCCAGCGGCAGGCCTCGTCGTGGACATAGGCCCAGTCCAGCCCAATGACGTCGGCAAGCAGGCGTTCGGCCAGCCTGTGCTTGCGCATCACCTCGGTGGCGCGTTTGCGGCCGGTGTCCGTCAGTTCCAGATGCCTGTCGCCCGAAACGACGACGAGCCCGTCACGCTCCATCCTGCCAATGGTCTGGGAAACGGTGGGGCCGGAATGGCGCAACCGCTCGGCGATACGGGCCCGGAGGGCGACGATGTTTTCTTCCTCAAGCTCCAGGATGGTCCTGAGGTACATCTCCGTAGTGTCGATCAGATCCGTCATCCAGCTCAGCTCCTCGAGCGCAGTACCTTGCGTTGTCCCACCGTATCGCTCTTCCCGCGAGATAGTCCGGGGGAAAGCTTAGCCTATTTTGACTTTGTCCGAATAGCGGCAAGCCCCAAAGACCAGCACGCAGAACAGTTGCAGCCCGGGAACAGTTGCACGCGCGCTGGGCCGTCTCAATGTCTGGACTTTGCCGCTGCCGGTTCCCGGCCGCTGCCGCTGTTCAGGCAGAATGGGAAAGGCCTTTGGCGCAGCCGCACCCGGCTGCCGGCCACACACTGTCCGTCCGGACCAAAACGTTCGTCCCCGCCGAATTGGAGCACCTGTGAGCGACACCAGCATCACGATTCCCGCCGACCTCCTGCCCAAGGACGGACGGTTCGGGGCCGGCCCGTCGAAGGTCCGGCAGGAACAGATCGATGCCCTCGCCGCAGCATCCAGGACCATCCTGGGCACCTCCCACCGCCAGGCCCCCGTCAAGAACCTGGTGGGCTCCGTCCGCGAAGGGCTGAGCCGGTTCTTCCGCGCCCCTGAAGGGTACGAAGTGGTCCTCGGCGTCGGCGGCTCCACTGCTTTCTGGGATGTCGCCAGCTTCGGCCTGGTGGACAAAAAAGCCCAGCACCTGTCCTTCGGCGAGTTTGGGTCCAAGTTCGCCGCGGCCACCAACAAGGCTCCTTTCCTTGAAGCCTCCTCCATCATCACGTCGGAGCCCGGCACCCGTCCCGTGGCACAGGCGGAGGCCGGCGTGGATGTTTACGCGTGGCCACAGAATGAGACCTCCACCGGCGTGGCTGCCCCAGTGCAGCGGGTCTCCGGAGCCGACGACGGATCCCTGGTCCTGGTGGACGCCACCTCGGCGGCCGGCGGCCTTGACGTGGACGTTGCCCAGAGCGACGTCTACTACTTCGCGCCCCAGAAGAACTTCGCCTCCGACGGCGGCCTCTGGCTTGGCCTGTTCTCCCCCGCCGCACTCGAGCGCGCCGCCCGCATCAAGGCCAGCGGCCGCTGGATTCCGGACTTCCTGGACCTCCAGACGGCCATCGACAACTCCCGCCTGAACCAGACGTACAACACGCCCTCGCTGTCCACGCTGGTGACCCTTGACGCCCAGGTCCAATGGCTGAACTCCAACGGCGGGCTCGACTTCGCCACCGCACGCACCGCGGACTCCGCCGGGCGAATCTACAGCTGGGCCGAAGCGTCGGAGTTCGCCACTCCGTTTGTGGCCAAGCCCGAGGAACGCTCCAACGTCATTGCCACCATCGATTTCGACGAATCGGTGGACGCCGCGGCAGTGGCGAAGGTCCTGCGCGCCAACGGTATCGTGGACACCGAGCCCTACCGGAAGCTGGGCCGCAACCAGCTGCGCATCGCCACCTTCGTGGCCATCGAGCCCAGCGATGTCTCGGCCCTGCTGGCCAGCATCGACTACGTGGTGGCCCAGCTGCGCAAGTAGGCAAGGTCCAGCAAGCAGGCAGAGTTAACGTATGACGGCGCCGCCCGGGTTCTTCCCGGACGGCGCCGTTTTTGTTGTGCCCCGGCAGAGGGGCGGCCGGTTTCCCGGGTAAGGTGCGCTAGGCTCCTGCCTGCGCTCCGTCGTCGTCCGCTGGTTCCCCTGCCTGCCCTGAACCGGCCTGCCCTGAACCCTCCCCGGCTGATTCTTCCTGGACCGAATCCTCATCGGCTGCCTGCGCGTCTGTTGCCTGAAGGTCCGGCTCCTGGGCAGCTTCCGTTCCGCGCCCGTCCGCTTCGGGCTCCGGCGGCTGCTCGTCCTCGGGGCGGACGCGTTCGGCCCACGGCACCCACTCCGGGGCGAGGATGGAGTCCTCGGACGGCAGCAGGCCAAGCTCGTTGACGGTGACCACCTTGGAGCGCGAGTTGCGCGTCAGCACCGCGTACCACTGCCAGCCTGCGTAGCCGGGCAACCTGGATTCGAACAGGTGCGTCACCAGGCGGTCGCCCTCACTCCTGGCGGCAAGGTGCGGGCCGATGGTGGCAGCGGGCGTGATGCCTTCCACGGCAGTGCGGGCAGCATCAACGGCCGCGGCGAGGAAAGCATCAGGCTTGCCCGTACGCCACACGGGCACGCCTGCCTTGCGCTTGGGCTGGGTCTTGGCAGCCTGCTCCTGCACTGGCGTGCCCGGCTGTTCAGATTGGAGGTTCATGGGCGCCTAAACGTCCAGCTCGTCGGCAACCTTGCGCAGGGCGGCGGCGATGGCCTTGCCCTTGTTGCCGTCCGGGTACTTGCCCTTGGACAGGGTTCCGGACAGGTTGTCCAGAACAGTCACCAGGTCCTGCACCAGGGGTGCGAGGTCCTTGGCGCTGGGACGCTTGGCCTTGGCAATGGACGGGGTCTTGTCCAGCACCCGCAGGCCCAGCGCCTGGGCGCCTTTGCGGCCGTCCGCGACCCCGAACTCCACCCGGGTGCCCGCTTTCAGCTCCGTTACCCCCTCGGGCAGCGACGACTTGGGCAGGAAGACCTCCTGGCCGTCTTCGCCCGCGAGGAACCCAAAGCCCTTGTCCTTGTCATACCACTTGACCTTGCCGGTAGGCACGTAATCAACCTTCTTCGTTCTGCTGTCATGAGACACGGCCTCCTGCCACCGCATCCGCAGTGTTGTGCGGGTTCAAGGTATGGCATGCGCAAACCGTGTTGGTCTGTATCGTTCAAGGTTATCCTGCCGCCTGCCCTGATTACGCTTCCGTGAGTACTGTTCCGCCCCAGGCGCAAGGGCCGGGCCGGCGTTTAAGCGCACCGTGGCGGCAGCTGTAGCGTTACGTCCATGACTCCCTCGCGTTACCGGCGGCCGCTGATGGTCCTCGCCGCAGTTATTGCCGTGCTGTCCCTCATTGCCGTGGGTACAGTCATGGTGCTTGCCTTCGCCGGATCGGTCGCACCCGCCTGGGTCACGTATTCGGCGCTTTACGGACTGCCGGCGGCCTTCATCCTGATGCTCCTGGTGGTCCTCGACGGAGTTGCCGCCCGGCGGCGGGCGGGAAAGGCCGGGCGGCGGTAACGTTGGACTGATGTCCCTCATTCGCGCGCTTGGCATGGACCTGGAGGCACGCAGCGACGATTCGCTGCGCGCGTTGTTCGCCGCGCGGCCGGACCTCATCTCCCCCGGTGTTCCGGATTTTTCGGCGCTGGCTGCCCGCGCCAGTTCCCGCGTCAGCGTCCAGCGCGCCCTGGAGCGGCTGAACCGGCCGCAGATGCAGGTCCTGGAAACGCTGCATCTGTGCACCAACACGGATACCGGGCACAGCGCCTCGGCAGAACACCTGCACCAGCTGATCCGCGGTTCGTCGCTGGCCACCATTGAACAGATCATTGGCACCCTGCAGGAGCTTGCGCTGGTGCACCCCGCTGCTCCCCCGCACGGCACCCCCGCCCCCGCCGCGGAGCAGCCCTTCTACCTGCCCGTCGGATCGCTCAAGGACGTAGTGGGCATTTACCCGGCAGGGCTGGGCCGCAGCTACACGGAGCTGGTACGCCTCCAGCCGGCGTTCGCGCAGCGGGCCGTGCAGTTGGTTTCCGAACTGCACCGCAGCGGGTTCGCGATCCACGGCTCCACCACGCCCATGGAAGCGGCGTTGGCGCTTCAGCACTGGACATCGTCCCCCGAATCCCTGCAGGACATCATGGCCGGCGCCCCGGAACGGACGACGGCGCTGCTCGCCAAGTTCCGGAACTGGGCCATGGGTGCCGTCCCCCAGGCGCAACGGAAAGCGTCCGTCGCCTCCGAGGGAGCCGACGTCGGGCCCGTGGACTGGCTCCTTGCGCGCGGGCTGCTGGTGCCGCTGGACGCAGCGCACGTGGAACTGCCGCACAGCGTGGGGCTGGCCCTGCGCGGCGGGGCGATCATCAACGACTTCACCCTCGCACCGCCGGTCGCGGAGCTGGGCCGCACCACCGCGGCGCTGCGCAGGAATGCAGCCCTGAGCGCCATTTCGGAAACCCTGCGGCTGGTCTCCGAACTGCTGCATGCCGTGGGGGTGCAGCCGCTGGCCACCCTGCGGAGCGGGGGCGTGGGCGTCCGCGAGATGCGCCGGCTGTCCGAACAGCTGCGCGTCGACCAGGGTGCGGTGGGCCGGCTGCTGGAACTGTGCGGGCTGGCCGGCCTGATCCGCCTCGACGTGGACTCGTCATCATGGGTCCAGCCGCCGCAGCTGGAGTGGCTGGTCCTTCCGCGGCAGGAACAATGGCTGTGGCTCGTGAACGCCTGGCTGGCCAGCGAGCGCGTGCCCTCCATGGTGGGCCAACCCGTCAATTCAGCCCCGGGTGCAGCGGCGGCCCGCTCGGCGTCCGGGACCACCATCGCAGCCTTGTCGGCCGGCGCACAGCGGCCCGACGCGCCGGTGGTCCGCAAACGCATCCTGGAAATCCTGCTTGAGCTGACGCGGGAAGCTGATGATGGCGACGGTGCCGCGCCCGTGCTTGATGCCGCAGCCGTGCTGCAGCGCGCCGAGTGGTCGCAGCCGCGGATGGCCCGGCGGTTCAGCTCCCTGATCAGGGGCGTCCTGGCCGAGGCCGAGATGCTGGGGCTGGTGGGCTCGGGAGCCCTGAGCCAGTTGGGGAGCGCGTTCGCCGAGGACAACCCCGACGCCGCCCTTGCCATCCTGGGCGAGCACCTGCCCGCCGCGCTGAATCACGTGCTGCTGCAGGCTGACCTCACCGCCGTTGCCCCCGGCTACCTTTCCCCGGCGCTGACGGAGCAGCTCCTGGTAATGGCCGACGCCGAGGGGCAGGGCCCCGCCACCATCTACCGGTTCTCTGCGGAGTCGGTTAAACGTGCACTGGACAGCGGCTATGACGCCGCAGGCCTGCTGGCGTTCCTCCGGGAACACTCCGCAACCGCAGTTCCCCAGCCGCTGCAGTACCTGGTGGAGGACACCGCCTCCCGGCACGGCAGGCTTCACGTGGGCCAGGCGGTGAGCTTCATCCAAAGCGAGGATGAAACCGCGCTCACCGACCTGCTGGCGGGACCGAAGGCCGCCCAGCTGGGCCTGGTCCGGCTGGCCCCCACTGTGGTGGCGTCATCCGCGCCGCCGCGTGAGCTTGCCGCCGTGCTCCGCAGCCTGGGCCTCTCCCCGTCCGTGGACGGCGCCGAACCTGCGGGCCACCTTCGCCGGCCTGCCGCGCCGCAGGAAAACCTCCGCCCCGTGTACACCCCGCCGCGGACGGCACCGGCGGCTGAGGAGGTGGAAGCCCAATTGCACGTCCTGCGCCAGGTGGGCCCCGGCGTCGCGCATCATTCCGGCGCGGCGACCGGGAGCGAGGCTGCCACGCAGCTGGGACTGGAGGCGCTGCAGAGGGCCATCCGGCTCAAGCAGCGGGTCAACATGAACGTGGTGGACAACCTGGGGAATGCCAGCCTGGAAGTTGTTGTTCCGCTATCCGTGAGCGGGGGCAGGGTCCGCGTGTTCGATCCTGCCAAGGACACCGAACGGGTCCTGTCCGTGCACCGCATCATTGACATCGAGGCCGCAGAGGAACTGCGCCAGTAAAGGATTCCCGCGCGTGACCGACGGACCCCTGATCGTCCAAAGCGATAAGACCATCCTCCTCGAGGTGGACCACGAACTGGCCACCGAGGCGCGGCACGCCATTGCACCCTTCGCCGAGCTGGAACGTGCACCCGAGCACATGCACAGCTACCGGCTGACCCCGCTGGGCCTGTGGAACGCCAGGGCCGCCGGGCTGGACGCGGAAAAGGTGCTGGATGCGCTGCTGAAGTACTCCCGCTTCCCGGTGCCGCATTCGCTGCTGATCGACATCGAGGAAACGATGTCCCGGTACGGCCGGCTGCGCCTCGAAAAAGACCCACGCCACGGGCTGGTCATGCGGACGGATGACTACCCCGTCCTGGAGGAAGTCATCCGGGCCAAGAAGATCGCGCCGTTGCTCGGGCCAAGGATCGACGGCGAAACCGTCGTGGTGCACGCCTCCCAGCGGGGACAGCTCAAGCAGCTGCTACTGAAGCTCGGCTGGCCCGCGGAGGACCTGGCCGGTTACGTGGACGGCACCCCGCACCTGATTTCGCTCAATGAGGACGGCTGGCAGCTCCGGCCCTACCAGCGCCTGGCCAGTGAAAACTTCTTGGCTGGCGGCAGCGGAGTGGTTGTCCTGCCCTGCGGCGCGGGCAAGACCCTGGTGGGCGCCGCAGCCATGGCCACCGGTTCCACCACCACGCTGATCCTGGTCACCAACACCGTGGCCGCCCGGCAGTGGAAGGACGAACTGCTCAAGCGCACCTCCCTTACCGAGGACGAGGTGGGTGAATACTCCGGCGCCCTCAAGGAGGTGCGGCCGGTGACCATCGCCACCTACCAGGTGCTCACCACCAAGCGGGGCGGCATCTACCCGCACCTCGAACTGGTGGACGGCCACGACTGGGGACTGATCATCTATGACGAGGTCCACCTCCTTCCGGCACCCATTTTCAGGATGACCGCAGACCTGCAGGCCCGGCGGCGGCTTGGGCTGACCGCCACGCTGGTCCGGGAGGACGGGCGCGAGGGCGAGGTCTTCAGCCTGATCGGGCCGAAGCGGTATGACGCGCCCTGGAAGGACATCGAGTCGCAGGGCTACATCGCACCCGCGGACTGCGTGGAGGTCCGGGTGGACCTGCCCAAGGACGAACGGGTTGCCTACGCCATGGCCGATGACGCCGACAAGTACCGCCTCTGCGCCACCTCCGAATCAAAGACCCTGGTGGTGGAGGAGCTGGTGGCCCGTCACGCCGGCGAGCAACTGCTGGTGATCGGCCAGTACATTGACCAGCTGGATGAGCTCGGCGAGCGCCTGCAGGCACCGGTGATCAAGGGCGATACCACCGTCAAGGTACGCCAGAAGCTCTTTGACGCGTTCCGTGCCGGAGAGCTGCAGACCCTTGTGGTGTCCAAGGTGGCCAACTTTTCCATCGACCTGCCGGAAGCCTCGGTTGCCATCCAGGTGTCCGGTTCCTTCGGCTCGCGGCAGGAGGAAGCCCAGCGGCTGGGCCGGCTGCTGCGGCCCAAAAAGGACGGCAGGGCGGCGCGTTTCTACTCCCTCGTCGCACGGGACACCCTGGACCAGGACTTCGCTGCCAAGCGCCAAAGGTTCCTCGCCGAGCAGGGCTACGCCTACCGGATCATGGATGCCAAGGACGTGCCGGCAGCCGACTAGGAATTCCCCTGTGCCGGTAGCGCTTCCGGCGTGCACACTGGAGGCATGGGTACACGAATCATTCCCACGGCGCCGGGACCGGGGCAGGAATCGGTGTGGGACTACCCCCGGCCGCCCCGGATCGAACGCAGCAGCGAGCGCATCCGCATCGTCCTGGGCGGAGAGCTGATCCTCGACTCCACGGATTCGCTTCGGGTCCTTGAGACAAGCCATCCGCCGGTGTACTACCTCCCGCTGTCGGCATTTGCCCCGGGGGCGCTGGAGCCCGCCTCGGGCAGCAGCTTCTGCGAGTTCAAGGGCGCGGCGAAGTACCTGACTGTCCGCGGCGGCGGGAAGGAAGCGGACAGCGCTGCGTGGTCCTATCCCGAGCCCGCCTCCGGTTTCGAGGCGCTTGCGGACCGGGTGGCCGTCTATCCGGGCAGGATGGACTACTGCGAGGTGGATGGTGAGCGGGTGACTGCCCAGCCCGGCAGGTTCTACGGCGGCTGGATCACCAGCCGGGTGGTGGGTCCCTTCAAAGGCGAACCCGGAACCATGGGCTGGTAGGCCAAGCGGACCAACACCGTGCTCACAACCAATATCCAGACAACTCCCAGAGACTGGGAGCATGATGGGAGCATGAACAAGAACGGTCCAGAAGCCAGGCTGCTCGTCGTCGATGATGAACCCAACATCCGCGAGCTCCTCTCCACGTCATTGCGGTTCGCCGGCTTTGAAGTGGTCTCCGCCGCCAACGGCCGGGATGCCCTCGCCGCGGCCGATACCCACGCCCCTGACCTGGCCGTGCTGGACGTCATGCTCCCGGACATGGACGGCTTCACCGTGACCCGCCGGCTCCGCGCGTCCGGAAAGCACTTCCCCGTCCTCTTCCTGACCGCCAAGGACGACACCGAGGACAAAGTCACAGGCCTGACCGTGGGCGGGGACGACTACGTCACCAAGCCCTTCAGCCTTGACGAGGTGGTGGCCCGCATCCGGGCCGTGCTCCGCCGGACCCAGCCCCTGCTGGACGATGATGCGGTGATCCGCGTTGATGACCTGGAGCTCGACGACGACGCCCACGAAGTGCGGCGCGGCGGCACTGTCATCGAGCTCTCCCCCACCGAGTTCAAGCTGCTGCGCTACCTCATGCTCAATCCCAACCGGGTGCTGTCCAAGTCGCAGATCCTTGACCACGTCTGGGAGTACAACTTCAACGGCGATGCCTCCATCGTGGAGTCCTACATCTCCTACCTGCGGCGGAAAGTGGACATCGACCCCGACGCGCCCGCCCTCATCCAGACCAAGCGCGGCGTGGGCTACGTGCTCCGGACGGCTGAAAAGCGCTGACCTTGCTGAAGCGGTGGAAGTCGGCCTCACTCAGGTCGCAGCTGGTGGCCATGATCATGGCCCTGCTGATCGTGGCCCTGACGGTGACCGGAGCGGTGACCCTGACGTTGCTCCACAGCTACCTCCAGGGCCAGGTGGACGACAAACTGGATGCCGCCGTCGACTCTGCCCGGAAGCAGCGCTCGTTCACCCAGCTCCAGGCACCCAGCTCGATCCCCACCGACTATTCCCTGATGCTCTTCGCCCCCGGCGAGCAGCCGTACACGTTCGGCGGGGACCCTGACGAGCACCCGGACATCACCAACATCACCGTGGAGCAGGCGCAGGCGCTCCAGCTGGTTCCTTTCCAGGTCCGCGGGACGGACGGCGAAAACTGGCGGGTAGTGGCGGTGACGGTCCAGAATGGGCCCACCACGTCCGTGGTGGTGATCGGGCTGCCGCTGGAGAGCGTCGACGATGTCCTCAAGCATGCCACCCTGGTGGTCACCGGGGTGGGCCTGCTGACCCTGCTGCTGGCTTCGCTCATTGCGAGCTGGACCGTGTCGCGGTCCTTCCGGCCGCTGGCCAGGGTGGAAAAAACAGCTGCCGCCATTGCCGCCGGCGACCTCTCCCGCCGCGTGGAAGTGGAAAACCCTGCCACCGAGCTGGGCCGGCTGAGCAGTTCCCTGAACGCCATGCTGGCCCACATCGAAACCGCATTCGCCGCGCGGACCGCCTCGGAGGCAAGGATGCGCCGCTTCGCCGCCGACGCCTCCCACGAGTTGCGCACTCCCCTGGTGACCATCCGCGGGTTCTCCGAGCTGTACCGCCACGGCGCCCTGGCCACCGACCAGGACGTGGCCACAGCCATGGGCCGGATCGAAAGCGAAGCCAAGCGCATGGGCTCCATGGTCGAGGACCTGCTCCTGCTGGCCCGCCTCGATGAGCAGCGGCCCCTGCAGCAAAAGCCGGTGGACCTGCAGTTGGTTGCCCATGACGCAGTTGTCGACACCCAGGCCAGCGACCGTTCCAGGGCAATATCCCTGACCGGGCTCGACGGCGGCCCGGCCTCCCCGGCCCCGGTCCTTGGCGATGAGGCCAAGCTGCGGCAGGTGGTGGGCAACCTGGTGGGCAATGCCCTGCGCTACACCCCCGAGGGCAGCCCCATCGAACTCGCCGTCGGGGTCCGCGGAAGCGACGGCGGGGCACGGTCCGTCATCGAAGTCCGGGACCATGGGCCGGGCATTTCGGATGAGGATGCCGCAAAGGTCTTTGAACGCTTCTACCGCGCGGACACCTCCCGGACCAGGGAGACCGGCGGCAGCGGCCTGGGGCTGGCCATCGTGGCAGCAATCGTGGGCTCCCACGGCGGCTCCGTCCGGGTGGAAAAGACCGACGGCGGCGGCGCGACCCTGGTGGTCAGCCTTCCGCGGCGTGACGACACAACAGGCAGCGACGGCGAGGACGCCGCTGACGACGATGTCGCCCCGGCGAAGGGCAGTGACGGATCGGTTATCCACATATAGCCACTGGTCAGTGGTCCCGGGGTGCGGCTGCTCCATAGGCTCGTCCCAGCAGCCCGGATCCACCGGGCGTGGGACTCCCAGGGACCCGCCGTATCGAGAGGCACAGCCATGAGCATTATTTCCGTCGACACCGAGTTGCTGCAGCTGAAGTCCGCCAATGTCCAGGCCACAGTTGATCGCATCAGTGCGGACGTGCAGACCATGAAGCGGGGCCTGGACGAACTGCAGGGCTCGTGGCGCGGTTCCGCAGCCACCAATTTCCAGGCACTCATCACCGAATGGACCATGACCCAGGGCCGCGTGGAAGCTTCACTGGCCTCCATCAATGCGGCCCTGGCCTCTGCCGCCGCCACCTATGCCCAGGCAGAGCAGGGCAACACGCAGCGGTTCAGCTGAACCTCCGGCTAGGCCTCAGGCGTCCCTTGGTGGAACCGCAGCCGCCACCGGCCGCCGTCGAGGACCCACAGCGAGCTGCGGAGCGTGGTGCCGGACCGGGCGAAGTTCCGGTACGTCAGCAGGACCGCGCCGGGGCCGATGCGGTCTGCGCCCAAGATTTCGATGTCGGTCCGTTCCCCGGGGTCCTCTTCAAGGGCCATCATCATGGCGTCCCGCGTCCAGACCCTTCCCGAGCTGCCGATCTCCATGAAGTCCGGGTGGAGAAGGACGGCGGTCCGGCCGATATCCCCGCGCACCAGGGGTCCCAGGAGCTCGCGTTCGAGCTCCTCCACCAAGGCCTCCGGCGGGATGGAGCCGGCCTGCTGCGTTGCCTCGGCCACTTCAAGGGCCTCGTTGTCCAGTTCGCTGAAAAGGTCCAGCTCGTCGAAGGCCGACACAGGCTCGGGCGCTGCCCTGCGCCGGTTGCCTGCGCCTGCGCCAGCAGGAACATCCCCGCCAGCTGCTGCTGCCGGACGCGCTTCCGCCGGGCGCGCTTCCGCCGGACGCTTCGGGGAAGCAGTGGGGATATCCAGGGTGGCCGGGGGGAGCCCCACACCGGACGGCGCCTGCCTGTCCAGCGCAGGTCCGGATGCGTCCGGGCGTTGTGAGGCGGCGTGCTGGCTGCCCGGGTGGTGCGCGCCGGGGAATCCAGGGCCGGAGCGTGCTGCCACTCCCTGCTGGTACGCCGTGGCCGCAGCCCTTGCCCGTTCATCGGCAGCCTCGTTGAGGTCATGCCCTGCGTGGCCCTTGACCCATTCAAACGTGTAGGTGCGGCCCGCCAGTTCGCGGTCGAGTTCCTTCAGCAGCTCCACATTCAGGACAGGCTTTCCGTCGGCCTTGCGCCACCCCTTCCGTTTCCACCCCGGCATCCACTTGGTGATGGAGTTGATGACGTACTGGCTGTCACACAGGATGCGCAGGTCCTCCCCGGGCATATGCGCGGTGGCACGCAAAAGATCAAGGACAGCCATCAGCTCTCCTTGATTGTTGGTCCCGTGCGGCCAGCCGCCGGCCCGCCAGCAATCGTCATTTACGTACCAGGCCCAGCCCGCCGGGCCAGGGTTTCCCAAGGCCGAACCGTCAGCCGCTGCAGTAATCGTCACCAATCCATCCTGCCAGAAGCAACAGACAATCGGCTGCGGCGGCTGGGGCAGCCTTCGCTGGGCCTGCTACGGATACCGGCGCGCCCCCGACCCGGAGTCACCTGCCGGGATGGCACGGCGGGAAAACGCTTACCCAAATATCTTGACGGGAACACCAGCCGCACGGAAGAATCGCAACATCCCTTAAGAAAGCGGTTTCTCATACGTGCACCGCCCCTAACCTCCATAGGGGGCAGCGCCAGGAAACCTACCGGAAGGAACATCAATGACGATTCCAGTCGTAAGCCGGCGCAGCTTCCAGTTCGGTGCTGCCGCGCTGGCCCTGTCCATCCTGGCAACGGGCTGCGGAGCCCCGGGAGGCTCCGGCGACAGCGGCCAGGTGACCCTGCGCTTCGCCTGGTGGGGCAACGAATACCTGAACGGACAGACGGACAAGGTCATCGCCGCGTTTGAAGCATCCCACCCCAACATCAAGATCAAGGCCGAACCTGGCGAGTGGTCCAGCTACTGGGACAAGCTGGCAACAAAAACCGCCGCGAACGATGCGCCGGACGTCATCCAGATGGACCAAAAATACATTGCCGAATACGGCGGCCGCGGCGCGCTGCTGGACCTGTCCAAGCAAGACGGAATCGACACGTCAAAACTGGACAAGGAAGCGCTTGCCTCCGGCCAGTACGACGGCAAACAGTACGGACTGAGCACCGGCCAGAATGCCTACGTCATCATGGCCAACACCAAGGTGTTTGAAGCGGCGGGTGTTCCCGTTCCGGACGACAAGACGTGGACGTGGAAGGACTTCATGAACACCGCGTCGAAGATCAGCGCCGCAGGCGACGGGAAGAACTACGGAGCTGCGTACGGCAGCAACGAGGCTGACCTGATCATCTGGCTGCGCCAGCACGGGGAGAACCTGTACTCCGAGGACGGCAAGCTCGACTTTGAGGCCGCTACGGCTGCGTCCTTCTGGGAGCGACTCAAGGAACAGCGTGATTCCAAGGCCAGCCCGCCGGCCACGGTGGCCACGGAGGACGCCGGGGCCGGCCTGGAGGAAAGCCTTTTCGGGACAAACCGGGTGGGCATGGCCTGGTGGTGGACCAATCAGCTTGGTTCGCTTGAAGCCACCACCGGCAGCAGCATCAAAATGCTGCGCGCCCCGAGCGTCGACGGCGCATCGGCCAAGAACGGCATGTACTACAAGCCCACCATGTTCTGGTCTGCCTCCTCCCGCTCGAAGCATCCCCAGCAGGCTGCTGAGTTCATCAATTACCTCACCAACAGCCCGGAGGCCGGGGCCATCCTCATGACGGACAGGGGCGTGCCCACCAACAGCGAGATCGTCGCGGACATCACGCCCTCGCTGAAGCCGGCGGACACCACGGTGGTGAACTTCCTGAAGGACATCGCGCCGGACATCAAAGACGCGCCGCCGGTGCCGCCCGTGGGCGCGGGAAGCGTCCAGAATGTGATCAAGCGCTACACGGATGAAGTGCTGTATGACCGGCTGACGCCCCAGGCGGCAGCGGAAGCCTTCAAGAAGGAAGTCCAGGGGATGCTGGACTCGGCCCGAAAGTAATTTCCGCCAACCAAAAATGCGGCCCCTCACAACGAGGGGCCGCATTTTGTTTGGCGGGAGGGTTTTCCTGGCCGGGAGACTAGAAGCCGCCCATGCCGCCCATGCCACCCATGTCGTCGCCACCGGCGGGTGCTGCAGCCTTCTCCGGCTTGTCAGCAACCACTGCTTCGGTGGTGAGGAACAGGCCGGCGATGGAGGCCGCGTTCTGCAGGGCAGAGCGGGTCACCTTGACGGGGTCGTTGACGCCGGCGGCCAGCAGGTCGACATACTCGCCGGTGGCGGCGTTGAGGCCGTGGCCTGCGGGCAGGCCACGGACCTTGTCGACCACGACGCCCGGCTCCATGCCGGCGTTGAAGGCGATCTGCTTCAGCGGGGCGTCGATGGCAACGCGGACGATGTTCGCGCCGGTTGCTTCGTCGCCGGACAGCTGCAGGTTGGCGAATGCCTTGGCACCGGCCTGGATGAGGGCCACGCCGCCACCGGCGACGATACCCTCTTCAACGGCAGCCTTGGCGTTGCGGACAGCGTCCTCGATGCGGTGCTTGCGCTCCTTGAGCTCAACCTCCGTGGCGGCACCGGCCTTGATGACTGCAACGCCGCCGGCCAGCTTGGCCAGGCGCTCCTGCAGCTTCTCGCGGTCGTAGTCGGAGTCGGAGTTCTCGATCTCGGCGCGGATCTGTGAAACGCGGCCGGCAATCTGGTCGGCGTCGCCCGCACCCTCAACGATGGTGGTCTCGTCCTTGGTGACAACAACCTTGCGTGCCTGGCCCAGGAGTTCCAGCCCAGCCGTTTCCAGCTTGAGGCCGACTTCCTCGGAGATGACCTGGCCGCCGGTGAGGACGGCGATGTCGGCGAGCTGGGCCTTGCGGCGGTCACCGAAGCCGGGAGCCTTGACGGCCACAGACTTGAACGTGCCGCGGATCTTGTTCACGATCAGCGTGGCCAGGGCCTCGCCCTCGATGTCCTCGGCGATGATCAGCAGCGGCTTGTTGGACTGCATGACCTTTTCCAGGACAGCAACCAGTTCCTTGACGTTGGAGATCTTGGAGTTGACGATCAGGATGTACGGATCCTCGAGGACCGTTTCCTGGCGCTCTGCGTCGGTGACGAAGTAGGCGGAGATGTAACCCTTGTCGAAGCGCATGCCTTCGGTGAGTTCCAGCTCCAGGCCGAAGGTGTTGGACTCCTCGACCGTGATGACGCCTTCCTTGCCCACCTTGTCCAGGGCTTCGGCGATGAGGGCGCCGATTTCGTCGTCACCGGCGGAGATCGAGGCGGTAGCTGCGATCTCTTCCTTGGTTTCGATTTCCTTGGCGGAGTTCAGCAGTTCGGCGGTGACGGCGTCAACGGCCTTTTCGATGCCGCGCTTGAGGGACAGCGGGTCGGCGCCGGCGGCAACGTTGCGCAGGCCTTCCTTGACCAGGGCCTGGGCCAGGACGGTTGCCGTGGTGGTGCCGTCGCCTGCGACGTCATCGGTCTTCTTGGCAACTTCCTTGACCAGCTCTGCGCCGATCTTCTCGTAGGGATCGTCCAGCTCGATCTCCTTGGCGATGGAAACACCATCGTTGGTGATCGTGGGGGCGCCCCACTTCTTTTCGAGGACGACGTTGCGTCCACGCGGGCCGAGGGTGACCTTAACGGCGTCGGCGAGGATGTTCAGGCCCCGCTCAAGGCCGCGGCGTGCCTCTTCATCAAATGCAATGATCTTGGCCATAACGGCAGTAGTCCTTTCGGGACAGTCGTTAAGAATGGACCTTCGCTGCAGTGCCCGCGACGGACGATCCTTCGACGGCGGCCTCTGTATGCCTCCGGGTGGGGATCTCACTGAAGTGAGGCGTTTCTTTCGCTCTTCGGCCGGTGCTGTGCACCACCTGGCCGAAACCAGGCTTAGCTTTAGCAGTCGGTACCTCAGAGTGCTAACTCAATAATTAGCACTCCCCAAGTGAGAGTGCAAGCGATAAGACGCCGGACGGGAGCCTGGCTTCGGCGGCTTCGCCCAGGGCGATCAGCCGGAGCGGCCAACTGTTTCATGCCCGGTGGGGCTGGGGTTATTGTCTGCGCCGTAGGTGAAGACGGAAAAGGCCGCCGAGGTGATGTCCCCGTTGGAATCAAAGGCAACCGGGCCGGATTCGCCGTCGTAATCAATGTCCGGGCCGGCGGCAAGGCCGCCCAGGCACTCCTTGTAACTCCGGCAGGGGGCGGATGGCGTGCCGGCACCCGGAGCCGCCGTCCCGCCCGACACCGGAATGAGGTTCGCGGCGATGGAGCGCCCGGCGTCATCCTGGGCGCGGGCCGCGGCCAGCGCCGCCAGCGTCACGGCGTCATAGGTTTCAGCAGCGTAGGAGAGATCTTTCAGGGACGGGTCCACGGCCAGCAGTTTGCCCTGGAAAGCAGCCGAGGGCAGCTGGCCGGGAACGACGGCGCGGGCGCCTTCCAGGATCCGGGACGGCAGCCCGGAACCGTAGCGGGCGAAGGCACCGTCGCTGAGGATGACCTTCGAACCGCTGAGGCCGGCGTTGTGGAGCTCAGCCAACGCGGCCCGCGCGCCGTCGCGGGCAACCAGGACGACGGCGTCCGGCCCGGCCTGGGCGGCAGAGCGTGCGGCTTCGGCGGCATCGCCCGGCTTGAAGCCCACCCCGGGCAGGACCTTGAGTCCGGACTGTTGGGCAGCTTCCTTGACGGCAGCCGACAGGTCCTTGCCGTAGGAACCGTCCTGGTAGAGCACGCCGATGCTGGCGGCGCCGGCGTCCTTGGCGAGTTTGGCCAGGACCGGCCCTTGTGCGACGTCGGCTGCGGCGGTGCGGAAATAGTAGCCGCCGCTGGCGCTCGTGGAGAGGGCGGCAGCGGTGTTGGCCGGGGAGATGAGCGGCACATGGGCACCGGCGAGGACGTCCAGGGCAGCAGTTGCATGGCTGGAGTCGGTGGGTCCGATGGCAACGTCTGCTTTGGCAGCGGCCAGGTCCTTGGCCTGGGCTGCGGTGTCCTGGTCCGGGTGCACCGGAAGCAGTTCCACAGGGCGGCCTTTGTGGCCGCCGACGGCGTTGATGTCGTGGATGGCCAGTTTTGCCGCGGCCAGCTGGGGTGCGTTGAGGAACGCGTTGTCGCCGGTGTTATCAAGGATCAGCCCTACCCGGAGGACGCCGTCGCCGGAGGCTTCTGCGGGCTCTGTCCTGGCGTTGCCGCCGGTGCCGGTGCAGGCCGTCATTGAAAGAAGGCCTGCCAGGGAAACGGCGAGCGCGGCACTGGCGCGGGCCGGGGATCGGTAAACCGGCATCACTGGGCGGGCCGCACGTTTTCGGCCTGCGGGCCCTTTTCGCCCTCGCCGACGTCCAGCTGCACCCGCTGGCCCTCAACCAGGGAGCGGTGGCCCTCGCCCTGGATTGCGGACCAGTGGACAAAGACGTCGTCACCGGAGCCGTCAACGGTGATGAAGCCGTAGCCCTTTTCAGCGTTGAACCATCTGACGGTTCCCAGTGACATGGTGGACAACTCTTTCCGTTGGGGCCCGGGCTGCAAACCGGGCGGCGTACCTGGAGGGCGTGCGGCTACCGGTATCCGGGGCCGAGCACCACCACGAGCGGTACCTGGAACTCGGTGCTGTCCACCACGGTGGGGATGTTCAACAGCCCGGCGAGTGCCTGCGCGCCGGCCAGTTGCTGGGGACCGGCGTAGAAGATCACGGAGGACTTCTGCGGGGCGCCGGACCAGTTGCCTACCTGGCCGAGCCGCCAGCCGTCGGCCTGGACCGTCCCGCCTATCCGGCCGGCCAGCCCCGCGGTGCCGGCAGCGTTGTAAACAGCAACTGGCCGGGTCTTGTCGACGATGGCCTGGGTGGCGGAAGCAGTGGGCTCGGGCTCGCTGCTCTGGGTCGGTTCCGCAGAGACGGACGACGGCGGGGCGGACGACGGCGCGGAAGATGCCCGCGTAGGCGAAGGGCTGGACCCCGTTCCGGCCAGCGGGGCCGACTCAACGCTTGCCGACGCCTGGCTGGCGGTGCTGCTGAAGCCAAGCCTGGGAAGGATCAGGAAGGACACCAGCCCAATCGCCAGGGCCGCCATGCCCACCGCCAGGATGGGCCACAGCCGCACGCGGGACGGGGCCGAGGCCGTCCGGTGGACACCTTGTCGCGACGCGGCCTCGGGGACCTTGTCGAATTCATCGCGGGCGTATCTGGTCATGGTGGAAGGACATCCTTGTTGATTGCGGCTGTTGTCCCGGCCCGGGGCGTCTTAAGCGTCGGATCCCAGGCGCCGGGCGGTGCGTGCACGGTGGCGCGACGTACGTAGTCTACGCAATCTCTTCACCAGCATGGGATCGTGGGCCAGGGCGTCCTCGCGGTCGATCAGTGCGTTGAGGAGCTGGTAGTAATGGGTCGCGGAGAGATCGAACAGGTCCCGGATGGCCTGTTCCTTGGCTCCCGCGTACTTCCACCACTGCCGTTCCAGGGCCAGCATCTGCTGTTCACGCTCGGAGAGGGAGGACTCACGAAGGCTGAAATCCGCCAGGAGGGACTTCCGCGGATCCTGCTCCGGCAGGTGTTCCCGGGCCGGTTCCGCCACGGCGCACTCCTTCAGCTGGTTACGGTCAATGTCTTACCCCTATGCTAGCCGCCGAATAACAGCAGTGTCATTTGAGCCCCTGCTGCCGGCACGCCGGTACCGGGGCTGGTCACAAACTGCCCTCCCCGGACTGCTCCTGCATGTTGCCTGCAAGAATGGAACGATGTTTGAATCGGATGCGCTATTCGACCTGCAGCAGGACACGGCGGACGCCCTCAGCTTCGCAGACCTCGGGGAGCTGCCGTTGGCTCAGCTCATGGCTCCGGACTGGACCGCGGCGCTGCAGGGCGTCGAAGGCCAGCTCCGGAAGGTGCTCGCTTTCCTGGCAGCCGAAGAGGCTGCCGGGCACCAGGTCCTGCCGCCGCCGTCGAACGTGCTGCGCGCCTTCCGCCAGCCCCTCGCGGAGGTGAAGGTCCTGATCGTGGGCCAGGATCCCTACCCCACGCCGGGACATGCCGTCGGACTGTCGTTTTCGGTCGACCCGCACGTCCGGCCCCTCCCCCGCAGCCTGGTGAACATCTACCGGGAACTGGAATCGGACCTGGGCATTCCGCCGCGCGTCCACGGCGACCTGTCGGCGTGGGCCGGGCAGGGCGTGCTGCTCCTGAACCGGGTACTCACGGTCAGGGCGGGGGCGGCGGGTTCGCACCGCGGCAAGGGCTGGGAGGAGATTACGACGGCGGCAGTCACCGCCCTGGCGGCCCGCAAGGCTGCGGACGGGTCCAGGATGCCGCTGGTGGCCGTGCTGTGGGGCAAGGAGGCTGAGGGTGTCGGGCCGCTCCTGGCGGGCGCCCCCGCCGTGAGCAGCCCGCACCCCAGCCCGTTGTCCGCGTCGCGAGGGTTCTTTGGCTCCCGCCCGTTCAGCCGGGTCAACGAACTCCTGCGGGAACAAGGTGCGTCCGACGTAACCTGGGAACTGCCGCCGCTGCCCTAGCTTAGGCTTGCCTTATGAGCACTGTTCCTGCCGCCACCAGCGCAACCAAGAAGAACCGCCCGCAGGTCGACCTGAGGGTGCTGCGCAAGGATCAGCTGTCGCCGCACATGGTCCGGATCGTCGCGGGCGGGGAGGGCTTCAGTGACTTTGCCGACAACGGGTTCGTGGACCGGTACGTGAAGATCGTCTTTCCGCAGCCGGGGGTCCAGTATCCGTCACCCCTTGACCTTTGGGCCATCCGGGAAGCCATGCCGCGCGGGCAGTGGCCCTTCACCCGCACCTACACACTGCGGTGGGTGGATCCGGAAGCCCGGGAGCTGGCCATCGATTTCGTAGTCCACGGCGACGAGGGCCTGGCGGGTCCGTGGGCAGCCAGGGCCGAGCCTGGCGATACACTCACCTTCACCGGACCCGGCGGTGCCTACAACCCCAGCCCTGAGGCCGACTGGTACCTGTTTGCCGGCGACGAGGCTGCCCTGCCCGCCATCGCCGCGTGCATCGAGTCACTGCCGGCGGAGGCAACCGGGCTGGCCTTCCTGGAGGTTGGCTCCGCAGCCGATATCCAGTCCATCTCCGCTCCCGCAGGCTTGGACATCACCTGGCTGCCGCGCAACGGCGTACCGGCAGGGTCCAGCGACCTGCTGGTCAAAGCGGTGGCGGATGCACAGTGGCCCGATGGCAGGGTGGATGTTTTTGCCCATGGCGAGCGCGGCTACATGAAGGCGCTGCGCGAGGTCCTCTTCAAGCAGCGCGGCCTGGAGCGCCGGCAGGTGTCCCTCTCGGGCTACTGGGCGCAGGGCCGGGTGGAGGACGTGTTCCAGGCCGAGAAGAAACTGCCGGTCGGGCAAATCTAGCCCGCTAATTCCCAGCCGGGCTAGCGGCGCCGGGCCCGGCGCCGCTCGTTGCTCGCCAGGCTGCGGGTCAGCGGACGGGCCAGCACGTCACCCAGGACAATGCCGCCGGCCGTGCCCAGCACAATGGCGCCGGCGCTGAGCATTCCTCCAGCGCCTGCAAGGATCTCGGTTTCCTCGACGGTGAGCACATACATGGACCGGAAGATGGTGAGGCCCGGAAGCAGGATCAGCGCCGCGGGAACTGCCACCACAAGCTGCGGCGCACCCATCCGGAGGGCCACAACCCTTGCCAGCAGGCCGATGACGACGGCAGCGATGGCAGGTGAGAACCGGTCGCCGATCCCCAGCAGGCCGCAGCCGAGCAGCACCAGGTAGCCTGCCACACCAACAGCTGCCGTGGGCAGCAGGAGCTTCCAGGTGGTCTGTTCCGTAATGCCGATGGCCATCACCGCGGCGGCCACGAAGACGATCAGGACCCAGAGGTCGTAGGCGGGCGGGAAGGTCTGGGTGACATCGATGCGCTGCAGCCCGGTCAGCTCCCCCACCACGAAGGCGACAGCGATTCCTGCCACGATGGCGCCGAAGGTCAGCAGCGTGGACAGGAACCGGCCCGCCGCCGTCACGGGGAAGCCGTTGATGGCGTCCTGCACGGAGGACACCAGCCGCCCGGTTGGCAGCAACAGCAGGATGCCACCCACCACCACGATGGACGGCGAGGCGGTGAGCCCGAACTGCCAGAGCAGCAGCGCCAGGATGGTCACCACGAACGAGCAGCTGGCGGTGATGAAGAAGTCCGGTACCCGCCACCGCCCCAGCTGCCTGGCCAGGAGGCTGATGCCGAGATTGGCCACGAAGGCGACCGCCGAGGACACCGGGCCGCCGCCCAGCACACCCACGAACACGGCGGCGAAGACACCGAACGCCGCCGTGACCATCCACCGCGGGTAGGGCTTGGGGCTGGTGATCGCCTCGTTGAGCCTGCGGATCGCTTCGTCCCGGCCCACGCCGCCGGCCACGATGTCCGTGACCAGCTGGTGCACCTTGGCCAGGCCGGCGTAGTTGTTGGTCCAGGAGCGCACCACCCGCAGCAGCGAGATGGGCGTCTGGTCCTTGGGCGCGTAATTGATGCCCACCGACTGGTTGGTGATGTCCACTTCGATGTTCTTCAACCCCAGCGCAGCAGTGACGGCAATGATGCTGGTTTCCACTTCGAGGGCGCCGGCGCCGTAGCGGAACATGGTCTCTGCCAGGTGCAGGGCGAAATCCAGGGTTTTGCGGGCGGAGGTGTCCACCCCACCCACCTGGATGGTGGGGTTGGCGTAAGGGCTGCCCGCCAGCCGGTCAACGATGCTCATGGGCGCAGTGGGCGGGTTCTCGCCCTGCACCAGACGCCGGATCATGCGCCTGGCGGCCGCATCCTGCCGTATCTGCGCAGGGGTCAGCGCTTCAGTCTTGGGCAGGCCGTCGGTCTTCGGCCTGTGCCCTGGCCGTGGGGGCCGGTCAGTCATTCCCGCTTCCTCCCTGGACGCGTTTAGTGATGGTGCGCGGTTGGTGGATGGTCAGGCTGCGCGTTTCAGCGGCAGCTTGCCCAGCAGGGTGCGGGCCGCTGCTGCCGCGGTCCTGGCAAGCCGGTTGGCGTGGAAGACGGCGGGCCGCACCGGCAGGACGAAGTCGCCCACCAGCTGGACCACTTCCCCGCCGAATCCCTTCTTGAATTCGTAGCCGCCGTGGCCTTCCTCGTCCTGCCCGGAGATGCCGAAGGTGCCGTAGAAGTTGTAGCGCGGATACCCCTTCTCCAGGGCGTGCAGCATCATTCCCCAGTACAGCGAGGTTGCGCCGTTGAAGTAGATGTAGTCCTGGACGGTACCGCCGATGACGCACACCACTTCATCGCCGTAGCAGACAAAGTGGATGGCGGCCACCGTGGCGGTGCCCACGGAGTCGGGGAACCTTTCGATGTCCTTGAGGCTCCGCTCGTAGCTGTCCACCAGGTCCTGGACCACCTTGAGCCGGTTGGCCTTCTTCTTGCTGCCGGTTTCCTCCACCTCGTGGCGGAGGTCGGCCGCAGCGGCGGATTCCTTGGCAAGACGCTCCGTGATGGACTTGCGGTAGGCCGGGATGTCGATCTTGGCCATCATGAGCTTGGTGAATTCGGCTGACGTGGTGCGCAGCAGGTGCTCATAGTAGGCGCGTTCGCGGTAGACGAATCCCTTTTCGTCGCCGGCCCGGCTCAGGGCACCGTAGAAATCGTCCAGGGTTTCCAGGGTGGCCTGCTCCAGGAAGACGCCGTTCTTTTCGGCCTTGCGGATGGCTTTCCGGGTCCGGTAGCTGGTGCCCATGATCAGTTCCTCGGCATCCTGGATGCCCGCCAGGTCCTTGATGAACATCCAGTTGACGTTGACGAAGTTCATGTCCAGGCCCTGGTGCTGGAACCCCAGCCGCTCCAGGTCAGCCACCAGCGGCCGGTTGTCCTCGGTGTCGGGGTGCTCGGCGCCGTCGGCGTCCCTTGCGATGTACCTGATGTTGGGCGAGATCCGCAGCTCGGCAGCTTTGCGGACTGCCGCGTGTTTGCGGAGAAGTTCGACGACGGACCCCACCAGTTCCCGGTCCGTGTAGTCCATCAGCGGGCCCTTGGCGCATTCGCAGATGGTGTAGCCCAGCCGGCTGGTGGTGTAGTTGAGTTTTCCGGCGGCCACAAGTTCACCGTCGCGCCGGACGCCGAAGAGCTCCACCTGCTGGCCCCGGGCACGCTGGAAGCGGGCAAAGTCGATGGACTGCAGGAAGCTGTTCTGCGGATGCTTCAGGGCGAAGGCCTCAAAGTCGGCGTCGCTGAGGTTGGCGTATTCAAGCCCGGTAGCGGCGGAAACTGTGTTCAAGGGATGACCTTCTTCTGGACTCTTCGCGGCCTTGACGGGCACGCAGTGTATGGAGGGTGTTGAGAGGGAGGGTGTTCAGGCGGACGGCGTACGGGGCCGGCCGTAGGGCTGGCAGGGGCCGCCAGGCAGGGCTCGCTGGCTTTGCAGCCCTGCCGGCTGAGGGTCAGTAGAACTGCTGGCCGGTGCGTGCGGTTTCGATCCGCCGGAACACTTTTTCGCCGCCGCTGACCCAGAGCCGGTGCCGGAGCGGGGACAGCACGTAGTCGTGGCAGCCCACAAAGTCGGTGACGGTCTTGGTGAAGCTGGTCTTGAACATGCCCATTCCGTGAAGGTTGTGGGTTTTGTCCTTGATGCGCGCGGCCGGCGGGGTGCCGCAGAAGTCGTATTCCGTGCAGCCGAGTTCCTGCATCCGCTTGATGGCGGTCCACTGCACCAGGTGCGAATCCCCGTACTGCTTGCGGTTCTGGATGGAGCCACCGTCCTTGTAGGTGGCCTTCGACCCGTAGTTGATGACGAAGGCGCCCACACTGGGTTTCCCGTCCTCGTAGGTGAAAAAGAAGTTGCCCTGGCCGCGGTTGCAGAACTCGTCCCAGAACTTCTCGTAGTAGTCGTAGCTGCGGAGGGGCATGGAGCCCTTGGCGTTGACGGTGTTGGCCATCAGGTCGTACAGCGCCCGGTAGGTTTCGGGCCCCTGTTCCTGCCGGACCACCTGGCAGCCCTCACGCTCTGCACGCCGGATTGCGTTCCGGGCGCGGGAGGAGATGGCTTTGAAGACTTCCTCCTCCGTGCCGGAGATGTCCAGCAGGGCGGTGGAGTCGTTGGACTGGATGTTGGGGGCCTTGACCAGGTTCCCCGCCTGCAGTTCCTGCTGCGCCTCCGCGGAGTCGACGATGTCCGGTTCCACCTTGACGGTGAAGACGTTCAGTTTCCGGCTGCGGACGAACGCAGCGCACGCTTCGAGGGCCGGCCGCAGGTCCGCCGCCTCCGCCAGGTCGGGGCCCTTGATGAGGTACCAAAGCCGTCCCAGGACAGGGAAGCGCTTTTCCAGCACCAGGTTGTAGCTGGGGTTTCCGCCGCTTTCCAATACCAGGAACCGGACTGTCCAGCCGCTTCCGTTCTTGACGGATGCGTAGGCGGCCGACTGCAGCATGTTGCCGCCGTTCGGGTTGGCCGTGACGTGCTTGTCCCAGTTCTCAATTTCCTCGGCTGTGGCAAAACGTGCGGTGAATTCTCGCAAGGGGGCCGTGTCCAATCGGGTTTGTGCGCGGTTTCGGTACTTCTGGCTGCGTGCGGACATGCAGCCTCAAGTCTAAAGCCTGATGCGCTCCCAGCCTTTCCCTGACCCGGCCGGCATGGCCCGTCTCACGCTGCCGGACGCCGTCTTGACGGGGCGTGGGGCGTTCAACAAGGGTTGGGGTATGAGACCGGATGGGGAAGAGACAGCCGCTCCTGCGGACACCGGCAGGCAGCCCTACAGCGCCGGGGTTCAGGTTGCGGCGCTTGTCGGGTTCCTGGTGGCGTCCCTGGTGGTGGCGGCGCTGGGTGGACTGGCATCGGCGGCGAATGTCACCGGCTGGTACGCAACTGCAGACAAGGCTCCGTGGTCCCCGCCGAACGGCGTGTTCGGTCCGGTCTGGACCGTCCTCTATACAGCGATGGCCGTGGCGGCGTGGCTGGTCTGGCGTCGGCGCACCGACAGGACCCGGCCGGCCATGGCGGTCTATGCCCTTCAGTTGGTCCTCAACCTCGCCTGGACCCCCGCATTCTTTGCCCTGTACCCCGCCCTGGGCACGCCGGCCCTGTGGCTGGGACTGGCCATAATCCTTGCCCTGATCGCCGCGGTCGTTGTGACGGTCCTGTATTTCGGCCCGATCAGCCGGACCGCCGGGCTGCTCCTTCTCCCCTATATTTCGTGGCTTGTCTTCGCTGCGAGCCTGAACTGGTGGGCGGCAGCGCACAACTAGCCGCTTGGGAAGGAGGGCCGGGAACGCGGCCAGCCGTTATGCCACCGGCGGCTTTAGGGTGTCAGCATTCGACGACGTTGACGGCGAGGCCGCCCATGGCGGTTTCCTTGTACTTGTCACTCATGTCTTTGCCGGTTTCGCGCATGGTGATGATGACTTCGTCCAGGGAGACGCGGTGGGTGCCGTCGCCCCAGAGCGCCATTTTCGCGGCGTTGATCGCTTTCGCGGCGGCGATCGCGTTCCGTTCGATGCAAGGGACCTGGACCAGCCCGCCGATCGGGTCACAGGTCAGGCCCAGGTTGTGTTCCATCGCGATCTCGGCGGCGTTTTCCACCTGGGCGGGGGTGCCGCCCATGACCTCGGCCAGGCCGGCGGCGGCCATTGAGGACGCGGACCCCACCTCGCCCTGGCAGCCGACCTCGGCCCCGGAGATCGAGGCCTGTTCCTTGTAGAGCACCCCGACGGCGCCGGCGGCGAGCAGGAACCGCAGTACCACGCCGTCCCGGTCGGCCTGGGTGGCCTGGTCCATGCCCGGGGCGAAATGCAGCGCGTAGAACAGCACCGCGGGGATGATCCCGGCCGCCCCGTTGGTCGGTGCGGTGACCACCCGCCCGCCGGAAGCGTTCTCCTCGTTCACCGCCAGCGCCACCAAATTAACCCACTCCTGCCAATACCGCGGGTCGTAAAAGTCCTGGCCACCGTCCTGGTCCTCGTTGTCCCGGTCCCCGGGCCGGGCGGTCTCCTTCTTCAGCCGCTCGTACCAGTCCGGGGCGCGGCGGCGGACCTTCAACCCGCCCGGCAGCACCCCCTCACGCTTGAGCGAGGCCTGCACGCAGTTCTCCATCACCGACCAGATGTGCAGCAAACCCTCCCGGATCCCCTCCTCGTCCCGGGAAGCCTTTTCGTTGACCAGCATCACGTCCGCGATGCCCAGCCCGGTCACCGCGCAGTGCTCCAGCAGCTCCGCCGCGGTCCGGAACGGCAACGGCAGCTCCTGCTTGGACGCGTCCAGTTCCTGCTGCGCGGCGTCCTCCTCACCCTCCCGGACGATGAACCCGCCACCGACCGAGAAGAACGTCGCCGCATGCAGCACCGTCCCGGAATCATCGGAAACCGTGAAGGTCATCCCGTTCGTATGCCGCGGCAGCACCGTCAACGGACGCAGCACCATGTCCTTCACCCCGTACGGCAGCGCCACAGCACCTCCCAGGTTCAGGACCCCGGTCTCCGCGATCGAGGCCAGCCGCTCCTCCACCTCCGCCGGCAGGATCAACTCCGGATGGAACCCCTCCAACCCCAACAACACCGCGGTCATCGTCCCATGCCCATGCCCCGTCGCCGCCAGAGACCCATACAAATCCACCCGCAACGAAGCCACCTCTGCCAGCTTCCCCGAGCCCTTCAACTCCTCCGCAAAAACAGCAGCAGCCCGCATCGGCCCCACCGTATGCGAACTCGAGGGACCAATCCCGATCGAAAACAGATCAAAAACGCCAACAGCCATGCGATTGGTTCCTAACTAAAACGGGTGGTTGGGGTGGAGCGGGCAGGACATCCTCTGCGTGCTCGGTCGCGAAGACGCCCGCTAAGCGGACGTGACGCTCCCTTAGACGCACGCTGCCGGATGCCCCGCCCACTCCGAGGGACACGGCATCAAAGCGACGCGGCAGGCAAGCAACGAACAGGCCGACAACGATCGTGAGTGCCGGAGAAAGAAGACGCACACCTTGTCCGCGCCCCCCCCCCGCTGCCTGCACATGCCCGTCACCTAGGCCTCTGCACCGTGGCGACGTGCCCAGGGGCGGCCGGCGGAGCCGTACCCAAGGCGACGGACCGAAGCCCTTGTGGGACGGGTATCCGGAAGCGTGCGTCCAAGGGAGCGACACGTCCGCTCAGCGGGCGTCTTCGCGACCGAGCACGCGGAGGATGCCGGTCCCACCGGGCCCAAGGCAACCACCGATGTTTCGACAAGGTGACGACGGCGCGGCATAAGGGACTACTTGAGGCGCTTGTAGAACGGGAGGTCGACGACTTCGAAAGGCTCTGCCTTGCCGCGGAGGTCGATGTCCAAAGCCGTGCCGGGCGCCGAGTGCTCGACGTCGACGTAGGCCATGGCGATGGGGTACCCGAGGGTGGGTGAGGGCTGGCCGGAGGTGACTTCGCCGACCGTGACGCCGTCCTTGACCACGGGGTAGTGCGCGCGGCCGGCGCGGCGGCCCTGGCCTTTGAGCCCCACGAGGCGGCGGCCGGAGGTCCTTCCGGCGCCGGCTTCCTTTTTGGCGGCCAGGACCGCTTTGCCGACGAAGTCGCCTTCCTTGGAGAGCGCGACGACGGCGCCCAGGCCGGCGGCAAACGGGTCGCCCTGCAGCGAGAGTTCGTTGCCGTACAGCGGCATGCCTGCCTCAAGGCGGAGGGAGTCGCGGGAGGCGAGCCCTGCGGGGGTCAGCTCACCTTCGTCGGCGATGGCGATGAGTGCCTGCCAGAGCGCTGGTGCGTCGTGGTTGTCCACGAAGATCTCGAACCCGTCCTCACCGGTGTATCCGGTACGGGCGAGCAGGAGATCCTTGCCCGCGCCGCCCACCAGGAACGGAACCTCCACGGCGGCGTAGTACTTCAGGTCCATGACCAGAGAGTGCTGGGCGGCCGGGACCAGGCGCAGCAGGAGTTCCTGCGCCGTGGGGCCCTGTACGGCGATCAACGACGTCTCGGCGGAGGCGTCCTGCACCACCACGTCGAACCCTGCAGCCCGTTCCTGCAGCGCCGCCGCGACCACGGCGGCGTTGCCCGCGTTGGGCACCACCAGGAAGACGTCGGTGCCGTCCGCCGCGGCGGGGCGGCGGTAGGTGATGAGGTCGTCGATGATGCCGCCGTCCTCGTTGCAGATCAGCGAGTACTTGGCCTTGCCCACCGCCATGGCGGAGATCTTCCCCACCAGCGCATAATCCAGGAAGGCCGCAGCGTCCGGCCCGGTCACCCAGACCTCCCCCATGTGGGAGAGGTCGAACAGGCCTGCGGCCTTTCGAACCGCGTGGTGTTCGGCCAGTTCGGAGCTGTATTTAAGCGGCATTTGCCACCCCCCGAAGTCGGTGAAGGAGGCGGCCAGCTTCTTGTGCTCGTCGTACAGCGCTGTGTATTTCTCGGTCATGGCGGCAGTCCTCACTTCTCGAACTCTTCGAGCGGCGGGCAGGAGCAGATCAGGTTCCGGTCCCCGGCGGCGCCGTCAATCCGCCCCACCGGCGGGAAGTACTTGTCCTGCTTGTGGTGGGCAGGGAAGGCTGCCTGTTCCCGCGGGTATGCGCGGTCCCAGTCGGAGCTGACGACGGCGGCGGCGGTATGGGGTGCGCGGCGCAACGGTGAGTTTGCAACGGAAAAGTCGCCGTTGGCCACCTGGTCGATTTCCTTGCGGATGGTGATCATGGCTTCGATGAAGCGGTCCATCTCGGCCAGGTCCTCGGACTCGGTGGGCTCCACCATCAGCGTCCCCGCGACGGGGAAGGACAGGGTGGGGGCGTGGAAGCCGAAGTCGATCAGCCGCTTGGCCACGTCCTCGGCGGTAACCCCGGTCTTGGCAGTGAGTTCGCGCAGATCGAGGATGCATTCGTGGGCAACAAGCCCGCCTTCGCCCGTATAGAGGACCGGGAAGTACTCGTTCAGCCGGGACGCGACGTAGTTGGCGGCCAGCAGGGCCGACTTGGTGGCTTCGGTCAGCCCCTCGCCGCCCATCAGCTTCACATAAGCCCAGGAAATGGGCAGCACGCCGGCGGAGCCGAAACGGGAGGCGGAAATCGGCACATCGGTAGCACCGGAACCGGCACTCCACGTCGTCGCGTCGCCCGGCATGAACGGTGCGAGGTGGGCCTTCGCTGCCACCGGACCGACACCAGGTCCGCCGCCGCCGTGCGGGATGCAGAAGGTCTTGTGCAGGTTCAGGTGGGACACGTCGCCACCGAACTGGCCCGGCTGGGCAAGTCCGACGAGGGCGTTGAGGTTGGCCCCGTCGATGTACACCTGCCCGCCGGCAGCGTGCACGGCGTCGCACACTTCGCGGACGTCGCCGTCGTAGACGCCGTGCGTGGACGGGTACGTGATCATGATGCAGGACAGAGCGTCCTTGTTGGCTTCGATCTTGGCCGTCAGGTCGTCGTGGTCGATGGTGCCGTCGGAGGCGGTGGCGACCACCACCACCTTCATGCCGGCCAGCACGGCCGAGGCAGCGTTGGTGCCGTGGGCCGAGGCCGGGATCAGGCAGACGTTCCGCTGCTCATCGCCCCGGGAGTGGTGGTAGCCGCGGATCGCCAGCAAGCCCGCCAGCTCGCCCTGGGAGCCGGCGTTGGGCTGGATGGACACCTGGTCATACCCGGTGATGGCCGTCAGGTCAGCTTCCAGGTCGGCGATCAGTTCGCGCCAGCCTTCGGTCTGGGAGTCCGGGGCGAACGGGTGGATCGAGGCGAACTCAGGCCAGGAAATGGCCTCCATCTCGGCGGTAGCGTTCAGCTTCATGGTGCAGGATCCCAGAGGGATCATGGTGCGGTCCAGCGCCAGGTCCCGGTCCGAGAGCTTGCGGATGTAGCGCAGCAGCTGGGTTTCGGACCGGTGCGTGTTGAACACCGGGTGCTGCAGGTAATCGGAGGAACGCTCGACGGCGGCCTGCAGCGCAAAGCCTTCACCGTCGCTGGCGACGGTGGCGCCAAAGATGTCGGCAACCTGGGCGACGATGGCCGCCGTCGTGGTTTCATCCAGGGAGATGCCCACAGTGTCAGCGTCAACGCTGCGCAGGTTGATGCCGCGCGCCTCGGCGTCGGCAGTGATTCCGGCCGCCCGCCCGGGCACCCGGACAGAAAGCGTGTCGAAGAAGCTCCGGTGCAAGACCTCGACGCCGGCGGCTGCAAGCGAGGCCGCCAGGCTCCGCGCGTGGCCATGGGTGGTCTCGGCGATGGCCTTCAGCCCGTCCGGCCCGTGGTAGACGGCGTACATGGAGGCAACGATCGCCAGCAGCGCCTGGGCCGTGCAGATGTTGGACGTTGCCTTCTCGCGGCGGATGTGCTGCTCGCGGGTCTGCAGGGCAAGCCGGTAGGCGGGGACTCCGGCGTCGTCCTTGGAAACACCCACAAGGCGGCCGGGCAGCGAGCGCTCGAGGCCCTTGCGGACGGCCATGTAGGCCGCGTGCGGGCCGCCGAAGAACAGCGGCACACCAAAACGTTGGGCGGAACCGACGGCAATGTCTGCGCCCTGTTCGCCCGGAGGAGTGATGAGCGTGAGGGCCAGCAGGTCAGCCGCGACCGTCACCAGCGCGCCGCGCTCCTTGGCAGCGGCAATGACGCCGGACTGGTCCCAGACCCGGCCGGACGCACCGGGCTGCTGCAGCACAATGCCGTTGATGTCGCCCTCAGGCAGGCCCTGGGACAGATCGGCAACCTCCACCTCGAAGCCCAGCGCCTCGGCGCGGCCCCTGACGATGGCGATGGTCTGCGGCAGGACGTCAATATCCAGGACGGTCTTGCCGTCGGCCGCGGGCTTGGCCTTGTTGGCGCGGCGCATCAGCAGCACGGCTTCGGCCACGGCGGTGGCTTCATCCAGCAAGGAAGCGTTGGCGATGGGCAGGCCCACCAGGTCCTGGACCATGGTCTGGAAGTTCAGCAGTGCCTCGAGCCGGCCCTGGGAAATCTCGGGCTGGTACGGGGTGTACGCGGTGTACCAGGCCGGGGACTCCAGGATGTTGCGCCGGATCACCGGCGGAGTGACGGTGTCGAAGTACCCCTGGCCAATCAGCTGCACGGCGGTCTTGTTCTTCCCGGCGAGCTTCCGCAGCTCGGTGAGGACCTCGACCTCACTGAGGGCGTCCTGGAGGCGAAGGGCAGTTTCCTGGCGGATGACCTTGGGAACGGCCATATCCACCATGGAGTCGACGCTGTCATAGCCTACGGCTTTGAGCATGGTGTCGACGTCGGCCTGGCGGCGCGCGCCGACATGGCGGTCTACGAAGGTGGTGGAGGCTGGGGTAACCGACACGAAGGAACTCCATTTATTCAGGCGGCGCAGGGTACGCCACAGCTATTGGGTTCCTCCCCGCTCTGTATTGGACCTGAGAGTTTCCGCGTTTCCTGCCTTGGCAGGACCCGCTTGCACCGTCGGTGAGCACAACAGCCTTCCGTTCCCACAGTGGAGGGAGGGAAACTGCCTGCTGCTTTCCAGAGGCGCCTCGCCGCGGCGGTACAGGGGCCTGCGAGATTCCTGGGGAGGATTTGCTCCTACGGCGCCTGCCTGTACTTCCGGCAGAACTCTCCCGCCGCAGATCAAAGGCTATTCACTTGTTGGATCATGACGGCCGGTGACAGCCCTCACAACTCTCCATTGTCCTACGGTGCAACCCCTCCCGGCAAATGGGCGGCGGCTACCTGCGCAGCCGCTCCAAGGCGGCCAGCAGTTCCTCCACGTCAGCGGCTGCTCCCCCCGGCGGCACAGGGGCCACGGACAGCATGGCATTGAAGTACAGGCCGTCACCCATGTAAAGGACAGCCTTTGCCAGCCCCGGGCCCACGTCCGCGGCAATTTCGTCCAGCCAGCGTTGCTGGATGGCGGCGAACCGCCGGCGCGTCTCTTCATGCGCCACCTCCGCAAGCCTGGTGGCGGCCACAATGGCCCGGTCAAGGGGCGTATCCGCCCACACGGAGGAACGGATGAAGTAGGCGGCGGCACCTTCTTCCGCCGCCGCCATGGCATCGGCATCCGCTTTTGCCAGGCCTTCCAGCCGGTCAAGCAGCACGGCTATGAGCGCTTCCTTGTTGGGAAAGTGGTACAGCAGTCCGCCTTTGGACACTCCAGCCTTGCGTGCAACGGCATCAAGGGTTGCAGCCCGCTCCCCCACCTCGATCAGCAGGGACTCGAAGGCATCAAGGACCGCATCGCGGGCAACAGGCTTTCTGGGCATGCCTTCCATCATGCCTTCCGCCGGTCCGGAAGGCACAAGCCCAGGCACCTCGCCGTAACTATACCGTCTGGACGGTATAGTTACCTCATGCCGATTTTCACCATCCAAGCGACCTCGCGCCCGGACAACATCGCTTCACGCCCGCCGCACCGCGACTGGCTGGCGCTGGGCCTGCTGATGTTTCCCGTGCTGCTGGTGGCCGTGGACAACACCGCTCTTACCTTCGCCCTGCCCGCCATTGCACGCTCCCTGGAGCCCTCGGGTGTGCAGCTGCTCTGGATCGTGGACGCCTATCCGCTGGTGCTGGCCGGATTGCTGGTGTCCATGGGCAGCCTGGGTGACCGGATCGGCCGGCGGCGCCTGCTGGTCATCGGCAGCATTGGTTTTGCCGCGCTCTCTGCCGCCACCGCCTTTGCCACGACCCCCGAGTGGCTGATCGCCGGCCGGGCCGCCTTGGGCTTCTTCGGGGCCATGCTGATGCCGTCCACACTGTCGCTGATCCGCAACATCTTCCCCGAGCCCAACCGGCGGAGGCTGGCCGTAGCCATCTGGGCGGCAGGGTTCTCCGGCGGCGCCGCCCTGGGGCCCATTCTTGGCGGCTGGCTGGTGGAGCATTTCTGGTGGGGCGCTGTATTCCTTGTGGCGGTACCCCTCATGATCCCCCTGCTGGTGCTGGGACCGGCCCTCATCCCGGAGTCGAAGGATCCCGCGCCGGGGAAGGTGGACATTGCCAGCATCCTGCTCTCCCTGCTGGTCATGGTGCCGGTGGTCTACGGCATCAAGGCATTGGCCACCGAGGGGCCGGACGCGGCGGGGCTGGGAGCGGTTGCCTTCGGCCTGGCCATGGGGGTGGTGTTCGTGCAGCGGCAGCTCCGCCTGGAGCACCCGCTGCTGGACATGTCGCTGTTCCGCAACAGGGTGTTCAGCATGGCCATCTGCGCCAACATCCTGGCCCTGTTTTCCTTCAACGGGTTCATCCTGTTCCTTGCCCAGCACCTGCAGCTCCTCGAAGGCATGGCCCCGTCGGCGGCAGGGGTTGCCATGCTCCCCGCGCTGGCAGCCACCGTGGTGGCCGGCCTGGTGGTGGTGCCGCTGGTCCGCAAGGTCCGGCCGGGTTTCGTGGTGGCTGCGGGGCTGGCGTTCAGCGCCGCCGGTTACAGCATGGTGACGTTCGGGAACCACGACGGCGGCCCGTCCCTGCTGCTGGCCGCCCTCCTGGTCCTGGCGCTGGGTGTGGGCACGGCGGAGACCATCTCAAACGACCTCATCCTCGGTTCCGCCCCGCCGGCAAAATCAGGGGCGGCCGCGGCCATTTCCGAGACGGGCTACGAGGTGGGCTCACTGCTGGGGACCGCCGTCCTGGGATCCATCCTGACGGCCTCCTACCAGCAAAACCTTCGGCTGCCCGCAGGACTGGACGGCATGCTGCCCGGGCCCGTCCTGCACAACGCCGGGGAAACATTGGCGGGCGCAGTGGAAGCGGCCAACCTCCTGCCCGCGCCGCTCGCCGCCGCGTCCCACGGCGCCGCTGCGGCAGCGTTCGACTCCGGGGTGCACATCACTGCGGCGATCGGGCTGGTACTGATGGCGACGGCGGCAGTCCTCGCCGCCGTCGTGCTTCGGAAAGTGCCAAAGGCCGCCTAACGGCAGCTAGCCCCAACAGCCCAATGCACACAAAAAGGCGCCCGGCGACGGGGACCAACCCCGGCGCCGGGCGCCCTCTGGAATATCCGCTACTTGGAGTCGGCGGCCGTGACCTTGGCGGTGGGCTTCATGTTTTCCGCCTGCACCATCCAGGCGAACTGCTCCAGCCGGGCGATGAACTCGTGCAGGAGATCCGCGGAGGTGGGGTCCTCCTCGTCCACTTCGTCATGGACCTTGCGCATGGTGCCCACGGCAGCCTCCATGGCGGCGACCATCCGCTCGATGGCATCTTCGGTGCTGATCAGCCCTTCGGGGAACTGGGCCAGACTGGTTGTTTCGGCAACGGTGGCGCTGCGGCCGTCGGGAAGCGCGTGCAGGGCACGCATGCGCTCGGCGGTATCGTCGGCGAACTGGCGCGCAGCGTCCACGATCTCATCCAGCTGCAGGTGGAGGTCGCGGAAGTTGGTGCCCACGATGTTCCAGTGCGCCTGCTTGCCCTGAACGTGAAGCTCGATCAGGTCCGCCAGGACAGCCTGCAGGTTGTTGGTCAGTGTCGGTGAAGCTTTCATGCATCCTCCTCAAATGGTCCAGTACGGCAGACGCTACCAGCCGCAGTCGGCGCGGCGGCAGGGCAAAAGGCAATTTCTCAGTGAGCTTACTAATTCCGAAAACCAGTCATAAACGAATGTGGTTCATATTGCGTCTTGCATCACAGGGCCGCCGCCCCCATACTAAATGAACGCCATTCATATAGTGACGTCCGTCTCACAGCCTTTCCAGAAAGCGGTGCCATGACAGAGACAATCCGCACCAGTACTTCCAAGTCCGGTCCGCACGTACACGCGCCCTCCGCGGACGGCTTCAGCGCCAAGGGCCTCAAGGGCGGGCAGCTCGGGCTCCTGGCCGTCGTCGTCCTGGGCATTTCAACCATCGCCCCCGCCTACACCCTCACCAGCGCACTGGGCCCCACCGTCAACGAAGCCGGCCTCCAGCTGCCAGTCATCTTCCTGATCGGGTTCATCCCCATGATCCTGGTCTCGCTCGCATACAGGGAGCTCAACGCCGACTCCCCGGACAGCGGCACCACCTTCACCTGGGTGACCAAGGCCTTCGGGCCCTGGATCGGCTGGATGGGCGGCTGGGGCCTGCTGGCGGCCAACATCATCGTGCTGTCCAACCTTGCCGGCGTCGCCGTCGACTTCTTCTACCTCTTCCTGTCACAGCTCACCGGCTCCCCCGAGCTCGCGGACCTGGCGGACAACAAAGCGCTGAACGTCCTCACCTGCTTCGTTTTCGTGGCGCTGGCCGTCTGGGTCAGCTACCGCGGCCTGCACACCACCAAGCTGGTGCAGTACAGCCTGGTGGGTTTCCAGCTGCTGGTGCTGGGCCTGTTCGTGGGGATGGCCTTCGCCAACTGGTCCAGCTCAGAAACAGCGATCCCGTTCAGCTGGGACTGGTTCGACGTCACCAAGATCGAAACCTTCGGGCAGGTTGCCGCCGGCATCTCACTGTCGATCTTCGTGTACTGGGGCTGGGACGTTTGCCTCACGGTCAATGAGGAGACGGCCAACGGCAAGAAGACCGCCGGCGTGGCAGGCACGCTGACCGCCGTCATCGTCCTTGCCATCTACCTCCTGGTGAGCATCGCCACCATGATGTTCGCCGGCGTCGGAGATACGGGCAACGGCCTGAACAACGCCGAAAACCACGAGAACATCTTCACCGCGCTTGCATCCCCCATCATGGGTCCCTTCGCCATCCTGATGTCCCTCGCGGTGCTCTCCAGCTCCGCCGCATCCCTGCAGTCAACTTTCATGTCACCCTCCCGGAGCCTGCTGGCCATGGCCCACTACGGCGCGCTGCCCGAGCCGTTCAGCCGCATCAGCAGGAAGTTTGCGACGCCGGGCTTCGCCACCATCGCGGCCGGGGTGCTGTCCGCGGGCTTCTACGCGGTGATGCACGTGGTCAGCGAGAACGTCCTGAATGACACCATCCTGGCCCTCGGCCTGATGATCTGCTTCTACTACGGCCTCACCGCTTTGGCCTGCACCTGGTACTTCCGCCACAGCCTGTTCAACAGCGTTCGCCACTTCATGTTCCGGCTGGTCTGTCCGGTGGTTGGCGGTGTGGGCCTGTTCGTGGTGTTCGTCCAGACCGCAGTGGACAGCCTTGCCCCCGAGTTCGGCAGCGGTTCCGAGGTCTTCGGTGTGGGCCTCGTCTTCATCCTGGGCATCGGCATCCTGGCCCTGGGCGCCGTCGTCATGCTGGCCATGTCCCGCACGCACCCCGGCTTCTTCCGCGGGGAAACCCTCAAGCGGGACACTCCCGCCCTGGTGGTTCCGGAGTAGGCCGCCAACCGAAAAGGTGCCGTGCCTCAGCGGGGGCGCGGCACCTTTTTGCTTGCAGACGGTCTGACCGACGACGGAGGGTCCGTCACCAGTAATGCGCCACGTCGATCACCAGGCGGGAGCCGGAACCGGGACCGTCGAGGGTGAAGACACGGAACGGCAGGCGGGCCCGGACTCCAAGCCCCAGGCTTGTATACCCTTCAAAGCTTCCGGCGGACACCACCTGGCGGAAGGTCTGGTAACCGGAAACGTTGCTGAGTTCATTCCTGTCCGAAGGGTTGTAGGTGGGGTTGCCGTTCTGGTCGTAGGACGGCGCCTTAATGCTGATGTGAAGGCGTGCGCCGCCCCGTACCGGAATGACCGCCCCTGAGCCTTCCTGCTCGATCCGCGGCACATACTGCACCGTGTAGGAGACAGCAGGGCCGTTAAGGTCCACCACCAGGCGGTCGAAGCAGTAATGCTGCCCGGTGCGGACGTCGGTGACCGATGCGGTACCGGTGTCCTGCCCGGATTTCGCCAGCGAGCCCCAGGTGAGCCCGCAGTAGGGAGCCGCCGAGGCAGGCCCCTGGACCACGATTCCGAGCCCTACAGCCAGCAGGATGGCTGCGAGCCAGACGGAGAACTTTTTCATTGCTGTGCCATCCAGGATTCAACGCCATTCGATGCTTCCAGCGTAGGAGTGTTGCGGCCCGGAAACGAGGACCATTTTGATAACGACGGCGGCCTCAGACAAAGAAGCGCCGGCCACCCTTCAGGGGTGCCCGGCGCCGGGAAAAACCAGGAAGAAGCTCTAGCCTTCGCAGTCGCGGCAGTACTTCAGGCCGTCCTTCTCACGGGCAACCTGTGACCGGTGGCGGACCAGGAAGCAGGACGAGCAGGTGAACTCATCGGACTGCTCGGGGACCACGATGACGGTCAGTTCCTCGTTGGACAGGTCTGCGCCGGGCAGGTCGATGCCCTCGGCGGTGTCGGTTTCATCGACATCGATAACAGCGGTCTGCGCGTTGCCGCTCCGTGACGCCTGGAGGGCCTCGAGCGAGTCAGCGGGCGACTCTTCTTCCTGCTTGCGTGGAGCATCGTAATCGGTAGCCATAGCGTGTTCACTTTCGTTGCTGCACAGCGCCATTCCAGGCACCTCAGTGAAGCAGTTTAGGGCATTATCACGCCAGTGGGGCAATAGTGTGCTTAACCAGACACCGCGCCGCGGCCTGCAGCCCAGGCGGGCGGGGCGGTGCTGCTGCGCAGGACCAGTTCGGGCTCCACCACCAGCGTCCGCGGTCCATCTGCTCCGGCCAGTGCCCCGAGCATCATGTCCATGCACCGCCGGCCCAGTTCCTCGAAATCCTGCCGCACCACTGTCAGGGGCGGGCTGAAGTAGCCGGCTTCGGGCTGGTCGTCGAAACCCACCACGGACACGTCGTCGGGCACCTTGATGCCTGCCTCGTTCAACGCGCACAGGACCCCCAGGGCCATCTGGTCGTTGCCCACAAAGAGGGCAGTGGCCCGGCGGGCGGCTGCCACCCGGCGGCCAATGTCGTAGCCGCTGCCGGCGCTCCAGTCACCTTCGATCATGAGATCGGCGTCGAGCCCGGCGGCTTCCAGGGTGCACCGCCAGCCGTCGGCGCGGGCCACGGCATCAATCCAGTCCTGCGGCCCGGCGACGTGCCCGATGCGGGCATGCCCCTGCCCGATGAGGTGCTGCACCGCCAGTTCGGCGCCGCGGCGCTGGTCCACCTTGACCCCGCCAACGGCGTCATTGCCGGTGGGCCCCACGGCCACCACAGGCACGCCGATGGGCAGCTCCGCGAGGGCCCCGGGCATCTCCAGGTGCGGAACAATCACCACGATGCCTTCCACCGACTGGTCCAGGAAGTGCCGGACGGCGTCCAGGATCGCGTCCCTGTTGACCTCCCGCAGGGCGGCGACGCTGACGAAGTACCCGGCGTCCCGTGCGGCGCGTTCGACGCCGAGCAGGGTGTTGGCGGGCCCGTACTGCGACAGTTCGCTGGCCAGGACCCCGATGGTCTGCGAGCGCCGGGTGACCAGGCTCCGGGCCGCGGAGTTGCGGCGATATCCAAGCCGAGCAATCGCCGCCTCCACCTTCTCCCGGGTCCCGGTACTCACGTTGGGGTGGCAGTTGACCACCCGGGACACGGTCTGGTGGGAGACCCCGGCCAGCTCCGCCACGTCTTCAAGCCGCGGCAGCCGGGGCGGCCTGCCGTCCGTCACGGGCTTCTTCGCGGTGGCAGCCGGGGTCTCAGCCGTGCCATGGGTCAGATCCCGCCGGCCAGCTTGTAGTAGGCGGCGTTCCAGTTCAGGTCCTTCTTGAACTGGCGGATGGTGGTGCCTTCGTCGATGGTGAGCAGCTCGGTTTTGGCGATTTCCGCGAAGTCCTCGAACACGTCCATGCCCACCTGGGTGGACAGTACCGTGTGGTGCGCAGCCCCGGCAGTCAGCCAGGCTGCGGCGGAGGTGGCGAAGTCCGGCTTGGGCTGCCACAGGGCGCGCGCCACGGGAAGGTTGGGCAGGGGCTGGTCCAGGGGAACAACGTCGACGGCGTTGGCCACCAGGCGGAAACGGTCCCGCATGTCGGACAGGGCGACGACGACGCCCGGGGAGGCATCGGCGTCGAATACCAGCCTGACGGGGTCTTCCTTGCCGCCAATGCCCAGCGGATGGACTTCCAGGCGCGGCTTCTGCGCCGTCAGGGAGGGGCAGACCTCCAGCATGTGCGCGCCCAGAATCTTCTCCGAACCCGGTTCCAGATGGTAGGTGTAGTCCTCCATGAGGGAGGCACCACCGGGCAGCCCGGCGCCCATCACCTTGGCGGCACGGACCAGGATGGCGGTCTTCCAGTCACCTTCGGCACCGAACCCGTAGCCCGCGGCCATGAGCCGCTGCACCGCGAGGCCGGGGAGCTGGCGGAGCGCGCCAAGGTCCTCGAAGGAGGTGGTGAACGCGGCGGAGCCGTTGCCTTCCAGGAAGCTGCGCAGGCCCAGTTCGATCCGGGCACCGTACCGCAGCGATTCATGCCGGGCTGCGCCTGCGCGGAGCTCCGGAACCACGTCATAAAGGTCCTCATATTCCGCCACCAGGGCGTCGACGTCGGCCTCTGCGGCGCCGTGCACGGCGTCGGCGAGCTCGTTCACGGACCAGGTGTTAACCGCGACGCCGAAGCGCAGCTCAGCCTCGGTCTTGTCGCCTTCGGTGACGGCCACGTTGCGCATGTTGTCGCCAAAGCGGGTCAGCTTCAGGGTGCGGACGGCGGCCCAGCCCGCGGCGGCACGCTGCCAGGAACCCACCTGCCGTGCAACCTCGGGATTGGAGACGTGCCCGACGACGGTCTTCCGGGCAATGCCCAGGCGGGACTGGATGTACCCGAACTCACGGTCGCCGTGCGCGGCCTGGTTCAGGTTCATGAAGTCGAAGTCGATGTCCGCCCACGGCAGGTCACGGTTGGCCTGGGTGTGCAGGTGCAGCAGCGGCTTGCGCAGCAGGTCCAGGCCCTGGATCCACATCTTGGCCGGGCTGAAGGTGTGCATCCAGGCCGTCACACCGATCACGGAATCATCGGAGTTTGCCTCCAGCGCCGTGCGGCGGATGGCCTCCGAATCCGTGAGGACCGGCTTCCACACGATCCGCACGGGGACCGCGGTGGATGCGTTGAGCTGGTTGGCGATCTCCTGCGACTGCGCGGCCACCTGCTTGAGGACTTCCTCCCCGTACAGGTGCTGGCTGCCGGTAAGGAACCAGACCTCGTAACCGTCGAGGGAGGTGTTTGCTGGGGTGCTCATGGGTTCTCCTGGAAAAGTTTCGGGGCCTTTTACTGGCCTGTGCTTGTTATTGGCCGTAGACGTTCTGGTAGCGGGCGTAGAGGGAGTCGATGTCGGCCTGGTCGATGGGCAACGGCGCGCCCAACTGCCGGGAGATGTGGACAGTCCGCGCCACTTCCTCGCACATCACGGCGGCCTTCACCGCGGACCTGGCATCCTTGCCGATGGTGAACGGGCCGTGGTTCTGCATCAGCACCGCCGGGGAATTGGAGTTCTTGAGCGTCTCCACGATGCCGTGGCCGATCGAGTCGTCACCGATCAGCGCGAACGGCCCCACCGGGATGGAGCCGCCGAACTCATCCCCCATCATGGTCAGCACGCACGGGATGGCCTCGCCCCTGGCGGCCCAGGCGGTGGCATAGGTGGAGTGCGTGTGCACCACGCCGCCCACCTCGGGCATGTGCCGGTACACGTAAGCGTGCGCGGCCGTGTCCGAGGACGGCGACAAAGGCGGGTTGCCCCAGTCAACGGTCCCGCCGCCGCCGACGTTGGAACCCCTCACCGGCGTACCGTGCAGGTCGGTGACAATCATCTGCTCCGGGGTCAGGTCCTGGTAGGAAACACCGGACGGCTTGATGACCATGAGGTCGGTGCCGGGGACGCGCGCGGAGACATTGCCCGCCGTCCACACCACCAGTTGGTACCTGGTCAGCTCGGCGTGCAGCGCGCACACTTCCTCACGGACCCGGGCGATGGTCTGCAGGATTCCGGTTTCGGTTCCGGTTCCGGCGGTCATGCGGACACCTCCACAACCGCTGCGGATGGGTTTCCGGTGCCCGGCAGGGCGGTCTGGGCGGCTTTGCGCTGGATGGCCTTGAGCCGGTGCATGACGTCGTTGCCGCCGCGGCCGAAGTAGTCGTGCAACGTCTTGTACTCCTGGAACAGTTCGTCGTAGGCGGCCACGTTTTCCGGGATGGGGGTATATACGTCGCCGGGTTCGGCGCCCATGGCGGCGGCAGCCTCGCGGATGTCCGCGTAGAGGCCCGAGGCCACGGCCGCGTGGATGGCCGAGCCCAGGGCCGGGCCCTGCTCCGAGCCGATGGTGGACAGCTGCAGGCCTGTGGCGTCCGCATAGATCTGCATGAGGAGTCTGTTCTTGAGCAGGCCGCCGGCCACGATGAATTCCTTGACGGGGACACCGGCGTCGCGGAAGGCGTCAACGATGGTGCGGGTCCCAAAGGCGGTGGCTTCAAGCAGCGCCCGGTACGTGTCCTCCGGCCTGGTGGCCAGGGTCTGTCCCACCACAATTCCGGACAGTTCGTGGTCCACCAGGACCGAGCGGTTGCCCGAGTGCCAGTCAAGCGCGATCAGGCCGTGCTCGCCGATGGCCTGCCGCGAGGCCAGTTCGGTGAGGTACTCGTGGATGCCCACGCCCGCATCCTTGGCAGCCTGGTGGTATTCGGGCGGGACGCCGTACTTGGTGAACCAGCCGAAGATGTCCCCCACGCCGGACTGGCCGGCTTCGTAGCCCCAGAGCCCGGGCACGATGCCGCCGTCCACGGCCCCGCACATCCCGGGCACCTCGCGCAGTTCGGCACCGTTCATGACGTGGCAGGTGGAGGTGCCCATGATGGCCACCAACTGGCCGGAGTCCACCGCTTTGGCAGCGGGGGCCGTGACGTGGGCGTCAACGTTTCCCACGGCCACGGCGATGCCCTCGGGCAACCCGGTCCAGGCTGCCGCTTCCGCGGTGAGGGTGCCCGCCGCGTCCCCCAGCCGCCCGATGGTGTGCTCCAGCTTGGAGCTGACAAAGTCCTTGAATTCCGGGTTCAGGGCAGCCAGGAACTCCTCCGACGGGTACCGGCCATCCTGGTAGATGCCCTTGTAGCCGGCGGTGCAGGCGTTGCGCACATACCGTCCGCACAGCTGCCAGACGATCCAGTCGGCAGCCTCCACCCAGTGGTCCATCTCCGCATAGACCTCAGGATCCTCTTCCAGCAGCTGGAGGCCCTTGGCGAACTCCCACTCGGAGGAGATCAGTCCCCCGTAGCGCGGCAGCCAGTCTTCACCCCGCTCGGCAGCGAGCCGGTTGATCCGGTCTGCCTGGCCCTGCGCCGCATGATGGCGCCAGAGCTTCACGTAGGCGTGCGGCCGGTTGGCGTAAGCGGGCAATTCATTCAGGGGCGTGCCGTCGGACTTGACCGGCACCATGGTGCACGCAGTGAAGTCAGTGGCAATGCCGACGACGGCGGCCGGGTTGATCCCCGCGTCCGCCACCGCGGCGGGCACAGCCTTGCGCAGGACGTCCCGGTAGTCGTTGGGCACCTGAAGTGCCCATTCGCCGGGAAGCCTTACGTCTTGTCCATCGGATCCCGCTCCCGCTGTGTCTTTGGGAAGTGCGTCAGTGACCACTGCGTGCGGGTACTCATGGACGGCACTTCCGAGTTCCGCGCCGTCGCGGACCCGGACCACCACGGCACGGCCCGAGAGGGTCCCGTAGTCCACCCCGATGACGTACTGGTCATGGCGGGGGGCGGAGCTTGAATCGAACAACGTCTCTGGCATGCGTTTGCCTCCGTCCGGGAGGCTGGGGCCTCATCACCGGGGTTTGTAGGGTTTGGGGTAGAGCTAGGTGCTGCAACAACTGTGAACGCTAACAAAGCAGAAGTCAATGAAGCCGAAAAAGTTGCGAAATTTCCGCGGCGGAGCCTTGTTAGCGTTCACAAAGAGGTCTATATTGAACCGACACATCAACAATGTGGCCAGGACCAGGGAGCCTTCGCGCTGCCTGGTCCAACGACACTTCGCGGCAATGCTGCCGCGGAAGGAGAAAATGGTGAGAATCAAAAAACTCATGGGCGCGGTGGCCCTCGTCCTCGCCCTGACGGTGGGCGCCACCGGTTGCGGGTCAAGGGGCGGAGCCGCCTCTGAATCCGGCAGTGCCGCCAAGCCCAGCGATTCGCTGGTCGGCATCTCGATGCCCACCCAGACCTCCGAACGGTGGATTGCCGATGGCGCCAACGTGGAGAAGTCGCTGAAGGACCTCGGCTACAAGACGGACCTTCAGTTCGCCAATGACGACATCCCCACCCAGGTGTCGCAGATTGAAAACATGCTGACCAAGGGCGCCAAGGCCCTGATCGTCGCCGCCATTGACGGCACCACCCTGACCGATGTGCTGGCCAAGGCCAAGGACCAGAACGTCAAGGTCATCGCCTACGACCGCCTGATCAACGGCACCCCCAACGTGGACTACTACACGACGTTCGACAACTACACGGTGGGCGTGCAGCAGGCCACCTCACTGCTGACCGGTCTGGGCCTCCTGGACGCCAGCGGCAAGAAGGTGGACGGCAAGGGCCCGTTCAACATTGAGCTTTTCGCCGGCAGCCCCGACGACAACAACGCCAACTTCTTCTGGAGTGGCGCCATGGACACCCTCAAGCCGTACCTGGATGCCGGCACCCTGAAGGTCCCCAGCGGACAGACGAAGTTTGAGCAGGCCGCGATCCTTCGCTGGCAGGCACCGGTGGCCCAGAAGCGCATGGAGGACATCATCACCTCCGCCTACAGCTCGGGCACCAAGCTGAACGGCGTCCTCTCTCCATATGACGGCCTGTCCATCGGCATCCTCTCTGCCCTCACCAGCACCGGCGGCTACGCCAAGGGAAGCCTGCCGGTGGTCACCGGCCAGGACGCCGAAAAGGGCTCCGTCAAGTCCATCATCGCCGGCGAGCAGTACTCCACCATCTTCAAGGACACCCGGCAGCTCGGCGCGCAGGCCGTCAAGATGGTAGACGCAGTCCTGAAGGGCCAGGAGCCGGAAACCAACGACACCAAGACCTACAACAACAAGGTCAAGGTAGTTCCGGCGTTCCTGCTGAAGTCCGTGATCATCACCAAGGACAACTACAAGAAGGAACTGATCGACTCGGGTTACTACACCGACGCCGACGTCAAGTAGTCAGCGTCCAGGGGCTGTGCCCGGGACTCCATCCCGGGCACAGCCCCTCCCGCCGCCTCCTGCAGCAGCAGGAAGGCCAAGCTTCGACCAGTCAGTGGGAATTGACGATGAACACACCCATTCTTCAAATGCGAGGAATCACCAAGACGTTCCCCGGCGTGAAAGCGCTGCAGGACGTCACCCTGGATGTGAACCGTGGAGAAGTCCACGCCATCTGCGGTGAAAACGGAGCCGGCAAATCAACGCTCATGAAAGTGTTGTCCGGCGTCTATGCACACAACACCTTCGACGGGGAGATCCTCTTCGAAAACGAACCCTGCAACTTCTCCAGCATCTCGGACAGCGAGAAGCGGGGAATTGTCATCATCCACCAGGAACTGGCCCTGAGCCCCTTCCTGTCGATTGCCGAGAACATCTACCTTGGCAATGAACAGGCCACCAACGGGTGGGTTGACTGGCGGAAGACGAACCTGGAGGCTGCAAAGCTGCTGGCCCGCGTTGGCCTCGACGAAAACCCTGTCACCCCCGTCCAGCACATCAGTGTGGGAAAACAGCAGCTGGTGGAGATCGCCAAGGCCCTGTCCAAGGAAGTGAAGCTGCTCATCCTGGACGAGCCCACGGCCGCCCTCAACGACGAGGATTCCGGCCACCTGCTGGACCTGATCCTCCACTTGAAGGGCCAGGGCGTCACCAGCATCATCATCAGCCACAAACTCAACGAAATCCGCAAGGTGGCGGACGCCGTCACCATCATCAGGGACGGCAAAACCATCGAGACCCTGCGGCTAGACGAAGGCCAGATCACGCAGGAACGGATCATCCGCGGCATGGTGGGCCGGGACCTTGAGAGCCTGTACCCGGACCGCGAGCCGAACATCGGCGAGGAAGTCCTGCGGATCGAGGACTGGTCCGTTCGCCACCCCCAGGACCACACCCGCATGGTGGTCAACAACGCCAACCTGCACGTCCGGAAGGGTGAAGTTGTAGGACTCGCCGGGCTCATGGGCGCCGGGCGCACCGAACTCGCCATGAGCGTCTTCGGCCGCACCTACGGCACCGCCACATCGGGCAAGGTCTACAAATACGGCGAGGAAATCAACACTTCCACCGTGTCCGACGCGATCAGGCACGGCATCGCCTACGCCACCGAGGACCGCAAGCACTACGGCCTGAACCTCATCGAGGACATCAAGCGGAACATCTCCCTGGCAGCGCTGCGCAAGCTCGCCAAAAACGGTTTTGTGGACAAGAACCAGGAAACCGTAGTGGCCAACGGCTACCGGAAGAGCATGAACATCAAAGCGCCGTCCGTGGCGGCCATCACCGGAAAACTCTCCGGCGGAAACCAGCAAAAAGTGGTGCTGAGCAAATGGATGTTCTCCGACCCGGACGTGCTCATCCTCGATGAACCCACCCGCGGCATCGACGTCGGCGCCAAATACGAGATCTACACGATCATCGCGAAACTCGCGGCCGAAGGAAAAGCCGTCATTGTGATTTCCTCCGAACTGCCGGAACTGCTGGGCATCTGCGACCGCATTTACACCCTCGCCGCCGGCCACATCACAGGTGAAGTACCCATCGCCGAGGCCACCCAGGAAACCCTGATGCACTACATGACCAAAGAGAAGGAATAGCGACATGTCCGCCCTCAGAGAATCGCTTGGATTCCTCACAAGCCGCCTGCGCCAGGTGGGCATCTTCGTTGCCCTGATCCTGATTGTCCTGCTCTTCCAGGGACTGACGGGCGGGATCCTGCTGGAGCCGCAGAACGTCACCAACCTGGTGGTCCAGAACAGCTACATCCTCATCCTGGCCATCGGCATGGTGATGGTGATCATCGCCGGGCACATCGACCTCTCCGTCGGATCGGTGGCCGGGTTCATCGGCGCCGTGGCCGGCGTCATGATCGTGCACTGGGGCTGGCCGTGGTGGGCCGCCATCCCCGCCTGCCTGCTGGTCGGCGCCCTGGTGGGCGCCTGGCAGGGCTACTGGATCGCCTATGTGGGGATTCCGGCCTTCATCGTGACGCTGGCAGGCATGCTGATCTTCCGCGGCCTGACCCTCATCACCCTGAAGAACCAGCAGATCACCCCCTTCCCGGCAGAACTCCGCGCCCTCGGCGGCGGCTTCCTTCCCGACCTCACCGGCGGCACCTCCGTCCTGGAGTGGCTCACCGTCATTCTCGGCGTCGGGGCAACCGCCGCCCTCCTGATCCAGGCGTTCAAGGAGCGCAGGATCCGCCGGAAGTTCGATCTCGAAAGCGAGCCGCTGGTCTGGTTCATCATCAAGACCGCCTTCACGTCGCTGCTCATGCTCATCATCACGTTCCTGCTGGCGTCCTACCGGGGCACCCCCATTGTCCTGGTGGTCCTGGCCGCCCTGGTGATTGCGTACACGGCCTTGATGAACAACAGCGTCTTCGGCCGGCACACCTACGCAATCGGCGGCAACCTCCACGCGGCTGAACTCTCAGGCATCAAGACCAAGGCCGTCACGTTCCGGCTCTTCGTCAACATGGGCGTACTGTCCGCGCTGGCGGGCCTCGTCTTCACCGCCCGGCTCAACTCCGCGCAGCCGGCCGGTGGAACGGGCTTCGAGCTGGATTCCATCGCCGCAGCCTTCATCGGCGGCGCCGCGGTCACCGGCGGCATCGGGACCGTGGCCGGGGCCATGATCGGCGGCCTCATAATGGGTGTGCTCAACAACGGCATGTCCATCCTGGGCCTGGGTACCGACTACCAGCAGCTCATCAAGGGCCTGGTGCTCCTTGTCGCCGTCGGCTTCGATATCTTCAACAAGAACCGCAGCGGTGGCGGCGGCGACATTGGCAAGCGCTTCAAGCTCAAGACCAGCCCTCCGCCGGCAGCAGAGAAGCCGGCGCCGGCCGCCAGCGAAACGGTGGAGGCAGGCATCAAGTAGGAAACACCGCAACCGTGCACCTGTTGGCCCCCGTTGCCCCGGACTGAGTCCTGGCAACGGGGGCCTTCCTGCGTGCGGCCGCGGCGATGAGGGGCAACTGCTCAGGGGGCAGCCAGGCCTGCGGCAACATCGGCAGGCGAGCGGCGGCGGCGGCTCAGCACGATGAACGGGGCCGCCAGCAGCTGCACCGCGCCGCCCAGGGCCAGCGACGCCGGGTAGCCGTAGAGGTCCGCGGTCCTGCCGAGCAGTGGCTGCACCACCACTCCCCCGCTGGAACCCATCAGCGAAGCGAAGCTGAGGACCGTGGCCCGCTGCTTCGAGGCAATCATGTCGTTGAGGTAGGCCTGGCGCACCGGGGTGCCTGCGGAGGCAACCACGGCCCACACGGCCAGGAGTACCAGCGCCACCCAGAAGACGGTGGTGGCCAGGAGCACCACCAGGACCACCGAGCTGGTGATGGTGGAGGCGATCAGAACGCTGGTGCGCCGGCGCACCAGCTTCCGGACCAGGGGCGCCAGCCAGCCGCCCACCACGTCCGCGCCCGCCACAATGGCCGCTGCCAGGCCCGCAATGGCGTAGGCCCTGGGATCGCCGAAAAGCTGCAGCAGGTAGGGCTGGAGGGCGTAGAAGACGTAGAACCCCACGCCTTCGGTGAACGGCGCAGCCAGCATCATGAACCGAACCGGCGGGTTCCTCAGTCCGCCGTCCACGGATGCCTTCAGGACTGCGCGGGTGGCCTGCAGGGGGTGCGCCGACCGCTCCGGGGTGAAGCCGACGTCGTGCATCAGCAGGAAAGCCACCACGAACATGGCCACCAGCACCGCGACACGCAGCAGGAACGGCACGCCCAGGTTGGTGGCCTGGGCAATGACGCCGCCGGCAACTGATCCTGCCAGCATGGCGATGCCGGACACCATCTGGCCGCGCCCCAGCACCGCTTCCAGTGCCCCCTCGTATCCCGAGAAATGCAGCGCATCCACGAGCCACGCTTCCACGGCACCGGAGAAGAACGTGAAGCCAAGACCCAGCAGGGCGGACACCGCGGCCCACCACCAGAAGGGCGCGGACAACTGCCACAGCAGGTAGTAGAGGTAGGTGGATGCGGCCAGGGTTACGGTGCCCAGCAGGAAGGACGTGCGGCGCCCCCAGCTGTCGGCCACCACCCCTGTTGGAACTTCGAACAGGACCATTCCGGCCGTGAAAAAAGCGTTGGCCGCGAACGCTTCCAGGTTGGTGAGCCCGGCATCGAGCAGGAACAGGGTGTTGATGCCCCAGATGAACGACGCCGCAAGGGTGTTTCCCAACGTCAGGGTCAGGTAGATGGTCTGGATTCTTCGAGCTGCAGCGTTCACTGGCGGGCGCCCTGCGTCTGTCTTCCTGCCGTTGGTGTCAGGACGGGCTGAAATTCGGGGGTACGGGGTCGTGCCGCAGGTACTGCCGGCGGAACCGTCCGGTGCCTGCAGTCAGGGCCCGGAGTTCAACGGCGTACCGCAGGAGTTCCTGGTCCGGAACCTCCGCGCTGATCTCCGTGAGCCCTTCCCCGGAAGAAGTGGTCCCGGTGAGGCGTCCCCGGCGGCCGGAGAGGTCGCTCATCACAGACCCCACGTGCTCGTCGGCAACGGTGATGGAGACTGAGGACACCGGTTCCAGCAGCTGCACCTTTCCCTCGGCAGCTGCCTCACGGAGCGCCAGGGCCCCGGCCGCCTGGAACGCGGCGTCGGATGAGTCGACGCTGTGTGCCTTGCCGCCCACCAGGGTCACGCGCAGGTCGACCACGGGGAAACCCGCAGAGACCCCCTTGTCCATCTGCGCCCGCACCCCCTTCTCAATGGAGGGAATGAACGTTCCCGGGATGACCCCGCCAACCGTCTTGTCCACGAACTCGAACCCGCCGCCGCGCTCCAGCGGTTCCACCTCAATATCGCACACGGCGTACTGGCCATGCCCGCCGGACTGTTTGACGTGCCGGCCGTGGCCGGAGGCGGGGGCCGCGAAGGTTTCCCGCAGCGGGGTCACCACGTCCACGGTATGCAGCTTCACGCCCTGCTCGCGCAGCCGGTCCAGCACCACTTCGGAGTGCGCTTCGCCCATGCACCACAGCACCAGCTGGTGCGTTTCGGTGTTCCGGTCCACCCGGAGCGTTGGGTCTCCCGCCGCGATCCTGCCCAGGCTGCGGGCCAGCGCGTCCTCGTCGCTACGTGAATCAGCTTCCACCGCGACCGGCAGCAGCGGCTCGGGCATCTCCCAGGTGGCCAGCAGCAACGGACTCTCCCGGCTGGAGATGGTGTCCCCGGTTTCGGCGCTGCCGAGTTTCGCGAGGGCGCACATATCCCCGGCCACGCAGTAGGGAACCGGGCGAAGGGTGGCCCCCAGCGGTGAGTAGATATGGGTGATGCGTTCATCGGTGTCGTGGTCCTGGTGGCCGCGGTCGGCCAGGCCGTGGCCCCCTACGTGCACGGGCGAGTCCTCGCGCAGGGTGCCTGAGAAGACCCGCACCAGGCAGATGCGGCCCAGGAAGGGATCGTTGGAGGTGCGGACCACTTCGGCGGCGAGCGGTCCGGAAGGATCGCAGGCCAGGCTTCCGGCCGGCCTGCCGGCGAGGTCGGCCGTGGCGGGCAGGCTGCGTTCCACCGGCGCCGGGAAGGCGCGCACCAGCAGGTCCAGCAGTTCCGCGGTGCCAAGCCCGGTGACGGCGGATGTGGGCAGCACCGGAAAGAACGAGCCGCGGGCCACGGCGGTTTCCAGGTCGGCGGCCAGCACGGCGGTGTCCATGTCCTCGCCTTCCAGGTAGCGGTCCATCAGCGTCTCATCTTCGCTCTCGGCGATGATGCCCTCGATGAGCGCTCCCCTGGCGGTCCCCGCTTCCTCACGTTCGCCGGTTGTTGCGGCGCGGACTTCAGGTGCTGAATCTTCAGCGGAATAGTCCGCCACCTCCTGCGACAGCAGGCCCAACAGGCCGGTGACAGCTCCTTCTGTCCGCACCGGGACGCACAGCGGGATGACGCCGTCGCCGAACGCTCTCTGGCAGGCGGCCAGGGCGGCGTCGTAATTTGCGCGCGGGTGGTCCACCCGGGTGATGACGACGGCGCGTGGGAGCCCCATGTGCGCGCACTCGCCCCACAGTGCGGAGGTGGTTGCATCGATTCCCTCGACGGCGGACACCACAAAGAGGGCGGCGTCCGAGGCCCGGAGTCCGGCCCGCAGTTCGCCAATGAAGTCCGGGTAGCCCGGTGTGTCCAGGAGGTTCACCTTGACGTCGTCCACCATCAGCGGCACCAGGGACAGCGAGACCGACCGCTGCTGGTGCACCGCGGCGGGGTCCGAGTCGCTGACGGTGGACCCGTCCGCGATGGAGCCTTTGCGGGTGATCATGCCGTTGCCCGCGAGCAGCGCCTCGATCAGCATGGTTTTCCCGGCGCCGGAGTGTCCCACCAGGGCCACGTTCCGGATGCGGGCCGGGTCCTGGGCTGCGATGCCGCCCGCCTGGTCGCTTCGCCTGGATTCAGGCCCGCTCCTGCCGCCTGCCGCCCGCGCTGACTCCCTGGTGCTCTTCACCGACATTGGAACCTCCTGGCATCATTGCCGACCGGACCGAACGTGTCCTCTGATTCGACACCTTGGACGGCGGGACGGCAAGAGCGAAGGCTATTTGCTGCGGGCTTTGCGGGTGGCGGCGTCGTTGGCCTTCTGGAGTGCCTTCACCAGCTGGTCTTTGTCCATCTTCGAGCGGCCCTTGACGTCCAGTTCCCTGGCCAGCTCGTAGAGGTGGTCCTTCGAGGCGTTGGCATCCACGCCACCGGCCGTGGGTTCCGAGGAGCGGATACCCTCTTCTGCGCGTTTATCCGACGGGCCGCGGTTTTCCTTGGGCTCCCAGTGGTCGCCCACCTTCTCGTAGCTGTGTTTCAGGGAGGCGTAGGCCGCGCGGGCGGCCCGCTGTTCGTCCTGGTCATAGGACTCAAGGGCGGAATCGTAGGTCTTGGCGAAGGTGTCCTGGGCCTTTTGGTCAGAACGCTGCAGGGTCGAGGGGAGCTCTTCCTTGCGGGCATGGTCGTTCTTGCCGGTCTTGGGCATGGGACCCATCCTCCTTTGTCAGCACGCTGATCATGTGGATAGTTCCAGCTTAGACCCGGAGGTTTGTGGAGCCCCCTGTCGGATTCGAACCGACGACCCCCGCTTTACAAGAGCGGTGCTCTGGCCAACTGAGCTAAGGAGGCGTGCCCATTAGGGCATGCGCGCGGAAGGCGCTAGATAAGGGTAGCCCAACTCCCCGCCGGGCGTAAAAACGCCCGGGCCGGTGTTTTGCCTGCGGCAGGGGCCTGCCCCGGGAATGTTCCGGAACAGGCCCCTGGCAGCACTGTTGGTTCCTAGCCCTTGGCGGCGATGGCTGCCTGCAGGAAGTCGGGGAACGGCGTCTGGGCGCTGTCGCCCTTGCCCCACTGCTTGCCGTCCACGAAGACGGTGGGCGTACCCGTAACGCCGATCGCGGATGCTTCCGCGGTGGTGAACTTCACGAAGGGGCGGTAGGTCTTGTCATCCACGCAGGAGTCGATGTTCACGCCCATGTCCGAGGCCATCTTCTTCAGGTCGTTGTCGGACAGGCCCGCAGTGCCTTCTGCCGGCTGCTTGGCGAACAGTGCGTTGACGAAGTCCGAGTATTTCTCCGGCGATGTGTTGACCACACACGCTGCTGCGTTCGCTGCCCGGGACGAGTAGTTGGTGGTGGACCGGCTGTCCAGGAAGCCCAGGGCGCGGTATTCGACAGTGATCTTGCCTTCATTGCGCAGCGAGGTGAGCTGGTCGTTGTACTGGGTCTCAAAGTTCTTGCAGATGGGGCAGATGAAGTCGATGTAGAGGACCACCTTGACCGGCTTGCCCGCCTCCGCCTCGGCGCCGGGTGCCACCACCTCGGCGGGCGGAGTCTTCGGCGCTTCCCCCACGGAAGCGGCGTCAACAGTAGCCGGCTCCGTCTTGGCCACCTCGTTGTTGGCCAGCAGCGTAACGCCGCCGTGGCTGTTGGCGTTGGCAGGAACAGGGCCCTGGTCCGCAACCGGGGCGTTCCGCTGGATGTTGCCCGCCACCACCAGGCCCACCACCACCAGGATGACCACCACCGCCGCCACGATGCCCCAGCCGATCAGCAGCTTGTTGCGCTTGTCCTTTTTTGCCTGCGCTTCGCGGATCAGGCGCGCTTTTTCGCGCGCCTCCGCCGTTCGCTCAGCCTTGGACTTACGTACTTCGTTTGCGGGGCTCATGAGTTCCTTGGGTCGGTCGACGTAGGGGACCACTTCGTGGCACCCCAACATTTTAGGGGAGAAAGCTGAGAGCTTGCGGGTTCAACTATTCCTTCGGCTTGACCAACGGACGAATAGCCCCGAAGATTCCGTCCGGCTAGGGTGGCTTAGAGGCACAAGCAACCCCAGGGGGCCGCAATGCAAACACCCGTCCAGGAAAAACCCGCCGGCACAGCAACGGCCGTGGGTTCCGGTTCCAGCCACGCCGGTGACACCAAGTACGACTTCATGGTGGTCTCGAACCGGCTGCCCGTTGACCGTGTGGCAGCGGGCGACGCCGGGGATGACGGCTCAGGCTGGCGCCGTTCGCCCGGCGGGCTGGTGACGGCGCTGGCTCCCATGATGACCAAGACGGACGGCGCCTGGGTTGGCTGGCATGGCGCACCGGATGAGACCGTGGATCCTTTCAGCCACGGTGGCATGGACCTTGTTCCGGTCCAGCTGAGCACCGACGACGTGGAGCTCTATTATGAGGGCTTCTCCAACGCGACCCTGTGGCCGCTCTACCACGATGTCATCGCGCCGCCGGAATTCCACCGGACCTGGTGGGATGCCTACCGCAGGGTCAATCAAAGGTTCGCCGACGCCGTCGTCAGCCACGCCGACCAGGGCGCGACGGTCTGGGTGCAGGACTACCAGCTGCAGCTGGTGCCGCGCATGCTGCGCCAGGCGCGGCCGGACCTGAAGATTGGGTTCTTCAACCACATTCCGTTCCCGCCTCCGGAAATCTTCGCGCAGCTGCCGTGGCGCCACGCCATCATCGACGGACTTCTCGGCGCCGACCTGGTGGGCTTCCAGCGGCCCAGCGATGCCGGCAACTTCATGCGCTCCGCGCGCCGCTTCCTCGGCGCGAGCGTCAAGCAGCAGCAGGTGCACGTCAAGGGCCAGAACGGGGAAATCACCCACATCGCGCGCGCCCAGGCCTTCCCCATCTCCATCGATGCCCAGCAGATCAGTGAACTGGCCGCCAAGCCGGAGATCATCGAGCGGGCCCGGCAGATCCGCCAGGACCTGGGCAATCCCCGGACCATCCTCCTGGGGGTGGACCGCCTGGACTACACCAAGGGCATCGGCCACCGGCTCAAGGCGTTCGGAGAGCTTCTGGCGGACGGCAAACTGACCGTGGGTGACGCAACCCTGATCCAGGTTGCCTCACCCAGCCGCGAGCGCGTTGAGCACTACCGGCTGCTGCGGGAGGAGGTGGAGGGCACCGTGGGCCACATCAACGGCACCTACGACACCATCGAGAACACCGCGGTGCGCTATCTGCACCACAGCTACCCCGTGGAGGAGATGGTGGCGCTGTACCTGGCGGCGGACGTCATGCTGGTCACCGCCCTGCGGGACGGGATGAACCTGGTGGCCAAGGAATACGTCACCGCCCGAATCAACAATGACGGCGCCCTGGTCCTCAGTGAGTTCGCCGGCGCCGCGGACCAGCTGAAGCAGGCGCTGCTGATGAACCCGCACGATATCGACGGACTGAAGGCCACGATCATGCGCGCCGTCGAGTTGCCGCCGCGGGACGCAGCGCGGCGCATGCGTGCCATGCGCAAGCAGATCCTTGAGCACGACGTGGACCACTGGTCCGCGGACTTCCTGCGCGCGCTGAAGGAAAAGGTGATCCGCGATGACTCGTGAAGACGGGGGCAGGCCGGCGCTGGCGCTCACTCCCGAACTCCGCCAGGCGCTGCGCCGGATCGCCGCAACAGAGCACCTGCTGGTTGCCATGGATTTCGACGGCACCATGGCGCCTATCGTGGGCCGCGCCCAGGACGCGCGGCCCCTTCCGCGCTCAGCCGCGGCATTCGCAGGGCTCGCCGTGCTTCCACGCACGAGGACGGCACTCATCTCGGGGCGCGCCCTCGCCAGCCTGCGTGAGGTCGCCTCCCCGCCGGTGGACACGCTGCTGATCGGCAGCCACGGCGCCGAGGCCTGGCTGGGGCCGGGCTCCACCGAACTGACGTTGGATGAGGACCAGAAAGCGCTCCTTAAAGAAGTGCGGGCCGAATTAGCGGCTATCGTCGCGGAAGCGCCCGGCACGTCGCTGGAAGACAAGCCCGCCGGTGTGGTCCTGCACACCCGCCAGGCCCAGGATGACGTGGCGGAGGACGCAGTGTCCGCCGCCCGCTCGGTTCTGCAGGACCGCAAGGGAGTCTTCCTCAAAGAGGGCAAGCGTGTCCTGGAAACTTCAGTGGTCCATGCCTCCAAGGGTGAAGGGGTCACCTTCCTCCGGCAGGCAACGGGGGCCACCGCCGTGCTGTTCGCCGGTGATGACGTCACGGATGAGGACGCCTTTGGGCGCCTCGAACCAGGCGATGTCGGCGTCAAGATCGGGCTCGACTTCACCCAGGCGCAATACCGGGTGGAGGCACCCGTCCACGTCGCGGAACTACTGGAAGCCCTGCTCCAGGAGCGGAGCAGCGCCGTGACCGAGGAGGATCCGCAGGCCGCGTCCGGCTAAGGCCTAGTCCCGCGCCGGATGTGACGTTCGTAACAATTGCGCTAAAAAGAGAAACCTCTGTCATACTCTTTGTGTGATGTGGCGCACAACAAGCGTGCGGCGTCAATCAATGCTCCGCGGACGCCGCGGAGCATTTTGCAGGAACAAAACTGAATAAAAATGAACCATTCACAACGGATCGTCCGGCACGTACCTGCCGGTGAAGGGATTGATAACTGTGGCTACAGTTACTTTTGACAACGCTACGCGTCTGTACCCGGGCACAGATAAGCCCGCCGTCGATAAGCTCAACATCGACATCGCCGATGGCGAATTCCTGGTCCTCGTTGGACCCTCCGGTTGCGGCAAGTCCACCTCCCTGCGCATGCTCGCAGGCCTTGAGGACGTAAACGCAGGCCGCATCCTGATCGGCGACCGCGATGTCACCGATGTTCCCCCGAAGGACCGCGACATCGCGATGGTTTTCCAGAACTACGCGCTGTACCCGCACATGACTGTGGCCGACAACATGGGCTTCGCCCTCAAGATCGCCGGCATCTCCAAGGAAGAGCGCGCCGAGCGCGTCCGTGAAGCCGCCAAGCTCCTCGACCTCGAGCAGTACCTGGACCGCAAGCCGAAGGCACTCTCCGGCGGCCAGCGCCAGCGTGTTGCCATGGGCCGCGCAATCGTCCGCAACCCGCAGGTCTTCCTCATGGACGAGCCGCTGTCCAACCTGGACGCCAAGCTCCGCGTCCAGACCCGTACCCAGATCGCGTCCCTGACCCGCCGCCTGGGCGTCACCACCGTTTACGTGACGCACGACCAGGTTGAGGCCATGACCATGGGCGACCGCGTCGCCGTGCTGAAGGACGGCCTGCTGCAGCAGGTTGACACTCCGCGCAACCTTTACGACCGCCCCAAGAACGTCTTCGTTGCCGGCTTCATCGGCTCCCCCGCCATGAACCTGCTGGAACTGCCCGTCGTCGACGGCGGCGTGCAGTTCGGCGGCACCGTTTACCCCGTGCCGCGCGACGTCCTCGAAGAAGCCCACGGCTCCACGGTCACGCTGGGCAGCCGTCCCGAAGACCTGGAAACCGCCCCGCAAGGTGAGGGCCTCAAGGTGGAGGTGGACGTCGTCGAAGAACTCGGCGCCGACGCCTACGTCTACGGCCACACCAACCTTGACGGCAAGGACCACGACATCGTGGCCCGTGTCGACGGCCGCCGCCCCCCGATGAAGGGCGAGGTCATCTACGTCCGTCCGCAGTCGGGCCACGTGCACCTGTTCGACACCAAGACCGGCCTGCGCCTCGGCGACTGATCCTCCCCACCGGCACCCTAACCTCGCTTCGCTTCGGCCAGGGAACCCTGCCGGCGTGGCCCCAGGTTAGCGACGGCGGCCCTCCTTCCTGGCGGGCCGCCGTCGGCCTTTAACCATGCCTGTCCGGGATTTAGCCGCCCTGCCCTGAGTACGGAAGAATTGAGCCATGACCGAGGAATACAGCGCCCAGTGGCACGACGAACCCACCGACTACGCGCAGATCGGGAAACTGCCGCGGTTCGTGGCGGCCAGTGCCGATGACAACAAAGCCGCCTCGGTCGCCTCGTCGCTGAACATCACCGCCGCGGCGGCGGATCCGGAACTGCTGGACCTGCCCTGGCACATCGCGTTGGAGGAGTGGCCGGCGGAGTACCTGGCGGCACTCCCCCGCGGCATCTCCCGGCATATTGTGCGCTTCGCGCACCTGGGCGGCTCCGTGATCGCCATCAAGGAAACCTCCGAGCACGTTGCCCGCCACGAGTACCACATGCTCCGCAAGCTGGCCCGCCTCGACGTCCCGTGCGTGGAGCCGGTCGCGGTGATCACAGGGCGCACCACTCCGGACGGCCGCCCGCTCAACCCGGTCCTGGTGACGCGGCACCTGAAGTTCTCCATGCCCTACCGCGCGCTCTTTTCCCAGATGCTGCGCAAGGACACCCTCACCCGCCTCATCGACGCGCAGGCACTGCTCATGGTGCGGCTGCACCTCATCGGTTTCTACTGGGGCGACGTCTCGCTGTCCAACACCCTTTTCCGCCGTGATGCCGGTGCTTTCGCCGCTTACCTGGTGGACGCCGAAACGGGCGAGCTCTACCCGGACCTCTCCACCGGACAGCGCGAGTACGACCTGGAGATTGCCCGCGTGAACATCGCCGGCGAGCTGATGGACCTGCTGGACGGCGGCCTCATCGAGGAGAAGGTGGACCCCGTGGCCACCAGCGAGCTGATCATGGACAGCTACCGCCGGCTGTGGGCTGAGCTGACCGAAAAGGAGTCCTTTGAACTCGGCGAGCGCTGGCGGGTAGGAGCGCGTATCCGGCGCCTGAACGAACTCGGCTTCGACGTCGAAGAGTACGCCATCAAGACCACCCAGAACGGCTCCACCATCCAGCTGCAGCCCAAGGTGGTGGACGCGGGGCACCACCAGCGCCGCCTGCTGCGGCTCACCGGCCTGGATGCCCAGGAGAACCAGGCCCGCCGGCTGCTCAACGACATGGACTCGTTCCGCGCGGACAACAACCCGGAAATGGATGAGGAATACAGCGCCCACCTGTGGGTCAGCCAGATCTTCGAGCCGATCGTGCGGGCCATACCCCGCGACCTGTCCGGCAAGCTTGAGCACGCCGAGGTGGTGCACGAGGTCCTGGAGCACCGGTGGTACATGTCCGAAAAGCAGGAGCGCCACATTCCGCTGGCTGAAGCCGTGCAGTCCTACATCGATTCGATCCTCCGGCACCGGCGGGACGAAGCGGCCATCATGCTCAACCCGGATACTGAGCTGCTGAAGATCCTCGAGGTGGAAAACGAGGAGTCCCGCTACGGCGCCGACGAGTCCGTGGACGAGTACCCGGACTCCGATGACTAGGTCCTAGATGGCCTTGCCGGGGTTCAGGATCCCGGCAGGATCAAACAGGTCCTTGATCCTGCGCTGGAGCTCCCGGACCGGTTCCGGCTGCTCCTGGCCCAGCCAGCGCAGCTTGTACTGGCCTACGCCGTGCTCCCCCGTGATGGTGCCGCCCATCGCCAGGGCGGCAGTGATGGACTCATCCAGCGCCACCTGCAGCCGCTCCATGGCGCCCGCATCCACCTCCGCCCCCTGCCGGTCGATCCAGAACGTGGGATGCAGGTTCCCGTCACCGGCGTGGGCCACCACTTTGAGGTGCACCTGCTGCGTGGCGGCCATGGCCTCGAGCGCTGCAACGTAGTCCACCAGGCGGGAGCGCGGAACGGCCACATCCTCACCAACGCGGTACTCGTCGTCGACTTCCGTGCCCCGGCTGTGTCGCCGGAGCTCCACCAGCCGCTCGGCTTCGGCGCTGGCCTCGGTGGTGACCGTTGCGCCGCCCTCGCGCAGGACCTGGCGCACCACGTCGGCTTCCGCAGCAGCGCCGAAGCCGTCCGTCTGGATGAGCAGCAGGGACTTTCCGCGCGTGCTGAGGTCCGAGCCATGGATGTCGTCGAGCTGGGCCAGCGTCCCGCCGTCGAGCAGTTCCATGATGGCGGGCTGGACGCGTGCCCTGCCCACGGCCAGGACCCCTGCGGCAGCCATGCGGAAGTCCGGGTAGAACGCGGCCACGGTGTGGACTTCCCGGGGCAGGTACTTTAGCCGCACGGTGATTCCGACGACGATGCCCAACGTCCCCTCGGACCCCACGAAAAGGCCCGTGAGGTCGTAGCCTGCCACGCCTTTGAAGGTCTGGTGTCCGGTGTGGATGAGCGACCCGTCAGCCATGACGACGTCGAGCGCGAGGACCGAATCCCTGGTGACCCCATACTTGGCGCAGCGCAGTCCTCCTGCATTGGTGGCCACGTTGCCGCCGATGGTGGAGCTCCGGAAACTGGCGGGATCCGGAGCGTACATGAGGCCGTGCTCTGCGGCTGCTTCATTGAGGACCGCGTTGACGACGCCGGGCTCCACAACCGCTGTTTCGTCATCGGGGTTCAGCGCAAGGATCCGGTCCATCCGCTCGAGCGACAGGATGATGCAGTTATTCGTGGCGTGGGCGCCGCCTGAGACCCCCGTACCCGCACCGCGGGGAACGATGGCCACTCCGCTGCCCGCACAGGCTTTCACCACTGCCTGCACATCGGCCACCGATTCCGGGAACACCACTGACAAGGGAAGCTGGAAGTCGATGACGGGCGCCTGGTCGATGGCGTACCTGCGGAGCGACACCTCGCCTGCCTCTACCTGCCCCGGCGCCAGGATGGCTTCCAGCTCGTCAACGATGCTTCCCACAGAGCCTCCACCCGTCGTCGGACATATCGTTCCAGTCTATGACGTGGCCGCTGCCGCATCGTGGTGCACCACCTCCTGCAACCGTTTCCAGTCCTATTCCCCACAGATTGCACCGGCAGCGCAGATCGCCTGACGAAACGTTAATGGAAGCGTTTTCATTTATGTTGCCGCGCGCGGTTATGCTGACTTCCATGTCTGTCGAAACTGTGACCCAGGACACTACGGCTGCCGCTGGTCCCCTGACGCTCATCCACACTGCCGACTCGGCCCCGGGGTGGTGGCGGTCCGCCGTGATCTACCAGGTGTACCCGCGGTCCTTCCGTGACTTGAACGGCGACGGTGTCGGCGACCTGGCAGGCATCACTGAAGAGCTGCAGCATCTTGCGGACTTGGGCGTTGACGCGATGTGGCTGTCGCCCTTCTTCCGTTCCCCGCAACGCGATGGGGGCTACGACGTCAGCGACTACTGCGACGTTGACCCCATCTTCGGCACCCTCGGGGACTTCGACGTCATGATGGCTGAATCGCACAGGCTGGGCCTGCGGGTGATCGTGGACCTCGTGCCGAACCACTGCTCCGACCAGCATCCTGCCTTTCAGGCTGCCCTTGCAGCGCCGGCCGGAAGCCCGGAGCGGGACATGTTCATCTTCCGGGACGGCTCCGGCCCCGAGGGACAGGAACCGCCAAACAACTGGCAGTCCCACTTTGGCGGGCCTGCCTGGACCCGCGTGCCGGGGCCGGACGGCCAACCCGGGCAGTGGTACCTGCATCTCTTTGATTCGTCCCAGCCCGACTTCAACTGGGACAACCCCGCCGTCCATGCTGAGTTCGAGCGGGTGCTCCGCTTCTGGCTGGACCGAGGCGTCTCCGGTTTCCGGGTTGATGTAGCCCATGCCCTGGTGAAGGCGCCCGGTCTGCCAGAATGGGGAGGCCGCCCCGATGGCGGCAGCAGCGAGGGGTACCCGGGCCACGAGGCGCCCATGTTCGGTCAGCCCGGCGTCCACGACATCTTCCGGAAGTGGCGGCTGCTCCTGGACGAATACGGCCCGGACCGGATCCTTTGTGCCGAGGCAAGCGTGGACCTGCACCGGCTGGCACACTGGGTGCGGCCTGACGAAATGCATCAGGCGTTCAACTTCCCTTACCTTCACGCGGGGCTGGAAGTTTACCGGCTGCGTTCTGTCATCACGGACTCGCTGACGGTCCTTGACGGCGTCGGGGCCCCGAGCACGTGGGTGCTCTCCAACCATGACGTGGTCCGCCATGCCACCCGGTTTGGCTACAACGGGCTGGGTCCACGGGACGGGGACGGCATTGGTGCAGCGGATCCCCAGCCGGACGAAGACCTGGGCCGGCGCCGTGCGGCCGCCGCCTCACTGTTCATGCTGGGGCTGCCCGGGGCCGCTTACCTCTATCAGGGAGAAGAACTGGGGCTGCCGGACGGCGTCGACATCCCCGGGCACCGGCGCCAGGATCCGACGTTTGCCAGGACCGGCGGCCAGCGGCTTGGCCGTGACGGCTGCCGGGTGCCGCTGCCGTGGCGGGCCGCGGATCCGCACCTCGGCTTTGGGTCGGGAGTGGACCCGTGGCTGCCCATTCCCGGATCGTTCGGGGAACTGGCGCGGGATCTGCAGGCTGAATCACCGTCGTCGCATCTCTCCCTTTACCGCGACGCCCTGGCACGCCGCCGGCAACTGGACCTGGGCAGGGGATCATTGTCCTGGGCCGAAGCCTGGTGCACAGGTTCCTCCTTGGGCTACCTGAACGGCACTACGCTGGTCCTCATGAACCTGAACCATGAGCCGCTGGAGTTGCCGGCAGGGGACGTGCTGCTCCGCAGCCTCCCATCAGAGACCGCCCATGCCCTTGCCTCCGGTGAGACTGCATGGATCCAGCTTGGACCGGACCTCATTACAGCAGACTGACCATGGCAGGTATCAAGGAAGTTGCCAGCCACGCGGGCCTGTCAGTGGCCACCGTTTCCAGGGCTCTGAGCGGCAAGTCGAATGTCTCGGCCAAGAGCCGCCGCCTTGCCCAGGAAGCGGCCAAGGAACTGGGGTTCGTCCCTTCCTACCACGCCTCGAGCCTGGCGTCGGGACGGAACCACAATATTGGGCTGGTGGTGCCCAACGTCCAGCGCTGGTACTTCTCCTCAGTCCTGGAGGGGGTTTCGGAGGCCTTGCTGGATGCAGGTTACGACCTGACGCTGTATAACGTGGGCGAGCAGCCGGAGCGGCGCAGCAGCATCCTGAACGACTTCCTGCTGCGGAAGCGCCTCGATGTCGTCATTGCTGTGGCGCTGGTGCTCAGCGAGGACGAGATCGGCCAGCTGCTGGCGGTGCACCGTCCCATCGTCGGCATCGGAGGCGCCTTGCGGGGAGCCTCGACCATCAGGATCGACGACGAGGGGCTGGCGGCACTGGCTACCCGCCACCTTATTGGACTGGGGCACACCAGGATCGCGCACGTCACCGGACACGGAGAGCTGAACCGGGACTTCAAGCTCCCCCAGCTCCGGCAGAAGGGGTTCGCCGCCGCCATGGCCGCAGCGGGCCTGACGGTGCGGCAGGAGTGGAACACCACCGCCGACTTCACCATCCAGGGCGCGTACGCGGCGGGCCGCCGGCTGCTGGGCACAAGCGCTGGGCGCCCTACCGCGGTCTTTGCAGCATCGGATGAGATGGCCGTGGGCATCATGCTTGCGGCGCGGGATTTTGGGCTGCAGGTCCCGCAGGATCTCTCCGTTGTGGGGATCGACGGGCACGAACTCGCCGAGACTTTCGGCCTTACAACCATCAGCCAGGATCCAAGGGGACAGGGAAGGCTGGCCGCGGCCACTGCCTTGGCTTTGCTGGACAGGCCAGGCGATGATTCCGACGGCGGCCCGGCCGCGGCTGCAGCACAGGACCAGGAGTTTCCCACGGAGTTTGTGATCCGGAGCAGTACGGCTGTTCCACCGGGTGTGGCAGGGCTACGGATTTAGGACGGACTTTGAGGCGCCTGCCAGGGTCAGAGTTCAGCGCCCATGAACCGCGCAAACTTTTCGAGGATGAGCGGCCACGCCTCTGCATACTCTTGCCGTGCGCCGGCAGGATCCTCGGCGCCCTCCCACCCCTCGTGGAAGACCCGCACCTCGGTGCCTGTTTCAACGGAACGGAACACGACCAGGAGTTCGGTGGACCAGAGCGCGGTGGTGCCGGGGTGCCAGGTGGCGTGAAAGGACAGTGGCGGCTGCCAGTCATCGATGGTTCCCCAAATGCTGGTCCGGCCGTCATCCGCCGTTTCGAGAATCAGGTTCTCTTCAAACTCCACGTACGATCCACCGCCGTACTCGCCGTGCTGCTCCAGGGGCCACCACAGGTGGGTGTGGTCGGTGAAGCCGGCAAATGCGCGGGCTACAGGGCCGGGTACCACCACTGTGTTCACCACTGGTTGCAGCAGATCGCCCGCCGGCCGTCCGGCTTCTCCGAAAGGGTCCTGGGCGTGGCTGAAGATGCTGCTCATGAGGGTCAATCCTACCCGCGGACGTTTGGCCGACCCGCGGCATCGGTTTGAGGTTAAAGTCGAAGGGCCCTGACATTCCTTGTCAGGGCCCTTCGTAATGTATGTTCCGGCGGTGACCTACTCTCCCACACCCTCCCGGGTGCAGTACCATCGGCGCTGTGGGTCTTAGCTTCCGGGTTCGGAATGGGACCGGGCGTTTCCCCCACGCTATGACCGCCGTAACCCTTTCACCCGAACCCCCTTGGTGTTGCTGTGGGGGTGGGAAGACTGTGGTTACAACATGTGGTGTTGTTATTCAGTTGTTTGGTTCCGTACCGGGACAACCCGCGTGTTGGAGGGGTTGTTGGTTGGGAACCACATAGTGGACGCAAGCAGGATGTTTTTCTGTGTGGTGTAAGTTGTTGGCCTATTAGTACCGGTCAGCTTCACGAGTCGTTAGTCCTCGCTTCCACATCCGGCCTATCAACCCAGTGGTCTGGCTGGGGGCCTCTCACACGCAATGGTGTATGGAAATCTCATCTTGAAGCGAGCTTCCCGCTTAGATGCTTTCAGCGGTTATCCCATCCGAACGTAGCTAATCAGCGGTGCACTTGGCAGTACAACTGACACACCAGAGGTTCGTCCGTCCCGGTCCTCTCGTACTAAGGACAGCCCTTCTCAAATTTCCTGCGCGCGCAGCGGATAGGGACCGAACTGTCTCACGACGTTCTAAACCCAGCTCGCGTACCGCTTTAATGGGCGAACAGCCCAACCCTTGGGACCTACTCCAGCCCCAGGATGCGACGAGCCGACATCGAGGTGCCAAACCATGCCGTCGATATGGACTCTTGGGCAAGATCAGCCTGTTATCCCCGAGGTACCTTTTATCCGTTGAGCGACGGCCATTCCACAATGTACCGCCGGATCACTAGTCCCGACTTTCGTCCCTGCTCGAGATGTCTCTCTCACAGTCAAGCTCCCTTGTGCACTTACACTCGACACCTGATTGCCAACCAGGCTGAGGGAACCTTTGGGCGCCTCCGTTACTTTTTAGGAGGCAACCGCCCCAGTTAAACTACCCATCAGGCACTGTCCCTGACCCGGATTACGGGCCGAAGTTAGATGTCCAAAGTGACCAGAGTGGTATTTCAACGATGACTCCACCCGAACTGGCGTCCGGGCTTCAACGTCTCCCACCTATCCTACACAAGCCACTCCGAACACCAATACCAAACTATAGTAAAGGTCTCGGGGTCTTTCCGTCCTGCTGCGCGTAACGAGCATCTTTACTCGTACTGCAATTTCGCCGAGTTTATGGTTGAGACAGCGGGGAAGTCGTTACTCCATTCGTGCAGGTCGGAACTTACCCGACAAGGAATTTCGCTACCTTAGGATGGTTATAGTTACCACCGCCGTTTACTGGGGCTTAAATTCTCAGCTTCGCCTTGCGGCTAACCGGTCCTCTTAACCTTCCAGCACCGGGCAGGAGTCAGTCCGTATACATCGTCTTGCGACTTCGCACGGACCTGTGTTTTTAGTAAACAGTCGCTTCCCCCTGGTCTCTGCGGCCCCGATCCCCTCCCACCAGCGATGTGGTGTTCAAGGTTGGGGCCCCCCTTCTCCCGAAGTTACGGGGGCATTTTGCCGAGTTCCTTAACCATAATTCTCTCGATCGCCTTGGTATTCTCTACCTGATCACCTGTGTCGGTTTGGGGTACGGGCGGCTAAAACCTCGCGTCGATGCTTTTCTCGGCAGCATAGGATCACCAAATCCCCCCAAACGGGGGTCCCATCAGATCTCAGGCTATGTGAGTGGCGGATTTGCCTACCACTCGCCCTACATCCTTAGACCGGGACAACCATCGCCCGGCTCGGCTACCTTCCTGCGTCACACCTGTTAATACGCTTGCCTCCCGGGATCAGGTCCTGCGCTCCACCAAAACCCTTCACCCACAAGGGGTGTCGGGCAGGTTTCGGGCAGTTAGTATCCCCCGCTCAGCATGGGCGGTTTTTCGCCGGTACGGGAATATCAACCCGTTGTCCATCGACTACGCCTGTCGGCCTCGCCTTAGGTCCCGACTTACCCAGGGCAGATTAGCTTGACCCTGGAACCCTTGATCATTCGGCGGACGGGTTTCTCACCCGTCTTTCGCTACTCATGCCTGCATTCTCACTCGTGTAGGCTCCACCGCTGGTTTACACCGCGACTTCACCGCCCACACGACGCTCCCCTACCCATCCACACTCCTGAACCACGAAGGCTTGGAGAATATGTGAATGCCACAACTTCGGCGGTGTACTTGAGCCCCGCTACATTGTCGGCGCGGAATCACTTGACCAGTGAGCTATTACGCACTCTTTTAAGGGTGGCTGCTTCTAAGCCAACCTCCTGGTTGTCTTCGCAACTCCACATCCTTTCCCACTTAGCACACGCTTAGGGGCCTTAGTTGGTGGTCTGGGCTGTTTCCCTCTCGACTATGAAGCTTATCCCCCACAGTCTCACTGCTGCGCTCTCACTTACCGGCATTCGGAGTTTGGCTGACGTCAGTAACCTTGTAGGGCCCATTAGCCATCCAGTAGCTCTACCTCCAGCAAGAAACACGCAACGCTGCACCTAAATGCATTTCGGGGAGAACCAGCTATCACGAAGTTTGATTGGCCTTTCACCCCTACCCACAGCTCATCCCCTCCATTTTCAACTGAAGTGGGTTCGGTCCTCCACGACGTCTTACCGTCGCTTCAACCTGGCCATGGGTAGATCACTTCGCTTCGGGTCTAGATCACGCCACTCACACGCCCTATTCAGACTCGCTTTCGCTACGGCTGCCCCACACGGGTTAACCTCGCGACGTAACACTAACTCGCAGGCTCATTCTTCAAAAGGCACGCCGTCACCAGAATCAGACTGGCTCCGACGGATTGTAAGCACACGGTTTCAGGTACTGTTTCACTCCCCTCCCGGGGTACTTTTCACCTTTCCCTCACGGTACTGGTCCGCTATCGGTCATTAGGGAGTATTTAGGCTTATCAGGTGGTCCTGACAGATTCGCACGGGATTTCTCGGGCCCCGTACTACTTGGGATACTCTCACAGGCGGTACAAACACATTACGATTACGGGACTAACACCCTCTCTGGCCGGCCTTTCAAAACCGTTCACCTATGCGCGCACATCACACCCCACCAGCCCGGCAGAACTGGTATGGAAAGTCCCACAACCCCGACCATGCAACGCCCGCCGGCTATCACACATGGAACGGTTTAGCCTGATCCGCGTTCGCTCGCCACTACTAACGGAATCACTATTGTTTTCTCTTCCTGCGGGTACTGAGATGTTTCACTTCCCCGCGTTCCCCCCACGCACCCTATGTGTTCAGGTACGGGTCACCAAGTCACTCGCGCGCTTGGCGGGGTTTCCCCATTCGGACACCCTGGGATCACAGTCCGGTTATCGACTCCCCCAGGCTTATCGCAGATTCCTACGTCCTTCTTCGGCTCCTAATGCCAAGGCATCCACCGTGTGCTCTTAAAAACTTGACCACAAAGATCAAAAACATTTTCGAGAGAACCACAGAAACCAACCACGCACAATCAACACCACCCACAAAGGAGCAGCACCACCACGCGCAGCCAGATCCAGGTTCATATATCTTGGAAATTGCTTCTTATACAAGATGCTCGCGTCCACTATGTAGTTCTCAAACAACAACCCCACACCACACACCCACACACAAACAAGCGCGTGGACCGTCATGGCAGGGAAACCAGAAACAAACAAACCCGGGGAAACCCCCGGTCCTGTTGTCTCAGGACCCAACAGTGTGCCAAACACTACCCAGGACAACAAACCACACAACGTTCCTGAACAACCCCCACAAAGGAAAGCGTCCGTACTAGCAAATGGTCCGTGCCACCAGGCACCTATTCGTTGATATTCCACCCATGAGCACCCGCCGCAGGACAATCGCCTGCGCAACGGGCTTGCTTCCTGACAACCCCCACACCCGGACATACATCCAGGCCGGTTGTTGTAGGTGCTCCTTAGAAAGGAGGTGATCCAGCCGCACCTTCCGGTACGGCTACCTTGTTACGACTTAGTCCCAATCGCCAGTCCCACCTTCGACAGCTCCCTCCCACAAGGGGTTAGGCCACCGGCTTCGGGTGTTACCAACTTTCGTGACTTGACGGGCGGTGTGTACAAGGCCCGGGAACGTATTCACCGCAGCGTTGCTGATCTGCGATTACTAGCGACTCCGACTTCATGGGGTCGAGTTGCAGACCCCAATCCGAACTGAGACCGGCTTTTTGGGATTAGCTCCACCTCACAGTATCGCAACCCTTTGTACCGGCCATTGTAGCATGCGTGAAGCCCAAGACATAAGGGGCATGATGATTTGACGTCGTCCCCACCTTCCTCCGAGTTGACCCCGGCAGTCTCCTATGAGTCCCCACCATCACGTGCTGGCAACATAGAACGAGGGTTGCGCTCGTTGCGGGACTTAACCCAACATCTCACGACACGAGCTGACGACAACCATGCACCACCTGTAAACCGACCGCAAGCGGGGCACCTGTTTCCAGGTATTACCGGTTCATGTCAAGCCTTGGTAAGGTTCTTCGCGTTGCATCGAATTAATCCGCATGCTCCGCCGCTTGTGCGGGCCCCCGTCAATTCCTTTGAGTTTTAGCCTTGCGGCCGTACTCCCCAGGCGGGGCACTTAATGCGTTAGCTACGGCGCGGAAAACGTGGAATGTCCCCCACACCTAGTGCCCAACGTTTACGGCATGGACTACCAGGGTATCTAATCCTGTTCGCTCCCCATGCTTTCGCTCCTCAGCGTCAGTTAATGCCCAGAGACCTGCCTTCGCCATCGGTGTTCCTCCTGATATCTGCGCATTTCACCGCTACACCAGGAATTCCAGTCTCCCCTACATCACTCTAGTCTGCCCGTACCCACCGCAGATCCGGAGTTGAGCCCCGGACTTTCACGGCAGACGCGACAAACCGCCTACGAGCTCTTTACGCCCAATAATTCCGGATAACGCTTGCGCCCTACGTATTACCGCGGCTGCTGGCACGTAGTTAGCCGGCGCTTCTTCTGCAGGTACCGTCACCTTGCGGCTTCTTCCCTACTGAAAGAGGTTTACAACCCGAAGGCCGTCATCCCTCACGCGGCGTCGCTGCATCAGGCTTGCGCCCATTGTGCAATATTCCCCACTGCTGCCTCCCGTAGGAGTCTGGGCCGTGTCTCAGTCCCAGTGTGGCCGGTCACCCTCTCAGGCCGGCTACCCGTCGTCGCCTTGGTAGGCCATTACCCCACCAACAAGCTGATAGGCCGCGAGTCCATCCAAAACCACAAAAGCTTTCCACCAACCACCATGCGATAGTCGGTCATATCCGGTATTAGACCCAGTTTCCCAGGCTTATCCCAGAGTCAAGGGCAGGTTACTCACGTGTTACTCACCCGTTCGCCACTAATCCACCAGCAAGCTGGTTTCATCGTTCGACTTGCATGTGTTAAGCACGCCGCCAGCGTTCATCCTGAGCCAGGATCAAACTCTCCGTTGAAGAAAAACAGACACAACCAAGCACCACGGAAATAACGCGGAACCAGGCTGCACAAAATTTGAAACCAGCCAAAAACACCAAACCAATACCACAGGGGCGGCACGATTCGGCAAATTCAACCAATTACATACATAATCGGTATCAACAAACTTGGCACACTATTGAGTTCTCAAACAACAGACACACCCGGCACCACCCAAACCCTTGGTTCAGGATCGCTCCGGAGCAACTTTTCAAACTTACCCGCTGACTTCCTGCGTGTCAAACCGGCGTCCGCGACCATCCTCAGCATAAGCTGGGGGGATCGATTTTCCGTCTGACTCCGTGGAGCAGCGCGGAAATAAACTGTACCACCACTCAGTCGGGATCGCCACTCCACTGCCGGCACCGTCCGTCCCGACAGCCGTGAGGCCCGGAATCACGGGGATTCCGGGCCTCACGTTCACAGCTCGGCAGGGGTCACTTAGCGGATGACGCTCCCGGCTTGAAGTAGGACGCTCCAAGCGGTGGCAGCGTGACGGTCAAGGTGGCCGGCTGGCCGTCCTGTCCCTGGTCCGTGGCCTTCAGCTCACCGTCATTCAGCACGCCGGATCCGCCGTACGTGGTGTGGTCCGTGTTGAGGACCTCGGTCCAGGCACCGGCCGACGGGACGCCCAGGGTGTAGCCAACGTGCGGGGCGCCGGAGAAGTTGATGGCACAGACGATCGGGTTGCCGTCGGCATCCCACCTGATGAAGGACAGGACGTTGCGGTCCGCGTCTCCCCCATTGATCCACTGGAATCCGGCGGGAACATTGTCCTGCGTGTACAGGGCGGGCGTGGATGCGTACAGCTCGTTCAGGTCCTTGGTCAGCAGCTGCAGTCCCCTGTGTGCGGGGATCTCCGCGAGCCACCAGTCCAGGCCGTGCTGTTCCGACCATTCGGCTTCCTGGCCGAACTCGGTACCCATGAAGATGAGCTGCTTGCCCGGGTGCGCCCACTGGTAGGCGAAGAAGGCGCGGAGGTTGGCAAGCTGCTGCCAGCGGTCGCCCGGCATCTTACGGAGCATGGAGCCCTTGCCGTGGACAACCTCGTCGTGGCTGATCGGTAGCAGGAAGTTCTCGGTGAAGGCGTAGACCAGGGAGAACGTGACGGTGCCGTGGTGCCACCTGCGGTTGTAGGGGTCCTCGGAAATGTACTTGAGCGAATCGTGCATCCAGCCCATGTTCCACTTCAGGCCGAAGCCCAGGCCGCCGTGGCTGGTGGGTGCGGTGACGCCGGGGAAGGCAGTGGATTCTTCCGCGATCATGACGGCGCCCGGGTGGGTCTTGTAGACGGTGGCGTTGACCTCCTGCAGGAAGGAGATGGCTTCCAGGTTCTCCCTGCCGCCGAACCGGTTGGGCCGCCACTGGCCTTCCTGGCGTGAGTAGTCCAGGTAGAGCATGGAGGCTACCGCGTCCACGCGAAGGCCGTCGATGTGGAACTCCTCCAGCCAGTAGAGGGCGTTCGCCACCAGGAAGTTCCGGACCTCGGAGCGGCCGAAGTCGAAGATCAGGGTTCCCCAGTCGGGGTGTTCACCCAAGGCAGGATCGGAGTGTTCATACAGCGGTTCCCCGTCAAACTGGGCAAGGGCCCAGGAATCCTTGGGGAAGTGCGCGGGTACCCAGTCCAGCAGCACGCCGATCCCGGCCTGGTGCAGGGCGTCCACCAGGTAGCGGAACTCGTCCGGGTGGCCAAACCTGGATGTGGGCGCGTAGTAGGACGTGACCTGGTAACCCCAGGAGCCGCCGAACGGGTGCTCGGCCACTGGCATGAATTCCACGTGCGTGAACCCGAGCCACTTGACGTAATCCACCAGTTCCTTGGCAAGTTCACGGTAGCCCAGCCCCAGGCGCCAGGACCCGAGGTGCACCTCGTAGACACTCATGGCTGAGTTGTGCGGGTCGCGCTGGCTCCGGGCTTCCATCCATTCGCTGTCCTTGAAGGCGTAGGAAGGTTCCACCACCCTGGATGCAGTCAACGGGGGCACCTCGGTGCCGTACGCCATCGGGTCGGCTTTTTCAACCCAGTAGCCGCCCCGGGTAAGGATCTCGTACTTGTAGCAGGCCCCGGCGGTAACGCCGGGAATGAAGACTTCCCAGACACCCGAGGACCCCAGCGAGCGCATGGAGTTTTCACGGCCGTCCCAGGCGTTGAAGTCGCCCTTGATGCGGACTGCCTGGGCGTTGGGAGCCCACACGGCGAAGGAAACACCGTTGACGTCCCCCAGCGATGACTTGTAGTGCTGGACGTGGGCGCCAAGCACTTTCCACAGCTTTTCGTGCCGGCCTTCACCGATGAGGTGCAGGTCCACCTCGCCCACGGTCGGCAGGTACCGGTAGGGCTCGTCGACCGTTACCGGCTCCTTGCCCGGGTAGGTTACCGAGAGCCGGTAGTCGGGAACGTGTCCCTCCTCCAGCGGCTCCAGGACGGCGACCCACACACCGTGTGCCTCGTGTTCCATGGGGAATTCGCCGGCCGGGGTGACCACGGTGATTGCTTCGGCGAGATGCTTCACGGTCCGGATAGTGACATGCCCGTAGTCGTCCAGGTGCGCGCCCAGGACGGAGTGGGGGGCGTGGTGTTCACCGTTCGCGATCCTGCCCAGGGTGCCTTCATCCACGTGCAGGGGCACCCCCGGGCGGTCAGTTCGTGCTGAGCCTGTCATTTCGTTACCTTCCGATGCTGCACCGGCAGAGTCGCCGGCACCGTTACTGCTCAGGAGCCGCCTGGAGGCGTTTACTGGAATCGCCACCCAGTCGGGCCTGTTCCGCATTTCATAAACAACTTCGTACAGCGCCTTGTCCAGCCACAATGCCACAAACAGCGGTGAGGTCCGATCCACCGTGCCGGGAATGACCCCGGCATACCCCGCCAGGAAGGCGTCGGCGCAATCGTCGACCCAGTTGTCGGGGACCTGGGCGCCTTCCTGCTCACGCTGGGCTGCGCCGGCTGCATAGTCGAAGGACCGGAGCATGCCCACGACGTCGCGCAAGGGTACGTCCGGGACGTTCCGTTCGGCGATGGGCCGCAGGGGCTCGCCCTCAAAGTCGAGGATGGCCCAGCGTGACTCGTCACCGGATTGGCCTGTCACCAGGAGGATCTGGCCCAAGTGGAGGTCCCCGTGGATGCGCTGCAGCGGCCCGGCTGGGGTTTTGTCCAGGTCGGCCAGCAGGGCGTCCAGGGCTTCGTCGTAAGGCCCGACGGCGGCACGCGCTTCAGCCCACGCGGTGCGGACGCGGTGGGCAACAGCAGGCCCTGCCCCCTTGCCTGGTTCAGGTTTGGCTGATTGCCCCAGGGCCTCCGCCAGCCGCCTGTGCACCGTAGCCGTGGCCGCGCCAAGGGCCCGGGCTTCCGAGGTGAAGTCCTTGCCTGAGCGCGCGGCGTCCACCGCCAGCCGCCACGCGTCCCGGCCGCCGGCCAGGAACTCGTGGGCCACGGCAAGCTCACCCTGGACGTACCGGCTGCCCTGGGCGCCTTGCCCGAGCCACTCCCCCCGGACCCAGCCGAGGGTGGCAGGAACTTCGGAGGTGCCGGCCTTGGTGAGGGCGGCACCCACTTCGATCTCGGGGTTGGTGCCGTCCGACAGCACCCGGAAGAATTTCACCATGGCCGCCGATTCGCCGTCGTCCACCAGGACAGAACTGTTGGACTGTTCGCCGGAGAGTACCTTCACGACGCCCTTGGCCGTAGGAAGCCGGTGGGGTCCTTCAACCCGGAATCCGGTGGCGGTGCCGCTCGCCGCCTTCTCCTGCTGCCTGATGAGCTCCAGCCACGCGCCCACGAAGTCGGGATCGTGCACGGCGTCATAGACCCACGGGCGGGTGGGATCCATGCCCGCCGCTTCGCCCACCAGTGCCCGCTCCATGCCGCCCGCCGGTGCCGGCCGGAAGCTCAGGGGAACCTGGACCACCGCGGTGCGCCGGCCGCCGTCGGGCCCGTCGGTGGTGACGTTCAGGAGGAACACGGCCAGCGCCGCGTGGCCCGTGGGGTCCGTCAGCCCCAGGCTGCCCGCCTGGGAAATGTCGAAGTCAGGCGTCTTGACCGGAAACCACCGCTGCTGCGGCAGCCATTCCTTGAGCAGGGCGGTGAGGGCGGGAGTGAGGATTGGCTGGTTCATCTCAGTTCTCTATCGACAGGATGGGCATGGCCTGGGTGTAGGGCGACGACGGGTTGGACCCCGCCGAGCGCAACCGGAGCCAGAAGAAATCGTGGCTTCCGATGGTAAGGGTGAGGGTGCCGTCGTCGCCGATGCCGGGGAAGATCTGGCCGCCGAAGACGTCGCGGAGCCCCCGCCCGGCGTACTCGGGGATGCGGAGGGTGGCCGCCACCGGGTGCTGGGAAAGGTTGAAGGCGCACAGAATGGTTTCTGCGTTCGCACCGGCAGAATTGCTGGCCGGCAGTTCCCGCAGGTACGCCAGGACGGCGTCGTGGTCTGCTTCCACGTGTTTGAATCCGCCCAGCCCGAACGCCGGGTGGTTCTTGCGGACGCTGAGGATCTGCCGGGTCCAGCGCAGCAGGGACCCGGAGTGCGCGGCCTCCGCTTCCACGTTGGCCATGGCGTAGTTGTAGACCAGAGACTGGATGGGCGGCAGGTACAGCTTGCCCGGGTCTGCGTGGGAGAAGCCGGCGTTCCGGTCCGGGTTCCACTGCATGGGGGTGCGGACCGCATCACGGTCCTCGAGCCAGATGTTGTCCCCCATGCCGATCTCGTCCCCGTAGTACAGGAACGGGCTGCCCGGAAGTGAGAGCAGGAGCGCGTTGATCAGCTCGATCTCGGCCCGCGAGTTGTCCAGCAGCGGCGCGAGCCGACGCCGGATGCCGATGTTGGCACGCATGCGCGGGTCCGGTGCGTACCAGCCGAGCATGGCCGCCCGCTCGTCAGCGGTGACCATTTCCAGGGTCAGCTCATCGTGGTTGCGAAGGAAGGTGCCCCACTGTGCGCCCTCGGGGATGTCCGGGGTTTCGCGCATTGTTTCGATGACGGGCGCGGCCTTCTGGTCGCGCAGCGCGTAGTACAGGCGGGGCATGATGGGGAAGTGGAACGCCATGTGGCATTCGGGCTCCTCCACGGTGCCGAAATACTCCACCACCTCGTTGGGCGGCTGGTTCGCCTCGGCGATGATGACGCGGCCGGGATAGTTTTCGTCCACCATGGTGCGCAGCTGGCGGAGGAACTCGTGGGTTGCCGGAAGGTTCTCGCAGTTGGTGCCCTCTTCCTCATAGAGGTAGGGGATGGCGTCCGCCCGGAAACCGTCGATCCCCTGGTCCAGCCAAAACCGGACCACGTCGAAGAGGGCTTCAATCACTGCAGGGTTCTCGAAGTTCAGGTCCGGCTGGTGGCTGAAGAACCGGTGCCAGAAGAACTGCCGGCGGATGGGGTCGAACGTCCAGTTCGATTCCTCCGTGTCAACGAAGATGATGCGGGCGTCCTGGTACTTCTCGTCGGTGTCGCTCCAGACGTAGAAGTCGCCGAATGGGCCGTCCGGGTCCTTGCGGGATTCCTGGAACCAGGGATGCTGGTCGGAGGTGTGGTTCAGCGGGAGGTCAATGATCACCCGGACGCCGCGGGCGTGGGCCTCAGCCACCAGGCGCTTGAAATCGCTGATGGTGCCGAACTCGTCCAGGACCGAGTTGTAGTCGGAAATGTCGTAGCCGCCGTCCCGCAGCGGTGACTGGAAGAACGGGGGCAGCCAGAGGCAATCGACGCCCAGCCACTGCAGGTAGTCCAGCCGGTCGATGAGTCCGGAGAAATCGCCGGACCCATCACCGTTGGCATCCGCAAAGGCCCTCACAAGTACTTCGTAGAACACTGCCTTGCGGTACCACAGCGGGTCATGCTGGAGGCCAGGTGCATTTAGCTCGAACGTGCTCTTTGGGGTGAAGTGGCCGGAACTTTGCGGGTTGAAGCTCACTGATGCGTTCTCCTCACGCTCAGGATGTGGGCGGGCTCCACGTGCGGATCCAGGCGCACGTAGTTGTACTCGCCCCACTCCCAGCTTTGGCCGGAGATCAGGTCATCCACGTGGAAACCGCCGCTTGGCGTGAGGTCCTGCGGGTCCAGTTCAAGGGCTGCCAGGTCCAGAGCCACGCTGCATTCCTTGGTGACGTGCGGATCCACGTTGACCACCACGATGATGGTGTCCTTGGATCCGTCGGGAAGCGTCTTGTGCTTGGAGTAGACCACGGTGGAGTCATCCGTACTCTGGTGGACCGTGAGGTTCTGGAGGTCCAGCAGTGCAGGGTGGTCCCGCCTGATGTGGTTCAGCCGCGTGATGTATGGAGCCAGGGTGCGCCCCGACTCCGCGGCGGCGTCCCAGTCGCGGGCCTTGTATTCGAACTTCTCGTTGTCGATGTACTCCTCGGCGCCGGGCCGGGCCACGTGCTCGAACAGCTCGTAACCGGCATAGACGCCCCAGAGGGGGCTTCCGGTGGAGGCGAGGACGGCCCGGATCCGGAACGCAGCCGGTCCCCCGTACTGCAGGTATTCAGTGAGGATGTCCGGGGTGTTGACGAAGAAGTTGGGGCGGAAGAACGCCGGGGATTCGTGGCTGACTTCCTCGAAGTACGTCTCGATTTCCTTCTTGGTGTTGCGCCACGTGAAGTAGGTGTAGGACTGCTGGAAGCCTGCCCGGCCCAGGGCGTGCATCATGGCGGGCCTGGTGAAGGCTTCCGCCAGGAACACCACGCCGGGCGCCGCTTTGTTTACTTCCGCAGTAAGCCATTCCCAGAACCACACGGGTTTGGTGTGCGGGTTATCCACCCGGAAAATCTTTACCCCGTGGCTGACCCACAGCAGCACAATCCGCAGAATTTCCTGGGAAAGGCCTTCCGGGTCATTATCGAAATTGAGCGGATATATGTCCTGGTACTTCTTGGGCGGGTTCTCCGCGTAGGCAATGCTGCCGTCCACCCGGGTGGTGAACCATTCCGGGTGCGACTGGACCCAGGGGTGGTCCGGGGCTGCCTGCAGTGCGAGGTCCAGGGCTACCTCCAGGCCCAGTTCGTTGGCCCGCGCCACGAAGGCGTCGAAGTCTTCGAAGGACCCGAGGTCGGGGTGGATGGCATCGTGGCCACCCTCCTTGGCTCCGATGGCCCAGGGTGAGCCCGGATCATTCGGGCCGGCAACGAGGGTGTTGTTGGGTCCTTTGCGGAACTGCACGCCGATGGGGTGGATGGGCGGCATGTAGAGCACGTCGAACCCCATCGCGGCCACGGCGTCGAGCCGCTTGGCAGCGGTCCGGAAGTTTCCGGACGTCCAGGCGCCGGTGTTGTGGTCCTTGACGGCGCCTTCGGACCGGGGGAAGAACTCGTACCACGCGCCGCGGCCTGCCCGGTCCCGCTCCACCAGCAGGGGGAACTTCTGGGACACGGTCACCAGCTCGCGGATGGGCTGGCGGGCAACGATGTCCGCGATCTCCGCGCCGAAGCCCGCCCCGAGGCGTTCCTCCGTGCTGCGGGACTGGTCCCCGAGGACGTCCGCGGCGTGCCGCAGGGCGGCCCGGTCCACCTCGTCCCGGAAGTCCTCGCCGGACGCTTCGCCAAGCAGCTTGGCGCCCTCGGCGAGCATGAGCTCGACGTCGATGCCGGCGTCGATCTTCACCTCTGCGTTGTGGTGCCAAGTGCCGTAGCGGTCATGCCAGGCTTCGATGACAAAGGACCAGTTGCCGGTTTCCGACGGTGTGAGCACGCCTTCCCAGCGGTCCGTCCCCATGCCGCGTTCCCCGCGCGGCGGTGCAAGGCGCACGCGCTGGCGCTCCGCGCCGGAAGGGTCAAGGAGCACGGCGCTGACGCCGAGCATGTCGTGCCCTTCGCGGAAGGCGGTGGCGCCCACCACGATCGCTTCGCCGGGCAGGGCCTTGGCCGGAAACTTGCCGCCCTCGACAACGGGCTGCACGGCGGTGATGGGAAAACGCCCGAACCGAAGGCCCTCCGTGATTCGGCGCTGGGGCATTTTGGTGGATGCGGCACTGGTTCCTGAGTTAGTCGTCACAGGCTCGACGTTAGCGAGAAATGACCCGGATTGCTAAGCCTGCTCACTAAATTCGCCCGCGCCGCGGCCCAATTTCTTCATGCGTCTGTCATTTACCCAAAAGAAACCGAAAGCTGGTTCCGGCTGCGCATGTTGTCGGTTAGTGTGACGCAGGTGAAGGCAATCCGCAGGTTTACGGTCCGTACAGTCCTCCCCGAGCCCATTCGGCCACTGGCCAGGCTGGCCAGCAATTTGCGGTGGTCCTGGCACCGCCCCACCCGGGATCTCTTCGCCGGGCTGAACCCGCGCCTGTGGGAGGAAAGCGGGCAGGACCCCATAGGTTTCCTGGGGATGGTCAGCCGTGAGGAGTTCCAACAACTCGCTGCGAACCAGTCCGTGGTGGAACGGGTCCGCGCCGCCGAAGCGGACCTTGACCGGTACCTTGAGGAACCGCGCTGGTACCAGGGCCTGGGCCCAGATGCTCCCGCCTCCATTGCCTACTTCTCCCCCGAGTTCGGCATTACCGAGGTCCTCCCCCAGTATTCGGGCGGCCTGGGCATTTTGGCCGGAGACCATCTCAAGGCAGCCTCGGACCTGGGCGTCCCCCTCATTGGTGTGGGCCTGCTGTACCAGGCCGGCTACTTCAAGCAGTCCCTCTCCCGCGACGCCTGGCAGCAGGAGACCTACCCCGTCCTGGACCCGGACGGGCTGCCGCTCACCTTGCTGCGCGAGCCGTCTCCGGACGGCAACGGCAAGGCCCTGCAGATCTCGCTCCCCCTGCCCAACGGCCGGCGCCTGCTGGCACACATCTGGCGGGCCGACGTCGGACGCGTTCCCCTGCTCCTCCTGGACTCCAATGTCCCCGGCAACGACGACGCGGCCCGCAGCATCACTGACCGGCTGTACGGCGGCGGCGGCGACCACCGGCTGCAGCAGGAACTGCTGCTCGGCATGGGCGGCGTCAAGGCCCTGCGTGCCTTCCAGAAACTGACCGGCACCGCGGCGCCGGAGGTCTTCCACACCAACGAGGGCCACGCAGGCTTCCTGGGAATTGAACGCATCCAGGAACTGATGTCCGGCGAGCAGGCGCTGACGTTCGACGAAGCACTGGCCGCCGGGCGCGCGTCGACCGTGTTCACCACCCACACGCCGGTCCCGGCGGGCATCGACAGGTTCGAAATCAACCAGATCAGCCACTTCTTCCAGGCCGGGCTGGCCCCCGCGGTGCCGGTGGACAGGATCCTGGAACTGGGCCGGGAAAACTACGCGGACGGAAACCCGGCCGTCTTCAACATGGCAGTCATGGGCCTGCGCCTGGCCCAGCGTGCCAACGGCGTGGCCAAGCTGCACGGTGAAGTGTCCCGCGGCATGTTCTCGGCGCTGTGGCCGGGGTTCGACCATTCGGAGGTGCCCATCACCTCCGTAACCAACGGCGTCCACGTGCCCACGTGGGTGGACAGCCGCATCTCCAAGCTGGCCCGCGACCAGTTCGGCAGCGAGGCGGAAGCACTGGGCAAATGGGACCTCGCCTACAACGTCAGCGACGCCGACGTCTGGGCGCTCCGGCGTGAAATGCGCGCCGCCCTGGTAGAGGACGTGCGCCGCAGGCTGCGTGCCGCGTGGAAGAAACGCGGTGCCGCGGACGCCGAGCTGGGCTGGACCGACAATGTCCTGGACCCGGACGTACTGACCATTGGGTTTGCCCGCCGCGTGCCCACCTACAAGCGGCTGACCCTGATGCTGCGTGAGCCTGCGAGGCTGAAGGCACTGCTCCTGCACAAGGAACACCCCATCCAGTTGGTCATCGCCGGCAAGTCCCACCCTGCCGACGACGCTGGCAAGAAGATGATCCAGGACCTGGTGCGCTTCACCGATGACCCGGAGGTCCGGCACCGCATCGCATTCCTGCCCAACTACGACATCGCCATGGCCAGGACGCTGTTCCCCGGCTGCGATGTCTGGCTGAACAACCCGCTGCGGCCCCTGGAAGCCTGCGGCACGTCCGGCATGAAGGCGGCGCTGAACGGGTCCCTGAACCTGTCCGTCCTGGACGGCTGGTGGGATGAGATGTACGACGGCGAGAACGGCTGGGCAATCCCCACCGCCAACAACGACGCCTCGCCGGAGGAACGCGACGACATCGAGGCTGCGGCGCTGTACGAGCTGCTGGAAACGCAGGTGGCCCCCCGCTTCTACGGCGGCACAGTGTCCGAGGGCGCCGGCGCCGCCGGGCCGTCAACCACCGGAAGCGAAACGGTTCCGACGCACTGGGTGTCCATGATCAAGCACACCCTCTCACACCTGGGTCCGGCAGTCTCCGCCGAGCGCATGCTCCGCGACTACGTGAACATCCTGTACCGCCCCGCAGCGGAAGCCGGCCGCAGCGCCACCGCCAGCTCGTACGCCCAGGCCCGGGGGCTGGCCTCCTGGTCGGCCAAGGTGCGCGCCGCCTGGCCGCAGGTGCACGTGGAGCACGTCGATTCGGTGGGCGTGTCCGAGGACCCGCAGATCGGGGACACCCTGCAGGTCAACGCCTACGTGGCCCTGAACGCCCTCACGCCCGAGGATGTGTGCGTGGAAGTGGCCTATGGGCGGGCTGAAGAGAACGACGCCCTGGCGGACATCACCATGATGGAGCTGCAGGTAAAGGAAGACCTCGGAAACGGGCGGCACCTGTTCAGCGGTTCCCTGGTGATCGACCGCTCGGGTCCGTTCGGCTACACCGTCCGGGTCCTGCCGCGGCATGAGGCCCTCGCATCGAAGGCGGAGCTCGGACTGATCGTCAACGCCTAGCCCCTGTCCTGACAGGAACGGCGTCTGATGGGTACGGTTCCTGGCAGGCAGGCCAGGAACCCGACCCAGGAGGACGCAATGACCGAACGCACGGTGGCCGATGTAATCGTGGAGCGCCTCACCACGTGGGGTGTGGAGAGGGTCTTCGGCTACAGCGGGGACGGCATCAACGGGTTCATGGGCGCCCTTCGCCGGACAGAGGGCCGGGTGGAGTTCGTCCAGGCCCGGCATGAGGAAGCGGCCGCGTTCATGGCGGTGGGCCACGCGAAATACACCGGCGGCGTAGGGGTGGTCACCTCCACCCAGGGCCCCGGCGCGGTGCACCTGCTCAACGGGCTGTATGACGCCAAGCTGGACGGCGTGCCGGTGGTGGCCATCGTGGGGCAGCAAAGCCGCACCGTGCTGGGTTCCGGCTACATGCAGGAAATCGACCTCACGACACTGTTCAAGGACGTCGCATCGCAGTTCGTGCAGCTGGTCAGCGCGGAAGAGCAAGTGCCCATGGTGCTGGACCGGGCCTTCCGCACGGCCAAGGCCACCGCGTCCCCGTGCGTCGTGATCATCCCGCACGACGTCCAGTCCGCGCCGGCGCCCGAACTGGAGCAACAGCACGGCATCGTGGTAACTGCCCCGTCCTGGAGTGCAGCGGCCAAGACCCCCCGCGAAGAGGACCTGGCCGCGGCGGCTGCCCTCCTCAACTCCGCGGAACGGGTGGCGCTCCTGGTGGGCCAGGGAGCCAGGCACGCCGGCCAGGAAGTAGCGGCAATCGCCGAGAAGCTTGGCGCGGGAATCGCCACCAGCCTCCTGGGTAAACCCTACGTGGATGAGAACCTGCCCCTTGCAGTTGGAACCATGGGACACCTGGGCACCACGGCCAGTGCGCACTTGCTGGGGTCCTGCGATGCCCTCCTCATCGTGGGTTCAAATGATCCCTGGACCGAGTTCTATCCGCCGCCCGGCGCAGCCCGCACGGTCCAGATCGACATCGATGAGAAGAAGATCGGCAACCGCTACCCCGTGGAGGTGGGCCTGGCAGGGGACGCCGCGTCCGCGCTTGAGGCCCTCAACCAAAGGCTGGAGCACCGTCCCCGGAGCCAATGGCGCTCAGAGGTGGAGGAGGAAGTCAGCCGCTGGCGCATCCTCGCGGCAGACCGGGCCGCCGTCCCCGCCAGCCCCGTCAATCCGGAACGTGTGGTGCGCGAGCTCAACGGCAGGCTGCCCGCTGACGCCCAGGTGAGCGTCGACGTCGGAAGCTGTGTTTACTGGTACGCCCGCCAACTGGTGCTGCCCCAGGGTGTCCCTGCCCACCTGTCCGGGACGCTGGCGAGCATGGGCTGCTCAATCCCCTACGGGATCGCGGCCAAGCTCGAGCACCCTGACCGCCCGGTGCTGGCCCTGGCCGGGGACGGCGCCATGCAGATGCTGGGCGTGGCCGAGCTGGTGACGGTGGCGCACCGCTGGCGCCAGTGGCAGGACCCGCGGTTCGTGGTGTGCGTCTTCAACAACCGGGAGCTGACCGAAGTCACATGGGAGCAGCGCGAGTCGGAGGCCGAACCGCGGTTTGCCGCGAGCCAGGAACTGCCCGATTTTCCTTTTGCCGGCTATGCCGACCTGCTGGGGCTCAGGGGCATCCGGGTGGAGGACCCGGAGCTGATCGCAGATGCCTGGGACCAGGCCTTCGCGGCAGACTGCCCCGTGGTGATCGAAGTGCTGACAGACCCCGAGATCCCGTTGCTGCCGCCCTTCCCCGCCGGGCGGCAGAAGGCCGAAAGCATGCGCAAGGGCCTGGCAGCCGAGGACGACGGCGGCAGGGCCTCGGCGCTGCTGGACACCTACGTTTCGCACGAGGAGCGCCCGGGAAGCTAGCAGTTCCGCCTAAAGAAGCACGGCGGTGACGGCAAGGTCCTTGCCCGCGTACCGTTCGGCGTCCTGCAGGATTTCGCAGATAATGCCAAATGACCGGTCGCTGCGGAATGGGGCGGCCACCTGCCACAGGACTGTGACGGGCGGGTTTCCGTTCTCGGTGATACTGTCCGCGAAGTCGTGGAGCGAGTCGTTCAGGGCATCAAGGTTCACGCCGTAATGTTCGGGAAAGCCCAGCACTTCCCCGAAGGTTTCCAGGACGGCGCGTTTGCTGTCCGCGGGTGGGACCACCACGCTGCGGCGCCCGGCGTCGGCCACCTGTTCTTGCAGTTCTTCCAGGGTCCAGGTGTCGCCGGAGAAGATTCTCATGGTTGTGCTAGCTGCCTTCCGCTATGTACTTGAACGTTGCGTAGTGGTCCCCGGTGTAGTACTTCTCGCCGCCGTTTCCGGCCACAATGCGCCGTGCGCCCCGGTCCGGTTCGCCGGGGGTGGGGACGGTGTATTCGCGGTAGTAGCCCCGGTCCCGGACCGGCAGGACCCGCTCGAAGTTGCCGAACACCTGGTCATCCTGGCTGTACCGGTACGGGCCGCCCGCCCGGATCAGTGCCAGCACCCTGCGGCCCTCCACCGGGAGCGCCGATTCACGGATCTCCGGCAGGGTGGACGGGTTGGCTGCCCGGCGCGGTGCAGACTGCTTCGCTCCCGCGGACGCAGCCGCGCCGCCCGGAGTGGACGTGGGGCTGGAAGCGGTTCCCGGCGTCGTACCTTCCGTCTGCTGGCCCAGCATGGCCGCGCCGCCGAACGCCACCATGGCCAGCACCACGAGGGTGGTGATGAGCAGGGGAATGATGGAGCGGTTACGCATTCGGGGGTACCTGCCGGCTGGTTGTGCTGATCTATTGTCTGCTGTCCTGGTGGTGCGGGACTTACGTGCGGTAAATGCTGATGGAGTTGGCCTCCGCGGTGTCGGTTTCACCAGAGGCCACCTGGATGCCCTGCCGCTCCTTGTGCCGCGGTGAGGTGGTCAGCCGAAGCTCGAACAGGCTCGGCGCCGGCCTCCCGGCGTCCGGAAGGGTGACCTGCACGTCCCGGGCGCTGCCGTTCACCACCACCAGGCCGGCCAGGTCGCCGCCGTCGTCGCCGAGCAGGAGCTGCATGACCCGGTGCTGCGGATCGTTCCAGCGGTCGGCGGACATGGGCTGCCCGTCCTGGTCGAACCAGTAGAGGTAGGACTGTTCGTCCCGGACCGGGAAGTCGTGGGGCTGGGCGGCCAGGAACTCCTTGCGCAGCCGGATGTACCGTTTGGTGCTGCGCAGCATTTCGTGCGCCTCTGCCGTCAGCGTCCAGTCCAGCCAGGTGATGTGGTTGTCCTGGCAGTAGGCGTTGTTGTTTCCCTGCTGGGTCCGCGCCAGCTCGTCTCCGGCGGTGATCATGGGGACTCCCAGCGACACCATCAGCGATGCCATCAGGTTTCGCCGCGATTGCGCACGCCCTGCAAGGATCGCCCCGCTCTCGGTGGGACCCTCCACGCCGTGGTTGTAGCTGCGGTTGTCGCCGTGCCCGTCCCTGTTCTCCTCGCCGTTGTCCTCATTGTGCTTCCGGTCGTAGGACACGAGGTCGTTCATGGTGAAGCCGTCATGGGCCGTGACGAAGTTGACTGACGCAAGGCGCGAGCGGCCGGAGGCCTGGAAGAGCCCGGCGGAACCGGACAGGGCGTCAGCGAACCTGGCCATGGTCCCGCCCTGCCCACCGGCATCAATGGCGGCCCGGTCCGCCAGCCAGAAAGTCCGCACGGCGTCCCGGAAGTGATCATTCCAGTCCACCCAGCCGGGCGGGAACTGCCCGGTCTGCCAGCCGCCGTAGCCAATGTCCCAGGGCTCGGCGATCAGCTTGACCTCGGACAGGACGGGATCGGCGGCGACGGCGGTGAGGAAGGGGTGCCTGGGGTCGAATTCATTTGCGTCGTTCCGGCACAGTGTGACGGCCAGGTCGAAGCGGAAGCCGTCGATGTGGAACTCATCCACCCAGTACCGCAGTGAGTCGGTCGCCAGCTCGACAACGCGGGGATCCGCGAAGTTAAGCGAGTTGCCGCAGCCGGTGGTGTCGATGTACTTGCCGTGGCCATCCACCCGGTAGTACGTGTCCTCCCCAAGGCCCTTGAAGCTCAGGACCGGCCCGTCCGCCCGGCCTTCCGCAGTGTGGTTGTAGACGACGTCGAGGATGACCTCCAGCCCGGCGGCGTGCAGGGCTTTGACCATGGCTTTGAACTCGTCCTGGACAGCCTGTGCGCCGGCTTCCTGGGAAGCCCGGGTGGCGTACCCGGGGTGCGGGGCAAAGAAGGCAGCGGTGTTGTACCCCCAATAATTGCTGAGCCCCAGGTCCTGCAGGTGCGGCTCATCGACGTGGAAGTGAACGGGCAGCAGCTGGACGGATGTGATGCCCAGGCTGGTGAGATGCTCGACGACGGCAGGGTGCGCCAGGCCGGCGTAGGTGCCCCTCAGCTCTTCCGGCACATCCGGGTGGAGCATGCTCTGGCCGCGGACGTGGGCTTCATAGACGATGGTGTTGCGCCAGGGAAGATGGAGAAGTTCGTCCGTTTCCCAGTCGAAGTCGGTGGCCGTCCGGACGCTGGTAAGCACACCATCGCGCTGGTCAACTCCCCTGCCGTACGGGTCCAGCAGCAGGGGCTGCCGGGCCGCACCGTTGCCGTTGGCCGTGGGAAGGGCCGGCGGCAACGGCTGGTTGTCCGACGACGGACGGAAGCCGTAGCGCGACCCGTAGGGCAGCGCCTCCACGATGCCGTGGTGAACGCCCTTGGTGATGTTGGGCAGGGTCTGGACCCGCCATTCCCCGCCCGGAGGGCAGAAGACGATATCCAGGCTGGAGACGGCAGGTGCGAAGCAGGCAACGTTGGCCCGCCCGCCCGCATGGTGGCGGGTGCCGCCCGAATCAGCGCGCGGGGCGCTGACACCGAGGGGAACGGCCGAGGAGGCGTCCATGGTGGAGGCGGTGTCGAAGAGCGGCATGACCATCACCTAAATAGTAGCGGTCAGTGGCGCTTGACCTGCCCGTTCGACTCCGCGGCGCCGGGGAAACTGTCAGGGGCGCTGGTCCCCGGGTTGGTTATCCCGCCGCGCGCTGGCGTGAAACCTCGTACAGCGAGATACCCACGGCCATTGAGGCGTTCAGTGACTCCATGGCGGAATCGATCGGGATGGACACGATCTGGTCGCAGTTTTCCCGGACCAGGCGGCTCAGGCCTTTTCCTTCAGAGCCCACCACGATGCACACCGGCTCGGTGGCCAGGGTGAGGTCAGGCAGCGAAACGTCGCCGTCGCCGTCGAGCCCCAGCACGAAGATGCCCATGTTCTTGAACTGCTTCAGGGCGTTGTTCAGGTTGGAGGCGCGGGCCACGGGCACGCGGACTGCTGCTCCGGCGCTGGTCTTCCAGGCTGATGCGGTGACGCCGACGGAGCGGCGCTCGGGCACGATGACGCCGTGGCCGCTGAAGGCGGAGACGGAGCGGATGATGGCACCCAGGTTCCGGGGGTCGGTAATGCCGTCCAGGGCGACGAAGAGCGGGGCGTTGGCGATGTGCCCCTTCTTCCACTTCTCCACCGTTTCCTCGGCCAGTTCGTAGGCGTCCGGGTACTCGTAGGGCGGGATCTGCAGCACCAGGCCCTGGTGGACGGCGTCATCCGTCATCCGGTCGAGTTCGGGCTTGCCGGTCTCCATCAGCGGGATGCCGCGTTCGGCGGCGAGCTTCAGGGATTCCTTGACCCGGTCGTCCATCTCGATCCGGATGGCCACGTGCAGGGCCTTGGCCGGGATGCCGGCGCGGAGCGCTTCAACCACCGAGTTGCGGCCTGTGACCACTTCTTCGGTGGCGCGCCCCTTGGGGCCGGACTTGGCGGCGCCGGCACTGCGGGCGCCGGTCCCCCGCTTGGCAGCGGACCGCTCGGCGAGCTGCTTGGACTTGTGTGCCTTGTGGTACACGCGGTCCTCGGCCTTGGGCGTGGGGCCCTTGCCTTCGAGGGCCTTGCGGCCATGGCCACCGGTTCCGACGGTTGGGCCCTTCTTCGCTTTAACCGATCGGCGACCATTGTTGGCCATGTTGTTCCACCCTTGATTGTGCTGACTGAATCTGCATACCAGTCTACTGACCCGAAAAAAATCGGGGCCAGCCGCTTGTTCGGCAGTGTTCAGCGGCCTCAGCGGGGCTCAGTCGCGCTTCAGGCTCCAGGTGGCCCCGTCCGGGCCGTCCTCCACCACGACGCCGGCCTGGTTCAGTGTGTCGCGGATGGCGTCCGAAGCGGTCCAGTCCTTTTCGGCGCGGGCAGCGTCACGGGCCGACAGCTGGGCTTCCACGAGTACGGCCAGCGCTTCAGCCTCCCGGGTGCTGACGGCTTCGGAGCCTGCGACGGCGTTCAGGCCCAGGACATCGGTCATGAGGACGACGGCGTGCAGGGCGTTCCGTGCGGCGGCATCGTCGCCCTCGGCGAGGGCCGTGTTGCCGGCCCTGACAGTGTCGTGCAGGGCGGCCAGGGCGCGCGGGACGTTAAGGTCATCATCCATGGCTTCGCAGAATGCGTCCATGCCGTCCAACCGGGTGCCGTGGTTTCCGTCCGCGGTGCCGGCGTCGCCGCCGAAGCGTGCCGCCGCCTTGGCCAGGAATCCGTCAATGCGTTCGACGGCGGCCGCGGCCTCCTGCAGCGACGTTGGCCGGTAGTCCAGCACCGACCGGTAGTGCGCCTGGCCCAGGTAGTAGCGCACCACCCGGGGAGAGGCGAGCTCCAGCATTTCCGCGGGGCTGATGGTGTTGCCGATGGACTTCGACATCTTTTCGCCCTGGTAGGTCACCATGCCGTTGTGCATCCAGAAATTGGCGAAGGGGTGGCCGGCAGCCTGCGACTGCGCCATTTCGTTTTCGTGATGCGGGAAACGCAGGTCCAGGCCGCCGCCGTGGATGTCGAAGGCGGTCCCGAGGTACTTGGTGACCATGGCGGAGCACTCAAGGTGCCAGCCGGGCCGGCCGGCGCCCCAGGGCGAGGCCCAGCTGGCAGTGGCCGGCTCTCCTTCCTTGGAACCCTTCCACAGCGCAAAGTCGCGGGGGTCCTTCTTGCCGCGGGGATCGGCGTCGGGCGCTGCCTGCATGTCGTCGATGTTCTGCCGGGTCAGCGCGCCGTACTGGTCCCAGGAGCGGACGTCGAAGTAGACGTCACCGGAATCGTCCAGGGCGGGGTACGCGTGGCCGCGGTCGATCAGCTGCTGGATCAGGGCATGCATCTCGGGAATATGCCCGGTGGCCCTGGGTTCGTAGGTGGGACGGGAAACGCCCAGCGTGTCATAGGCCTTCAGGAACTCGCGCTCGTAGCGGTATGCCAGCGCCCACCATTCTTCGCCGGCCACCTCGCCAGCCTCCGGGCTGAAGTCCGGCGCGAAGGAAGCCTCTGACTTGGCCAGGATCTTGTCGTCGATGTCCGTCACATTGCGGACGACGGTGACGCGCAGGCCCCGATACTGCAGCCAGCGCGTGAGCTGGTCAAAGGCGATGGCGGAACGGATGTGGCCCACATGCGGCATGCCCTGGACTGTGGCTCCGCAGTAATAGAGGCTGACCTTGCCCTCGACGAGGGGGACGAAGTTCCGGACTTCGGCGGAAGCGGTGTCATAGAAGCGCAGGGTCACCGCTCCAGACTAGCCGATGGCTTAGGGCTGCCGCGGGTACACCAGGGCGGTGGCCACCGCGGAGATACCCTCGCCTCGCCCGGTAAAGCCCAGGCCGTCGCTGGTGGTGGCCGTGACGCCCACGTGGGCGCCTGCCGCCTCACTCAGGACCCTCTGGGCTTCTTCCCGCCTGGGCCCGAACTTGGGCCGGTTGGCCACGAACTGCACGGCAACGTTGCCGATCTCGAAGCCCGCGGCCCGGACGATCCGGGCCGCCTCGGCGAGGAGGGCGGCGCCTGACGCGCCGGCGAACTCGGGCCGGTCGGTACCGAAGTGCGTGCCAAGATCGCCGATGCCAGCCGCGGAGAACAGCGCGTCGGCGGCAGCATGTGCCACGGCGTCCCCGTCCGAGTGCCCGGCGAGTCCGCGTTCGCCGGGCCAGAGGAGCCCGCCGAGCCAGAGCGGCCGGGGGGCGTCTTCCGGGGCGAAGGCATGGACGTCGATTCCCACACCGGTCCGTGGGAGGACCATGTCCTGGCTCATCCTTCCACCCACCGGGCTCCGAGCGGACCCTCCAGGAGCCCTTCGGCGAAGATCAGGTCCAGGGGGGTGGTGATTTTGAGGGACTGCGTTGATCCGCGCACAACGTGGACCGGAGTGCCGAGCATTTCCACCAGCATGGCATCGTCCGTGACAGCTGCAGACTGCTGCTCATCCATGGTCTGGGCTGCCTGGTGAGCCTGCACCAGCGTGCCGATCCTGAAACCCTGCGGCGTCTGTACCGCGCGCAGTTCCTCGCGGCGGGCGGTCCCGGTAACAACCTCCGGCGCATACACGGCGGCCTCCCCCGTGGTGGCCGCGACGGTTTTGACTGTATCCACCACCGGGAGCGCGGGTATGACAGCGTCAGCACCGGCAGCAAGGGCATCGGACACGCGGTGGAAGACGGACTCCGGGGTCAGGGCACGCGCAGCATCATGGACCAGTACGGCCTCAATGCCCTCCATGAGGGCAGCGATGCCGGAGCGAACGGAATCGGCCCTGGTGGATCCGCCGTCGACCAGGGTCAGGAGGGGGCCGCCATCGGCAAGTTCCTCCTGGAAGCCAGCGCACAGCTGGCGCAGGCCCTGGTCCCCGGCGGGCAATGCGACGCAGACCTGGGTGGCGACCCCGGACGCGACAATGCCGCGCAGGGCATGCATCAGGATCGGCTCACCGCCCAGCGGCACGGCTGCCTTGGGTATGCCGTAGCCAAGGCGCTGCCCTGAACCTGCGGCCACCACGATGACTGCTGTGACCAGTCGCGGAGAAGAAGCACTCATGCGGACCAGCCTACGACGCCGGAACATCCGTCAGGTGCTTAGGCATTGCCGGAGTGGGCAAAAAAGAAGCCCCGGCGGCACTTGCGTGCAGCCGGGGCTAAGTTCTTAGGAAGCCAGGACCTCGTCGAGAACGCTTGCAGCCTTCTCCTCGTCGGTCTTTTCAGCCAGCGCCAGTTCTGAAATCAGAATCTGCCGGGCCTTGGCCAGCATTCGCTTCTCGCCTGCGGAAAGGCCCCGGTCGTGATCCCGGCGCCACAGGTCGCGAACAACCTCTGCCACCTTGATGACGTCACCGGAAGCAAGCTTCTCCAGGTTTGCCTTGTACCTGCGTGACCAGTTGGTGGGCTCCTCGGTGAACTCGGCGCGGAGCACATCAAACACGTGCTCCAGGCCTTCCTTGCCCACTACGTCCCGGACCCCAACAAGGTCAACGTTCTCTGCTGGAACTTCAATGGTCAGATCACCCTGAGCCACCTTGAGCTTGAGATACATCTTCTCTTCGCCCTTGATGGTGCGCATCTTGATTTCTTCAATCTTCGCAGCACCGTGGTGAGGGTAAACTACTGTCTCGCCGACCTCAAATACCATGTGGACATTTCCCCTTTCCCGCAGACTAGTTTATCACGATTCAGGCATATGACCGGCCGGAGAAAGGGCCCCCAACCGCGAAAATACGCGGAAAAACGGCCCAATCGACCCCTTCCACCCTCTTGACGGATGGCCGGATTAGTGCATCGGGTGAGCGCTCCCATGGGAGATGTGACACCGCCGAATCCTCGTTTGCGTCCCTTTGCGGATAGGCTATGGCTGAAAAAGACTTCAAATTTCTTGAGGAGTACGTGACGTGCGTTCCACTGCGATGAACCGGGCCCAGCGCGGCAAACTGGCACTGACGGCTGCTGCCCTTGGCGCCAGCCTGCTGACGGCGGGCTGCGGTTACATCACGCCCCAGCAGACCAGCCATCAGTACTCCGCTTCCGACGGCATCCGCGCAGACCTCGGTCCCCTGCAGCTGCGGAACATACTCATTGTCTCCACTGGCGAAGACAAGCCCGGCCGCCTGATCGGCGCTGTCTACAACTCCTCCTCGAAGGACGTGAAGCTCACCGTCAACGGTGCCAAGGGCTCGCAGACCGAGGTTCCGGTGAAGGCCAACTCCTACACCCTGCTCAACGACAAGTCGGACGCGGCCATCCTTAGCACCACCGGCGGCAAGCCCGGCTCCCTGGTGGACGTCAAGATCAGCGAGAACGGCACCAACGTCAGCAACACTGTCAAGGTCCCCGTCCTGGACGCCACTTTGCCGGAGTACAAGGACTACGTCCCCACCCCGAGCCCCTCGGAGACGTCCTCCTCCTCGGCAAGCCCCAGCTCATCTGCCAGCGCCAGCACGTCCGAGAGCGCCGGCACCTCGGCAGGGGCAACCTCCTCCGCCAGCGCGACACCGAGCGCTACGGCCACTGCCACCAGCCGGTAGAACGTCCGCTGGCCGCAGCCGGCTAATACAGCAAAAGGGAGGAGCCCACGGCTCCTCCCTTTTGCTGTGCCGGCTTCTGTTGCGGTTACGGCTCGAACTTGTAACCGAGGCCGCGTACGGTCACCAGGTAGCGCGGAGCGGAGGGATCGGGCTCGATCTTGCCGCGGAGGCGCTTTACGTGGACATCCAGGGTCTTCGTGTCACCCACGTAATCGGAGCCCCAGACACGGTCAATCAGCTGGCCCCGTGTCAGCACCCTGCCCGAATTGCGCAGGAGCATCTCCAGGAGCTCGAATTCCTTCAGCGGAAGCAGGACCTGTTCGCCGCCCACGCTCACTACGTGCCGCTCGATGTCCATGCGGACCGGGCCGGCCTGGACGGTGGAAGAGATCAGTTCTTCCGGTTCGCCCTGCCGCCGGAGCACGGCCCTGACCCGCGCCACCAGTTCCCGCGAAGAGTAGGGCTTGGTCACGTAGTCGTCAGCGCCAAGCTCCAGGCCCACGACTTTATCGATCTCCGAGTCCTTGGCGGTCAGCATGATGACGGGGACGCTGGAGCGTTGGCGGAGCTGGCGGCAGACCTCAGTGCCGGAGAGCCCCGGGAGTTGCAGGTCAAGCAACACCAGGTCGGCCCCGTTGCGGTCGAATTCGGTGATGGCGTCCAGGCCGTTGTCCACCACCTCAACTTCGAACCCTTCCTTGCCCAGCAAGTAGGACAAAGGATCGCTGAACGACTCCTCATCCTCCACAATCAAAATCCTGCTCAAGCGTTAGCTCCTTGTTCTGTGGCGCCCGGTTCTGTTGCACCGGCGGCGCGTTGTACCTGGGTAAGGGTTGGTTGACCGGACGCCTCGCGGGCCCGGCCTGGTGCCAGTGCCTCGGAAACGGAAGGTTCGGCGTCGCCGTCCTGCTCTTCCATCTCGGGCAGCCGGAGGGTGAAAGTCGATCCCTGCCCGGGCTGGGACCACAGCGTCACTTCACCGCCATGGTTGGAAGCGACGTGCTTGACGATACTCAAGCCCAGGCCAGTGCCGCCCGTATGGCGGGAGCGTGCCGCATCCACACGGTAGAAGCGCTCGAAGACGCGCTCCTGTTCCTCGCGGGTGAGCCCCTCCCCCTGGTCGGTCACGGAAATCGAGACCAGGCCTTCCCGGGAACGCACGCCGATTCCCACGCGGGTGTTGGGAGGTGAATAACGGATGGCGTTGTCGATGAGGTTCCGCAGGGCCGTCACCAGGAGGTCCTGGTCGCCGAACACCCTGCCTTCGGTGCGGCCGCCCACCACGATGCTGATGTTCTTGCTTTCCGCCGGCAGCTGCGACCGGTCCACGGCCTCTGTGATCACGGCGTTGATGTCCACGGGTCCGCCCTGCTGGGTCACGCTGGCGCCCTGGAGGCGGGAGAGCTCGATGATGTCCTGGACAAGGGCGGCGAGCCTGGCCGATTCCTTGTGCATGCGCTTGGCGAAACGGCGGACGGCTTCCTCGTCGTCGGCGGACGATTCGAGTGCCTCGGCCAGCAGGGAGATGGCGCCCACCGGGGTCTTCAGCTCGTGCGATACGTTCGCAACGAAGTCGTTGCGGATCTCTTCGGTCCGGGTGATCTCGGTGCGGTCATCGGCGAGGAGAAGGATGTATTCCTCCCCCAGCATGGCTGCCCGGACCTGGACAATGATGGTCCCCTGTCCCAGCGGCCCCCGCGGAAGCTCGAGCTGCTTTTCCAGGATGACGCCGTCGCGCCGGACCCCGGCCGTCATATCCAGGAGTTCCTTGTGGACCACGGTGTGCCCGCGGACCAGGCCGTAGGCGTAGGCTGCGGGGCTGGCGCGGACCACGCCGTCCACGTCGTCCAGCACCACAAAGGCACGTCCGACGACCGCGAGGACCTCCGCGGCGCCGGCCGGAAGCGCAAGCTCCCCGGCATCGACGTCCAACAGTTCGCGCTGCTTCTCGCTGACCCGGTAGGCAAGCACGCCAAACGTGCCAAGCGCCAGGCCGATGAGGCCGGCAACCAGACCAATGAGCATAGGATCCACAGCTCCACTTTATGCTCTTGCCTGGAGCCCCCGGCCGCCTTCAGACCCGTTCCGGGAACGGTTCAACTAACGTTCATCTGTGGGGGCATAATCGTTTACCCGGCAATGCCAGAGTTGATGGTTAGAGCGCCCCATGGCGACACGATTCCTGCTGCCCTGGAGCGGCCGGCGGGAGTTCCAAGGAAAGGACGCCGACGTGCGTAAGGTTTTTCAGGAAGAGCTCACCCAGGTCGGTGACCAGCTGGTGGAGATTTCCCGGCTGGTCAGCGAAGCGATGGCCAAGGCCACTACCTCGTTCCAGGTAGCGGACGTGGACCTCGCCCAGGACGTCATCGCAGCGGATGCGCGCATCGACTTCCTGCAGAACAGCCTGGATGAGCGGGCAATCGACATTCTGGCGCTGCAGGGTCCGGTCGCCAGCGACCTGCGCATGATCGTGGGTTCCCTCCGGATGAGCGCCTCCCTGGAACGGATGGGTGACCTGGCCCGGCATATCGCCCAGCTGGCCCGGCTCCGGTACCCCTCCACCGTGATTCCCGAGTCCATGACGGACACCTTCAACCGGATGGCCGAGCTGGACCAGGAAATCGCCGACAAGCTCACGGTCCTGCTGGAGAGCCGTGACCTTGAGGTGGCCCGGGATATCCTCAAGGCCAACACTGCCATCAACGACCTGCACCTGAGCGTGTTCAAGGCCATCGCGGCTCCCGAATGGTCGGAGTCGCCTGCCACCACCGTGGACGTGGCACTCGCCAGCCGCTACTTCGAGCGGTTCGCGGACCACGGCGTTTCCGTCGCCCAGAAGGTGACCTACCTGGTCACGGGCGCCTGGCAGCCGAACGCCACCGAGCACAGCTGACCCGGCTCGAGTTTCCGGGCACAACAACGACGGCGGGCTGGTCACCTGAGGTGACCAGCCCGCCGTCGTCATTTCACCTTTGACGCAGCGCGTTCTTCGGCCGGAGTGCGTCTAAGGGAGGAACGACCGAGCACGCGGCGAAGAACGCGAAGTTCTATTTCTTGCCCTGGTTGGCAACGGCCAGAATGGCCTGCTCGGCGGCCTCCGGATCGAGGTAGGTGCCGCCCGGCTTGATCGGCTGGAAGTCCTCGTCGAGGTCGTACACCAGCGGGATGCCGGTGGGGATGTTCAGGCCGGCGATGGCTTCGTCGCTGATGCCGTCCAGGTGCTTGACCAGCGCGCGGAGCGAGTTGCCGTGCGCGGTGACCAGGACGGTCTTGCCGGCCTTGAGGTCTTCCTTGATGTCCGATTCCCAGTAGGGCAGGAGCCGAACCAGGACGTCCTTCAGGCACTCGGTGCGCGGAAGGGCCTCGCCCAGGTCCGCGTAGCGGGGATCATGGGCCTGTGAGAACTCGGAGTCATCGGACAGGGGCGGCGGCGGGGTGTCGTAGGAGCGGCGCCATTCCATGAACTGCTCTTCACCGTACTCGGCCAAGGTCTGGGCCTTGTCCTTGCCCTGCAGCGCGCCGTAGTGGCGTTCGTTCAGGCGCCAGTCCCGCTTGACCGGGATCCAGCCGCGGTCGGCCTTATCCAGGGCGATGTTGGCGGTGTTGATGGCCCGCTTCAGCAGGGACGTGTACAGAACGTCGGGGAGGATGTTGTTCTCCACCAGCAGCTCGCCGCCGCGTGCTGCTTCCGCGCGGCCCTGGTCGTTCAGGTCGACGTCCACCCATCCGGTGAACAGGTTCTTGGCGTTCCATTCGCTGTGGCCGTGGCGCAGCAGAATCAGCTTGTAAGTCATGATTTTCATCCTAGCCGAGCAGTGTTGCCGCCCGCCCAGCGTTACAAGGCTGCCCCGCGAAGATAGGGTTGGGCGGTGGTTCAAAAGGCTGAACGGGTCAACGCCCCGCAACTTTCCGGCAGGTCATCGGCCGCCAGGCAGGGGCGGCCGGTGGGCAACGTGACCCGCGGAACCACCAACCCCAACCGGATGCGCCGGGTGGACCGCTGGCTGACGGGCCCGCAGGCCTGGCGGTTGCGCAGGGCACCCGAACCGCTCGTCGTGGACCTGGGCTACGGCGCAACGCCGGCCACTGCCGTCGAACTCTACGAAAGGCTCGCCGCGATCCGGCCCGACGTGCGCGTCTGCGGGATCGAAATTGAGCCGGAACGGGTCCGGGCGGCGCTTCCGCTGCAGCGGCCCGGACTGACGTTCCAGGTTGGGGGCTTTGAACTGCCTGTTCCCGGGCGCCCTGTCCTGGTCCGGGCCTTCAACGTCCTCCGGCAGTACGAGGAGGCTGACGTGCCCGGCATATGGCGGCTCGTCCAGGACCGGCTGGCCCCCGAGGGCCTGTTCGTCGACGGCACATGTGACGAAATCGGGCGGCGCGTGACCTGGGTGGCACTGGACCGCAACGGCCCCCTGTCCCTGAGTATCTCGCTCCGTTTCGGCAGCTTCGACCTGCCATCGGAAGTAGCCGAACGGCTTCCCAAGGTCCTGATCCACCACAATGTCCCCGGTGAACCCGTGCACGACTTTCTGCAGGCGATGGACCGGGCGTGGCTTGCGAGCGCGCCGCTTGCCTCGTTTGGCAACAGGCAGCGCTGGGTGGGTATGTGCCGCAGCCTCCGCGACACCGGGTGGCCGGTCCAGGACGGGCCGGGCAGGTGGCGGCTGGGTGAGCTGACGGTGGACTGGGAGGCAGTTGCCCCTCGCTACCAGGGGCCGTAGGGGCCCATGTTGCGGCTGCCGCCCCGGCCTGCGTCTTTCACCGCAGGACGGACATCGGCCAGGTAGACGGAAGCGGCCACCACCGCGGCAAGTCCGAACAGCCCAAGGGTGCTGAAGAAGCCGCCGCTGCCACCGGCGCTCAGCGTCGAGTAGAGCGAGATGCCGCCGATTAAGGCAGCGCCTCCGGTCAAGGCAAGCCAGAACGTCTTGGTGCGTTTGCCGGTGGCCTCGAAGGCGTTGGCCCGGTGCCTGACGCAATCAACAACCGCCCACAGCTCAAGGCCAAATGCTGCAAAGGCAAGGATCAAAAACACGGCCCGCTCTACAGGCTGGATAAGTAGTTCACCGTCCACAAGCCCAGCCTAGCCGCCCAGCGCGTCCAGCGCCTGCTTCAGGTCGGCCCAGAGGTCCTCAACGTTTTCCACCCCAACGCTGAGGCGCACCAGGTTCTCGGGGACGCTGGTGGGTTCGGCCGAGTGCCGGCGTCGGCGTTCGATGAGTGACTCGACGCCTCCCAAAGACGTGGCGGGCAGCCAGAGTTCCAGGGCCTGCACCAGTTGGTCCGCGGCGTCAGCGCCGGTGAGGCCTGCGGAAGGCGCCACCTGGATGCAGATGATGGAGCCGAACCCCTTCATTTGTTCCTTGGCGCGTGCGTGCCCGGGGTCGGTGCTGAGGCCCGGGAACCGGATGGATTCGATGGCGGGGTGCAGGGCAAGGCGTTCCGCCAGGACCATTGAGGACTCCTGCGACCGCTCCACGCGCAGCGCGAGGGTCCGCAGGCCCCGCAGCGCCAGCCAGGCTTCGAAAGGGCCGGCAATTGCGCCATGGATGATGCGGTGGTGGAGGAGCGTGGCGCGGAGGTCCGGGTTGGCGGTGACCAGCGCGCCGAGGACGACGTCGGAGTGCCCGGCCAGGTACTTGGTCACCGAGTGGAGGACGACGTCGGATCCGAGCAAAAGGGGCTGCTGCACCAGGGGTGTGGAGAAGGTGTTGTCCGTGACGACGATCGCTCCGGCGGCATGGGCGGCCTCGGCAACGGCGGACATGTCTGCAATTCCGAGCATGGGGTTGGTGGGACTTTCCAGCCACAGCATGGCCGCGGCCTTCCCCGACGGTTCCTTTGGGGCGAGCGCGTCCTTGACGGCGTCGGTATCGGCGATGTCCACGGTCCGGAGCTCGATGAAACCCTTCTGCGCGAGTTCCGAGGCCATCACCAGGGAGCCGGAGTAGCTGTGGTTCGGCATGACCAGCACCCCGCCTGCGGGGATCAGCGACAGCGCAGAACTGACCGCCGCGAGCCCCGAGGCGTACAGCAGGCCGGGCAAGGCAGATCCTTCAAGCTGGCCGAGCGCCTCCTCGAAGGGGTCCCACGTGGGGTTCGAGTAGCGTCCATACCCCCGGTCGCCGTCGCCGAGGGGGCCGGTGCCGAAATAGGTTGAGGAAAGGGTGATGGGAGGGTTGACCGGCTGGTCCCTTTCCCGCGGCGGCCGCCCCGCCGCCACCACCACGGTCTCGGGTGACAGGGACGCGGTCTGATGCTCGGAAAGACTCATGGTCAAAAGCGTACTGTTCCTGCCAACCGCGCCGGAAAGTGGTGTCGTTTTGTGGACGACGGAACCTCCACCCGTCCTGCACAGGGTGTATCCCAAATCCAAGAATGTCGCCATGCCTCGGTAGGCTTGAGAAGTGAACAAACAGAGGGCCGGCGTATTCATCGCATTCGAAGGTGGCGACGGCGCCGGCAAGTCCACCCAGGCGGCACGGCTTGCGGTCACGCTGGAGTCCCGGGGCCACACTGTGCTGCGTACACGTGAACCAGGCGGCACCGCAATTGGGGAGAAACTGCGGTCGCTGGTGCTGGACCACGGCAACGGGGAGATCGATGCCCACACCGAGGCCCTCATTTTTGCGGCTTCCCGCGCCGCCCACGCTGCCCAGGTCATCCGCCCGGCACTTGCCCGGGGGGAGATCGTGCTCACTGACCGTTACATCGACTCTTCCGTCGCCTACCAGGGGGCGGGCCGCCACCTCGGCCAGGATGCCGTGCAGTCCCTTAATGGGTGGGCCACCTCGGGCCTCCAGCCGCACCTTACTGTCCTCCTGGACGTGGATCCGCAGCTGGGCCGGCGGCGCCGCACTGCCGGCCAGGCTGCAGAGGACCGCCTTGAATCGGAAGCGGACGAGTTCCACACCCGGATCCGGAGCGCCTTCCTGGACCTCGCCGCGCGCCGCCCCGCGTCGTACCTGGTCCTCCCCGCCCATTTGCCGGTTGATGAACTGGCGGCGCAGATCCTCGCACGGGTGGAGAACCTGCTCCGCGACCCTGCCCCAACAGAGGGGAAGGAAGCTGCACCGGCAGTACCGGCAGCCGCTGCAAAGGGCAGCAGCTCATGACCGTCTGGGATGACCTCCAAGGCCAGCCCGCCGTCGTCGAGCAACTGCGCCAGGCAGCGACCGGCGAAAGCCTGACGCACGCCTGGCTTTTCACGGGACCGCCGGGCTCCGGGCGCTCCAACGCCGCCAAGGCCTTCGCCGCCGCGCTGAACTGCGACCAGGAGGACGTCAGCCTCCGTGGCTGCGGACGGTGCCAGGCGTGCCACACCATCCTGGGCGAAACCCATTCAGACGTGACGTTCGTGCGCACCGAAAAAGTCACCATCACCATCGACGAGGCCCGGGAACTGGTCGCGACGGCGGGAAACCGGCCATCGTCGGGGCGCTGGCGGATCATTGTGGTGGAGGACGCCGACCGGATGGCCGAGCGGACCACCAACGTGCTGCTCAAAGCCATTGAGGAACCCACGCCGCGGACTGTGTGGATGCTCTGCGCGCCGTCCCCCGCCGACGTCCTGGTCACCATCCGGTCCCGCTGCCGGAGTGTCGCTTTGCGCCTGCCGCCCGCCTCGGACGTTGCAGCACTGCTGGTTCGGCGTGACGGCGTGGACCCCGCCCTTGCTGAGCAGGCAGCCCGGGCCGCCCAGAGCCACGTGGGCATTGCCCGCCGGCTGGCCAGGGACCCGGCCGCAAGGGAACGGCGGCTGGAAACCGTCCGCTTTCCGCTTGGCCTCCGGGGCGTAACAGCTGCGGTCATGATGGCGGACAAGCTGGTGAAGATCGCCACCGCCGAGGCCAACAGCTCCAACGAGGAACGGGACGCGGCGGAAAAGACGGCGCTCCTGGCCACTCTGGGGGCGCCGGAATCGGGAACCCTCCCGCCAGCCATGCGCAGCCAGCTCAAACAACTTGAAGACGACCAAAAACGGCGAGCCAAGAGGTCCATTACGGATTCGCTGGACCGGACGCTCACCGACCTGCTGTCCTTCTACCGTGATGTCCTGATCATCCAGCTTGGGAACGCCGTGGAACTGGTTAACGTTGAGTTGAGGAGTGAGCTGGAGGAGTTCGCAGCCCGCAGCACTCCGGAAGCCACCCTGGCCCGCATGGACGCCATCAACAAAGCCCGCGAACGCATCACCACCACCAACGTTGCCCCGCTGCTCGCCATCGAGTCCATGGCAGCCAGCCTGATCCAGCCCTCCAAGGAGACCCGATGACCGCCCGCCCCCTGCCCGCACGCCACAGGTCCCTGGCGGTCGCCGTCCGCGCCGCGGGCGCAATGGCGCTGGCCATGGTGCTGGCCTCGTGCAGTCTCCTCAATGGCGGCGACAAGAACCCTCCGGAGGCGGCGACAGCAAAGGCCGACCCCTCGATCGTGGCGTCCGCTCCCGCGGGACTGGAAAAGTACTACTCGCAGGAAGTTGTGTGGCAGCCCTGCGAAGGGGAATTCCAGTGCGCCAAGGTGACCGTCCCCATGGACTACGCCAATCCCGGCGGCGACACCATCCAGCTTGCCGCCCTCCGGGCCTCCAGCACGGGCAAGAAAACCGGCAGTCTCCTGGTCAATCCCGGCGGCCCGGGCGCCTCCGGCTACGACTTCGTGAAGGACGCTGCCGGAACCCACTTTTCAGCTGCCGTACGCAACGCCTACGACCTGGTGGGCTTTGATCCGCGCGGCGTCAAGCGCTCCGCTCCCGTGACCTGCATGACCGATGCGGAACGCGACGCCGCCCGGGCCAAAATCTACGCCCTTGAAACCGACGCCGGTCTGGCGGCGGCCCTGGCCGACAACAAAGCGATCGCCAACCAGTGCGCCACACAAACCGGCCCGGTCCTGGGGCACATTGACACCGTCAGCGCCGCGAAGGACCTGGACGTGCTCCGCGCGGTGGTGAACGACACCAAGCTCAACTACCTGGGCTACTCCTACGGCACGTTCCTGGGCTCCACCTACGCCTCGCTCTTCCCGGACAACGTGGGGCGGATGGTGCTGGATGGCGCTTTGGATCCGTCGATCAGCAACGAAGAGCTGACCAGCGGCCAGGCCCGCGCCTTCGAAAAAGCACTCCACAGCTACGTGGCAAGCTGCCAAAAGACGGGCAAGTGCCCCCTCAGCGGTGACGTGGACTCCGGCGTGCAGCAGATCCGCGACCTCATCGACGCCGTGCAGCAGACCCCCCGAACAGCTAAGGACGGCCGGCTGGTGAATGCCAACATGTTCGTCAGCGGCCTGATCACCCCGCTCTACAACGACCAAAGCTGGCCCGCGCTCACCCAGGCGCTGGAGGCCGCGATGTCCGGAGACGTCAGCCTCATGCTCCGCCTTGCCGATCTGGGCGCCGACCGCGCCTCCGACGGAAAATACACCTCGAATTCAACGTTCGCCTTCAACGCGATCAACTGCCTGGACTACCCGATGGTTTCGGACCCGGCCGCAATGCGGGCCGAGGAGAAACGGCTCGAACAGGACTCCCCCACCCTGGGCTACTTCTTTGCCTACGGCGGCACCACCTGCGCGGACTGGCCCTACAAGAATGTGCGCACCCCGGCGCCCGTGGAATACAGCGGGGACTCCCCCATTGTTGTCATCGGCACCACCGGTGACCCCGCCACCCCCGTGGACTGGGCAGCATCCCTGCGCAAGCAACTGGGGAACGCTTCACTGCTGACTTGGAAGGGTGAAGGGCACACCGCGTACGGGCGGGCCAACAGCTGCCTCGAGGATTCGGTGGACAACTACCTGGTGGGCGGCAAGCTTCCGGCCGACAACACCGTCTGCTGACGACCCCACCAGCTTCCCCGGCCCCATTTTGACCGGGACGAGGAGACTCTATTACAGTTGACTCTTGCATGAAGCGCCCGGTTCCGCCGGGGATTTCGTGCGGTGCTTCCTTAGCTCAGTCGGTAGAGCGTTTCACTCGTAATGAAAAGGTCATCAGTTCGATTCTGATAGGAAGCTCGGGATAAACCCCTAGAACCCAAGGGTTCTAGGGGTTTTTCGCTGGTTAAGCTGTGACATGGGTTTGACCAGGCAGCACCGCCTCATGTGACTTTGGAGCGAATGAACTCCTGGTCCTCGCGGGATATGGCAACCTCGCCGTGCTGTCCGGTAGGAAGCTTTTCTCCGGTTTCGTTGGAGATCACCGTTGTGATTGTCCTTGGAACCATCTGGCATCCGGGGTTGTCCAAAAACCACTTCTGGACAGACGGATCAAGGCGGTCCCAACGGTCTTTGAGGTTCATTGCTGGCTGTACCTCCGTGCTTGAGCGGCGGAGCATTGGCTCCGTAGGAGCGTGACGTCACCCCAGCCCACAAGTAAACACCGCCTTTGCCGAAGTGATTAGGGGCAAAAGTCCCTTGGCGGAGCCCTTTGTTACGCCGCCGCCGCGGTACCGGGAAAGGTTCAGGAAACGGTAAGGCGCCCACAGTATCCTCCCGACATGACCCCCTGTTTTCAAGCCGCCGTTCTGCGCGTCGCGGTCTCCACCTCTGCCTGGCCGGAAGGCCGCAGCCGCGCGGCTTGGGCCACCCCCGGCTGCTTCCCGGGAGCTGGCAGGCATCGTGCTGAAGCCCCGTCCCTGCAGGGGGCCTAGCGGTGGAACCCAACTCGCCCCCGCATCTTGGCCAGGACGGCAAGGGACCGGGCCGGAGGGCCGTCCTAGTGGCAGCCGTGCTGACGCTGTCGGCCGCCGTCCCCGAGCTGCCGCCGCATTCGAAGCAGCCACCTGATACACAAGGCACGGCCCAGGAAGACGCCGGCGCGGCCGGTGTCTCCTCGACGATCATGCACACAGGCCCCGACGGTGACGAGACTGCGCCTGCACCGGCGTCCCCGTCGGCAGCGTCAGTGCCGTCGCGCGCGCAGATCCTGGACACCTTCGGCAAGCGCCAGGCCCGCTACTGGGGCCTGGAGGCTCCCGGCGTCCTGACACGGCTGCCGCCCGGCGCACAGGGCATCGCCCTCACCTTCGACTTTTGCGGCGGCTCCGGCGGCAACGGCTACGACCAGGCGCTCCTCGACACCCTCCGCCAGCGCCGCGTCCCGGCCACGCTCTTCCTGAACTCGCGGTGGATCACAGCCAACGCCGCCACTGCCCGGCAGCTGGCGGCGGACCCGCTTTTCGAAGTTGCCAACCACGGAACCTCCCACAAACCGCTGTCCACCACCGGGAACACGGCCTATGGAATCCCGGGCACGAGGAACGCCGGGGAGGTCTACGACGAGATCATGCCGAATGACGGCATCCTGGCCAACATCACAGGCAAGCGTCCCAGGTATTTCCGCCCCGGTACCGCGTATATGGACGACGTTGCCGTGGACATCCTCGGAGCGGTGGGCGTGAAAGCGGCCGGCTTCAGCATCAATGGCGACGGCGGCGCAACGTTTCCAGCCGCCGTCGTAGCCAAAGAAGTGGGAAGGGCCCGGGCAGGCGACGTGGTCATCTGCCACGGCAACCACCCACATGGCGGGACGGCCGAAGGCGTGATGCAGGCGTTGGACAAACTGCTGACAGCCGGAATGTCCTTCATCCACCTGCCCTGAGCGCGCACCACCAGTGCCGGTGGCAGGCCGCGTGCTGATCCGATACGTTGACAAGGAAAGCCCTGCCCAGCAGCGTGCGGCGGGACCGCGGTCCCGCCGCAGCCAAACGATAGGAGTCCCTCATGCCGGAACAGCACAACCCTCCCGCCATCGGATGGGTCCCTGCCTGGGCGGACCTGCAGGGGCGCTCCGCCAACGCCGTGGAGGCCGGATTCGTTGTCGAAGGCGGTACGGGACAGGCGTCCGAAGGACACGAGTATGTCGGGGGCTGGCCAGGCCCTGATGCGGAGGAGTTTGCCGCCAAGGCAGCTGGTGAAGGGGCGCGCCTCACCCTGGTTTGCAGTGATGCCGGCAGCACTGCGGGGCTGGCCCCCAACGGCCTCACCCAGGCGTCCGAGAAGGTTCTGCTCATGGCCCCCACTGCCGAGTTGAATACTGGAGTGGAACTGCCTGAGAACTCCCAAGTGGCCCTGGCACCCATGGAGACGTACGACGCCGTCGAAATCACCGTCTTTGACCACCCGGTGGCGCGGGGCCGTGTCCAGGTGCGGGATGATTTCGCCGCGGTGGCCATCACCGAAGTCCCCGAAGGCCCGGAAAAGGAGACGTTCGAGCGGGCCCTGTTCGCCGCCATGGCAGAGGAGGCCTTCCTTCACGGCGCCGAGTACCTGCACATGGTAGTTGAGCCGGATGCCGCCGGCCCCTACGAGTCGTCGGGGTGGACCGTGGCCGGCCGCCTGGTGAGTTTCGAAAAGAACTAACGACGACGGCAGGCCGGGTTGGACGCGCGGGCGTAGCCAGGCGGTCGCGGTGTTAGCAACCGTGCAGCAGCCTAGTCCGGCCTGCCCACCACCACCTGCGCCGGACTGTGCGTCACATAGCCATTGGCCCAGGAGAACAGGGCACGGACTTTCTGCTGGAATCCGGGCAGCAGGGCAAGGTGCACCGCCAGCCACGAAACGAACGCCAGCGGACCCTGAAGCTGCAGCCGGCGGCGGCCCAGTTCCGCCACTGCTGCGCCGCGTCCCACCATGGCCATGTAGCCCTTGTCCCAGTAGTGGAAGGGCTCGCGGACACCGCCGGTAAGGTCCGCGTAGATGTTGCGGGCCGCCCATTTGCCGGACTGTTGCGCCACGGACCCAAGCTGGGGCAGCTTGTTCCCGTCAGCGTCGGTGATGTTGGCGGAGTCGCCCAGGACGTAGACACCTTCGAGGTCCGGGGCTGTCAGGTCCGGCTGTACGTCCACGCGGCCACCCTTGCCCTGCTTCAGGCCGGCCTCAGTGATTATGCGTCCCGCCTGCAGGCCACCGGCCCACACGACGATCCGCGCGGGGATGACGGTCCCGTCTTTGAGGGTCACGCCGTCAGGGCGGACTTCACCCACGGCAGTACCCATGTGGAGCTGCACGCCCAATTTCGTCAGGCGGTCCCGTGCGTATGCCTGCGATTTCTCCGAAAAAGCTGCAAGCACGTTGGGGACCATGTCCACCAGGTGAACGTGGCAGCGGGCGGCCAGCCCCGGCGAAAAATACTTCGGCACAAGGTACTTCACGTTCTCTGCAAGCGCGCCGGCGGTTTCCACCCCTGTGGGGCCACCGCCCACCACAATCACATCCGCGCCGGCCGAGGGGTCGCGGTCAGCCTCGTCCATCACGGCTGTTATGGCAGCGCTGAGCCTTGTTGCATCTGCCACCGAGTACAGCGGGTAGGCGTGCTCATCAGCGCCGGGGGTGTTGAAGAAATTCGGCACGGCCCCAGTGGCAATGACCAGCGCCTGGGCACGGAAACTGGAGCCGTCTGCGGTAGTGACGGAGCGGTTGGCCGCGTCGATAGCGGTCACCTCCGCCGTCAGAACGCGGACATTGTTGATCCTGCGGAACTCTGACCGGAGCGGCCGGGTGACCGCCGAGACGCCTATCTGGGATGCTGCGACTTGGTAGAGGAGCGGCTGGAACTGCTGGTAATTGTTGGCATCGAGCAGCAACACCCGGACGCCCTTGCGGCCTAACTCCTCCGCCGCCGTCTTTCCGGCAAAACCGCCGCCAACAACGATGACCTGGTATGAATCGTCCATTCGTGCAACATACCCCTCCCGGCGGACGAGCAACAGGGTGCGCCCGCCATAGCGTTGCGGCGGACGTCTTGTTCCGCCAAGGTGGGGAACCTCGGGACGTGCCCTCCAGCCACCTAAGATGGCGGCATGGAAGACGAAGCCCTGGCAGACATTGCAGACAAGCTGTATGCCGGGGCCCTGGACGACTTTGTCGCGGTCCGGGCCGCAGCCGCCAAGGAGGTTGCGGGCCAGGACAAGGGCCTGGCGGCGGCGGTCCGCGGCCTGCCCAAACCGTCCGTGGCCGCCTGGGCCCTGAACATGCTCGCGCGGCACCGGCCGGACGTGCTGGACGGGCTGGGCGAACTTGGGGCGCGCATGCGGGCAGCGCAGGAATCGCTGGATGCCCCCGCCCTCCGGGAGCTGGGCCGTGAGCGACGCACCATGCTGGCTGACGCCGTCGACATCGCCCGGTCCGTTGCCGGGGAGCAGGGCCGCTCGATCAGCGACGCAATGGCCTCCGACGTCGAGGAGACTCTCCGGGCCCTGACCGCAGATGAGGGTGCGGCCAATGCCGTTGGCAGTGGACGGCTGCTGAAAGTCCTGTCCGCCGACGGCGTCAATGACGTCGACCTGGAGGGGGCGGTTGCCCTCCCCGGGCTGCTTCCGGCTCCATCCACCCCGCATGTCGGCGCTCCCCGTCCGGCAGCGACGAGAACAGCACCAAAGGCAGCAGCACCCAAGGCGCCAGCAGGGGAAAAGCGGACGACGGCGGAGCGCGCCACCGAGCCAAAGCCCACCAGACCCCGTCTTGAAGCAGTGCGGCAGACCCCCCGGCCGGCCTCACCGCCCGCGCTGGAAAGGGCGAAGGCCGCCCTGGCCGAAGCCCGGGCGGCGGAAGAGGAGGCAACACGACTCGCCGGAGACCTGCAGGACCAGGAGGAGAAGACGCGGGCGGAAATCGCGGAACTGCAGCAGCAGACGGCTGAGCTGCGGACCCGGCTTAGGGCCGCTGAAGAAAACCTGGAGCGATCGCGCAAGCGGCTTACCGCCACCTCCGCAGAAGCAAAGCAGGCGGCTCGGGCGGCAGACAAAGCCAGCCGGACCGCTGTGCTGGCACAGGAACGCGTGCTCCGACTGGATGCTGACTGAGGGGCGCAGAAATTACCCGGGCGCTCCTCTCCCGCAAGCCGTTCGCGGGACCTACTGTGGAGCTATGGATGCCGCAGCAGCCCATGCCTTTGCGGTTCCGCCCGCAGCAACTCAGCGCCCCACCACGGCCCTCGAAGATTCCATCACCCTCGCCGCCGGTGTCTGGCTCCTCATCGGGACCTATGTGGATGGCTGGGCCCATAACAACCTGCGCAACCTCGAGACCTTCTTCACGCCGTGGCACGCCCTCCTCTACTCAGGTTTTGCTGCCTGCGCCGTGTGGATCGCAGCCTTGACCTGGCGCCGGCACGCGCCGGGGATGCGCTGGGCGGAAGCAGTCCCCGCGGGTTACGGTGCTGCGGCGGCCGGTGTCGCCCTCTTCCTGGCCTCCGGAGTGGGAGACTTCGCGTGGCATTCGGTGCTTGGCATCGAGCAGAACATCAGTGCGCTGTTCAGCCCGTCCCATCTTGGACTGGCAACCGGCGGGTTCCTTATCCTCGGCGCCCCGTTCTCGGCCGCCTGGCAGTCGCCCAGGCGGGCGTGGCAGGATTTGGTGCCTGCAGTGGTCAGCGCCATGCTCGCCGGGATGATTGCGGCGTTCATCCTCCAGGAATTCGCGGTCTTCGCCCGCCACGGGCTCGTTCAGACATACACAAGCGCTGCGGGGTCGCAGGCAGCTGTGACCGGTCCGACGTCGGCGAGCATCATGATCTCGCTGGCATCCTTCTTGGTCTCCACGGTAGTGCTCTTCGTTCCCGTCCTGCTGCTCTCACTGCGGTGGCGCCTTCACCCCGTGGTTCCTGCGGCCATGGTTCTGGTTCCCTCTGCGGCCCTGCAGCTCATGGTGGCACTGCGGGACGCCTGGCTGGTGCCGTTGGCCCTCGCCGGCGCGGTCCTTGTCGGAGTGGTGTGGGTGGTGCTCCGGCCGGCCCCGGACAGGCCGGCACGGCTTATGGCGGCCATGGGACTGGCACCTGTTATGTTTTGGGCCCCCTATTTCGCCGGTGTGGCGCTGCACGACGGGTCGCTCAGCTTTGCCCCGGAGATCTGGGCCGGAACGCTCGTCTGGGCCGGGTTGGGAATGCTTGCACTGGCCGCGCTGGTCTTGAAGGTCCGGGCAGCCGGGGTCCCGGATCCAGCCGCCAACTAACGGCGCCGGCAGGGTAGGTCGCGTGACAAACCGGCGCCTATCCACAACACGCGGGCTTGGTTCCTAAGAATGTCAGACCCCGGTTGCACACTGGATTTATGGAAAACCAAGCTGTCCAGGAATTTCACGTAACGTACTTCGACGCTGACTGCGGCCGGGCCCGGTCGGAGGTCTTCGAGACGCTCGAAGAGGCTGAGCGCTTCGCCTGCAGGTACTGCCACGGCGAGGACAACTGGGCCGTGGTGGACGCCGTCGTTGTGGAGCACGTCCAGGTCGCTGCCTAGGCCGTAGGCCGTGCCGCCCGCTTCGGCGCCCGGCGCCCGGCCGGCTGCGCAGACCCAGCCTGCAAGCACCGGTGGCATTAAAAGCATCAGCCCGTGCTGTCTGGCGATTGCCGGCAGCACGGGCTGACGTTGCTTCGACGGTGGCCGTCAAAATGACAGGCGCCGCCGCGGCGGGTTAGGCGAAGTCGGAGACCGCGGGATCGGCGCCGATGCGGCCTTCGCCGCTGGCGGTGCGGTCCAGGTTGTTGATGGCTTCAACATCCTCGGCGTCCAGTGAGACCTCCAGTGCTGCGAAGTTCTCCTTGATGCGCGACTCGGTCACGGACTTGGGGATGACCACGTTGCCAATGGCAAGGTGCCAGGCGATGACCACCTGGGCGGGGGTGGCCTGGTGCTTGGCAGCGATGGACGCGATGGCGGGGTCGTTCAGCAGCTCGCCACCCTGGCCCAGCGGCGACCATGCCTGGGTCAGGATGCCCTTGGAGGCTCCGAACTCACGCAGTTCACGCTGGTTGAAGTACGGGTGCAGTTCGATCTGGTGGATGGCCGGAACGACGCCCGTTTCGTCGATGATCCGCTGAAGGCCTTCAACGGTGAAGTTGGAGACGCCGATGGACTTGACCCGGCCGCGCTTCTGGAGTTCGATCAGGGCCTTCCAGGTGTCAACGTACTTGTCCTGCTTGGGCTGCATCCAGTGGATGAGGTAGAGGTCCAGCGTTTCGAGGCCGAGCCGGTCCATGGATTCCTCGAAGGCGACGAGGGTGGACTCGTACCCCTGGTCCGCGTTCCACAGCTTGGTGGTGATGAAGATCTGCTCCGGCGACAGGCCGGAGCTGGCGATGGCGCGGCCCACGCCGGCCTCGTTGCCATAGATCTTTGCCGTGTCGATGTGGCGGAAGCCGGCTTCGAACGCCTGGCGGACAACCTTTTCGGCCACGTCGTCCTCAACCTGCCATACGCCGTAGCCAAGCTGGGGAATCGTGTTTCCGTCGTTGAAAGTCAAGGTAGGTGAAAGAGTCATGTTTTCATCCTGCCAAAACGTGGGAGCCGACGCTGCAGAATCCGGCTCTGTCAGCCACCCGCTTAACTGCAAAGTATGCTTCCGAATCGGGAATATTTTGCGGCACCTGCCCAGCTACAACCCGCGAAGCTGCCTCTCGGCGTCGTTTACCTGCTGGAAAACAGCCTCGGCACGGCGCCGGACGGACGCCGCCCCTACCGGGACCGGGCCGACGGCGAGCCGAAGCATGGCGGCAGCCTCCGCCGTGGTTGCCAACGAGTTTCCGGCCTTGGACAGGGAACGGTGCACATCCGAGAGGCCCGCGGGTATGTCCAGACCCTCACTGGGTGCACGCCGCTGCGCCTCCATGCACACTTCCCGGACACGCTGCAGGAGGGCAGCGAGTTCGTTGGCGATCTCCACGAGCTCGGCGTACAGCTGGTCGTCCTCCACGCCCTCAAGCACCTGGTGGAAGCGGTCCAGTCCCCGGTGGAAGCGGTCGTGGGCACGGCGCCACAACCCCTTGCCCAGTTCCGCGTCGTCCTTGCGCCCCTGACGGGCGGCAGTGAAGAAACCCAAGCGGAACCTTAGAGGTACTGACCCGGACCGTGGTCCGGATCTTCACGCGGGCCGGGCCGCGACGGCGCACCGGGGTGGGCCCCGGCCGGAGCCCTTTGCGGCTCACCGTTCTCACCAATCACGACGCCGGGCGCGATCATGGTGCCGGGCGGCAGCTGGCGCAGCTGCATCTGCGCGGCGGCGTGTTCCCGGGCTGCGTTCTGGGCTGCGATGGCGGTCTGGATCCCGTGGAACAGGCCCTCCAGCCAGCCCACCAGCTGGGCCTGGGCGATCCGGAGCTCGGCATCGGAAGGGGTGGCCTCATTGGAGAACGGCAGGTTGATCCTGTCCAGTTCCGCCACGAGCTCGGGCGCAAGCCCGTCCTCCAGCTCCTTGATGGAGCGCGCATGGATGGCCGCCAGCCTGCCCCTCGCAGCGTCGTCCAGCGGCGCGGACTTCACCTCTTCAAGCAGTTGCCGGATCATGGTGCCGATCCGCATCACCTTGGCCGGCTCGTCCACGAGGTCCTGCAGGCTGCTGCCCCGGGGCTTGCCGTCCACGGCGGACGGAACCTGTACCGGGTCCTGGGTGTCGTCAACGGGAGTGCCTTCTACCGGGAGGTCCTCAGGTGCCTGAGTGTCATTGGGATCGCTCATGCGTTCATACTCTCACGGCCCATCGGCCCCCAGGCCCCCGGGAGGCGCTCCGGGGGCCTTGTCCGCTGCGGGCTCAATCAGCAGCACCTGCCCTGCGGATTGCTGTCCTGGCGGTCCGTCCGGTCCCGCCAGAATTCGCGTTCGGTCAGGGGTGCTTCCTGGTGCCCGGCCGCCCGGTGGTGTTCCAGGTACTTGGCGTAGGCATCGGCGCCCATGACGCCGCCCAGGTAGCGGGCGAAGCCGCGGAACCCGCTGGCAACCAGGGTGATGCCGGTGCTCATCAGTGCCCTGCCCGTTCAAGGCGGGCCTCGGCGGGCACTTTCTGCCACTCGGCGGCCAGCTCACGTTCGGCGGTTGTCGGGACCAGCCCGGCCGGCGCGAAGACGCGCGACGGAACAGCCGGGTCCTCGTTGTCGGCGGTGGCCACCCCAGCCGACCGGTCACGGAACGCCTTGACCGTGGCGAGCACCGCCGTCACAATTACGATGATGCTGAGCACCACGAAGATCACGGACAGCCAACCCTGGATGGCGGTGTTTCGGACCACGGCTTCCATGGCAGCGACTGATTTCGCTGTGCCAAACTCCTTCTTGCCGTCGGCCAGGGCCTTGCTGAAGGCAGCGTTGTTGGCGAAGTACCCCACGGCAGGAGTGGAGGAGAATATCTTCTGGTAGCTCGCCGTAATGGTGACCACCGCGGCGAAGGCCAGCGGCAGGGCCACGATCCAGAGGTACTTGAAGGTTCCGCGCTTGGCGACGATGGCCAGGCACACGGCCAGCGCAATGGCGGCCAGCAGCTGGTTGGCGATGCCGAACAGCGGGAACAGGGTGTTGATGCCGCCCAGCGGATCGGTGACGCCCATCAGCAGCACCGCACCCCAGGCAAGCACCATGACGGCAGTGCAGAGCCAGGCGCCCGGCCGCCAGGAGGCTTCCTTGAACTTGGGGACGAAGTTGCCAATGGAGTCCTGCAGCATGAAGCGGGCAACGCGGGTGCCGGCGTCCACCGCGGTGAGGATGAAAAGGGCCTCGAACATAATTGCGAAGTGGTACCAAAACGCCATCATGGCTGTCCCGCCGATGAACTGCTGCATGATGTGCGCCAGGCCGACCGCCAGGGTCGGAGCACCACCGGAGCGGGACACAATGCTCTGCTCCCCGACGTCTTGGGCGGTCTGCGCCAGGAGGTCCGGCGTGATGTTGACTCCGGCCAGGCCGAGGCTGTTGACCCACTGCGCGGCTGTCTCCACCGTGCCGCCTGTCAGGGCGGTGGGGGCATTCATCGCAAAGTAGATGCCGCGGTCAATCGAAATGGCCGCCACCAGGGCCATGATGGCGACGAAGGATTCCATCAGCATTCCGCCGTAGCCGATGAAGCGGGTCTGGCGTTCCTTCTCGATCAACTTGGGTGTGGTGCCCGAGGAGATCAGCGCGTGGAAGCCCGAGAGCGCACCGCAGGCGATGGTGACGAACAGGAAGGGGAACAGGGCACCGGAGAACACAGGTCCGTTCTCGCGGGAGGCGAACTCGCTGAAGGCCGGGACGGTGATTTCGGGGCGGACCACGATGATGGCCAGCGCCAGCATGACGATTACGCCGATCTTCATGAAGGTGGAGAGGTAGTCGCGGGGGGCCAGGAGCAGCCACACCGGCAGGATCGCGGCGATGAAGCCGTAGATGATCAGGCCCCAGGCGATGGTCACCTTGTCCAGGTGGAAGAACGCCGCGCCCCATTCGGTGCCGGCCACGGCACCGCCGCCGATGATGGCAGCCATCAGCAGGACGAAGCCAATGATGGAGACTTCCATGACCTTGCCCGGGCGCAGGTAGCGGAGGTAGACGCCCATGAAGAGGGCGATGGGGATGGTCATGCCCACGGAGAACACGCCCCACGGGCTTTCGCCCAAAGCGTTGACGACGACGAGCGCCAGGATGGCCACGATGATCACCATGATGAGCAGGGTGGCGATGAGGGCGGCCGTGCCGCCGATGATGCCGAGTTCCTCGCGCGCCATCTGGCCGAGGGAACGGCCGCCGCGGCGCATCGAGAAGAAGAGCACCAGGTAGTCCTGCACGGCTCCCGCGAGGACCACCCCGATGATGATCCAGATGGTGCCGGGAAGGTAGCCCATCTGGGCCGCGATGACCGGTCCCACCAGTGGGCCGGCGCCGGCGATGGCGGCGAAGTGGTGGCCGAACAGCACGTTCCGGTCAGTACGGACGTAGTCCTTGCCGTCAGCCTTGTACTCGGCAGGGGTGGCACGGCGGTCATCAGGCTTGGTGATGTAGCGTTCGATCACCTTGGAGTAGAAGCGGTACCCGATCAGGTAGGTGCACACAGAAGCGAAGACGAACCAGATGGCGTTGACGGTCTCACCGCGCACGATCGCCAACATGAACCAGGCCACGCCGCCCAGCAAAGCTATCGTGGCCCAGAGCGCGATCTTCGCCGGAGTCCATTTCCGGTCCTCGGCCTCGAGCCGTGCCTCATCGACGGCGGGCGGGGGAAGATCCGGGTCTGTGGCCAGTCCGCCCACCGCCCGGGATCCGTTCTTCCGCTGGTCAGGCACTCCGGCCATGTCTCCTCCTTGAGAGTTTTCACACTTTTCCTACTGGGCACCCTACCAACGCAGATCCCCGCACCAGGGGCCGACGGCGGCGCGGCGCCGGCCCATGCGGTGAACGGCAGCGACGCGGCGACGAACGAGGGGCGAAAACTCTTCCGGCTAGGCCAGGCTGCGCCGGGACAAGGGCAGGCCGGAAGGGGTAAAGGTCCAGGCAAGTACCGCGCCCGTTACCGGTACGGCCATCACGAGGGCCAGGAGGTGCAGCCACGGAATCTCCACCGCCGTCCGCATGTCCGTGGACAGGACCAGCAGGAGCGCGGGCACCATCCCGGCCAGCGCTCCCAGCACAGCGCCGACGCCGCTGGTGAACAGCGCCTGGGAACCTGCCAGTGCCCTGCGCAGCCGAGGTGATGCGCCCACCCCGGCAAGGGTGGCATGGTCCGTACGGGCATCGGCCAGGGAGAGGCCGGTGGTGATGCCCGCTGCGCTGAACGTGATGAGGGCCGCCGCGGCCACAATGGACCAGGTCATCCACTGGCTGCCCTGCGAAATGCCTTGCTCGGCCCGGAAGTCCATGCCGGGTTGCCGGTAGACGGCCGCGATGGCAGCGGAGGCTGCATCCGCCTCAGCCTCCGACGGATACTTCGCCAGTTGAACCAGCAGTCCGGCGGGTTCTGCGTGGAGCTCCAGGCGTGCGGCGGTCGCCGGCGAGACAACGCCGAAGTAAGGGACCGGGACCACCGGCTCGAGCACCGCTGCGGCCAGGGAGGCGCTCCTCACCGTCGAGGGCATCGTCCCCGGCCCTGCGGGTCCGGCACCCTGCCTCCTCACATCTTTCCCCTCCAGCAGGACCGTTCCATCATCGACGAAGACGGGGTTGGTCACCACCATCCCACCGGCGTCCAGCACCGCCAAGGACTCCGCAGAGGGGTCGCGGCCCAGTGCTGCCAGGATGTCGTCCGCGCCGCCCACCAGGATTGCGCGCCCGGAGGGCTGTTCATTGACCATGGAACCGCGGCACCGCCAGTCGGCCGGATCCACCACCCGTCCCTTGGGCGTCGTAGGGCACTCGTTGGCCTGTGGCCGGGCAAGCGAAAACACGAGGCAGTTAGAGGTATCCGTCAGTGCCGGCAGGCCTGGATCGGCGGGACCCTCGGGGCAGTTCCGCAGGCCTGCCGGAGCGGTCAAGGGGTGGGTCCACTCCACCGTGCCCAGGGCATCAGCCACCGCTGCCGAGAGCACCCCGGCGTCGATGTCGACCGGGGGCCGCATGCTGCCATCAGCAGCGAGGGGCTGATCCCCCGTGAGCGGCAGGTACGCCTGGTTTTCCAACGCGCCCCAGTAATGCGAGTCCCGCAGTCCCGCCTGCTGGCTGGCTGACAGCACCAGGGCGGCGCTTGCCAGGGTGGCTGCCGCCAGCACTGCCGCTACCGCCGGCACACTGCGGCCGCGGTTCCGCGCAGAGTCCCGTGCCGCCATCCGGAGGGAGAGGGACAGCCAGTGCGTCCGGGACGTCAGCCGGACGATCAGCCATCCGGTCAGCATGACCAGGCCCGCCACTGCGGTCACCGCCCCCGCGATCAGCAGGGTGACCACCACCGGCAGTTGCTCCGCCCGCTGGTCGGGATCGTTCGTGGAACCGCTGAGAAGCCAGCCTGCCGCCAACAGCCCTGCGGCAAGTGCCAGTGCGACGACGCCGGCCACGGTGGTGCGGCGCCCCGTGGGCGCTGGCGCCCGCCCGGATTTGAGCGCACCCAGCACGGCCTGCCGCGACACCTGGCGCGCCGGGACCAATGCTGCCAGCACGCAGGCGCCCAAGCCCATGGCCATGGCCATGGCGGTCAGGAGGAGGTCCGGGTGCAGGCCGGCGAGCCGGGCGGAACCGGTGGAACGGACCACGTGGACGACGGCGGCGGCCCCCAGCCCCGCCGCGGCTCCCAGGGCCACGGCCAGGCTGCCAAGCCACAGTCCACCGGCAGTGACGACGGCTCCGATGGTGGAAGTATCCGCTCCCGAGGATGCCAGCAGTGCCAGCTCACGTACCTGGCGCTTGGCGCCGACGGCGAAGGCGGCACCGGCAAGCAGACCCACCTCCATCAGTGCGAGCGCACCGACCAGGCCGAAAGTGGCATAGACGGTCACCAGCAAAGGGGTGTTGTCGTGCAGCTGCGCACCTGGAACTGTGCGCTGGTCGACGGACGGCGGGTCCAGCACCACACTGCGGGAGAGCACGCCAACGCCTTTGCTGTTGGCCTCTTTGACCTGCTGCCAGGTGACCGGTCCGGGGCCCACCAGGTAGTAAGTTACGGACTGGCGGCTCAGCGGTCCCCGGGCAAAGTCGGCGGGGACCTGGCCTGCCCGCAGGTAGAGGAAGCTGTTGCCGTCCGAGGCCGCGGCATCGCGAATGGTGCCGACGGGCACGAAAGTTCCTGCCGACGTCGCCAGTGGGTCGCCGAACGCCAGGTGGAACCGCTTCATCAGCCCGGGCGACACCAGCACCTCTGTCCCGTCGCGCGGCGCCCGCCCGTCGAGAAGCGTGAATTTGCCGGCGAAGGCCGGGTTGAGGGCGTCCACCTCGCGGCCCTGCAATGAAACGAGGGCCTCGCCCACACCCGTGGTCAGCTGCAGCTGGCGCTGCGGCAGGACGTCGTAGCCTGCCGGGATCACCTCCCGGGGGTCGGTCCGCTGGAAATCCGGGTCGAATCGGCCGGAGCTGGAAGCGATGACGCCGTCATTGAGTGGGTCCTGCAGGGAGTCCGCGCTGGGAACCGGCAGGACACTGAACCTTGCTTGGGTGTTGCCCAGTTCGTACCGGACAATTTCGCCGGGCGTGCGCTGGGAGCTCTGGTAGAGGGTGGCGGCGCCGGTCATGCCGGCCACGGGCAGCATGATCAGCAGGACGATCAGGAGCGAGCGCCCCTTGTGGCGGGCGATGTCGCGGCGGGCCAGCCGCAAGGCAACCCGGCGGCCGCTCCGGCGGCCCTGCGGGGCGGGAGCGAGGTCAAGCTGCATTAGAGTCCGGCCTGCGTCAGCAGCATCGTGGGGTCGTGCATGGCTGCCGCCTGGTCGATGATGCGTCCGTCGCGCAGGAAGACCACCCGGTCTGCCCAGGCGGCGTGCCGGGCCTCGTGGGTGACGAGCATGACGGCGGCCCCGGCGTCGGCCCTGGCGCGCAGCACCTCCATGACCCCCTGTCCCGTTGTCGAATCCAGCGCACCGGTGGGCTCGTCCGCCAGGATCAGCCGCCGTTTGCCCACGATGGCCCGGGCGATGGCCACGCGCTGCTGCTGGCCGCCGGACATCTGGTCCATGAAACGGTGCGTGAGTTCCGGGATGCCCACCTGCCGGAGCGCATCGGCGGCTTGCCGGTGCGCCTTCCTCGCGGATGTTCCGTCCAGCTCCAGCGGCAGCGCCACGTTTTCGCCGGCAGTCAACGTGGGGACCAGGTTGAAGTCCTGGAAAACGTAGCCGACTGCGCGGCGGCGCAGGCGGGCCAGTTCGTTCAAGCCCAGCCCCGCCAGGGGCGTGGACTCGACGAAGACCGCCCCCGACGTCGGCCGGTCCAGTCCGCCGGCAAGGGCCAGGAGCGAGGACTTGCCGGAGCCCGACGGCCCCATCACTGCGACGAACTCCCCCGCGCAGATGGTGAGGTCGACGCCGCGGAGGGCTGCGACCGCCGTCGCGCCTTCCCCGAAGGTCCTGCCAACCTTGGCGAGTTCAAGGACCTGCTGCGGCCCCTGCACGCTCACCGGCGGCTGTCCGCGCTGAGCGGGGCGTCTTCCGTGGCCCCGTTGGACGTCTTCCGGGCCGGCCCCGTCGCGGCGGCTTGCGCCTGCTGGACCATCCTGGCTTCACAGAGGTCAAGCCAGCGGACTTCCGCTTCGGTCTGGAAGATCAGGGAGTCCAGCACCAGGAGCCAGGCGGTATCCGTGGCCCGCTGGTTCGCTGCCGTGTCGCGCCGAGCCTTGGTGTAGTCCTGCAGGGCCCTGATAGACGCCACCCGCTGGGCCTGGATGATGGCCTGCACGTCGACCCCGGGCAGGGTGACGGCGAGCGCGAGCTTAATGGCGAGCTCATTGCGGGGCGGGTTGTTCCGCTCCACGGGGGCAGCGAACCAGCTCCGCACCTCCGCTTTGCCGGCAGGGGTGATGCTGTACACCACATGGCCCTCGCCGTCGTCGCCTTCCTTGGCCACCAGGGAGTCGCGTTCCAGCCGGTCCAGGGTTGTGTACACCTGGCCGATATTCAGGGGCCACGTGGCTCCGGTACGGTTCTCGAACTCGACCCGCAGCTGGTAGCCGTAACGCGGCTGGTCCTGCAGCAGGGCGAGGAGGCTGTGGCGAATGGACATTTTGCTCCCCCGGGCTAGTCACTGTCGGTATGCACAGGCCCCCAAGACCTGTGCATACCGCGTATGGTCAGCCTAACGCCTGGATAGTCCGGATGCAATACCGGGTATGCAATGAGCTGCTACATGACCAGGAGGACCTTGCCGACGTGGTCGCCGCTGTCGAAGTAGCGGTGGGCCGCACCTGCTTGGTCCATGGGGAAGGTTTTGGCGACGAGCGGGCGGATCCTGCCGTCGGCCACCAGCGGCCACACAGCGTCGCGCACGGCGGTCATGATGGCGCCTTTTTCCGCTACCGGCCTTGGCCGCAGGGCGGTGGCCACCACGGCAGCCCGCTTCTTCAGCAGCAGCCCCAGGTCCAACTCGCCCTTGGCCCCGCCCTGAAGGCCGATCACCACCAGGCGGCCGTAATCAGCCAGGGCATCAACATTCTGCTGGAGGTATTTGGCCCCCACCACATCCAGAATGACATCCGCGCCCTTGCCCTCGTTTTGGCGCCGAAGGCTCTCCGGGAAGTCTTCCTCTTTGTAGTTGATGGCGATGTCCGCGCCGAGGAACGCCTTGGCAGTGCTGACCTTTTCGTCGGTGCCGGCCGTCGTGGCCACCCGGGCGCCAAATGCCTTGGCCAACTGGATGGCCATGGTGCCGATCCCGCCGGTGGCGCCATGGATGAGGACGGTTTCGCCCGGCTGCAGCTGCGCCGTCATGATCAGGTTGGAGTAGACGGTGGCGGCCACCTCGGGGAGGGCTGCCGCGGTGACCAGATCCACTCCCTCAGGCACCCGCAGCACCTGCTCGGCCGGGACGGCCACCTGCTGCGCGTAGCCGCCGCCGGCCAGCAGAGCCACCACTTTGTCCCCCAGCGAGAAGGGCTTGCTGACGCCGGGGCCGAAACCGGCGATCCTGCCGGAAACCTCCAGGCCGGGAACCTCGGAAGCGCCGGGCGGCGGCGGGTAGAACCCCCGGCGCTGCTGCACGTCGGCCCGGTTGAGTCCGGCCGCCACCACATCAATCAGGACTTCACCCTGGCCGGGGACCGGGGCATCCACGTCCCGGACTTCCAGCACCTCCGGGCCGCCCGGCTCCAAAATGTAGACGGCTTTCATGGACCTCTCCCGTTCCTGACTCAAATTCCTGGCTGCAACCAGTGTGCACCGGGCACCTTCCCCGAGCCTGTTTTGTTGCAGGCAAGTGCCTATGAAACACTACTAGCTGAGGAAGGTTGTCCGAGCGGCCGAAGGAGCTGGTCTTGAAAACCAGTGTGCGGTAACCCCGTACCAAGAGTTCGAATCTCTTACCTTCCGCAGTGGAAACCCCTGGCAGCCGGCAACGGCCGCCAGGGGTTCTTTGCTTTAACACCGTGGCCTGGGTGGCGACGTCCGCGTTTTGCCGCCACGTAAATTCTTTGGATTAACCCGCCGCCGGAACCCCTCCGCGAAGCTACCCGCGGGTATCGTTTGTGATTGCCGGCACACCTGCGTGTTTGCCGGCATCATCACTCCCGCCAACAGCACCTCCGGTCCGGCGCTAGGGAAGCTCCGGGCCGCAGGGTGGGCCGCTCCGCTGGGGAACGTCCCGCCGAATGCATGCTCCAGCCACCTTGCGTTCATTCACTGCTGTTGTCATGAGCCGGACACCCACTTGACCAGGAGCAGGATCCGAACCCCACGTCCGACCGGCACAACCCCGGACGCACTCTCCCGGGCCACCCACCCGGGACACCTCAATGAAAGTAGGAGCGGATGCATCAAAAAACATGGAAGTTGACGCTGGGCACAGCGCTGTCCGTGGGGCTCATCGCCGCCCCGCTGGCAGCTGTCCCCGCGATTGCGGACAACACCGCCGCGGAGGTCTCAGCCGCGGCCGGCACCTCCCCCGTTGTAATCAACGAGGCCTACCTGAGTGGCGGCAGCAGCGGCGCCGCCTTCAAGAACAAATTCGTGGAGCTCTACAACAGCTCGGACGCGCCGGTCTCCCTTGAGGGTTGGTCCGTCCAGTACCGTTCAGCCACCGGCACGAGTGCGCCCTCCGGCGTTGCGCCGCTGTCCGGTACCATCCCGGCCAAGGGCTACTACCTGGTGCAGGGCAGCAGCAACGGAACCAACGGCGCCGATCTCCCCAGGCCTGACCTTGTCACCACCCTGAACCCGAGCGGCACCTCCGGCACCATCGTGCTCGCCAAGCAACCCACCGCCGTCGGGCTCCCCACCGGCTCCGTGGTGGAAACGGCGGGCGTGGCCGACCTCCTGGGCTACGGCGCCTCGAACACCTTTGAGACCCAGGCAGCTGCGGCACCTGCCGGAAACACCGATGTGAAGAGCCTCAACAGGGCCGCCGGGGCGGACAGCAACAGCAACGCCGCTGATTTCACGCTCCTTGGCGCCATCACGCCAACACCTGCGGGCGGCACAGCTCCGGCTCCCGACCCCACCCCCTCGCCCTCGCCGGATCCCGTGTCCAGGACCATCGCGGAGATCCAGGGCACCGGGACGGAAAGCCCGCTGGCCGGAGCCACCGTCACCACCAAGGGCAAAGTCACGGCAGCCTTTCCCACGGGCGGCCTCAACGGCTACTACCTCCAGACCCCCGGCACGGGCGGTGACCTGACGGCCACCAACCATGCAGCATCCGACGGCATCTTTGTCTACTCCGCCGCCACGGTGGGTTCGGTGCAGGCAGGCGATTACGTCCAGGTGACCGGCAGCGTGGCCGAGTACTACGGAATGACCCAGCTCAACGTGGCGGCGGCATCGGGCCTTACAAAGCTCAACGACGCCGCACCCGAGGTCAAGCCCACCATCTTCACCCTTCCCGCCACGGAAACCTTCCGCGAGTCGCTGGAAGGCATGCTGCTGGCACCCCAGGGCCCCATGACGGTGAGCGACAACTACAGCCTGAACCAGTACGGCGAGATTGGCCTGGCGGGCGGAACCACCCCGCTGGTCCAGCCCACAGCTGTGGCACCTTTCGGCTCCGCCGAGTACACCGCCGTGGTTGCGGACAACGCTGCCCGCGGCATTAAGCTCGACGACGGGTCCAGCACCAACTTCCTGAAGGACGCCGCCACCAAGGCCGAGGTCCTGCCGTACCTGACCACCACGGACCCCGTCCGCGTGGGTTCGCCGGTGGACTTCACCACCAACGTGG